>CAZAEN010000001.1:0-371359 GCA_964484105.1 uncultured Methylophilaceae bacterium
CAATACAGCTATCGATGCACCTACATACCCTAAACCAACGACTACAACTTTCATATCAAGAGCTCATTTCATCCAAAAAAACTAAACTAAAGGGAGGATAACTCATAGTCAAAGCTCAGAATTATCACTATTCAAGTACGGATAATCCTCACTTCCGTCATATGTATCAGGCGAATTCTTATTAGTCGAGAAGTTCGTTGACGAATCACTATTTATGTTTAAGTTATCAATCGCATTTTCTCTATTTAATCCAAATGCAAAAATCAACGCTAAAAATAACACAAATATATGTAAATACGACCAATTTAAAAATCTCCCTTTTAATTCATGAGGAGAAAATGTAGAAATTATAAACAATCGATCGTCCCGCGGGGCTGCAATTTCATGCCAAGTTGTATCCGCCGCATGTCGCTCTTTAACCGTTTTTAATGCTGTACGACGCGCTTTTTCCCATTCCTCTGTATCGATTTTTCCATTATTGTTTTCATCAAATCTAGTATGAAACGCTTCTTTTTCAATCTTCCACTCTGCTAATAAAATCAAAGCCTCTTTGTCCGCGTCAATGACTGATCGAGATGACCCAAAAGACTTAAAATCGCCTAAAACATAGACTTTTTCACCATGTAATAAAAGCGCTTCTTCATACTTGATGTCTGTTCCTTGAAAATATGTCCGAACTGTTTTGGTAAAAAAATCTGCATACTTAGGCTTAATGGTGCACTCCCCTGTTCCATCTTCAATTAAAAAAGTGAACTCGCTTTCTTCAACCTCTTTTTCATACCAATGATTATCCACAACGCCCAAGCCTAGCAATACAAATAAATTCAAATCATCTTTAAATAAATCAAAGAAGTTACTCGATGTTGAGTTATTTCTGTTCTTTAACTCATATCGAGTTCGACGATACCAAACACAGGGTTCACCACTTGGGCTTTGTAGGCGCGCGTTTTGAGCAAATTTAACTTTGCCAATTAGCTCAACATAGCCTTGAGCGCTAGAGGAAATTTTAGAAACAGGCTGGCTTGAAATGGCGACGTAACGAAAAATAGATGAAGACCAAGCCAAAATTGCAACGCCAGCGATTGCCCAAAGCGTGTATAACCAGACATCTGGATGGTCAACAAAAAATGGAATGAGCAAAAGTCCAATATAACTCGCATTAGCGAGCATATCGACATAGTCGCGTTTAAGTTCTTTCATGAAAAACTAAGCGCTAAATTGCTTGCTAATATCTACATCTTTAAGCTCTTCCTCAGAGAATTTAAGCAACTCTGCCTCAAAAAAACCAAATAAAATTGCGATAATATTCGATGGGAACTCTGCAATTCTGACGTTGTTTATATTCACGCTTTCATTATAAAACTCGCGCCGGTCGGCAATATTATTTTCTAAGGCGGTAATGCGATTTTGTAGAAAAACAAATTGGCTATCAGCTTTAAGCTCGGGGTAACTTTCAGCCAACGCAAAAAGTTGCCCTAAACCACTGCGCAACATGGTTTCAGCCTTACCTATTTCGGCAACTTCATGTGAACTTTGTGCGCTCGCCACCTGATTGCGGGCTGCAATGACTTTTTCCAAAGTGGCTTGTTCGTGTTGCATGTAGTGTTTGCACGTATCCACAAGTTTGGGTAATTCGTCATTGCGTTGTTTGAGCAATACATCAATATTCGCCCAAGCTTTTTCTACATTATTTTTAATTAAGACGAGATTGTTATAAATCGTGATCACATAAATCACCACCAAAACAACCACAATTGCCAGCACAATACCCATCACTTCTCCCTTTTTTATGGTTCACTCTCGCCTGTATAAGTCAAAAATAAAGTGAATGATTGAATGACTTATTTAAGGATTTTTGTAAAAAACCTGTAATGAAAATGGCAATAATTAAACTAAATGTCAGCAATAAAAAGTTGAGCACCATTAACCGCATTGCCGGCTGGTCTTCATGCAAGTATTTTAAAAAAATTCCTGAACCTATCAATAACTGAAAAAACAAACCCGTAAAAAAACCACACACTGAACACGCAATTTGATTTTTTAAACGTGTAAATTTAAAGCGCTTAACATAAAACAATAGGTAAACTGCGCTCATCAATACGAGAATAAGATTGTTAAATAAAAGCAATATGTATTGATAAATCCACGATGGATTTTCAACAAACGCTAGTGATGCACTCACCGCGACATGTGCAACAAAAATACCAAAAAAAGCTGAAGCTAACCCATGCTTGCGCGGCACCAATGGTTCACCAACTGAATAGCTAATCGATATAACTGAAAACCCTAATAAAGATAAATAAAAAACTGAAAGCCCCGATACCTGACAACCAACCGCCGAGTGACACCAAACATAAGAATAGATATTGAATAAGCAACCCACTACAAAATTGAAAGGGAAAGCCAATAGTTCAAAAAAAGACTGGGTGCCAATATATTGATATTGGTGAATTGCAATTACAAAAAGCGCGTGTATAAATGTAAACAAAAACAAGGGGTGCAACAACGCTTTGTAATTGTTAATCATAGTTTGTCGGCTCGACAGTTTTAATCGTAGAGCATGCCTTTGATATTGGCCGCTTTCGGAATCGCATAACTATAACCTGCCAACACGACGTTATTACTTGGACGAACTATCTTTAAATTAACATAAACATCGTTGGTGTTTTCGGCGTAAGTACCAACCAAAACGGCTTGAGCATTGACCGAATCAGCAATATCTTTAATTTCACGCGTGAGCAAAAATTCGCCTTGATTATTTTTTACTAAAATATCGTTGCGAAGCTTTAGTTCAACCACGTTATATTTAAGTTGCGACATACGTGCAGAAAGCTGCTCACTGATTAATCGACCAAAAGCTGAGGTTTTATTAAGCTGGTTCATGTTTACAACCGAAACCACAATTACAGGAGAAACAGTCGGTTCATTCTCAGCTTTACGCTCTTTGAGTTGAATAGAAAGGCTGTCTGTGGCCTCATAATTTTTGTGAATAAAGTCCTCGCTTGAATAGTTCACATAACGGAAGTCATGGTTAAGTTGGGCGCAAGCGCTTAGTAACAACATAGTTAAAATCACAAATTTTTTTAGAATTGACATTTTTTACTCTCCAATAATTTTGTAGGTTTTCTTGGCTAAAGGTGTTGATTGATGCACAGGCATTTGCACAACATCATGGCAAGTTTTATCTTGCTCACTTGTTTTTTGCGTTGATGTAATGGCGCTTTTTTCAGGAAAAGCAGAGCTGCAGCCGCTGAGTACGTTAAGCGTTATCGCGCTTAACGTGAATAAAAGTAATTTTTTCAATTTTTTTCCTATCTTATAATCAATAACAAGATGAATTTAAGTTTTGAGGTTGTGCTAGATAACTGCCCCATTTTTTATGTAATGCTTAAATAATATTCACAGCAAAGAAAGCAAAACAGATTACCCAATATGAAATCATCATTTCGCTGTATCTAGGCAAAAAATGCGTCGTCATTGTATAGAATGTAAATGTGCTAACCCCTAAAAGGCTTAGAATGACATAAGGCACTTGTTTTTTTAATGCACCAACAATAAAGAGCCCAAACATTGTGATTAGCCCCAAAAATGGCAATATTTCTTGCCACATAGGTTGTTTTGGGTAGGTGTTTTTCCATCGCCCATCCACAGTATTACAGGGCCATGCACCACGCCACGCGAATACAAGGGCGGCTTTTAAATGGGCTGGAATATTTTGCTTAATCCTCTGCAACGCCTCTTGTTTAATTGCTTGATCACCAAGTATTCTTGCTTGAATTGGATCAGCCACTTGACGATAAAAAGTTTGATGTACGTTGCGGTCATGCGTTGTTGCTTGCATGTAATAAGAAATCGCGCCCTTTTCGTCGCCAGCGTCTCTTTTCTCAATATCACCTACAGGAAACCTTGTGAGTCTTTGTAAACGCCCGCCGGTAAGGCGGTCCTTTGCATTAAAACCTGTGATTGATTTCATGAGTACCTTTAAACTAGCTGGCGCGTAAGCATAAAAAGCACCTTTAAATTCTTCACGGGTCATGGCGTTTTTGTATGCGCGCACAAGCAGAACAACGGGGCCTCGTTGAGTATGCTCCCAAACGCCAAAGTGAATGTGGTTTCTGATAAACCATGGTACAACACAGATTGCGGCGATTATTAAAATAAGACTTTGTTGCAAAATCAACCGAGCGCGATATTTTGTTAGTGCTAAGAAAACCATAAAAAACAATAGGCTAACCAACCCAATATACATAAACGCTGCTTTAGTGAGGATAAGCATGCCAAGCATTAAGCCCGCAAGCACGTAAAAAAAATGATGTTTGGTTTCCCACGCACGAAGCCAAGCCCATAAAAACCAAATAATCAATAATTCCGCGTGAAACTCGGTAATTAAGTTATTCACAAATACAATGTGCATGCAGGCATAACATAAGATAACGACTACTGTTGAAACTGTAATTTTTTTAAATCTTGAAAACTTGTTTGGCAGTAATTGATAAAACAAGCAAAAAATGCCTATCATTAACGCCGCGATGTAAACGACATTTTGTAATTTAAGCAGTGTGATTTTTTTGCTGAGCGTTATATCCTGTGCACTTGAAGCATTTGCGAGAGCAGGAATGGATTGAATCCAAAAAGCACTCAATAAAATAGGTAAAGGTTCGCGGGCATTGGATGCAATTAAATGCCCTGATCTATCAATGTCACCAGTGCTGATGATGCCTTTTTTCGCGAGGTGATAACTTAACTTAAAATTATCTTCCCCATCTCCAGATAGATTAAGTGGATTAATTTGTATTATCGTATTTGCAATTAAAAATAAAAATACGATCAACGGCAAAGAGAATGAAAATATTGTTTTTATTCTAGGGTGCATTGGGGATACTTTGCTTTGGTTTGAGACTCTTCTCTTTGGTTGATTTCTTAAATGAAACCATCAAAAATAAAAATAAATCGCCTAGGGTTGTGACGATTCTCCCAGCAACTAAGGCGACTAAAATTGTCTGCTCAGGGTATTCGTGACCCAATAATAAAAGTATCACCATTTCCCTTACACCAGCTCCACCCGGCACGCCGGGCGTGACAAAGCCGACGAGCCACGCGAGTACGTAAACACTTATGCAAATTGCTAATGAAACTGGCTGCGCAAACACGTTACCGTCAATTAAATTTAACATCACGGCGAACAAAAATCCGGCAATAATATGAAAAATTAAATAAGCGTAAAATGCCTTTACATAACCGGTTTTAAAAAACTCGGTTAGAACATAGGCAATTGCAACAACCATAATCAGCATCAACAAAATCATGGCTGAAAAAGTGGTAAATAAGTTAGCGAGCGTGGTGAGGCCAACAAGTACCGCTGCAATTGCAATCAAACCGATTTCCCAAAGTGAAGACTTAATCAAAACGGCATGAGAAAGCCCATACACGCGACCCAACCACTGACGCCCAACTAAATGAAAAATGTTGCCAGGTAAGTATTTTGCGATTTGGCTTTTGCCGTAAATATACAAAGCATCTTTGATGCTCAGATAACTCTCTTGTGCCAAAACAAGTTGGCGCCAACCAAAGGCAAGCAAAATTAGATTGACCGCATATGCGAACCCAAGAAACACCATGCTGAGCATCAAGTATGGTGTTATCAAGCCACGTAAATTCACCAACTCGATATGTTCAACGAGTTTAAGTGCAATAAAACCCACACACAAAATGCCAAGTAAATGGCCAATCCAGTGGGCATATTTTCTAAACTGACTAGTCAATAAAATTAAATCTTCAAACATGCGGTCCATACCTAATTATTATTCTTTACTTTACACAACACCATCGTCCAAGGTAACGGTGTTTTGATCTCAACAATGTCAGCATATTCGTCGACCATTTCTAGAAAACTCGTGGTTGACCAATGTTGAATATGTCCCGGCGTGTTACCCAATGCAGTGAAATATTTGCCGCGTACCAAATTTAGCGCGCGCCAAATGGGTTCTCTAGGCACACTTAAAATTAGCCATGGGTCGGCAATTTCAGTGAGCTTCTTCAAGGCCTCAACCGGATATTCCAAATGCTCTAACACCTCACAGCACACCACCAAAGGTGCGGCATCTTTACTTGTTAAATCGTAAATGCTTTTTTGTGAAAAAATTGGTTGTCCATCTGTATTACGTACCGACAGCTTGGCATCTATTGCATTTTGGTTGGCAAGATCAATTGCTATACTAGAAAAGTCACAGCCTCTGACTTCTTTACCTTGAGCTAACCAACGCATCGCCCAATGACCTTCACCGCAACCGATTTCATGAATCGTCTTCGCGCCAGTTATATCGACTAACGTATCGAGTGCATCGGTAAATCCTTGCATTAAATAACGGGCAATCGGATTTTTGCTACCGTATTTATCATAATGATTACCTACCTCAATGCCGCCTTCAATTTGTCCTTGAACAACCTTCATTTAATGTTCACTTTTGTTTTGTTGGTTAATTAGCAATAAACGCACTTCTTCACTCAATTTACGATTAGCACCTAGAATGTCCGCCAAAAACGCAACCAAAATAGTTTGAAAACCAACGACCAAAAATACCGCGGACAAAATCACCGATTGAATATGCCCATTGCCATCGCCAAAAAAGTAGTAGTACAAAAAGCGCAAGCCCAACAACATGCCAACAGAAAATAGGCCGAAGCCAATCATGCCAAAAAAGCGCATCGGCCGATAAATGGCGTAAACGCGCACCATGGTGACAATTGAACGACGCACGTACGAGGCAATGCTTTTAACTAAGCGCGACGGGCGTAAATCTGCATTGGTACTGATAGGCACCGACATAATAGCCATATTTTTTTGGCCGGCTTGAATGATGGTTTCTATGGTGTAAGTGTACTCACCAAAAACCACCATGCTTTGCGCAGCACGGCGCGAATACGCCCTAAAGCCACTGGGGGCGTCTGGAATTTTTGTGCGACTAGCTGTACGCACTGCCCAGCTGCCAATTTTTTGCAAAAGTTTTTTAGACCAAGAAAAATGCGCAATATCGCCAATCGGGCGGGCACCAATCACGATATCTGCCTGTTTATCTAAAATGGGCATAACCAGCTTTGGGATATCGCCGGCGTTGTATTGATTGTCCGCATCGGTGTTAACAATCACATCCGCACCACGCTCTAAACAAGCATGTATGCCAGTCATAAACGCCTGTGCCAAGCCCATATTTTTTGTATGTTTGATCACATAATGCACACCGCAAGCACGCGCAACTTCGGCCGTGTTATCTGCGCTACCATCATCAATAATTAACCACTCCACCACATCAAACCCCGGTACAGTTTTTGGGAGTTCGGCAAGCGCAATCGACAATGTTTGCGATTCGTTAAAACATGGGATTTGAATAATCAACTTCTTGGGCGCAGCATTCACCTCAGCGAAAACCCTATTCGTTGAGGTATTCTGGGTACTCCCAAATTCGCTCTGCCCCAAACTGGCAATATCCCGATCCGTTTTCTTCAACAAGTTGCTCATAAATAGGCTCACATAGTTCTTCACATTCTTCGTAAGTGACAAGGCCTGGAAATATTAAATCGCCTTTATCACCCACCCAATCTGCCCCACAAATATTCGTGGTTTTTGTTTCTATCGATTCAGAAGACTGTTTACTGCCACTTTCTTCTTTGGTACAAGCGACCACCAAACCGCTCATAAAAACCCAAAGAATAATCCATACTTTTAATACACTCGGCATTGAAAAGGGTTAGTCTGCAATCACTGAATACTTCGCGATATGGGCTGTAATATCGCTGAGCACATAATTTTTATGCACAATAAATTCAGCCATATCACCATGCCTTTTTTCTAGCGCACAGTAGTTACGCACCATTTCATAAGCAGGATTTTTAAAGAAATCATTAAATAAAATTACTGTGCCCTCTTGTGCGCAAATTAAGCTATAAAGAAAGCAAGCAATTTTGAACGGACCATTGATAAAAATGGTATCTGGCGAAAGCATGTACTTGTCAGCAAGCGCCCATGGCAACACCATAAATGTATGAAAGTTTTTAAATTTTTCTGATGAAACCGGTAGGCCGAAGGCATCAACCTCACCCAGATTTGCGTACACCATATGCAGTTTTTCTTTTTGCATAATCGACTGATAAATACTATCTGATAATGATTTATTTGATTCAACAGCAATCACTTTTTGAATATTGGTTTTCGTACAAGCCTCTTGCGTGTAAGCAGCGCAGCTATATTGCAATAAAACTTTTGTATGAGTCAGCCGCTGCATCACTGCTTTTGAATCATTCTCTTCTGAGAGACTTTTTTCTTTTAAATCGTACATTTTTCCCCGCCTGTTTAGAAATTAAAAAAATTTCTTAAAATGAAATCACAAAGATCACTTTACACACTGCAAATTTCGTTCCCACTTGCTATGTGCGTTGATAGTGCAAATAAATACGGGGTTATGTAAATAAATTGTTACAAATGTGGTTTATAAGAACCATGCTTGTGGTTTGAATTGGATATTAACAACCAAATTGGTTGGTTATAACGTTCTAAAAATGTGTTTGGAAATACCGAGTTTGAGTAACTCAGCTAACGGCGAAACAGTGAAAGAAGATACTTACAAAATCCATACAATGTCACAACAACAGCTAACATCCAAAATGGAATAAATTGATCGGCATAGCGAGGGATAAAGTGTGACAGAAAAGCGTAAAAAGCAAATGCTAACGTTGGCAAAAGAGCAACCATTAAATCCTTTAAATTAGATGATTTCATAGAAACGCCGTTTGATATTGACTAAAATTTTTATACTTCGAATACTTTAAATCAATCTTTAAGACGTTGATCACTTGAATTTAGAGCCTAGGCTACTTGATCCAATTTTTGTTAAATTTAAAAATCAAGGTATATTTTTTGCATGCCTGGCACCATAATTCTAATTCAACCTTCTTAATCAGCCCCAATATTTGAATGAATCAACTACTGGATGCATAAACAACATTTTATATCCGAAATTGACGGACTAAGAGCTCTAGCGATATTGTTGGTCGTGGTATTTCACTTTTTCCCCAACATATTAGTAGCGGGTTTTATTGGCGTAGATGTTTTTTTTGTAATTTCTGGGTTTGTTATCAGTCGTTTAATTCTTACAGAACTTGAAACTGGCCATTTTAGTTTCATTCAATTTTATAAAAAAAGAATCATTCGGATTTTCCCGGCACTATTATTAGTAATGGTTTTTTGCTTAATTTTAGGATGGCTAACCTTGTTTCAAGATGAGCTATTACAACTATCAAAGCATATACTTTCTGGCATTTTTTTTTATACTAACTTTACCTTGTTAGATGAGGTCAATTATTTTGATCAATCAGCGAGCCATAAAATATTACTCAATTTATGGTCTTTGGCTATTGAGGAGCAGTTCTACATTATTTGGCCAATATGTTTAGTATTATTTTTTCGCACAGGGCGTTATTGCCTACTAAGCATAACGCTACTTATTACATTATCTTCATTTTGGTTTAATGTCACAGCAGTCCATGAATTAGCAGAGAAAGCTTTTTACTTGCCGACATGCCGAATATGGCAATTACTGGCGGGTGCATTGTTGTCGATTGTTGAGCAAAACTTTTCACAATTGAATAACGTAAAAGCATCAGTATTTTTGCGTCGTGGGATTTTGGGTAACTTGGGATTGCTGGCAATCTTATTGTCTGCTATTTTTATACCTGCCAACATAGCATATCCAGGATATTGGGCACTCTTACCTACTATAGCTAGTGCATGTGTGATTTATCAACTGCTGGTATTCCCAGACAAAAATATCATCCTCAAACACCCAGTTTTAGTCGGTATTGGAAAAATTAGCTATCCACTGTATTTATGGCACTGGCCATTATTGGCATTTTTAAGTATTTTTGGTTTTAAAGCCTGGATTTGGCATGTAGTGGTTTTGACTTTATCTCTTTTATTGGCTTATCTTACATATACTTTCGTAGAATACCCCATACGTTTTGTAATGCAAGGTTCAAAACGTATGGGGTATTTATTATTTAGTATGCTTATAGTTGCAAGCATCAGCTTTGTAATATTGCTTAGTAATGGTGCTAAAAATAGAGCTGCAAACAAGTGGTTTGTTTATTATCAACAAGCCCAACATGAAACTTCTGTTCGGATAACCTGCAATAGAGCGCTTGGTTTTGTAAACAGCTTATGCATCAGTTATAAACCTTATAATAAAGTTGATGCTGTTATTTTAGGGGACAGCCATGCGTCAGCCTTATACTTTGGTTTTGCTAATAACCTTGCTCAAAAGAATTTAAATCTTTTGCATCTTGGTCGTATTGGTTGTCCTTATTTGCCAGATGTTGATTGGACAAAAAAGAAAGAACCATCTTGTGCGCAATACACAGATATTAAAAATGCTTATCTTTATATTTTAAGTAACCCAGATATACAGCATGTGGTGCTTGCTATGCGATGGAAGAACTATGCGAATGACACTACTGGGCGTTTCAGTAGCCTCAAAGATCCCACATTGGTTAGAGATAAGTTGTTGCTAAATACACTTAATAAAACAATTAATACTCTGAATAAAGCTGGTAAAAAAGTGTATATAGTACAAACTGTCCCCGATGTTGAAATTAAGAAATGCTTACGTCGTGCTTTAGTATCTATTTCACAAGATTGCAAAATCAATCTTGAGCAGTATCAAAAAGAGAATGCTACGTTTGAAAAAGTCATGGGACAACTACAATTAACGCATCCATACATCACCTATTACTCAACACTCAACCAAATATGTAATTTAAATAAAGAGTGTTCAATCATGCATAATCAAAAGTTATTATACAAAGACGGTAATCATTTATCAGAGTACGGAGCTCAAACAATCACAAGAAACCTTGCTGATCAAATTTCTCAGGCTCACGAAACAATAAACTAGGCTAAGCCAAATACGAAAATTTAGAGAGAGAACTGATCCACTAAAACTTTTTGAATAATACCGAATTTGGGTAACCTAGCTAACGGTGAATGCGTGTAAAAAGATACTTACATAATCCATAAAATGTCACTACAACTGCTAACATCCAAAATGGAATAAATGGTTCTGCATAGCGAGGAATAAAATGAGAGAGAAAAGCGTAAAAAGCAAATGCTAACGTTGGCAAAAGAGCAACCGTTAAATACAGAGGGCGCTGTTTTGCCAAACCGATACCACCCATCGCAATTAAAGCAAAAAAGCCAAAATAGGTGTAAATGTCCGCATACCGAACATTCAAGCCTCGCCAAGCAAATAACATTGTTGAAATCAGGTGATCTACAGGGTGTTCAACAATGGTTTGCATCGCAAGTTTTGATGTCGCCTGATTCGCAGCCATAATGCTTTGCTGTTTTAAATAAGCATCAAACCTCGCTTTATATGCGATGGTTGTCGCATGGTAATAAAATGAAATAGCCTTTGCAGGGTTCATTTCGCTTCGAGCTTCCAGATCTTGTTTGTGTCCTCTATAAATTCTTTTTAAACGTCCACTTGGAGATAAATCATCACGGATAAATCCAAAGTATTTGGAGCAAGTACGTCCTAAAGTCTCATTTGCCGTATATAGACATAGCGCGCCTTTACGCTCCAGCGGGGACATTAAGTTTTTTTCTGCTCTTACAAGCAACACATCAGCGGCACGTTCACTCACACCCAAAAAATGTAATTGTTGATAGTTTCTCACCATCCAAGGCATGACAACAATGGCACCAATTAATACAAAACAGAGCAAGCCTTTCAAGTGCTGATGTTGTCGTAAACAAGCAAAATATATAAAAAGCAAGACAACAAACACAACGCCAATATAAATGAATGCTGCTTTAGTGAGCACCAATAAGCCAAACATCACACCAGCCAACAGCCAATCGTAAAAACGTTGCTTTTGAATTGCTTGAATTAAAAAATAACAACACCAAACCATTAACCCTGAAGCCAACAGCTCAGTGGATAACAAAAAATACATACCACCCGTCAAATGATGGCCAACCAATAAAAATAACACGATGGTGGCAAATACTCTAATGAATGGCTTTTCAATAAACTTTCCTAATAACAGTGCTAGCCCACTAAACAGTAACAAAAGATAAATGAAGTTCTGCGACTTAATTAACATCAAAGGCTTGCCTGCATTTAATGCGTTAGCATTAGGATATTTTTTGATTAAATCTAATTTTTTCAAAATTAAACTGGTAATAAAAATAGGCAGAGGCTCACGCAGCGCAGTGGGTTGCGCTTCATCAATAGTCACAGGTTTTTGAATGTCGGGAGCAAAAAAGGCAAGTGTATCCCCTTCTTTTGTAGTCAGCTCTCCATTGATATTGCTGGCGCTAAAATGATGATACTTTGCAAGATTAAATGCAATTTTCAGGTTATCAAGCGAATCCTCAAACTCGGGAATAGGCGCAACTTTGCTGTATAAACCAAGGCTAAATGCAAGCGTTAAAACGATCAGTGTAAAACTCACCAAACCAGATTTAAAATTAAAAAATCTCATTTACTTTTCGCGCTTAGTCAATTGTTGTAGAAAGTAATTAAATTTATTCATTAGCATCACAATCATATAGACGAAACACAGCACCCAAATAGGTATCATCATTTCCGAGTACCTAGGAATAAAATGCGTGGCTAAGCTATAAAGTAAAAATGCGGCACTACCAAACCATGTCAACGCAATCAATTCATGATGTTTTTTATTAAACGCAATCATTGATAAACCAAACATCGCAATTAGCCCCAAAAACGGCGTAATTTCTTGCCAAGCAGGTTGCATAATTTTTCGGTAAGACTTATACCATCTACCGTCAACCGTATTACATGGCCACGCACCCCGCCATGCAAATACCAATGTGGTTCTTAAATGCCCCACTAGATTATTTTTAATCATATTTAACGCATAGGCTTTCGCTGCATTCTCACCTAAAACATTTGCTTTATTAGCGTCATCAGAAAATTGCTGTTCATAAGAGCTCATAATTTTTCTGTAACGAATAGATGCTTGATAATAATAAGCAATTGCACAATTTTCCTTTAATAAGTCCCGACAAGATTCATCACGTGCATAAGCCCGATAAAATCTTTGTAATCGCCCGCCCAACTCTCTGTCTCGGCTACTAAAACCAGTAATATTTTTCATGGTCTTTTTAAGTGATGCAGGCGCATACGCATAAAATGCGCCTTTAAACTCTTCATCTGTCATCTGGCTTTTAAATGCACGCGTCATCAGAACAATTGGCCCTCTACCAGCTACTTCAAACTTACCTAAATGCACATAGTTTCGATACATCCATGGCATAACCAAGATCATAGAAACCGTAAACAATAAAATATGTTTTCCTATCGATAACCATGGCTTTTTTTGAAAAAACATGACGCTAATCGTCATTAGGATTGTCGCAAAAGAGATGTACAAGAAGGCTGCTTTGGTTAAAATCAACAAACCCAATAACAAGCCAGATAAAACCGCATATAAGTAATGTTTTGACTGAAAGAGTTTCAGCCAGCTCAGGCTAAACCAAACGATGAGGAATGCCCCATGGATTTCAGTAATAAAATAATCTACATGGATAATATGCATGCAAGCATAGTTTAATAAAACCGCTAGATAGGCCCATACAAAACTCACATTCGGCGAGATACGTGTTTTAAACAATTCTTTTGCTAAGAAAAAGACGCCTAGTAATGTCCCAATTACAATCCAAGTATTGATTTTTTTTAATTGAATAAGTTGTTCTGGGCTTTGTATTTGATGCAAGTTGTTATCATTGAACAATACTGGATTTACTTTAATCCATTGTGCGGACAGCCAATTGGGAAAAGGTTCTCGATGATTTTTTGGGGCGACTTTTGCTGGCTCAGCCTCACTAACAACGCCCATTGTTCCGTAGTGGGCCATGGAGTAAGCCATCTGTAGATTGTCTAAGCTATCACTATTTAAAGGCGTATCTTTTACAACCCGATCAACATAAATAAACAGGCATAAAAAAGTAAATGCTAGCAGTAAAAATTTAAGCGTATTAAAAAATAGGTTTTTAATATTCAATGACTTGCTCCATTTTTACCCTGCTATGATGTACCTTGGTTTAATATCAACTTTATTTCGGCGTGTGGGATGGTATTGACAATGTATGATTTTCAGTAATTTTCTGGGATAGAGGCTTTATTGTCTAATCCAGTACAGTAAATCAAGCTAATGATGTTTCTATTTTTAAGTAAAATATGGGGTAAACACTGCACTCTAAATCTAACAAATACGGGTGAGGGTTAAAATAAAAAAATCATTTTCAACAAAAAATGGGGCAATTTTTATTTTCAGGCAATAATCAACAAAGGTTGATTTGCCGCTACCTTTAAAGCCCGAGACAATATACAAGTCCAAATCAAATCCTGTACGCTATCAATTTATTAAAATGCTTTACGCTGAATCATTATAGTGTACTTGATTGTACCTTTAGCCATTTCTGCTTGAAATCGACGTTTTCACATAGGGCTCAACCTTTTTGGCATTACTTTGTTTTGCACTAACGACAAAAGATAAATGGTTGACGCTATTGTGATCGGAATCAGTGGAGCAGAATATCGACTAATAAAGTGTGTTGCCCCAGCATAAAAACAGAAAAGAATTACTCCAAAGCTGCAAAAGGCAATCAATTGATATTGTTTTTTTAATATTGCAAAAACGCTTACGAAAAAAAATGATGCAAAACATATTAAATTTACAGGCCACAATGCAGTATTAAATGACCACATCCCTCGCCATGCAAATATAGGTGTAGTCATTAAATGATCAATCGGATTCTGAACGATCAAAGATAACGCTTTTCCTTTTAGCGATTTATCTAATTTCAGTTGATCGACAATGATATTATTTAGATGTAAATCTGTCAGGTCAGCCGCATCAACCTTTTTATTCATTGAGTCAAAATAGAGTTGCATTTTCACAGACTGCTGTGTCGCAAAGGCCTTAGAAAAATAACTGGTTGCTAAATCTGGTCGTCCCAGTATTTCAGCCCGCCAATCACTGGGGTGACGCCTCACTAGCCTTTCAAATTGGCCACCCTTTTTCAAATCGTTCCTATCAAAATCATACATATTTTCTAGTAACGGTTTTAATGATTCTGGTGCATATACATACCATGCGCCTCGGTACTCGTTAGTAGTCATTTGGTTTTTAATTGCACGAGTTAACAAAACAATTCCGCCACGTTGGGCAATGGCATACTCTCCAAAGTTTGTATAATTTCGCACCATCCAAGGAAGTGTTAAACTACAAAACACAATGGCGATAACCAAAGAATAAAGTGTGGCATTTTTAAAAGGATGTGTTGAAAAGCCGCTTTTAAATAAGCAAATAAAAATGATGATCAAAAAAGGTAAGCTTAGGTATAGCCCTGTAGCTTTGGTTAGCGAAAATAAGGCTAAGAAAAATCCAAGAAAAATTGCTCTTATTATGCTAGGGCGATTTATTATCAAATATGCACTGATTGAAGTACATAGCAAAAGTGTCGCCGCATGAAGCTCAGTAAAAAGATTCGCTAAATATATACGGTTGTAAATAAAGAATACCCACACCAACCCAGCGCCTAAAGTAGCCCAAAAACAAGAGCGAGTTAGCAGATAACATAAGCCAAATGTTGTAAGAATTAAAACTACACTTAACCATGCATTGATACGCAAATAATCTTTGATAATGGTTTTATCATCGTAAAATTGCTGCAAAGTTGTTGATTTTGGAATTTGTGTGAAGTGTTGAACATAATATGCAGTTAAATAGCTAGGTAGTGGTTCACGTTCGTATGTTTTATGAACGCCATCATAAGAAAATATTTTTTTTTGCCAAATATGATAAGTGGTGGCAACGTTATCCAGTGCATCTCCCGGATAAATGGGTAACCCTTTAATGACAAAAAAAGGCGCAAAACACAAAAAAATCAAACATAGAAAACTTATCAGTTTTGGTAATATCTTAGTCATTTTCAAAAAATTAGCCATGACATCTACTTAAAATGTACTGGTTATCAAATTTACATGCTTCAAGGCAAGTTGCGGCCCTATCGGCAAGCTCAACACCTCGTTGGCGTATTGTTCGGCAATTGGCAAACTACCTTGCTTTAGCCCTAAGCCTTGATAAGCCATCTGTAAATGCGGTGGTATCGGGTAGTGAATCAAATGCCCAATGCCAGCCTCGGTAAGCGTTTTTTGTAAGGCTTCGCGCTGAGGAGACCGCACCACATATAAATGCCAAACAGGCTCAGCCCAATCTGGCACTTGGGGCAGAGTTAAGTTGCTGTTTTTGAGTTGTAGGTTATTTGTATCAGCAATCGCACGCCTTCTGGTGTTCCAAGCATCCAAGTGCTTAAGTTTAACGGTTAACACGGCAGCTTGAATTGGGTCTAGCCGACTGTTTACGCCTTGCTCAAGATTGTGGTATTTAACCTCAGAGCCATAATTCCCCAACATGCGCACCCGTTTAGCAATGGCTACATTATTAGTGGTAATCGCACCGCCATCACCTAAAGCGCCCAAATTTTTACCGGGGTAAAAACTCCAAGCTACCACATCACCGTGGCTGCCAACGCGCTTGCCTCGCACTTTTGCACCATGCGCTTGCGCTGCGTCTTCCACTATATACAGTTTGTATTGTTTGGCGAGCGCACAAATCGCATCCATATCTGCGGGTATTCCATATAAATGCACTGGCATAATTACTTTGGTTTTGGGTGTGATGGCTTTTTTAATGCCTTCAACTTCAATATTATAGCTACCCAAAGGTGGCTCAACAGGCACAGGGGTAGCGCCCACTGCACTCACCGCTAACCAAGTGGCAATAAAGGTGTGTGAAGGCACAATCACTTCATCCCCAGCGCCCACATCTAAAGCGCGTAAGGCTAAAATTAAAGCTTCTAAACCATTACCTACGCCAACGCAATACTGAGATTCGGTGTATTGCGCATAAGCACTTTCAAACGCCTCAACTTCAGGCCCGCCTATGTACCATCCAGAACGGCTGGCGCGTAATACAGCAGCATCTAGCTCAGTAGCAAGTTCATCGTAAGCAGCTTTTAAATCTAAAAATGGAATCATAGTTTTATAAGTTCTTTAATTATTTTTCTAGCGATTTGTAAAGATTTTTTCTGTGAGAAATGATTTCTATCAACATACAAAATTTCATCTTTATTATTTCTAGCATAGCAATAGTTTTCATCACAAAAGAATTTTTCTAAACTAAGAATTGAAATAGATGGAGATGAGTTATGTATTACTGGATGAAGCAAAGCCATATATTCTTGATAACTCTCAAATGTAATAGCCATTTCACCTTTTTGTTTATTGATTTTTTTACGCATATAAAACTCTGGAACACTTTGCGGCATAGTTGGAGGGGCAATTACAAGTACAACCTTCCTATCATGCTTAACAATTGTTTTTAAAGTTTTAATCATACTTTTTTGTACCAAACCTGGAGTGGATGTATATTTGCCAATTCGAGTATTTGTCCCACGATTTTTCATAGCATCAATAAAGTTACCTATCCACACAATATTTTTAAGGCTTTTATCTAAGACAAAGTTATTAATTAAACGATGGTGCCTATCAGGCGTGCAGTTAAATTTATTATGGTGCAGACCTTCTATCGGCACACAAGCATTGCTAATTACGGCATAGAATGCCACTTTTTTCTTTGCTAACTCTTGGTGCATACCAAATAATAAAGAGCCAGCAAGGCTATCCCCCCATAAAACGCCCGTTGGCTTTTGCTTTACATCCCCAATAAGGCACACCACTGGCCCAAGTGTTGAAATAACACTATGTTTATCACAATAATTCTCACCCCAACCCTTCTGCGCTCTCACCTCCGCATAATGTTTGATGCCTTGCATACTATCTCGATTAGCAAAACCTTCATTTTTTGATAAAACAAAACCCGCAATCGCTAAGCCAACAATTGATACTAGAGACCAAGCGAAAATTTGTTGGCGACTAAACATGCTTTTGTTTCTAAAAGGCTGCTCAACAAATTTGTAACTAGCCCAAGCAAACAAAAGGCTCAGCATAACCAGCAAATAACCCGCCTCACTTCCATTTTGATAGCCAAACTTGACATGCGCAAATGCCAAAATCGGGTTGTGCCACAAATAAGCGCTATAAGAAATTAAGCCAATAGCAACCAACCATTTTGCGGACAAAATGTGTTTAATTAAGCCGCGTGCCCTGCAAAAGAAAATCAACATAGCTGCACCCAAACAAGCTTGAAGCGTGACAATGCCCAAGTTGTAAGGTGAATATTTCAGCTTAACCGCCATTGCCAAATAAATGAGCACCAAACCAAGCAAAGGCAAGATGTCTTGCTTAATACTGGCTTGTGGGATAGCTTTATGTTGCAAGCCGATAGCGCACACCACGCCTAGCATGAGCTCCCATGCTCGGGTATAAGGCAGGTAGTAAATTGCATTATCGCTAAATGCAAACAACAAAAAATAAGCAAACGAGCTAACCAAACCCAACACAAGCAAGGCAAAGCCGAGCTTTTTGGCAAACTTGTAAGCAACAAACAATAACAGCGGAAAAACAAAATAAAACTGTTCTTCCACCGCCAAGCTCCATGTGTGCAATAGCGGTAGCTCTTGAGATTCTGGGGCAAAATAGCCACTTTCATTGGCAAAATAAAAGTTGGAATGAAATAAACTGGTGCTAAATAAACTATCGCCAAAGCGCTTGAGCTCGTGTGGCAACAACCAAAACCAAGCAAAAACTGTGGAGAAAATTAAAACTAAACTAAGCGCAGGTAGTATGCGCCTTGCGCGGCGTTCATAAAAATGCACAAGCGAAAATTGCTGTTTGGCTATATCGTTTAATAAAATGCTGGTGATTAGATAGCCAGAAATGACAAAGAAAATATCAACACCCAAAAAGCCACGAGGTAAATAAGAAAACCCTGCGTGAAAGAGAATAACTGATAGAACAGCAATCGCTCGAAGGCCATCAACCTCAGGGCGATAGGTAATGCTGGTGTGGTTCTGGGTTAGGAGTTTCATAACAATAGCGCAAACTACTTCGCCCAGCGCGCATACATAAAATCATCATAATTACGGTAGTAATCTTCTTCGCTGTATTTGTTAGAAGCCAACACCATTAACACTGAATTAGATGAAAAATTGTCGATTTCTCGCCAAATCATCGGGCAAACATACAAACCGTAATAAGAGCGCGCCAAATGGAATTTCTTTTTATTTTTACCATCGTCTAGCGTAATATCAAAACTGCCTGACATTGCAACGATAAACTGATGTAACTCTTTATGCGCATGCCCGCCTCGCTCAGCCCCACCGGGCACATCATAAACGTAGTAAACCCTACTTATTTCAAATGGGATTTGTGAGTTATTCTCAACAAACGTCAAATTACCTTGTGGGTTATTAACTTTAGGGAGCTCTATAATTCGGCAGTCTTCTAAGGCCATGATCTTTCCTATACAACAAATGCTTTATCTCTTAAATTAAATTGACTTAAATTGTTTATCGCATCTTGCATATCTTCTTTGGTGTCAATTTCGTTGCTGATAATGACCTTTGCACTTAAAGGCAAATAATCTTTTAACCTTTCAAATACAGCACCTCCAGGTTGCTGGAAATATCTTGGACTAATCCAAACGATATTGGCCCATTCGGACGGTGAAGCTTGCTCTCTAGAAAAGGCTGTGATTCGCTCTTGAGCGTTTAAATGAACAAATACAGCATCTTTTGTTTTTGCAGGTGTGATACCAACGAGCGTTTGGTTAGGTTGGCATGCATTTAAAAATGACTCAAGGCTAGATTGCTGAAATAAAATATCACCATCCAAGAACAAACAATCCTCATTGATATAAGAAGCACCCATTGCATAACTATGAAGTGTTGTAGTTGAGCGATAGCCAGGATTTCTAACCACAATTGTTTCTGGGCGTAACTGTCTAACTAAATCAATCACCAACTCTTCTTCAAAACCAACGACCACACGCACATCTTCAATGTGATCAAGTAATTTTAATTGATGCTCTAAAATCGTCATGCCACCAATTTCAATTAGGCACTTTGGCTTACCCATACCTAATCTTGAACCCAACCCTGCGGCGGCTATAACAGCGTGTTTAACATGCGACACAATGCACTCTCAGAAAAGGTAACAAAATCTGCCATTTGCACTAACTGTTTGGCAGGTGGATGAACACCACCATAGGCTATGCGAATATCTGCCGCGTCAAACATTGGCATATCATTCACCCCGTCACCAACCGCTACCACGCGTTTAAATTGCTTTTTCAACTCTAATACTGGATGGTTTTTGCGCAACACAGAACCCACTTCAGATAGTTGACCATCTTTAACAACGGCTGTGGAAGAAAAGCACATGCAGCCAAGTTTCTCTGCCAAAGGCGCAATCCATACATCTAAGTTACCTGTAACAATCGCACATTGCTGAGGATTGTTCTTGATAAAGTTCACCACATCTTCATCAAGCTCTACGTCTTCCACAATGCTTTTCACTTCACTAATTGGTGCTGACTTTAAGCATGCACAGCGCAGTCTAAAAGAGTCTTCAAATGGAATCGTGCCATTGATAGTTAGTGATGTTAGTAGGCGCATTTCTTTCTCAAGATTAAGTGCGCCAGCAATCAAGGGCAATAGCTCTTGCTTTGTAACCGTGCCATCCAAATCAAATGTAAAACAGGTGTCACGCATATCAACCAGCCTTTTGTATATGAATCATGCTGTAAAACTGTTTAGTTTCAGAACGATTGTTTAACTTATTGTCTGCATACAAAGGTAAAAAATCATAACTCGTCACATGCTTAGATAACACGCTATCAATAAGCGCTCTGAGTTCTGATTCAGTTCTATATATCGCGCTGTAGCTTGAAGCAAGCTCATCTGACCAAAACTCATTGAGCGTTAAGCGCGTTTCTAATGCTAGAGGCTCTCTAAGGTAAATTAAACAATCTTTATCAGTTACAGCTAAGATACCTTCTAGTAACTTAATAATCTGATCGTCATTTAGATAAATCATTAAGCCAGCAATTAACATGCGGTTGTATGGTGCAAACTGTGTGACCGACTCAAAATGTAAGTCTTCAGCCCCAGCAACATGAAATTGCACATTGGGTGTGTGTAATTGTTGTTTGGCTATTTCAATCAAACCAGCACTAAAATCAATCCCGTTATAGCATTTAACATGCGGATGTATTAATAAAGCCCAACGACCAATTCCACACCCAATGTCTAATATGGTTTGATTACCAGTTAGGTTAAGCAGAGGTAATGCAAAGCTTTTCTCATAGGCGTCACGTTCTTCTGCCAAAGCAGGATTTTTATCTTGATAGAGCACAGCAGTCAGTGGATGCTCAGGATTAAATCGTTTCGCCCTATCGGAAAAAAATGCCTCAACTGATTGGGTATTAAGCGGTTGTTTTTCACCTTTTATTCTTGCCATTTTAATTGTCCGATTTCTCGCCAAACTTAAACAAATACAATCTATTAGTCAGACCTGACTTTCATCAAAACTAATCATTTTTTCAGTTTTTAAACTCAGGTTATGTCTGAAGAACGCACTTAAATAACTCTCAATGTCTCTGTATTTTGAAACGTAGCCATCTTCTCGTGAGTAGAGTCTTGCTTTGTTGATAGATAACCTATCAGAAACTAGCAAATAGCCGTTTGGCGAAACCATGCCAACTAACTTTTGGATCAGGTTGGCAAATTCAATATCATCTACAAAACAGTTGGTAACACCCATGCATGCCACTAGGTTGAACTGCTCATTTGAGGGCAGGTTATCCATATCTGATTGGTAAAACTCGATATTGGTTATACTTTGCTTTTTTGCTTCTTCTTTAGCTTCATTGATTAGTGCAGGTGCGATGTCATAGCCTTTGATTTGCTTTACTACATTTGAAAATAAGTTGGTAAAGTAGCCATTGCCACAGCCTATATCAATCATAGATTCTAGTTGAGGTAGCTCTGAAATTAGATTTTCAAGGATATTTTTTTTAACTTGATAAAACTCTTTTGGCGCGAGAAAACTATTGACTGATTTTGTCCAATAATCTTTTGACCTATCATTCAAATAATCAAGTTTAGCTGCCTTAGTTAACAAGAATAATTTTGAAGTAATTCCATGTGTAACGCTCTCAGTGATTGTGGCTTCAGAAACAATACTCATGCCTAAACTAGCCATAAACTGTTTAAACAATGCCAAACTACGAATTTTTGAGACTATTCCGCTTGGTGCTTGAATAATCTTATCTTCTTGACCTAGTGAAAACTGATCAGACAACATTAGAAGGCCTTGATCGGTTAAGTTGGCTTTGATTGCATGGATTAGTTTTGCAAACTCACGGTTATCAATAATGCTAGAGGTTAAATCACTACAGCTAAATAAGTCAGGCTGTTGTTTTAACTGCATTTGTTGATAGTTGGCTTGAACAAAAGAAACGTTGGCGACATTAAATTTTTGTTTGCGCTGGTTGGCGACGTGAATTAACTTGGGTGAAATGTCAAAGGCGTCTAATTGTCCACATTTTTTAGAAAGGGGTAAGGTGTAACGGCCTTCGCCACAGCCTAAATCAACGGCATAGGTTACTTTAGGTAATAAAGCCAAGGCCTCTTTATAGGCTTTGTCTTTTAGTTCGTAATAAATAGGTGGCGCAATCAGCGTACTAGGTGCGTTTTTCCAATAATAATCCACCTTGTTTTGTAATGCTTCCTCACTTTGAGGGATAGCATGCCACTCGGTATCATTAAGCTCTTTGGTAAGTTCTTCTACGATATAGTCTGCAATACGCTGTCCTGCTTTACCGTCTAATCCAAATAAAAACTCATCCGTGATGCTTATGCGCTTATCACGCATGGGGTCTAATCCTTTTGATACCAAATCAATAAATGGCGGAATATCATCAGGCAAATTAGCGCGGTAATAATGGTCAACTAAATCACCATCATCATTGAGGCCGTAGCCTTCTGGATGATGTAAGTACATGATTGGATTTTTGGTAGGCAAATACTCCAACAAGAATGAACCTACATCAGTCATGATGGCATCGGAAGCAGCAAATGACTCCATATAGTCAGCATTTTCATCTAGCCAAAGGTTGTCTTTTTCTAGGCATAATTTTCTAAATGTCGCTTCGTCAGCCTCATTCCAAACTTGCTGTCTTAGCATTTCTTTAAAGAACAAAGGATGTGGGCGAATGATAAAAAACACATCAGACCTTGCCTCAACCTGTTGCATAATCATTTGATTGTAAATGCGGTAAGTTGACCAACTGGCAGGTAATCCCACTGAAAAATGAGGCGACCATAAAACAACTTTTCGTCCAGCAATTTTTTGTTTGAGCGCATCAGAAATCGTGTAGGTAGCAAAGTCTTGTTGGTTATCAAACTTTGGATGACCTGAAACAACTACATGTGAGTCGCCAACGTCACAATGTTTAGCATACATCGCTTTATTTCTTTTTGAGCGTAAAAAAACGCGCCAAGCCAGTTTTTGAACATCAGTATTAAACTGACCACGTATATTTTTATCCCCACCGCCCATCTCAATTCCATAAGGCACATAAGCAATTTTATAACCTGCTTGGAATAAATTAATAGATTTAAAAACTAATTCTCTTGTTGCATCGTACGGGTTTTGTAAGAAAACTAAATGAGGATTAAAACTCTTCATGATTTCTTCCGCATTTGGTTCTACTGTAATGCCTTCCTCACTAAATAGATTGTCAATTTGTGTCCAATAATCATCTGAAGCAATTGGCTGAATAAATGGCGTCTTAATTACCTTTACTATGACACTATCGTTAGCAATTAAAGCGTTGAAGACACTTCTGAGCGATGGCCAAATTGGCGCGTACTGAATAGCAAATAAAATTCTAAGTTTTTTCACTTTTCAACTACCTTTGCTGGATTACCAACGACAGTTGCACCATCTGGCACATCTTTAGTAACCACCGCACCAGCACCTACAGTTGAGCCAACCCCAATTCTTAAACCAGGCAGTATGATCGCACCACCACCAATCGATGCGCCTTTGCAGATGATGGTTTGCTCTAATTTAAAGTCTTTATTTTTAGATTTTGGGTATTTGTCATTGGTAAATGTGACATTGGGGCCAATAAACACGTCATCTTCCAATGTAATACCGGCCCAGATATAGTTGCCACTTTTAATAGTGACTCTATCGCCAATCACTACGCCACCTTCAATCAAGCAATGTGCATTGATGTTGCAATCTCTGCCAATAACAGCATTTGCCAACACTACACAAAATTGCCAAATGATAGTGCCTTCACCAATTTGTGGGCTTTGACAATCTGTACTGGGGTGAATATTGATGCTCATATTGTTATAAAAGCTGTATGGTTAAGTCGCCATCTGAAATCTCTTTGAGCTTAACCTCAGTTAAATAGGCATTCCAGAAACCGAGAAAATTACTGATAGTTTTTGAATTGAGTGAGTCATATTCATTTAATAAACTTAATACGGCTGAGCCATGAATGTCGTTTGCTAGCCTATTGTTTAATTTATTCTTAATTTTGCTTATGCACGCCCAAGCTTGTGCTTCATCTATCCATCCACGCCGTAAACTGATGATTGAATGTGCTATCCATGCAAAATGTGAGCATTTAATGGAGGTGTTTTTTGTGTTATTGGTATTTTGGTTAGCATGCATTCTAAATGCACTTAACGGAATTGGTATCCAAATACCTTCTTTTTCTATGGTGGCGTTAATAAAGCTGCCCAAGTCATCCACGCCAAAATAGCTAATATTATCAATATTGGGATATAGAATTTTCTCCGCTGCTTCTTTTCTATAAATTGCGTTGCTGTACTCTCCAAGCTTATTGATGCCAATTGGAATCAACTGACTTGCAATATTTTTGGCACTAAAGTCATTTAAAAATGCAAAGTTAGTTGCATTGTCCATCGTTAAATTGATTGGCTGACCCTTTTCATTAGCGTTCCAGCGAACACTGACAGAAACCATGCTATTTTTTCTTGTATGTGCATTTAGGTGATTTTCATAAAAGGTTGGGTAAATAATGTCATCATCAAAATATAGATGAAAAAATTCACTCAATTTTGCAAAGTTTCTGACCAAATGGAAACAGTTTGTATAACCGCCCTTTCGTGGCCCCTCGATCACTTTGACATCTAAATTTTTAGTGTATCTATCGCATTTCCCACTATGCAGCAATTTAGTAATTTCAGCGTTGGGGCTGTCATCTGAAATAATTACCTTAAAGTTTTTAAATGTTTGAGAGGCTAAGGCTAAAAGTAGCTCTTCAATAAAAGCCGGTTTATACGCCGGTATTAAAGTGATAATCATGCCAATTTATCCAGAATCTGTTGCCAACCACTTAATTGGCCATTGAGCATCCAGTTTGTTTGCACTTCTTTTTGGGCGTTAGCGCCAATTTTTTCGCGTAGAGATTGGTCGTGAATAAGCTTTTGAATAGCGTCAATCCATGCTTGTGTTGTGTTTTTTACTAGCACACCTGTTTCACCATCCACCACGGTTGCGTTGTAACTCACCACATTTGAAAACACAGTGGCAATACCCAAAAAGCCAAACTCCAAAAACTTGAGATTGCTGATACAACTGTTAAAACTATCGTCAACTAAAGGAACCAATGCAATATTTAAATCTAACTCTGCTAAACGTGTTGGGTGCATTGGATAATAGTAATTAGTCTTATTACTATCAAATCCTGAGCATTCGGGAATGCTCTCAAACAATGATATCGCTTCACTTCCGTATGCAACCCATTTAATGTTTTGGTTAATTTTAGCAATGCTTGAAATGGCTTTTTTGATAATTTCAAAATCATCTCGGTGATTTTCACCACCTACAACGCCAATTCTCAATGGCTTATCATGCTCAGTTTGTTTAACTTTTCTAATGTTGATTACCTCTTGATTCCATAAAAGAGGTGATAACAAATTTGGGAATACTTGCACTTTCCCGTAAGGCTTAAATTCGTTTGCAAGCACCTTAGTTGAAACAACAATTAAATCTGCGATTCTAGCAAACTCAAAAATATCTTTTGCTTTGTCACGATGTTGAGATTTTGTATGATGCTCTGGAATCAGATGAAATGCGTCATCTGTATCGTACACAAACTTTTTGCCAAGCGCCTTAAGCTTTTTAAGTAAGGGCATTGTTGCAGGTGACGGAAATTCACGTTGAACTAATATCACATCAGTCATCAGTAAAGCTTCAAAATCTATACCTTGGTGATAACCTAGATTTTGATTATAAGCGTTGACTAACTTATATTTTTTTATGAGTGAGAATGGCTCTAGTACCCTAATGCAAATTGATGGAAAGCCTTCACCTTGATTAGTTAATAGGGCAATATCTGTTTTTTTAAAGTTTCTGGAGTTTTTACTATTCGTTTTTGTCTTTGCTAACTCAACAATAACATCCGATAACATATTGTTATCTTTGTTAAGCATCGCTTCAGTTAGCACCTTATGCCTTGCATTTATTGCAAGCTTTACTCTCAACTCTTTATTAGAAACCAGATTTTCAATCGCTGATTGCCATGCTTTTGTATGATTATTAACTAACAGACCATTTTCATTATCCACTATGCTTTTGTTGTATGAAGGCGTATCAGACGCAATGACCGCAACTTCTAAAAACGAGGCTTCCAAAAATTTTAATTCACTTCGACAACTATTAAATTCGGTATCCTCTAGTGGCACCAAAAGTATATCAAGACCCAACTCAGCAAGCCTGTTGGGATGTTGTTGATAACTCCACTTACTTTTATTGATAGTTTTCCTTGACTCTGGAATCATCTCAAACAATTTTTGTGTTGCATCACCATAGCCAACCCAATGAACGTTTAAATACATTTCATTAATATTACATACAGCTTCTTTAATTAACGAAATATCGTTTGCGTGGTCATTACCTGCAATCAGGCCGATTCTTATTTGCGACTGATCGTATCCACTTCTAATTTTCTTTGCAGCTTCATACAAACTGTTTGTCCATAAGTTTGTACTTAATTTGTTTGGAATGCAGATTACTTTATCTGTATCTCTAAAAAAATGCTTCAATGGATAAGTAGATACCACAACTTTGTCACTGACATCCACGCATTGATTGATAAAGTGAGCGTTTCTTATGTGCCGAGCCTTTGGATGTTCCAAGCTTAGCAAGTGGAATGCATCATCAGTTTCATAAATAATTTTTTTTCCTTGACTTTTATACTTTTTAATAATCTGAATGGTTTCAATGTCTGGAAAATCTCGATGAACAATGACTATTTCTGCTTTATCAAGAGCAGGGTAATTAATTTTTAATGAATTGTTCGAAATAGTTGTTGCTAACAGTGGCTCTATAACTTCTTGATTGAGTGACAATGATTCAATAATACGAATACCAATCGAAGGGTGTGTTGGTGGTTGCGTAGATAAAATTGCTACAGAAATACGTTTTACCGCATCACCATGAGCGATGGGCTGTAATTTTTTTGATTCATTTGAAGACGTTTTGTGATTAGTTTTGAGGAGAGAATTCCACTGATTACCAATGGCCTGTTCGGTAAAATATTTTTCAATATCTGCTTGTCCTTGAGCAATTCGTTTAACCACTTCTTTTGGATTATCAAGACACCACTTGATTCCCTCTACAATATCTTTGCCTATCCATGCACTATCACCAAATGGTTGATAAGCTGGGATTGGGCCTGCAACAACCATTCGACCGGCCCAAAGTGGCTCTAATAATCTATTGGGGCTTTTAGCGTTTTTAAAGTCATTATGCACAGTCGGGATAATGACTAAATCGCAATCTGCAATTGCCTTTTCAGTGGCGCTTACACTCCATGAAATATAGTTTGCATTAAGACCCATTGGAACGATGGTATCTAAATCTTGCTGACCATTGGGTAAATTGGTTACTACTTGAAGTTTTAATGGAATCGATTTAGACAATAGTGCGATCGATGGTAAGCATTCTGCTAAGGTATCAATATTGACAGGATGACCAAACCATAAAAGATTGAGGACAGTATTTGGAGAGAATTTAATATCACCACGTTGAAATTCAACGGGGTCAGAAATAACTGCATCAACCTTCTTTCCAACCTGAATAAATGCATCTTTTAAAGATTTAGTCGCAGTCACAACTGCATCGGCGCATGCAAGTAGTTCGTGTTGTATTTCGCCATACTTTGGATGCGTTAAAAAGTTATCGCACATATCGACAATAACTTTTGCGCCACGGCTTTTTGCATCTTTTGCCATGATGACGCCGTGATGCGTAAAAACTTTAGAAATAATTACTGTATCCCCAGCACGAGGAGATGACTCGCCCCAACCGCTCTTCGCCTGCGCTGCACTTTCATTGACAATTTCACTTTGCCAACCCATAGTAGTAAGCGCATTTATTGGTGAAATCACGCGATACCTAGCACTAGCCAGATTGGAACTATTTTTACCTTCTATATTTTTAATATCTCCAGCAGTAAACCATATCAGACGATTACTAGTTGAACTTGAGGTATTGCTGTTAAAAATTGTTTTTTGCAGTTGAGCTTCTTTTATTGTTTTACCAGTTGGAGTTTGATTTTTTTCCAGAACGTCCAACCACTTATTTAAAATCTCTGTTTGCTTTTCTTTAGGTAGCTCATCATTAATATTTTCAAAATAAAAGGCAATTGGTTGTCCATTACGCTCCCATTTTGATTGCATTTTCTGACAAGAAATTACAATATCTGATGATTCTAATAATTTTTGCTGATGTATTCCTCGTTGGGTAAGTTCTGCAAAGTCATTAAACACATCGAACACCACACGTGCGCCCCTGAGTTTTGCATCCTTCATTAGGGTAATGGCATGATCGGTAAACACTTTTGAGAAAACAACCACATCACCCTTCACCGGCAATTTGTCGTGCCAACCACCCATCAACTCAGAAACACTTTCATTGAGAAACTCTGATTGCCAACCATGATGAGTTAGCATTTTTGCAATACTAACTACCCGTTCCTGAGCACTCGATAATGGCGAGTAAAACTCTTGCCCAGTTTTTTTAACCTGACCAGCTGTCACCCAAATAATTTTTTTGTTACGTTTTAATGGCTGTTCATCTAAAGTAGCAACTAGCACTTTGGGCTCATTTGCAAGACCGTACTTTTCTACCAAATCCTGTCTTAACTCGTTTAGTGAAGTTTTCCAATCATCAACTTTGCTTTCACGATAAACCTTGCAGTCTTTAAACCACGTAGTTGTGTGCCCCTGAGTGCCCCACCGCCAATCTCGGCTAGCGAGACTAACTAAAACTTTGGAACCCAAACCCAGACATGCACGCAAATGCATATTGGTGTTTGAAACGCCAATATTTTCATCAAGTAAATATTGTATGCAAAGCAAGTCATCTAAATCATCAGTAATGCCTGCTACATCAATAATTGGGCATCCCAAATATTGCTCAAATGCATTCAATTCGTCTTTAGTGATATTACGTGTCAACGAGATAAAAGTTACATTGATGCCCGCCAACGCTTTTGCAAAATCAGCTAACTCTACTTTTTTGGATAATCGAGTGTAACTAAAAGCATCTTTGACATTGCCGCCTACACCTGCACGCCAAGTCACTCCTATATATGGACCATCACCTTGTGCTTTTAACCATGTACGCCACTGTTCAAGCTTATCTTGGTCAAGCACCAAAGGCAGTGAGTCGGCAATTTCAGGTGCGCCTAAATGCTCAACAGCGATAGGTAACTCATTTTTAATAAAAGCTATATCATAATCAGTTGGGTCTGGGATTGGCTCGGTATCTGGAATCACCGTCATTGAATATGGTAAGCGGGCTAGCAATGGTGCCAATTTATAACCTGACCAATAAGTGACGTGTACACCTGCATTAACTAGATAAGGTAAATAACGTAAATAAGAAAGTTCGTCACCAAACCCCATACTGCGCACTATCAGCACTTTTAGCCCAGCAACATTCCCTTTTAACACAGGGCAAACCCAATATGGAAAGTTATTTGGCCCTCTCGCTTCCCCCCTTGCGGTATTTAACTTAAAACCCAAGCGCGCATAATGATCACCTAATCTAAATCTCGTTAAAGCCGCAGTCGTTGCCGCGTCTAGATGATTGGGAATTAGTTCCATGCAGCGCTCGAAACACGCTAATGCATGCAGGTCATCTTCCAATAAAGAATAAGCAGAGCCCAATGCGTAATACACCACACCTTTTGCCCATAAGTGAGGGTTAGCAAGGCAACGCTCCCCAATCATTAAGGCCTCTGTTGGCTGCTCAAGCAACACATGTGCACGAATAAAATCGCGCCAAATATTGCCATTATTGGGCTCTAGTTGCGTGGCTTGGCTCAGCACAGATAAACCCAAGTCGAACTTCAAGTCTTGCACGGCAGCCCAACCTAGCAAATGCAAGGCTCGTGCGTTTTTGGGGTTTTCCATTAACACGGCACGCGCCTTAGCAATTGACTCTGGAATATCATTAGAGACCACCTCCCAACCATCATGAATCCACTGCTCATGCTTGCTGGCAGTATCATTAGCAAGTTCAGGTGCTAAAGGCTGCGGTTGAGTTTTTACATTAGTTTGGATGCTATTACTTAGCGCGAGGCTGAGTTGATTTAACGCTGGTTGCCAGCTTTTATCCTTTTCTTGACGATACACTCTGCTGCTAGGATACCAAACAGAGCCTTCGCCCTCAGCTTGCCAACGCCAATCCTGCAAGGGTCTATTTACAAATACGTGGCTTGGTTTGGCTAAGCCCTCACGTAGATGAAGGTTGGAATTGGAAACCGTGTAGTAATCATCAACAAGGCTTAGTAACGCTAACATGCCAGACAAATTATTGTTGAACGCTGAATAATCTGCGGATTTTCTACCTAGCGCTTGCTGAAAAGCCAAAACTTCATCTGGCAAAGGCAATCTTTGCAAGTTAATAATGGTTGCTTTGGTCTTAGCTAGCAACCCGCCAAGCAAGGTCGGGTTAATGACTTTTTCTAAAGCGCGTATACCTGCGCGTTGTTTGCGGCCTTTGGGGCCAGCGCGCCATGTTACTGCAACATAGGGGGCAGGACCAATTTTAGCGAGTTCGGCGCGATATTTCTCAACCAACTTTTTGTCTGGGACCAGTGGTAAGGGCTGTGGAATTTCGGATATGCCACATTGCAAGGCGATTAAGGGAAGATCACCGATATTGAAACAAATTTCACCTTTGGGGCATTTGTTTTTTTCTTTTACAGATAAAAACAATTGTGAATTTTGCAGTAGAGGCACAAGCTTTTTATCTACCTCCAAGTGAAATTGCCAGCCTTTTTTGACTAAAGCCGGAACGTACCGCATAAAGAACAAAGTATCACCGATACCCTGCTCCCCTTTGAGCCAAAGTGTACCTGATTTGCTATACATTAAAGCAGGACACAAACCTCCAAAGGTGATATTTTCAACCCTTGCCGTAGCGTTTTTAAAACCATCTTCCAAGCGAAGTGTCATCAACTGCGCGATGGATAAATTCAAATCCCACGCCATTAAATGAGGGTTTAAATCAATCGCCTTTTGTGCTGTGAGCATGGCGTCATCCCATTGCTCCAAGCCTATTTCTATGGCGGATTTAAGGCCAAGCAAGTCAACACTTTCACCAAACATGGCTATCGCTTCGTTGAGCGGGGTGAGCGCAGCCTCTGGGTAGCCAGCAACCAGCAAGGCTTCTGCCATATGGCGCAATCTGTGAGCAGTTTTTCCGCCAGTATCAATCGCCTTTTGTAATAACGGCAAAGCGATTTCTGGGTTACCATCCCGGCTTGCAAGCAAGCCGAGTAAATGTGCAACATCAGGTGAATTCGGGCTAATTGCATGGGCTTTTTTGGCACAATCCATGGCTTGTTTTGGACGATCCGCCCTAAGGTGCTGCCACGCGCTCTGAATAAAAGTTTCAATATGAGCCATACGCCACCACCTTACTGCACTACATGATACAGAGCTAATAACTTATGGTATTGCACAAACAATTGTTCAATAGCAACAAATGCCGCGCCCCCGCACAAGGCCACGCCATAAGGCATTTTGATGGCTTTTTCTGACTTCAAATCCCAACCCATCTCTTTAAAACCAGTTAAGTAGGCTGATCTTGCCATAAATTTAATGTTGTACCACATATGGCTTACGCCACCATGCTTCCAAGCTAAACCCAAAGCCCACAAACCACCTAACATTGCACCGATCAACAAGGTAAAAATAATGCCTTTTGGCCCCATAAAGAAGCCAAATACCATCATAAGCTTCACATCACCTGCACCAACCTGTTTGATTAAATAAGATGGATACAAAAGCAATCCCCCAAGCACCAAACCCAACAAAGACATCAACAACCCTTTGAGTATCTGAAATGGAGGAAAGAAGAAAAACATAACTGTAAATACTAACAGCGCGTATACCATTGCTGTGAGAAGATAAATATTTGGAATTTTTCTATATTTGTAATCACTCACCGAGACAAAACCACTTAACACCAAAACACCAGTAAGAAGCATTATTACAAAGTGAGAAAAAACCATAAAAGCACCCAGCAAAGTTATAAAAAATAACGTTTAATCATAAAAAAGGCCGCGCATAAACGCGACCTTTAACTTCACTTAAACTAAATAATTAGATTATTAATTAGATTATTAATTAGTCTGGGTCAATAACTGATTCAAAGTTAGAATCAGTACCTAAACCTGAGTTCAAGTTACCTTCTGCATTTGTTACGTTTGCAGTTACATCAAATACTGCGCCATCTTCTGTTTGTGATAACTGAACCAAGCCTTCACCTTCTAAACGAACGATTTGGTTTGTACCAGCTTCATCAAGTTCACCGCCTGGCAAGTGGTTAGCCATCCAAGCATACAAGTCAGCAGTTTTGTCGCCCAATTGAACAACAGCGATGTATGAAACCGCTGCAACAGCGCCTAACACAACGCCGTATTCAACCATAGATTGACCTTCTTCATCTTGCAAAAAGTTTTTTAAGTTCAACATTTTTATTTCTCCATAAAAATTTTAAAGCCCCATTAACGCAAACTAAATAATTGGGGATAATTACTTAATTATCTGCGACCTGCCAAACCCGCCTACCAGCTGGCACAACGGATTGATTCGGGGAGACCAGGTAATCTCGATACACATTAACTATGATTGTTAATTTGCCCATCGTGTACGGTGTATCTATATGCACACAGTATGCCAAGCTTCAAACTTTTAGGAAAAATTCCCATTCAGACCAACTATCCCACTGATTTTAAATGATTAAAATATTTAACGAAAAAAATGTTTTGTACAATTTGCATCATTTAGATACAAATTGTAACTGTTTTAAATAAACCAATTTGGCTGAAAATGGTTGTTTATAACAACCAACCCTAAAACAAATAGTTAAAAAAAAGAGTAAAACACACTTTAATTTAAAGTATTCAAAACTTTAAAAACTTATTTTGAAGCACTTCAATTCAATTAAGCAAAATTCAAGGAGCCGCCTATCATTAAACGTCGCCTTGCAATTGTTGGAATTTACAATTAGAGCGCAATCCTCTAAAAATGTAATTTTACTGTAGCAAACAAAAAAGCCGCGCCGAAACGCGGCCTTTTGCACTAAATAAAAAGCGAAAGCTTATTAATTAGTCTGGGTCAATAACTGATTCAAAGTTTTGGTCAGTACCTAAACCTGAGTTCAAGTTACCTTCTGCATTTGTTACGTTTGCAGTTACATCAAATACTGCGCCATCTTCTGTTTGTGATAACTGAACCAAGCCTTCACCTTCTAAACGAACGATTTGGTTTGTACCAGCTTCATCAAGTTCACCGCCTGGCAAGTGGTTAGCCATCCAAGCATACAAGTCAGCAGTTTTGTCGCCCAATTGAACAACAGCGATGTATGAAACCGCTGCAACAGCGCCTAACACAACGCCGTATTCAACCATAGATTGACCTTCTTCATCTTGCAAAAAGTTTTTTAAGTTCAACATTTTTATTTCTCCATAAAAATTTTAAAGCCCCATTAACGCAAACTAAATAATTGGGGATAATTACTTAATTATCTGCGACCTGTTTAATTAGCCTTTATTATTGGGAAAGCCAGGTAACCTTGCGATTGCTTAATCGAAATTAAACATTCCCTTAACGCGAAGCGAATTTTGACCTAGAAAAATTGACAGGCGTTAGCACCATATTTCCTCTTTTGCGGCGGGAAAAAATCCCAATCATTTTTTCCACTTTTTTACCTTAAAACTTCCTAATTATTACCCGCAACGCAAATACGTTTTTAAACCCCTAAAGATATTGCATGCCGTTTCCGATAAAGAGCTTATGTTTCACACGGAATTATTGATTTAGGAGAAAAAACCATGACCGCTACCGAATACACCGTTTTAACTTCCGCACTTGTTTCAATGGGCTACTGGCTGACCGAAGCGCTCGGCACGCTATACGCAAACTTATTTAACCTACCTTTTTTTGGATAAAAAGTTTTCGATTGTTCATAATATGTAAATATTTTGTAACAAACATTCAAAATTGTGGTTGCTGTGAGCCAACTAAAATGGTTTATAGCAACCACTTTTTTCATTTAGCCAATTAAAAACCCATATCAACATTGTTTTATTATTTAAAAACAATGTGTTGCGAACTTTTTAACATGGGCATAATTTATGCTTATTATTGAACTATGAAAATTAATAAATTCAATGAATACCTCAAAAAGACTCTGCACATATTAGCGGTGACATCTTTTATTATTCAAAGCCCATATTCTTATGCTGTTAGCGAGATTAAAACCATTTATTTGAATCCAAATTTTGGTTTCCCGCTTAAACTTTCTGAAAATGCTGCAACCATTGCCATTGGTGACCCAAGCTTTATAGATATAGTGACAGTTGATCCCAATCTGCTGATGATTACTGGACAAAAAATTGGTGCGACATCACTGACGGTGTTTGGTAAAAGTGGTGCTATTTATCAATACAGGGTTCAAGTAACGTCGGACATTTCACAGCTTAGAAATATGATTCAAGCTTTGGAACCAAGAGTATCTGCTGAAGACATCAACGGGAAAATTTTACTCACGGGTGAGGTTGATACCCCAGCAGCCTTAACTAGAGTACTAACCATGGCAGATAGGTTTGCTGGAGGAAGTGGGCAACCGGATTTTAAAGTTGTGAGTGATTATGGCGGTGTGTTAGCTGGAGCCATGGATGAAACAGTCAGTACTTTAGATCCTGGGAGATTTAGGCCTTTGAATCTTGGTGGTGGAGGCCGCGGTGCTGGCGGTGGCACTGGTGGCGGTGGCGGTGGCGGTGGCACTGGTGGCGGTGGCCGCGGCGGCGGTTTGCCGAACATCCAAATTCTTGACGAAAAAGGCAACCTCGCTCAAAACATATCGCGTGCAAATATCGTTAGCGTTGCTAACGGTAAAGTGTTAAGCATGATTAAAGTCAATACTCAACCTAAAGTTGAAATTCAAATGCGGATTGTTGAAATTGACCGATCAAAAACAGACCAATTTGGCATTGATTGGCGCCTTGACGGTAGTAATGTTACGATTGCAAGCAAAGTGGGTAAAGTTGTTAGTACCTTACCAAGTCCCAGCAGTGCAACAGACGGTCAAGGTGGTATAAATCTAGGCTCGGCAAATTTGGCGGGATTCTTCACGCCAGGGAATTATTTTTTATCTACCTTTGTTAATATTTTAGAGACTAAGGGTGCCGTATCAACACTTTCAGAACCTTTACTCACTGCAATCAGTGGTGAATCTGCGAGGTTCTTGGTGGGCGGTAGCGTGCCTATCCTTTCTCAAACATTATCAGCTGGCAATGCAACATCAAATGCGCAAACAGCAACCAATGTCAGTTTTATTCAGTTTGGTTTGCAAATTACGGTAAGACCAACGGTGCTGGAAAACGGCAAAATTTCGATTGTTTTAGATCAAGCTATTACAGAACCTGATTATACGAATGCAATTCAAGCGATTGGTGCTACCGTGCCTGGCTTCAAGCAAAAGGCGGTGAGCACCATTACGGAGTCTGAAAGTGGTGAAACTTGGGCTGTTGCAGGATTGCTGACAGAGGAGGATAGAAAGTCTTTAGAGTCGGTTCCTTGGATATCTAAAGTACCCATTTTAGGCAAGCTTTTTGAAAACAAGGACGACAGCACTTCCCGAAATGAGCTATTCATTTTAGTGAATGCGCGGCGTGTTGATACCCCAAACACCACTACAACCAATTTTGATGGCAAGGGTAAATTGGAACCCCGATCCAGCAAAAGTGAGATTTCAGCGGATCCTGTTTATCAGGATAAACAAATGCAAGAGCTTAATAGTCATGGTCTGATTTCGCCACCGAAAAATGAAGATGCACTTCAAGAGAATCACTTAAAAGAAGAATCCAAAGTGATTCCTTTAAATCATGAAAAACAAAATGAAAGCAAATCTAAAGGCCTTCCAATTCATACAAAAGGTAAAAAAATTGCATCAGCAAATAATAGTGGGTTGCAAGACAAGCAGGATCAAGAACAGACCGAAGTTAGAATCATAAGGTTAAAAGAAAAGGAAGCACAGAGCGTCTCTCGAACTGACGAAAACAACGCTACAAAGTTGGCGAATAAAAACGAAGTCGATGATTTACAAATTTTTTCATTCGATCCAGAAAAAATTATTCGTGGAATAGCTATTAAACCGCCAGCAGAAAAGTTAACTAATTCTGACGCAACAAATATTAAATCCGCTCAACCAAAAGATGCATTATCCAAGCAACAAGCAACGTCCACAGTGGTAGCGCCCCCGCCTTCTTTACAAACTACAGAAAACCCGATTAAATCAACGCAAGAAATTCCACAAAACACGGCTTCCGCACCAACCAACTCAATAAAAGTAGCAAATGATTTAAGTGAAACAAAGACAATCTCAACAAAACAAGATTTAAAAAAAAACGAACCTGACACATCTGATACTAAACAACTTAAAGAAGATGTTTCATCACAACTTGGTGATACCGTAAGGGTTAAAGTCGTGGTAGTTAACTTTTTAGCAGGTAAAGAAAAAGTTGACTACTTTAGGAGTGCGCTAAAAAAAGGAACATCTAACACCCCACCACAGGCTGATTGGTCAAAATGGAAAATTGCAGTTGGAGCGATTGACGGCAATATAAATCAGCTTGTGAAATTTGCGGTTCCACCTGAAATGAAAAATGGCATTCATTCTGGGGCCTCTGCTTACATTGAGCTTCCTAAGAAGCAATATCAATACGCAATCGATTACCAAGTTCAATAATCGCTAAACTTTTCGAGTAATAGTTAAAATTAACCAATGTTTAAGTTAAATTAAAATGCAAAAAGCCATTAAAAACTACTCAAAAATCAGTATGGTATTAGCACTGGCAGGACTACTTGCGGCTTGTGCTACGCCAAACAATCCTGCTGCATACTATCCGGAAGCACCGTTATCAGAAAATTTTGAACCAAGCTACCAAAAAAAGCTTAATGCATCTGCGCATTGGGAAGTCATTGCTAGTGATTTATCCGGTCAACTACAAGGGATGTTGGCAAAAAAAGGGCTTCAAGATAAACCTGTCTACATTAATTTATACTCAGAAAAAACGCCATTTAGTCGCGCATTCCATGATTTTCTAACAACACATTTGGTTAAAAAAGGTGTTTTGGTCAGCAAGGATAAAATCAACAGTACGATCTACAACTATAAAATTCAGCCGGTGAAATTTGAGTCGGGAATGACATCCTCGCTCGCTTCAAATTTCAAATGGACGGCTCTAGCAACTGGTCTGATTGTGATTAGGGATGTAGCCGACTCTCTTCATTTGAATAAAGACATTGTTACTGCTGGTATTGCCGCCGATGCATGGTCGACAGCTGGGTCTTCGAGGTTAGAGCTTATTATTACAACATCTATTCTCAATCGTGATGTGTATGTCCACCGAACCACAGATGTATATTATGCCAACAGTGATGATTTACATCTGTATGAGCAACAAACTAAAGCCGGTAAAAAGAATAATGTTTTTGACGACCCGTTTTTTAATATCAACTAGTCAAATTTGACAGAAATATGATTTTTAATGGAATTAGCTTTAGCTTACGAATTACATACAATAATGAAAAACTCTAAAATCAAACTACTCATCGTACTAGTAAGTGCTTTAATCTTGTTTTTCGTCATTACGTTTTTTCAAAAATGGGATGTCACCGTGGCTGAAAAAACAGCAGATGACTACAGAGACAAAGTGAAGTCAATTAAAAAAGATTACGCCAAAGCAAAGGCAGAATGCCCCGCGATTGTAAATGCTTTGAAAAAATCTCTACCTGAATTACAAAAAAATAAACTTGAAACTAAAGTGATGCTAAGTTACAAGTTAATCGCTGACTGTGAGTATGGCTCGAAGAATTTCGCCTCGGCGGCGCAATACTATCAAAAACTAATCCGATACGATCCGCAAGTACCACTATGGCATTTGCTTTATGCAAAGTCAGTCATGGGAGATGGTGACCTAGGTGAAGCGCTACGCTCAGCGCATTTGGCAGTACAATTAGACCGAACAAACTATGAAGCAAACATTTTAGAGGCTAGATTGCTGGCTAAATTAAATTACACTGTTCGTGCCATTGAGGCTTATCAAAGTGCGCTTAAACATGCCCCTTTTAAGGAATCAAAAAAAGTTGAAAACGAGCTTAATCTTTTGGTAGATAAGTACAACCAGCAATCAGCAAATTAATAAAGTATAAATATGCGTGTAGTCATTATTAGTGGTCAAACAGCTTTCCGGCAACAAGTGCAAGCGGCATGCTTGCGCATGACAGACATCATAGTCAGCCTACGTACCGCAGAATCTATGGGGCAAGGCATTGAAATTGCGGAGCAATTTGAGGCTGAATTGGTGTTTTTAGACCTTACCCGTAACATTGAAGCTGGGATGATTACACTTGAACAATTGGCCCGTGTAACGAATCGGGTTGTCGCGATCAGTGTAGATAAACTGAGCACTGAAATCATGTCGCGTGCAATGCGCTCTGGTGCAAGGGAAATTCTAAATCAACCGGTTCAAGATGAAGAAGTCTTTAATATTCTTGAAAAATTTGAACACAGTAAATTAGGTGCATCAACCACACAGCCCAATCGGTCAGGAAAAGTGCTTATTTGTTTCTCTAGCAAGGGTGGTGTTGGTAAAACAACACTTGCGTGTAATCTTGCTGTTTTACTGCAAGAACGTTTTGGTGAAGGAAGTACCGCTTTAATTGATGCCAACACGCAGGCTCCAAATGTCGCCCCGATGATGGATCTAAGACCAGAGCGATGGCTGAGAGATGCTGTTGCTGAATACAAGCGGCTTGATGGGCAACTTCTCAAAGAACTTATGACCATCCATCCGCCAAGTGGGTTACACGTTCTCGCTCATAGTAGTGACGACCCGCTTGGTTTAGATTTCTCTGAAGACCCTTTGTCGAAAATTTTGCTTGTTTCAAAAGGCACTTTTCAGTGGACAATTGTTGATACATTCCCCCTCTTGTCCAGCTTAAACCTATCCCTTATGGATTTATCTGACGAAATTGTTTTAGTGACAGAAGCAGTTGTTCCAGCGGTCAGGAGCGCTCGTTACAATTTGGAAATGTTAAAGAAAGCAGGCTACGGTGAAAACAGGATTCGTGTGATATTGAATCGTTACACAGATTTTAAAGGCAATGTTCAACCAGACCTCGTCGCGGAGTCTTTAGGGTGGCCAATAGAAGCGGTCATTCCGTACGACAACCATGCAACAATTGCCACCAACTCTGGCAAGCCGGTTGTACAGATGTTTCCAGACCGCAGAATCTCCCTTGTGTTGAGTAGTGTGGTTGACAAACTCATCAATGTAGAATCGGAGCCGATAGAACCTGAGTCCCCTTTAGCGGTACAAGTACGTAAATTTAGAAACTGGCTGGATATTTAAAAAATGGCAGCGGAGAATTTAAGGTCTGAGTTAAAAAATCATGAGTCTGGTCAATACAACCTTTTGTCCGAAAGGCTAGTGGCGCTCAATCAGGCACCGATTATTGAGTCAGGATTACTAAACAGCACAAAAGAAACCCATACCGTTTCAAGTTCCGCCTATGCGCAGGTGAGACACCGATTACATAAGGGGTTGATTGAACTACTGAATCCACAAGCTGTAAGTGATGCCACCTTTGGACAAATTGAGTCGGCGGTGACGGAGTATGTTAATAACAGTATCGAGCAGGAGTCTCTGCCTTTAACGAGGCCAGAACGAAAGCGACTTGTTGAAGACCTTTTATATGAAGTTTTAGGATTGGGTCCACTTTCACCGTTAATGACTGATAGCACTGTTTCCGACATTTTGGTCAATGGCCCGCATAATATCTATATTGAACGTCATGGTCTACTCGAATTAACCGAGATTAACTTTCACGATAACAGTCATTTAATGCTCACAATAGAGCGTATTCTTTCGCGTGTAGGTCGACGCGTGGATGAGGCTAGCCCAATGGCTGATGCTCGACTTGCTGATGGTAGTCGGGTTAACGTCATTATTCCCCCGTTGGCGCTTAACGGGCCAGTGATGTCCATCCGTAGATTTATGCGTAATATTTTAGATGTGCGCGAGTTGGTTGGGCATGGTGCCCTTTCACATGAAGCCGCTGAGTTTCTAAAACTCGCGGTTGAAGCACAACTGAACATTATCGTTTCGGGAGGTACGGGTTCAGGTAAAACCACGATGTTAAATTGCCTATCTCAATTTATTGGCGAAGGTGAACGCGTCTTAACTATTGAAGATACTGCTGAATTGCAACTTAATCAGCAACATGTGGTTAGGTTAGAATCTAGACCGGAAAACACAGAGGGTAAAGGGCAAGTTTCCATCAGAGATCTTGTAAAGAATGCCTTAAGGATGAGACCTGACCGAATTATTGTCGGTGAGGTGCGTGGAGCTGAAGCTTTAGATATGTTGCAAGCGATGAACACTGGCCATGACGGTTCCTTGGCAACCTTACACTCAAATAGCCCAAGAGACACTCTGGCGCGTATGGAAACGATGATGTTGATGGCGGAATTAGATTTGCCACAACGAGTTCTACGTGAACAAATTGGTTCAGCGTTGCATTTGATTGTCCATGTGAACCGTTATTCGGATGGCTCCAGAAAAATTGCCAATATTACTGAGGTGACTGGCATTGAAAGCAATACCATTTTGTTGCAAGACATTTTTGTGACAAAACGAGATGGTGATCGTATGACGATGCAATCCACGGGTATTGTTCCAGCTATTCTTGAACTTATGCACGAACGCGGTGTAGAAGTGAGTAGTGACCTCTTCAAACGTTAAGTATTTAGGTTATTGACGATGTCCACCCTCTTTATCATTGTTTTCGTTCTACTCATCGCTTACCTTGCATACGATTTTTACTCCTCAACAAAAGTAAACAATCTAATTGATAGGCTAAACTTTGGATTTAAAGCTCAAGAGCAAGAAGAGGTTAGCCTGTGGGATGGTGCATCTGATTTACTTAAGTTAGAAGCTTTCAGAAAACTTCTTTACTCAAGCGCACTCTCCAGAAGGTTAGACCTTTTAATTCGCAGATCAAATGTTGAATATTCTTTTTTGCAAATTGTTAATACGCTCTTTCTTGTAACTATCATTGCTGCTGGTCTAGCCTACTTTTTTACAAAAAAACCCATTATAGCTATTGCTATCATCTTTGCTATTCCCACGCTCGTTTGGTATTTTTTTGAGTTTCTTGCGGCTAAACAACAAAAAAGAAATGATGACCAGTTGGCAAGTATGATTACCAGCATGCTCACCACCATGCGTGCTGGTGGCACCCCAATTCAAGCACTGCAATCAACCGTAAAGAATGCCGGCAACCCAATGCGAGACTCGATTGCAAGCGTGATGAATAACTTGCAACTAGGTAGAACGCCTAATGTGGTTTGGAAAGAATGGGCTGACTTTTGGGGGACTAAAAATACCAAACTAATTGCCACTGGTATACGTTTAAAGTGGGAGTCAGGAGGCCAGATGACTTCTATTCTTGAACACATCCTCGAATCGATTGAATTCAACAAACGTGTAGAACTAAGAGTCAGCACTTTAACTGCACAATCAAAATTATCAGCATGGGTACTCGCCTCGCTACCCTTTGCTTTATTTGCGTTGCAATATTTTTACCGGGCAGATTTGATTAACGCCATGTTAGCAACGTCAACTGGGACAAACATGTTGGTCTATGCTGCACTTTCCACCATAGTAGGCTTCATTTGGTTACAGCAAATTGCAAAATTACGTAATTAATTAAGAAGATCATGCTGCTCTATATTTTACTTTTAGCGCTCGTCATTGCAATTCCTGCCATGGGATTCAGAGCATATTACTTACGCTACAAAACACGTGAACGCCTAAATTTTGGGATGAGCGGGCGTGACTCAGACATAGATGATGTTGACCTTGCCGCCGGCGATTATGGTTTAACTGGTAACGACAGATTCGTTTATTATTTGGCCGAGTACCTTAGCTCAGCGCAGGGTTCATTACTAATTTTTTCCCTTGGCTGTTTAATTGCTGTCATCGTTTCGACAATCACAGGTAAGGTTTTTACCAATTTAATTTTTACCGCTTTATTTGGCGGTGCAATTTTATTTTTAATCTCTAAAGCCTTATTAAGATCTAATAAAAACAAGCGACTGACGTTAATTAAGGAAGAACTCCCTAATGCCTTACAAATGACAGCCGCTATTATGGAAAGCGGGTTAGGATTTGAAGCAGCAATCAACCATGTTATCAAAGAGTCAGACTTAAAACACCCCTTATATTTCGACCTTTCCATTATGAGTGAAGCGATGAAACGTGGGCGTCGACGCAATGAAGCACTCCGATTATGGGCATCTAGAACAAGTGAGCAAACAGTTTCAGATGTGGCGGCAGCTATGATTCAAGCAGATCAAACAGGTTCATCACTTGGAGCCGTACTAAAATTACATGCGAATACGCTATTAAGAGAAAATGAAGCGGCGGTCATGAGAAGAGCGGAACGCCTTCCAATTAAAATGCTGATGCCGATGGTTTTCATGATTCTTCCCGCTGTGATGCTTGTAGCTGCAGGCCCAAGTGTGAATAGAATTATACAAATTTTCGAGGATATTATGTCTAAAGCTTAACATGAAAAATAACAACAACTACACTATCGAAAATCTAACAACCCAAAAACCAATTGCTAGAGAAATAAAACTCGCAAATACTTTTTTTTCTCGGTTGAAAGGTCTGCTTGGTACTGAGCCACTCAATTTTCAGGAAGGATTGTTGATTAGCCCATGTCAACAAATTCATACCCATTTTATGGGTTATTCCGTGGATGTCATCTTTTTGAATAAAAACTTGCAAGTCATTGATATCGTTTATGAAATGAAACCATGGAAGATCTCCAAGTTTTATAGAAGTGCATATTACGTTTTGGAATTGCAAGTAGGTAAAGCATCAAAAATCAATATTTCTGACACACTCACTATCATAAAAAATGATTAGAATTAATCAATTATCCGTCAACTTTGGAAAGTTCACTGCGGTTAATTCTTTAAATTTAGAAGTCAAAAAAGGTGAGCTATTTGGTTTTTTGGGCCCCAATGGCGCTGGAAAATCCACGACAATTAAAGTGCTTACCGGAGCTATTAAGCCTTCCTTTGGTGAAGTCAGTATTGGTCAATTCCAGCTTCAAACTCAATTCGATCAAATTAAAAAAACCATAGGTTACGTGCCAGATACTGAAAATCATATTGAGGATTTTACAGGACGAGAAAACTTAGCGTTATTCGCCAAACTCTATCGTATTGATCAAAAAAAAGTAGATTATTGGCTGAGCAAGCTTCAATTGTCTGAAGCTGCGAATGTAAAAGTGGCTAACTACTCAAAGGGCATGAAAAAAAAGCTTTTGATAGCAAGAGAGCTTCTACACTCACCTCAACTTGTTTTTTTTGATGAACCAACTGCAAATTTAGATGCACACTCCATTCAACTTGTCAGAAAAATTCTAAGAGAACTCACTGCTCAAGGTGTGACGGTTTTTTTAACCACACATGATATGCAAGAAGTTGAAGAGATTTGTGACCGTGTTGCTATTTTAGCTAAGGGTAAATTAATCGCTTGTGAGACCCCTACTTCGTTTATTACCAAGCATGCTGAAAGATTTTGCGATGTGCAATACGATGAAAATGGCGAAATGCATCGAGAAACAATTCATCTTGATCAACAAGATCAACGCCAAAAATTGGCAGATATAATTTTAGAAAAACACTGTGTGCGTGTGCACTCCAGAGAATTTAGTTTTGAAGATGTTTTTAAAAAGTTAACTGGCGAGATTTACACATGAGAACTCCGTTTACACATCCAGTCATTGTTGTTTTAGTCTGTTCGACGCTAAGTTCTTGCGGTATTCAAGAAGACATTTCAAATAAGAGAGAAAATCAGAAAGATGAAAACTATCAGCATGGTTATGATTGGGCAAAAATACATGCGATTACAGACGAAGAAGAATGTGTAAGATTTATTCATTTAGCAACAATAAGTCCTGAGTTACAAGGGTGTATCGATTATTATCGCGAATACAAGAAAAAAGCTCGAGAGTTTTCAGGCGAAGATAATGAAAGTGGTGAAATAGAAGCCGCGCCTAGTGCCCCCGTTGAAGAAGTTCAGATTGAAAAAGATTGTGAATACATCAATGAATTTTGCACAAATTAACGAGATGATCACTTTTTACTTAAAAAATATTTTAATTCTTTACCAAAAAGAATTTCAACGATTAAAGCACAATCCCTCCGCTTTAATGGCAGTGGGCCTGTTAATTTTGATGGCTTTCTTGGTTAATATCGAAACAAAAAACATCCAAAAAAACAGCCGCTTACAACAACTTAGTCCGTGCGTAATCAGCTATAGCAATGCTGCGCCACTCATAAATCATCTCAAACGCAACACTAACCCTAAAATACCTGTACAGTTTTTTTTAGTTGAAAAGTTAAACTCGGGTAACAATAGAATCAGCTATAACAAAAGCACTGACTGTGCTGCTGAAATTACCTTTTACCCCCAAAAAAGCAAGCCAGAAAAACTAACCATCAACATTGTGTTCAGAACCAGTCAGAAGGATCAATTAAAGCTGCATGGTTTTTCTCGCTGGTTACTTTCCAGTATGTCAGCCTTTTACAGTGATTTTTCGATTCAACAGTCAATTGAGGGGTTTAAAAATAAAACTGACGCAAAACCTAACGCAGGTTTTGATTTAAGCAACGCAAAATCTAAAGCCATGGTCAGCGCCATGCTTATTTTTTCTGCCCAATATTTTATCTGTTGCGCGCTATTTATTTCGCTTACTTCAAGTGAGAAAGAAAAAGGTGTCTTACATGCCATTTCACTTACTACCGCTAGCCCTCGGCAAATTTTAATCGCTAAGGTTTTGTTTCATCTAACACTTTCTATTGTCGCGGTGGTATTAATGATTGGCATTTTAAAGCCACGCTGGTTAATTTCAATGAATGCGTTTTATTTGGTTGGCCCAACGGTTGTACTTTCAAGTATTTCACTTATATTAGTTGCGGCCATCATTGTTTGCTTCAGTAAAACGCAAACCTCTGCAAGTCTTTCCGGATTTTGCTATTTGATGCTTATTGGAGTGGTGTTTGCACTCTCTCAGAATTTTGCTGGTTTTGCACTTTTAAAAACTTTGATGTTTGAAAATCATACGATCAGCTTATATGGCATCCTTTTTGACGATTCGAGCGTTACGAAAAAAGAGCAAATGATGACATCAATGCGCTTTTTAATGCATTTAGGCCAACTTATTTTGATTACAGGCATTGTTTCTCTCATAAGTGGTATTACTTGGAGCAAAAGAAGCAGCCTAGTGAGCCTCGGGAAAAAGTAAATTAACTTAAGAAATTTTTTTAATAAACTTCGTCAGTTATCACTTCATCATCCACAAAAACTTGCTCTTGTGTTAATTGCGCACTTTTCCGAGTTTTTGCTGGTTTATTAGTATTTTCACCGGCATCTGATGGGTCAACTAACTCTTCATCTTTCGTAATTGTTTCGGTAGCTTTCGCTGAACCTGAATTATCTTCTAAAGAGACTGGCTTACCGTAAATGATATTAGGCGCATCAACCCCTTGCAATGCTTTAGCCGCCTCTTCATCACTCAGAAATATTTTTGAGTTGGGTTTAGTCACGTAAGTCTTACCATTTGCAATAACCTGAATCAACTCAGGGTCAAGTACAGCCTTTGGCAACCTAGTCGTAATAGCAGGCGGCTTATCCGATGTAAGGCGCGTGTTGTCTCCGAATGGTCTAAACACCGCTCTTAACATCACGTCAGAAGCAATCATCAGTGTTGTCACATGAGCGTCTTGAGGAGACATTTGAAAAACAATAAAGTTACCCCGCCCACCTCTCTTATTATTAGTCTTTTTACTGTTGGTAACGCTCATGATCTCAGCATTTTCTGCAATTAAGGTTGCACTTGCAGGACTAACGGGGTCAGCTAGTATGTTTGATGATGTTTTGTTATTTCTATTTGCTCTTGGGGCTTGACCCGGTTGGGTGCCATCGACGGCGCCACTATTTCTTCGCCTATTATTGCCAGCAGCAGCTCTATAACCCTGAAAAGCAAGCAAATCGACATGATCACCCACTTTTAAAGTTTCGATTGATCCAGGAAATGAATTTGCGTTAATCACAATTAAACGCTTTCCTGGTGTTGCCATCGCTGAAAAACCACCAACAGCACCTTCAACCCCCACATCTTCTTGCTGAAAATACTGCCCTTCCAATACAGGCTTGGTGGTATAGCGCCCGATAAACTCCTCTTTTGCAAGTAGCGCATCAACAGGCACTTGACGAGGATTTCTATACGTCATTGTGACCATCTTATTTGAAATGCGTGTGCCAAGTGGAATATCTTTTCTTGCCACAGGAATTGCAATCGCGCCTTTTGGTGGCGGTGCTTTTACTTTTTTCGCAGCTTCAGGTTTTGAGGCAAAGAAGTAGAACGCTGCCCCGCCAGCAACCAATAAAAAGAACAAAATGAACATCATTCGCTGTCTTTGCTGTTGTCTTACCCGTGTATTTTGCTGTGCCATAAATTATTTTTCTCGTGCATCTAATTAGTTACATGAAGTCACTTGGTTGGTTTCTAAATTGATATCGAAACAGCCTCTAAAATCTTTAAAGTTTTTCACTGTTGGATTCTTGTTTGCGCTTTTTGGCCCTAACTCTGAACCTGCAATCGGCACCCCAATAGCACCATTGCCCAGTGCTCTCAGGTTACTTGGATCGTAAAAATAATCTGCCAGATTCGCAATGCCATTGGGGTTTGTCAGTTCCATTAAGCCAAAAGTGAGGAAAGATTCAAACACGGAGCGATAGCGCACATTAATTCTAACGGTTTTTACTGGTTCCTCACTTAAAGTAGGGTCACACGATTCACTTGAAACATATTGGCTGACATCATCACCATCAGAATCTTCACCCTGATTATTACAAGTTAATTGCATGGTTGGCCTAAACTCTGGCGCATCAGGTCTATCGTAAATCCATTTAAATTTGTCTTGTCCACTTGGGAAACCCCAGAAATAATATCCACTGGTTTCAATATGATCTTCTTCTATCCCCGGACAACTATCCACACCCGTAGTTGCAACGTCACTTAAGCAAAATTTACCTGGCGGCTTAAGTAACTCTTGTGCAACGTTAGCACTACCACATGCCACATACTCATTCGCATTGTTTAGGCAAACTCTTGTATATTGCCCATAAAAGGCTTGATTGAGTTTGGGTAAACCAGGGAAATAGTTTTCCTCCCCTTCCTTACCGTGACCGCCCATGAGAATACTCATGCGGGAACGTCCGCCTCTAGCCGCATCATTGCCTTGGCAACTCACTGCGTCAACTGGCAACGGATTAAACAAATAAACCGCCGGCGCATCAATAGTTATACCATCCTCTACTTCAACTGCTGTTTTAGCAACACCATCCGCATCATCAGTTCCGGGGAAACCAGTGGTGTATTCAAGCTCACCAGTTCCTAAATCCACAGTACATGCAGGTCTTTGAAATGCAGACATATTTGCCACGTAGTCTGGAATATGGTCACCAATAAGCGGAGTGCTTTCACTAAGCGCAACTCTTGGGTCTAATGGGAGAAGCGCAAGCTCTAATTCTTCAAATAAAAGTAAGGCTTTATATCGGACGACTTTGTCATTGTCATCGGCAACTGTAGGATCCCCTGTGTCATCGGCATCTGTAGGTGCTAGATTCAATATTTCTTGTTTAATTTTACCTTGTTGAACTGCATAAATTAGCTCTTCAACACTTATTTCACCATCTGCATCATCGCCATCCACATCGCCATCATTATCGGTGTCAATAATGCCATCAATGCTGGCAATAATTTCCTCTAAATCCCCAGTGGCACCATCTACATTTGCGTCATCATCAGGATTGGTTGCTATATCCTTGTTATAATCATCAAAGAAATATAAATCTGGGGTATCAACGTCAAAGATTTCTAAGTACTCCCTTATAATATCTTCGTAGGTAACGCTAGCACCATCAGTTAAGTCCAATATAAACTCGCCTCTGAATGAGTCGAGAAATTTAACGTAATTTTCGAACTCTGCAGGTAAGGCACTTGTGGTTGTTAGAGGGTCGTTGGACTCTGAAAAGGCACCATTTTCATCAACGGCAAATGTTGCACCATTCAATATCATATCTATCTGGCGCAAATATTTTTCTTGATTCCCTTGTGCCTTCAACCTTATTTCATTTATCGACGCCAAATCACTAGCACCAGCTTTAGCAGCATCGGAAGCTTTACCTGAAGCAAGCGCTGCAGACGCCAACTCAATACCACCAATGACCAAGGTCACGGTGAGAATCAGCAAAATCGCATATTCCACCATGCCTTGGCCGTATTGGCTTTTTTGAAAATGTCTGCGTTGCAGCATGTATTTAATTCTCAATCATTAAAAATTGAGCTATTTTACGCCACTTGCTTTTTATTACGTTGGTCTACGCGCAACATACCTTGCTTCATATTATTCCAAAGTGCAGCATGCTCACAATCTGCATATTCTTCAAAATATGGCCCGCCCTCGGTAAAGTGGATTAATGAGGCATTTGGGTTAGGTGCGTTGTAGCCAACTAAATGGTTCCATGCTTGCGGAATTTCGCCAATTTCGTCATCACTACTTAACCATTTAAATTGGTGAAGTTCTAACCCCGTTGCGGTGTTGACAAACTCTGGTGTTAAGGCGCGGCAGCGGGCATTGTTAAATAACATGACACTAGACCAATTTTTTTTCTGATATTTTGTTTGTACAGCATTTAAAAATTTTGTGTCTTCTTTAGGTTGGTGGTCATGCTTGACACACATCACCGCATATTGTTCATCACGTAGCGCCCATAGTTTGGCGATATCATCTTGCACTACCATATCGCAATCCATAAAAATGCCCCAACCCTCATAATTGGCTAGGTATGGCGCTAAAAAGCGCGAGAATGAGAAATCTGTAGATTGCAACGGATTACGCTCTCGCGCGTAAACGCCTTTGAGCTGACTTAACATAATGGGGGTAATGCAAACAGGCTGCGAAGCGTGCATATGTATGCTATGACTCAGCACATGAAAAGCCCCTGTTTCGCGTTCATCAAAACCAATATAGACATGAATCATGATCGTTTTCCTCAAAATTTTAAAAGTTATTTGCTTTAAGCATGTCCACCTTGCATTAATAACTGCAAGAGTCATGCCGCATAAAATTTGATTTAACGCATTGATTTATATTGTTTTATTTTTAATTAAAAATTATAGTTTGGTTGATTTTAGCCAGCACACAACCATATGGTTGTTTACAGCCAATAATTTAACAATTTGTAACATTTAAAATTTATTGCTTTTTTATCGATGACTTCGAGATTGAAAAAAATGTACCGTCATCAGCAACAATAACAAACTAAAAACAATGCTCGCAAATGCCGTTCCAAATATCGCAAACCAATTCATTGCCTCTCCCTTAAACATCTGCAGCACATGGTAATGCTGAGCAACCATTGGCAACCACGCATGCCAAAGTTGCTGTTCACCCATCTGCATCTGAAACATCATCGGCAAAAAGGTACTCACAAGTAGCACAAGCGTTGTATTAGCTTGCGCCTGCCGCGTAGATTTTGCCATCGCGCCAACTAGCATTAATAAAGCTGCAAACAGACCCGTGAGCGGCAAAACTAAAACTAACGTCGTTACAACTTCTGGCCATCCAAAAGCAAACATTGTTTTAAGTACTTCGCTATGCATCATCGTTTGAGCAGGAATAAAACTTAACACTGCAACGCTGGTAATGATTGCGCCAATACAAAAAACAGCCAGCCATTTGGCAAAAATCACACGCCAAACGGAATGTGGCAACACCAAGAGAGGTTCCAACGTACCGCGTTCTTTTTCACCCACGGTAGTGTCTAGCGCACTACCCCACACACCATACAGGGCGGCGAGGACTAAAAAATACGGTAGCATGGTAAAAATTTTTACCGATTGCGCGCGTGCATTGGCTAAATCAATATCTTCAAATCTTAATAACTCGTTTGCATTAGGAGAAAAACCAGCGATGGCTGAATTCATTGAAGCTTGATCTCCAGCTAAGCCACTTACCCAGCGTTTTAAGCGCCCCACGCCTGCATTAATTCTAGCGTTAGACGAGTTAGTCATGACTGTAAGTTGTTGCGGTTCACCCTTTTGCCATTTTTCTTCAAAATCCAGCGGCACAATCAGCACAGGGTCAACCATGCGTCCATCAAGTAAGGCTTGTTCATAATCAACTGGTGCGGTTTCAATTTGCGCAGTTTCACGCAACAAATGATTCTCTAAAGAGGGGGCATGCTCAATGCCATGCACTACAACAATCCGCCGTTCAGCGCGCGCTTCAAAGCCAGCTAACATATTGGAAATCATTAGCAAAATTACAGGGCCAGCCAAAATAGAAACAATAGAAACCGTCAATAAAGCACGTGTATCACGCAAAATATCTTTTAGTTCTTTCTTGAAAATCACCAAAATAGCAGCCATTAACTCGCCTCCAGTTTAGTGAGTTTGACGAAGGCCTCTTCAAAATCTTGCACATTCGCCATCGCCTTGATTTCTGCAACGTTACCTTGTGATCTTATTTTTCCGTTCGAAATAATCACAACGTAATCAGCCAATTTCTCAACTTCATGCATGATGTGCGTGGAAAATAAAATGCACTTATTGCCGCCTTGCGGACTTGCCAAAAATTTTAAAAAGGAACGTAAACGTCGCACTGAAACCAGATCCAGCCCATTGGTCGGTTCATCAAGCACAATGGTTTGCGGATCATGCACCATCGCCCGCGCAATCGCTACACGCATACGTTGACCTTGGCTAAAACCAGCCACTTTACGACTAAGCAACGGCGCCAAATCCAAATGAGGCGTTAGCCTTTCTATGCTTGCGGCTACAGCCGGCTTATTAAGCCCGTAAAGTTCAGCAAAGTACGCAATATTTTCATAAGCGGTTAACCGCGGATAAAGCCCACAGCCATCACTCAAATACGCATATTGCTGACGCGCTAAAATGCTATCTAACCCATTGATTTTAAGTTCACCGCCCCCAGATTTTTCCAGCCCAGCAAGGATGCGCAAAAAGGTGGTTTTACCCGCACCATTGGGACCAAGTAACGCAGTAATTTGCCCGTCTCTTGCAGTCAAATCGACAAAGCTTAAAGCATCAACCCGCGCTGCATTGTTTTTGCTTCCGGAATAAAACGTTTTGCTAATTCCCTGCGCCGAAATCATTGTGCACCTTTCAAGAAAAATGGCTGAGTGTCCATCGATGGGTAAGGAATAGCTGTAATACAGTTAGCATCCAAGCTTTTGAGTTCAGGTGAAAATGCGGTATCTTCTACAGCATCCAACGCCTTAAAATAGCGGTAAACAACATCTTTCGTACAGCCATAACCGAGCAGATTTGCACCTGCATTTTTAGCGTCAACGACCGTTTTATATTTAAAGGGCGGAAGGGATTTTTGACGCGTAGGGTTAACACCACCACTCAGCACCAAGCTAGGCGCATGAAACACAGTGCTATTGACTGGTATCGACTGTGTTTCACCACACATTCCTCGCAGTCGATTTTGCCCTACTTGAAAAAACCAAGTTGCGATGCTATTGAGTCCTTGCGCACGGCCAGTTTCACTTTCATCAAACTTTTTGCAGCTTTCAATTATATATAGCCCAAAATTGGCTACATTATTCCTTCTAAACCAGCCAACACTCAACATGCCAACTAAAGGTTGCCAGTCACCAGATTGTGCGCTACTCAGTAACATCGGCAACGATTTAGCCCGACTTGGGGCGCGCAGTAAAACTTGCATGGCCTGCAAAAACAGTTGATCATCCATTACAAAGCTTGTGTTTTGCAAAGTTAATGGGTCTTGTACCGAAACTGTTTGTGGTAATTTTTCTAAGATCGACAAAAAATCATGTTGAGGATTAGGGTAATTTTTCTGGCATTGCGTACTTTTTTGACAAGCATTAAAGACTGCCATTAATGCATTTTCTTGCGAAACCGCCTGTTCAATATTGAAATCTAACTTGTTAAAAACCGGGCTATCCATGACCGCAAAACGAATGGCTTCCGGAGCTAACTGTTGCCATGCGAGTGCAATCTCCGCGCCTCGCCCTTCCGCCACAACCACGACTTGCTTCACCCCTAATTTTTTCCTCATACTTTCATAAACAGCAGCAATATTTTCATAAGAGAATGCATTTTTATCTTTAAGTTGAGCAATATTCTTTTGACAATTCATCAACATATCTGGTGAATGAAATGGATCAAGGCGGTTGGAGATGTTGGCAATTTTTAATTCCGTGATGTAAGCATCAGGGTTGCAAGCCTGCAGAGTATCCTTTTGCGGGCTTTGCAAGTCTATCCATAGAAAATCACGCTTTCCTCGCACTCTAGATAAGACTGCAATCATACTCGACGCACGTTCTGTTGGTTGAATGACGAGGCCATCTGGAATCCAAATGATCGGTTCAGGACGTGGATAGCGAACAGTAGCAGAGACTTTGAAAACCGTAACATCAAAGTCGTTTTTATTTAGATAGTCTAATTTAATGCAATCGATCTCATAAGCGTAGTTAGATATCCGACATGCTTTCGCAAAAGATGCTTGACTTACAAGAACCAGAAAAATACTCAACATAAAGGTGATGATTACAAGACTATGTTTTTTAGTATTCATACATGTTGAACCAATATTTACACAACAACAAAATACAGCAAAATCTGTTCCATAAATAAAATTTACAACCAGTTTATTTCTAAATTATTATCAGTGAAGGGTTAAAATGAACTTTTATGTTTCATTTAAAACCAACGCATTAGGTGGTTTATACGTAAATCTTTTAATGGTTTTTGAGGGAAATATGATGCGTACATTTACTTTACTCACTTTTCTTTTTGCATCACTGCAAGTTCAAGCAGAAACAACACAGCCACAAAACCCTTTACAAGGTACTTGGGAATGGGTCAACATCAAAAACAGTTGTGTAGAGAACTACATTTTTGGCGTTGAAAACTCCAGTTATATTTCGAGCGGAGAGGAAAAATCCACCGCGGAATATACCATCAGCGACAAACCGACTGAAAAAGGCTATTACGCGGTCAGTCTAAAAATTATTGAAGACAAAGGCGGCAAAGACTGCGGCGAAAGTTACGAAAACAACACTGGCGAAGTTTATAAAAAATTCGTCATGTTTCACCCAACTGGCAATCAATATGTTTCTTGCGACTCTGAAGACATTAAAGATTGTGTTGGGCCGTTTAGACGCATTCAGTAGTTTTACTTAATCATTAGCTGACCAAGATCATGCATAAATTCATTGCATGTAGCTTGCTGATAGCAAGTTTTATCTCGTCTTCACAAGCTGAAGAAGTCATTGATTTTCATAAACCCGTTGATCAACCCGAACGATCAGCTAACGGTCGCTTTTTCAGCCAGTTTGTAGCTGGTGAACGCATATTTGATGCACCTCAGCAATCTGTCATCAAAGACTATGTTTGGCAAAATAAAGGGGGCTACCAAATTGCCCCCACAGATGAATTTCATTTAAAAGGATTGGTTATTTCCAAGCGTCACTATTTGGCTGACGAGCGTGCTGACATTGCGCCATTTGATTTTGTGGTTGGTTGGCAAAAAATGTCCGATCCGGCCATTTTGAAGCACATTGCTGTTAGGCAGAACAATCGTTTTTATTATTGGAATGTGAATGAATTTCCATTGCCAAGAAATCAAATTGAATTAATGAGCACAAACTTGCACTTGATCCCAGACAGCCCAGAAATTTTCGAAAAAATATCACAAATTCAACGGGGTCAAAAAATTGAAATGTCCGGTTTTTTGGTGGACGTAAAAGCAGAAGATGGCTTTATTTGGGCAACATCACGTGTTCGCAATGACAGTGGTGATGGTGCTTGTGAAATATTTTTAGTCAAACAAGTGGGCGTGCTTGATTAATGGATTTTCTAGAAACGATTTTTGTGGGCAGTGTATGCCAAAACCAAGCCAGCAACACCAACAATACGCTAATTAAGCCATAAATCCAACGTGCATCCTGTTCTGCGTTTTCTTCTTGTTTTAAAGGTATATCCCTAATGGCATTTACCGCGTCTTTTGGCTGTTGAATATGGGCAAAAGTCATTTGCGCTGCTTCTGCTATATTTTTTAAGAATGACTTGTTAAAAGCAGATAAATGTTCAATCACCTCATCAAGCGCACCGGCAGGCGCTGTCGCACCTTCCGGCAAATCTTTCACATATGAAAGTAAATTTGGATAATTGCCTTCAAGCACGGCCTGCTCTTTGCTCCAATACCCGATAACTTCTTGACGATCATTTAACTTTGGCACTGGCTGTGGTGTTTCGCCGCCTACACCAAGTAGCACACCTTGCACGCTTTCTTTCATTTCTAACACTTCATTTAAACGTGGTTGGCTGTGATGTGGCATTTCATCTGCGTCGGTAATCATCACCAAATTTAAATTACGTTTTTGCGCTTCTTTCATGCTCATCACAAATGCGCGCACCACCCAAGAATCGCCAATCCAGCGCATTCTGGTGTCTAGCCTTGCAACCACTTGGTCAATGGCGGGGAAATGCTGGCAAATTTCTAAAGGCTCGAACAACACAATGGATTCATCGCCCGCAAATAAAGCAACTGAAACACGTGAGCCGCAAGGCAAGCTTGCCATGGACTCTCTAACAGAGGCTTTAGCTAAATCCAGCCGGGATGCACGCGGATGTGAATAATCAACATCGCGCACATTCATACTTTCGCTAATATCGATGACAAACAAAGTGTCTTGCACATGGCTAGACATTTGCATGGTCGGGGTAAACAAGACAGGCAATAAAACGAGAATTGCGAGCAAATAAAACAGCGCGCCATTTTGCCAATTTCGCCTTAAAAATCGAATAATCAGGTGGCGAAAATAATGCCAACTCATCCATTTTTTCGTGCGTAACATTAAGGCAAACCTCTACGTTTATTATCGCGCATCATGGCGGTGCCGTTACGTTTAAATGGCTTGAGTGTCACGCCGTCGGTTTCAGATTGCCAGCCTTGCGTACGTTTATCGGGGCTTAATCGATCTAACAACTCCAAATTAAATTTTGCATCGGCCAAATCTGGTTGAATCCGCAACGCTCCTTTGTAGGCTTCACGTGCCAGTTCAATTTGTGCAACCGCTTGTTGGTGCGCCCCGCCAGCTGCGATATTTGCGGATTTCATTGCTAAGTCAAAGTATAAATTGCCAATCGCATATCTTGCACGCGCACGAACCATTGCGTTTCCTGAGGCCTCTGCGCTACCAAACGCACGTAAAGCTTCTTGAGTTTTGCCCTGTTGAATTTGTAGATAGCCCAAGTTGTAATTGAGCATGGCAGCGTTTGAATCAACGTTTTGTTTAAGTAAGCTTTTATCTTTGAAAGATTGATTGGCTTGATGCGCTTGCCAAGCCTGAAAAGCAAAATAAATACTGACACACAAAAAGACAAAACTGATTATCAGCACGATGCTGGGTAAGTAGTGTAAAAATTTTCTGTGGTTGAATAGCGGTTGCATATATTTTACTCAGCGTGCTTTACTTGATGCCAATGATGGATTTCTTGCTGTTTTATCCAAAACAGAAATCCGATTAAACAAAAAGCGAGTCCATATAAATAAACGGCATAATCTTTCCGCGGTAGACGGTATTCATAACGCGTGGGTTTGTTCGTTGCCCGTTCAACTGCGGCAATTGCACTTTTAAGCCCAGCCTCACTATCTACTTCAAACGCTTGATATGGCATCCCCAATTGGCTAAATACCTGATGCATTGAAGCAGACTCTTGCTTATGCGCATAGGCTTTATCTTGCTGCGTGATAATTTCGTTATCGCCTGCAATCACAGTATCTAAAATACTCAACTCCCGTTCACCCCGCACATAAATCCACATCAATTGCGCGCGATGCGCAGCAAAAGCTTGCTTTAAAATTTCTTGATCTTCAGGTTCAATGATGGCATCTCCATCAGATACTAATAAAATCAATCTTGAAGCGGTATGTGGCCGACCTTCAAAATAATCGAGTGCTAAATAAAGCGCCCGCCCCAGCGCCGTAAAGCCAGTGCTTTGACTTTGTGCGCTTAATAATGCCGCTTCTGCTAATGCTCGGTCAGAAGTTAAGGGTGCAACACTAATGGGCGAAGCATTGAACGCGACCAACCCAAACGTATCGGCTGGGCGCGCTTGCATAAATTTAAGCAATACAGCCCGCGCCGCTTCAATTTTGCTTAAAAAATGTTCGTTAGATTCCCCTGCTTCAGCGGCTTGCCGATTATATTCACGCCCCTTTAAACCCTCTGACATACTGCCACTTCTATCTAGCACCACCACAATTTCTGCGCCTATCCCCACACGGGTTTCTGTGCCACCTTCGGTGTATGGGCCAGCTGCTGCAATGACGAGAAGCGCAATTAACAAACTTGCCGCGCCACGAATACCCCAACGTAGGTATTGAGAGGCTTTATCTTGTGGCCAATCTTCTAACCCAGGCGATGAAAAATGCTTGAGTCCATAAGTTATCCACGGCAAAAGCGCGATAGGCAATAACCATAAAATTTGGGATAAGGCAAAAAAAAAGTTACGCACCCAGCAACCCTACCTTAAACATGTTTTTGTTGCCGTTTTTGACGGCGAAAAAGACGCTCTGCCATCGCCGCCTCTTGAACCCAAGCACTTGCACCAAGATTCTGTGGTGGTTGACTTTGGCCGCGACCAAGTGCGTCATGGTTATAAATGACTTGGTTTGCTTTACATAAAAAATCCATAATTTCAGTGTCGTACGGCTTTAAGTATGTAGCACATCCCAAAAGAGTAGCTTGGTTCTTTAAGTAAATATTTTTACCAGCACATTGATTCAATGTTTCATACACCAACTCTGCATGATGCAGCGAAATCACCGATTGGCCCTTTAATTTTCTTGCCAATTTAGTCATTGGCCCCGCAGAATAGGGTAACCATGAAAACCTGTCTTGTAACCACCACCAAACCGCAAACCCTATCAAAGCCAAGGTTGCAAATATGCTGGCAACCAGAATGGGCGAGATAGTATCAATAACCAAAGGAGATAAATTTTGACGACGCTGAATATCCACAACAGACTGAGGTAACACAGCAGAATAGTAAAATGGTTGTGGAGGGATGATGATTTTCGGTGATTTATTTGCGGTGGTTTTTAATCCCATTTCCGGTGTTTTCAACACTTGTGTAAATTCAACCGTAGCGAAAATTTGCCAAACTAACTGAAGTGTTGCCGTTTGCCCTTCTTGCTTAAACGAGACACTTTTCAAATCCAACCAAGGGTTGATATAGCCCGCCAATGGCAAACTTTGCGGATCAATGTTTTCATTTGCAGGTAAATTGATTTGAACTTTTTGATGAATTTCATCCCCCATTGTATAGCCGTGATTGCGCATACTCACTTTTACAATTGGCGGTTGCGGGGCAGCAAACACTTGCCTTGCGAAGACAGTGAAAATAATGAAGAAAACCAAGAATATTTGACAAAATTTTGCACTGAAAAATGGTGGCATAGTCGGTTCTAATAATTGAAATTTAGCCATTGCGCGCCAGAAAATATTGCGTTAACGCTGCGCTATCAAACTGGCCATTCACTAAAAATGGTTGATAGCCAAATTGCGCGCTGATGTGTTTGACAGATAACCAGTGCTGCTGCCTAGCTGCTTTTAATTGCTGAATGAGTCCTTCACGCATCCATACAAATTTAGATTGCCCAGTTTCCGCATCAATCACTGTCGCCAAGCCTTTTTGCGGCATGGCATGTGTTTCTACGGGATCTTGCAACATAATAGGCACGACATCATGGTGGCTTAAATTTTTAAATAATTGCCAAAGTTTGCCCTGCTGCCAGCGAAAATCTGACACCACAAACACCAAACTTCTTTTTTTAGGAAGAACCGCCGAAACGCTAAGTAAACCATCCACACTGTTGCCTCGCGGCAGTATGGTGGAGAGTTTTTGTTGCACTGTCAGCCAAGCTGAACGGTTAAGACGTGGCGCGATTGTCGCCTCTTTTACAACAGCATGATTTGCACAGTAAAGCCCAAACGCATCGCCTGATCGATAAGCTGAAAAAGCTAAATTTTTTGCAATTTCTTGGGCAATTTTGAAACGGGAAACCTCACCTTTAAACCCCATTGAAGCTGAGCTATCTAATAGCACAATCACCTTGAATGCAGTATTTAAATAAAAGTCACGTACAAAAAGACGTTCAAATGGGTCACGCAAGCTGGCGCGCAAATCTAAACGGCGTGGGTCTGGGTGATCTCGCAGCAGTACAAGCGCACGTAACCTGTCACCAATGCCGGCAGAGGTGCCACGCACCATCCCAGGTTGGTGGCCTGAAGGTCGCCATCTAATACGATAGTGAATGAGGGCTTGCTGATGATTCACGGCTATTTATGGCATGGGTACGTGGCTTAAAATTGCCTCGGTGTAGGCTTTTGCCAGCCAACTTCTTTGCAACTCATAAATGGGCGTAAAAAATACCCGATGCGCCACTACCGTATGAAACACAGTCGCCACGTCTTCAGGTGTTAAGTTGAGTCGCCCATCTAACCAAGCGGCCACTTTGGCAGCACGAACTAACATGCTACTACCACGCGGCCCAATACCTGCAAGCATCAGTTCTGACATTTCAACATCATGAATTTGAATGCCATACGCTTTAGGGTCGTGCGTCGCTTTGCGCAAATGCTCGACAAAATTTTGTATTTTTTCTGAAGCAACGACAGCCTCTTGAATCATTGGGACGAAATCTGTGAGCTTCTCATAATCCAGCGCAGCTTCAGAGATGGCTTCAATCAATTTATCGGTATTATGAAAGCGCGTTTCAAAAGTTAAAGCTTTATGAATGGCACTCTCTTGGCTAGGGGAAACTTCAATTTCCATCAAAAAACGGTCGCGCGCCGCGCCCGGTAGCTCAAAAGTTTCATCGCGCTCTACTGCGTTGCGGTCTGCAAATACTTGTAAATGCGGGAAATAATATTCACGATTAAATGCGGTCACACTGCGCTCTGCCATCACACGCAAAAGTAACGAGTGTACTTGCGGCCTTGCACGGTTAATTTCATTAAAAAAGAATACCGAAAGTTCTTCTCCCTGCGCAATCAATGCGCCGGGGTCGACTTTTGGTTTACCTTCGGCATCAATATACGTGTGATATATCAAATCTTGCGGCATTAAATCGATGGTGCCTTCTACACGCTGGTAACCGCCACCCAAAGCGCGTGCTGCTGCACGCAAAAGCGTTGTTTTCCCGACACCTACATTGCCTTCTAACAACACATGCCCACGTGAAAAAATGGCAATCTGCAATAAACGAATGGCGGGAGAAAGACCGAGAATAATTTGATTGAGTTCTTGTTCAATATTCAGCGCCCTAGTGCGCCAATCCACCAATTGCTGCTCGATAACTGGATCCATTTTCTGTTCTTTTTTTATTCAATATGAAAATTCAACTTCATAGCATTGAACAGAATTTTTACGTCTTACCATAGGGAAAATCTCCCGATATTAGTTGGTATCTAAAGTTTGTTCGAATGATTGTGAAAAGACCTTACCTTCGTTATCGCGCACCTCGATTTGCAAACTATTTGTGTTTGCGCCCATCAACACTTCTCCTAAATTTAATTTGAAATACGGGTCAGCGCTGATGCCAGGCCCTAACTCAGCTTTTAACCATGGGGCTCCGTTAAATTGCCACATAATATTTTGAATGTACCAAGCCCTTGCGTAATACCCCATTGATGTTCTTTCAAACCCAGTGCGCATGGGATGCTTCACATGAAACGAAAGGGAATTTTCCTTGGGGAGTAACCTTAATTTCATTTTGCCTGATTCAGCTCTTAATTTTGCTTCGTCGGGATCAATCCCGCCGCCACAGCCTCCCCCTGGCGTTTTGATGGGGATAGCGCGCATCCGTTTTTTGCCAAACCTATCTTCCACAATCACCCTAAAATAACTACTGTTATCCAAACGCACTCTAGTGGAAACCTGAAAATAATGCGTTCTGATTTCTGGCATAAAACTCGCCGTGAGCAAAATGGGGTTGGCATCGGTAAAAATATCGATCCGTTTAATGTCATCATCCAATAGCTTCGTAGTGATGGTCACAGGCACCAAGGCGGAATCTTCTGCCTGCTCCGGCGCATCGATGATGATTTCATTTTCTGTTAATTCAATTGCTTGAGATGGGTAATAGGCTGCGCGAATAGCTTCCCAACTATTGATAGCTGGCGCGCCATGCGCTAAATTTTGAAAGATTAAAGTGGTGAGAAAAATAGCCAAACGTAAACGTTTGGCTAAATTACTTAATTTAATAAGCATGAGAAGCGTTACTTAATCACCACGCCCCAAGGTAGCTTGCCGACTGCAATGTCTTTGATGGGCTGATTCTTTTCCGTATCAATCACACTCACACTATTGCTGCGCCCATTGGCAACATATAATTTTTTACCATCTGGTGTCAGCGCCATGTTCCATGGGCGTTGCCCGACAGGTATTGTCGCAATCACTTTATGATTGGCAGTGTCGATCACACTGACATTGTGGTCGCCACCATTGGTTACATACACACGGCTACCATCTTTGTTGACTTTAATGCCGTTTGAACGTAAACCCACCGGGATTTTTTGCAATACTTTCCAGTCACCTACTGAAACTACTTCAACCAGATTTGCAGCCTCATTTGCAATATAGACAAACTTATTGTCTGGTGTAAAACCAATACCACGAGGGTGTTTGGTTGATTTGATGAGTCCCACGGATTTATGTTTACTTAAGTCGATAATATCCACATCGCCACTTTCTTCATTACTTGCTAGCAACCATTTTCCATCAGGTGAAAACTCACAATGTTCTGGATTGCGTCCTTTTGTATTGGCGGTATGCACTAACTTCTCAGTTGCCAAATCCACAAATGAAACGGCATTTTCTTCTTCAAGACAAGCGGCCAACGTTTTACCATCTGGAGAAATACTGATGCCTTCCGGTTCGTCACCCACTTTCACCAAACCAACTTGTTCTCTCGTTTCTAAATTGACAATTGCCACAGCGTTTTTGTCGCGCACCACCACATATAACTTTTTGCCATCTGGATGCATCGCAACCGCCTGAATTTTTTTGCCAAACTGGCCTTTATGTGGCAGTTTATCCACCACGGTATCAGTGCTGGTATCGATCACAGAGACATCACCGTCCTTTTCATTTGGCACATAAGCCATGGGGGCTGCAACCACAATTTGTGACAAAGCCAATGATAAAAGTGATAAAGAAATTTTTGTGGGTATATTTAACATCTCGCGCTCCAATTCAACACCATTAAAAAAAATAGGCAACACTGTTTTGCCTTGAGTGTTGCCTATTTTTTAAACCATTCATTTTTTAGGAACAGATCGACAACAAACCAACAAAGATTAACTACGCTGGTTTGACTGCCATCTTAGATAAATTGCTTTATTCGCCGCATGCTAAAACTCACGATTAAGGATAGGATTTATTCCCAACTTTATGACTAGGGTACAATTTCTGTTTTTGCAGGATCGTGCTGGTATCGTGGCACCTGAATGACCTCGCCATCTCGCACTTCAGGCACTTTGTGTACTCGCACACTATTAACTTTCACTTGACCGGTTTTTTCATCTAACCAAAAATCAATATCGTAGTACTCATCTTTGCTACCATGCTTACGAAAATCTGAACACGCAAAAAATCCGCTCCCATCTTTTAATTTTCGAACAGGCTGGTGAACACCCACAAAATCTAGTGCAATATTCTCTCCGGTTTTATCATCTTTGAGTTGGTATAATCCTGCACTTTTGGTTCGCAATTCCATAATGTGTTCTTCAATTGCGGAAATGACTTCCCAGCTCCTTTTTTGCTCAGACTCGCCAGGATGTTCAGAAGCTGGTATCCACCACCAAGGCTTCGGTTGCCGTTTAACAAGCATCCATTTTCCATTGTTCATTTTTGGAGCTTTGTAAACGCGTACATCATATAAACTTAATGCCCCATCTTTAGGTTTAACCCAAAAATCAATCAAGTATTTTTTATCTTGATCTTGTGCATGACTAAACACAACTTCTGGAAAAAAACCAAAACCATGTAAAGTGCGCATAAAATCTATTTTCTCAAATACCAACAAGAGATTTTCTCCCGTCGGCGGGTCGTAAAATGCGAATTTACCGGCGTTTTTCTTCGATTGAGAGCGAATGTATTCGTCTAGCCATTGCTTGACATCATCCACACTATACTTGCCCATATCATCAGCTGTTTGTTCAGTCTCACCGGCGGCAAAATGATCTTTTGCGCGAGCCAAATTACCTTGTGGGTTTTGAGAGAATGCTGATTTTGCATCCTCAGTATGAAAACAATAGGTTTTGCCATCCAGCACTGTATTGACTGAGCAATCAGTTTTAATTCGCTTGCCCTCAGCCAAGCCCATCACACACAAACCATCAAACTCAACTTGGTCGTTTGCTGCAAATAAAACTGGGCTTGCCATCAAGCCGACGACAAGCCCAACAGCAGCGAGCAAACGTGTAAAACATTTAACAAAAATCGACATGATTAAACCTTTCACACTCATTATGAGATAATCATTATCTTCTTTGATAATGTTGATTATATGTAACCATCATCACACAAATATCACTAAATTGACTTTAAAATTTTATTTCTCCAATGCTTTTTTTAGCCCTATTGCAGCGGCATCGTACAATTCATTTATCGCTTTATTCGCCGCTGGATTATCCGCACCAGGTGGCGCCTCCATCGTGTTAGCTTTGTTATAAAAGCGCGCCGTCATAATCACTAACGTTTGCCCAGATGTTTCAGAAGGTTTTACCTGCAAAACTGTCCTGTAATTACTTACAGCAATCGTGCTATCCGCCCCATCAACCATTTTGTAATCGAGCTTCATTTCATCATCGTTGGCCTCGCGCAGTTTTTCTAAAAAGCTGGTGCCATTTTTGAGCGAAACCAGTCGATGCAAAAGTGCCTTGCCAGTTTCGGCATCTGGCTTTTCTTCTACCTTGACATTGGTGACATCCGGATGCCATTTACCTATCGCACCAAAATCCTTCACTAGCACCCAAACTTTGGCTGGCTCAGCCTTAATTTCAAATTTCTTTTCTACTTTTTGTCCACTAGGCCCGTGCGCGTATGCACTAAACGGCAGTAAGCTCACCATGACTAATATACTCAAATACTTTTTCATACTTTCTCCAGACTTCTTTAGGCATTAAACCAACAACTATTTTTTTACGTTACTTGGGGTTTTTTGTTCAATGAGAAACGCGATATAGCTGGCCTTTTCAGCCGCTGTACAATCACTGCCAACCACTTCATGGCAATGCTTGTTAAACTGCTTTTCAACTTTTTCGATATCATCAAAACGTTTGGGGTTGACTACTGGCGAAAGTGGTTTAATTCTTTTGCCCGTGACGAGATGTTTTCCTTCGTCTGCAGGGTTGCTTGTATGGCAAGACGCACATGCAATAGGCTCAGCCGTTTTTTTAAAGCCGCCCCTAAATTGAATCACCTGACGCTCAAAGAAGGCCTTTCCATCTGTTGCTGAAGGACCTGCGTAATTTGAATCCTGCATTTTTGCGATTGTCGCATAGCGTTTCACCAATTCATTTGCCACTTCAAGGTTTGCAAGTGCATACGTGCTCACAAACAATGCTGACAAGCCAAGCATTTTTAATGTTGATTTCATCACCTACTCCATGTCTTTTAAGTTATTAAATTGCTTAATTTTCTAATACTTTTTTTAGGTTTTCCAAGCCACTGTCATACACCCCTTCGACGGCTTTCACTGCGGTTTCATTATCTTCACCGGCAGGCGCGTCCACTTTGTTGGCTTTATTATAGAAACGGCCTGTCCACGTTAACGTAGACTCACCAGCACCTGGACCCGCTTTGACTTGCATGATGGCACGATAGCCACTCACTGGTAGTACGCCTTCTACAATGCGATACTCCAACTTCATTTCTTCATCAGCATTGATGGTTTGTTTTTCTAAAATCGTGCCGCCACCTTTTAATGTTAAGGTGCGATGCAATAATTCTGTTCCCGTTTCATCCGCTTTATTCTCCGTGGTGGTTGACTCCACCGCAGGATGCCATTTGTGAATACCAGCAAAATCTTTCACCAATGCCCACACTTTGGCTGGCTCAGCTTTAATAATTACCTCACGAATTACTTTTTGTTGAGAAGGCGCATTGGCAGCACACACAGATAATGGCAATAGCATTGCAGCCGAAAAAATTAATGTTAAAAATTTCATGATTTCTCCTTAAGTTAAATAAAAAAATAACAAACTATATTTTGTGTTCTTATTTCATAGGGCTGCCAATAAATTGCCCAAATGCGCGGCTTCTTGCACCCGTTTTGATGTTTTCAATCACTTTGTTGGTTTTTGCGTCAATTACATTGACCATGTCGTCCATCCAACTGGCAACCACCACACGCTGATGCTTATGATCAAACGCAATGCCTTCAGGGGTGCCCCCGACTTTGATACGCTGAATTTCTTTACCCAATTTTGTATCAACAACTGAAACCGTATCTTCGTGGGTATTGGTCACATACAGGCGGCTACCGTCAGTGTTACTGGTAGCGCAGTAAGGATGCTCTCCAACTGAAATGGTATTGAGTACTGTATCTTTGGTTGTTGAAATGACAGAGACTGAATTACTTTCTACATTGACCGCGTACAAAAACTTGCCATCGCCAGAAAGCGCTAAGCCAAAAGGATGTTTACCTACTGAGATTTTATTGATGAGTTTTTGCGTGCGCGTATCAATGACACCCACATCATTACTATCACGATTGGCGACATAGAGCGCTGCCCCTTCACGACTTAACAACATGCCAGAAGGCGCTTTACCATCCGGAATGATGTCCGTAATTTTGTAGGTGACTGTATCCAGCACCAAAATCTGATCGTGATACCAGTCGGCCACATATAGATTTCCGCCACTTTTGCTTAAGGCAAGCCCAACTGGGGCAACTTCAGGGAAATCAATTTGCTTAATGACTTGATTGCTAAGCATATCAATGACTGAAACAGAGCGACTTTCGACATTACTAATGTAAACACGATTAGAAAGTGCATCTATGGCAACCCCTACAGGTGCTTTCCCAACGGAAACTGTGCTAACCACTTGATTGGTGGGTAGATCAATCACTGATACAGTGTGATCACCCTGATTCGTAATATAGGCAAACGGTGCTGCCTGCCCACCTACGCAAAAAGTTAAAAAAAGACTGCCTAAGATGCTAGGCAGTCTGGAGGGGATGTTAATAAACACTTGATACAGATGCAAAATTAAAAAACTACCATTTGACATCTTTTGCATCACCGCGGAAGTTTCCACGGATGAAGTAGATGATGCGCCACAAGTCATCTTCAGTTTTGACGATTTTTCCATGTGGCGGCATTGGGCCAACTACATTTTCACGGCCTTTACGGGTATAGCCTTGCTTAAGCAACTCGTCACTGCCCAGCGCGACCAATCTAAATAAAGTATCGTCGTCAGCGCCATACACCCAAGTTGCATTGGATAATGGTGGGCACATCCCACCACCACCAGTGCCACCATGGCAACCGTTGCAACTCACACTCATGTATTTTTTTCTACCCAACTCAATTAAATTTGGATCCATTTCTTTATAGGAATATGGATTTTTTAAAGTGCCTTTTTCGGCAGCCATCGCAACATCGTGTGGCGATTTTTCAGAGCCCAATGGTGCAACTGCTGTAGTTGTCTCTTTTTTTTGCTCGGGGATTTTGAAGCCATCCGCGCCAACCGCTTGTTCGCCATCGGCAGCAAATCCAGTATTTACTATCAAACTGAGTAATAAACCTGTGACGCCAATAATTTTTTTCAACATGTTATAAAACCTTCTCTGATTTAAAATAGTGTCTAATTAAACGATAAGTGTCGCGTTTGGTTTGCGGAAAGCATCCTTAAATAAACGGGATTCTTTCCTGACCAAACATCACTAAATACTGCCGGATAGCGCACCAATCGCTTTCTTGGCGTCATTATCTTGTGCCAACGTTAAGGCTGTTTTTCCCTCAGCATCCTTTAGCTTTGGATCAGCACCAGATTTCAACAACAAACTGATAATCATTTCTTGGTCACCAAACGCAGCAATCATCAGTGGCGTTAATCCGCCGGCGTTTTTTGCATTTGGATCAGCTTTATACTGCAACAGGGTTTGCGCCATTTGTAGATTACCTTTTTTAACCGCAAGCATCAGCGCGTTATACTTTGCTGCGCCCATCGCCAAGTTAGGGTTGGCGTTGTTGTCTAACATCGCCACTGCCGCATTGGCTTTGTTGTCAAACACCGCCATCGCCAATGCTGACATGTGGTCTTTATTTACAATATTGAAGTTGGCTTTGTACTGGCCGAGCAGTCTGAAAATTTTAGGTTCATTGAGTTTTACCGCGTGCATCGCGGCCGTCCAACCATCGTTATCTTGCAAATCTGGGTTGGCTTTGTAAGCGAGTAAGCCATTAATTATGCTTAAGTCTCCGCCTTTTGCCGCAACCATTAGTGGTGTTTGGTTGTCGGTATCACGCGCGTCCACCTTGGCACCACGTTTAAGCAGATACTCAATGCGAGGGTTATCACGCGCAATGGTTGCATTATGAAGTTCTTGATTGAGTGTTGAGCCATGTTTAAGCGCATCATCAATCATTGATGGCAATGTTGCTGGGTCTGATTGTGGTGGCGAAACAGCATGTCTCACCACTGGTTTATAAGGGCCATGTGAAGGTAGATCACCAGAAATTAAACACTCGTCGCACTTTACAAGGGGTACGCCATATTCAACAAACACTTGTTTGATTTTGTCTTTTTCTTTAATCATCGCGGCTTCAACTTGAGCCTTCAAGTCTTTGGCATTTCTGCGCATCCCAATCGCAAGCGGGAATTCCATAGGCATAGAATCAGTCATCAGGTTGACTGGAGTTACAGTGATCGGTGCATTTTTTATGGTTTTGTACCAACCTGCCATTGGTCCCCAAATAGCTGCGACATCATATTGACCATCCAGCATCAGTTGCACATCCATATGCGGTTGACGTTCAGGTCTTAAATCAGCGTCATGCGCAATGGTACGTACAACGGTGTTATTGCGGTTAATCCCATGTTCTTGCAACACCGTGCGAATCGCAGAGTGTTGAAATACACCGACTTTATAATCGTTAAGTAATTTGGCATCAGATAAATCTTTAATATCAATGCCTTTGTCATTTCTGTAAGCAAGCACAAATGTGCTTTTATAGAGTGGAATAGTCGTCATCATCCGTTCATCATCAGGCGTCATGTCCATCAAAATGTCGCACTCATTATTATCAAACGTTTGCCGCGTGAGACCGCGATTTAAATAGGGCCGATAAAAGTAACTCACACTTTTACCCATACCTTCAGCGATAATTTTGGCGATTTTGTTTGAGAACCCCTCGCCCTTATCGTTTGAAATGGGCATGTTTCCAGGGTCAGCACAGACGCGTAATAGCGTATCGTTATTCGCAACGGCACTCTGTGCGAGCATTAGCCCGACCAGCACGAGCCCCATTTTTGGGCTTAACTCAAACTTTTGTTTGCATAACGCGAATGGAAATTTCATAGTACTTGCTACCTTTCTTCACAAAATATCGATTTAACACAAGGGACTTGACGCAGACTTGGCTGACTGAAATGTGGGCTTTTATTAAAATCCACATTTCAGTAAGACAAATGTCGCATTTATAAAAATAAAAAGCAGGTGAAGCTATTCAGCCCCACCTGCTATAGGATTTACAGCTTTGTTATCAACAACTTATTAGTCCACACGGAAAGTAAACAACGTACCACCTTGTGGGATCTTGTCGAGACCGGTAGCTTTCGCCATCGCAGTCGCACCAATCGCACCGTATTTGTCATCCATGTCCAAACCAGCCGTCACAGGAAGACCGATCCAGCCACCGATACCTGTCCAAACAGACACGTATTGCTTGCCTTTCACTTTGTAAGTGATTGGGTTGCCGATGATGCCTGAAGCTAATTTACGGCTCCAAAGCACTTTGCCTGAATCACGATCAACCGCACGGAAATCACCGCCTAATGAACCGTAGAAAGCCAAACCACCGTCAGTCACTAAAGCACCACTCCAGTTTGGATATGGGTCAGCGACTTCCCAGATAGTTTTACCAGAGACAACATCAAATTTCTTGAATTTGCCTGTTACACCTGGTTTTTCTGGGTACATATAAACGTTAGCAAACACATAAACGGTACCTTGTTGTGTGTGTGTACGTTCCTGTGGTTCATCTTCCATACACCAGTTATTAGTTGGCACATAGAAAACGTTTGGCTCTTTTGGATCCACAGCCGCTGGTTGCTGGTCTTTACCACCCATTGCAGATGGACATGCTTGCGTATTTACATCACGTGCAAATGGTGAGTGCTCTTTGACTTTTACAGGGCGGCCTGTTTTTAAGTCAACTTTTTCAGCCCAGTTTACAGTCACAAATTTGTGAGCGCGGAGCAATGAACCATCTTTACGATCTAACACATAAGCAAAACCATTACGGTCAAAGTTTACTAAAGCATCATGAGATTTGCCGTCAACTTTCAAGCCGTCAACCAAGATGTTTTCGTTCACACCGTCGTAATCCCATTGGTCAAATGGGGTTTTTTGGTATGCCCAAACCATTTCACCAGTATCGATTTTACGCGCCATAATAGTCATAGACCATTTGTTGTCGTACTTACCAACATTGGTTTTTGGGTCAACTGTATTACATTGCTCATGGGTCAAGTCTTTACCTGTATAGCCACAACGATAGGCTGGTGACCAGTGACCAGGGTTCCCTGTACCCATGTATGCGATGCGTAATTTTGGATCATAGCTGAACCATGCCCATGGAGAACCACCGCCGATTTTCCACTCATCACCCGGATAAGTGAAACCCGTGTTTTGACCAGCTAAACCATAGTGTGGATTGGCTTTATTGGTGTCTTTAGTAAAGCACATATCTTCGTCTGAACCTGTACTATGACATTTCCAGACTTCTTTACCTGTTTTTAAGTCATAAGCCACAGTACGACCGCGTGCAGCAAACTCGTCACCACCAAAACCAGCCACTACCAAGCCTTCAGCAACCATCGCTGGGCCTGAGTGTGTTTCCCCTTTTTCTGGATATGCATGTTTAGTTACCCAAACTTCTTTACCAGTCGTTGCATCCAATGCAATCAGGAAACCATCCAATGTATGAAATACCACTTTGCCATCGGCGTAGTTCAAGCCACGGTTAATGGTGTCACAACATGCGCGTGGCACAGCTGATTCATCACGGTCTGATTTTTTAGTGTAATTCCAGATTTGTTTTGGATGGTCAGGATCAGATAAATCCAAAGCCTGAACAATGTTTGGCCAACCAGACACCATGTACATCATTGGTTTACCATTGTGCTCAACCACCACCGGTTGACCTTCATGACCACGTAATGTACCTGAAGATTGCGACCAGATCATTTGCAAGTTTTTTACATTTTTTGTATTAATGTCTTTTAACTGGCTATGGCGATGTAAGGCTAAATTTTGCCCTGGCGCAGCCCACATATTATGATCTTTACTACGTTTTATAATTTCTTCATTCGCCCAAGTTTGCCCCGCCATGCCTAGCAGTGTTGCGGCACTTAAAGCAGCAAATACGGCTTTTAAAGCCCATTGTTGTTTCATATTTCCTCCAAATGAATTTAAGAGTCACCCATAATTTCGTTGCATATTGTTACATTTCATTACAATTGCAACGTGGTTGAACTATAGGCTTTCACAACACCTGGTGATTGAGAGGACTTCCCGCAATGGGTTGGGATAAATTCCCATCTAAGTCGGGAATGTTTGAAGGGCAAGCAAATTGTTTAGATTCCAATAAAATAATCCGCTTATTTTTTTATCAATCCAGGTCAAAAAGACACACACGGGAAATATTCATGCTATTTAAAGTGATGAAACACCATGTAATAATTTGCATTTATCTGTAGATTTAAGTGGTTATATATATTTATGTCGATCTGATTTATGCATCGCAAGTCAACAACGCACTTCACCAAAAAAAAATACTCTTTCAGAGTCGCATTAGATATTGCACTGGTCTTATCGATCTTCGTGTACGCGTATTTCGCCTCCAGCTACTTTAACTTTTCAGATCAATATGTTGACTGGGCTAAAAAATATGAAGATTCACTAGATATCGATGAATTGCCGCTTGCTTTACTGGCAAGCTCTCTTGCGCTCCTCTGGTTTGCTACTCGTCGCATCCATGAAACAACGCTACTCATTAACAACAACCATGCATTATTAAAACGCGCGCTTGAAATTCAGGAAGAAGAACGTAAACGTATTGCTCAAGACTTACACGATGATATGGGGCAATATTTAAATGCAGTCAAAGTTCAGGCAACAAGCCTTTTATCGGAAAGCCCTGGATCAGAATCCCATAAAAACATTGTGCATCGAATCGTGGACACAGCTGACCACGCCTATCAATCTGCCAGAAATTTAATGCATGATTTAAGACCTGTCGCACTTGATGAGTTGGGCCTATCAGCCGCATTAGAAAACTTGGTTGAAAGCTGGCAACTTAATGCAAATGCCAATCAAGGCTCAGAAAAAACAAATTACGAAATCAAGATCACAAACAATGTTGACGCGTTTAATGAAGCAAGAAACATTGCGATTTTTCGAATTTTACAAGAAGCGCTTACCAATATTAGCAAACATGCGCAAGCTAAAAATGTACATGTTTCAGCCACCATAAATTCCAATACCTTTGAACTGTATATTATTGATGACGGGATTGGTTTTAACACAAAGCAGAAATCAAACGGCTACGGTCTACTTGGCATGATTGAACGCGCCGAAGCACAGGGTGGCCGGTTAGAGATTGAAAGTAATGTCAATGCAGGTACGAAATTGAAACTTACATTGCCTATTAATTTACGGTAAACCATGTAAACCTTTTAGTGACGAGATTTAAATCATGCAAAAAAAAGTGACAGTGTATCTAGTGGATGATCACGCGGTCGTCCGCGAGGGTTACAAACACTTACTCGAAAAAGCGAATATTTCAGTCATTGCTGAAGCTTCAAGCGGCGAAGATGCCTGCCAACATTACGAACGTATTCAACCAGACATTGTGGTGATTGATCTTTCTATGCCCGGCATTGGTGGATTAGAGGCTATCCGCAGAATCACTGCTAAAGATAAACACGCGAGACTATTGGCATTTAGCATGCATGACGACACTATTTTTGCCACGCGTGCGATGCAAGCCGGCGCAAGTGGTTACATTACAAAATCTAACGCACCCAATGTATTGGTAGAAGCAGTGTTTGCCGTATCAGCCGGAAAAAAATTTATCAGTCAAGATATCGCCAATAAAATTAGTCAGCAACAAATAGCCTCCGGCGAGATAACCTCTTCTGGACAACCCAAAAATGAGGACTTGTTGGCTGAGCTTTCACCACGCGAGTTTGAGGTATTCCAACTGTTAGCCAAGGGCTTATCTTTGGATGAGATCGCCAATATTTTGCATCTTGACTACAAAACCATCGCCAACACACAAACAAGATTACGACAAAAACTTAAAGTTGAAAACGCCGCTCAGCTTATTTTGGCGGCTGTGAAATTAAACATTCTGGCAAGCTAGACTTGATAAATCAAATTTAGCAAAATGAATAAAAAAGCTGAACCCCTTGCAGAGTTCAGCTTTTTTTCAAAACAACTTGTTAGAAGTCAAAACGCACACCACCAAATACTTGGCGTCCACGCCCTGCAGACATCCCATCAACACGACTCGCTAAATATTCTCTATCAGTTAAGTTATGCCCACTCAAAAAGTAAGTCATTTTTGAACCAATAGGTTTGAAATTCACCGAGGCATTAAACAAGGTGTAACTTGGAATATCCCCAGACAAACCAGATAAGGCAGCATCGGCCCCAGACGGATCTGCAGCATTCAATACATAATCACGGAAAGGCCCATCCACTTCTTGTTTGCTGATGTAATCCAATCCAATCCTAGCATCAACCCCAATTGGATGCTGATAGCCAAAACTCACTGAAGCCATGTGTTTAGGTGCGTACGGTAAACGTTTACCACTGACTACACCATCACCTGCGGTTTCAATTTCGCCAGCATCTACTGTTGAAAAAGCGTTCGGGCTAGTGTTATCAAATTTAGCCGTCCAAAGGTTTGTGTAGTTTGCCATCACATAAAAGTTATGTGCAGTATCAAACAAATGACCAAAATCCAGCCGCCCTGCAAATTCAAGACCTGTCATGACCGCTTTGCCAGCATTATCAAAAGAACCGGAAGTGGTTCTAACGACAATGTCGTCAAACTTGGTATGAAATAAGGTCGATTCAAAAGCCAAGCCTTTGAAGAATTTAGAGCGAACACCAAGTTCCCAGTTAATACTGGTTTCTGGAGAGGTTTTATCCACCTCAGCCGTATTTTCACCATCGGCACGCAAATCGCGGTCAGGGCGTGGTGGAGAAAACCCTTTATGCACACCAGCAAAAACGGTTGTGTTGGTAATGCCGTTCCACGCCACACCAAACCCCGGCAACACTTCGGTTTGATTGTTGGTCACTTTTGCGTTTTGCGGATCACCGCCGGCCTGATTCACTTTGGTTTTAAAACGCATATCCTCTACGCGCACGCCTGGGGTAATATCAAAATCACCAACATGAAAAGTGTTTTGCGCATAGTAAGATTTTGCTTCGACATCAATACGAATATCTTCCCTAAAACTGCCATTGGCCTTTGCCCAAGCTAAGCTTTGCGCGCGCGGGTCAGCATCTCGGTATTGTTGACGTTTAATATCTTCCTGATGAAATCTAAAACCAACCACGGCATCACTCTCAACACCAAACCAACTATGTTTGAAATCCAATCGTGGTTCTACACCATAATAATTGTAATTTCTTGGGCGATGACGGCCACCGCATTGCGCGGCAGTTGCTTCTGTCAGTGTCACCCCAGAGCAACGGTCCATGATGGTCACGCCTGTGGATTGCCCAACTTCTTCATCATCATAGCCTCCTGGCGCATCAGTTTGACGGAATGAACTTCTATAGGCATCGACATAGTAAGCTTGTGTGGTCAAACGTACATCGTTATTAATATCAAAAATATGTTTTAAATGGACAAACTTTCTATCATGTTCAAAGGCGTCATTATTACCTGAAGGCGCTTGATACTTATCTCGATCATAATCAACTTCACCCAAGCCTGTTTCAGAAACATTAGAGTGTTCTTGATAGAAACCAACTTTGGTTATTAAAGTATGCTGATCATTGATATTCAGTTGCCCACTTAAAATAACATCAGTCACTTCAAAGTCGTGATTATCACGAATTCCGTCGCCTTTTTTGTGTGTGACATCCAGCATCACGCCGCCCATTTCACCACCTGCGCCGATATTGGCATAAACGCCACCAAAATCGTTATTACCTGCAGTGGCTGAAACCGTACCATGCACACCTTCTTTAGGGATAGGCCGCGTCACAAAGTTGATCATGCCACCAACGGTTTGAGGTCCATAAAGCACTTGCCCTGAACCTTTGACCACTTCGATTCTTTGGACACGTTCTAGCATTGGAATATAGTGTGAGGAAGGATCACCATATGGGGCCAAATAAAGCGGCAACCCATCTTCCATCAACAACGTTCTAGCACTGCGGCGTGGATCCATGCCGCGCAACCCAATATTTTGCGCCAAGCCTAAAGGATCCTCATTTTGAATAATATTTAAACCAGGCACGCTGCTCAATGCCTCTTTGATCGAAAATGGCCGACGCGCTTCCAGCTCTTTCTCATCCACGATATTGTAAGCACCGGGAACAGATTCTAGATTTTCTGGCAGGATGCCTTTAACAACAACTGCATCCAATGCGATTTCTTGCGTTTCTTCCGCCTGCGCTAGCGCAGTCATCAGCATAGGCATTAACACAACCAATGTTTTTAATTTCAAGTTCATGATTTTTCCCACATATGAATTTTTATAGTGAGGTCAAATATTGAACCTGATTGAATCACTCATGTTTTCAAAAGTTCTCCAAATGACATAGGAATTTATCCCAAATATCACCAACTTAAGGTTGGGATAAATTCCCATTGTAAAAATGAAGTAATCCCTGACAACAAAAATACTTAGCTTTTAGAATGAAACCTCGTTAACTCCAAAGTGACGAGGGTTTTAGTATCCATAAAATACAACATGCCATATGTCTTCCCTTAAGACATATGGCATTTTTTTATTTTCTGACGAAAAAATTAACCAAGCTAGCACCAGCCAGCTTGGCTTACAACACATTGTTCAACTATTTCGGCTGTGTTGGTTGCCAACTGGCTACCGATAATTTCGCCGCTGCAATATCTTCCGCGCGCATTTTTTTTGCAAGTTCCTCACGTGCCTGTTGCGCGCCAACATGGTCTTGCTTGCCGGCTAAATCCAACCACATATACGCGAGCTTTACATCACTTTTGACCGCAACACCATCTCGATACAGCAAGCCCATTTCATATTGCGCTTTGTGATGGCCTTGTTCGGCAGATTTACGTATCCACTTTTCAGCTTCGATGACGTCTTTTTTGATGCCATTACCATCTAAATAATTTTTTCCTAACGCGAGCGCTGCTTTAAAGTGATGCTGCTCTGCTGCTTTGCGGTACCAATCGTTAGCGAGTTTGCCATCTGCCTTAACGCCTCGACCCACGGTATAAAGTCGACCTAATGCAAATTGTGACAAAATATGGCCTTGCTTGGCGGCCTTTCCAAACCATTTAAACGATTCTTCATCGTTTTGCATGACCCCTTGCGCTTGCGCATACATCACACCTAGGTTGTATTGCGAATCTTGATGACCTTGATTGCCAGCTTTTGTATACCACTCTGCAGCTTTACTGTAATTTTGCGGCATACCTTGGCCTTCGTCATACATCATGCCGAGTAAATGCTGCGCTTGAACATCGCCTGCTTTGGCAAGTGGCTCAAACTCTTTTAGGGCTTTTGCATAATCACGCGCTAGAAAAGCCGCTTTCCCTTCTTCAAACCCGGCAACACTTAAGCCAACTTGCGCAAACAACATGGCTGCTAGCACTACTTTTATTTTTTGACGCATTTTTTTCTCCACCCCAAACACAAAAAACTCTAAAAAAATTAACCACCTTGAATCAAACCATGTTTCATCGCCAATCGCACCATCTCCACTGGGCTTGAAACACCCAATTTTTGTTTAATAATAGTGTAATAATTGGCCACAGTTTTTTGGCTGATTTTCAGCATTTCCGCCACGTCTTCGACTTTTTTACCTTCTGCCAACAACCTAAAAACCTCAAACTCTCTGGATGAAAGTTGATGCATAGGATCATCATCGCCAATCAATGTCTGCAAGGCAATTTTTTGGGCGATGCCCGCACTCAAAAAAGTGCGTCCTTTGGCAACATCTAATACAGCTTGGAGTAAATCTTCAGCCAAACCGGTTTTAGTAACAAACCCTTTCACACCTGTTTTAAGCGCTTGCGAAGCAAACGAAACCGCTTCGTGCATCGAAAAAATAATAATTTTTGCGTGTGGATGACGCTGGATAATTCGCTTGGCTGCTTCCAAACCGCCCATACCAGGCATAGAAATATCCATCACCACAATATCCGGTTGATGATCACAATATATTTGATACGCAGCTTCGCCAGAATCCGCCTCCGCACACACTTCTAACGTATTATTAATCTCCAAAAGCCGACGCAACCCAGAGCGCACTACGGCATGGTCATCAACAAGTAATACTTTTGTACGCATTAGTTACCCCTCGCTTCTGCAGTTTTCATGCCGCGTTTAGGTAACTTAATGCTAATTTTGGTGCCATGCCCAACTTTACTCACGATTTTCATTTCTCCCATTAAGCCTTGCACCCTTTCCTTCATGCCAGCTAACCCATAGCCTTTGGTTTTCTCTGAAACATCAAAGCCATTGCCATCATCTTCTATGTCCATCAAAATATTTTGCTCATCTTGTCCAACCTGAATAGTGAGTCTTCTCGCGTTTGAATGTTTACTGACGTTTGTTAAACACTCTTGCATCACTCGATAAGCGGCCACGGCGACCACTTCATCTACATCGCCTAATTTATTGCTAATGCTGTGAATTAACACAATATTGTTATTGCGTTCGCGCCAGTGATGAGCCAATTCAGCCAACGCCAAACTTAAACCTAACTCATCTAACACTCTGGGGCGTAATCGTTGCAAAAGATCGTGTATGGTAAACATCATTTGCCGCGTCACTTGTGCAATTGCTTGCGCACTTTCTTTTGCTAAGCTTAATTTTTTGGTCCCTACAATCGCACTCGCATCCACGCTAATTGCGGTGAGATACTGACCAATTTCATCGTGGATATCCTGTGCCAAGCGCTTACGTTCATCTTCCTGCAAGTTGATAATTTGTTGCGTAAGCTTATGGTTATTCAAGGTACTTTCTTTTAACGCATCCGCCATCAAATTAAATTTTGAGCCAATTTCTTTTAACTCCACCTGTTTAAAATCTGGCAAACGTGTTTCAAAATCCCCGCGCTCAATCTGTGTAAGCGCATTTAAAATTTGCTTTACAGGACGAAATGTGTAGCGGACGGCGGCAAAAGCAAAAATATTCATCAACACAAAAAAAATTGCTACCAACGACAATAAGCCAACCGTATCCTCCCAAACCTCCGCCACCTCATAACTGGGATCAGGCGTGATCACTAACTCCCCTAAAAATCGTCCATTGAGCACAACATTTTTTCTTTTTTCTGCCATAGAGATATTTGACAGATCCATAGCTTTAACAAACCAACGCGGAGGGGCATCAATCTCATCTGAGTTGTAACTGCCGTGATTTGTCTCGCGCAATTGCCTATTTACATCGTAAAAATCAATTTTCAAATGACGAATATTGCCCAAACTTTTCAATCTAAAAATAGAGGTTTTCCCATCTGCGCCTCGATTCAACCAACCAAAATCAGAGGTGTAATGAATAATTTCGGCATCCAACAGATGTAACACCAAATTCGAAGTGGATTCAATTTCTGCACGAACATCATCTCTAGCACTATTGGTAATCGAATACGCACTGACCACAAGCAATGCAATCAGCAAACTTGTAATCATCAAATTTAGTTTTAACTGTAAACTCATCTAGATTTAGCCATTAATTTCAGACTCAATATTATAGTTTGTTAAAAAATTGACCTTGGGAAAAATTCCCGATTGAAGCTTTTTTTAATTTGAATGAATTTTAAAAGCGGCAAAGATTAGTATTTAGGATGGGTTGAGTATTTAACTGGTTGTTTGACGAGCCTCATTTCAAGCTGATTTGGCGAAGCCACCTTGCTGAGCAGTCCGCCATAGCAGTTGCTTTCTGTGTCAGTATTCCGATAGAGTTGGCAACTATTTTTCATATTGCATCTCTGCTAAAAAGACTATTGAATATCTTTAAGCAAGAATAGTTACGGTTTGTAGAATTATTAACTTTGCGCAAGTCACAAATCTAATTCTGCAATTGATCAATTGATATTTGAGCATCAAAAAAAGCTACTAAGTAATCACTTTATTTATTAAATTCAATTGCTGCTTGAATAATTGGTTTTGCCCAATCAGGAATTTTAATGAGGGATTCCGTATCATGTTTAGTTGGAAACAGTATTATTCCATCTTGCATTTCGAGGATTAATGTTGGCGCTGGAATATCTTCGTTGTCAGCAACATCAGTACTATTATCAAACACTTGCAGATAGGCAATATGTGGCATGAGCTTAATCAAATTAGCGCGAGAATTGACCCAACGTTCATGAATTTTTTGCAATGGAATTGCATGCCCACCGTTAGCAACCCGTTTTTCTACACGGCTAATGTGTTGCTCAGGTGAAGATAATCCACAAAACCATATAATCACAGCATGTGTTTTTGTCGCTTGTAACAGCATGTTAGGAATAGTGTTTGCGCCTAATGTGGTTTCAAATGCAAAATTTATTTTTTTTTGAATTGCTTTTTCTAGTTGCGCACGACCATATTCCCACGCTTTGATATTCGCTTCTTCTTGCGGAATACTTAAAGTTTGTCTTAACTGACGCGCGAAACTATCTGGGTTGTACCAAGTGAGGCCCTTTTCGTTGATTAGATGGCCACCGACAGAGCTCTTGCCAGCCCCATTAACCCCAGCTAATACAAAAATAAATGGGCGATTCTTATCAACTACAAGCATTAATAGCTTGCCCCAGCTTTAGGGCGTGATGATTTGCCTTTTATTTGTAGTAATTCAACTAATTTTTCTTGGGCGTTAGGCGCTTGTAAAGCTTGCAACTGTTGATTAAAACGTTCTGTTAATGCTTCCAAATCAGAATGTTCCTTATCTTTTAACGACTTTAATTGATCAACAAGTTCCTGATAGACAGAGGCTTCAATAATCACCATTTCAACGTTCGCATGATTTGTGATCGCTAGGCTGCCAGACTTGATGACTTGACGTGCTACTTCTCCCCATTTGTTTTTGACTTGTGTCGCACTTTGGTGTGGCATTTCATGAATATTAAGGAATGCGTTCATTGTAAACATCTCCAAACAGGCTAATTGTGGCCAAAATGGCAAAAATAAACATATTGTTAATATTGTCACTAAGTAAATGATTTGTCTATAGGAATAAGGGTAATAGTTGACGCTAGTTTAAATTTATCATTTAAGCAGAGCCAATCATCGGGGGATATCTACTACTGTCTCCAACTAGGATAGTTATTCAATACGCTACTGAATTACACAACGAAGATTTGGTAATTTACAAAAAAATGATGTAATTAATAGGGTTTTTGACCAAGGTAATTTCCGGTTGGTGAATAGTGACAGACCCAGATTTGACCACCGTCGTCAATACAAGCAGATTTTGCACATCCCACATACTTGGTAGTCCGCCATATCATTTGCGTGTAATGCCCACATTGCTTATTTGGTTGGCAAGTGTTACTTGCATAATCGTAATATTCTTTTTCATTTCCCCAAGCCTCTGCGACATCTTGACCGTGAATGGCTTGTGGATTGGAGAATTTAGTCACTTTGCCATCACTGGTAGTGAGGGACCTTGTTTCAACACTCGCCCAATAGATATTTTCACCTATATTTTTTATGCCGCTATGTTGCATGACGCATCCACGTTGCGCTAATTGGCTTGAATAGCGCTGTGATGATTGCGCAAGTTTGTTTGACCAAGAAATAGCGGGAACTTTGACTGACTGACGATATTTGTTGTGACTTTGTAATATTTCTTGCTGACCTGCCACACTAAGCGCATAGGCATTAGCGCTCTAATAGAGATTTTGTAAGCATAACTTCTGTTACGTCCCAACGGTTTAAATACCTCATATTCAGCAACATCCCAAATTTAGAGATGGGCAATTTTACATTAGGCATCTGGAATATCTGTATCTTTTAATCCATGAAGAATTTCTTGTCTGGCGGACTTGGCTAGTGCCTGATATTTGATTTTAAAGGCATCAAGCTCCTCTTCTTCAATTTCCTCTAAATCTAGTAAGGCGTTGTGCGCACCATTCGTTACACGTATTAATTCATCGAGCTTTACTTGTATTGCTTCAGTGTCTCGATTCTGAGTATTCTGAATTAGAAACACCATTAGAAAAGTTACTATCGTCGTTCCTGTATTGATCACTAGTTGCCAAGTGTCACTAAAGTTGAATATAGGCCCAGTAATAATCCATACGAAAATAACTGTTAAAGCGATTGCAAAAGTAATTGGTTTTCCAGTTAAGTGCGCAATTAATCTAGCAAGATGTGAATACCAAGCTTTTTTCATATTAGTACCCCATTTCTATAAAAGCTAACTTTCAAGTTATTAAGGTTAGTAGATTAACCCCTATAAAACAGTATCAATATTATCTATAGGTTTATTCGTTCAAACATAGTTGTAAGACGAAGTTATGTTTTCATACATAATCATGACTTACACACTCAAGACTTTCGAATATCAACGTTAATATGATGTGGTTCAGAGTCATTTTTAAGTGAAATTTCTGCCACCAAATTAAGCGCTGGGTTTTGAAGAAACTGAATATTGATGTGATAAACAGTATCTTTAAAACGGTATTGAATTTGGTAATTATCCCAACTATCTGGTACACGCGGGGCGATGCGTAAAGTATGATTTTCCAAAGTAATACCTAATAAAGTCTCCAGCGATAATTGGTACATCCAACCCGCAGCGCCTGTGTACCACGTCCAACCACCACGCCCTACATGTTGGGTTGCCGCATAGATATCAGCACTCATCACATACGGTTCAACTTTATAAGTTGCGACTTCTGCTGGATTTCTGGCATGGTTGATTGGATTTAACATAGAAAATAGTTCCCAGGCACGGGCGTGCTCACCCTGCATCGCAAACGCCATCGTCGTCCAAATAGCCGCGTGCGTATATTGCCCACCATTTTCTCTCACGCCCGGCACATAGCCTTTAATGTATCCCGGTTCTGGCGTTGAAGTGTCAAATGGTGGCGCTAGCAATTTAATCAATCTTGCATCATGGTTCACTAAATAGTCGTTAACGGATGCCATCGCTTCGCTAGCGCGAATACGATCGCCGCCTTTTGAAAGAATGCTCCAGCTTTGGCTAATCGAATCAATTTTACATTCATCATTTTTGATAGAGCCAAGGGGCGATCCATCATCAAAAAATGCGCGTTTATACCACTGCCCATCCCACGCATTTTTTTCAATATTCACTCTTAATTTTTCTGCTTCAATCACACAAGTTTTGGCAAAAGGGTCATTTTTAATGGTTGCAAGTTGGCTGAATTTTTGTAAATTTTCATATAAAAACCACGCCAACCACACGCTTTCGCCTTTGCCTTCGCGGCCGACTAAATTCATACCATCGTTCCAATCGCCGCAACCCATCAGGGGCAAGCCATGCTCACCAAAACGTAAGCCATTTTTTATGGCGCGCACGCAATGCTCATATAAACTGGCGCTTTCATTGGAGCGTTGCGGCAAATCGTAATAAGCTTCTTCATGTGGGTTAAGCATGCGCCCCTCGATGAAGGGAATAGATTCATCCAAAATTGCACTGTCACCTGTTGCCAAAACATAGCAGCAAACGGCATAAGGTAGCCATAAATAATCATCAGAAAAATGCGTACGCACGCCCTGTCCGTTTGGTGGGTGCCACCAATGCTGCACATCGCCTTGCGGAAATTGCCGTTCAGCACAACGCAAAATTTGATCACGCGCAAGCCATGGCGCGGCGTGCAAAAGCGCAAGCGTGTCTTGCAACTGATCGCGAAAGCCAAATGCACCGCCCGATTGATACGTGCCGCTGCGTCCCCACAAGCGCGATGAAATGGTTTGATAAACCAGCCAGCCATTGGTTAACACATTAAGAGTAGCATCAGGCGTGTTCACTTGTACCGCGCCAAGTGTGTGATTCCAATATTCATGCACGGCATCCAACGCCTGTTCGGCACCTGCACTACCACCAAAGCGTTGAATCAGCGTTTGCGCTTCATTAACACTTTGTGCCGCCCCCAAAATAAATACCAAAGTGCGGGTTTGACCTTCAAGCAAAGTGATGGGCGCTTGTATTGCTGCACAAGGATCTAATCTTGCGCCAGTTTTACCTGATAATTTTTTACGGCGCATCGCGGATGGGATTGATAAGTTTGCATTTCGCCCGATAAATTCTGTTCGATTCCCAGTAACTGAAGCCGATTGCTCGTTGCAATGGGCAAACACAATACGGTTTGCACAGGCATGTCCGTAGGAGTTACGCGCAAAAATTGCGCCTGTAGCAGCATCGACTTCAGTCATAATATGCATTAAATTTTGATGCCGCCATTCGCCCAACACCAACTCCCAATATGCGGTGGCAGATATTTGACGGGTGCGATTTGAAGTATTGTTAAGCTTGATCACCACAAATTTTACGGCAGCATCCATCGCCACATAGGTTGTCATTTCAGAGGCAATGCCTGCTTCATGATGTTCAAACACGCTGTAGCCAAAGCCATGACGACAGCGGTAATCGTATTTATCGGCGTTCACGCAAGCAGGCAACGCGGTGGGCGACCAAAAAACGCCCGTTTCTTCGTCACGGATATAAAACGCTTCCCCAGAAGCATCGGTGAGTGGATCGTTATGCCAAGGCGTTAACCTAAATTCATGCGCATTTTCTACCCAAGTGTACGCGCCACCACTTTCGCTCACCACCGTACCAATGTGCGGGCTTGCAATTACATTCGCCCAAGGTGCGGGTGTTGGCTGACCTGGTTTTAGGGTCATTACATATTCCCGCCCATCTTCTGTAAAACCACCAATGCCATTATCAAAAATAAGTATTTGCGGAGGAAGTGCTCGGTTTTGTCTTTCTAGCCTTGTCCAAGGTTGCATTAATGGCGTAAGCAGATCTGTCACTCGTTCTGCCACTCGGTCTTTTGAAACACGCCTTTCTTGGTGGTCAACAATGGAGTCTGATTTCTCTGAAATCACAACACGTGCAACAGTTTGTAGCAACACGCGCGCCTCTTCTGACAGTTCTTCTAAGCGCCGAATAAATACGCCACCCGGTTTATCTATGAGTTGCGATTCAGGCCCAGCGTTAATAATGCCAACAATTTGATCGTGTAAAGACGCGCGGTAGCCAGAAAAATCTTCATTAATAATCACTAAATCCACACTTAAGCCATGCATGCGCCAATAACTATGCGCTTGCAATACTTGTTTAATTAAATTTAGGCGGCTTAACTCACTAATTCGGATGAGTATGATGGGTAAATCACCAGAAATGCCGAAGCGCCATAAACCTGATTGGCCTAATTGATTCCGCAGAATCACGCTGCTCTCTGCGCGACGTATGGGATTACAATAAACAACAGAACTTGCTAATCTGCCAAATAGTTGCGCATCTGATTCAGAGGCATTGAGCATCCGTAGCACTTCTTGGCTTTGAAACCACGCCATTTCAAACGCGCGCTCCACAAAATGTCGGTCACAATATTTATCAATTAACGCAATCACCGCTTCGCGTGAGCTCGCGCAACCAGAAATCATTTGCACTGAACAGGTTTGGTCAGGCTGCAACGCGACTTCATGGCGAATCGCGGCAATTGGGTCAAGCACAGAACCTTCGGAGTTTGATAAAGGCCATACATTTTGATGGGTGATTTTTTGATAAAACTGCCCAAATAATGGGTCAGATAACATGTCTTTATCAGCGCGTTCGGCGGTTTGGTTGACTTCAAACGCTTGCGGATTTGCCACGGTTCTGCCACGTCCGATAAATTGTGCGCGATCTGTTTCGTAAGAAAATGTATCAACATTATTCTCGAAAGATTCGTTTGGCGTGGCCATTAAATGAAACATCCAAGGCACACGGTCTTCTGCGGTGCGCGGGCGACGCGTACAAATAATGGCGTGACGATGATGCAAAATTTCTGTTTGGACAAATAAATTACTGAAAGCCCGGTGCGCTAAATCACTATTTTGAGGTGCCAAGACAATTTCCGCATAAGTGGTGAGCTCTATACGACGCAATTTGCTGGATAAATTTGTTAAAGTGAGACGGCGAATTTCAACATCATCTTCAGGGGAAACGCTAATTTCCGTATGCGCTTCTATGCCTTGGTCGCGCCGACGATATTCAGCACGTCCTTGCGTATAAATCGCTTCGTAAGTTTCTGCCACTTTCAAAGTGGGTTGATGTGCGTTAGACCAAAAACGTTGTGTTTCACAGTCACGCAAATAAATAAATGCGCCCCAACCATCCATGGTGGCATCTTCACGCCAACGCGTGACTGCAAGGTCATGCCAACGACTATAGCCGCCGCCTGCGTTGGTGAGCATGACATGGTATCGGCCATTGGATAACAAATGCACCTCAGGAATTGCCGTGTTTGGCTGCCTAAAAATGCGCATGGTTGATGCCGTATTTTCTGCCACAATATTTGAGGCGTTTAACACTTCATCTTGATGTGGAGATAAAGTTGCGCCTTGTTTTGGGATGCGTTCTTGCAATAGCAGTGTGGTGGCTTTCAGGTTAGGCACAGACATAAAGCGCCGCTGCATGGGTTTATCTAACAACACATGCGCAAAAGAAAGCAAACTCATGCCTTGGTGATGCGCCATAAAGGTTTTAACAACCGCATTTTCTTTTCCACGCGGCAATCGGTTTGGCGTGTAATCAACCGCCTCAAAAAATCCATAGCGCCCAACAAAACCAAGTGTAGCCATTGCTTCTAAATTTTCGCAAGCTTCATAAGGCAAGATCATGAGTGCCAAGGCGCTGGCGTAAGGCGCAATGACTAAATCTTCCGCCAGCCCACGTTTAAAGCCTAACTCCGGCAATCCAAATGCACGGTATTGATACACCTGTGCCATGTCAGTCAGGTTATAGCAAGATTCTGAAATGCCCCACGGCACTTGATGTTGTTGCCCATATTTTATTTGCCGCGTCACCACCGCTTTAAAAGTTTGATGAAGCAAGGTGTTTTCAAAAGAAGGCATTAATAACTGCGGCATTAAATACTCAAACATGGAGCCAGACCATGAAATTAAACTTAACTCCCCACCAACGTTGGTGAGCAACCTACCAAGTGAAAACCAATGCTTTTGTGGCACTTGCCCATCTGCAACGAGTAAAAAGCTGGCTAATCTCGCTTCAGAAGCCAGCAAGTCGTAACAAGAAACATCGCGCCTGCGTTCGCCCACATCAAAGCCGATACTCAGCAAATGCGTTGCATCATCGTATAAAAAGTCAAAATGCATTTGCGCTAAATCTTTAATTCGATTATTTAACGCTTCAATCGTAGCGCGTTGTTCTTCAGCTTGATCATTGATTTCCAATTCAAGCGCCTCTATTGCATCTAATACTTGCTGATGAAAAGCCAATAACCAATCATCCAATTCTGATTTTTTTTGAGCGCCATCTATCTGATGATTCAAAATAATGGCATGCATTAAAGGGGTAATTAATTCATTTAATGCAGTAAAAAACCCCTTGAAATTTTCAACATGTTGAAAATGATTGATTGAGTAAACCGAGAATTTTTCCAGAAAATGCTTAATGCTCTTATTTAAAAAAGGATCGGTGATGGAAGTTAAAAACGGTTCAATTAAATCTAACGTATCGCTTAAGCCTTGAACCACTTGATGTTGTCGCGCAATCAACTCTTGCGGCGTTTTCTTGGCACCAAGCTCAGCCAAACCTGCTTGTAAAGTGAGTAAACAGCCTAATAAATTGCCGCTATCGACCGATGAAATATACTGCGGATGTAACACTTGCAATGTGCGCGTGTCATACCAATTAAAAAAGTGCCCATGAAAACGTGGCAAATTTTCAAGTGTTGTCACCGTATTTTGTGTACGTTCAAGCAACCTTTTTAGCTGTATATAGCCGAAATCATACGCTGCTAAATTCGCCAGCAAACTCATGCCAATATTGGTTGGTGAGGTACGTGAAGCAATCGAAACTACAGGATATTCTTGTACATTATCTGGTGGCAACCAGTGTTCTTCTGCTGTGACAAAATCATCAAAAAAACGCCATGTGCGCCGTGCATTACCACGTAAAAACTTAGATTGTTGAAGCGTTAATTTTTTTAATTTTGTAACGATAGGCTGACTGATATGCCAAGCAAACCATGGTGAAAAAAACCAAGCAAATAAAACTGGTAAAGTGACCAACCAAAATAAAACACTATGAAATTGGACGTCATGATAAACAATCAAATTGGGTGCTAACGCACAAATAATCAGCAGCGCAACTGTTGGCGATAACCACATTTCTTGAGTAGCCGTTTTTAAATGCTTTATTCGATTTCGTTTGCTGTACGTGGACAAGTGCCAGCTTATTAAGCCGCGTTTAGTCACACACATACGCCCAAGAGATTGAATAATCGCATCTAAATGAGTGGCACTTTCATAAGGTAAAAATGCTAATGACAACATGGCTGCCTGACAGGACTTCTTGGCATTTAAGCTTAGGCTTGAGATGTGCTCAATCCAATCTCTGTCGTGGGGCTTTTGAAAAAGTCCCACTAAAAAAGTCAGTAAACTTGGGATAAAGAAAATGGCTACTAGGCATAAAAGTAGAAAATCGGCGTCTTTGGCTTCTGCAAAAAATACCCAAGCAACTAAGAACAAAGTAAATTGCGCAGGCGCGACTAAACTGCGACGCGCATTATCCAAAATTTTCCAGCGTGAAAGCGCATTGATAGGATTCTTTTGTACTTTTTTAAAGTATTGATTCGCACATTTTTTAAAAGGCAAATGCGGCATTAGCCACGCGAGTAATTGCCAATCGCCACGCATCCAGCGATGTTCACGACTGATGTTTACAAAATAGCTGGTAGGATATTCTTCAATCAACTCAACATCTGTCACCAGCGCACTTCTGGCATAGGCAGACTCCAACAAATCGTGGCTTAAAATTAAATGCTCTGGCAAACGCCCACCAACCGCTTGGCGAAATGCGTCGACGTCATAAATCCCTTTGCCGACAAATGAGCCTTCTGCAAACAAATCTTGATACACATCTGAAACTTCACGCGTGTAAGGGTCAATCCCCGCCTCGCCTGCTGTCAACCTTGCATAATCGCTGTACATGGCACTTAATAAAGTGGCGGAAGTGCGTGGCTGCAAAATAGCATAGCCATGCACAATTCTGCCTAATTTTTCATCGAATATTGGGCAATTTAAAGGATGCGCCATATTGCCGATGAGTTGATGCGCCACATCACGCGGCAATTGCGTGTCGGCATCTAAGGTGATGACAAATTTAATGTGATTTAAAATCGTAGTGTCGCCAATAATATTCGTAAAAGACGACATTAGTTGCGCATTCATTTGGCTAAAATCGCTTCTTAATAACGCATTAAATTGTTCAATTTTTCCGCGTTTTCGCTCATACCCCATCCACAATTTATCAATAGTATTCCACGTGCGCGGGCGATGAAATAAGTAAAAAACATCCTGATTATTTTTGCGATAAGTGTGATTGAGGGCGTGAATACCTTCAGAAAGGTGTGCGATCAATCCAGCATCTTCTTGGCGCGTCTCTGTTGTTGCATCACAGAAATCTGTCAGCAATCCAAAATATAAATGCTCTTTTTGATTACCTAAATAGCGAATTTCGAGCGCTTCTAATAGCCGATCAATTTCAACCAAGTCACTGATTAACGTTGGCACCACCACCATCGTTGCGCATTCTTCTGGAATGTCTTTTGAAAAATCTAAACGCGGCAAGGCTTTTGGTTTTACAGATTGCGTTATCCATAAGTTCACAACAAACAATGCCAAGCTAGAACTCGCAATCGCGCTTAACAATGCAAACAAATAAATAAATTCTTCCTCTAATTCAACATGTTGGGTTGTGGCTAAAATAAGCCACGCATATAAAAAAGATAAGCCCAATATGACGCCAATATACGCAACCAAACGCAAAAAATAGCGATGACGATTTAAAAAATATGACAAAGAAGAAGGTAAAAATTGTTTTTTAAAACTCTCATGATGACTCAGCGCCACTTGCAATTTATCTAAGCCATCGTCTAATAAATAATAGCCAACATGTGCTTGCCGATGATGAGTGCCTAATAAAATACCTGCAGCGCTGGCCAAATGGTTTGCAGTAAGCGCAATATCCATTTCACTTTTCGCACAAAAGGTTTGCATGGCTTGATGTTTCAGTAATTTTTTTGCAGTGTTTTCTACAGCGTGGCGATAATGATCACGAGTGGCGAAATCTTGTTTTGCATAGCAATCAGCCGGATCGTTGATTAAAATTTGCTCAACAACGCTGTGCGTTTCTACAAATTTTTGCCAATCCATTGCGCCAATAAAGCGCAAACTCCCGATGCTGTTGGCGATTGAAATTTGATTGGTCGCAGCGGTTCGGCTGGCAGATTCCAATAGTTGCGTGGCGGTAACGCCTTGCATCAATAATTGTTGCTCTAGCCAAGTCTGAACAAATGCCATTGCGGCACCTTGATCTTGTAGACGACTATAGAACTCCTCAACAAAAGAAGCTGACAACGGAATGTCAGAATTAGCAAACTTTGCTAATAATTGAATCAATTGTTTGGGTTCATGCTCTGCTGCAAGCAACATGCGATCAGACCACTTCAATGCAATGTTTTTCTCTTCACGGCGCTTTGCAATACGAAAGGCAACACGGCGTAAATTTTCCAACAGGGCCAATTGCAACATAATTGGAAATGCCCATAATTCGCCTAGCATCAACGGCACTTCAGATTGATAAGCTGCGACTAATGAGGCGATATTGTCATGGTCAATGCGTCCATCCATGTGCGAAATCAGAGCTAAAGCTAAGTCATATATGCGCGGAAAACCATCCGACATGCCATCCAACAACCTAGGCAATTGCTGGCTGAACCCCCGCGGCAAATGCCTGCGTGCCAAAATAATTTGTTGTTGAATTAAATAATAGTTGTCCAACAACCACCCTTCAGCGGGGCTTATTTTTGCTTCACTCTTGTCAGAACCTTGATTGGCACAGGTAATAATTTCATAAGCATTCAATATCACGGCTTCATTTTCTTTTAACCGTGCAAGGAGCTTATCTGCACCGTGATTTGGGTCAATTTTATGTTGCTGTGCTAAATTTACCGCATGGCGTTTTAATTGTTCAAGACTTAATAACTCAGCGCGTAAAGGTTCAACCTTATGCGTAGATTCTGCCTCATTTTTTTTTGATACAAAGGAAAAAAATTTCTTAACTAGAGGTTTCTTAAGCATGTTTACCCATTCTTGATATATAAAAAACCTGATAATTCGATCTTATATAGTGAAAATTGCTTCTTGAATTTAGGCTATTTTTAGTTTCCATTCTGTTCGTTAGCGAACATGCTGAAGATTTAATTTTTTATTCAGATTTAAATCTGTTTTAGCGCTATGCTGAGACTGTCTTCTTGTTTTAAATCAGAAAGTAATGGAAGCAAAAAAGGTACTTTTAGATATTTAGTTGAGTAATCGAAGGGAAATCCATGCAAAAAAATGCAGTGGTATCGACGGAAACTCAAGACTTCCCCAGTATCGGCCTTACGTCAGAGCTCGCTGAATTAAAGCTAAAAAAAGAAGGATTCAACGAGCTTCCTACAAAAAATCGTCGTGATTTTTTTCGCATTTTGCTGGATGTGATTCGTGAGCCTATGTTTGCATTACTGGTGAGCGGCGGCGTGGTTTATCTGCTCTTGGGTGACCGAGTTGAGGCCATTTTTTTGCTTATTTTTGCCTGCTTGTCTGTCAGCATTACCATCGTACAAGAATCCAGAAGCGAGCATGTGTTAGATGCACTTAGAAATCTCGCCAGTCCGCGTGCGCTGGTGGTGCGAGATGGCAAACAGCAAACCATTGCTGGCCGAGAGGTTGTGCGAGGTGATTATTTAATCATTGCTGAAGGAGAACGAATCAGCGCTGATGCAAAGCTTATTTCTGCACAAGATTTATTAGTGGATGAATCGCAATTGACAGGTGAATCTGTACCAGTCGCTAAAATTACTAACGCTAAAGATGCGCATGAAATGATGCTCTTTGCTGGCTCATTAGTTGTACGTGGCTCAGGTACTGCATTGGTAGAAGCGATTGGCTTAAAAACCGAAATGGGCAAAATTGGTGGTGCACTCAGCACCATTGAAACCGAACAACCGCATTTAAAAACACAAATTAATCATCTAGTGTTTTATTTTGCAATGATTGCCGGTATTGCGGGGATTTTTGCAGTCGTGCTTTATGGGGTTTTACGAGGCTCTTGGCTTGAAGCTATGTTGAGTGGTATTGCGCTTGGCATGTCATTATTGCCAGAGGAGTTTCCATTGGTGATGGCGGTTTTTATGGTGATGGGCGCATGGCGAATTTCTCAAGCACGCGTCCTTACGCGACGCGCTTCCGCCATCGAATCACTTGGCGCCACCACCGTATTATGCTCTGATAAAACGGGCACGCTCACTGAAAATAAGATGACCGTTGTTGCCATTGTGAGTCAGACTGAAGATTGGCAAAGTACTAGCAAAACGTTAGGTGGTCAAATTCAAACCATATTGGAAACAGCTTTATACGCCAGCCAATCCCCCGCGACTGACCCGATGGATATCGCAATCCAAACACTCGCAAAAAATATAATCATCAATGCATATCAAGAAAGAAAAGCGTTAACGCCAGTACAAGCTTACGGTTTACGGCCTGACTGCTTTGCGGTCGGAAATATTTTCAAAACCAATGCTACAACCACGCTCTTTATAAAAGGTGCGCTTGAAACAATTTTGGCTTTTTGTAGGTTATCAGACGCTGAAAAATTAAAAATTCACACGCAAGCTGAAGCTTTAGCCAAACAAGGCATGCGCGTATTAGCCGTTGCGCGCAGTGTAATGAACGACGCTTCAAATGGACATTTTTCAAGTTCGCTAAAAGATTTTTCATGCGAATATTTAGGCTTGGTTGGGTTCGCAGATCCACTGCGCAACAATGTTCCGCAAGCCATTCAAGAGTGTCACTCGGCTGGCATCAAAGTGTTGATGATTACGGGCGACTACCCTATTACAGCGCGCGCCATCGCGCAACAAGCGGGCTTTCCGGCGGATATGGTTATCACTGGCGATGAAATTGAAAAAATGTCTGACCTAGCCTTGGAAAATGCTTTAAAAACAAGCTACATTTTTGCGCGCATTAAGCCCAACCAAAAGTTAAGACTTGTACAAATATTAAAAGGTAACGGTGAAGTAGTTGCAATGACAGGCGATGGCGTGAACGATGCGCCTGCTATTAAAGCCGCCAGTATTGGCATTAGCATGGGTGGGCGTGGCACCGACGTTGCCAGAGAAGCGTCTTCCATTGTGTTGCTAGACGACGATTTTAGCGCGATTGTTAAAACGATTCGGCTAGGACGCCGTATTTACGATAACTTAAGAAAAGCCATCGAATACATTATTGCCGTGCATATTCCCATTGCAGGCTTAGCCATTTTGCCATTGATTTTTGGCTTACCTTTAATCCTAACGCCCATCCACATTGCATTTTTAGAAATGCTGATCGACCCCGCGTGTTCCATTGTGTTTGAAGCAGAGTCTGAAGAAAATAATGTCATGAAGCGCCCGCCACGCAGCACAAAAGAACCGTTGGTGATGGGTAAACGCGTGTTGTGGGCGATTGCACAAGGCTCTACTGTGTTAATTATTTTAGCCCTTATGCTGGCGTGGGCGACTTTTTTAAAAATGCCTGCGGATGCAATTCGAACGTTTTTATTTACCTCGCTTGTGATGATGAATGTGGGGCTTATTTTAGTGAATCGCACCTTCAGCGCTTCTCTGATGCGCGCGATCTTTAAACCAAACTGCGCGCTATTAATTTTAATTAGCTTGGTTTTTTCAGTGTTGGCCATCACTGTGTTTTGGCAACCCGCGCGTGCTGTTTTTCATTTTGGTGAATTTAACTGGCAATTATTTACAGTGAGTTTAGTTGCAAGTTTTGCTTTACTTACTTTATTAGAAGGCATCAAAATGGTTTGGTTTGACCTAAATAAAAAGTAAAAACAAATTAAAAAAACAGGATGAATGTTCGATTCCGAACAGAAAAATTCAGCCAATCTATGCATAGTGAAACCCATTGAACAAAATTGGGCCACATGATGAAAACCACTGATAATCAAATCCAAAAAGATGTCATTGCAGAACTCACAATGGATACATCAATTAATGCAAGTCAAGTTGGTGTGATAGTCAAAGATGGCATCGTTACTCTAATTGGAAGTGTCAATCAATACACAGAAAAATGGGCCATTGAGAACGCGGTAAAAAAAATAGATGGCATAGTTGCTTTGGCTATTGAGATAGATGTGAATCTTATGGGTGAAAATTGTAGGAGCGATGAAGACATTGCTCGCTCTGTCAAAAACTTATTGCAATGGACTGCTAACTTACCAAGTGAGAAAATTCATATTCTAGTAGAAAACGGTTGGATAACGCTTTCTGGCGTTTTAGACTTTGCGCATCAAAAACTTTTGGTCACTGAAAGTTTACGAAATTTAATGGATGTAAAAGGTGTAATCAATCATATCAACATCATGCCTAGCTCTTTGTCCAGTCATGTTAAGGCTGATATTCAAGAAGCCTTAAAAAGGCGAGCATTATTAAATGCAAAAGAAATAATGGTTTCTAACGTAGCGGGTACCGTCATGCTCACGGGGACGGTTCATAGTTGGTTTGAACGAGACATTATTAACGAAACAGCCTTAAAAACTTACGGTGTAATTGATGTGGTAAACAATATTAGAGTCATCCAATAAGCAAATGAAAATTTGCTAATTTTCATTCAAAATTTCCCAAGCATGGCGCGCAATTTGCGCATTTTCATTACTCGTTATGACTTGAATAGCAATTTTGGAATTTTTGTAGCTAACTGTTTGCGCATTGGATTTTTCATCTAACGCAACACCAAAACAACGCAAATATCCACAAATTAAGCTACGGATATGCGCGTCATGCTCTCCAATACCTCCAGTAAACACCAACAGGTCTAAGCCATTTAACACGGTCATCATCCCTGCGATTTCTTTGGCAACTTGCATGCAAAATAAATCAATGGCTAATTTAGCATCCGTATCCACTTCATAAAGGCTTTGTAAAACGCGCATATCACTGCTTTTGCCTGAAACACCCAGCAATCCAGATTCAAAGTTAATTAAATGTTCTAAATTATCAACATCAAGGTTATTTCTTAACAAATAAAATAAAACACTCGGATCTAAATCACCCGTCCGAGTTGCCATCATGATGCCGCCTGTGGGTGTAAAACTCATGCTGGTATCTACAGACTTTCCATTTTTAACAGCAGTAACACTGCAACCTGCCCCCAAGTGCGCGATGATAATTTTTTCAGGAATGTTAATAGATTTACTTTGCTCGGAAATTTGAAACAAAATAGATTCGCAAGACAATCCGTGAAAACCATACCGGCGGACACCTTCCATTTGTAAGTATTTTGGGATTGGCAACGTTGTTGCCAATGCTGGCATGCTGTGATGAAAAACTGTATCAAAACAGGCAATTTGTGGCACTTGTGGAAAATGCTCTTGCACACATTCAATCACAGACATTGCCGCCTGATGATGCAGTGGCGAAAAGTGGCTGGCGTTGTTTAATGCATCAAGCACCTCTGGCGTCATCAAACAATGTGCTTGTAATGTTGGGCCGCCATGTACGATGCGATGCGCAACGACTTGTGGTTTTGGTGTGCTGAAGCCTGCTAAAAACTCAATAATCCTTAAAGCGGCTTGTGCATGCTGGCGTGCAGTTACTTCTTGATTGATTAAGGTTTTTCTTTCTGCGTCTTCAACCCTTAAAATTGCAGCCTGCTCAGAAAAATTGACCGCGCCTTCTAATAAAATTTTAAGCGTAAATGTTTCTTCATAGACTGATTCACTCAGCGTTGATTCCGTGGGTGAAAGCAAATTAGTAGAATCATCAAAAATTGAAGATTCCATACGATAAAAGCTAAATTTTAATGAAGACGACCCACAATTAAATACCAAAATCGCCAGAGCCTTCATCGGCATGTTAGGTTTGCTTCCACTGCCATTCGCGGACTTCTGGTAAATCCTCGCCATGCTCTGTGATGTAATTTTGATGGCGTTGCATGGTGGTCCAATAGCGTGCAGTTTCAGCTTCAATTAACGACGCAAATTTTGGCACCCTGCGAATTGCGTCTAATGCCAACTGGTATCGATCTACGTGATTGAGCACCACCATGTCAAACGGTGTGGTGGTGGTTCCTTCTTCAATAAAGCCGCGCACATGCAAGTTGTCATGATTATGCCGCTTGTAAGTGAGCTTATGAATCACCGTTGGGTAGCCATGAAATGCAAAAATAATGGGCTTATTTTTCGTAAACAAAGCGTCAAATTCATGGTCTTGAATGCCATGTGAATGGTTTTGCTCTGGTTGCAGCACCATTAAATCGACAACATTCACCATACGAATTCGCATACTTGGCACGTATTCTCGTAACAAACTGACAGCAGCCAGCGTTTCTAACGTTGGCACATCGCCCGCACAGGCCATCACCACATCTGGTTCACCAGCATCACTTGCCCACTCCCAAATGCTGGCTCCTGCTGCACAATGTTTCACCGCATCGTCAATGTTAAGCCATTGCCATTCTGGCTGTTTGCCAGCAACAATCACATTAATGTAATTTTTACTACGCAAACAATGGTCTGCAACAGAAAGTAAACAGTTGGTATCTGGTGGCAGATAAATGCGAACAACTTCTGATTTTTTATTCAATACATGGTCAATAAATCCTGGGTCTTGATGCGAAAAACCATTATGGTCTTGCCGCCAAACATGAGATGTCAGCAAATAATTGAGCGATGCAATCGGCGCGCGCCAAGGGATTTGATTGCACACTTTTAACCATTTGGCGTGTTGATTGAGCATGGAATCAATAATATGAATAAACGCCTCATAGCATGAAAAAAACCCATGTCGCCCCGTGAGTAAGTAACCTTCTAACCATCCTTGGCATAAATGCTCGCTTAAAACTTCCATCACACGTCCATTTGCGCCTAAATGCTCATCAACTTCATGGATTTCTGCCATCCACGTTTTATCAGTGACTTCAAACACAGCATCTAAACGGTTAGATTTAGTTTCATCAGGCCCAAAAATTCTAAAATTATTTTGCTGCTTGTTGCTGACTAGAATATCGCGCAACCATTCACCTAAATGGCGCGTTGCTTCAGTGCGTACGCTACCTGCTTTTGTAAACTGCACAGCGTAATCATAAAAATTTGGTATTTGTAGCGGAATTAATAATTCTCCGCCATTGGCATGCGGATTTGCCCCCATGCGCCTGTGGCCACTTGGTGCGAGTGCGGCAATGTCCGCATTTAATTTTCCATGGTTATCAAATAATTCTGCTGGTTTGTAGCCTTGTAGCCAATTTTCCAGCAATTCCAAATGCTCGATTGCGTTTTTTTCACCTTTACTAAAGCCAGAAATTGGCACTTGATGCGCACGCCAAGTGCCTTCACTTGGCTTATCGTCAACCAATTTTGGCCCAGTCCAACCTTTAGGCGTACAAAAAACAATCATTGGCCATAATTGCCGTGCTGAAATATTTTTATCTTTTCTGGCGTTTTTTTGAATTGTTTTTATTGCTTCAACAACAATGTCTAATGTTTCCGCCAATGCTTGATGCACAAGAAGCGGATCATCGCCTTCCACAAAATATGGCGTATGACCATAACCTTCCATAAGTTTCGTGAGTTCGTCTCGGCTAATGCGTGATAAAACGGTCGGGTTTGCAATTTTGTAGCCATTTAAATGCAAAATAGGAATTACCGCGCCATCCTTTGCAGGATTTAAAAATTTGTTGGAATGCCAACTGGCTGCAAGCGCGCCTGTTTCTGCTTCGCCATCGCCAACTATACATGCAACCATTAAATCTGGATTATCAAACGCCGCGCCATAGGCATGAGCGAGTGAGTAGCCTAATTCACCACCTTCATGAATCGAGCCCGGCGTTTCTGGTGCAACATGACTGGGAATGCCACGCGGCCATGAAAACTGCTTAAATAAACGCTTTAGACCATCTTCATTTTGTTCAATGGCTGGGTAGCGTTCTGTATAAGCACCTTCTAAATAAGTATGGGCAACAATGCCTGGCCCGCCGTGGCCCGGGCCAATGATATACAGCATATTTAAATCATATTTTTTAATGACGCGATTTAAATGTACGTAAATAAAATTTAAACCTGGGGTTGTGCCCCAATGACCCAATAAACGCGGTTTAACATCAGAAAACGAAAGCGGCGTTTTTAGCAGCGGGTTTTCTTGGAGATAAATTTGCCCAACGGACAAGTAATTGGCTGCACGCCAATAAGCGTCCATTAACGTTAATTCTGCGTTTGATAATGGATTTTTATGTGTGTGATTTTTTTGTTTTTTAAGCATTTGAGCAACGATCCAACACCCATTTTCCGCAGCTTGCCGCCAATGCGCTTAATAGCGTGCCCCATGCAATGTCAATGAGCGACATGGTGAGCGGCCAATCTTTTAATAAAGCCAAGTTGGTTAAATCGTAACTTGCATAAACGAAAAAACCAAAAATAGCGGCTGATTTAAACGTACCTTTTAAACCTTTTATTGCACCATTTGGAATCAGAGCAAACCACATTAAGCCAGCCACATACACGAGATAAAAAATGGCTGCCGCTAATAAATTAGGAGTGGCAGCCATTAAATGCCCAATGCCTTGCAGATAAATTGGTTTTGCAACACTATTCAACCAGACTATATCTAATGAAAACATGGTTACAACAGTGGCTGAATAGGCTATAAATAACTTAAGCAAAACATCAATCCTCTTTCGTTTGGTTGTTTCATCGATATTTAGTTAAATTTTATTAATATTGTTCAATATTTATAATTTACCTAAAACTAGTAAAACTAAAACTATCACCAAAACAATACCTAAACCTCCACTTGGGCCATAGCCCCAATTTTTGCTGTGCGGCCAAGTTGGGATCGCCCCCAAAAGCATTAACAACAAAACGATAATAAATATGGTGCCTAAACTCACGATGTACTCCTTTTAAGTATTTTAAGAATAATTTTCAACGCCGGAATTCAGACTAATCGTTTTCAATGGTGCTATCTGTGCACTTGCAAACATTGTGAAAATAAATCAGCCATGCAACTTTAATTGACCATGCTCACCTAAGCCAACAGGTTTTGCAGCAACAATTGAAGCCGCAATCGCCATTAACCGCACCATTTTGCAATGTGGTGCATCCCAATAGTCTGCGATATTGGTCGTAAATTTTAATAAACATAACTCTGGCGAATTCACGCCTTCTTTAAACCAAGGTTTTGCAAATACTGACCATGCATTTTCAATTAAGTCGCGATCTAAAACAACTTCACCAAACCCTGAAAGTGAGAGATACGTTGCGTTGGATTCATTCATAAAGGCTAAATTGATAGGTGAAAGTTGCTTGACCTTATTAGAATATTGGCTAGTTAAAAACCAAATATGCCCTTCTTGGCACATGTGATGCGGCGACATTGGTCGGCTGACTAACGTTTCTTCCTCATTAATATTAGTCAGCATACAAACAGACATCTCTTTGAGGAATTGCCCAAGTTGGCTGCGTTCTGGGGATTTTTGTGGTTCAATTTTCATCGCGACTCTCAATTTTTTAAGGTTGATTCATTCAACTATTTCTTGTCTTTTCCAACTTGATTACCAATTACACCCCCAACTGCCGCACCACCAACCGTGCCCATCACGCCGCCACCGGTTAAAATTGCACCAGCTACGCCGCCAACGCCTGCACCAATGGCAGTACTTTTATCGCGCGTAGACATGCTGCCGCAACTTACGAGGGCTAGCGTCAACATAAAAACCATTATTGCAATAACCTGTTTATTTTCACTTTTCATTTTATTAACTCCTTAACAATATTGCCCAAAAGCGATTCACAACAATCTGTCGTGTTTTACTCTTTTGGCTTTATTGATTATCGACTTTTAAAAATGATTGTCTGTACGCTAGCAATCTTAATTTTGCGCCTCTGTCATTAATCGTTATCAGGTTCGATAACGTACAGACAGCTTGCGCATTTATTGCGTAGAGTGCATTTGTCAATTGACAATCAAAGCTTACAAAAGCTGATAAATGAAGACATTACAAAAGGAATTAATATGAAAAAAATTTTCTGAAAAGCAAAATGAATGTAGCTATAACCGCCATATACATTTTTGGAGTTTCTAGTGTTTATGCGGCAACTCCCATTGAAAGTGTAGACGATGCCAGCGTTATAGGAACTTCAGACACACCTCAAATCAAACGACAGGATAGACAGATGGATAAAAAAACCAGCAACAATTCTATGAATAAAAACGATATGCAGAAAAATAAAACACAAATGAAAACGATGGACAGTAATAAAGATGGAATCGTGTCAAAAGATGAATACATGAAGTTTCATGAAAAAAAATATCTGGATATGAACCCCGGTGAAAATGGCATTAGTTATAAAAGCTCTATGAATAATAAACCCATCGGGACCACGACTGGAGTGAGTGAAAACGGCAGTGTGGATATTACACAAAAAATGGGCCAATTAACGGCACAACGACTGGCACAAACAATTAGTATCAAATACGTTCACTGATCAATCTAAACATCATACTTATGATGTTTTTTTTGTGGAAAACAAATGGATGGAGATAATCGTTTTTAATGTAGTTCACTTACTGTGAGTCTTACAGCCTTCTCTTGCCAAGAAGGTGCTGAAACAATCATTAAAACTGAACCATTCTCAATTTTATTTTTAAATAATTTCAAATCTCTATTAAAAACATTAGCCCCTAATAAGGCAGCACCTAAACCTACAGAAATTGCGCTAATACCTGTGGTGATGATTAAGATTACCCACCAAGCTGCATCTGTGTACCATGCTGGTGATGAGGTTACCCATAATGGAAAATAAAGCACGTATAAGCCAGCAATTAATCCGAATAACGCACCATATACAATTCCATGTCCTCCCTCACACAAAAATTCAGAGCCGCCCACTTTACCCACTGGCTTCAATCTGCCTAATTTGATACTTTTATTTGCCAAGAAAGATATGTTTTTATCCGATACACGTGAGAGCAAAAGTGCATCAAATGCTTGATTAGCAGCCCTCAAATTGGGTAGTAGAAAATTTAACTGTAGATTCATGATATTCACCTGTCGTCATTATTTAAAGTATGTTTAATACTTATTTGTTCGCCATTTTCCCTAACTTTTTGGTTTAGTTGAAAAGCAGCCATCTCTTTAAGCATTGTATGTAAATTTGTCAGATACCTTTCAGCGCGTTTTTCATTAATAAAATGCAAATGAATGTTTTCTGTATCTTCAACAGTCTTGAATTTTTTTATCAATTGTTGCCAGCCTTTGTTATCACTCATTTAATTTGCTCCGAATTGAATCCAATTTATTCGAGTAAGGCTGAATTCTGCGATCAATATTTTTTCTCCATTCTTCCAACTGATTTTCTGCATCTTCATTAGTAATGCCGTACAAAGTTTGAATTTTTCTAACTAACTGGTCACGCTTTCCTGAAATCAAATCGAGTTGATCATCCGTTAACATTCCCCATTTTTCTTTGACATTTCCCTTAAATTGTTGCCAATTTCCTTCTATCTGATCCCAGTTCATATACTTTCCTTTATAAAAAATTATCACTTACAGCATGGGTCAATATAGATTAATTTTTTTAAAATGTCGGTGTGGTAGCGAACACAATTAATTTGCTCGCCATGCATAAACCATTTGTGACACAGAACCGTGCAGACATGATTATTTACCCTACAAAATAAACGAAATTGAGCGCATTCAATTAACGAACATAAGTGTATAGTCATTTGTAATATGATGAAGCAGTTTTCGACTACGAGCCCGACATGCATAACCTTCCTTCACCTCAGCAAAATCACTTGTTAGCCGCCTTGCCAGAGGCTGACTATGTGCGTATTCAAAGCTTACTTGAATATGTGCCAATGCATTTAGGACAGGTTTTGTATGAATCAGGTGGCCAAATGCAGCATCTCTATTTTCCCACCACTTCCATCGTCTCTTTACTGTATGTATTAGAAAGTGGCGCTTCTGCAGAGATTGCAGTGGTTGGGAATGAAGGTGTTTTAGGGATTTCTCTTTTTATGGGTGGCGAAACCACGCCTAGTCGTGCTGTGGTGCAAAGCTCAGGCCATGGCTACAGGATTCGCGCCGGTCTTTTAAAGCAAGAATTTAACCGAGCCGGTGCCATGATGCATCTATTGTTACGTTACACCCAAGCCTTAATTACGCAAATGGCTCAAACGGCGGTTTGCAATCGGCATCACACGATAGAGCAGCAATTGTGTCGATGGTTGTTGTTAAGCCTAGATAGACTATCTTCAGAGAACCTCAACATGACGCAGGAACTCATCGCGAACATGCTAGGGGTAAGGCGCGAAGGTGTTACTGAGGCAGCTGGAAAATTACAACGCTTGGGGCTGATCGAATATTCGCGAGGTCATATTAAAGTTCTGGATCGACCAAAACTAGAAAAACAAGTTTGCGAATGTTATCAGGTAGTTAAAAATGAATTTGATCGCTTGCTCCCAGATATGCATCGGCATCATGGCGCATAAATCTAACATTGATTCACAAGCTAACAAGTGTAAATTTGCACCTTACTGAATCTCCCAACGTATCCATGTAAACAAGACATGACCGCTGGCACCTGGAACATACGTAGATTGTATTGCCACAGATTGATATTTTAATGAGATGAGAGGAACGATTAATGGCAGTGGTATATAGTTCAAATCATTCCTAAGTGTAATCCCTATGCTGTACCCTAAACCAAGCTTTAGCAACTCGCTTGGTTGCCAAACTTTCTGAAATCCGTAGCCTACAATTGGTTCAAATTTGCTTTTCGAATCCAAAAAAACCATAGAATACAATCCGTGCCAATCGCCGTCTTCGTCATATCGGTATTTACCAATCCCAATACCTAATGGCAATTCGTTATATTTTGAGATTTCCTCATCTGTATAGTTGCTACGATTATGCCAAGTGTTGATTGGAATATACACTTCATAATCTGTTGACTGCCATGTTTTATCCAACGCTTGAGTAGCGATTGATAGAAAGGAATCATTAGTCACCCCACTTTGCTCTGTCTCTGCCTGTGCCAACTGGCAGCCAATGACTGTACAAATAAAGACTTCAGCGATAGCGGTTTTTAAATGAATAACAATCTCAATAGCATGGCGTTTATGAAAAAATGACTTTTTAAATCAAGTTGTGACGAAGAATCACAATAAATACTTTATGAAATTAAATTTTTACCGTCATTGTACTAACGTATGGTATTACCTCTAATCTATCGCATCTGTTTGATACCGAACAGATGCATAAAATTTTTCATTTGATGTGGGTAAGCGTACATAGTTTTTTCTTTCAGGGTGTTAGTGTTAGCGCATGGAACATCCAACTTGCAGCAACAAGCTCATCAACCATGTAGATAAAAAAATACGGAATGCGCTATTAAATCAATGTCAGTGGGTGTTACTCCCAACGACATCCAATCTTAGGGTCCCTGGCTATGCTTACTTTCCCTCTGGTGCGGTAGTTGTGTTGTTAATGCATCAACCAAAAATGAAGTCTTTGGCTGTAGGCTTGATTGGCGAGGAAGGTGTTTTTGGTGCAGCCTCTATCTTGGGCGTTGAGAAGTTGGCTTATAACGCTATGGTACAAAGTGAAGGTTGGGTGCTAAAAATTTCGAATACTGCTTTGCACAGCTTAATGCTCACTTACCCGAAGTTGAATCAACTAATGCTGAGTTATATGGCTGTTTTGCACGCCCAGCTAATGCAATCCGTGGTATGCCATCACTTTCATTTTTTACCTCAAAGGTTGGCTTGTTTGCTCATTTCTCTACAAGAAAAATTACACACATCATCATTTTTTATTACACAAGATTTTCTTTCTGGTTTACTTGGCGTTAGGCGAGTCGGGGTCACCAAGGCTGCAAGCTTTCTTCAAGAGAAAAAAATCGTTGCTTATCGTCGCGGTCATATGAAGATTATCGATATGCCAGGCCTAGCAAAAATTGCCTGCGGATGTTATGTCATTGATAAACTCACCTATCAAACGATGATGCATTTTGAATAAATGCTTTTGCCTTAACAACCCAAGAAGATAGGAGCTTGATTTTGATGATGGTACCAAGGAAACGATTTATAACCGATGGCTTCGAACCTTTATGATGGCGCCGCTTTAAAAACAAAAGCACACCAAGTAATAACCATGGGTGCCTTTTCGCAAGCAAAATAATATCAAAAGTAGTATTAACTAAGGTTAATGGCTTTTGCATTTGCTTTACGCAAACTGCAATTTGTAGTCTTTGTTGCGCACACTCTGCAATTAAATGATGCCGTTTTATATTAAGCTCTTCATTTAGTGCAGCCATCAAGTTTTCTCTTGAGAAAAAACGCGATCTTCTAATGACTGACAATCTTTCAGTAGCTCCGACAATGTGGTCGCAAATACTGAAGATTTTTCTTTCGCTTTTACAACGGCGTAACGCCAAAACAAATATCCGGCAATCCAGAATACCCCGGAGATAGTGCCCAATGCTAACAGTCGGTGGCTATCCCAAAATAAAACCACAATAAATACAGTGAGCATAGACATGCCAATCAACATACAAAATAATGCTAAAAGCCCGTATTTGATGGTGTGCAACAAATAAAGCCTGTCTTCTTCAATATCTATTGCCAAAAGATGTAGGCGTGTATAAATAAACGCTAATAGCGTCTTGGTAAGGGATTTAGCCGACACCAACAAGTTAACATGTTCGATGTTTGTTGAGTTTGCCATTTTGTCTAATCTCGCTTTACTATCCAACCAACAATAAACCCAACTGCCATCGCCATGCCGACAGATTGCCATGGATTTTCATGTACATAAGTGTCTGTAGCTTTTGCTGCTGCTTTAGTTTGATGCAAAATAACAGACTCCAATTCACTGATCCCCTCTTTCGCGACACGAATGGACTCTCCAACTTTGTTACGCAACTCCACAACCTTCTCACCACTTTGCGTTGCAGTCGCTTGAAGCAAGGCTTCTGCATCGGTGAGCAATTCATTGAACTCATCAATAAGTTGCGTTTGTTTAAAACCATCTAATAATTTATTCAAGATATTTCTCCAATATTAAATAATCGAATACATCAGTATTACTGGCGTTTGGTTTGCATCAAGCTTATTAAACTTGTGGCAATTGAGACAGCTAACAAAATATGAATCAATCCTCCAACCATATATGACAACGTGACACCAAGCAGCCAGAACATAAATAAAACTATTGCTATTATTTACAACATAGCTATTCCAATTTTAGTTGCATAACATTTTTAACTGATTTCACAACTTTAACCTTAGTAACGTTGCTAGTGGGCAGCCTTAAAACATTCTCAATGTGCCATCTTATTTTGGCTCTTTAAGAATCCTGTTGAAGCACAGTATCCATTTCATTTGACTATCAGTCTGTTCGTTAGCGCACTAAAAAATAGAGTTGCTGATGACCGCATTAATTTTAAAGTTTAAATTAATCAATGAAACAGTTTCAGACACAGGCATTTAGAAGATTCTGGTTAATTATTTACGACTATCATCCAGCTCTTTTAACCAATCTAAAATTTGCTGCTCAACGTCGGCAACTGTATGGCCATAATTGACTTGTTTTTTCATCTCAGAAAGCGTTTGATTTTTTTCATCCTCAACATGCTGGATAGGATGATGATTGTTGATGTTGGGCACTGGATCAGTGTTTGGTTTTGAATGGTATGTATTTACTCTATGCATTTTGATTCTCCTCACTGAATACTTGAAAAAGCAGATTCTTCACCGATTCAATCGTCAGCATATCTAGTAAAAACCCCTTGCTCTGTCTGCTAGCGCACAAAAGAAAATTTCAAACAGCAGTAGTATTGATTCATTCAAGCCAAATGATGATTAACCTTACTAAAAGGTAGCGTGGGTATTTCTTAAATCAATGTGGCTTTAACTAGTTCAAAAAAAACAGGAAAACAAATGCGACAACACTATCTAACTTGCCTTATGTGCTTAAGTTTTACCGTCCATGTTTCTGCTGGTGAACTCTCTAAAGGGGCGAAATTAAAGCTATCTCAATCAATTGAGTTTGAATATCAAGAGCGCATGAAAGTCTGTGACACTTTAAATTGGAATGCTAGCGACGTATGTGAAATTCAGGCATACAACAAAAAACTTGTCGACCAAGCTGCGCTGCGTGCAAATATACATCCGACAGCCAAAAATCGACAAAACGCTTTGCTTGCACACGTCAACGCAAAATATGAAGTAGCAATTACAGAATGTAATGATCTTGATATAGAAGCTAGGCAACCTTGTTGGGAAGCAGCAGAAGTTGAAAGAAAGAATGGAGTACAACAAATAATTAGCGATCAATAAGTTTAAAGCAATAGTTGATGGATTATGGGACTAGATAAACTAGAAGAGCAGCTAATTTCCGCATCGCATTTAGACGTACTGCTCACGATTTTACTAATCGTGAGCAGCGTGGCGCTGTGCTTTTGGATTGTTTTACCATTTTTGAGTGTGCTTACATGGGCGCTTACCCTTGCAGTGATATTTTTGCCCTTGCAAATCAAGTTAGAGGGCTGGTGTCGATATAACAGCTTCTCTGCGTTATTGTGCACTTTAATTATTGGGATTGTTGTAGTCTTGCCGATGGTTTTTGCAACTCAGCAACTGAGCATGCAGCTATACGCTAGCGCACAAACCATTGAACAATGGATACAAACTACACCATGGCAACAGGTCCTCACGCAAAAAGCAATTAGTACATTTGGTGTCGATTTACAAACGTATTTAGACATCCCCAGCTTACTAAAACAATTCAACGGTTGGTTATTAGGGAGCTCAGGTGGCATCGTCAGATTCTCGGCAGGCAGCTTATTACACATAGGTATAGTTTTTTATGTGCTATTTTTTATGCTACGTGATCGGGAACTTGGCTTAAAAACCTTAAATACTATCTCCCCACTTGCAAAAGATGATATGTTGGTGCTGTTAAATCAAACGGCCTCTACCATTAAAGCTGTGGTGTTTGGCAGTATTGCTATCGCTTTAATTCAAGGTTTTTTAGGCGGCTTAATGTTTTGGTGGTTAGGTCTGCCAGCTCCGTTGCTATGGGGCTGTGTCATGGCATTAATTTCCATATTGCCAATGTTGGGTGCATTCTTGGTTTGGGTGCCCGCCGTAATTTATTTATTGTTCAATATGCAATGGCTTGATGCACTCATACTTGGTTTATGGGGAATATTCATCGTGGGTTCTATAGATAATTTTCTAAGGCCATATTGGGTCGGTAGGGAGCTAAGTATGCACCCCATGCAGATTTTCTTCTCAGTCGTAGGCGGCTTAATTCTTCTTGGGCCAGCAGGATTAATTTTAGGGCCAGTCATTTTTTCCACAACGCGCTTTCTTCTCCTGTATTGGAAATCACAATCCAATTTACACGTTAACCCGAGAGCGATAATAAAGGACGATGCAACATGAACGGATTTATTCAAAATATCGAACGTGCTACTGTTTTGAACACAGACTTTCGCAAGGTGCTATACACAGCTAAGAATTGCCAACTAGTACTCATGTCACTCAAACCCGGCGAGGAAATTGGGCTTGAAACCCACGCACTGGATCAATTTTTCAGAATTGAATCCGGCTCTGGCCAGATTATTATAAACAGCGATACCTCAGAAGTTGAAGATGGCTTTGGAATCATCGTGCCTGCCGGCAGCAATCACAACATGATCAATACCGGTAAAATAGACTTAAAACTCTACACCATCTATTCACCACCGAATCATTTAGATGGCGTAGTTCATCATAGTCACTTAGATGCGATAAATGATCACGAAGAATTTGATGGTAAAACCACTGAATAAATATATTGGGACGAAATGATTTCTCTCTATGTTAGGCATCGAACAATTAGTTTAAGTAAAAGTCATGTCTTACACCGAATAAATAATCAATAAGCGCAAATTTCAATCGGATTAAATCCAATCGGAAGATTGCGTCCTTGGCTTTTAAGAAAGCGAATTACTCCATCTTTAACTAGTGATGACATAAACCATAATGCTCATTTGCATTAACTGACACCGCTGTACCAGAAACTGGAAATTTATCATCTCCTGAGATACACAAAGCTTTATCCCCTGTACGATAAAATGTATGTGTGCACGATATTTTCGCGATATTCCCGAAAGCTGTCCTTTTCGTATGAAAACTCACAGGCCGCAATTTTTACGTTTTGATCAAATGAAATAGGAAATGCATTCAATGTCTGTGTCATATTTTTATTAATCCTATTATCACCGTAGTGAATACCACGACCCACGCCCACTTCCGTTCAGAACGAGGTGATTTCTCTCGATAAGTTGTCGGAAATGTTCTTTTAATGTGTTGCGGCTAATACCCGTAAGCTTGACCATCTCTCCAATTGTAACTCGGCCATGTTCTCGTGCCTGCTCTAGAATTTGCACTGAAATCTCTGGTAAGGTAGATAAAACAATTTTCTCGCGCTCTACTTTTTTTTCTAGGCGTTTCTTTTGCTGCTGTAACGCTCTTAAGAAGAATATTATCCATGGCTGCCAATTAGGCTTCTCAGCTCTAATAGTTCCTTGCGTTTGCCGTAGTGCCAAATAATATCCCTCTTTGCTTTGTTCTATTACGCTTTCCAGAGAGCTATAAGGTACATAAACATAACCTGTGCGTAATAATAAGAGCGTGGTTAAAACGCGACTTAATCGTCCATTGCCATCTTGAAATGGGTGAATTTCAAGAAAGACAACCACAAAAATGGCGACGACTAAAAGTGAGTGTGTGTGTTTTGTTTCAAGAGCCTCATTCACGAACTCAACAATTTCGGTCATAAGCCGTGGCGTATCAAATGGCGTTGCGGTTTCAAACACAATGCCAACTTGCCGACCATCTTCATCAAAGGCTGCTACGCTATTTGTATTGGTTTTATAGTGTCCGCGATGGTGTTCATCTTTCTCGCTATATTTCAGTAAGTCACGATGCAATTGCTTAACATGATTTTCAGTAAAGGTAATCTCATGCCACGACTGAAAAACTAACTCCATCACATCTGCGTAACCAGCAACCTCTTGCTCATCCCGCGTATCAAATGCTTTTATTTCCAAGTTGGATAGTAATCGCTCTACATCACGGTCTGAGAGTTTGCTGCCTTCTATACGTGTTGATGAGCCAATACTCTCTATAGTAGCTACTCGCCTTAGAGCAGATAAGCGTTCAGGCGCAAGCGTTCCTAGAGCCCGCCATGCTCCCTTAAACTCATCAAGTTCGGCGATTAAGCCTAGAACGTCTTGTGTGATATTCAGTGTTTTGGAATTAATCATTTTACCATTTATACACCCAATTACACCCAATTGTCAAAACAAAACTCCACCCAATTACACCCATTTAATATTTGTTAGCCATGTAGTTCTCTTTCGTCGTTTTGGATAGTCAGATATATCAATATAAATTCCGGACTAAGGAAGTTTTCATCCCGCCTCTTAGCCTAGACAAATCGTCATTCAACAGAAACTAAGGTTATGATGCTGGAGATTGAGATGGCTCAAGATTTAACGGTCCAAGTGATTAAAAAAGTGATTGCAATTACACAAGATTTAGAAAATGATTTAGTACAAATACTGATTTTTTTTGCAAAAAAATTAAATACCCTAGTAAAGACGCATTGCAAACATACAAAGCTTGTTGGATGATTTAAAAGCGCAACGCGATTCAATGCGCGCATTGCAATTTGAGGCGCTTAATTTAAATATATTGGATGATGCCGCGCAAAGCGCTATCAAACGCATCACGCTGGGGGTGAGTATTATTGCCTAAAGGTGCCACCCAAAATTGCAGAGGGTAAACCACCTATTTCAGTTTAAAAGAACCGCTAATAACTATATGATGGAGCCAATTGATTATTTACTAAACTATAGTCATTGGCTCATAAATCCGCTTAGGTGACATTCAGCTATTAAGTTTGTATTTCAAATACCGGAACAGAAGTGTCGATTCGAAGATAATAAATCAGCACCTCTAAAAAAATAATATGAGTAGTGAATAGTCAATGTCTATTCACTACTCATCAATTAGGTGACTTTCGTTCGATCGGTTAGTTTTACCATATCATTCATAACACCTTCCAAGCCACCATAAACATTGAGTGATTTAATTTGCCCGGTGATTTTCTCTAGACTTTCCAACTCTTTTAAGCGCAACAAAATTGGGTTGCCTTCCATCACTTTTGCGGTGTTGTGCAAACTACGCGTCGCTTGAGTCTCTTCACGGCGACGAATCACATTTGCTTCTGCTAATTTCTCAGCCTCAACTACTTGCGCCAAAATGGTTTTCATTTCGCCAGGTAAAACAATATCACGTGCACCTACTGTTTTAACGGCAATGCCATATTCCAAAGCTTTCGCTGCTACAATTTTCTGCACTTGTTCGTTAAGCAAGTTTTTATCTTGCAATAATTGGTCTAGCGATTGAGTTGAAACCACAGTTCTTAAAGCTAATTGCATTTCGCGATATAGAAAATCTGCGTGGTCAGCTAAGTTTAGGCGTACCTTTTCAGCATCATTAATTTGCCATGTAGCTGATAAATTAATGCGCAAACTGACTTTATCTTTAGTCAAAATTTCTTGACCGTTAATTTCCATATTTTGCAAACGCATATCGTATAACTTCGTTTTTAGTACGCGACTAAATTTCCACCAAGCATAAGTCCCTGTCGCCAAGGTTTCTGTCACTTGACCATTTACATCTAAAAAGCTTACAAAACCTTCTGGTACAGTCACCGCGTAAATAGCGTTACTTGCAGTTTTACGAAGTTTTTCACTCTCTGCACCTAGCATTAATGCGGCAGCACGCTCATCAATTTTAAATGTGGTACTGATATTCACTTTCTCAACGCGCATCGCGCGAACACCTTTCCAAAATGCACCGCGTTGATTTGGCAATTTAATATCAGTCAATTTATTAGCTTCATACACTAAGCCAATCTCTTCTGCATTCGTTTCCCATGTGTCGATGAAGTTAGAGAATTTGCTCGCATTTGCTTCAATTAACATCAGCAAATCTTCAGCTACAATATCTCTTGCTGCGCCAGTTGCAGGTGTAATTTTTACAGTGTATTGATTTCTAAAGTCCCAAAAGCGATATACGCCTTTATCTAATACGCGTTCAAATTGTTGCTCTTTAAACAATAGGCCGCGCTGATTTTCTTCAATAATTACTTTTTTTCTGAACATATTTTTATCCTTCTTTTAATTAAAAGTGGGTTACACCACTTGGCGGTGAGCAATATTGTTTTTATGCATCGGGGTTGTGTTCAACTTACAAAAACTTGCGCAATACATAGGCTAAATAGTTATAACGCCCTATTCGCCACAATACTGGTCAACGCCAAGTTAGCGTTACATGACCAATCACTTCAATTGATTGCTAAAACTGCTAGCAATATCTTCGACATATTTGGCCGTGCAACGACAATGGGGTCCACCGTTTACTACATTTTTAACACTGAATCGGATTTGAACCGAAGCCTTGCGGCTTATCCATTTTAAGCACCGTATTAAGGTGTTTCACGGGTGGATTCGAACCACCGACAATCGGGTTTCCCCGAGGCTCTACCAAACTGAGCTACAGTGAGTTGGCGCGACTAGCTGGATTCGAACCAGCGACGGACGAACTTTTTACATTCGTTGCTCTACCAGACTGAGCTATATTCGCTATTATTTAGTTACCTTGTTACTTGATACACGTGTTTGAAAATTCAAACCGTGTCAGACTGGCTTTTTGAACCAGCTCAGCTAAGTCACATATTCACTAAATTCTGTTTTGGGCAAATGCCCTAATTTATTTATCCTTTTACACAGACAACCTGTTTTAAGGTATGCACAATTTCAACCAAATCTGATTGCGCGGCCATTACTTTTTCTATGTCCTTATAGGCTTTGGGAGTTTCATCAATCACACTTATATCCTTTCTACACTCAACACCTTGTGTTGCTTGTAAATGTTCGTCTAATGAAACACTACGTTTAGCTTCTTCACGAGACATCACACGACCAGCACCATGACTACAACTACAAAAGCTCTCATGATTTCCAAGACCTCTTACAATAAAAGACTTTGCCCCCATGCTTCCTGGAATAATCCCCATTTCACCTTTTTTGGCTGAAACAGCACCTTTGCGCGTCACCCAAACATCGCTGCCAAAGTGATGCTCTTTGCTAATATAGTTATGGTGGCAATTCACCGCTTCTAATGTGGCTGAAAATGGTTTAACTAAAATCTTTTGCATGGCAACCAAGGTTCGATTCATCATGACCTCACGGTTTACTCTTGCAAAATCTTGCGCCCAAGCTACTGCTTCAACGTAATCACCAAAGTGCTCACTTCCTTCAGCCAAATACGCTAAATCTTTATCAGGCAAATGGATAAACCAACGCTCCATATCCTTCTTTGCCTTTTCAATAAATTCAGACCCGATTTTATTTCCAACCCCTCTAGAGCCGCTATGCAACATCACCCACACTTGATTTGCTTCATCTAGGCACAACTCAATGAAGTGATTGCCAGTACCAAGCGTACCCAAATGTTGTTTATTGTTAGTCTTTTCAATCCATGGGTGTTTCTCACATAGTTGCTTAAAGCCATCATTCAAAGGCAACCAGGCTTGCATTACATCTTCAGGCAAATTATTCCAGCTTCCTTTATCGCGACCATGTTGATAGTTGGCTGATCTACCATGTGGTACGTTTTTTTCTATTTCGTGACGCAAATTAAGAAGTGAGTCTGGCAAATCGTTTGCACTGAGACTTGTTCTTACAGCCATCATTCCACAACCTAAATCCACGCCAACTGCCGCAGGAATAATTGCACCTAGGGTTGGGATCACACTGCCAATCGTTGCACCTTTTCCCAGATGGACATCCGGCATAATCGCAATGTGCTTATGGATAAATGGCATGCTTGCCATATTGAGCACCTGTTGTTTTGCATTTTCATCAAACGTCACCCCTTTAGTCCAAGACTTCACAAGTTTGTGGTTAGGGGTGTCCATCACTTCATATTGAGTATGCATTTTGTTCTTACCTATCATTAGGGTGATTAATTGGTCCGAGTGGCAGGATTCAAACCTGCGACCTTCTGTTCCCAAAACAGACGTGATAATCTGGCTACACTACACTCGGTATTTTTAATTAATATACACTGCAATGGGTGTGCCAAGTTTTGAGAAAAGGATTAAATAATTGCTATCCCATTGTTTTATATTTACTATTTTTTATTTCCCCAAATAAATTGGTAGCGTTCGAGAGCTAATGCAGATAGAATAAATTATCTTTTTAGATAGATAATTATTTATATGAATAATGTAGTAATTGGGATTCTAGGCTCTAGGTTAGATCATGGTGGTATTGGAAAAGGACGATTCGGTCGTTGGCGGCCTAGCGTTTCCATTCCAATGCAAGCAGGTTTTTCTGTTAAAAGGTTTGACCTCATTCATCATGTTGATGAACTTGAGTTGGCAAATATCACTGCAAGTGATATGGAATCCCTCTCACCGAATACAAAAGTAGTCTTGCATTCGGTTGATTATCAAAATCCTTGGGACTTTGAGGCCGTATATAGCCAACTACATAAATTTGCAGATCAATACAGGTTTAATCAAGAGCAAGAAAATTACTATGTGCATATCACAACGGGAACCCACGTTGCACAAATCTGTTTATTCTTACTCACCGAAGCGCGCTATATCCCAGCAAAACTACTTCAAACCTCACCCGGCAAACAAGGTGAAGCCGATGCGCTTTATGGCTCTATGCAGGTCATCGATTTGGATTTATCAAAATACGATCAAATTGCTTCACGGTTTGCCACCGAATCAGCCGATGCAAATAAGTATTTGAAAGACGGCATTGAAACGCGTAATGCTTCTTTTAACCAAATGATCGAGCAAATTGAAAAGGTGGCCATTCGATCTAGCGCGCCAATTCTACTCACTGGCCCAACTGGCGCAGGCAAATCTCGTTTGGCAAAACGTATATTTGCATTAAAAAAACAGCGCATGTTTCTTGATGGGCGATTAGTTGAGGTTAATTGTGCAACCTTGCGTGGTGACAATGCCATGTCAGCATTATTTGGCCATGCCAAGGGTGCATTTACAGGTGCTCAGACAGAAAGGGCTGGCTTGTTGCGTGAAGCGAATAAAGGCGTACTATTTTTAGATGAAATTGGTGAACTTGGATTAGACGAGCAAGCGATGCTGTTACGGGCAATTGAAGACAAGTCTTTTTCTCCACTTGGTTCAGATAAAGAGGTGAGTAGCGACTTTCAATTAATCGCTGGCACCAATCAAAATTTACATCAATTGATTAAAGCTGGAAAGTTTAGAGAAGACTTACTTGCCCGTATAAACCTATGGACTTATGAGTTACCTTCACTTAGAAATCGCATCGAAGATCTAGAGCCTAACATCGCTTTTGAATTAAAGAAAATCACAAAAGTGGTTGGATATAAAGTGAGTTTTAATGAAGCTGCCATGCAAAAATATCTTGAATTTTGCACCTCACCTCAAGCGCTTTGGTTGGCAAATTTTAGAGATCTGAATGCGAGCATCACAAGAATGGCGACACTTGCTGATGGTGGGCGAATAACATTGGAAATCGTCAACAATGAGACTCTTAACTTGCAACAAAACTGGTCTTCTCTTTCAAGCAATAAAAACGACGATATAGCTTCTTCACTGTTAGAGGTGCTTGATGACTCAATTATTGCTCAGATTGACTTGTTTGAGCAGATGCAATTAACGCAAGTCATTAAGGTATGTAGAAGCTGCAAATCAATCGCTGAAGCTGGCAGGTTGCTGTTTAATAAATCCAGACTTCAAAAAACCAGCCCTAATGACACCAATAGACTTAAAGTTTATTTGCAAAAGTACAACTTGGCATTTGCAGACCTAATACGCTGACTTTAATTGACCAATTCCTCACTCAAGTGCACAACAAATTAGCAAGAATCCATTTTGCTAGTTTGGTAAATTTTTTTAATTTTGCAGCTTCTGAATGACCGCTTTGTCCCCTAATTACTCATTCAAAAAAGAGTAACGTTGAATAATTATTGATAGCTACTTTCAAATAATAACAAGTGGCTCCTTTGAAACAATTACAGGCGGCTCTTTTTACTAGAATACTCATTCTACTATTTAACCGACTTTGAAAGCTGCATATTTCCCGATTAATTTCTATTATTGGAAAGTAAATCGCATGATTAAAATATTGCAACTCAATGTGCCAAGCAATTACCAAATCAATAATCGCGTAAACCACAACGAGAACCAATGGGACAGCAAGAATTAGCCAACTTTCAGCTTGAAGAGAAAAACCTAATATTTGAACAGTATCTGGTTTTTTACTTGTTAAAGAAAGGCCAATCAGAACAAGAGAAGTTAGCAGTAAAAAAGTTGCTCTTGAATCCAATTCTGATTTAGCTCTTAAAATGCTGTAAATCTGCGAAGTCTTTAGATTAATCTGCTTACTTTTTTTATCTTTGTAGCTCGAGTTATTATTCATTAAATCTACTCGTAAAATAATCAACTTACATTAAATGCGTACCATGTTACATATATATCGTACGCCCCTGAAACGAAGCACAAAATATGTAAATTCAAACATTAGTTAACTTTCAGTATTTCATAGGGCATCGTAAAGCTCCGCTAACACTAGGATTATTGTTTGATTTTAAATTATCAAGCTAAACGTAGCCCGGATAATATTCCGAAGCAAATAGCGCATAGGCTTCTAATTGCTCAACCAGCGCTTTGGGTTCAAATGCAAATGGCGCGGTAACAATGACCAGTTGCGAATAACCATCACTCAATTCATCAATCTGTGTATTGCTAAGCTGAGTTTGAATTTGATCATTTGCCGCTGGCGGATGCACTTCTAAAATGGGTTCATAAAATGAAAGCCCAGCCGCAGGTTTACCAAAATACAAGCAAGGTTTTATTTGCCGCACACGCGCCCACGGGGCTTTAAACGTCACTTCACCAAACGTTTTGTTTTCTTGCGTTACTTCTAGGTAGTGAGCACTTATGGTAAAGGCCTTTATTAGTGGCGTTTTGTTAAAATGTGCGTAGCTGTGGCGAATGCTAAAAAGCGGATGATCAAACACAGTACGGTTAAACATTTTGCGCCATGAAAAATCCACACGCAAAATATTGGATTTTTCTAAAACATCCACAAAGCACAATAGCGTTAGCATGAAAAAAACCACACTCAAACCCAGCCAAATAAATGCACTTTCTTGCCAGAAAACAACCGCAAACCAAACGCTGAACACAACGCACACCAATAAACATAGCCAGCTTACCCAGCATGATTTATATTGCAATGGACGATCTTGCAAATAAATCGGCATGCTTTGTTTGGCAGCTTTAGCAAATGCTTCCTCCGCTTGCCCGCTTAATGTGCTGGTAAACGTAACTGTGGGTGGCGGGTTTAGGCTGGTGAAATACATCAAAAATTAAGCCCTACTTTGCTTTGTTTTTTGCATATTCAACATGCTGCCTGCATAAATCCCAGAATTCTTCTTCTGTGCTGTAATCTGAATGAGGGTTTTCTCTGGCTTCACCGATAAGATATCCCGCGTTAGTTAATTCGCCGGTTTTTGCATCAATGGTATCTGATCCAACCCGCAAATCTTCATCGTCATAAACCATGCGGACAGGGATATCGATTCCTGAGCCTCCCCAAACTTTATAGTTTTCAGATCGGCTGTAATCTTTTGGGTTGCGGTTGTCTTTGATCATCATGGTCTTGATTCAAAATAGTGCTGACAAAAAATGTACGAATGTTGAATAGAAATAACATCGTTTCGGCTTCTACTGTATTTGTAACTGCGGGGCATTGCAACCTTTGATCAAATTTTCCATGCCAAAAGGGTCATTGAGTTGCCCAAAATTTCCAGCTAGAGTTTTAACACCACGTAGAATGGTTAATTAGTTTTGAAAGGTCATTAAATTGCAAACGCTTACCGATATCATCGACCAGCAGAATCAACGTAGCATGCAACTTAATTTGGCGGCTTTAAGCCTCAAAAAAATCATCGCATCAGCACGTTATGCGCAAGTGTTGATTTTAGTTGTGCTGGCAATTTATTTTGCTTTACAACTACTTGGTGTAGTGAATGGCAACAACCGAATATTGGGTGTATTAGCCATGGTTGGCATAGCGGTTTACTTGGTGAGTAGCTTTTTTATCTATCGCCAACACTTAACGCTCACCGCCCTGATTCACGAAAAAAATTGCTGCAATTTAAAATGTTAACGCTTAAAAACCCACCAGCTATAGGCGAAGTTAACGATAATGCTTCAAACGATTCTGCGGAAAATATGCCGCTAGTGGAATGGTACTTTGCAGTGATTTGGGCGCTGGCTTTGCTTTTGAGTATTTGGCACTAATTTAATTAAATCTGTGTGCTAAAACACCAAAAACCTATAGTAAAAAAGGGTCATTGAATTGCCCTGATTTTTAAGCTAGAGTTCTAAGAAAAAAACATAAGATTTTGTTTTTCTTGCTCGCTGAATTTGCTTAACTTTTCCCTCAAGGTTTCGCGCCTTTAATGTGAAACCCAGCAGCTTCCAATCTTGATGTTTACCCTCTTTTTTTGCAAGTTGGCGGGATTTTTTTACCTTAAAAATCCGCGTTGTTTAAGAATAATGAACGAGGAGCATTAAAGTGGCACAAGCACCTGAAATCAAACAACCTTGGTCTTTTGACCCTACTATTTCGTGGAAGCGTTTAGACGCGGATGAATTTAACGAAGCGCTAAAAATGTGGGAAGGGGTTGGCCCCGGCCACCTGCCGGATGATGTGAACATTTTTGTGGCGGATTTACCTTTTTACAGCAAACATAAGCTCTACTGCGTGCTGGGTACGGTGGATAACGAATTACGTCATTGTTTTATGCTGCATGGCGATAAAACCGAACTTTTAAATGGCAAGAGTCATTCGATTCATGAAGTGAACAAGGCTGAGCCGATTGAAATCACCTACAAAAATGCTGCGTGTTATATACGCTTTTTTTGTAGCTTTGTGCATGGTGAAGATGGCCCTTTTTTACCACTTGAGCGAACTGACCAAATTACCCTGCCACCAAATTTAAACGAAAAAGATGCAGCGCATGCGCATTACTGTATGGTGATTCTTCAAGCAAGCGCCGCGCCTATCGCTATAGACGAAACTTATGATGAGGCCATAGAAAAAGACGCTGCGGTTTACGGCATGTTAGTCAGTTACAGCAATGCTGTTTTTTTGTGCCAAATGTGCGTACACAAAAATGGTTTGGTTGAGATGCTTTCTGACAATCCATTGTTACCTGAAGTACCAGTGGGTGTGGTGATTAAGCCACCTCATCTATTTGCAATGGGTGATTTAATCGTTAGGCCGCTGGATCCAAAATATCTTCATCCAAACGGTGTAAAAATTCGCACACCTCAAGCATCGACTCTAACCACGCCTAAACCACAATCAGCGACCAACCCGTATAACTTTCCGAGTGATAGAGAAATTACACGGGCTTATATTGAAGTGTTAGTGCGCCATGCGCTACAAAATAGCAAGCATTGGGATTATGTTTCTGAGTTTAATAAAACCGTCAGTGCAAAAGACGATTTACTTGAGTTTATCGAGTACCTGTTAAGTTTTGGCCCCGTGGTGCTGGTTGAATCTGAACTCCCATTTATTGAAGAGTTGGTGGCCGACCTTGTGAGCATGAGAGCGGATGAACTTTTAGCTACAAATGTGCGGACAAAAAGGATAGACCTAAGCTCAAGTGAAAGTGACATTGTTGATTTACAATCCCTATTAATGCTAAACCCAAACGATTTTTCAAGTGGCATTGTGGGTGCGCTCAATATTGATCGCATTGCGTTTGCACTTTCAAAATCCAAAAATCCAGTGCTGATCGGTACGGATAACCCAATCAATTTAAAAGATGCGCTGTGTAATGTGGTAGAGCTTGAGCTAAAAATCCCCAGATTATCGCCGCAAGTTTTTGAGCATGTATTTAAGAAAATTTGGGGGGGGAATTTACCAAGAAACTGGAAGAAAAACAGTGTGCAATGGGTGAGTTATCTTAACCCGCATGATTTTCACCAACCTTGCAAAATGGGCTTAACAGGTAGCAAGGCTTATCAATATTTACATAAACGCGTGAAAGAGCGTTTAAATAAAATTGACGCACAAGATAGCCCATCACTTGCTGATTTGCATGGCATGGCAGAAGCCAAACAAATGGCAGAAGATTTAATTACCGATATTCAAGCCGCGCTTAAAAAACAAATTCCGTGGTCGGCAGTTGATCGTGGCATGTTACTTTCAGGCCCGCCCGGCACAGGCAAAACCACGCTGGCAAAGGCAATCGCTAAAGCCTGCGGTGTGCGCTTTATTGCAGTGAGCGCCGCTACTTGGCAAAGTGCAGGCGCTATGGTCGAACACCTGCGCGCCATTCGTGCCAGCTTTGTAGAAGCACGGCGCTATGCCCCAAGCATTTTGTTTATCGATGAGGTAGATAGCTTTTCTGATAGAGAAAAACACGTTGGGCATAATGCCACTTACAACACTGAAATTGTGAATGCTTTATTAGCTGAAATTCAGGGTTTTGATACACAAAAACCTGTGTTTGTGATTGGCGCAACTAACTTTCCTGAAAAAGTTGACCCTGCCCTACGCCGCGCTGGCCGGTTAGATAAATTGGTGTATATCCCTCGCCCCAATGTAGAAGCGTTGAAATCCATTTTTGAATATTACCTTGGCAAAACCGAGCTGGTTGGCAAAATCACCCAAGAAATTGATACTAAATTTTTAGCGGGATTATCGTTCGGCCTAACGGGTGCAGATGTTGAAACCCGAGTGCGTGGAGCAGCCAGACGTGCTCGAAAAGCACAGCAACCCATCAACCAGCAATTTTTAATTGATGAAATCACCGGCAAGTCACGTAATCAACAAACCGCAAACCGCCTAAGCCCAGAAGACATGCACCGCGTAGCAGTGCATGAGAGCGGTCATGCCATCATGCAAATCCTAACAAACAGTGAAAAAATCGCCTATGTATCTATTGTGCCACGTGACGATGGCTCCCTAGGTTTTGTTTCCAACATGCCTAGCGGTCAATACGTACGCACTCGCAAACAATATTTAGACGATATGCAAACCGTATTAGCTGGGCGCGCTGCCGAAGAAATTGTATTTGGTAAAGACAATATCTCCAGCGGTGCTGGTGGCATAGCCATCAACTCAGATCTTGCCGTGGCCACAGCAATTGCAAGCAATTTGGTTTGCAACATGGGCATGAGCAAAACCTCAAGCCTAATTTGGGGAAAAACCCCGACAGATGCGCAGTTAGACGAAATTGAAAAGCTGTTACAAGAAGCCTACAACTTTGCCCTTACCAAATTAGAAGCTAACCGCAAACCTCTTGACGTTCTCACCGAAGCCTTGGTTGAAAAACAAGAGTTAATGGGACATGAAGTGGTAGAAATTATTAAGCTTAATTAAAGAATGGAGTAAAAAATATGGCGAACAGGATTTTAAAGTATTTTGATATCTCACTCATACTCGGCATTTTGTTTGGGCTTTTTACGGCCTATTTGTTAGACACAGCATGGCCTAGCCTCATGCAAATATTTTCATAATCAACAGGAGAATACATCATGAGCAACCTCTATAGCGGGATATTTGACCTTGCCGCAAATGTTCTTTTGTTTGTTTATGGCACGGTAGTTGGCTGGGTGCTTTATGGCGTTTACAAACTCACTTTCTGGTTGGCTGGGTTAACCGGATTGATTTAAGTTAAAAACAAAACCAATAAAACTAAAAATAAAAATGCATTAGGGGAATTAAAGAAATGGAAAAGTTAAAATCATTCGGAGCTTGCTTCTTTCAAGCATGCAAATCAGAAAAGTTTGTTCCGCAACTCCCCGCCTTAATTGTCGGCTTGGTGCTTAGTAACATCATTTCTTACTTTTTGGCAGTTAATTATTTAGACTACAAATCCGAATCCAATTTAGATTCAGCCATTCGAGCAACGCAAGCGCAATTTTATAAAAATCCATCAGCTTATTTTAACAACGTACCCAACCTTTCAGGCAAGTGGACATACAGTACAAAAAACAGAGCCATTAAAGGTAACCCGACAAATACCGGCCATGTAAAAATGATTGATTGCCAAAATGGCGACATTACTTTTAAAGAGGGTTACAGAACCACTGAAAATGGTGAGGAATTAAAAGAAAACGCTAGGCCGTAGTTCAGCATTTATGCTCACAAAGGTAGTTACGGCATTTCAGGTGACTATCATATTTCTTTCGCTGACGACCCTAATGACAAAGAAAATACACGTGCGTATATCGGCCACATTTTTATAAACGAATACACAAACATCGGCGGTAAAGAAAAACTTGTTGGGGCTTATTACATCTACAAACCTCATTTAACTTTTGGAGAAATTACCTTTACCAAAACATATGCGCTGGATGAATACATCCCAACGGGGTGTGAGTGAAAACTGAAAAGCTAGTACTAGCCTAAATAAATATTAAAAAAATATTTAAATAAATTGTTTCACCAAATCAAACATAAAACGATTAAGACGATTTGAATATAAGGGGGGTGTATGAGTATAGAAAGTACGCAGTCAAAAGATGACGATAATAAAAAGTTTAGTTATCTCCCTTGGTTGATAGTATGTATGCTCGTAGGTGCGGCTTTAGTTGCAGAATCAACAAATCTACCTCTCAAAGATTATTTTAGTGCGTTTGGAACATTTCTAGGAATTGGTGCTTTTTTAGAAATATTAAAGCTTTATATCATTGGTGATGGCGGTCTATTATGTAAGCTTTTCGATAACCTTTCCAACACGGGCATTAGAGCAAAAGCGCTAAAAAAAATGGGCCTAACCACGATTCAATCAAAGTGGGATGCCGAAGAGTTTTTTAATAATGCGCAATCTGGCGACACACTTTATTGGTTGGACACGCATGACCCAAATTATCCAAAATGGCAAAATTCATTCAAAGATGCCATAACTAGAGGGGTCAACGTAAAAATACTCTATATGGATGAGAATTCTGATGCGGCTGAAATGCGTGCTAGAGAGATTAACGCAAAATGGGATTTTTTTGATAATCAAGAACATTTCAACGACTTTCTCAATGACGTTGTAGTAAATCAAAAAGAAGGCAACCTTGAAATTCGTTGCTATGTCGATTTACCTTGCGCACCTATATATATTTGGCAAAAATCAACTGGAGAACTTACTTCGTACTCTGGCTACTTTCTTACCGAAAGGAGTGTAGATAACCATCATTTTGTTTGCTCATCTAACAAAATTGACGATAAAAAACTTCCAAATGCATTGCTGAAATACTTCAAATTCAAGTGGGATGAAGCTGGGGAATCATGGGAATCCAAATTTTTCCCAATTGGGTTTTGGGTATACAAATTTAAAGACTCAACTAATGGTCGTTATATTTACGGTCGCTATAGAATATTTAGACATCGTGATGGCCTACACGCTGAAGGTGAAGCTTGGTTTGATAAAGAGATACAAGACGAATCATTTTTCCAAAACTATAGGCAAAACCGAAGAGGACTTTGGCGCTCACGTAAACCTTTTCGTAGAGCTACCGAAGGCGGAAAAAATATCTGCAAAATTCCATATGAACTTGTTTATCAAAAATCAGCAGGTGAATTAGCTGGAGAATGTTATTTTGGCCACTTTAGCTTTGAATATACCACCTTAACTAAAAACCAAATGCTGCACGGCGAATTAGTGCGCACAAAAGGCCTTTCAGACTTAAAAGAAGGTGAAAACCCAATCACAGCCATGCGCGTTTCACACTCAAAAGAAGATTGCGAGCAGGACTTTGCCAAATGGCTAAAAGGAAAGTTTGATCTTCTTGACAAGAGAGTTGCTGAAAACACTAAAAACCAAGACTAAACCGGGTGATGAAAAATGGTTAAGCTCAGTAAAATAGAAAAAGATTTGCTAGAACATGCAAAACAAGGAACCTGGCTAGAGTTTGCTGCAGGTCTTAAAGAAGACGGTAAAACAAAAAATTTTAAAGCCCCAACACTAGATAAAAAAGATAATCCTCATATCACTATCGAGGCTGACTTTATCAGGCGATTATTACTTGGTTTGATAGAAGAAAATGACAAGCCAATTGTAGGTGTTTTTATTCGTGGTGCAGTCATTAAAGGCAAGCTGGATTTAAGAGATGCAACATTAAAGGGGTTTAACTTACCGCCGCTCAGGTTAGATGATTGCTTGATTATTGGGGATTATAAAAAAGACCCCGATAAAAAAAATGACCTTTTTGATCCGGTTATTGATGCAAGATATTGCAGCCTAAAAAGACTGACACTTAAACGCAGCCGAATAGGCATCATAGACATAAGAGGAGCAAAAGTTGATGGCAACCTCGATATGGATTCCGTTCAACCAATCGATGCAGAATCAAACGCCTGCCTAATTGCCGAAAACGCAACGATCAACGGCAATATAAATTTACGCGCTTGCCAGCTAAGGCTAGACATACCTGCTAACCGCCTAGAAGGATATCTTGAATACACTGATGCGCTCAGTTTATACGAAGCTAAAGTGAATGGTTCACTGATGATTTTTGATCGAAAAGAAAAGGAGCTCGACAAAGATGGTAAACCTATTTTTTGCTTTCCAAAAATTACCGGCAGAATTTCGTTAAGTTATGCTGAAATTTCAAAAAATGTATGGATCTACAATACAGAAATGCAAGGGGACATTAGGAATAGATCGAGCATAGACCCCTCACCCATTGCAATTTTAGCGTCAACATTAAAGTGCCACGCCTTTAGAATAGATCTCCAAAAAGAAAAACACATAATAGAGAATAAACAAGAAAAAAACTATTCAAAAATAACAGGCGATATACACCTACATTATGCAAATATTGAATATCTACATATTGGATCAATTAGGATAACGGGTAATTTAGCTCTCAATTCGTCAACAGTTGCAACTCAAGTTGTGCTTGTAGATACCTACTTTGATAACTATCACGAAATAAAAGTCGAGGAAGGTGAAAGGAAAAACAAAACTTTATATGCCCCTTTGATTAATTTAGTAAACTCAAAAATTGGCAGTGACCTTAAAGTCAATGCGGTTCATTGCGGAGAGTTTACTGCTAACAATACAATTATTGCAGGTGGCGTGGATATTAAGGATTACCCGCCTGGGGAGTTTTTTAAATACGACTGGATAGACGCCAAAAATGAGTATTCAGAACCCTACAAGAAAAGACTAATCGATTTTGACAATGCCAGCATCGGGAGCGATTTCAAAATTGAAACCTGCTTTGTTGGACAGATTAATGCAAAAAATATCCAAATTAAAGGTGATGCAAAGTTCAAAGATACTTTTGCTCGCTTTAATTTTAAGCTAGCCAATATTCAAGGTGATTTTTCTATAGATAACAGTAACGCAACCGTGCTGGCCACTGCTTTAACTGAAGATCATCCATTGCATAAAGTTGTATTTTCTGGGATACCAAAAATCACTGTAAATGATATAGAAGTTTCTGGAAAAGTAGCTTTAGATGAATTAATCATTAATGCTGAATACAACCTTGGAGATGCTAAACCAGAGATAGACTTTAGCGGTGGGCGTTTTAAGAGTGCGTTTATTATAGGCAACATTTCGTTTATACGTACATTTAAACCAAGCCGCCCGACATTCACACTAGATGATGCAGTTATTGAAGGCGATCTGCATTTTGAAAATCATAAGCAATTGGTAAAACATGTTGATAAATTTTGTAGTCATTTTACAACTAAAAAATTTGATTTATCGGCAGCAAAACAACCTTCAATTACTCAATTTAACGAAAGCGAGATTAAAAACATTCTGTTTAGCATAGAAGAGTTTTCAAAAATCAAGGATGACTTTAAGAATTTTAATGAGTTTCAACGTTTTGCCTATTTAATTGGATTCGCTTTTGAAGAGGTATTTGAACGTGAAAATAATAAACTTAAGTATATGACGGAAGAGCTAAATTCTTTCTTTGAAGCACTATTTGCCAAACTTAACAAATTGGCAGATGTTTTAGAAAAACCAGACACCTTTCAGAGTAAGTTTATTCTCTTTAAAACCCTAAAAGAGAGAATTAGTAGTCGTATAGAGAAATTTATCAATAAAAACAGTGGGTATTTTAATGGATGGGATATTAAGAATCTAAACCACAAAACCATCAAAGAGTATGAAATATCATGCTATCCAAATCATAACTATGTAGAGCTAATTGGAGAAATTAAAACTGAATCAAGCACTAAATACGCTACTACAACTGCATTTCTTGTTCATAAAATAGATAAAAATCTTTCTATCCATTTAGACGGAACTTCGCAACCAATACATAAATTAAATAGCAATAAAGATAATCTTGTTATTAAAAATAAAGGTGATGCACTTCAATATTTGAGATTTTTTTGCGCCCACGTTAGAGGTGAATATGGCGCTTTTTGGGTAATTGATGACCCGTGTGTTTTATTTGAGTTTATCAGCTTTAGCGAACCATACTATTTCCATCTTGCCATATATAACAACCTGATGAAATACTCATGCTATAGAGTTGATGGAAATTATTGGAAACTTAATAATGTAATAGTGTTATACGGGGATGCGCTTTTTCTTGCTAAGTTTGAAATCGACGCTAAAAGCGGTATGGTTACGATGATTAAAGACGAGCCTATAGCTGAACTTAAGAGGCAAGTTTCAGATATTAAACACTATAAATATGCTGATTATCGGGAAAGAAACAAATCCAATTTTTCAAACGCAAAAGTAATTGGGCTTGATGTAAAAAAACCAAAAATAATTGATCTGGAATATACCCGATATGTACTTCTGCACTTAATGCATGTTAATTTGAGCTTGAACAGCGTTATTAGCAATACCTTTAAATTTGATTTAAATGGTAAGAAACATAATTTTGGATGTGGCATTAACTTGCGTATGGATGGCTTTGAATATAAAAGGCTTGCGGATAATGATGAAGACCTACGCGTTACAACATCTTTAGACCAAACCACAAAAGCTAAAGATGGTGCTAATGATAACAGTATAAAATTTAACCAAGCGTCTGGGGATGTTAACAAACTGATCAAATCTAACTCTGTTTCAATTGATAAATATGAAGGGATTGAAGGTGTCTTAGATGCACAATACGACAACCATTTTTGGCCTACACATAATGGGTTTGATTCTCAACCCTATGAGCAAATGGCTAAAGTACTTTACAAGATTGGAGCCTATCGACCTGCAAAAGCTGTCTTTCTAAAGAAAATCAAACATGAAGCTCTTGCGCAACATTGGCGTGCAAAAATAAAACTTAGAAACAAGCTTATTGATAATAAAGCTGATCCTCTTAGAGGCTTTCTATATCTAAAACATTATATACAATATGCGATTTTTTCTTGTTCTCAACATGTAGAGTTATCTGTAAAGCCATTTAAGGTGCGCATCAAGGAAAATGTAATGCTATACAAAGCACGCATCAAGGAAAAAGATGAAAGTTTGTACGATGAAATAAAAGAATACTTCAGTAATCGCAAAGCTAAATAAGGAAACAATGGCATGGAAGTTTATTTTGTACGATTTTTATTTTGGGGTTACAAAAAGTTAGCTCAACTACTCCATTTGTTTACTGAACTACTCCATTTGTTTAATGGTTTAGTCCGTTTATGTATTTTCGTGTGGAATTTAGTTATACAAAATTGGCTTTTAAGTAATTTACAGTCATTTAGTTCACGCCTAGTGCTTTCACCTTACCGCTCATTCCGTTATCTGTTTATAATGTGGGCTATTGGGGTCTGTTCTATTTCTACATTAGCAAAATATGATTATTTAGTATTAAATATACCGAAATCTGATTTGGTTGTTTCAAGTGGTGCAGAGTTGCTGGTGGATTCAGATAAAAACCAATCCAATACTAATAAACCAAAGAGTGCCAACAACAATACCCCAAATCAATTACCATTCTTGCTTATAAAGCCTAACGAAAAAACAATACCAATAGACTCTATAAATCTTTTGATTAAAGATCAGGGATGGAATTTTATACCGCTGACGCTGGAAATTAGTTGCAAAGGTCACGTAAACCGATATACCTATGCACTAGATATGCTGCTACCAGTATTAAATATAAATGCATCATCTCAATGCACAATTAGTAAAAACGCGAACGATTTAGTTATTGGATTTTATGTAATTTACCCTATTCTTGGAATAATACTTGCTGGTTTAACGTTATTCTCATGGGCCGGTATTTTGCAAAATAGATTATCAAGATAACCTGCACATCGCCGAATATTTCAATCATATGCTTGTTATTTTTGGCAGCAGCTATTGTAATTTTTTCGGTAATTTGCTGTGAATATAGAAACCGATATTCGTTGCAGCTATTTTCAACGTTTTTAGTATCAACTCCTCAGTGAGCGTTGTTTGGCATTAATTCTTTGGGTCAATAAGGCCTTAGGTACATAAGCTATGGCATTTGGGTCACTTTTAATTGCAAGCACCACAACCTCCTTGGTGCGCATTTCCCAAGGAACATATTTAAGCGCTGTGCCTGCATATTTAACAGCAACTTTAATCATCTCCTGGTATATATGGAAGCAAACCTGTAGGTTTATTTAAAGCCAAACTCACAACATCTGGGGTGCGCAGCGCATGTGGCACTAAAAACAAGAGCTCAGGTAAATCCAAACCGAAATGAATGGCATCCATCTCGGTTTGGATAGTGTTGTAACGCACAAATTCGATATTATCATCCACGATCAGCCCCCCCTTAAACTTCATACCTAAAATGCTCAAACGCGTCTTCTTCCATCAGCACGTCTAAAATCTTCCAAAGGCGTTCGCACAACTCCGGGCGATAAGTGGCCTTTTTAAATTCCGCATATTCTGCAAAATATTGGTTCCACATTCTGCGCTGACCGGTCGCCAACGACTCTCTCACATTCGCAACGCGGTCAGCCGCTTTGACGATCAACGCTAAATGTAAAGCTTCATCTGCAGTAGCCAGTTTGCCATGTAAAGCTGATTTACGATCAGCACGCGTTTCACCATCAGGATCTGTGAGCAATCGCACATTGCGCAAAATTTCCTCACCAAAGCTGAGTTTAATGGCATCTTCGGTAAAAGCCGTATCCTCCAAAACATCGTGTAGATAAGCCAAAATCACCGCTTTTTCGCCAAAGTCTTTTGCGTAGTAAGCCACTTGGTCTAAGTGGTAAATATAGGCATGCACTCCGTAAAGTTGCCCTTCATGTGCTTGCATGGCAAATGCCCTAGCCTTTTCGACTTCTGGGTATTCCTGAAAATCTTCTTTTGGAAGATAAAATTTGCCAATCATCTTGGCCTCCTTTTCATGGGTAATGAAATTTTATTATGTCCCATTATCGTCCCACATAAAATTTTAAAGTTCAATAGTTTTTAGACAAAAAATAGTGCTTGATTCGTGGACAATTTTGGGACAAAATAAAAATGTTTAATTTTTCAAAAACACCACTTAGGAAATTTTTATGGCCACTTTTGAAAAAAGAAAAAATGTGGAAGGTAAAGTCACTGCGATACGCGTAAAAATTCGGCGCGTGGGTTTGCCACATATTTCGCAATCGTTTCCGGTGCAAGGGGATTCTCAAACAGCACTCAGAAAAGCCGAGAAAGCTGCCAAAGATTGGGCTGATGAAATCAGCAAAAATTTTGATTTAAGGCACGGAAACTTTAAAACGGAACAGCCAAGTAACAATCGCCTTGCTTCATCTCGCTTATCCAACATTTGGGCAAAAGCTAACAACCCACCAACCCTGCAAAGTCCACTGCCTTTTCAGCGCATAATTTCACAGGCTGAAGGTGATCAGTTGATTATGCAAGCCAACACCAGTGAGGCAAAAATCCTCACCGCGCTTTTACTCGATTGCGGCTTAACCATGGAAGAAATCAGCATGCTTCGTTGGCAACACTTGCGCTTTAGTCGCCAACAGATAGAAGTTTCGGGTTTGTCCGGCCTTACTACACGATACGCCCCGCTCACCCCGCTCACGGTTGAAATGCTCCTCGCCGCCAACCAACGAAAATACGGCAAGTTATTTGGCAAATCTGCTGATGCGTTATTTAAACAATTACCCAAATCGCTCACCAGCAAACTTGGGCAATATTTAAATTTAAGGTTTCAGCTAAATTGCAAACAAGAAGTTGCGCACCGCATGGCAGACAAAGGGTTTAGCTCCAATGATATTTATGCATATTTAGGCTTGTACGAAGCCAACACTCAACCAGAATCGCCAAATCATGCGCCACTTACTCAATTGCCAACAGGCCAGCGCAACCTGGTTTAAATTAATAAGAAAGTTATGGGGGAACATATGAACACTACTACTACCACCACCAACAACAAACCCAACCGCTTGTTTCAAGCCAATTTAGCCTTAGCGCTGGGGATAGCGCCAAGCTATGTATTTTTTACAAGTTTGCCTGATTCCATCGTCAAGCCATTTGAAGCGTGGCGCGCTGGTTTGGCCTTGCCGATCAATTATGATGCTTTGCTTGGTATGACTATTTTTTGGTGGGCGCCTGCCTTACTGGTATTCTTGTTGATGGTGTTCACGAATTTTGAGCGTTGGCTTAAGGTAAATTTGCTTGCGCAGTTGAGTATTTTTATTGCTAACTCTTTTATGTTTTTTCTAATCGGTTTGGTTGTCTATCACAATAATCAAGCATACCTATGGGGGTTAGGCCGTTTGCGTGACTCCCTGTTGACTACCACCCTCACCTTTGCTGCCGTTGTCACCCTCGCCAATATGATTTGGCATTATGTGATTACGCCTAACCCAAAATTGCGCGCATGGCTCACGGACGATATTTTTACGCCGCTCATGAAGTGATTCAGTGAAGTATGCCATTTCAAAAATCAATGTAAGGTGAAAAAATGCAAACGAACACACAGCAACTTAGTGCTCAACAAGTGAATAATTCGCAACAGGGGTGGTTTAATCTAGCGACATTTTGGCAACTCAATCTTGCGGTTGGGTTGTCGATGATGACACTCTTTGTCTTTGCCCCTGTGTCATCTCATGCACTTATGTATCAAATTCAGCATGCGTTTAGCAATCTTGCCGACTTAGTTGGTTTAGACACATATTTTTTTGAAGCCATGATGTGTTTAAGCTTCGTAAGTGTATTTCTTGCCATTCGCTATACCAAGCTTACTCAAACACTCAAAATCAATCGTCTAATTCTTAGCATGATATTGGTGGGTAATATCAGCTTACTTTGGACCAGCGTTGCCCATTATTCTCCACGCGCCATTCGAGAGCTGTCTTACAATGACGTAGGGGGTTTCCTGTTTTATGTTGCAGGCAACCTAATGAGAATAGGTTTTTGGCTTGCCGTTATTGGCTTAATCGCCTCGCTGCTTTGGCATTATGTGGTTAAACCGCGCCCCACATTAAAAAACTTGGTTGTTAAGCTTTTGCAAGCACAGCCAAGCAGCGTGCAAACCACACAAGCCACAAAAGTAAGCAAAGGCATTGCCATCATCATTTTAGTAATGTTGGGTTTTATTGGATGGCAAATGGCTCAAAAAGCATTGAGCAAAACCATGCATCAACTCAATGCAACAGGTTCAACAAGTTCCGCACCACAAAAAATCACGCTGCAATTTAATATCGCCACTTGGCGCAATGCAATTGAACTAACGCAACCCGCGCTGGATGCAGAAAAAAATAATAATTGGGCATTAGCGGTCAATGAATGGTCAACACTACGCAGCGCATACCCACAAGATTTTGATGTATTGCAACATCGTGCCGATGCTTATGTAAAGCTTGGTATATATAAAATCGCACGCCTAGATGCATATGAAATGATCACCTTAAGTAAAAATAACCCGCAAGGTTGGCAAACCCTGTGCTTATTTAAATTAGTCGACAAACAAACTGCAACTGGTGCCTGCCAACAAGCCGCCGAACTTAACCCGTGGTCAGAGAGCAATGCTTTACATTTGGCAGATGCACTTTTATTTGAAGGTGAAACTAAGAATGCAGCAGTATGGTACCAAAAAGCCATTAGCTTAATTGCGACCCAAGAAGAATTACAAACTTTGCTTGATGATTTTGAGCGACTAAAAAAGCAAGGCATTAACGATGCCGCCTTTAGCGCGGCGCAAGCAAACTTTGCGCAACAAGGCAAAGCTTGGTTAGACAAACTCGCTCCTGCCAACCAACTGTTACAAGCAGCGGAAGCAGCCGAAGAAAAGGGTGATTTTGAAAAAGCCGTTCAATTGTATCAACAACATATTGACGCACTGAATAATATTGCAGGTGAAACTAATGGCCAAACTATTTTGGCGACTCAACAACTAGCGGCATTGTTAGCAGCGCTTAATCGCACCGATGAAGCTCTGCATTATTTTGAAGATATTCAAAAAACCGTTGAAAATGACTTGGGTAAAGATCACCCGAATATGGTGAATATCCTCAACAACCATGCTTATGTACTGACCAATGCCAACAAAAATGACAAAGCTAAAAAAATATATGCCGAATCACTCGCATTATCAGAATATTTATATGGCGTGAACAGCCCACAAAGCGCCACCGCGCTCAATGGCTTGGGCAGCACCAATCGCAAATTGGGTCATACAAATTTAGCAGATACCGCGTTGACTCAATCAACTGAGATCTCTTTAAACCAGTTACTCCCAAACTACCAATTACTCGGCAAACGCATGAATAATTTAGGCCTTTTTTATTATGATGTTGGCAGCCTAAGCACGGCAGAGCTATATTTTAGAAATGCGCTTGAAATGACAGAGCATGCTGTTGGAAAAAATCACCCAGACGTGTTTTGGCGCGTGCATAATTTATTTAAAGTGCGCATGGCAAAAAAAGATATTGAAGGCGCAAAAAAATGGCTAAGCCGTGTGCAACAAGTGGCTCACATGCACCCCAAAGCAACCCATGCTTATATGAAAAAAGTGGCAGAAGAAGATGCGCAAATTTACCAAGCGCAAGTAAAATAAAAACGATATAAGCAGCTAAAAAACTTTAAGTAAAGAATAAGAAAATGAATCAGCGATTATTGAAAACCCTTGTTGCACCTATTGCCTTCGCCGTTGCTTTTACGGGTGCTGCGAATGATGCCCGCGCGCTGGATTACGGTTGCCGTGATAAGGACCAAATCAAAAAAGAATTGATGGCAGAAAACCAGGTTCCAGTGGTAAGGTTTTATCAGGATGCCACTTTAACAAACAAATCAGAGTTCGAAGAAACACTTTTTACCATGAACACCGTATCTCGTGAAGGATATCGGATGGATCGTGGTTATGGTCCACTTGCAGGAAAGATGTGCATATCTGCTAAACTTACCGATGTTCGTTTGTATAACCCCCAAACGCTCGACCAACGCGCCTATCTGGATAGTGCCGATGCCGATAAAAAAGGAACAGGGATTAATAACCAGATTTATGGCGGTTCTCAGGTTTATGGCGAGAACCCGATGTTTCGTGCCACCGAATATTCTCCGATTTTAAAATCCACCCGCGTGACCTATGTTGTTGCAAACCCGACAAAAGGAAATGAGGGAGCAGTTTTATCATCATCACCCGAAGGCGAATGGCTTCGTAAGTTCACCAAAAAAATCCCCAATGCACAAAGCGGGTACACCAATGTCGACCATGGGGCGATATTTACCCCTGCTGGTGAAGAGGTTGCCGCACAACAAGCGGCAAAGCCACAATAAGGAAAAAATAAGAAAATGCACCAGCGATTATTGAAAGCCTTTGTTGCCCTGCCTTGGGTCTTTATGATCGCAGCAAATGATGCGAGCGCAGCCGAATCAACACAATTAGAGCGCGGCTGCCGAGACAAAGATCAAATATCCAAAGAATTGGAAGCAGATAACCAAGGTACTCTCGTCAAATTCTTTGTCGACCGCCGAGATCGCGGCGCAAAAGACCCAAAATTGGTTGAAGTTTTTTATACCGCAGACATTAAAACAGGAAATGGTTACCGTCTTGAACGTTCAGGTAACGATAAAATGTGCGTGGTTGCAACAACAACGCAAACAAGGTTGTTTAGTAATTTATCCCTTGATAAATCAGCATTACTAAACGAACAAGCAATCTATGAAAATAGATTACAAACCCGCCGTGAGAAATGGGACGCTAGGACGCGTGAGTTTGGAGGACGCCAATTAACCCATAAGCAAATTGATGAAATTTATGATAGATATCTCAAAAAAGAAAATCATACAAAAATCCTAGAGGAGTTTAAGGCAGATGGGATGACCGAAGATAACACGTTGGATACGCTAGACAAAATGACTCAACGCGCCTCACTTTGGTTGAAAATGAAGAAATTGGAAGTAGAGGGACCAGAGGGCTTTAAAGAGAAGTACTTTTTTAATGAACTGATATTGGAACTTTCACAATCGGCAAAACTAAACCCTATGATTCGAGTGACTGAGTATGATTTAAATCAAAAAGCAACCTTTATAAAGTTACTATCTGGAAATCCAAATAATGGAAAAGCAGTTGAAATTGCTTCGTCATTATCTGGAGAATGGATTGAAGAGTACAGAGTTAACGTTCCTGGCTCTGCCGAAGCACCACATGGCGCAGAATATACAAAGTATAGTAAATCTCTTTTAGGTATTAAAGAGGAAGGCGCAGACCAACAAGCGGCAAAGTCACAATAATCACTTTTTGCTTGTATCTATTAAGTAAATCTCAGCATGCCTCTACAAACCCCATTGACCATAAAAACAGCATTGCAGACAGAAACGATTGTTGCGTGTTACACAACCACGCTACGCGATTTGCAGGTGGCAATCCCCAGTAAGTTTTATAATCATGGGGACCAAATTGCGATCTGTCCCAACCCAGAAGGTTGCTTGATGTTTTACCCACACACGGCTTGGCAAAAAATTGAGGAAAGCTTAAAAAAGCGCCCTACTTTTGACCAAACTGTGGATGGTATGTTTGCGCAATTATTGAATGAAGTGGTGATAAAGCCAGTGCAAAACCATCGCTTAGAACTCACTGAAACTTTAATACAATTTGCCGCACTTACAAGTGAAGTTATTTGGGCAGAAACAACGAAGTATGTGATGCTTTGGCAGCCTGCAAGGTTTGATGAAAAATGGTCGATTAAAGAGGTTTTCTCTACGCATGAGTACCCTAGTGATACAAATGTAGACAATATCGGGTTAGAAAATATTGAAATATTCATTTCAAAGTTGATTGAGCGCATTGGTCAATCACATGCCAGTTTATTTGAATTACAAAAGCCAAATGCACTTAAAACCATTACGCAACTAAGTAATAACCGATATCAATTCTCACTATATCTACACCCCAAACAAACTAAAGATGCGCAAATTATCATGCAGACATTTCAGGAGGCTGGTGCAATTAATGTGGTTTTAAACTATGAGATTAATGATAAAACTCTCTTTAAAGATGAAGACAAATCGAGATTTGGGCAAGGTAAATGGATCATGGGGTTTACCCTTACAAAGTTACCTGATTGGTGTATTTCTTACTTACCACCTAAATTTTTATTTGAAAAACACAAAATCAAGAAAGCTTAGAAAATGACAGCGATCTTAACCACACTTAATCATCTAAGTTACATCATGGAATGTGTTGCGCTGGATTATTTGGGTGAAGGTAAATCTGCACTCAGTGGTTTATGCCAACATTTAGAGAGCGACTCCCCTGAATATGCGATAGAAAATCGCAAGCTTGTGGCAAGCCAACTACGAACAGCGCTTGAAACTTACCGCAAAGGTGACAAAATGACGGGCACCAGCTTATTGGTGCAGGTTAACCGATCACTATGGGAAAGCCAAGTTGGCGTTGTTTAGAGAGAAAGTTTGAATAATATCCCCTTGTTTCTTGAGTTTTTTGTATGTCTGCTTTGTCCCCCTTAGGCTCAATCATCCCCATAGCGGACGATTAGTAATTTATAAGTAATTTTGAAGCTTTGCCAGTAATTATCAGCTCAAAAATCAAATATTAATATAATTCAAAAAAGGGACTCCAATATGAGTCCCTTTGTAATTTGTAATCTCTTAATAAATTAAACCACTTTATTTAAAACTCTTCCCAATCACCACTATCATCGGTACCGGTTTTAATCGGTGCTTTTGGCGCGGCTGGTTTGCTCACTGGCGCGCTGTTACGCATTGGGCTTGTTGGTGAACGACGGTTAACTATCGGTGAGGACGTTGACTGCACTTTTGCCGCCTTTCTCGCACCTGAGTCTTTTGCATCAAGCCTAAATACACCAACTGCGTCGTTAAGCGCGTTGGCTTGTTCAAGCAAGCTTTCTGCAGCAGCAGCCGCTTCTTCAACCAAGGCCGCATTTTGTTGGGTCACTTCGTCCATGCTGGTAATGGCATTATTGACTTGATCAATGCCTGAACTTTGCTCGCTAGAAGCTGCAGAGATTTCTCCCATGATGTCTGTCACGCGTTGTACAGAGGTCACGATCTCTTGCATGGTGCTACCAGCACTTTCAACAAGTTTGGTGCCTTCGGCTGTTTTGCTCACAGAGTCAGTAATGAGGTCTTTAATCTCTTTGGCAGCACTCGATGAGCGTTGTGCTAAGTTACGCACTTCACCAGCCACCACGGCAAAGCCTCGACCTTGTTCTCCCGCTCTTGCCGCTTCAACAGCTGCATTCAAAGCCAAGATGTTGGTTTGGAAGGCAATGCCGTCAATGACAGAGATAATGTCTTCAATCTTACGCGCTGATTCGTTAATGCCGCTCATGGTGGTAACCACATTCCCCACCACTTCACCACCGCGTATCGCCACTTGGGATGCCGCTGCGGCAAGCTGGTTCGCTTGCTTAGCATTCTCAGCATTTTGTTTAACCGTCGCAGCTAACTCTTCCATGCTAGAAGCCGTCTCTTCCAAACTAGAGGCTTGTTGCTCAGTGCGTGAAGATAAATCATTGTTACCTGTGGCAATCTCGTTGGCTGCTGTAGAAATAGTTTCCACAGCCTCTTTCACCGCGGCAATCGGGGTAACAATGGTTTCAAGAGTAGCATTAACACCTTCTACGACTTTCCTAAAGTCGCCTTGGTGCTGTGAAGCATTGGCACGGACAGTGACACGACCTTCCGCTGCAGCTTCGGCGAGCATACTTGCATCGCCAACAAGTTTGTTGACAGCCTCAATACAAGTATTTAGGTTGTTTTTAATCGCGTTGAAGTCACCATTGTAGTGATCAGTAATCAGGGTTGGGATGTTGCCTTTTGAAATATCGTCCACATATTGTGCAGCAACATTGAGTGGCCCAATCACAGCATCAAGTGTGGCATTTACCCCTTCAACAATTTTACGGAAATCTCCTTGGTGGCGACTAGCATCGGCTCTGGTCGATAATTTGCCATCAACCGCAGCTTTTGAAAGCATCGATGCATCTTCAACAAGCGCATTGACTGCATCTATACATTGATTCAAATTGTTCTTAATCGCATTAAAGTCACCGTTATAGGTCTCTGTAATTTTGGCAGGAATATTCCCTTTGGAAATATCTTCAACATATTTTGCAGCTACATTGAGTGGGGCAATAACGGCGTTAAGCATTTGATTGACACCAATACCGATGTCATGAATAAAACCTGCGGGCAAAGCCCCAATGTCGACACGCTGCGCAAGATTTCCTAAAGAAGCCTCTTCAACTAAACGAGCAATCTCCTGTTCTGCTGCAATCTCATCTGTGCGATCATTCCATTGGATCATTCTACCTAAATATTTACCAGCACTATCAAAAACCGGATTAAAGGTCAGCTCTAGCTTACGACCACCTATAACAGTTTTAAGAACTGTTAACTCTTTAATACTATTCACATAAATATCACGATGCTGATCATTCTCTATGTACTTTCCAAGCTTCGTTCCAATCAGTTTATCTACTTCAAAGTCTTTGAATTTATTGACTAACTCTTTACCCATTAAAGCCCAAAGATCATGCGCAGCATGATTCATATAGATCAATTTATTTTCTTTGCTTCCAACGGTCACTGGTAATGTTGCACAATCTAAAGCTGATTTAATTAATTCAATACCATTAACGGTCTCTATATGCTTGAATTCAGAACGAAGCTGTAATGCACGATATGATTTTAATACTTCATTTAGTTCATCTTTTTTATCAAACTGCGGGATTGATTCAGCTTTACCGCTGATTGCTGCTAATAGTAACTTTTCGCTGATGACTTTAATTCTTGGAATGATTGAGTTGTAGATAACCCTATTCAAGGTAACTAATATGCCAAGGCCCACTAAGCTTATCGATAGAAGAATCGTTAATAGGGTTTGGTATCTTTCTTCAGCATGCTGATTAATTTCAGATGAAACTTTTAGTTGAAGATTGATTAAATCTGTAATTTTTTCTGAAACAGGATCTATCGCTGGATAGAGCGTTTGTACTGTAAAAGCCACCAAGCGCTCTTGATCATGATTTTGTAGAATCTCTTGCAGTTGATTGCTTGCAAAAGTTGCTTTTGAAAACAATGGTTCAATTTCTTTGACTAACTGTTTTTCCTCTTCTACCAAATAAGTGGATGTATAGGCTTTCCATTGCTTATCCACTTCTTGTAAAGCTTTTTGGACGTTTGTATATCCCTCATCCCAAGTCATGTTACCGTTTCTTACTTTATGAGAAGTATCAACGATATTCACAGCATACATATCCGCAACAACTTTAAGTTGCTCAAGAGGCACAACTCTATCGTTGTAGAGCGTTTTTACAGCGTTTTTACCATCATTTAGGCCATTAACTCCCATTCCTATGATGATTAACGTCATTGTTAAAGCAACCATTGTCATCGCGACTAATGAATGTTTGATTGTGGTATGCTGCCTAAAATTTTTTATTTTTGTAAGCAAGCCATTGCTAACTTTACCTTCACGCATTTCTTTATAGAGCGTCTCGGCTTCTTCAGTTTGCTGACGAGTTGCTTTGCTGCGAACTGATACATATCCAACAGTAATACCGTTCTCAGTATATGGCGTTACATTAGCTTCAACCCAGTAATGGTCGCCATTTTTACATCGATTTTTTACGATACCAGTCCATGGTTTTCCGGCTTTAACAGTCGCCCACAAATCTTCATATGCTTCTGGTGGCATGTCAGGATGACGAACAATATTATGGTTCTGACCAAGCAACTCTTCTTCAGTAAAACCACTAATATCAATAAATTCCTGATTAACAAAAGTTATTTTACCCTTGAGATCAGTTCTACTTGCAATCATCGATCCATCTGCGAGGGTAATTTCCTTTTGGGTCACCGGCATATTAATTTTCATAACTAACCTTCAATTATAAATTGTTAATTTCTAGGTAATTATTCCAATTAATATCACTATTAATTTTGTGGATTAAATCTAGTTTTATAAACCAATTCGTAGAATGTTATGAATAAAATACTGAATTTAAATTAACAAGAATAGGATGTTATAAGTTCATACTTATTTGTATTGCTAAAACTCATTACTTGCTACTAAATCAAGTCGATTAGTCAAATTCAATTTGTTATGTATCGCTTTAAAATATTTTTATCTATCAGAAGATGTTTTTATTAACTTGAATGACCGCTTTGTCCCCTTCTTCACCATATCCACAAAGTTGCGTCTATAGCTATTTAATAAACACAAAAAATCTATTAAATGACCATTTGTCAGCTAATGTGCCCAAACTAGGGTGCTTGTAAGGTTTAATTACTAAAAAATAAATCTATAAAATAACTTCCACTTAAATTGAAAGTGGAAGTTAAATGATTTATTTAAACATGAAAAAAAGTAAGTGAAAAAACAACTTTAGCGCGATCAACTATTTACAAACTTATAAAGGAAAAAAAGTTTCCAGAGCCTATTAAATTAGCTGGTACTAATAGAGTAGCATGGCATGAACACATGGTTGAAGAATGGATGTCAAACACTTATCCAAGGTAATTATCTTACAAATTGACATTGAATTAAATCATTGGAATTTTTACTTTAGAGGCAAATACATTCGAATGGTCAATTCAAAGGGTAAGAACCCTGGTAAGATCTGGAGATTGTTAAATTTAACTTAACGTTAATAAACAATAAGATAAGAAGAATTAATGGCGGAAGAGGTGAGATTCGAACTCACGGTGGGCGTGAACCCACGACAGTTTTCAAGACTGTAGCATTAAACCGCTCTGCCACTCTTCCGATTTTTGACATTAGCGTTGACTGAAGCCCATTCAACGAAAGGTCGCCATTATAGCAAAGAATTAATCGTCTGGAATATCTTGATTGGGAAAAAATATATCTGTATACCCAAATTTTGTTAAATCTTGAATCCGCATCGGGTAGAGAATGCCATCAAGGTGGTCGCATTCATGCTGAACCACTCGTGCGTGAAAGTCACTCACGGTACGTTCGATTTTGTTACCATATTGGTCAAAACCGGTGTAATGCAATTTTTTAAAGCGCGGCACGATACCACGCAATCCAGGCACAGATAAGCAACCTTCCCATCCCTCTTCCATTTCATCTGAAATTGACGTGAGTGTTGGATTGATTAACACTGTGTAAGGCACTGAATTTGCGTCCGTATATCTTGGATTTTCGGTGTTGTCGTCAGCTTTCTGCCCAAAAATCACCACACGCAAGCTCACACCAATTTGCGGAGCGGCAATACCAGCACCATGCATATGTTGCATGGTGTCTTCCATATCTTGAATTAGCGCATGCAACTCGGGAGAGTCAAAGATTTCCACAGGCTCAGCTTTTTGTAGCAAACACGGCTCACCCATACGAAGCACTTCTTTAATCGACATTTTTTATATTTGATTTCTTAACAAGAACTGCGTGCATCCGGTAGCGCAACAAGTTGGACAATGATATTACGGACACGTGCCATGGTGGTGTTTAAGTTAGCCATTAAATCTTCGTAATGAATACCTCGCGCACTTTCACCCTTGCCTGCGGCAACATTTGCCACAGGACAAGCCGCTGCATAGCTAATGTCCAATTCGCGGGCCAACACGGCTTCCGGCATGCCGGTCATCCCCACCATTGTCGCACCATCATGTTCCAAGCGTTGAATTTCTGCTGCCGTTTCGAATCTTGGGCCTTGCATGGCAGCATATACACCATCGCCCACAATTGGCTCTTCCGCTAAGCTGGCTGCAGTAATCCATTTGCTTCTCATGTTGTCGCAGTATGGCCGCGTGAAATCAATATGGCGCACGGGTTTGTCTATGCCGTCATGGTAAGTATGCTCGCGCCCATAAGTGTAATCAATGATTTGATGTGGGATAACAATGACGCCCGGCGTTAGGCGTGGATGAATACCACCAACCGTTGCAATGGCGGCAATTTCTGTGACACCATGCATGTGTAGGGCAAAAATATTGGCGCGATAATTAACAGCATGTGGCGGAATATTGTGACCACCGCCATGTCTGGCAAGAAAAATAACTTCTTTACCTGCAATTTCTCCAATGATAAGTGGCTGGGAAGGATCTCCGTAAGGGGTGCGAACAATTAGCCTTTTTTTAACATCAAGACCCTCTAATTGCGCAAAGCCAGTACCACCGATAATTGCTAGCATATGGCTAAATCTAATCCAAAATTTGGTCTACATCATTCACTTTTACAAGCTTTTCTCTCCATGATCTGATCGTCATAAATAAACTTCGTATAGCAACTGAAATTAACACAATCATTAGAAGGAGTGCTGTTATTAATAAAGCGAAATGAAAAATACTACTATCGCGCCATGTCAGGATTAAATAATCCAAAGTTTGATTAATAATAATCAACATAGATACAATAAATGAAAAAATAACCAAGCACTTCACAAACATTCGAGTGACACCAGAATTAGTCTTAATTAATAAACAACCTACGGATCCAATGTTACACGGAATTTAACAACCGTACAAAGTAAGTCTCAAACATAAGCTTAAATTAATCAGACCTTCATAGTTACCTACCCAATAATCGGTCAAGGCTCAGTCTACCTGCGCCACTAAAAATCAGCGGCAATAACATGGCCATATAAATTAATGGTAGTTTATAGTTACCAAAACCATCGCCGCTTTCGTCAATAATGCGGTAGCCTCTAAACAATTCTGCAAAAGTTGCCCACTCTTGCGGCCAATGCACAGCTGCGATCGCTACAATGGTGAGTATAAATAACGAGAATGCAAAAAATCTGGTTGCAAAGCCAAATAGTAAAGCAAATGCACCGACAATCTCAAACGCCATTGATAAGAACCAGCTGACGTCAGGCGGCAACAAGTCAAATGGGAATGGAAAAGTGATATCCGCAAACCAATTAGTGCCATGAAGTTTTTCAAAGCCTGCTTCACCGTATTCCCAAGCCAACACAACGCGTAAAATAAAAAGTGGAATAACGTCGGCATATGAATTGAGTTGTTGTGTAATTTTTTGGTAGATACTAACAATATAATTCAAGATTATTTCCCCTAAATGTGCGAATTAATTTGTTTAGATTGGTCAAAGAAGTGGCGAAAGCCTTACACTTTTTTGTGGCGTTTAAAATAAATTCTGATGCCAAATAATATCGTTAATATCAAGGCAAAAATAAGAGGCTCACGAATATCTTTTTTCACTAACCACCAAAAATGTGTCACGCCTAATACAGCGATTAAATAAACCAGCTGATGTAACTTTTTCCAGCGTGCGCCGAGTTTCTTGATCATTGCGTTGGTTGAGGTCAGCGCTAACGGGATGGTAAAAATAAATGCCATTAACCCAACAATCACATAAGGATGTTTCACAATATCCTTTTGTAACTCGTACCAATCAAAGCCGAAATCCAAATACAGATAAGTCGCCAAATGCAGCACCGCATAAAAAAACATATAAAGCCCAAACATGCGTCGCAATTGAATTGGCCAGAAAATTTTTGTAAGCAAACGAAATGGCGTTAGCGCTAAAGTAAGCATCAAAAAACAAAGCGCCCAATAGCCGGTAGAACGCTCAACAAACTCTATGGGGTTTGCGCCGAGATCATCTTGAAAGCCAAGCCATACTAAACGCATCAGCGGCCACAGGCAGGCAAGAAAAATTATTTTTTTAATACGGAGAAAATGAATCGGCATAAAAACGCTAATCGCGCCTTAGAAAAATCTGGCTAAATCCATGCCAGAATACATCTGCCCAACTTGCTCGGTATACCCATTAAACATTTTGGTTTTAATTCTGCCAGCAAATAAACCATTGCCGATGCGTTTTTCTGAAGATTGCGTCCAGCGCGGGTGATCAACATCAGGGTTTACATTGGCATAGAAACCATATTCGCGAGCGTTAGCTTTCATCCAGGTGCTTTGCGGCATTTTTTCAGTAAAGCGAATTTTTACAATCGATTTTGCCCCTTTAAAACCATACTTCCATGGCACCACCAATCGAATCGGTGCGCCATTTTGATTCGGCAGTACTTCGCCATACAAACCAACGGCTAAAATTGTGAGTGGATTCATCGCTTCATCCAAACGCAAGGCTTCACTGTAAGGCCAATCCAAAATCGGCAAATTCGTACCCGGCATAGTTTGCTTGTTTGAATCGCTAATAAATTCGACAAATTTGGCATTTCCCGTCGGCTCCGCCCATTTTATTAAACTTGCCAGAGAAAACCCAACCCACGGGATCACCATCGACCAGCCTTCCACACAGCGCATGCGGTAAATCCGCTCTTCCATCGGGAATTTTTTGAAAATCTCATCGAGCGAAATGAGTTTGTTTTTCTTCACCTCCCCTTCAATGCTAATTTGCCAAGGATTGGTTTTATAAAGCCGCGAAAGCACCGCTGGCTCACTTTTGTCGGTGCCAAACTCATAATAATTGTTATAAGTCGTCACATCTTTATAAGGCGTTAGTTTTTCATCACTGCCAAGTGGTGTTTTAGTGATGGGGTGGATTTTTTTGCCACCACTTTGCGCCGCGGTGGCTTCAGCATGTGCAAAACTATATGGCAACAAAGTGGCAGCAGCAAGGCCGAAACCCGCCTGTTTGAGAAATTTCCGGCGATGTTCATACACCGATTGATCAGTAATTTCAGACGGGAGAAGATCAGACTTTGGCAGAATCAGCATACATTTTCCTATGAGGTCAACTTGTGCTAATTAGTCTGTCAGCATTAAAAAAAATTACAAAATTTTTAAAAAATGTCTTTAGTTTCTTGCTCAATCTCTTGTTGAAGCGCTTGATCTTTAGTGTCTAGCGCTATTTTCTTGGCATATCCCACCAATTTTTTCGCAGACTCTTTATCGTTTTGGGCGGCTTTCACTAAAGCCAACACATAGGAACCTTGCGCCTCATAAAAAGCGCCGCCGCGCTCTTTGGCAAAGTTGATAATTTTATTTAAGGTTTTTTCGGCAACTTCATAATTTTTGTTCAGATAATAATCGCGCCCTAGTGCCACACTAGCTTGCGCGTATTGGTCGAGCGTTCCGGATTTTTCCATCATCAAAAATGCTTGCACTTGATTTTCTACCGCCAAATCATACTGCTTTAGTTTGACATAAGTCGCTGCAATTTTTGATGCGGTTTCACCGCGCTCACCGTCATTGGCACTTAATGCTTGCGATTTTTTATAGGCATCTAAGGCTTTGTCTAAATTATTCATTGCATCGTGCACATCACCTAAGCTTATGTATGCAAAGAGTTTTAATTGTTGATGCTTGCCAGCAAGCTCGGCGGCTTTCTCGTATACATTGACAGAATCTGACCATTGGTTGATACGCTTAAGTGTATTGCCTGTCAAAATCAAGGCAACGGTGCGGTCATAAACATCTTGCGTGACCGTCTCAACTTGTTGGAAAGCTTGAATCGCTTGCTCAGGTTTTTCTTGTAGATTGAACGCTCGTCCACGACAAATCAATGCAGAGGAACTTTTTGCATCTGTTTTTAAAATTTTATCAGCCTGCTGCAAAGCCATTTCTGCCTCACCTTTGTTCAACAAATCATTGCAATTTAACTCATCTTTCGTCAGAGCATATGCATTTGTGATGACTAAGAATGATAACGCCACACCAAAAAACTGTGTTTTATTCATTTTTTCAATTGTTCCCTTACTTGTTTAGTAATGCCATCAAGCCATTTTCGTCCAACACCATCACGCCTAAGGCTTGCGCTTTTTCTAATTTGCTACCAGCTTCACTACCTGCAATCACAAAGTCAGTTTTTTTCGACACACTCCCACTTACCTTACCACCAGCTTCTTCAATCAAAGCTTTCGCGGCATCACGCGATAAATTTGGCAATGTCCCTGTTAACACGAACGTTTTGCCTAATAAATGCCCAGTATTTTTTGCCTGACCGGCGAATTCTGGCCATTGAATACCCGCGGCAAGCAATGCTGAGATAATCGATTGATTATGAAGTTCGCAAAAAAAATCAACAATCGATTGCGCGACGATAGGCCCAACATCGTTTACTTCTAAGAGTTTTTCAGTATCTGCCTGCATCAATGAGGACAAATTGCCGAAATGTTTGGCTAAATCTTTTGCAGTGGCCTCACCCACGTTGCGGATGCCAAGCGCATAAATAAATCGCACCAACGTGGTATTTTTACTTGTGGCTAGTGCGTCCAAAATATTTTGTGCGGATTTTTCCGCCATGCGCTCAAGATTACTCAATTGCGCCAACGTGAGCTGGTAAATATCGGCCAAGGTATGCACCAAACCTGCTTCAACCAATTGATCGACCAATTTTTCACCCAAACCTTCAATGTCCATAGCGCGGCGCGAAGCAAAATGCGTGATGGCTTGCTTTCGCTGTGCTGGGCAATAAAGGCCACCTGTGCAACGCGCCACCGCTTCGTCTTCGGGTTTGATAATATGCGAATCACATTCTGGGCAAGTGGCAGGCATCACAAATTTACGCGTGTCGGCCGGACGGCGCTCCAATACCACATTGACCACTTCAGGAATCACATCGCCCGCACGGCGCACAATGACGGTATCGCCAATTTGAATGTCTTTGCGGTTCAACTCATCCAAATTATGCAAAGTCGCGTTGGTCACTGTTACACCACCGACAAATATAGGTTTTAGTCGTGCAACTGGCGTAATTGCGCCGGTGCGACCAACCTGAACGGTAATATCTTCTACAATTGTCAGTGCTTCTTGTGCAGGAAATTTATGCGCCACCGCCCAGCGTGGCGCACGTGAGACAAACCCTAACTCTTGCTGCGCGCTAAATTCATTCACCTTGTAAACCACGCCATCAATATCAAATGGCAAACTTTCACGCATATGCAAAATTTTTTCATAAAAGCTAAGCAGGCCATCCATGCCCTGCACCACTTCGCGCAAATCGCATACAGGCAAATGTAAGCTCTGCAAATAATCCATGGCATGCTGATGGTTACTGAAGCTAGGCGCGCCATCGGCCACACCTAAGCCATAGGCAAAAAATCTTAATGGGCGTTGCGCGCTGATATTCGCATCCAGCTGCCGCAAACTGCCCGCGGCTGCATTTCGCGGATTGGCAAATAGTTTTTCACCGACTGCCGCTTGTTTTTGGTTAAGGGTTGAAAAATCTTGTTTAAACATCAACACTTCACCGCGCACCTCCAGCAAAGCGGGTGGATTAGAAGTGTGAAGCTGCATGGGAATTGTCTTAATGGTGCGCAAATTATGCGTGACATCTTCACCAGAAAAACCATCTCCGCGCGTTGCCCCTTGAACAAAATTACCTTGTTCGTAAGTAAGCGTGATAGCGAGGCCATCAAATTTTGGCTCTACGGCGTAAGCGATTTGCGCTTGCCCCAACCTTTCACGGACGCGCTTATCAAAAGTACCGAGTTCTTCTTCAGAAAATACATTACTGAGCGACAACATCGCTTGCCGATGCGTCACACTGGCAAACGCTTGACTGGCGGAGCCGCTCACGCGCTGCGTAGGCGACTGCGGGGAGATCAGTTGCGGGAATTGATGTTCAAGCGCAACGAGCTCGCGGTATAAGCGATCATACTCACTGTCTGGCACACTGGGCGTGTCCAACACATAGTATTCGTAATCGTACTGCGCAAGCAGTTGATACAGCTCTTCAACTCGAAAGTGTGCGCTTTGATTACCATTTGACTTTGTCGGCTGATCAAATTCAAAGCCATGCTGCATCGCCATCTTGCACCCAACTTAAGTTAAGAAAACAGGCGATGAGCAATATCCGAACCAGGTGCGATACCACGCAATTGCATCATGGCATGGATAGATTTTATTTGGTCGCGGATGCGTTCAATTTGCATGTCTGCCAACGGGCGATTGTTGTCATCGACTAAGACCGCATTTAAACCCACTTCCATGTATTTTGCCACCGCCACCATGTGGTCAAGCGCTACCGCTTGCGGCAAGGTGTGTGGAATATCCAGTTGGAAAGTAATAGCTTTCACTACAGAGGTGCGCAACATTTCTGGGTTAAATGGGTGATTATCACGGTTAAACATCAAGAATTCTGGATACCTCGATGAGGCTTCTCCAAAAAATTTGAAGGTGCCATCGTTACCCAGCACCATGCCCTGCGATTCCGCGAGGCCCTTTAATTTAATACCAGTAAACGGGCCAGTGGATTCATGCATCAAATGGAAAAACATGGTTTTATCCACTTCGATACAAAACGCATCGAGCGCCATGGCTTGTGAAAACACATCACCTTCATTCTGCCATTGCACGCGGCCACCCAAATTGGTGGCAATGGATTCAAACGCCATTTGGAAACGGTTAATCACATTGCGAGAAACCGCTCCGCTTCTATCAGCAAGTTGTAAGCTGCATACAACTTTTTGCTGCGCATTACTATCCACCAAGTTTGCTAAATTTTGCTTGTTTAAATTATTCAACAACAACCAATGTTGATGCGCATCCAAAATATGCACGAACACCGGCTTATCATACTCTTTATAAAGTGCTGAAAATGAATCGGCTAATAATTCTAAAGCCACACCAGCTCCTAACTCAACCACACCAATCAAATCAGTTTGGCTATTTAAGTCAGGTGGTAGCTGCGCAGTTATTGCGTTATCTGCTTTTTCGGTAGTTTGCCTTGCGGCGGTGTTTTCTGCAGCTGAGGATGACTTCTCAGCTAGATTATCCACCACCTTGAGGCCAACCATGCCTAGCAACTCATGTTGTGTATCATTATCTGCAACAGCCTCACTAGCTGTCGGTGGCGCGGTAGTTTGCTTGCTTTCTGCAACATCAATCTGAGACTGCAAGATACTTTGTGCAATGGTGTTTTTGACAGTTAAATAGGCATCTAAAACGGACTCATCATGCTGCGTTTTTTTCTGCACTTCAGATTTAATCGACGAAGTGACATCCTGCGCCGTTGAATATGCTGGCTTACTTTGACTTTTATTTCGGAATACTTGGTCAATAATGGAACGAATTGCATTGTGCTGTTCAGGATCCACTTCCTCAGCCAAAGGCGCTATGTTTTCTTCTGTACCCAAACTTCTCAAAGCACTTTCTGTTAATGGCGCATCTTTGGGTTCTATCGTCATATTTGGCAAATTAAAAGCATCTTCACTTGTTTGTGGAGAAGCTGTCACAATGGGTGACTCTTGTGTTTTTTGCTGCGTACGCTTGCTCATGGTATCCAACAACTCTGAATACACATCGTCAATTGATTTTTCTTCCACCATATCTGCAGGTTTTTGCCCGCCAAAACTATTGGCATCAGGCGTATCATTTAAATAGCCGGTGGTGGCAGCAAATTTATCTAAAAACTGTTTTTTATTCTGGTCAAGCAACGCATCGTTTTTAATTGGTGAAAAACTTTTTTCCACCTGTTCGTTGAATTTTCGTTCTTCCCACCAGTTATAAATCAACACGAGGCCAATAATCAGGAGGCCACACATGACCAACAAATACATTAAGTAGCCATCCGGTGTTTGGTTGCTGCCGAACAATTGATTCAGAAAAACGGTGATCGCATCCAAAGGCGATGCTGTCGACACCAAAAACTGTTTATGTAAATAAATTTCGTTCGTCATTATTTGCTGATTTATCAATATTTTTGGTCAACCATCCACTGAAGTCATTTAGAAAAAAAACTTAAATGTTGTCGCAGAGTTGCCTCACTAAAATTAGAAAATAGTTTAAATGGATTTAACTTAAAAGAACACCATTTAATTTTTCTTTCGCGCTTGCAAACGGGCATTCATTTCACGCTTTAGCACCTCAAGTTCAAGGTCTAACACAGATTGCACATGTGATTTTTCCACTGCCTGATGCGCTGGCTCAATATTACTGCGTGTCACATTCATTAACTTTTCTTGCTTGACCAGAATATCTTGGTAGTTAGGCAATAAAAAACCTTCCATTTGCTTAATGAGTTTACGTTCACGCCAATGATTTATGGCAAATATGAGCACTAAAAAAGCCAGCAATATCAACAAAATGGCTGGTGCATGTGCCACAAAAAAGTGAACACCCCAATCAAAATCAGGCAGTTGCATCTTCCGTCATACGTAATGCCTGCTCCATATCCACGTCCACAATCCGCGAAACGCCAGATTCTTGCATCGTCACACCAATCAGTTGCTGTGCCATTTCCATGGTGATTTTGTTATGGCTGACAAATAAAAATTGGGTTTTGTCAGACATTTTTTGAACCAAGGTACAAAAACGCTCGGTATTGCTGTCATCAAGCGGCGCATCCACTTCATCCATCAAGCAGAACGGTGCAGGATTTAAGCGGAATAACGCAAAAACGAGCGCAATTGCCGTCAGTGCTTTTTCACCGCCTGAGAGTAAATGAATCGTACTGTTTTTTTTGCCGGGCGGCTGCGCAAACACTTGCATACCCGTGTCTAAAATTTCGTCTCCCAGCAGTTCTAATCGCGCCTCACCGCCGCCAAATAAAGTCGCAAATAGTGATTTAAAATGCATATTCGCTTCATCAAACGTTGCTTGCAAACGACCGCGCGTTTCTTTGTCAATTTTTTTAATCGCGCTTTCCAGCGTTTCGCTTGCTTCGATTAAATCCTCACTTTGTCGATTCATTAGGTCGCGCCGAGCCTCTTCAGTCGCCAGCTCTTGAATCGCAGCCAAGTTCACTGCGCCAAGCGCATCAATATCTTGCGTTAATTTTAATTTTGCATTTTCTTGCGACTTGAGCTTGCTGCTTCTATTGAAATCTTCTTGATGAATTTGCAAAGACTCCACTAACGCAGATTCATCCAAACCCGTCACCGTTAAATCCATCTGACTTTGCTCAAAATACAAGCGTGCTTCTTGTTCGGTTAAACGACTCGCTTCAAGTTTATCGCGTAACGGATGCAACATTTGCTCACTTTTCATGCGCTCGCGCTCAATATTTTGTAGCGCAGTTTCCGCTGCATTGTGCGCTTCACGTGCTGCGGTCAACGCTGTTTCAGCACTTTGTTTCATATTTAAGGCTTCGGCTAATTTTTGTTTAAGTTCATCCAAATTGTTGGCGTGAATATGCGTTTGCAAATCCACTTCACGCGCCAGCAAATTAGTCTTTTCTTCATCCAAATGTTGCAAACGCGCTTCTAACTCCGTCAATTTATTGGCTAACAACTTGATATTGAAATTTTTCTCTTGGTTTGCGCGTTCAAGCGTTTGTAGATGTTGTCGTGCTAGATGCAGTGCGCGTTCGGCCTGATTTTTTTCTGATTCGCTCGCCGATTTTTCTGCCACCAAGCGCGTAATTTCATCGCTAATATTGCGCATTTTTAGTTGTTGATTTTCGCTTTCAAGCTCTAAATTCGCACTTTTTTGCTTAGCAATTTCTGTTTCGCCCGCCAAGGCGGATTGACGCGACAGCACATTTTGCAGTTGCTGTTGTAGCTGCTGCAGTTGCAATTTTTGCTGATGCACTTGCTGCGTGGCTAATTTTAATTGCTCATACAAGGATTTTTGCGTCGCGCGCAAATTGTGCTGCAAGGCTTCTAATGTTTGTAGCTTTTGGAGCGCATCTGTCACTTGATTTTTAAGCTGCGGAATTCCACTTTCTAAACGGTCAATCTCGGCTTGCCGTTCCAACACGCCATGCAGCATGGTTTGCGGGCCAAAATAAGTCACGCTATATTTGGTGAAAATATCACCATCACGGTTCACCAACACTTCGCCTTGCGCGAGCGATTTCGCTAGTTTATAAGCATCTTCGTTAGACTCCAACACATACACACCAGCCAACCAATGGTCAACCGCGGCCGCCACATGTGGTGCGATTTTTTCAATTTTAGCGCGCAACAAGACTTTACGATCAGAGGCTACATGTTGCACTGAAACTTGATCTGCAGACATCACCACGGTTAACGCAACTGGCGGACGCTTTTCAAGCTGCACTGGATTGTCATGCAAAATCGCGTTTAATTTTTCACCGAGCGCCGCTTCCAGCGCCGTTTCCCAGCCATCTTGCATCCCAATTGTTTGCCAAAGCCGATTTTTTTCATTGAGTTTGAAATCTTTTAACCAATTGTTCAGCGCTTGCTCATTGTTACCAGTGCGAATCGACTGTTGCACTTTTTGCAACGAAGCCAAATGCGCTTCCGCTTGATGCAGCGACTTTTGTTGTGATTGGTGCGCTTCGCGCGCTGACCTGATCTCTGCGTCTAGGGCTTGCTCATCCTTTTGCAACGCATGTGTTTTTTCTTCAATGCTCGTCAACGCGCTTTCAGCAGCATTTAATTGCGTTTCTTTCGTTGCCAACTCTACTGCATCTGGTAATTTAAGTTGCAGTGCTTGTTGTGACAAACGCGTGAGTTGCGCTTGAATTTCAGCGAGCGACTTTCGAATATGTTGCTGATTGGTTTGCTCAATACGCAAACGTTGCTCGGCATTGATATAAGCGGCTTGATTAGCATTAAAAATTGCCAATACCTTTTGAAAAGCTTGTGAATGCGCTTGCTGCGTGCTTCTGGCTTGTGTAATCGCTTCCTCAGTTTGAGAAAAATCTGTAGTGACAGTTTGCTGCTCGGTTTGCGCGTTTTCAACATTTTGCGTAATTTCCATACGCTGCTCGCCGTTGCGCGCCATTTGCAACTGCAATTGCACCAACTGTTGCCGCATGCGCTCCTGCGACTCGTAGACGCTTTTTGCTTGATTTTCTAAATTAGACACTTCGGCATTGGCTTCATAGTATTTTGCCTGCGCCTGATGCATCGCATCGCTGGTGGAAAAATGTACTTGGCGCGTGGTTTCCACCGCGCTTTCGCTGTGTCGCAAGTTCGCCATTTGCGCTTCTAAATCATTCACCAGCTTTTCTACCAAACGTTGCGCGGCTTCCCATTTTTCACTGGCTTCATGTTTCTTGAGTAAAGCAATGTGACCTTTGGTGAGCTTTAAATTTTCTTGCAAAGCATGATATTGTGCCGCCACGGCAGCTTGTGATTGCAGACGTACAATTTGTTTATCCAGCTCGCGCAAAATATCTTGCACGCGCACTAAATTTTCACGCGTGTCGCGCAACCTTAATTCGGTTTCGCGACGGCGCTCTTTATATTTGCTAATGCCTGCGGCTTCTTCTAAAAAAATTCGCAACTCTTCTGGCTTGGCTTCCACGATGCGGTTAATGGTATTTTGGCCAATAATTGCGTAAGCGCGTCCGCCTAAACCGGTGCCTAAAAATAAATCGGCCACATCGCGGCGGCGCACCACGGTATTGTTGATGTAATAAGTCGAGCCCTTATCGCGCTCGATGACACGTTTGACGGAAATCTCCGCATATTGCGACCACTCGCCCGCCGCTGCGCCCATGCTGTTATCGAAAATCAGCTCAACACTCGCACGTGAAATTGGTTTGCGATTGGCTGAGCCGTTAAAAATCACAGCATCCATAGCATCAGCGCGCATTTCTTTGGCAGAAGATTCACCCAACACCCAACGCACGGATTCCATGACATTGGATTTTCCGCACCCATTGGGCCCAACCACGCCAACGCGCTGACCGTGAATATGCAGAGTCGTTGCTTCCACGAATGATTTAAAACCGGCAAGTTTGAGGTGAGTTAAACGCAATTTTTAATTTTTTATCGTAATAATTGTCAGGGGTCGTAGAATAAAAATTTCGCGTTCAATTGTATAACAAGCGATTTATAATACGCGCATTATTTTACGAAAATCACCCAAACCATGTCTGACAAACCTTTACACGAACACGTCACGCTGCTTGGCAACCAAGCGGCGCAGCCCTCTAAAACGTTGGAAACATTCCCCAACCCGAATCCAACGCGCGATTTTCATATTCACATGGAAATCCCGGAATTTACTTGCCTTTGCCCGAAAACCGGTCAGCCGGATTTTGCTGTGATTTACCTTGACTACATTCCTGACCAATTGTGCGTTGAGCTCAAAAGTTTGAAGCTTTATATTGTGTCTTTCCGCAACGAAGGCTGCTTCCATGAAGCAGTGACGAATCAAATTTTGGATGACCTTGTTGCCGCGACACAGCCCAAACTTATGCGCGTCACGTCTAAATTTTTCGTACGAGGCGGCATTTTTACCAATGTGGTTGCTGAACATCGTCAAGCCGACTGGCAACCGTTACCACATGTTGATTTGGCAAGCTTTGAACCACAATCGAACACGCGTGGTTAGTTTTAGTTGAACAGCCTTTTACACTTTTCTCTGGCAAACATTGCCTATTTGGCGAGCGGAAAATTACGCTCAAAAGATGGCTACACACCACGAAAAAATCACGCCGTTGCACAAGATTTTGCTGCAATTGGCGTGGCAACTTCGCCCAATCCAGCTTCTGACGCATATCTTCTTAACGCATTGAAAACCCTAGGGATTCAGCGCGTCCGGATTGATTTCACCTACGGCGATTTTGACAATCACGTGGCGCGTTTTTTGGAAAAATTGATCCAAGAAAACTTTATAATTCACCTACATTTGGTGCAGCCGTTCGATGAAGCCAAACGCATGGAGTTACAAAGCACACAAGCAACTTGGCAACAATTTTTAAAAAAAGTGTGTGAGCGCTTTGGCGCACGCATGGCATGTATTGAAATTGGCTCAACCATCAATCGCAAGCGCTGGGCCGGCTATACGCTCGACGCTTTTTTAACAATGTGGAAAATTGCCCACGCAGAAATTAAGCCACGTAATATTTTGCTGGCTGGCCCTAACATTACTGATTTTGAGCCGCTATATAACATTGGCATTTTGTCTTTATTAAAAAAGCGCGGGCAGCTACCGGATATTCATACCGACAATTTATTTTCAGAGCGCTGCACAGAACCAGAACGTGACGACCATAAAATTTTAGGCCATAAACTCGCGCCACTTGGTGGTTTTAGGCTGGTAAAAAAAGCTTTTGTACTACAAGAGATCGGCCAGCATTTTGGTGTGCCGCACTTCCACTCGCCTTCCGCGTTTTGGACACTGCCGCGTATTGAGCGATTCTTGCCAAATTCCGAGCAAAAACAGGCTGATTATTTAGCACGTTATATGTTACTTTGCGCTGCCTCAGGCGCGATGGAAAGTGCAGGCTGGGGGCCGATGATTTGCCATCGCGAAGGGTTGATTGATGACACTGTTAAAGCTTACCCAAAACTAGAGCGCATCACACATTATTTGTCGATTGGCGACCAAGTTGAAGATTATCGTCAGCGCCCTGCTTTTAAGGCTTATCAAACGTTTATTCGAGAAATTCCCGGGTTGCTTTATTTAGGCCAATTAAACGAACGTGACTTTTTAGAAGTGCATGCCTTTGGCAATAAACAAAGTGAAATCCATGCGGTGTGGACAACCAATGGTAAAGTCGCTGCACTCAAAGATATTTACGAAACTAAAGACTTAGCCTATGCGAAAATTTTTCACCGCGACGGGCATGAAATCCAGACCGATATTGCGTGTGAATCACCGATTTATCTACACTTTGACGCACAAAGCGTTGAAATTAAACCAAGCGCCAGTGTGATAAAAAAATGTGCTATCCACGCGCATATGCAGGAAACACAATTTTTCCATTTTCAAAAAAACGGCTGGCGCGGCATGATTGCGGCTAAAAATCAGGCTGAATTTTTATTGCTTTCCGAAGCATTAAATCCACAGTTGATTGAAGGCCCAAGCAAACCAACCACTTTGCGCAAGGCGAGAAATGCGATATGGACGATTTCTGATCCAAGAGACCCTGAAAGAAAGCTGGTCGTAAAGCAACCAGTGAAATTTAATATTCTTAAGCAATTTACCGACAAATTAAAACCTTCCAAGGCGCTTAGAAGCTGGAACGGCGCACATGAATTATTACGGCGTGGCATTCATAACGCCAAACCGATTGCGTATTTTGAGTTGATTGGCGACAACAGCCTCAAGCAAAATTTTTATATTTGTGAATTTGTCGCCGCAGATTTTTCTGTCCGCGACATGTTTAGCGCCTTTGCCAATGGTGAAAAAACGTTTGCAGGTATTACGCAAGAATCCGCTTATCAAGAAGTGTGCGATTATTTATTTAAAATGCACCAACGCGGCGCGTTTTTTAGGGATCTTTCCGGTGGTAATATTTTGGTTAACAGAATATCCGAGACAGCGTTGAATTTTTCACTGATTGACACCGGACGCGCACGCTTTTTTAATCATGGCACGCCGCTCTCAATGCGACTCTCAGACATGGCTCGCGCATGCAATAAACTTCATACAGATGGCAGGAATGCGCTAATGACACGTTACATGAAAAAAATGGGCAAACACTTTGGTGTAAAAGAAAAAATCCCATTTATAACTTACAACATTAAAGTCGCTGTCAAGCGTCAACTTAAAATAAAAAATATTAAAAAAACGCTAGGAATAGCGAAAAAATAATCTAAAAAATCTTTTGCAAAAGCCATTGACAAGCCGGTGCTCGGTCTTTAATATGGCGCCTCTTTTGCAAGGTTGCTTAAGTTAGGTACGGGGGTATAGCTCAGCTGGGAGAGCGCTTGCATGGCATGCAAGAGGTCAGCGGTTCGATCCCGCTTACCTCCACCAAATTTGTGGCAAATTCATTTTAGAAATAGAGTGAATTGTAGTAAAATAGCGGCGTTGTAATAAGTAGTAAATAATGAGTTAAATTCTTAGGTCCCCATCGTCTAGAGGCCTAGGACACCTCCCTTTCACGGAGGCGACCGGGGTTCGAATCCCCGTGGGGACGCCACTTCAAGTTGGCAAAAATCACACCATTACCACACAACTCAACTCGTGAGCTCTATTGTTCACAATCATCCAATCGTTAGTCTCAACTCAGCTATCAGCTTGTAGTATTTATCATGGATGCACGCCAAGCTTTATTTGGTTACACATGATACAAATGTAATCTTAAGCTCTGTCACAAACCTTACATTCACGACAAATCCCCATAGAAATGATGATCAAATAATTTTTTATTATTTAATAATCATATAGTTAACCAATACGTTCCGCCGTGGCACAAAGCTTGCTCAACACTAATCAAATGTGATTTTTGTTAGAGCCAAGCTTATGAAACCTATCTATTTAGATTACTCCGCAACCACCCCGGTTGATCCACGCGTCGCTGAAAAAATGATGCTTTTTTTAACCGAAGAGTTTGGCAACCCAGCATCACGTAGCCATGCGTATGGTTGGGTGGCTGATGACGCAGTTGAAAAAGCACGTGAGCAAGTGGCTGCGCTGGTCAATTGTGATCCCAAAGAAATTATTTGGACATCTGGTGCAACTGAATCAAACAATTTAGCCATTAAAGGCGCTGCGAATTTTTACGCTTCTACCAAGGGTAAACATTTAATCACGATTGCCACCGAACACAAAGCGGTGCTAGACACCATGCGCGAGTTAGAGCGCCAAGGCTTTGAAGCGACTTATCTTTACCCGGAAGAAAACGGCTTGGTGGATTTGGAAAAATTAAACGCCGCGATTCGCCCAGACACCGTTTTGGTTTCGGTCATGTTTGTGAATAACGAAATTGGGGTGATTCAAGACATCCCCGCCATCGGCAATTTGTGCCGTGAAAAAGGCATTATTTTCCATGTCGATGCAGCGCAAGCCACAGGCAAAGTTGAGATTGACCTCGCAAAACTGCCTGTTGGTTTAATGAGTTTTTCAGCGCACAAAACTTACGGCCCTAAAGGCATAGGCGCTTTGTATGTTTGCCGCAAACCGCGCATCCGCTTAGAGGCGCAAATGCATGGCGGCGGACACGAGCGTGGTTTTCGTTCTGGCACCTTGCCCGCCCACCAAATTGTGGGCATGGGCGAAGCGTTCAGAATCGCTAAAGAAGAAATGGCCACTGAAAATGCGCGCATTAAAAAATTACGCGACAGATTGTGGGCTGGCCTTTCAGGGATGGAAGAGGTCTATTTAAACGGCGACTTAACTCAGCGCGTGCCACACAACCTCAACGTAAGCTTTAACTATGTCGAAGGTGAATCGTTGATGATGGCGATTAAAGACATCGCCGTTTCTAGCGGCTCAGCTTGTACTTCTGCCAGTTTAGAGCCTTCTTACGTATTGCGCGCGATTGGGCGTGAAGACGAGCTTGCACATAGTTCGATCCGCTTTTCAATCGGCAAAAACACAACCGAACAAGATGTGGATTACGCCATTGCGCTGATTCAAGACAAAGTGACCAAATTGCGTGAATTGTCGCCCTTGTGGGATATGTTCAAATCCGGTATTGATTTATCAACGGTGAATTGGGTACACGGCACAGAATCACACCGCGACCCAGAAAAAGTTGCAATTTAAGGAGAATAAAAATGGCTTATAGCGACAAAGTGGTGGACCACTATGAAAACCCGCGCAATGTTGGCGCGATGGATCAAGCAGCGCAAGATGTTGGCACCGGCATGGTGGGTGCGCCAGCGTGTGGCGATGTGATGAAGCTGCAAATTAAAGTGAACGACAGCGGCATTATTGAAGATGCAAAGTTTAAAACCTATGGTTGCGGCTCTGCCATCGCCTCTTCTTCTTTGGTCACAGAAATGCTCAAAGGCAAAACGTTAGACCAAGCGCTAGATATTAAAAACACCCACATTGCGGAAGAACTTGCACTGCCTCCAGTGAAAATTCACTGCTCAGTATTGGCTGAAGACGCGATTCGCGCCGCCATCACCGATTACCGTAGTAAAAATACCACCCAAACTGATTACGATGCCTGCAAATCTGCGGCTTAAGGAGAGAAATCATGACTGAAGTTGCAACCATGGAACCGATTATTTTCACTTCAGATGCGGCGAGCAAAGTGAATGAAATGATTACCGAAGAAGGCGACCCAAGCCTAAAACTACGCGTGTATGTCACCGGCGGTGGCTGCTCGGGTTTTCAATACAGCTTTGCCTTTGATGACCAAACCGGCGAAGACGATATGGTGATTGAAAAAGACGGCGTAACACTGTTGGTGGATGGCATGAGCTTTCAATACTTGATGGGTGCGACGATTGACTATCAAGAAGGTTTGGAAGGCTCAAGATTTGTGATCACCAACCCGAATGCGACATCCACCTGCGGTTGTGGCAGCTCATTTTCGGTTTAAAAAATTAGCGAGGTAAATTTTATGACTGTGACCATCACCCCTACCGCCGCTACGCGCGTGCAAAAATTTATATCCAGCCGCGGCAAAGGCCTTGGTTTACGTGTTGGCGTCAAAACTTCCGGCTGCTCAGGCATGGCTTACACCTTAGAGTTTGTCGATGAATCACTCCCTGAAGACCAGATTTTTGAAAGTCACGGGGTCAAATTATTGGTGGACCCCACCAGCCTTGTTTACCTAGATGGCACTGAGCTTGATTATGCCAAGGAGGGTTTAAATGAAGGATTTAAATTCAACAACCCAAATGCTAAAGCAAATTGCGGCTGTGGTGAAAGCTTCAGCGTCTAAGCTGTTTGCTGCGTTTGAGCGTGCCGCCGTGCTGATCACGCCGGATTATTTTTGATTAAGCATTAGAGAAAAAATATGGCATTACTCCAAATTGCCGAACCGGGGCAAAGTGCAGCCCCACACCAACACCGGCTCGCGGTTGGCATTGATTTAGGCACGACCAACTCGCTGGTTGCCACCGTGCGTAGCGGCGCAACGGAGGTGTTGCCAGATATGCTAGGCCGCCACTTACTGCCTTCCGTTGTGCGTTATGCGCAAGATCAAACGACTGAAGTCGGCTGGGAAGCAAAATCGCTCGCCGCGACTGACCCTAAAAACACCATTGTTTCAGTCAAACGCTTTATGGGGCGCGGCCTAAAGGATATTCAAGACATCACCAATGCGCCGTATGACTTTATTGAAGCGCCCGGCATGGTGAAATTAAAAACCGTGGCGGGCGAATTAAGCCCAGTGGAAGTCTCCGCCGAAATTCTCAAAGTGCTGCGCGAACGTGCGGAGGCAAGTTTAGGCGGTGAACTCTCTGGTGCAGTGATTACCGTGCCTGCTTATTTTGACGATGCCCAGCGCCAAGCCACCAAAGACGCGGCCAAACTGGCTGGCCTCACGGTTTTAAGATTACTCAACGAACCCACCGCCGCCGCCATTGCTTATGGTTTGGATAACGCCTCTGAAGGCATTTATTGTGTGTACGACTTAGGCGGCGGTACGTTTGATTTTTCCATTTTGCGTTTAAGCCGCGGTGTGTTTGAAGTCTTAGCCACCAGTGGCGATTCTGCTTTGGGCGGCGACGATTTTGACTTGGCGATTTTTCACTGGTTGTGTGAGCGCTGCAACGTGACCAATCTAAGCGCTGAAGATACGCGCATTTTGTTAACGGAATCTCGCCTTGCCAAAGAACGCCTCACCGATACTGACACAGTAGAAATAGCTTGTACTTTGGTGGATAACCCACCGATTAATGCCATTTTGAGCCGCGAAACCTTTTTTAGCCTCACCCAAGCACTGTTACAAAAAACCTTTAGCCCGGTGCGCCGCGCACTGCGCGATGCTGATTTACAAGTGGGTGAAGTGCAAGGCGTGGTGCTGGTGGGTGGCTCCACACGCATGCCGCATGTGCGTACTACAGTTGCGGATTTTTTTAAACATCCGCCGCTCACCAATCTTGACCCAGACAAAGTCGTCGCGCTTGGCGCAGCTATTCAAGCCAATGCACTGGCTGGCAACCGATCAGATAATGAATTATTGCTGCTCGATGTGATCCCGCTTTCACTAGGCATGGAAACCATGGGTGGATTATCTGAAAAAATTATTCCACGTAACTCCACCATCCCTACCGCACGCGCGCAAGACTTCACCACGTTTAAAGATGGCCAAACCGCCATGAGCTTTCATGTGGTGCAAGGTGAGCGCGAATTGGTGGCAGAATGTCGATCATTAGCGAAATTTGAGCTGCATGGCATTCCACCGATGGTGGCTGGCGCGGCGCGCATCCGTGTGACTTTTCAGGTAGATGCGGATGGCCTACTATCTGTCACCGCGCGCGAACAAACCAGCGGCGTAGAAGCGCATGTTGCCATTAAACCTTCTTACGGCTTGAGTGACCAAGAAATCACGCAAATGTTAAGCGCAGGCATCAGCAATGCCGAGCATGACAAAAAAATGCGTGCCCTGCGTGAGGCGCAAGTGGAAGCACGCCAACTGCTTGATGCCACTGAAAACGCGATGGCTGAAGATGGGCATGAACTCTTAAGCAAACAAGAGTGGGATGCCATTTGGATTAAAATTTACGACTTGGCTGAAATTATTATCATGGGTGATGGCAACAGCCTACAAACCTTGCGTGATGCAACCGAGGCACTCAACGCTGCCACCACTGAATTTGCAGCCAGACGCATGGATGCAACCATCCAAAAAGCGTTATCTGGCAAACAAATCGAAAGCTTAAACGTATGACTTTAGTCACTGTACTCCCCCACCCTGAAGCCTGCCCGGAAGGATTAATGCTAGAACTAAAACCCGGCAAAGTGCTGTGCGACGCCATGCTCGCCGCTGGCGTTGAAATTGAACACGCTTGCGATGGCGTGTGCGCGTGCAGCACCTGCCATGTGATTATTCAAGAAGGATTTTCGTCACTCCAACCTGCCAGTGACGACGAAGAAGACCAGCTTGACGAAGCTTGGGGCTTAACGCCAACTTCCCGACTTGCCTGCCAAGTAAAAATTGGTGAACAACCGATCACGATTCAACTCCCCCGCTATACCTTAAATCATGCGCGTGAACACGATTAGCATTTAGCGCTTTCCCAATTTTATTGGGGTAGATTATTTGCCACCCGACGTGGCGTTTTGATCAACCAAAATAAATCCACAATTTGCTGCGTCTCTATATTAGTATTGCAATATAGAGACCGATGAACAATAAAACTAAGAAAACAGAAGTCATTCCAGCCATGCAATTTATAATTTCATTAATCAATATAGAGACCCATGGGACTCTATAACTACTGTTAGCCCTTTCGTATGCGCACTGAAGGCACTCTCGCAAAGTGGAACGATGATCGCGGCTTCGGATTCATCACACCGACTCAGGGTGGCCCTGAGGTCTTTGTTCATGTCTCGGCGTTCCCGAAAGATGGTCGCCGCCCAACGGTCGGAGAGCGACTCACGTTTGAAATTGAGACCGACAGTGCCGGGAAGAAGCGAGCCAAAAACCTGCTTTGCCCTGGCCGTCCCACGGTGCATCCTCCTCGCCAATCAATGTCCCGGCGTCGTAGCGAGAAGCCGGTCTTCTTTGGTCGAGTCATTCCGCTTGTCATCGTTGTGGCCCTGGGCTTGTACGGTTACGGCGAATACTCGCGCCGCGTGGCTCCACAAACCGCAGTGGCCGAACAATCGAGCGATCAAATTGCTTCTTCTGCTTTTCACTGCGATGGTCGCACCCACTGTTCGCAAATGACTTCTTGTGCTGAAGCCACCTTCTTCTTGAGAAACTGCCCCAACGTCCAGATGGACGGCAACCACGATGGTGTCCCTTGCGAACAGCAGTGGTGCACCAGTCCCTTTGCCAAATGAGCGCGCTTCCCAACACATCACAAACCCATCTTCCTTGCCCGCAAAGGGCTAACCCTGCGGTCGAGGGGACTGCCGAGAAGCTGCGCTTCTCGGTGCCCTCCGCCCTTCGGGCTCCGGCAGCCCCTCACCTTGAACGTTAGAACTCATGACTGACACTTCGCGCACCGATGAGCTAGGTACCAACTCTCCAGAAGCCCTCTTTCGTGAAGCAGAGCGACGCTTGGATAGATCATTTACCGAGGCGCAGCCCGCCCTGTCACTCAATTGCATCCTATGGACAGACCAATCCAAACGCACACGAGGTATTGGGCCTGGTAGCTTCCCCCTCGAGTGGCGTCGAACCCTGACGCGTTATTGGAATGACTCCAAAGGCTCAACCTGTATCATTCTTGAACTATTTGCCCACGAACCATGGGAAATTTCTTGGGGTGTGCGTTTGCATTGGTGCACCACAATACTTAGTGCGCCACGGATAATACCTGACGCTAAGGCACAGCTACGAGGAAGTACTGATTTCGGAGACATAATTTTCGAAGGGCTTGAGCAATTCATTCTTCTCCACATAAAGCAGGAAGCTTCGCGTGTCGACCGCGAACTCTAACCCGGTGCTCAACCTCGTGGTCGCTGGAAGTGGCGCGATAAAGCCACGTAGCGCCGATTAGCTTTACGTTAGGCATTACATTTAGCCCTTGAATTTGGTGTAATAAGGGTATAATTTATATACCATGATTGCATTTGAATTTGACGCAACAAAAAGTCAAGCTAATCTTTTGAAGCATGGTATCAACTTCGTTGATGCACAACAGCTTTGGAATGACCCTATGTTATTGGAAATTCCCGCTAAAACTGAAGACGAACCGAGATTTCTGTTGATTGGCCGAATTGGTACAAAACATTGGTCATCGGTTATCACTTACAGAGGCGAAAATATTCGTCTTATTTCCATTCGTCGCTCACGCACCGAGGAGGTGGCATTATATGAAAGCTAAAAACTTTGAGAAGCAATTTGATGAAGATGTTGACATTACGTCTTCACTGGATATTTCAAAAGCAAGACGTGTTTTGCAAGTGCAGAAACGCGTGAATGTTGACTTTCCAACATGGATGATTGAATCCTTAGACCGTGAAGCTGAAAAACTCGGTGTGACTAGACAGTCAGTCATTAAGGTGTGGCTTGCTGAGCGGCTTGAGAAAATTGCCTAACCTACTCAAGGGCTGGCTTTAACCTGAGTCTGCTCCCTAAATTCACACGTCACTTTGTCGCATTTGTCTGATTTAATACATTCCAAATTTTCCATATTTCCCATTAAAAATCATTAGGTTACACACAATTCACCCCGTGGCATAGTCTTTGCTGTTATTCACTTAAACCTACTTTAAAGTGAATTCAAGCATGGCGACTTTAAGCGATAAAGTGCAAGACGTTTTTAACGAACCCGGCTGTGAGGTTAACCAAGCCAAGGGAACAAAAGAACGTAAGAAAGGATGTACCAAGCAGCTCACGCCCGGTGCGGCGGCGGGTGGTTGCGCGTTTGATGGCGCAAAAATCGCACTGCAACCGATCACCGATGTGGCGCATTTAGTCCACGGCCCAATTGCTTGCGAAGGCAATTCTTGGGATAACCGCGGCGCAAAATCTTCCAGTTCTCGCCTCTACCGCACTGGCTTTACCACTGACATTAACGAGTTAGATGTGGTGTACGGCGGCGAAAAACGGTTGTTTAAATCCATTAAAGAAGTGATTGCGAAATATGATCCGCCCGCGGTGTTTGTGTACCAAACCTGCGTGACTGCGCTGATTGGCGATGATATTGAAGCGGTGTGCAAAAAAGCCACTGAAAAATTTGCCAAGCCGATTATCCCTGTCAACGCCCCCGGTTTTGTCGGCGCAAAAAATTTGGGCAATAAATTGGCTGGCGAAGCGCTGCTGGATCATGTAATCGGCACGCAAGAGCCTGAAATCACCACCCCTTACGACATCAATATTATTGGCGAATACAACTTGGCGGGCGAACTTTGGCAAGTAAAACCGCTGCTAGATGAGCTTGGCATTCGCGTGCTGGCGTGTATTTCTGGTGATGCAAAATATCATGAAGTGGCGCAATCGCACCGCGCAAAAGCGGCGATGATGGTGTGTTCCAAAGCCATGATTAACGTGGCACGCAAAATGGAAGAGCGTTATGGCATTCCATTTTTTGAAGGCTCGTTTTACGGCATTTCTGACATGAGCGAGAGCTTGCGCCAAATCGCAAAACTTTTGGTACAGCAAGGCGCGCCGGACGAATTATTGGAACGCACAGAAAATGTGATTGCCCGTGAAGAGAAAAAAGCATGGGAAGCGATCAATGTGTATCGCCAACAATTATTAGGCAAACGCGTGTTGCTGATTACCGGCGGTGTGAAATCATGGTCTGTGGTCTCAGCCTTGCAAGAAGGCGGCATGGAAGTGGTTGGCACCAGCGTAAAAAAATCCACAGATGAAGACAAAGAAAAAATTAAAGAAATCATGGGTGAAGATGCGCACATGATCGACGACATGCGCCCGCGCGATATGTACGCAATGCTTAAAGAAGCCAAGGCTGACATCATGCTTTCCGGCGGGCGCAGCCAGTTTGTAGCGCTTAAAGCCAAAATGCCATGGCTGGATATTAACCAAGAACGCCACCACGCCTACGCGGGCTATGTGGGCATGGTAGAGCTTGTGAAAAATATTGCGCAAACACTTTTCCACCCCGTCTGGGCGCAAGTGCGCAAACCTGCGCCTTGGGAAACTGACAGCGTTGGCGATGATATGTTTGCACAAGCGCCAACCATTAACGCAGAAGCGGCCTGAGGAAAAGATTATGGCAAAAACCATCACCAACCAAAAAGCTTGCACGGTAAACCCGCTAAAAATGAGCCAGCCCATTGGCGCAGCGCTGGCGTTTATGGGTTTGGCCAATTGTTTGCCCACACTGCATGGCTCGCAAGGCTGCACTTCATTTGGCTTGGTGCTGTTTGTACGGCATTTTCGTGAAATGATCCCCATGCAAACCACAGCGATGAGCGAAGTCACCACCATTTTGGGCGGGCTAGATAATATTGAGCAAACCATTGTCAACATTTGGAACCGCAACCAACCGCAAATTTTAGGGATCGCTTCCACAGGCCTCACCGAAACCAAGGGCGATGATGTTGAGGCTTACATTAAATTGGTAAGACAAAAACACCCTGAAATTGATGGCATGACGATTATTTACGTCTCCACGCCTGACTATGTCGGCGCGTTTGAAGATGGCTGGCGTAAAGCGGTGACGCAGATTATTCAAGAAACCGCACAGCCTTGCACAGTAAAACAAGCCAATCGCATCAACGTATTGCCCGGCTCACACCTTACGGCTGGCGATATTGCAGAAATCTGCGACATCATTGAAATGTTTGGCTTAGAACCTGTTTTATTGCCAAATATTGCTGGCTCTTTAGATGGACACATCCCAGAAAATTTCACGCCAACCACGCTGGGCGGCACAACGATTGAACAGCTAAAAACCATGGGTTCTGCCCGCGCAACGATTGCGATTGGCGAGCAAATGCGCGATGCGGCAACCGAGCTAGAAAAAATCACCGGCGTACCTTTTACATTATTTGAGCGCTTAACCGGCTTAGAAGCGAGCGATGATTTTGTGCAATATTTATCTGAGCTAAGCGGCAAACCGGTACCGATGAAATTGCGCCGCCAACGCAGCCAACTGCAAGACGCGATGTTGGACGCACACTTTTTTACCGGTGGTAAAAAAATCGCTATCGGCGCCGAGCCGGACATGCTGTTTAGCTACGGCAGTTTTTTGCTGGAGATGGGCTGCGAGTTAGCGACTGTCACCACCACACATTCAGCCGTGCTAGAAAAACTTGCCATTGAAGAAGTGCTGATTGGCGACTTGGAAGATTTGGAAAATTTAAGCCAAAACTGCGATTTAATCCTCACGCATTCACACGGCAGGCAAATGGCCGAGCGTTTACATTTGCCACTAATGCGCATTGGCATCCCCACGTTTGACCGCATCGGTGCGACGCATAAAGTGACTGTGGGCTATCGCGGCACGCGTGAATTGGCGTTTGAACTTGCGAATATTTTCTTAAGTCAAGACCACGAACCCACGCCTGATACGTGGCGTGAACCAGCTCACACGGATGAAGCCAGTGCAGAAGAAACTGCTTGTGGAAGCGGCGCTTGTGGTTGCCACGGTAGCGCAAACCTTGAGCAAAATTTTACGCAAATTACGTTTAGTTAATTTCAAAAAAAGGAAGCCAGTATGAAAGTCGCTTTTGCCACACAAGATATGAAACGCGTCGACGCCCATTTTGGCTGGGCAAAAAATATCGCTATTTATGAGCTTTCAAAAGAAGGTTCACATTTTATTGAAGCCGTGCAGTTTGATGGCGACCTCAAAGAAGACGGTAATGAAGACAAGTTAGCGCCAAAAATTGAGGTAATTAAAGATTGCGCCCTGCTCTACGTGGCAGCGATTGGCGGTTCAGCCGCAGCGCGCGTGGTGGCAAATAAAATTCACCCGGTAAAAGTTTCTAGCCCGGAAGTAATTGACGAGGTACTAGAAAAACTCAAAGACGTGCTCAACGGCACGCCGCCACCTTGGCTACGCAAAGTGATGATGAAAGACCAAGCGCAAGAACTTAACTTTGACGAAGAAGATTAAAACGTTTTTTAAAAACATATTTTATAGATTAAAAAATTTAGGAGATGACCATGTCAGCCACCGCAACCGCAACTGTAGAAACCCCGACCAATGCTTGGGAATCTGCATTTGTGAAAGAACTGATTAAGCAATGGCGCGCGCAAGATACGCATGGCGCTTGGGAAGGCAAAGATAACGCTGCCCTGCTCGCGCCTTACATTATTACCAAAGAACAACGCCGTGAAATGCCCATTATTGGTGACCCTGACCCGGAAACACTTTGGCGTTTGGAGCTTTTTTATAACGCCGTTGGCCTAGCCGTGGAGCGCGAAACCGGCATTATGGTTTCACCCATGATGAAAATGCATCACGAAGGCTTTGGCAAAATGATGCTCACCGCTGGCCGATTGGTGGTGGTGAATAAACACTTGCGCGATGTGCATCGTTTTGGCTTTGAAACGATTGAAAAATTAGCCGCGGAAGGTGAAAAAATTGTCGCGGCAGCCGTCGCAATGATTAAAGAGTTTCCTGCAGTAGCAAACTACGGTTAAGAAAATAAGGATTAATGGAGCAAAGTAAATGAGTGATATTGAAACGGTAAAAGCCGAAGTCAAAAAAATGAACGCACAAGCCACGCAGCTCAAAATGGACTTGCACGATCTTTCTGAAGACTTGCCGACGGGTTGGGAAAAAATTCCTGAAATCGCGGAAAGAACATTTAAAGCCTATCAACAACTGACCGAAGCGCGCAAAAAACTTGCAGCGCTTGGTGGTTAATAAAGGGAGCGTAATCATGGCATTTAGCGTCACTTTGCCAAGCGGTGTGGAATGGGTACCGCAATTTGCTGAGCATATTGAAGAAGAAAAATGTATTGGTTGCGGGCGCTGCTTTCGCGTGTGCGGACGAGATGTGTTGGCACTGGTTGGCATTACCGAGGATGGTGATCGCATCCCCATGACCTTAGGGGAAGATGACGACGATGAATATGAGAAAAAAATCATGACCATTGCCAACAAAGAAAATTGCGTGGGCTGTGAAGCGTGCGCAAAAATCTGCCCGAAAAAATGTTACACCCACGCGCCCGTTTAATTTTTTAAAAAAGGTTATTCAAATGCAGCCGGCTATTTCCATCACTTACAAACCCAAGCCAAGGCTAGGCAAAGCCACGCAAGCGCATCGCTTGGAAGAGTTGGGCGATATTGTTGCGCTTTTGATGGAACATGCTGCGCTGCAAAATAACAAAACCTACGCGTTGGCGACTTTTATCGCCCGCACCAGTTGCTTGGGTGAAAACCATTTGTGGCAAGACATGGGGCTGCCGAGCCGCGCGGCGTTGTCAGCATTGATGCTTGAAAACTTCCCAGCACTGGTGGCGAAAAATATTGGTGACATGAAATGGAAAAAATTTTTTTATCGCCAACTGTGTGAGCGCGCAGATATCATGATTTGCAAATCGCCCAATTGCAGCGTGTGCGTGGATTATGACCAATGTTTTAATCACGAAGACTCACAACAAAAAGAAAAGCAAAACTAATTTTTAAAGATCGTAGCCACGAGCGCATCATCTGGTAGAAAATGATCAAAATGACACCAGAAGAAACCGTTCGCGATTACCACCAGCGTACCACGCATCGCTTTACTGGCTATGCTGCTGGGCCTGATACGCTGGATTGGGATGCACAGCCTGCGCCTTTTCGACATTTTGAGGGCGCCGAGCAAATTGCGTTGCCAGCTTTTTCTGAAATCAAAAATCACGCCGATCTCCTTAAGGCGCTTACGCAGCCGTTTCAGCATATTCACGACAGCACAACTCAACCACTCACATTGGCGAGCCTCGGCGCACTTTTGCATTTAGCCCTTGGCATTACAGCTTGGAAAAATTATGGGCCAGACCGTTGGGCTGTTCGCGCAAATCCATCTAGCGGCAATTTACACCCGACAGAAGCTTATATTGTTGTTGCAGGGATGCAAGATTTGGCGGATGGTGTTTACCATTATCGCGCCGAAACCCATGCATTAGAAAAACGTGCGGATATTCAGGTGAGCAGCCCGATGTTTTACATCGCGTTAACGTCAGTGATGTGGCGTGAAGCTTGGAAATATGGCGAGCGTGCTTTTCGCTACTGCCAGCTGGATACCGGCCACGCGATTGCCGCATTAAGTTATGCGTCTGCGGTGTTGGGCTGGCAACTTTTTGAGCAAAGTGACATCAGCCATGCCCAACTCGCCTCGCTTTTAGGCACACAACGTTTGGCAGACTTTCCGTTTCATCGCATGGCAGAAACCGAGCTGGAAGAACCGGAGGTGTTGCTGCACATCGCGTTTGGTAGAAAAGCACTTAAAAAAACCAATCTACCGGTAACAACGGCATTTCATGGTGTGGCTTCAGCCGTAGACAAACACCCGATGTACCACTGGCTACTTGTGAATACGATTGCGCAGGCAACACAAAGTACTACGGCGCAGCCAGTGCCACGCCAAAAAATTTCTCACAGCAATACTGCACATGTGCCATCAAAAAAATCAGCCGCTGAGGTAATTCTTGGCCGCCGTAGCGCACAGCGCTTTGATGCGCACTATGTGATGCCAAGCACTATCTTTTTTGAAATACTCGCGCAACTACAAGCAGACAAACATGCGCCTTGGCACACGCTATCAGCCCCACCCCATATTAACTTGATATTTTTCATCCACCGTGTGGAAGGGCTAGCGCCTGGGCTTTATTTATTACCGCGAGTGTCGCGTTTGTCGCGAATATTACAAAACGCATTAGATCATCGTTTTCTGCGTCAACCGGTCGCGAGTAGCCAACTACAGTTTTTAAGCCCGGCACCAGCGGCAGAGTTTCACCGGGTGACGCGCAGCTTACACTGCCATCAAGATATTGCTGCAACTGCTTGTTTTTCAATAGGAATGTTGGCTGAGTTTGATGCGGTGATTCAGGCAAATCCCGCGGCTTATCGTGATCTTTACCGCGAAGCAGGCTTGATCGGGCAAGTGTTATATCTGCAAGCAGAAGTGCATGGGCTGCGCGGCACAGGCATTGGCTGCTATTTTGATGACTCGGTACACAACTTGCTAGGATTAGAAGGCGATACATTTAAAAGCATGTATCACTTTACGGTGAGTCTTCCGCTTGAAGATAGCCGTATTGAAACACTGCCAACCAGCATTATTTGAGAGGTGAATATGCGCACATCATACCAACGTATTTCTGTTAATAAAGCCGCCGATCTTATTCAACGCGCCCGCGCCGGCACGCACCCTTTGGCTTTGTTTGATTCACGCGATGAAAGAAGCTATGCCGCCGCGCACATTAAAGGGACTGACCATCTAAGCGAGCGTAGCTTTGGCGAAGTCATCAGCATTTTGCCCAAAGATGTTCCCGTAATGATTTATTGCTACCACGGCAATGCCAGCCAAATTTACGCCAGCATGTTTAGCGATTTTAATTTTAAAGAAGTTTACAGCGTGGATGGTGGCTATGAAGCCCTCGCTCCGGTGCTAACCAATCCACCCGCTTTAAAGAAAGAATCTAGCCAAGCGTTGGCTGACTTTATTGCAGAACACCATTTTGACAAAAACGACTTAGACAGTCCTTGGGATTTTGCACTCACGCCTATCATGCGGGCAGCGCTTTCTGGCCGCGATGATTTAGTTGAAGAGTTGCTTTCACTTGGCGTGAATATTCATTTACGCAACACCGATGGCAATAATGCGTTGTGGCTGGCTTGTGTATCTGGCAATGCCACGCTGGTACAACGCCTGATTGATGCGGGTATTGATATCAACAATCAAAACCTCACCGGTGCGACCACGCTCATGTACACCGCTTCCAGCGGCAAGGTAGGCATGATGCAACTCCTTTTAGATAACGGTGCGGATGCGATGATCCGTAATGACGATGATTATTTGGCGGTTGAGCTTTCAGCAACGGTGGAATGCTTGGAATTATTGCGCCATACGGCAAATTAATTTGGTGCGGTATACAGAAAAAAGGCGGAAGAAATTTCCGCCTTTTTTGTTGCGTTTACATAAAGCTTAACACTTCAACCGTAATATCTTCTTCGCCGATCATCGCCTGACAAGCCAACCGTGATTTTGAACCCACGCCTACAATCGTATCCAACTTCTCATTTTCTGAGCGTTGCATTTTAGAGATACTTTTGCGCCCTTCATTCACAAAAATATGGCAAGAACCACACTCGCCTTTGCCGTCACATTTATGCGCAACACTGGCCTCGGCTGCGAGCAACGCTGAAAGAATGGTGCTGCCTGCGGCAGCGGTAATGGTTTTTCCAAATGGTTGAATATTTACAACGGGCATTTTATTTTCTCCTTGGTAATTACTTAGCGAATTGCATGTCTGATATGTCATAAATCAATCAAAATGACACTGTAACTTGGTGCCAAGAAGGGAAAAGCAAGAGATATACCGAAAATGAGTTCAACAAAAAGATTACGCAAGCTTTAATACCATCGGATTAAACGCTTTGGAAACCAGCATGATTTTACTGCCGACCACAAGCGTCGTAGCTTCATCCGACATCGCGACAACACGTACAATTTGGCTGCCAATCAACACTGTTAATGCGTACATCACATCCATTTTTTGGATCGCCAAAATTTCGCCGGTAAATCTAAACTTACCACTCGTTTGTCCCGTACTAAATACTTCTTCTGGTGACCCGTCCGCCACTATTTTTCCAGCTTCTAAAACCAACACGCGGCTGGTTAATTTATAAACCTCGGCAACATCGTGGCTAACGATGATGGTGGTTAAGCCATATTTTTTTTGCAGTCGTAGCACTTCGTCATGCAAACGAGAGCGCATTTCTACATCTAATGCAGAAAAGGGTTCGTCCAATAAAAGTAAATTGGGTTCAGAGGCCAGTGCCCGCGCCAGTGCAACTCGCTGTTTTTGTCCGCCAGAAAGTGTTTCCGGTTTGCGGTGCTGCAATTCACCCAAATCCATTAACGCTAATAACTCGCCCACGCGTTTTTTATCAGCGCCTTTACGCAAAGCAAACTCAAGATTGCCGCGCACCGTCATATTGGGGAACAATGCATAGTCTTGAAACATATAGCCCACTTGGCGTTGCTGTGGCGGCAATGAAAGTTTGCGAGCAGAGTCTAACCAACATTCACTTTTCACCAGTATCGCGCCATGTTCTGGCTGCGCCAATCCAGCAAGGCAACGCAGCAATGTGGTTTTTCCGACACCAGATGGGCCAAACAATGCAACGAAGTCGCCTTCTGCCACCTCAACATTGACCGCGAGTTGAAACTGGCCTTGCGGGCCATGTAACGTTTTTTGAATGTTAATACTGATCATTGCATCGCCTTACGTTTTGTCATGAACACAATGAGCAGGATGACGAACGAAAACAAAAAAAGTACGCCAGCATGAAAATTTGCCGCCGCATAATTGAGCGACTCAACTTCATCATAAATGGCAATCGAAGCCACGCGGGTTTGCCCCGGCAAACTACCGCCTATCATTAACACCACGCCAAATTCACCAATCGTATGTGCAAAAGCCAATACCGTACCGGAGATTAACGCGGGCTTGATATTGGGCATCAACACGCTAAGAAAAGTTTGCCAACGTGATTTACCTAAAATATAGGCCGCTTCTGAAAGGCTTTTAGGAAGATTTTGAAAAGCCGCTTGGATGGGTTGCACTAAAAACGGAAAGCTAAAAATCACCGAGGCAATGACCAAGCCTTCAAAACTAAAGGCAAGGCGAATACCAGCCATGCGATCCAACCATTGGCCAAACCAGCGCTCTGGACTAAAGGCTAATAAAAGATAAAAACCCAGTACCGAAGGCGGCAACACCAAAGGCATCGCGACAAGCGCCTCAATCACAGGTTTTAAGCGCGTACGCGTATTGGCCAGCCACCAAGAAAATGGCACACCAATGCAAAATAAAATGCAGGTGGTCACAGTCGCCAGCTTTAATGTTAACAATAGTGGTTGCCAATCAATCTGCATGATGCCCTGCCATTAAAGCGACTTCATTCGCTTTCACTAAAGCTTCTACCGCATCGCCAGCCGAGAGCTGCAAACGTTTTACCGCGCGCGTGGTGATCACGCTCACCAATTTTTTATCCATAAACTGCAAGGTAATGGCTGACAAAATTTCACCCTTTTCGATGTTAACAACAGTCGCTGCAATGCGATTTCTCAAACTCAACTCCCCTTGCAGATTTTTGGCGAGCGAGACTTCAGTTTCTTTAAATAAAAGCGTCACCGGCGCACCTACTTGCAAATATTCTGCCGTTGCAGGCGTTTCTAACAAGATGGCTGAAAAATTCATATGTTCAACCGTCACATCCACCAGCGACATGGTGTCGTTGTGTTCAACTAGTTTGATCACGCCGTTTAGTCGGTTCATCATTGCTCCTCTGGTAGACGGAAACCATTATCACGGAAAATTTTACGTGCCTCATTCGAAGCAAGAAATCCGCTAAATTTTTCGGTAAGCTGGTTATCTTTTGCGTGTTTAAGTACCACATAACCTTGCTCAAGCTGTGGATGGCTTCGTTCATCAATTAAGTAGTAGTACCCCTTTCCTCGCATGGTCGGTGAAATTGCCAAAGATAGTGCAATAATAGCCGCGTCAGCTGCACCGGTTTGCGCAAACTGTGCTGTTTGTGCAACATTCTCACCGAACACCAGCTTGCTAGTTAATTTATCAATGAGCCCATAATACTCAAGGCTCGCTTTTGCACATTTTCCATAAGGTGCATGCAATGGATTTGCAATCGCGATTTTGGTAAAAGTAGCCTCAGTTAACACAGCCAACCCTTGCATTACGGATTTATTTCGGCTCCAAAGTACCAATCTGCCGGTGGCATAGGGTTTTACTTCTGAAACCGCAAACCCAGCCTCTTTCAATTTTCGTGGGTATTCAATATCCGCAGAAAAGTAAAAATCAAACGGTGCGCCATTAGAAATTTGTTGATAAAACTTACCTGACGAACCACTCACAACCTCAATATGAGCATCAGGATTATTTTTCTCAAACATAGAAACAAGTTCGCTCATTGCAAACTTAAGATCAGCAGCAATAGCTATTGTTAGCGTATCAGCTGCGCATGCAATTTGCGAAACACATAAAAAACAACACAGTATGAGTGCAATCACTCGCTTCATTTCAACATCCTAATGACAATAAAAATCAGAAGCCCAACAATGAGACTTCGGTATAGAAGAAGTCTGAATCGTCATCGCGATCTGATTGACCAGTAACATTGCGAGATGAAGCTTTTACAAAATCCCCAGCCCAGAAATGCGCGTATCCGATATTCACAGCGATTTGTGGGTTAATCGGGAAGCGCAGGCGCATATCAAACTCTTTACCCAAATCTTTACCACTGTTGCCCGTGGTATCTCTCAAGTTAGCGCCAGCATTCCAACGATCTGTTGCGCTGTCTAGGCGATACCAACTAAAACCAGTATCGACTTTCAGCCCTTCTAACCATGAAAATTTTGGGTCAAATTCTAGGCGAACTTTAGGTGTGCTGATATTTTCCATCTGAATATAATCATCATTTGACCAAGGCCTTGCAAACCCAAACAAGCGTTCAAAACGTTGGTTTTTGGTGTCATTAGGGTTTTTATCACCGCTGGCAAACCCATAAAATGCGCTGAAACGCGGTTTCCAAGCATGGTTAAACGTATAGCCAATTTCAGCATTGTAAGCGTATGCATCATGGTCAAGTTCGGCGATAAAAGCCCCAGCGCTATTTTTACGATCTTGATGGCCCGATTGCGAAGCGTAATTCACATCGTAATCAAAACCCGATTTGCCAAACGTGCCGTATGCACGCAAACCAACCGTGTGAATTTCGCGGTCAATTTTTGTGTTAGCTGCCGCCGCATTGCCGTTAGTGTCATATTCCACTTTGTCGCCATCTTGCTTTAACAGAAAGTAATAAGGCTCAAGTGTCACTATGCTTGACCATGCGCGTAAATCGCCAATCACACCATAAAAATTCTGCGCATGGTCTACTTGATCTAGCTGCTTAGTGAAACGCTGAACCGGTTTAACGGCAAAAAGTTCTAGCTGCCAATCATTTTTCTTCTCACCCACAGTGCTGCGCACCCCTTGAAAGGTGTTAGTGGTATTGCGCCACTCGTTACGTGCGAGCAATCTTCTATCGAGCGCTTCCCAAGCAAGTCGGCCAGCTTTGACAGAGATTGGCCGCGCGTTGCCTAAATCGTCTTGCCCTAAAAATGATTCCTTAAAATAAAGTTCTAAATAGCTTTGCAAAACATCGGCTTGGTTCACATCGCGCGTATCAAAAGCGCGAGAATAGTCACCATTGTTGCGACGAGAGTCCTGTACTTCAATCGCAAACCTGAAAGGGTCAAAGATATTTTTAATGCCCAGGTACGCGCGGCTACGCAGTAAAATCGGGTCGTCAATATTTTCGGCGCTACGTCTAAAATCGTTGTCGCGATGCTCAAAGCGTGCACGATACTCGAACCCGACATCTAGCCAATCTGCATCGCTAAAAGCATCGTAATCTTTTAACCAAGTTTTATCGGCTTGCTTGACGTAACGGGGTGGCTCGGTTTCTTTTTGCGTACCGTAACTTTTTCTTTCTACGTAGTAGCTGTTAGTGGCAGTTTGCATTTCTGCTGCACTAATGACGGTAGAAATAAACGACAACACAACGAAGGCAGTATTTCTCAAATTGCTTTTTTTCCTGACTTTCATTGCTCCTCCTTCAACAGATCAATATAAATAAAGCTATATAACGCTACATAAAAAATCATTCTGTCACCCCTAAAATAACGCTACTCGCCTTAAATACGGCACAAACAGGGTGACCAACCTGCAGCTGCAAAGCAGCAACACTTTCATTAGTAAGCGTTGCACAAATTGAATGATTGCCCCCACATAGCAGCGTCACTTCTGCGTTTACCCCGCCTTGTGTAATGCGTGAAATCGACCCGGTTAATTTATTGCGCGCACTCAGTGTTGGTGCTGCTTCAGGCAAGGCCAAAATAACCCAGCTTGCTTTCACCAACGCCCAAGCGTCGCTGCCAATCGCTAAACCTAATTCACTGAGGCCATCGTGCGTGATGACTGAATAAATTTTGTCGCCGCCTGTGAGCGTTAACTCAACCTCCACATTCACTGGCGCTTGCTTGATGGCTGTTACTTTGCCGAAGAACTGGTTTCTTGCGCTTGTTTTCACGGATAACCTCCGAATCAATTGATAAATATTTTCAAAATCCTCAATGCCTTGACTGGCAGCTTCTAAAAATCTTTTTTGTTCTCGCGCTAACGCTTTGTAGGCATCCACAACCCGAATGCCTGCAGTGGTGAGTTGCGTGCCACCCCCGCCCTTACCGCCCGTCATCGTTGCCACGAGCGGCTCGCCAAACATCGCATTCATCGTTTCCACAGCATCCCAAGCGCCTTTGTAACTTAAGCCGACATTTTTTGCTGCTTGCGAAATTGAGCCACTTGCGCCAATTTGTTCTAGCAAAGCGATACGCTTATCGTTAAGCATATTTTGCGCATCTTTACCCAATGAAATTGAGCCGCTTACTTTTAAATTGTGCTGATGTGTAGTCATTTGTATGGTTTGTCGCAATTGTTACGAAATAAAGCCAAGTATATAACGTTTGATAGAATCAATGCATACTTCATGCCACATTAAAAACATTAAGGTTTTAATGCAAACATTTCAGGTTGGCTTTGTTTAAATACGCGCAACCACATCAAGGTAGCTGGCACCATTGAACGAATGGCGAACCAGATGGCATCGCGTTCAAATCCACCACTGGTTTTCACTTGGGCAAACAAAACTTGCCAGCCAGCCCAGTCAATTTCTTTCATCTTCCGCTTGGTGTCGTCCGGCAAATTAGCTGCGCTTTCTGTGATGATGCGAATTTGGCGTATTGCTTCTTTTTGGGTAAGTTTGCTGGCAAAAAATTCTTCCGGCTCTACATTCTCAACCAAAATTAGCACGTCCTCACAGGCTTCCTCAATAATCCCCAGCAATGCGCCGCTTATCATGGTCATGCTGGCACCCCATCTGCATAAGCACGAATAACAGAGGCGCCAACAGAATCATCTAGGTCAATTTCTGCAAGCTTATTTAAAATTGTTCGTGCATCCGCCAAACGTTGTTGGCGTAACCGAATAAACGCAAGTGCTTTTAAGCTAAACAAATAAAAATGTTGCGGTGAGTTTACGCGTTGCCAATCACACGATTGCCGCGACAGCGTTTCCCATTCACTCGAAATTTCAGCTTGTCGCGCCGCTTCGTCTAAGGCCATTAGCGCTGTTTTTTCAGCATCCCCAAGCCGATTGCGAGTGGCGTAAAGTTTGTACAAAGTATAGTAAACGTGCAGACAATCTGGCGCGGCAGCTTGCGCGCGTAAAAGTAATGACTCCGCCTCGCGCCAGTCATGCGTTAATGCTGCAGCGGAAAGGTAACCCGCAATACGCGGTGGAAAATCTTCCGCTGAAATAATGCCTTGCATACGCTAAAAATTACCAAATACTTTCTGACACTTTGAGACGTTCAACCACTTCACCACCCAATAAATGTTTTTCAATAATTTCCAGTACATCGTCTTTGCTCACGCCACCGTACAAAATGCCTTCTGGGTACACCAACACATTGGGACCAGTATCACATGGGCCTAAGCAACCTGAATACGTGACAGAAAATTTATCCCATAAATTACCCGCTTGTACTTGCTGCCAAAAAGTTTGCAAAATTTCATTGCCGCCTTTGGATTGGCACGAACCACGTGGGTGTCCGGGTGGGCGCGCTTGGTTACATACAAATACATGTTTTGCTGGTCTCGTCATATTGACTCCTACTCAATCATTTAAAAATAATGGAAATATTAAAATGGTAATCTATGAACAATTAGGCTGGTTTTACGCTCACATCACCAAGCACCATGGCTTGGCAAGCTAATCGTTGGCCACTTTTAGCAAATTTATCTTTGAGCAAACCCAGCTCTAAAGTTGAAGGTGGCGAGAGGTTATCCGCCCCTTGCAGCACATCAACAATGCAGTTGCCGCAATCATTTTCTTTACATCCAAATGGAATATTGGCACCCAATTTTTCAGCCACTTCGACAATGCGTGTGCCGCGCGGCACCACAACTGTGGTTTGAATGTCCGTAAAAGTAATGTTGTATTTAGACATGGTTTTACTTCCTATAATGGCGCAACAGTAACGTCACCAAACACTTGTGTTTGGCAAGCTAGCCGACAATACTTACCGGTAAAATTTTCTTTTTGCATTTTGGCTTGCAAGGCTTCCATGTTTGGGGCAGCTCGCCAACCATCTAAAATTTCACGAAAATGTGCAAACAAAACGGACTTTTCTTCTTTGCTTAACTCAGAAAGGTTTTCTTGACCGCGTGTTACCTCAAACATGCACACACCGCAATCGCCTTCACGACAGTTATAGGCAATGTATGAGCCAACGGCTTCTGAAATCTCAATAATTCTCGTCCCCACTGGCACGTTCACCGTGACATTGACGTCTGAGAAAGTGACTTTTGCTTTTGCCATACTTTATCCTTAATTCAAATGAAACTCTGCGGCTGTTTCGTTGCGAGAAGGTCAGCCATATCTATCACGCGTGGGGAATGAATACCAACAAGATGCTCTGCGATCTGACGGCCATAATTTCTGCAATTTTCTAGTTCAGTGGCCGATGGAATCAACTTTACCCTCAAACCATCAAGCGGTATGCGCATCTTTAAACCTCGCATTCGATCTTCCAACATGCGAATCGCCTCACCAGACCATCCGTAAGAACCAAAAGCACCCGCTAATTTGCCCTTTACATTCGTTTTACAAAATGTCGCCAGCACATCCCAAGCCGGTTTAGCTGCATCACCATTGATCGTCGGTGTGCCAATCAAAATGCCATCAGCCTCTTCCACTAAATCAACAAATAACCCAGCATCACCACCTTCAATGTCATAAAGTGAAACCCGAACATTTGGGATTTCTTCTATGCCATCACGAATGGCTTTCGCCATTAAGGTGGTACTGCCATAGGCGCTGATGTAAAAAATGACCAATGACTTTTCATGTGCGTGCAGCTCACTTTGCAGGGCTTGATGGCTTAATTCTCGGTAACGTTCTATATAGCGTTGCGGCTGATCTCGATGAATTGGCCCATGCGTGGGCGCGATCATGTTGATAGGTAGTTGATCTATTAGCGCAAGGGCTTCTGTTACATGTACGCGAAAGGGTCGCATAATGTGGGCGTAGTAATACTCAAACGCAAAGCGAAAATCCCCCACTCTGTCATTAAATATTCGCTCATCACAAAAATGGCAGCCAAACACATCGCCAGAAAATAAAATATATTCTTCTTCTAAATATGTACACTGCGTATCAGGCCAATGCAAGTAAGGCGTGTGCAAAAATTGTAGCGTGCGATCCCCTAACGAAACACTGTCGCCAGTCGTGACTGGCGTAAACTCCACATCTTTTTGGTTTAGCAAGGCTTTCAGCATCAATTGTGCTGACGATGAAATATAGAGCTTGGCTTGTGGTGCGCGCCGCATTAACTCAGGTAAAGCGCCAGTATGGTCAGGCTCTAAGTGATTGAGTACGATGACTTTAATTTCATCATAACGAGCCACCACTTCTAATCGCGCAAAAAACTGATCAGCACTTTCAATTTTTACCGTATCAATCACAGCCACGCCTTCAGAACCACGCACCGCATACGCATTGTAAGTCGTGCCATTTGGCGTTTTTAAAATAACGTCAAACGTTCGCATGCAAGGGTCAAAAGCGCCGATCCACTGCACACGCTCTGAAAGCCAAATTGGCTGCGACATCATAGCTAGCTCAACAATTAGCCAAATTTAAACAAAATGCCGTAACCACCGCGTGGATATTCCCACGCGACATTTTGCTGATCGTCGCAAATAATCCGGCATGTACCACATTCCAAACAGCCGTCACTGATCACGGTGACTTTACCATTGCCTTCCATCGTCCAACATCCAGCCGGGCAGCACACTGTACACGCTTGGTTAGTGCAACTATTGCGACATTTATCTTCATCAATGATGCTGATATGTGGATGACCAGAATCCACCTTGTAGCGATTCTGAAATAACTTTTCTTCGACCTTGACTGCAACACTCATTCGAATGCCCTCCATAATTTGAACGCGTCGCCGACCAAACCAAAAATGGAGCGGCGTTCACGGAAATTGCCTCTAATTTCTTTTTCTTTGGATTTTTTATCCACGCCATCCACCGTGAGCATGGTGCGCGCGGCTTGAGATAACATTTCTGGATAATCGTTAAAAAATTGCGGATTTTTGTGGAAAATTTCCGGCATGTTTTTGTACTTTTTCAAATCCTTCATCACGAAACTTTCGTTTAATTTTTCCTGATAAAGTTTTAGATTCGCCTTGGTAAATGCTTTGCCCGCCTCTTTGAGCGCAATCAGCGTATCGGCTGCATGCATGCCGGTGGTCATCGCTAAATTTGACCCCTCGCGATGTACAGCATTAACAAACATGCCGGCATCGCCCACAATCATCCAACCATCGCCGTATAAATCCGGCATGGCGTTGTAACCACCTTCTGGAATCAAATGCGCGGTGTATTCTTTCATTTCGCCGCCTTCGATCATCGGTTTGATCGCTGGGTGATTTTTCATTTGCTCTAACAATGTGTAAGGGGTAATTTTTTGCGCTTTAAAGTCTGACAACATGCAGCCCACGCCAATGGTGACTGACTCTTTATTGGTATAAAGGAAACCCGTGCCCATCATGCCTTTGGTGATTTTCCCCACCATTTCGATGACTACGCCCTCTTCACCTTTCACGTTAAAACGCTGCTCAATGAGCTCTGGTGGCATAAAGTGAATTTCTTTCACAGCTAACGCGACATCTTTTGGTTTTAACTCGGGGTGGAATCCGGCTTTTTTCGCCAGCAGTGAATTGACGCCATCCGCCAAAATCACTGCATCCGCATAAATTTCACCGCCTTGGCGGTCTGTATTCACGCCAATCACGCGCTGACCATCCAGCAATAAATTATTCACAGTAGTTTCGCAAATCACCAATGCGCCAGCTTGTTTAACGCGGTCTGAAAACCATTTATCAAACTGAGAGCGGATCATCGTGTAGCGGTTGTAAGGCGGCTTATTAAATGCATCCGAGCGGTAATGCGAACCCATGTAAGAATCATCGTCCAGCACCCACATGCGCTGCTCGATAATGTGACGCTCAAGTGGCGCATCCTCACGAAAATCCGGAATTAATTTTTCCAACGCATCGGAATATAAAATCGCGCCCTGTACATTTTTGGAGCCAGAAGATTCGCCACGCTCTATTTGCAACACACTCAACCCCGCTTGCGCCAATCGCAGCGCTGCTGAGTTACCGGAAGGCCCTGCGCCGACCACAATCACATCAAATTTTTCTGCCATGGTGAGTTCCTTTATCCCGCTTTACGAGCCATTGCTAAATGCGCTTTGAACGCCTCAGTCAGTGCCGGCAAAATCGTCATCGCATTGCCAACAATGCCGTAGTGTGCAAAATCAAAAATTGGCGCATTCGGGTCGTTATTGATCGCAATAATCACGTCCGAAGCGTCCATGCCCACACGGTGCTGAATCGCGCCGGAAATCCCTGCGGCAATATACAATTTTGGTCGCACGGTTTTGCCGGATTGCCCCACTTGGCGATCCAATTCCACCCAACCAGCTTGCACCACCGGACGCGTTGCGCCGACTTCTGCACCCAACACGGAAGCTAACTCCCAAATCAACTTAAAATTTTCCGGCTTTTTCATGCCGCGCCCGCCGGAGACAATAATGTCAGCGAACGGCAATTGCGGTTTGTCTTGCATTTCGTCGGGGATAAATTCCAGCACTTTTGTGATAATGCTGCTTTCCACCATGCCTAATGTATCTTCCACAATACGACCGTTGCGTGTCGCATCACGCTCAGGCATCGCCATCACACGCGGGCGCACGGTGGCCATTTGTGGACGATAATTTAAGGTTTGAATCGTACAGAGCAGAGAGCCACCAAAAGTTGGGCGGCTTGCCAATAAACTGCGTGCATGCAAATCAATATTGAGTTCTGTGCAATCAGCGGTGAGGCCCGTTTTCAACGTCGTTGCCACGCTGCCCGCCAAATCGCGTCCTAAAGTGGTTGCGCCTAGAAATAAAATTTCCGGCTGATATTTATTGACCAAATCAGTGAGGCCTTTGGTATAAGGTTCGTTGCGATAATCTTGCAACAACGGGTCTTCTACCAAGTAGCACAAATCCGCGCCATGAAAAAATGCCTCATGGCAAAAACTACGTGTGGTTTCACCAGGTTGCCCCATCACCACGCCAGCCAGTTCAACACCTAATAAATCGGCTAGTTTTCGACCTTCGCCCAACAACTCAAGCGATACAGGGTGAATTGCTCCGCGTTCATGCTCAATAAATACCCATACGCCTTTGTAGGCTTTTAGGCGTTCATCCAGCTCAAATTTTTTCTTACCCGCTGGGGCTGGTTTTTTGGTTTCTTCACTCATCATTTTTCCTTTATCAACACGTTTCCATTGCCCACTTAGGCGGAGCGTTTAAGGATTTCCTGCTCAATTTTTGGGTATTTGGTAAACATTTTGGCCAGCAAAGTCACGCTTAAATCTTTAGGCTCGTTACTTTCACACTGAATAATTTCCGCCTTGGTAGCGCGCGGTGTCGGCGCAAACACTTTGGAAACCACAGTTGGCGAGCCTTTCAAACCAGTTTTTGTGGGGTCTTCAATACCAGCCGCGTCTTTGTTCCAAATTTTTACCGGGTAGCGCGCTGCGCGAAACATATTGGCCATGGTGGCAAAACGCATTTCGTTATTGCCTTCAAGCACGGTGATCAGCGATGGGATTTTTGTTTTAAGGACTTGCACGCCACCTTCAGAGCGACGTTCCACCACAATTTCTTTTTTATCGGTATTGAGCGAGCGGATTTTTGAAACGTAGGTGAGGAGCTGCATATCCAACCGTTTTGCCACACCGGGGCCCACTTGCGCGGTATCGCCATCAATCGTTTGTTTGCCGGTAAATACTAAATCGACTGGAATATCTTTGCTGATTTGCGTAATTGCGGAGGCAATGGCATAGCTAGTTGCCAACGTATCAGAGCCGGCAAAAATTCTGTCCGTCACCAGCACAGCATCATCCGCGCCGTAGGAAATTGCTTTTCTTAACGCGGCTTCCGCCATCGGTGGACCCATAGTTAGCACCGTGACGCGCGCACCGTATTCGTCTTTCAAGCGCAAGGCTTCTTCCAGAGCATATAAATCGTAAGGGTTCACAATGGTGGGCACGCCTTGACGCATGATGGTGTTGGTCACCGGATGTACGCGAATTTGCGCACTATCTGGCACTTGCTTGATACATACAACGATATGCATAAAAACTCCGTTTATTCATCCAACGTTAAGGTTTAATCTCGATCACTAAACGCTTTAAACACACTACTGCAACAACCATGCCACATAAATTTATTATTATTTTTCAATTAGTTATAAATTATTTTGCAAAATTTTTTTTGTCGTAAAACCGACAAAACTAACCGCGTCGCTCAATCAAAGAGTCTTTTAATTTTTTAACGCTGAAACTTTGTGAGCCATCAGCCTCTTGAAAAACCTTGAATACTTTCTCTGTTGACGCATTGGATTTCACAAAGTCTTGATAGGCCATGCTTAATTTTTCTTGATAAGCGCTCAGCTCAGCCGTTTCATTTAGATTTTCTGGAATTGGGTCTCTGGCCAAATATTGCTGAAAGCGCTTCAAAATATGCAAGCGATTCACATGCACAATCTGTGGTGAATAATCCACGCCTAAAAAATCAAAAAACTCTTCAGCCGCAGAAAAATTTTGCATCTTGCTTAGTAAGGTACCCATAAAAATTGCTCCACTATTAAAGGTTATAAATACAGTTGAAAGTTAGGAATAAAGTTTGCCTACAGGCTTGCGCGTCACGCTCACATCGACCATTTCGTGGTCTTCTTGCGCTTGTGCTTCTTGCATGTGCGCAAGCTGAAATTCAAGCTGTGTAATGCGGTCGAGCAAGGCTGAAACCGCTTTGCCCACGGGGTCTGGCATTAAATGATGGTCTAAGTCGATACCCGGTTGCGATACTCTGCGTTGATCTTCCGGCAGCACCACGCGCCCAGGAATGCCAACGACGGTCATGCTTTCAGGAATATCGTGGATCACGACAGAATTGGCGCCGATGCGTGCCTTTTGGCCAACGATCACCGGCCCTAATATTTTGGCACCGGCTCCTACCATTACGCCATCACATAACGTTGGGTGACGTTTTCCGGCATTCCAAGAAACACCTCCGAGCGTGACACCGTGATACAAGGTCACGTCATTGCCAATTTCTGCGGTCTCGCCAATGACGACACCACAGCCGTGGTCAATAAAAAATCGGTGGCCAATCGTTGCGCCTGGGTGAATATCAATTTGTGTGAACATGCGTGAAAAATAACTCAACCACCGCGCGCCAAATCGAAAGCCAAATTGCCATAGCCGATGAGAAATTCGGTGAACCATAATGGCGTGCAAACCCGGGTAAGTCAGCAACACTTCCAGCTTATTTCGTGCCGCTGGGTCGCGCTCAAACACACAGGCTAAATCTTCTTTTACCAGCGCCAGTAAAGTAAATTTTTTTGCAGTATTTGGAGTTTCCTGTGCTTGCATGCCCCACTCCTTTCAATCAAATTCGATCATGGAAATACTTTCTAGATAAAGCCGCATTAAATCTTCTGCCTTTGGGTTACGCTTTACTGCTACCGCAAACAAACGTACGCGTTTTAATAGCGCTGGCATTTCATCTTCTTGCAATCGAATCCCCAATTGTTGATACACATATTTGAGGCTATGGCTGCCAGAATGCTTACCTAGAACAACGCGGCGTTGGCGGCCAACTTCTGACGGACTAAAGCCTTCGTAAGTAGCTGGATCTTTCAGTAAGCCATCCACATGCAAACCGGATTCATGGGTAAACACCGCCTCGCCAACAATGCTTTTATTCGGCGCGACTTGTCTGCCAGAAGCGGTAGCAACCAAGTTGGAAATTTCAGGAAAGCGATGCATATCGAGGCCAGTATCCAGCCCATCAATGCGCCAAAGTGCCATGGCAACTTCTTCCAAAGGCGCATTTCCAGCGCGCTCACCCAAACCATTCACGGTGGTATTTACATGGCTGGCACCAGCGCGAGTGGCTGCAAGAGAGTTTGCTGTTGCTAAGCCTAAGTCATCATGCGCGTGCATTTCAATTTCTAAATCAGTTTCTGCACATAGTTCATGAATGCGCAGATAGGTAGAAAATGGATCTAACACGCCCAAGGTGTCAGCAAAGCGGAAACGCCGCGCGCCAGATTGCTGCGCAACCTCCAGTACTTCAAGTAAAAACTCTGTGTTTGCACGCGAAGCATCTTCCCCACCGACTGAAACACTCAGGCCAAGATCGCTCGCTTTACTCACAAAATAAGCAATTTGTTCAAGCACCCATGTGCGGTTGCGCTTTAATTTTTTTTCGATATGTAAATCAGACACCGGGATGGACAAGTTCACATGAGAAATGCCGGTTTTTAAACAGGCAGCTAAATCCGTTTCTGTCATCCTTGCCCATACCATCAAGCGACTGGAAAGATTGAGGTTAACAATCGCACGAATGTCTTCAATCTCATGTTCCCCCATGGCAGGGATACCAATTTCCAGCTCCGGCACACCAATGGCCGCAAGCGATGATGCAATTTGCAGCTTTTCTTCACGGGTGAATGCAACGCCTGCAGTCTGCTCGCCATCGCGCAAAGTGGTATCGTTAATGACTGGGTGATTTTGTCGCATGGCGTGAAATTTAAATGAGTTATTGTCTAATAAGCATTAGCTATGCCAACCTTATAAAAAACATATAAATACATATAAAACAATTAGTTATAGAAATATCTGCCATCAAAATTTAGTGTATGAAATACGACAAAACCATGTTTACACTTTTGCTACAACAATTGCGCCATCCAATAAAAAAGCTCCCAATTGGGAGCTTTCTAAAAAAAATGAAAATTAAAATTTCACTAAAATATCTTCATTTCTTACGATCATTTGGCATGCCAAACGCCAAGGTGGCGGAATATCATTTACCTCAGCAGCAGCAATTTGCTCTTTGGTAATTTTCCCAGCAAGTCTAAGCGCCGTCTTTTCTTTCTCTGTCAAACTCACACCCATTGGTTGCTTGTTTGCCAAGATAGAAACTTCAACCGCACAAGAACCACATTCGCCATTTTCACACTCAAACTCCACCGGAATTTTGTGTTGTTGTGCCAACGCAAGTAAGGTACTGGTATCGCCAGCAGTGGCATAAACGGTTAGATCTTTCTTCATTTTTGGCGAACTAAAAGTCACATTTGCCATAATTACATCTCCTTGTTGATAGGCTCAGGCAGTATGACTACCACCTGAGCCTAGGCATTATCGAATAATATCGAAGCTGTAATCGGTAGTAGCAATACCGTCAGTGTCAGCATCCATGACATCAAAGATTTTATCTAAGATGGTGACCAACACATTCATCGCACCTTGATAACCCCACACTGGGTAACGATGTTTGTGGTGACGATCAAAAATCGGGAAGCCGATACGAATCAATGGCGTTTTAGTATCACGATCCAAATATTTACCGTAAGTGTTACCAATTAAGAAATCCACTGGGTCAGTAAATAAAAGTGAACGCATGTGCCACAAATCTTTCTTCGGATACACTTTGCAGTTCGCGCCGAATGGGCTTGCATCAAACAAAGCTTGCACTTTTGCTGCCCAGGCATCATCACCGTTAGTTGATAATACGGTCGTTGGCTCAGCACCTAACTCTAACAAAAAGCCTGTTAAACCAAGCATCAAATCTGGGTCGCCATACAGTGCAAATTTTTTGCCATGAATGTGTGCGCTAGAGTCTGCAATTGCATCCACTAAACGACCACGTTCTTTCGTGAGCGAAGCTGGGATTTCTTTACCGGTCAATTTAGAAATCGCCATCAAGAATTCGTCAGTGCCTTTCACGCCAATTGGGTGATGCAACTTCACAACTTCTTGGCCTTTGCTCTCAATAAACTGGGCAGTTTTTTCCGCAGAAATCGTTTGCATCATGATCGTACCTTTAGCATTCACTGCATTTGCAGTGTCTTCCAACGTGGTGCCGCCATCATACATACGAAACTCACCGTCAGTTGGTGTATCCCATGCATCTGAAGGATCACACAACATTGTGTATTTGATGTTAAATTCGTTGAAAATTCGTTTAATTTCACGATTATTGCCAACTACGTAACCATCAAAGCCGCCGACAAAATTGATACTGTCGTCAGGTTTGCGCTCTAATGCAGGCACGGTACCCGCTTTGCCATCCCAGAAATATTTGAGGACACCTAATAACGCATTGTCATATCCGGTGATATGGCTACCTACGAATGCTGGTGTATGCGCAAATGGCACATCAAACTCCATTGGGATAGAACCTTTTTCGCGTGAAGTTTTAATAAAGGCGTTCAAGTCATCGCCAATCACTTCCGCCATACAAGTGGTTGAAACTGCGATCATTTTTGGTTTATACAAACTGTAAGAGTTTGCCAAACCGTCGATCATATTATTCAAACCACCAAACACCGCAGCGTCTTCTGTCATGGAAGAAGAAACGCAAGAAGTTGGCTCTTTAAAATGGCGGCTGAAGTGTGAGCGATAGTATGCCACACAGCCTTGTGAGCCATGTACGAAGGGCAAGGTACCCTCAAAACCATTCGCTGCAAATACGGCACCCAATGGTTGGCAAGCTTTAGCCGGGTTCACAGTTAACGCTTCACGCGCAAAGTTTTTCTCTTTGTATTCAACTGTTTTTGCATACTCGATTTGTTTTTTCAGCTCTTCAGTAGGTACGGCAAATTCAAACTGTTCTTTCTTTTTAGCAAACATTTCTTTGTATTCCGGCTCGCGGAATAACTTAAAATGGTCTAGTACTTTTTCTGCATTTTGGCTCATTTTAATATCTCCTATTAAGCTGCCTTAGCCCATGGTGCTTTGGTCAAGCCCCATACTGGACTGTTAATCGCCATGTCCATGTCGCGCGCAAAAATCGCGAAACCGTCATAACCGTGATAAGGACCTGAGTAATCCCAGCTATGCATTTGACGGAATGGCACGCCCATTTTTTGGAACACGTATTTCTCTTTAATGCCAGAACCGACCAAGTCTGGTTGAATCGCTTCAACAAATTTTTCAAACTCGTAGCCAGTCACATCGTCATAAATCAAGGTGCCATCTTTTACGTAATGTGTAGTACGTTGGTAGTCATCGTTATGGCCAAACTCGTAACCAGTACCCACAACTTCCATGCCTAAATCTTCATAAGCGCCGATCACGTGACGTGGACGCAAACCACCCACAAACAACATGACTTTTTTGCCTTGCAAACGTGGTTTGTATTTGGCGATCACTGCATCAGTCAACGCTTTGTATTTAGCAATCACTGCTTCCGTTTTTTCTTTGATGCTGTCATCAAAGAAGCTGGCAATTTTGCGTAAAGATTCTTCAATTTTTGAAGGGCCAAAAAAGTTGTACTCAACCCAAGGTATACCGTACTTTTCTTCCATGTGGCGGCTGATATAGTTCATAGAACGATAGCAGTGCAAGATATTGAGTTTTGCTTTTGGCGTATTTTCCAACTCGGCAATCGAGCCATCACCAGACCATTGTGCAATCACGCGCAAGCCCATTTCTTCTAACAAAATACGGCTTGACCATGCGTCACCACCAATATTGTAGTCACCGATAATGGCTACGTCATAAGGGCTGGCCTCAAATTTATTTTTTTCCGGGTCAGTCTTGTCAAACACAAAGTCACGCACCGCATCGTTTGCAATGTGGTGGCCTAATGATTGCGATACGCCGCGGAAACCTTCGCAACGCACTGGCACAATGGTCTTGCCGCCGTATTCTTTGGATTTTTTCTTAGAAACCGCTTCGATGTCGTCACCAATCAAACCAATCGGGCATTCTGATTGCACGGTAATGCCTTTATTGAGTGGGAACAAAACTTCGATTTCGTCCATGATTTTTTCCAACTTTTTGTCACCGCCAAACACGATGTCTTTTTCTTGGAAGTCAGAAGTAAATTGCATGGTACCGAAAGTATCAATACCCGTTGTACCAATGTAGTAGTTACGACGTGATGCCCAAGAGTATTGACCGCAACCCACAGGGCCGTGAGAAATATGGATCATATCTTTGATCGGACCCCACACTACGCCTTTAGAACCTGCGTAGGCACAACCACGAATCGTCATCACGCCCGGTAAAGATTTGATGTTAGATTTCACATCACATTCTGATTTACCTTCTTCATATACATTTAAATGTTTTGCACGTCTTTTAGCAGATTTTTCTGGGTAGGCTTTCAACACCTCCTCAATTAACTCTGCGCCATTGACACGCGCTTCAGTCGTCGCACTCATTTCTCATCTCCTATATTTCAAACAAACACTTCAAACGAAACTGTTTCAAAAATTACGTAGGCTGCAGCCAGCCCCCACAACTTTTGAAACAGTTCCAAGGGGGCTGGCGGGGCGAACCCCGCCAGAGTTACTTAAGCTGCGTTGGCTGCTTTACCAATCACGCTTTCGTCTTCTTTCTTCATGATGCCGAAGTCCATCAATAAATCTTCCAATTCGTCCATCGTGATTGGGGTTGGGATAGTGCCGTTACCCGCATTGTTATGAACTTTTTGAGCTAATTGACGATACTCTTCTGCTTGTTTTGATTCTGGCGCGTACTCCAACACTGTCATACGGCGCAATTCAGCATGTTGAACGATGTTATCGCGTGGTACAAAGTGGATCAATTTCGTACCCAATTTGCCAGCCAATGCAGAAGCTAATTCCAACTCTTTGTCTGTTTGGCGCTCGTTACATACCAAGCCACCTAAACGCACGCCACCTGAGTTAGCGTATTTCAAGATACCTTTTGAAATGTTGTTAGCTGCGTACATCGCCATCATTTCGCCAGACATCACGATGTAAATTTCTTGTGCTTTGTTTTCACGAATTGGCATCGCGAAACCACCGCACACCACGTCACCTAAAACGTCGTATGAAACATAATCTACGCCGTCATAAGCACCGTTTTCTTCCAAGAAGTTGATTGAAGTAATCACACCGCGACCAGCACAACCAACACCAGGTTCTGGACCACCAGATTCCACGCAACGAATATCGCGATAACCGATTTTCATCACATCTTCAATTTCCAAATCCTCTACAGAACCTGCTTCAGCCGCTAAAGACAACACTGTGTCTTGTGCTTTCGCGTGCAAAATCAAACGTGTTGAGTCAGCTTTTGGGTCGCAACCGACGATCAAGATTTTTTGACCCATTTCAGCTAACGCAGCCAGCGTGTTTTGCGAAGTTGTAGATTTACCGATACCACCTTTGCCGTAGAAGGCAATTTGACGTAATGCAGCCATAATGAAGCTCCTTTTTTTAATCAAAATAAAAACTCGTTGCCGTGTGAAGCCATGCTCCGATTCCAAGTCGCAACCTAATCACTTTTATTATCGAGCGATGGATGGTTTCTCGGCCATGTAAGCAGTACATCGCAAAGAGCGTGCCAACCAAAATAAATATTTTTATGTTACTGTTTTATATAGATATTTTGTGTTTTTACACTAAAAGTTAAGCGGATTTATGTTGTGTCGCAAACCCGACAAAGCAGATTCTCAACGTTTGGTAGCGGACAAAAGTTTAAAGCTGCTTTTTTAGCAAAAAATTCACTTTTTTACAGCGGTAAAAAATCGCTGCAATGCGCTATTTACCTAGCTTCCAGATGCTTTCAACACCCGCAAAAAATAATGTTGGTACAACACTTGCTCAAATCCGTTTGTATGCGTTTATAAAGACACACGAAATGAGCGAATCTAAGCCCGACATTGATATAGCAAGACTCAAACCAATTTTGCAGATTATGCAAAACCCGCACTTTGAAAAGATTGGCGGCGTTGCGCCGATCACGCAATTGGTTGAACGCTTTTACTTTTATATGAACACGCTGCCAGAAGCGCAAAGCATCCGCGCCATGCATGCGCCTGACTTAACACAGACCAAAGAAGTGTTAGTGAATTTTTTAACCGAATGGTTAGGTGGGCCCAAGGTGTATTCCGCTGAGCGCGGCCACCCAAGGTTACGCCAAAAGCATCTTCACTTTGCAATTGGTGAAGCGGAACGTGACGCGTGGATGCTGTGCATGATGCGCGCAATGGATGACGTGGTGACGGATGCCACACTCAAAACCCAAATGGAACAATCTTTTTTTAAAACCGCAGACTTTATTCGTAACGATAGGAGCAATCACGCATGACCACCTTAGAACAAACCGTCACTATTGACCAAACCGCATTCGGCAAATTGGCCGCAGAAAACCGTTTGCAAAACCCCGTACTGAAAGAAGCGACCAAAGTCGCTGGCCGTTTCGGCTTTCGCGGCGAGCTTGCCATTAAATTTGCCGAGCAATTAGCCGATGAAGCCAGACCACCGGAAATCACTTGTGACCAAGTAATGGCAGTTGCCAACGCGGGCGAAACCGGAATTCCATTTTTTACCGGTTATTTACTTTCATTTGGCTATTTGCAAATGTTGGTGGACGCCCTTGGCAGCGCACTAATGTCGGATGGCAAATACATTATTTTCTGCAATAACATTGATTTACTCAAAAAATATACCGTAAAAATGGCTGGTGCAACCTTTTACATTTTGCCGATTGATGAAGCCACCGTGTATAACGAGACGTTAGAGTTATTGCGCCTAGAAAAAGGTGACCTTAAAAAACTAGATACCGCCAGCAAGCTTGATGCAGTCGCAGACAAAGCCTTGAAATTTTCTGCAAATTACCCAGAAATCACCTATGAAGATGGCTTAAAACTCATGGGGCCGGTGCGCAACCCAAACGAAAACCGTCCGGTTTAATTCGTACCAACCTCATGCAAGGCGGTGGGGATGGTCATCATGATCCAGAGCGCTGGTATACCACCAATTTGGTGGGCATACCGGCTGGTCTACTTGGTTCTATTGAGTTTAATGCCTACCCTCAGCCACTTCACATTGCGGGCGCGAGGGAAACCCATCGCGGGCTTTTTCGATTGTTGGCGCAAGCTGAAAATGTACAAGATGCGATCGAAAAATTTCTTCGCTATATGAACATTGTTTTTCAGTTACATCCTAGTGATTACGAAGTTCAACACGCCAAGCAACGTCGCTTCCGCCCCAGTTACCAAAAACTGCTAGAAGGCTGGGGATTTGATGCGAATAACCCGCAAGGTGCCGTGTTAAAAGGTTGGGTGGAAAGCCGTTTTGGTTTAAAACCTACGTTTCATCGCGCGCCACTGAATCATTTTCCCTCTGATGCATGGATGCGCTATTTAGAAGAAAAATATGCCAGCCGCTTTCATAGCAACAGCATCCACACGCAGCTCGATTTATTGTACGAATATTGCCAATTTGTTATTCAGCATTTTGGGGTTCCTACCAGCCAACCTTGGGTAACCTTGTGGCGCGGGGTCAATATTTATGACGAGCCAACACTCTCCAATGGCCAATTAAAAAAAGGCAGCTGTGTGTTGCGCTTAAATAACTTAGTCTCATTTTCAACCAACCGCGAACGCGCCGAAGAATTTGGTGACTGGATTTTAGAGGCTAAAGTGCCCGTGGTGAAAATATTATTTTTCCCCGGTTTACTCGCTAAAAATATTTTGTCGGGTGAAGACGAAGTCATCGCCATCGGCGGTCGCTACGAGGTCAGCGCGAGTTATGCTTAGCCTACATCAACGCGCCTTGGGCGCTTATTTGGGACTTGCCGTAGGCGATGCGTTGGGTGCGCCAGTAGAGTTTTTAACCGCACGCGAAATTGCCGCCCAAGGCGGACACCATGAAATGACCGGCGGCGGCTGGCTCAAACTAAAACCCGGACAAATCACAGACGATACTGAGATGTCACTTTGCCTAGGCCGCGCTTGGATTGAGGCTGGAACATGGCACAAAAACACGGCAGCCGAGCATTTTGCAAAATGGCTCAAAAGTCACCCAATTGACATAGGCAACACCTGCCGCCGCGGCATTCAACGTTATTTGTTAGATGGCTCTACAGAGGGAAAACAATCTGAAGCAGACGGCGGCAACGGCGCTGCCATGCGCATCACACCCATTGCTATTGCCACTTTTGGTAATGCCGCACTGTTACAAAAAGCATTGATAGAGCAAGCGCATATCACGCACCACCACCCACTTTCTGACGCCGCCACGCTGGCACTTGGCCAAATGATGCATGCGTTACTGGCAAGTGGCGACCGACAAACTTGCCAAACTATCGCCACAAGTTTGGTAGAAAATCACCCAAAATTTAAATACACTCCCTACCCCGGCCGCGCCAGCGGCTACATTGTCGATACCATGCAAACCGTGCTGCACTTTTTTTTCAATACCGACAATTTTGAAGATTGCCTGATACAAACCGTCAACCGTGGCGAAGATGCTGACACCACTGGTGCAATTGTTGGCATGCTCGCTGGCGCTCTATATGGCGCAGAAGCGATCCCCAAACGTTGGCTAGACAAGCTCGACAAAAAAATTAAACATGAAATAGCGCTACAAGTACAAGTACTGTTAAAGGGAAAATCTTAAAAAGTTTGCTGTCACACAAGCCTAACCCATTAGCAAGCGTAGGCTGGGTTGAGCAAACTGATACCCAGCGCAAAATTTTATGAGGTTCCCCTAATATCTGCCATTTTATTGTGGGTTACGCTGCGCTAAACCACCCTACAAAATCAGACAATCAAACATCTCGCGGCTTTAGTTCCAACCCACATCAAACTCAGCCTTCAATACCCTTGGTTTGCTGCATCCTTCAACACTTCTAAAAAAGCATCACCATAGCGGTCTAACTTTGCCTGACCAACACCGCTAATTTTTGCCATGTCGGTTAAGCTTTGCGGTCTGCGGTTGACCATTTCTAACAATGTGCTGTCATGAAAAATCACATACGGCGGCACGCCCTGCTCTTTTGCGAGCGCCATGCGTTTTTCTTTGAGCAACAGCCATAATGGGTCATCACTCACCGCCGCATAATCCGCTTTAGCATTCGCGCTGCGCCCGGCTTTGCTGACTTTATTTTTGCTTAATTCACTATCGCGGCGCAACCAAACTTCGGCTTCACTGCGCAGCACGGGGCGAGACTGCTCCGTTAACTTTAAGCCGCCATAGGCCTCAACATCGGTGGCCAAGTACCCAGCCGCCACCAATTGCCGAAACACGCTGCTCCATTGCTGTTGTGATAATTCCCGGCCAATACCAAAAGTGGATAATTGTTGATGGTTAAATTGCTGTATTTTTGGGTTGGTTTTACCCAATAACACATCAATTAAATGCACTACGCCAAAGCGCTGACCGGTGCGATACACCGTGGAGAGCGCCATTTGTACGGCTTTCGTCGCATCCCATTTATCCACTGGACTTAAACAATTATCACATTGCTTGCAATGCCCAGGGTGCGCCTCACCAAAATAACGCAAAATGGTTTGATGGCGGCATGCTGTCGATTCGCAAAAACCAAGCAGCGCATCTAATTTTTGCCGTTCAACTTGCTTGCGCGCTTCCGGCGCATCGCCGTTATCTAGCATTTGGCGCATGCTCACCACATCGCCCAAGCCATAAGTCATCCATGCGTTTGCGGGCAAGCCATCGCGCCCTGCTCGCCCGGTTTCTTGGTAATAGCCTTCCATACTTTTTGGCAAATCCAAATGCGCCACAAAACGCACATTGGGTTTATCAATGCCCATGCCAAACGCCACCGTGGCCACCATAATCACGCCTTCTTCGCGCAAAAAGCGTTGCTGGTGTTTGGTGCGAACACTTGCATCCAAACCTGCGTGATAAGGCAGCGCATCCCAACCGCGCGTCTTTAACCATGCGGCGGTTTCTTCCACTTTTTTGCGCGATAAGCAGTAAACAATGCCTGCGTCGTTCGGGTGTTCAGCCTCTAAAAAAGACTCTAACTGTTGGCGGGCATTGGCTTTTTGCAGCACACGATAACGGATATTCGGGCGGTCAAAACTGGAAACAAACTGGCTGGCATTTTCTAACGCCAAACGCTCGACAATCTCAACCCTTGTTGCCGCATCGGCAGTGGCAGTTAACGCAATGCGCGGCACATCGGGGAAGCGTTCATGCAATACAGTTAATTGGCGATATTCTGGCCGGAAATCATGCCCCCATTGCGAGACGCAATGCGCTTCATCAATCGCAAAAAGCGCAATGCCACCGCCCTCTTGAATTTGATCTAATAATTCCAAAAAGCCAGACAATAGTAGCCGCTCTGGCGCTACATATAAAACTTTTAAATGACCGCGCATCAGCTGCGTCATCACTTCACGCGCATCATCTGGCGCTTGGCTGGAGTTTAAAAAAGCCGCGCGTACGCCGAGCTGTTTTAATGCATCCACTTGGTCTTGCATAAGCGCGATGAGTGGCGATACCACAATGCCAACACCTTCTCGCATTAACGCAGGCAATTGATAACACAAGGATTTTCCACCACCTGTGGGCATCAACACCAAAGCATCGCCGCCCGCGCTTACATGCTGAACAATGGCCTGCTGCTCCCCACGAAATGTTTGATAGCCAAAAATATCATGCAATAATTGTTGCGCCTTAACGGCAAGATGGTCTGATTCTGTCATGGCTAAAATTGTACACTACCACCATGTTGGCGAATTTTTATCGGAGATAATCTCAGAGTTGATCTATTCGATTCAATTCTCAATCTTGTTTGATTTAAAGCATTACAACGACTTAGAATGTAGGTAGTATCAGTGTGGTAAATCTTCACTTTATTTTAAGAGGTCACTGATATCATGCCACTTTTAAGCACTACTCAGCAAAATTCAGATCAGCATTACGGAACGCTCTCTATTCGCCTACACTGGCTCATGTTCATTTTAATTGCGCTCGTTTACGCCTGCATTGAGTTAAGAGAGTTTTATCCAAAAGGAAGTGACATTCGTGAATGCTTAAAAGCATGGCATTTTATGCTCGGCCTATTAGTGCTGGCTTTGGTGTCATTTCGTATTGTGATTAGACTTTCTGCAGGGCCAGCGCCGAGCATCGTTCCAACACCGCCTATGTGGCAAACAAAATTAGCCGCATTTGTTCATTTTTTGCTTTACGTACTGATGTTTGCTTTGCCAATCGCTGGTTGGTTAATGTTGAGCGCAGCGGGCAAACCCATCCCATTTTTTGGATTAGAATTACCGCCATTAATAGATAAACAGGAGGCTCTCGCCAAGTCCATTAAAGAGCTACACCAAACGGCAGGTACCTTTGGATACTATCTCATTGGCCTACACACGATCGCAGCGTTATTCCATCATCATATCGCCAAAGATAATACGCTGATTCGCATGTTACCTAAAAAGTAAAATCGCATCTTCTAAAAATGCCAGCCAAAAATAAACCCGCTAAAATTTGCGGGTTTATTTTTTAGTTTGTGCGACCTTTTTAGAGCCTATCAATAAAAACTATTGATCAAATTGCTTGATCCCCGCCAATAACCATTTAGCTTCATCATTATGTAAATGTTTTTGAATAAACCACACTTCATCAATACTTTCTGGTGCGCCACCATTCTCACTTAATTGCCCATGAAAGCGCACGCTCGCCAATGAAAAAACATGGTCGTTATGCACTTCAAGCAATTCTGCGACAATATTTAATACCTCAGTTTTTTGTGCAGTTTCACCGCGTTCTTGCATTTGCATCGCCACTTCCCCATATACTTCAGGGGTAGTAAATTCACGCACATCATCCAAGTTTTTAGTATCATTTGCCGCTTGTAAACGAATAAACATCGCCTTCATATTGCGCAAAAATGACTCTTCTGGAAAATCATGCGGAACATTGCTATTAAGTGATGCAGCCACACCACCGCTTGGTGGCGTTTGGAATGGCTTAATATTGTCATTTGAATACGCTTGCGGTGCGCCTGGCGCAGCTAATGCTGGCTTTCTCAACTTAGCAATTAAAAACATCACCACGCCAGCAGCAAGTAGCGCCATTAAAATATTGCCAAAACCTTGACCAAAACCGCCAGAAAATAAAGACATTAACCCAGCGCCAATCGCCAAGCCAGCTAATGGCCCCAACCATTTATTGCCACCGGTAGGCGTTGGTGCTGCAGGTTTAGGTGCTTCTGGCGCTTTTTGATATTGCTTGCTTGGAATGGCGCGTTGTTTACCAAAGCTACTGCCACCACCCAAACGCCTTGCTTCTGCAATACTTGTCATCAAAGTAAAACACGTAAACGCAACTAATAAACCAGTTAAAAACTTTTTCATTGATATTGATCCAAATGGGTAAAAAAATGATTAAAACACTTTATTCATTGTACATGCTGCCTTTAAATGTACCGCACATAAACTGACGTAAAACAACAGTGCGTCATTTTACTGGCAACAAGCCAACATGAATCAAAGAAATGAAAGGTTTTTTCTGACGCGCGGGATCTCGCGCATTGAATCGCAAAGGTTTAGAACTGGATTACGGTTTTTTCAGCATCCGCATTGGTTAATTCGGCAGTTTTTAGCGTGCTGGCTTCATCAAAAAAATTGGTGCGCCATTTCCACTTCACCGTACACAAATTTTCTCTGCTAAATTTTTTACTTTTCAGCATTATTAAAAATCTTCGGCAATCACTTCCATCTCTACCAATTGGCTGCGCAGTTTGAATCTGGCATCAAAGCCCTCTTTTGTTCTAAACAGAGGCTCCCGATCTAGCTCCTCTAGCGCATCTTCATCGTTACTATAAATGCGGAAATCCACATTACTGGCAACAGCGGCAAGGCTAGCACGTAGAGCTGAAACAGGTTCTGCTTGATAGACATCATCTCCCAATAGATAGTCAGCACGGTAAAGTGGTGTTTGTGCCGGATATTTTGCTGCAAGTGCTTGGATAACATTTTGAGAAACAGCGCCAGCGCTTTGCAATTGCTCAACAGTGGTTTCTTGATAAATGACAGCGCCTGATTCCTTGCCATAAGTCGCTTGGACTTTGCGCACAAAGTCCGCTTCGTCAAAGGCAAACCACACATTGGCGCGATTGTTTTCTTGAATTTCAACAACGTGAATCATGCCTTGCTCCTAAAGAGATAACTGAAATTTTGAAGCATACTTTTGTAAAACGGCTTACATCTCATCATCCATACTGGCTAGCGCCTGTTTGGCCATACTCACCAATACTGACGCAGAAATTGGCTGACTATTTTCATCTAACACACTTGCGTTATATTGGTTGGCGAGTGCGCTTGCGATGATCAACACCGTGACTTTTTCGCGCGGATCGCCACTCCATTGCAGGTTAACGCTGTTGTCTTTATCGCTAGCTGGCTCATGTTTGAAAAAACGTAGCATCAGCCCGGCGTCTTCACCTTCAAGCGTACATGGCAAATAGCCTGAACTCACGAAAGGTACGTAGTCATCTTCTACCGTCAAATTAAAATTGAGGTCTTTAATCGCCGCTTGCAAGGAGGCTCGCAAAGGAAAGTCAGCTTGATGAATCAATACTGTGAATGACCGTGCCATTATTCTGCACCCTTATATTTCCACAATCGTAACTTCTTGATCAGCATTGGTAATTTCAGCTTGAAACAGCTTACCCGACCCATCGTAGCTATAATAATGTTGCATCTCAATTTCGCCATACACCATTTTTTGAAAACCTATCATGCGTTCAGTATTGTCGTAATACGCAATAAAATAAGTGTTACGATTGAGTATCGAACTTTCTTCCAATGGCTGACTGAGCTTAATCGGTAGCTTAACGCCACTATAAGTCGCAAAATAACGTTTTGTGAGCGTTAAATTATCAAAGAGTTTGTTTTTCATTGCTTTTTACAGGCGCTTTTTCTCAGCTTTGGAATAATTGCTAAAGTGCCCTTCTTTATTGGCTTTCACTCGTGCGCTGGCGATTATTGCTTTACTTTTTCCGGGGTCAGCTGGCTTTGAAAGTAACTTTTCCATCGTGCCGCCACATTGCGGGCAAGCTGGCGTGGGTGCAGACATTTTGATTAACAACTCAACCGTTTTGTCGCAAGCCGCACAATGAAAATCATATAAAGGCATATTAAAAACTCCTGTTAAGCGGCAGCCAGCGCACTATTTAATTCGCCGGTTTCCAGCCACGCAACAAACTCTGCCAATGGCATATTGATGCGCGTGATATTTTGCTCGGCTAAGAATTTTTCTTCCATGCGTGTCAGTGGCCCGTCGATCACCGCCCAATGCTTTTCAGAAGAGCGCTTCATGACTTGGCGCGCATAAGTGCGGGTGAGTTGGTTGTTAAATCGGCAGCCCATAAATAAGAAATTTTTGCCGGTACGCAAAGCTTGCACCACCGGTGGAATCGGCGTTTGGATGTCAATTTCAGTCAGCACTTCTACGTAATCAGAATCTGAAATAATAAAATTTTGTGCGGGGGCAATGCTGCCGATAGGCTTGTAAAGCAAGGTTGTCCACGCCTCAGCCTCCGTTGCCTCAACCTTATTACCCGCCGCATCAAAATAATTGACCCACTCGCCAAAGTGTTCAGCTTGTGAAATACCTTGGATTTGCCCCCAATTGGTTTGTGCGCTTAAGGCTTTTTCCATCGCGTTGTCGTACCAAGTATCCACAATCAAAAGTGGCTTCTTGGTTAATTTAGCTAAAAATTGATGTAACACATTTGTGCTTACTCCGCTTGAAAACGCTTCTGTCATCAAACTAGTGATGGTTTTTCGATGTTTAAAATTTTCAATAAATTGCGCTGCTGCTGTTAAATTATTGCGAATTTTATGTGGTACGCTGACTTTAGTAGTGAGCAATTTCACCAAATCTTCTGGCGTAGCTGGCACTTGGCATGTGGTTAAATCTAGCCCCAAGACACCGGGTCCGAGGTAAGGAATCACTTGGCCTTTGCTAAAACTTTCTGCAATTTCGTTAAGTGTATGTTTCATATATTTATTCCTTTATTAATAAATTGCAGCGCCAGCGCCTACATTAATCGACGCATCTTTGGCTGTTTTCACGATAAATGCGATCTCGTCTTCGGTAATCTGTGTGTGAAATGGCAAGGCAATGGCACGGTCAGCCACTTTTTCCGTGACCCAAAAATCGCCCTTACGATAACCAAACTGCTCAACGTAAGCGCGTTGCAAATGTAATGGCCGCGTATATGGTGCAGCTTCCACCATTTCTGTCGCCAAATCTTCCACCAAAGCATCGCGGCTGCTGGCTGAAAAGCGCGTACCCAAATGCACGGTGTATAAAGTCCAATGCACCACATCCACACCCGGCGCAATGTAAGGTGGTTTGATGCCTTCAAAGCTGGAAATTTGTGCCTGATACCAATTTTCCACCTGTTTACGTGCGGCTAGAATTTCAGGCAATCGCTTTAGCTGTACCAGCCCGAGCGCAGCTGTAATTTCAGAAATGCCTGCATCAAGCGGCGGGCGTAATGTTGCAGTTAACGAGGCCCGGTCTTCTTGTGAATGATGACGATAATGGCGGATTTTGAGCGCCAAGGTGTCATCGTCCGTCACGATCATCGCCGCTTTGCCGCAGCACAGTGCGGATGGCTGAGAAAAATCAAAAATCGCCGCATCGCCAAAGCTACCGACCAACTTGCCTTGGTAACGCGAACCGATGGATTCCGTCGCATCTTCAATTAAAAAAAGTCCGGCTTCTTTGGCAATGGCGCGCAAATTTTCCCAATCCGCCGGATGTCCGTTCACATTTGCAGCCAAGATCGCGCGTGTTTTTTCAGTAATTTTGCTTGGCAATTTATCAGTTGCTAATGTTTGCGACCAATAATCAATTTCTGATAACACCGGCTTCGCGCCTAACCAAGTAATGGCGTGCGCAATATGTCGCCAGCTGTATGAAGATGCGATGACTTCATCCTCTGCAGCAATGCCAGCAGCTTTTAATGTGAGCAACATAGCAACTGTACTGTTAGAAACCACAATTGCGTGCCGCCGGCCAATATAATTTGCAAAGGCATTCTCAAACGCTGCAGTAACAGGCCCATCGGCTTGTTCTGCGCGCGTTAACACCGCTTGCACGGCAGCCGTTTCAGCCTCGCCATAATCGGGCATGGAGAGTGGAATCCAACGCTCATCCGCCATATTAAGCCCTTTGCGCAACCACAATGGCTGAGGCCATGCTGGGGTTGCTAGTGATTTTTACGCAATGTTCGCTGGTATCGAGCAAGTAAAGGTTGTAGTCGTCTAGCGCGCGAAATGGCGGTTCGTCAATATCACTGGCGGAGAGCCGCACAAACGTTAAATCCGGAAAGTAGCCCTTAAGCAAAGGCATTGGGTTATTGGTAATGCTTTTACTTTCGGTCAAAGCTTTTTCAACTTCTTTCAATGTTTCTGTACTAATGCACATGAGGCACTCCTTTATTCAGCTAACCGTTTGGCTTCCACGGTAATGGGCAAACGTGTATCCGCCGCCATTTCTGGCAAAGCAAGCTGCCAGCCATTGGCTAGCGTGACAATGCCACCCCACAACTCTGGTTTTTCCTGCTCCACAATCGGCTCTTCCAAATCTTTTTTTGGCACGTACGCAGAAAGTGCGCCTTTATCGTTGCGTCTAATCATGACTTTCATAGTGTTTCCTTTTTAAAAAAATTTTTTTAAGCAGCCGATTGCAAAGTCATGGCTTTGACTGCCTGCTGTACCGCTTGAATCGTCGCTTCAATCTCTGCTGACGTTGTTTCACACGAAAGTGAAAAACGAAGTGATGAAAGCGCGTCCTCGCGGCCTAAACCCATCCCCAGCAACACGTGCGATGGTTCAGTGCCGCCTGCTGTACAAGCGCTACCACGCGAGGCAATCACCTCATTTTTCTCTAATCTAGTGAGCAATTCTTCGCCATTTAAACCGGCAAAACATATATTGCTAGTATTGCTAATGCGTGCAGTAGCGCCGTTCACGTGGGCAAAAGGGATTGTTGCTAAAATTCCTTGTTCTAAAGCATCACGCAGGGCTGCTATTTTTATTTGCTTTTCTGCAAATGTGACTTGCGCCAATTCACACCCAGCCATCAAACCGGCAATCCCCGGTAAATTTTCAGTCCCTCCACGGCGATTGCGCTCCTGATGGCCAAAAAACATGGGGTCAATCGTGAGACCTTTGCGCACAAACAACACGCCAACGCCTTGTGGCGCATGCAATTTATGGCCTGAAAATGACAATAAATCACAGCCAATTTCTTTGGATTGCAGCGGAATTTTTCCAGCAGTTTGCGCGGCATCCACATGAAAAATTGCGCCATGCTGATGCGCGATATCAGCAATTTCAGTTAAAGGAAACAAAACACCGGTTTCATTATTGGCGTGCATCAGCGTTACCAAAGCAGTTGATGCGGTCACGGCAGCCTTTAACGCCGCAATATCCAGTGCGCCGCTTGGTAACACCGGCACATGCACAACTTCAACCCCAAGTTTTTCTAAATACTTCAGCAGTTGCAAAGTAGAAGCATGTTCCACCGTGCTGGTGACGATTCTTTTTTTATCCGGCTGCGCGGATAATGCGGTGAAAATAGCGGTGTGATTGGCTTCTGTCGCGCCGCTAGTAAACATTATTTCAGCTGGTTGTGCGCCAATAAATTTGGCCACGACTGATCGTGCATTGGCCAACGCCCGCTTGGCGCGCTGACCAAGCGCGTGGCTGCTAGAAGCATTACCGAAATGCTCGCCCAGCCAAGGCAACATGGCTTCGCGCACGGCTGGCAGCACTCTTGTCGTTGCGTTGTTATCCAAATAAATCATATTTTCTTAGGGCTTATCGCCAAAATTCCCGCTTAGGATCCGCAGCCAGCCTTGCCAGCAAACTCATTAAATCCAAATACTCCGAATGCGCACGCCAGCAGTTTTTTTCATCATCTTTACGATAAAGCCGCCAAAAATCGCCAGACTGATACTCAATGCGGGCAATATCAATTTCGCCGCCTTCTGGATCTACCGTTCGCGAACAACAAGGGCTGCGAACGATATAACCTTCCACATCTGGCAGTACTTTTGGCGAAACATATTTGTAGCGATTCCGCTCTACCAAATTTTTTTCAATACGCTTACGATCCACCTCGTTCGGGTGTGGGCAACGCGTAGTAGCAAGTGGACTAAGCATCATCACATCTTAAGCCGGGGTAATTTCTTCCTCAAAAACCCCCACCACTTTGCCATCGTCAAATTCCACCAAATACACTGGGGAGCTGGATTCTTCTACCACGCCCACATTGACAATTTCACCGCGCGTTCCGGCCGCCTCCAGCAAGGCTTCATGTGGAAAATCCGGATACGAACCATCGTTCACAAGGTCGATGGTAGTCACCACCGTTTGTCCCCATTGAAATTTTGGGTCTTTTTGAACAAGTCCTTTCAGTACTTCCGTATCAACCATGCTGTTCTTCCTCGCTTATTTCCTCGATGATTTCTTCATCGTCATCCTCTTCGTCTAGTGACTCAAGCTCTTTGCCACGCATGCCAACGCGATAACCCAGCTCGTAAAAATCCACGCCGTAAATATAAAACTGCTGCAAAAAAGTCCCGATGCTGGTGACATAGCCGACATCGCCTTTTTTCACCAAAATATCGCCGACTTCTTTGCCGGGGAACGTGCCATCGTTGCGCACATATTTTTTGGAGAACACTTTTTGCCCATATTCAAATTTTGGTGGATTGACCAACTCCACCACCCCGCTATCGCGCACAATATTAGTGGCCATGATTCTTCTCCTGTTCTGGGTTTAAGCGTGTTTTTGCAACAGTTGCGACAATCGGATCTTCATCTTTTAGCATGATGGCAAGCGCGTCTAAATCAATTCGTTGCGCTACTTCCAAGCGAATGCGCCAATCTGCATCAAACCGAAACGGCGACAATAAACTGATTGGCATGCGCTGAATGGCGGTTAAGCGGACGGCCTCGTCACTATCGTTTGCCAATAAGGGCAACCATTCCATAGTAACTCTCCGCGCTACTTCGCGCCGTACAGAAGAATCCGGATCGCGCACAAAATGCACCAGTAAATTTTCCGGCAATCGTTTGGCTAAAATCACGCGTACGTAATAATCTGGGTCATACAACATTGCGGGTAAATCGGCTTGCTCTAAGCGCCCAGCCACACGGATACGTACTTCGCGGTCTTCATCGTGAATCATTTTGGTGAGCATTTTTGGCGGCAAACGCAGCGCAACAAAAGCACGCACGGTTTCGTCCGGGTCTTGAATCAGGCGATTCAAATGAAAAATATCTAAATATTTGGCTGCGACCGCACGCACTTCAAAATAAGGGTGCGCGACATATTGGCTGGCAAGACTTGGGTGGGTGCCAAAAAAACGGTCTATGCGTTTGGCGTAACGGTCATGCACACAAGCGCGCATGGGCGCACACTGGTCACGCGCAAGCAAGTCTTGATGGTCGCACGTTGTGCAATCAATGGCGTTGCCTTGCCAATCAAGAATCGGTATTTCTGACTCAATCATCATAGTCGTCCTTACCGATGCGCTCTAACACATCCAGCAACACTTGTCCGCCAACTTGATTGGCAGGGTCTAACTGCAATAGTTTTTCAACCGCTTCACGCCCTAACGCCAACTGGTTCAACCTTAACAACAAGTAGGCATAGGCTTTTAGGCAAAAGAGATAAAACCGATGTGCTGCTTCATCGCCCTTGAAATTGGCGTGATGCGGCCAAACACGCCGCCAATTTTGCGGAATTTGCAGCGATTGCGCGGTAATTTCCAAACAATATTCCGCCACGATTAACGCCTCTTCAAGCCGCCCTTTGTAAAAATAATAGCGATACTCGCCTATTTTTACCGCCGGATTATCTGGCGCAATCATTTTTGCCATCGCCAAATGCATTTCAGCTTTGGCGCTATCGGCGTAAGACAAACTTGCTAGGCGTAATTGCTCCAAAGCATTCGCTGGCAACGCTTGGTAGCGCGTTGCAAACCATTGGTTTTCGAATGCTTCGTTATCCATACGTTTAGTGCTTCCGCTGAATGCTGGCGATACTCACTGTCGCTGGCCCTGAGTGCGAATGATCGCCATGATCATGTCCACCACCAGAGCTACTGCAACCACAACTATTTGCGTTCTTAGTGATAAACGCCAAGCCAGATTCCATCGGTGTATCTTTAAAATCCACCGTTGCACCGTCAAGCAAAATGCGCGACTCTGCTGGTAAAAATAGCTTTAAACCGCTGGCTTCAATAATTTGATCGCCTTCCAACGGCGCGGCCTCTACGGTAAATTCTGAACTTAAGCCAGAACAACCGCCGGGACTCACGACCAAACGAAAGCCATGATTTGGCGTGCCTCCATTAAAGCGAATCATGCGGCCAATAAATTTTTCGGCCTTGGGGGTTAATGTAATTTCCATTGTTTTTCCTTAAGCTGCTTGATAACGTGGGTAGCCGGTATCAATAATGCAGGTGTTATCTACTGGGCAAGCCGCCACACACTGCGCTTCGTCAAAGTGACCGATACATTCGGTGCATTTTTCCGGCTTGATAAAAAATACGCCGTTTTTCTCGTAAATCGCTTGGTTAGGGCACTCCGGCTCGCAAGCGGAACAACCTGTACACTGTGATCCAACAATTTTGTATGCCATGATTTATCTCCTTGAGTTTTAATAAATACTGTTTAATGCGCTTGGTTTAATTACGCCGCCGCTGAGGTAAACGCACCTTGGCGGATCGCTGCATCACCGCGTGATTGGTGCATAATTTCACCTTTTGCAACGCGCTCGCGGTAATCGGCAAACCAAGTTAACGCGGCTTTTTCAATAAACTCGTGTGCGTATTGATCCACCGGTTCAATACCAGCTGCTTTCAGCTCATCTTTGGGGCAAGCTCCAATCTTGGCCACTAAAACGGCGTGACAATCGTTAATTGCGGTGACAATCGAAGGCAATTGCTCATCTTCCCCAAAGCCACCTTGGCAATACAAATCCACACGGCGGTGACCAACAAAAGTGGCTGAGGCCGCAGTTAATTCGAAAATTTGGAACTCGGTTGCGTGACCAAAGTGCTCGTTCACTTTGCCACCACCAGTCGTTGCCACTGCCACGAGCACTTTCATATTTGGATCTACATTTTGAAGATCGAGTGAAGCGGCAAGCGCATCTACCTTGGCTTGATGCTGAGATTGACGTTCTACCTCCACTTTTTCTTGGTATGCGCGACGTTTTTCAAGGTCATAGACCACTTCCATTTCCTCAATTTTGTCTAAGGTAAACTCATCGCTGCGGTCTTCGCCCAACAAACCAACGGCGTCAGCGCGGCACTGACGGCAATGGCGCATTAAATTCGCACCACCCATACAAGCGTCTTGTACGTCTTTGAGTTCTTGTGCCGTTGGGCCGCGTTGGCCAGTTAAACCAAATACCGTCCCGTGTTCCGCCTCAGAAATCAGCGGCATAATATTGTGGAGGAAAGCGCCACGTGCTTTCACCGCACGGTTCACTTCATACAAATGTTCGTCGTTAATGCCAGGAATCAACACTGAATTAATTTTGGTGAGAATGCCGCGCGCAGTCAGCATTTCTAGCCCCAACATTTGACGATCAGTCAAAATTTGCGCCGCCTCGCGGCCATAAATACGTTTATGGTTGTAGAAAATCCATGGGTAAATTTTTTCGCCCACTTCCGCATCAATCATGTTGATGGTGATAGTGACATGGTCAACGTTGTACTTAGCGATTTCATCTACGTAATCTGGCAAAGCCAAACCATTGGTCGATAAGCATAATTTGATGTCCGGTGCATCTTCTTGCAAGCGGCGGAAAGTCTCAAACGTTTTAGCCGGATTCGCCAAGGCGTCGCCCGGGCCAGCAATACCTAGTACTGTCATTTGCGGAATTTCACTTGCAACTGCGAGTACTTTTTTCACCGCTTGATCTGGCGTGAGTTTTTGAGAAACCACGCCTGGGCGTGATTCGTTAGAACAATCGTATTTGCGATTGCAATAATTACATTGAATATTACAAGCTGGCGCCACCGCCACATGCATACGTGCGTAATGGTGATGCGCCTCTTCAGAATAACATGGGTGATTTTTAACCTTATCCCAAATTTCTGCCGGCATATCGCCTTGACCATCCGAAGTACCACAACTGGCCTTACCCTCGCCACCAGTTGAGCCACAACCGGAAGACTCTGCTTGCCCAGCAATTTCCACTTTAATGCCGGTTAAAGGCCGTAAACGGCTTGGAGTTGTCAACCCTTCAGTTACAGTAGCCATATCTTATCCTTGTAAAGTTTTAAGGTAATGTTATAAGAATCTGATAGTGCTACAGCAATTCGTATGCCATCTAATGGAAAATTAAAATATCCAATAAATTCAGCAAGTTAAAAGATATTTTTAGGTTGAAGTGTTTTGTCATCTATGTGACAAAAATTTTTTTGATTGTCGCATTGGCGACACGGTGGAATAGGGATGAAAAAAATTAAAAGCGTTTGACTTCAATATTGTATTTCTTGAGCGCATAACCCATTTGACGCGGCGTTAAATTCAAAATACGTGCCGCTTTTGCTTGTACCCAGCCGCTTTTTTCCATCGCACGAATCAGTTGCTCTCGTTCGGTCAAGCTCTGTTCGTCCAAGGTCGATTCACTAGACTCATCCTCATGATGATGGTGATGATTCGCGTGCTCGTGGGGGGTGTAATCAAGCGGCGCAATCGGAATCACTTCACCTTTAGCTTCATACTTCCACAAGGTAGAAGATAAACACTGATTTTTTTGGCAAGGAATATCAATCTCGCGAATAATATTGCCGCGCGCCATGGTGGCAAAGCGTTCCACACAATTTTCCAGCTCACGCACATTGCCGGGCCAATAACAGCTACTCAGCACGTTCATCGCATCTGGCATGATGCTAACTTTGGCCTGATTTTCTTTATTGAATTTTTTTAAAAAATTCTCCACCAACAAAGGAATATCTTCGCGTCTCTCTCGCAAGGCTGGTAGTGAAATGGAAATCACGTTGATGCGGAAATATAAATCTGACCGAAACTCGCCTTTACTCACAGCTTCCTCCAAATTTTTATTGGTCGCGCAAATCAGCCGCACATCCACCTTAATGGTTTTGTTGCCGCCCACGCGTTCCAACTCTCGCTCTTGCAGCACACGCAATAATTTCACCTGAAACGCTGCACTGGTATCGCCAATTTCGTCTAAAAATAATGTGCCACCATGCGCTTGCTCAAAGCGGCCTTTTCGCTCTTGCATGGCCCCAGTAAACGCGCCTTTTTCATGCCCGAATAATTCGGACTCCAACAAACTCTCAGTGAGCGCAGCGCAGTTCACCTTGATAAACGGCTTATCTTTACGGGAGGATAAAAAATGAATTGATCGTGCGATCACCTCTTTCCCCGTGCCAGATTCACCACGCAACAACACCGTGCTACGGCCAGGCGCAGCCATATGCACATCGGCAAACACCTCTTTCATGCGCTTAGATTGCCCAATCACATTTTCAATGCTGTATTTACCCGCCAACTCTTTTTGCAATCTAAATTTCTCTTGCATCAATTGTTCGCGGTCTGAAACCACATCATGATTCAGCTTGATGATTTGACCGATTAAATTGGCCACCATCGTTAGGTATTGCAAGTCGAGTTCGTAACCGCCCCGTTTTTGTCCGGCATAGCGCTCAAAAGAAAGCACGCCAACGCACTCTCGGCCAATTTTGATTGGTACGCCGATAAATGCGACCGCTTTATCGTCAAATGATCGATGCGCACCAGTTCGATTCAAAAACAAAGGCTCCTGCACAACATCTGGAATAACGGCAGGGACGCCCATCCGAAAAATTTTGCCAGTAACGCCCTCACCCACTTTAAAACGCGCACGGTCAGTTTCTTCTTTACTAAAACCGATTGATGCCAACACAGTCAGATCATTGGAACTCTCGCGCGTGCAGACCATCCCGCGCTGCATTTCTAATTGGGTAGCAACGAGGCTCAATACTTGCCGCACTGTTTTATGTAAGGCTAATGACGAGTTCAACACCTTGGCGATTTCATAAATCGCCACTAAGGTTGTTTTATCAAATGCACGCTCTTTCACCATATTATCCACCCTACAACAAAGGTTATTGCAGAGTAGTAAGCAATTTGTATGCCTCAATAGTGATAGAGATTAAATAATTTTCACTGGAAATGCGCAATCAAACCACAAAGACAAATTTCAAATAAATTATGTATAAAAAAACCAACTTCATGTTCTTTTTGTTGCATCGTTTAGCGCATTCGTGAAACTAGCTTAAGTTGTATTGAAGGCTAAATTTTTTTACCTCAAATTTTTACCCATTGTTATCAACAATTAGTTGTCATGCAGAATTAATCTTTCTAACAATTTCTCAAGTTAACCCTGAAGTTTAGTATATCAAACCAACAAACCCACATAAAAACGCGCCAAATCAAGACGGAGAGATTTATTATGTCTCACGATGCCAGTTTAATTTCCACGATTGCTGCCGTTTTTGGCCTTGCGATGGTGTTTGGCTACATAGCAATGCGGTTGAGAATGCCGACTTTAGTTGGCTATTTACTTGCTGGCATCATGATTGGCCCCGCAACGCTTGGATTTGTGGCAGATGTCGACTTAGCGAGCCAATTGGCAGAATTTGGCGTCATGTTGCTTATGTTTGGCGTTGGTCTCCATTTATCTTTAGCCGATTTAATGGTGGTGCGTCGCATTGCAATTCCTGGTGCCATTGTTCAAATTGCAGTCGCAACACTGCTGGGGATAATTGCCGCCTCATTTTGGGGTTGGAGTTTTGGCGCTTCGCTTGTTCTTGGATTATCTCTTTCTGTTGCAAGTACAGTAGTTCTACTTCGCACACTTGAAACTAAAGGCCTCCTTAAATCAATTAATGGTCAAATTGCTGTAGGTTGGCTTGTGGTTGAAGACCTCGTCATGGTGCTCGTGTTAGTGCTTCTCCCTGCCATAGCAGGCCTGCTAACAAGCAACAGCAGCGCCGCAGAATCAAGTATTCATTCTAACGAAATCTTTCAAGTACTCAGCGTTACCTTGACTAAAATCGCCGCCTTCATCTTGGTGATGTTGGTTGTTGGGAGAAGAGTGCTCCCCAAAATGCTGTGGTTAGTTGCACGTACAGGATCACAAGAGCTTTTCACCTTAACTGTAGTAGCTTTCGCTGTTGGCGTTGCTTTTGGCGCGGCTATCCTTTTTGATTTCTCTTTTACGCTAGGTGCCTTTTTTGCCGGCACAATGATGCGCGAATCTGAATTTAGCCATCGTGCAGCCGATGAATCTCTCCCGCTGAGAGATGCCTTTGCTGTGTTATTTTTTGTATCCGTTGGCATGTTATTTGAGCCTAGTGTTATTTGGACCAGCCCGTTAAAACTGTTAACTCTGGTGTTGATCATCATGATTGGCAAAACGCTTGCTGCGATGTCGTTAGTACTGCCATTTCGCTACCCATTGAATACAGCGCTAACTGTTGGGGCTAGCTTGGCGCAAATTGGTGAGTTTTCATTTATTCTCGCAAGTCTTGGTGTCAGCCTTAACCTCCTGCCAGTTGAAGGTCAAAGCCTGATTCTCGCAAGCGCATTGATTTCAATCGCCGCCAACGCTGCTTTTTTTGCCGCCATCGAGCCTTTACAAAATTGGATACGCGCTCGCTCAGCGTTAGCACGTAAACTTGAACAGCGCGTAGACCCATTAGCCGAATTACCGATGTCCACAGATCAATCTTTACTCACCGGCCAAGTAGTGCTGGTTGGTTATGGGCGCGTTGGCAAATGCATCGGAAATGCTTTGAGTGAGAAAAAAATCCCTTTTGTTGTCGCAGAGGAAAATCGTGAAATTGTCGATATGCTTAGAAATATAGGGATCCCCGAGGTAAGTGGTGATGCATCGACACCTGAAGTGTTGATTCAGGCACACATTGCGCGTGCGGCATTACTTGTCATTGCGATTCCAGACACGATTCACGTACGTAAAATGGTGGATATTGCAAAAACACTTAATCCAACAATCTCTGTGGTATTACGCACACACAGCGAGGCAGAAGCCGAGCTATTTAATAAGGAAAATATTGGCGCGGTATTTTTGGGCGAACATGAATTAGCGCGAGGCATGAGCGCGCATATTATCCAAAAAATTTTCCCTCATCACTAAAATTAAAATGATGACCGCTCGTTATTACGCACTCTTTTGACTTAGCTCTAGAAAATAATTATCCGCAAGCATAAGATAGCCTCATCGCATCATTTGAGAATTTTCATGCAACTTCAATTTTTAGGTGCTACAGGCACCGTGACTGGTTCAAAATATTTGCTGCAACATCAATCTAAAAATATTCTGATTGATTGCGGCTTGTTTCAGGGCTTTAAACAATTACGTTTACGCAACTGGAAGCCGCTGCCCTTCTCACCCAAAAATATTGATGCAGTGATTCTGACGCATGCGCATATTGACCACAGTGGATATTTGCCTTTGTTGGTCAAAAACGGCTTTACCGGACCGATTTATTGTTCACAAGCGACACAAGCTTTGTGTCAGGTGTTGCTGTTAGACAGCGCCAAGTTGCAAGAAGAGGAAGCGCAATATCTGAATAAACATACTTTTTCTAAGCACAAACCTGCGTTGCCACTTTATACGCGTGAAGATGCGCAAAATGCGTTACAGCAATTTCAGCCTGTCGATTTTTATAAGCCAACAAAATTAGGTAACGCCATCAATTTTCACCTGCTGCCCGCTGGGCATATTTTGGGTGCTGGAATGGTTTATATTGATGATGGAAAAACTTCCGTACTTTTTTCCGGTGACTTAGGGCGACAAAAAGATTTGATCATGAATCCGCCAGAGATTGTGAAAAATGCTGACTATTTAATTGTGGAATCCACTTACGGCAACCGATCACATGACCCAAGCGACGCACTTGAAAAACTAGGCAATATCATTAATCGCACGATTGAGCGTGGGGGAAAAGTCATTGTGCCAACCTTTGCCGTTGGCCGCGCACAATTGCTGCTTTACAGCATTCACTTGCTGAAGAAAAATGGCATCATTCCAGATAAATTACCCGTGTACTTAAATAGCCCAATGGCGGTTGAAGCCACCGCTATTTTTGACGAACACCCCGGCGAATATAGGCTCACCCCTGAACAATCTGAAGCCATGTGTAAAACCGCGCATGTTGTTTTTGATGTAGAAGAATCAAAACTACTCAACACAAAAAAAGGGCCACTCATTATTTTAGCGGGTAGCGGTATGGCAACGGGCGGACGTATCGTGCACCATTTAAAATCCTTTGCACCTGATCCCAAAAATACGATTTTATTTTCTGGCTTTCAGGCAGGTGGCACGCGTGGTGCTGCGATGCTCGATGGTGCCAAGGAGATTAAAATTCATGGCGAATATATTCCGGTGAATGCCGAAATCGCCATCATCGACAATTTGTCAGCACATGCCGATGCAAATGAAATTATTACTTGGCTAAAGCACTTTGATGCGCCACCAAAACAAACGTTTATCACGCATGGCGAGCCCATCGCCGCAGATGCGTTGCGCTTAAAAATTGAAGAAACGTTAGACTGGGAAGTTTACGTGCCGGACTATCTTGAGGCTGTCGATTTAGTCTAATAGTGCCATGGAAAACGCCAGCAATATTCAAATAAATTCGCCGAAATTATGGCAAACATTGTTACCTAAGCTAAAACACGACAGCAACAAATATTCACGTGGTTATGCCATGATTTATGGTGGCTACCCGATCACCGGTGCAGCAAGATTGGCAGCACTTGCCTGCGCACGCATGGGTGCGGGGATGACAAGCATCCTCTCGCCAGAAATCGCTTTCCCCATCTATGCGAGCAATTTGTTAAGCATTATGGTGCGGGCATTTGCATCACACAACGAAATGGAATCGCTTGCCGTAGACCCACGCATCTCAGCATTTTTAATTGGCCCAGGCGCTGGCGTGAATGCGCAAACACACCACGCAACACTTTCCCTACTTTCAAAAAACAAGCCAACAGTAATTGATGCAGATGCCTTAACTGTTTTCGAAAATGATGTCGAAACACTCAAGCAAGCGATTAAAAACACATGCGTGTTGACCCCACATGAAGGTGAATTTAAACGGTTATTTAAACTCAGCAATGACCGCACTCAATGCGTTATTGATGCGGCAAAAAAACTCAATGCCATTATTTTACTCAAGGGCCACCAAACCATCATCGCATCACCTGATGGGAAAATAGTCATCAACCAGCATGCACCTGTCACACTGGCCACGGCTGGTTCAGGGGATGTACTGGCGGGCATCATCACAGGTTTACTGGCACAAGGCATGCCAGCGTTTGAAGCCACCTGTGCCGCTGTCTGGATGCATTCGGAAGCAGCGAATCTTTTTGGGCCGGGGCTGATTGCTGATGATTTGCCGACAATATTATTAAAAGTCATCCATCAACTTTCTACTTATCATTAACGATTAGCTTTGCGTGTGAAAATATAACCAAGACGAACTGTGGCATACTGGCAGGATATTTAGACAAGCCATAACCATTCATGCAAGATTCATCCGCCATCCATCAAAGTCTTTCTGCGGCAAAAAATCATTATGAAAACTTTCCTGTCGCATCGGTTTTACTGCCTAAACATTTAAGAAAACCCGTTGCATTGATTTATCACTTTGCGCGGCAAGCAGACGACTTTGCTGATGAAGGCAATTTACCAATTGATGAGCGCTTAAGCCTATTAACCGCGTTTGAGGACGAGCTAAAATTAATCGAAGCGTATATTCAGCCAACAACTGACTTTTTTAAAACCTTACTGCAAGCAATAAAAAAGCACCAACTACCCCTTGCACCTTTTTTTGACTTGCTAAACGCATTTAAACAGGATGTAGTTAAAACCCGTTATGAAAACTTTACCGAAGTTTTAGATTATTGTCGACGTTCAGCCAACCCGGTTGGCTTGCTATTGCTTCATTTATACAAAGCCAACTCACAAAAGAATATCGAATACTCGAATTGTATTTGCACGGCGTTGCAGCTGATTAATTTTTTACAAGATATTGCGATTGACGCAGAAAAAAATGCTGGCAAACAACGCATTTATATGTGCCAAGATGAACTTAAAAAATTTAACATCACTGAAGAAAAAATGATCAGTCTTATCCAAGGGCAAGTTATTGATCAAGAATGGTCAGCGTTTATGGACTTTAATTTGCAGCGGGCGCAGCACTTATTAAATCAAGGTAAACCATTGGGGCGCATCCTAAAAGGCCGAATTGGCTTTGAAATGCGCATGATAATTGCCGGTGGTGAGCGGATTATTGCTAAAATAGCACGTGTCAATGGCGATGTGTTTCGTCATCGACCAATCCTAAATACTTGGGATTGGTGCGTTATTTTTTGCAAGGCAATGCTGTTTTAAATTATTGAGATATTTTTACCGTGACCCCAGCGCAATATTGCCGTCAAAAAACCTTAGAAAGCGGTTCTAGCTTTTATTACAGTTTTATCTTTCTTCCTAAACAGAAACGGGAAGCCATCAACGCCTTATATGCGTTTTGTCGTGAAGTCGATGACATTGCCGATGAGTGCCTTGAATATGATATTGCGCAAGTGAAGCTCAATTGGTGGCGCGACGAAATTAAGAATTTATTTAATCAACATCCGCAACACCCTGTCACCAAAGCGCTTGCCCCGCATCTCTCGCCATTTAATTTATCCGCCGAATATTTCAATGAAATAATTGACGGTATGGAAATGGACTTAAAATTTAATCGCTATGAGGACTTTAAACAGTTACAGCTTTATTGCTACCGCGTCGCCAGCGTTGTGGGCTATCTGTCAGCGCAAATTTTTGGATTTAGCCACCGTAACACCTTAAAGTTTGCGCATGATTTAGGCATGGCCTTGCAGTTGACCAATATCGTGCGTGATGTCGGCGAAGATGCCCGCAGAAATAGAATCTATTTGCCGTTGGATGAATTAGCGAAGTTTAACGTTACCGAAGAAGATTTATTGAAGAGCCGCGAATCTGAAGCCGTTAAGAAGCTGTTGGCTTTTCAGATCGAACGTGCAGAAAGTTTTTATGACAAGGCGTTAAAGATTTTGCCAGCGGAAGATAAAAAGCAGCAACGTGCAGGGTTGATGATGGCGGCGATTTACCGCACATTATTGCGTGAGATTCAGGCAGATGGTCCGGAAAAAGTGCTTAACAGCAAATTATCACTCGGCACTTTGCGTAAAATATTGATCGCCTTCAACGTTTGGCTAAAACATTAATAAGTATTTTTTTAAGTGGGTGCAAGATTAAGTTGAGCTCAGAAAACACACATATTGCCGTGATTGGCGGCGGCTGCGCTGGCTTGAGCGCAGCGGCGAGGCTTTCAGAACTTGGCTACCCAGTTTCCATTTTTGAAGCGAGTTCACAATTTGGCGGGCGTGCCAGAATGGTCATGGTGGAAAATAATCGCGAAATGACCATGCTCGACAACGGCCAACATATTTTGTTGGGCGCTTATCATGAAACGCTTGCCCTGCTTAAAAAAATGGGCGTGGATGAAGAAAAAGCGTTCTTACGTTTACCGTTGCATCTTCATATGATTTCCACTTTGGTGGATCAGCCCTTTAAGCTGTCCCCGAAAAAACGTTTCTCTCCTGCCCTAGATTTATTGATTGCAGTTTTTCAAGCAGAAGGTTTGCAGTTTTGCGACAAACTGAATATCGCGCGTTTACTAATCGCGATCAAAAAAATAAATTTTCAGCTGAAAAAAGATGTACCGCTGAACGTATTTTTGGATTATTACAATCAAACGGCACGGGCAATTAAAGCGCTTTGGGTGCCATTATGTTTGGCCGCTTTAAACACCTCACCTAAAAACGCTAGTGCACAAATTTTTTTAAATGTGTTACGCGACAGTTTTACAGGCGGCAAGGGTTCAAGTGACTTTCTGTTGCCGAAGTTAGATTTATCGCAAATTATTTCCAACCCACTTTCGCAATATATTTACGCGATGGGTGGTAAGCTCAATTTAAATCATCGCGTACGTGGCATTGAAGTTGAACTTGATATTGATGGCAACGAGCATTTTAAAATTGAAACCAAGCACGGCTTTCAATATTTTAGCCATGTGGTGATGGCAGTCTCCCCTGCTCGGCTTGATAAATTGGTGGCGAAATTGCCTAGACTTTCCCCAAGTATTGCGCAGGTAAAATCGCTAAGTTACCAGCCGATTTATACGGTATACATTCAATATCCCAAAGACATTACGTTGCCAGACATCATGACGGGCTTTATTGATTCGATCACACAATGGGCGTTTGATCGTGGCGAACTGTGCAAGCAAAAGGGCTTAGTTTCAGTGATTATTAGCGCGGAAGGCACGCATCAACTCATTGAGCAAGATGCGCTTGCACTGCGTGTGATTAGCGAATTAAAACAAGCGTTTCCGCATTTACCCAAACCACTTTGGTACAAGGTCATCGCTGAAAAGCGTGCAACGTTTACTTGTGCGCCCAACCTAAAACGCCCCGGTAATAAAACGCTACAACCACGTTTTTATTTAGCCGGCGACTACACTTACGCGGATTATCCGGCAACGATTGAAGGCGCGATTCGCAGCGGCATTCAATGTGCAGATTTAATTGATGAATCTGAAAATTTAGACTTAACGTTAGAAGACGAATTTTAAACGCGATTAAAGCTCTCGCATTTTCGCAAGTGCCTGATCTACACGCTCCACTGGAAAAATTTCCATTCCTTCAATCCCATGCTTAGGCATATTAGCCTTAGGGATAATTGCGCGGGTAAACCCTAATTTTTGCGCCTCTTTTAAGCGGTCTTGCCCGCGCTGAACCGGGCGTACTTCCCCTGCCAAACCAACCTCACCAAACACAATTAGTTTCTCACTTAAGCTTTTGTTTTTAAATGATGAAACCACAGAAAGCAGTACGGCCAAATCCACCGCAGGCTCGGCAATTTTTACCCCACCAACCGCATTAATAAATACATCTTGATCAAAACAGGCAACACCAGCATGCCGATGCAAAACTGCAAGCAACATGGCTAGACGATTTTGCTCTAGGCCAACCGATAATCTTTTTGGATGGTTGCCATGCGCATCATCCACCAAAGCCTGAATTTCTATCAATAACGGCCTCGTACCCTCAATCGTCACGGTAATGCACGAACCAGCAACTTGGCTCGCGTGGTGCGATAAAAATAATGCCGATGGATTGGTGACTTCGCGTAACCCTTTTTCGGTCATCGCAAATACGCCCATTTCGTTGACAGCGCCAAAGCGGTTTTTAAATGCGCGGATCAAGCGGAAAGACGAATTTTGGTCGCCCTCAAAATAGAGTACAGTGTCGACAATATGTTCCAGCACGCGTGGGCCAGCCAATGAACCTTCTTTAGTCACATGGCCGACCAATATCACAGTCGTGCCGACCTGCTTGGCAAAACGCGTCAGCTGCGCTGAGCATTCGCGCACTTGTGCAACCGAACCAGGCGCTGATTGCAACGCTTCAGAATATACCGTTTGAATGGAGTCGATAATGGCAATTTCAGGCTTATGCTGCTGCAAGATGCCAATGATTTTTTCAAGATTAATTTCTGCCAACAACGAAATTGGACTGGCATCCAAATTTAAACGTTTGGCGCGCATGGCAATTTGCTGTGGAGATTCTTCTCCACTGACATAGATGGCTTTGCGTGCATTGCCAATATGGCACAGCATTTGCAGTAACAGCGTAGATTTACCAATGCCGGGATCACCACCAATCAGCACGACACCACTCGGCACTAAACCGCCACCTAGTACGCGATCAAACTCACTCATCCCTGTGGTTTGCCGCGCGATTTCTGCCGCTTCAACGTCAGCTAATTTTTGCAAACCTGCTGTTTCAGCCAGCGGCGCATAGCGACTGGCGATCGCGCTAGTGCTCCCGGATTCAGCGATTGTTTCGACCAGAGTATTCCATGCTTGGCAGCTCGGGCATTGTCCCTGCCATTTCAGCTCGATCCCGCCGCATTCAGTGCAGGTGTAAACGGTTTTTGATTTGGCCATGCAGATTAATATTCGTCAGCCATGTTTGCGTTACCAGCAAAATTTTCAAAGCGGGTATGTTGCCCCATAAATGTCAATCGAACGCGTCCGATCGGGCCGTTACGTTGCTTAGCGATGATAATTTCAGCGGTGCCTTTGTCTTGGCTATCAGGGTGATAATATTCGTCGCGATAAACGAACATAATGATGTCAGCATCTTGTTCAATCGCTCCAGATTCGCGTAAATCACTCATCACTGGACGCTTATCAGGGCGTTGGTCTACACTACGATTTAGTTGAGAAATGGCAATAAGCGGCACATTTAACTCTTTTGCTAATGCCTTTAATGAACGTGAAATTTCTGAAATTTCAGTGGCGCGATTTTCTTGTTGTCGACCGGCTGGCGCTGTCATCAGCTGTAAATAATCCAATACAATCAAGCCCAATTTTCCGCATTGACGATGTAAGCGTCTCGCGCGAGCGCGAACATCAAATGAGCTTAAACCAGAGCCTTCGTCAATAAACACCGGCGCTTCATTTAATTTACCCAATGCGGTGGTCAGTTTTTCCCAATCTTCATCTTCTAAGCGGCCAGTTCGCATGCGGTGCTGATCTAGCCGACCAACGGAACCGATCATCCGCATCGCCAGTTGTGTGGAAGGCATTTCCATGGAAAAAATAGCCACAGGCAAACCAGTTTCAAGCGCAACGTTTTCAGCAATATTAATCGCAAACGCTGTTTTACCCATTGAAGGTCGCCCGGCTACAATCACCAAGTCACCGGGCTGCAAGCCGGAAGTCATCGAATCTAAATCAGCAAAACCTGTTGGGATGCCAGTAACGTCTGACGGATTGTCACGGGAAAACAACATGTCGATACGGTCAGCTACCTGCGGTAGCAACACTTTAATATCGGTGAACCCTTCAGAAGTTTTTCTGCCGCCTTCGGCAATCTGGAAAATTTTCGCTTCAGCTTCATCCAGCAATTGTTGTGCATCGCGGCCATTGGGCACATAAGCACTTTCTGCAATGCCTGAGCCGACCGTAACTAACTGACGCATGACAGCACGTTCATGCACGATCTCAGCATATCGCCGTATGTTAGCCGCTGTTGGTGTACTTTGTGCCAATGTGGCCAAATAAGCCAAACCGCCAACTTCGGAAAGCTCGGCGTTATTTTCCAGCGACTCCGCCACCGTCACAATATCGGCAGGCTTATTGCGTTCAACCAGCTTTGCGATATGTAGGTAGATGGTTTTGTGGTCATGCCGATAAAAATCGTTCGGTGACAAAATATCCGCGACTTTATCCAGCGCTTCATTCTCAAGCAATAAGCCGCCGATGACGGACTGCTCAGCTTCAACTGAATGGGGTGGGATTCTTAATTGGTCTAGTTCTTGATCTGCCATTTCGCCATTATACTTAAATTAGGAAAATTGCCGCATGACAAGATGTACTACTACCAAATTTTGATTAGCCGTATATAGCCTATTTGTTACGCCGCTCACCTAAAAAATAAAGCAATACAAAGCCTAGCAAAGCTGCAACTGTAGACGATAATAAAATCCCAGTTTTTGCTAGCAGCAAGTATTCTGGCGCATCGGCAAAGGCAAGCTCAGCAATAAAAATAGACATGGTGAAACCAATGCCGCCCAGTAGCGATACTGCTGCAATTTGGCTAAATTTGGTTTTTGCGGGCAACACGCCGAGTTTGAGTTTAATAGCGAGCCAACTGGCAAATGTGATGCCAACAAATTTTCCTACCAGCAACCCCAATGAAACACCTAGCATGACAGGGTTAGAGAGCGTGCTTGAAAAAGTCGAAAGCTCAATCGGGATACCCGCATTGACAATCGAAAAAATTGGAATCACGAAAAATGCGACTGGAAAATGCCAAAAGCTTTCCAGCCTTTGCAACGGTGTTTGCACGGCATACGTGCTACGCTCAATTTCTGTCACCACGCCATAAAGCTGCTGATCAGCAAGCATATTGGTCGTTGGTTTTTTTTGTTGATCAAACTCAACCAGCTTATCTTTTACATGCTCAGTAAAAAGGTATGGGTCATATTTAGAGCGCGCAGGGACGCAAAATGCGCCAATTACCCCCGCTAGCGTTGCATGCACGCCCGATTGCAACAATGCGTACCATAAAATAACTGCAACAATAAAATACGGGATCAAATTACGAATACCCGTTAAATTGAGTGTTACCAACAGAAAAACCAATAACGCTGAAGCCATTAGCCATGTTGCTGAGAGCGCTTGAGTATAGAAAACAGCAATCACTAAAACAGCACCAAGATCGTCAGCTATCGCCAATGCGACTAAAAAAGTAATTAACCCTTTGGGTATGCGGTCAGCAAGCAACACTAAAACTCCAACAGCAAATGCAATATCGGTTGCCATTGGAATCCCCCAACCTCGCATCATATTGACATCATCATGATTAAAAGCTAAATAAATTAAAGCAGGAACAATCATGCCGCCAATGGCTGCAAGAATTGGCAGCGCGGCATGACGAACACTCGAAAGCTCGCCCACCAAAAATTCGCGCTTGAGCTCCAAACCGACAACAAAAAAGAAAATTGCCATTAAGCCATCATTAACAAAGTGATGAAGCGTCATGCTGATATTCCACTCGCCCACTTGTAAAGATATGGGCGCATGGATTAGATGCGTATAAGATTCAAGTAGCGAGCTGTTTGCCAACAACAAGGCCAGAATTGCTGTGCCTATTAAAATCAGCCCACTCGTCGTTTGCTTATGAATAAACTCTTCGAATGGCGTTAGCACCCGGCCAAACGTTTTTTCCCATGGGGCATAGATCATGCCGGAATCAGATTTGCGCATATTATTGGAAATTTTGTTTAATTAACATATACGCATATTAGATGAATTCTTTTGATTGAGAACACAAAAAAATGAATTGCCGCTCTATCAGCAAAGCACTACAAGTCCAAGAACTCTAAATAAATTCAGCCAAAATATGGCCATTTGTGTCCGAAATGTGACCAAACATAGACAAAAAAAAGACCACCCGAGACGGAATGGTCTTTTTTGTATATCAATATAACTTGTTATTTTATATAGGTATAAATTGGACCGGAGTGGTCTCCAGATTTTTGATCTGTGGTCAATCAAACAAATTCCTACAGCTCTTTATCTAAGCCAATGTAGATTTATCAAATTTTACAGATACCCCCAAAGATACCCCACCACATCGTAAGTCACCCTAAAATATTTCTTACTTCGCGCGCGTATTGGTCTGAAAACTCCAAATGCTTTTAAATCAAAATATCTTTTTTCAGGATGTTTATGGTTGTGATTGGTAGCAGTCGGTTAGTAGAAACAAATACCTAGACTTTTCACCCGCCCACCCAATAAATAAATGCTTCCACCTCTTTTTTACGAGTCGGGAAATTGCCATGTAACATAGTTTTATCTAATTGAATATTCAGCACTTTAATGAACTGACTCACCCGCATCTACTTTAGATATTGATGTATTGATTGTGCTAGTTGAAAACCCATTGAATCGACCATTAACCAATTGATTTATAAAAACTTAAATCAATTAACTGGTGGCGTCTCGCGCACGCGCGCATATATGTACTTAAATGCCCTTTTTATGGGGTCTGAAAATGCCCGTTTTTTATATCATGCAAGCGTACACCTTTCCGTTGCATCATTCGGTATAGGCTGCGAAAAGTCCATTGATTGCCACGGCTGGTTTTTAAGTTCTCAGTGTTCAATCTGAAAGCTAGTTCTTTATAGCCCATTTTAGGTGACTGCATATTCTCATGCTGATTGCCCACTTACTTTCATAACAACTGTCCAACACAATTACTTAAACTGACCGCCATTCTTACTTTCAGTAACAACAACTAATTGATTGTTCTCAGCCTTGACACTCACATGATTATGTTTATACTTTCGTTTATACATCATGTGTGGAGAAAGTCATGATTGAAGTAGAGTTAGACGTTAAGCAATGGGGTAATAATTTAGGTGTGCGCTTGCCTGCGGCAATTGCGCGTGAATCACACTTGAAAGCAAATCAACGTGTGCGCATCAGCGTTCTTAATGGAGAAATCATCATTAAGCCAGTCGCAGAAGTGGCTTTAACTTTAGAGCAGCGATTAGCGTTATTTAATCCTGCAGAGCATGGTGGTGAAGTGATGGTTGCTTCACAAACATTAGGCGCTGAAAATTGGTAAAGCCTCAATTAAATTGGGTGCCAGATCGACAAGATGTTATCTGGATAAACTGCAATCCTCAAGTTGGTCAAGAAATGCGTGACATTCATCCATTCCTTGTGCTGTCTCCACGAGTCTTTAATGATAAAACCTCATTGGTTATTGGGTTGCCAATGACAACAGCAGAATACAATGCCAGCAATCCTTTTGCTGTGATTGCTGGAAAAGCGTCAGGCAATAAATCGGATAAAACAAGTTATGTCCTTTGTCATCAACCAAAGTCTTTTGATTGGCGCGTGTGTGACACAAAACCACACCCTTTAGGTCAATTGCACGAATCTTATTTTACGCAAGTTCGTGAGTTATTAAATCAAATCATTCAACTGACCTGAGTGATTTTAGTTGGCTGCGTGAATAAGAATAACTGGTCAATGTAAATAAGAATTGCTGGTCAACTAAATGAGAATACGCACATAACCATATAAATATATTTAAAGCTTTCTCTAGTGCAATATTGATATATTCCTTTTGGGATTTTAAATTTAGTTCATCATGAAATGATGACCATAAACGCCCCTTTGCGTTTGCCCTGTATTTGGAAACCACACCAGCTAAGCTAGGGTTGCTTAGTTTTCGCACCAGTTAATTAGGCTGGGGCTAGGTGTGATTAAACTTTATTCCTTTTTAAATGGCATTATCTTTGCACCCGCTTTAAGTTCATCTAAATAATCAGCCCATTGCTACATCATGGTTTTGCGTTGGTCTAAACTTAGTGCGATTGAGTCCATTTCGCACGTTACTTATCGCTGTAGTGGTATCGACACGTGATAATCTGCAATTCCGATTCCGTGACTTGATACACTAGCCGATTCACATCATCAATGCGCCTTGAATAAAAGCCCGTTAAATCCCCACGCAGGGCTTCAGGTTTTCCTATCCCTGTAAATGGTTCGCGCGCTGTGGCCTCTATGAGTGTGTTAATACGTTTAAGCGTCTTTTTATCTTGCGTTTGACAGTAGGTGTAATCTGCCCATGCGTTTGGGGTAAAAACTAGCAGCCGCGCCATTTAGTCTTTTATCAACTGTTTAGCAGTGGCTTTGCCTGCTTTAAATTGCGCAATAGATTCCATTACGTAAGCCGCATTAGCTGGGCTTTGCATCAGGTATAAGGTTTCCATAATGCTGTTGTAATGGTCTAGTGACATGACTACCGCGTTACCTGCATCGCGGCGGTTAATAATGGTCACGTCTGCGTTATCATTTACGCTGTCTAATACCGCTTTGAGTGAGTTTCGTGCCTCGGAATAGCTAATCACTTGCATGACAATACCTTGTGTTGTTCAATATATTGTACAAGTATAAAACAATGTCAAGCTGTGTCAAGCAGCATCAATCAGGGAATAGCTCCTAGCGTGTTTCTTTGAGCTTTATGCGGCTATCGGTTGTATTTTCCCTAGCACCTCTTGCATTGCTTCGCGGGTGATTTCTGTATCGTAATGCGCTTGTAGATTTACCCAGCTTTGCGCATCGGTATTAAAAAATGCACCAAGCCTTAAAGCTGTATCAGGGGTAATGCCTCGCAAGCCTTTCACAATTTCGTTAATGCGTCTCGGTGGTACATCAATCGCCTTTGCGAGAGCGTATTGGCTTAGATTCATGGGTTTTAGCCAGTCTTCTAACAGTATTTCACCCGGGTGGGCTAATGGAATAGTGCGCATAATTTCCTCTTAGTGGTAGTCCACAATTTCAACATCGGCAACATTGCTGTTTAGCCAAACAAAACAAATGCGCCATTGGTCGTTAATCCTAATGCCATGCTGGCCTTGCCTGTCGCCCTTCAAGGCTTCTAGTCGGTTTGCAGGTGGTACGCGCAAAAAGTATAGCGTGTTGGCCGCATGGAGCATTTGCAGCTTGCGTATCGCCACCCGTTCAATATTGACGAATCTAGCAATACGTTCACCCGCAAATATGGCTTTTGTATCAGTGCATTTGAATGTTTGAATCATTGATTTTTATATTAACGAATATCGTTATTAACGTCAACCGTTAATAACAATTAAGCCTGTTTGAATGGTACTATTTTTGCGCCCGCTTTGAATTCGTCTAAATAATCCGCCCATTGCTGCATCATGACTACATGCTGATCTAAAAACTTGGTGCGGTTATAGGCTTGCCCTAAAGCATCGGGTACTTTATGTGCTAATTGATGCTCAATGATGTGCGGGTCAACATTTAAGCGCTCATGTAAAATAGTTCTGGCCATTGCCCTAAACCCGTGCGCTGTTATCTGCGTTTGGGTGTCATAGCCCATGCGTTTTAACGCTGCATTGATAGCTGCTTCACTCATTGGTTTTTTAGGGTCGTGTCCGCCTTAAATACAAACTCACCATGATCACTTAATGGATGTATAGCTTTTAGAATCTCAATAGCCTGTGTTGATAAAGGTACGATATGCTGGTTTTTTGTCTTGGTGACAAAATAACCCCACTCACCCGCATCAAGGTCAATATCCGCCCATTTTGCCCTGCGTAGCTCGCTAGGGCGTGTAAACACCAATGGCGAAAGCCGTAATGCACATTCAACCGTAAAAGAGCCTTGAAAGGCTTCTATTGCCCTTAACAATTCCGCAACTTGTTTAGGTTCGGAAAATGATGCCATGTGCTTAACTTGCGGGCTTGGTAAAGCACCTCTTAAATCGGCTGTCACATCACGGATCGCTTTGCCAGTTTGTACCGCATATCGCATTACTTGCCCTGTCGCTTGCAAAGCTCTGTGTGCTGTTTCTAACTTGCTCTGGCCTTGCGGGCGTTTAACTACATCTAAAACTTCAGGGGCGGGTATTTCAGAAACGGGCTTGTTGCCTAGCCATGGGAATATATACACCTCAAGCCGTCTTAATGTGCGCTCTTTGTGTGATTCCGACTTGTTTACAAAATATGATTCCGCCCATTCACGCGCAATTAACTCAAAACTATTTGCTTGATTAGAATAAACACTTTGCTTTTGTGCTTTTTTAACATCACTAGGGTCAACGGGTGGAATTTGTGAAAGTAGCTTTCTAGCCCCGTCACGCCGCGCCCGCGCTTCAGCTAGACTAACTTCGGGATAAGCGCCTAAAGCTAACAGCTTCTCTTTGCCTACAAAACGATATTTAAACCGCCAAAGTTTACCCCCGCTTGCAGACACATTAAGAAACAGCCCTTTTTCATCGTACAGCTTAAAAGCCTTGCCCGTGGGTTTTGCGTTCAGTACAGCGGTGTTTGTAAGTGCCATTGGGGTATCTCACTTTCATAAATGCAAAGTACCCCACATTTACACCCCCAGCAATTGGGGTATGTAAAGATATGCCATGCGACGATAAAAGGCGTAAAAAAACCCTAGTTGCTTGAATTTACTAGGGTTTAGATACTTTCTGATGCTAGGTGAAACACTTAAATGGTGGAGCTGGGGGGAATCGAACCCCCGTCCGCAAGCCCTCCACAGACAGTTCTACATACTTAGCTGTGTTGTTTAATTTAACCGCACCCGCACCAACGAGCAAGCAAGAATACGGCGAGTCACCTTAAGGTTAATTCTACGCTAAGTAACCCAACGTAAAACGTATCCCGTGTTTATGACGCTGCGTATGAGTTACCCCAATCCACCCCACGGGAGAGATGGTGCAGCGTCCAGCCGGATTAAGCGGCTAGAGCGTAAGTTTCGTCGTTTGCGACTATACTTTTTCAGATGGATTTACGAGGAAACCTGAACCCTCGGTATGCCCTGCACTGCTTTGCAACCCACGTCGAAACCTAGTCAACCCCAAAGCAATCTGTATTATAGCCTTTATATGATGTGATTTAAAACGAAAGGTTCAACGTTGTTGAAAAAATATGATTTTCTTTGTCAAGATTTCTTGAATTAACAAACTGATTCAAATAGCCTATCTCAATAGAAGCTTGAGAGTTTAATTTACTATTAACCCCTATAAAAGCACGATTTTGGTCAAAACCACGATTCGCTCCCCAGTCTGTATCATTCAGATGTATAAAATATTCATCCCAAAATACAAGCGAATATGCCGAGGAAAAAACTGGTGTCGAAATTCTAAACAACTGCCTTAGTCGGTGACCCGTATCACTCGCATGCTCAAAATGTCGCTGCTCAAGACGCGTGCGACTTTGAACGTATAAACGATCAATCGGCTCAAGTTTATACAAAAACTGTTGCCAAAGCCTATTTTCCTCTCGCGCAGATTGGCCATTTGGGTGAAAACGAATGTTGGCATAACCGACCCACCCACTGACATGATCATTCATAGCATAAAAAAGCGATGGCCTTAAAATAGACGTATCAAAATGCTTGCCTTCTTGTCGCCAACGCGGTTGAACTTCAGCATACCAATGCAACCCCTTGACTGGCAGTGCTCCTTGCGCGTTTACATTCAACCAAAACGCACCATCTTCCTCAGTTTCAGCGTGCGCAGATAAAATCATAAGACTACAAAAAAAACCAAGAATTATTCTCAAACCAATCACCATTTTAAAATGCACTAAGCCCTTCGATTATGACTTTTCATAATCGAACTTTGCTCACGTTTCCAATCTTTTTCTTTTTCCACGTCGCGCTTATCATGCTGCTTTTTACCTTTGGCGAGGCCAATTTGCAACTTGATGCGTCCTTTTGAATAATGTAAATCCAACGGCACAATGGTATATCCAGAGCGCTCCACTTTACCAATAAGTTTTGCAATTTCTTCGTTGTGTAACAATAACTTGCGCGTGCGTATTGCATCTGGGCGAATATGTGTAGAGGCTGCGCCCATAGGCGTGACGTGGCAACCGATCAAATACACTTCGCCACGCATAATCACGACGTAAGCCTCTTTTAAATTAGCGCGATTATCGCGAATGGCTTTCACTTCCCAGCCTTCTAGGACGATACCGGCCTCGTATTTTTCTTCGATAAAATAATCAAAAAAAGCTTTTTTATTTTGTGCGATGCTCATAATGCGGTTGAATCACTTAAAATCGCTATTTTACGCTAGTTGCCTTTAAAACTTGGTATTCATTTATTTTTGTAAAAATATGGCAGAAGTTTCAAAAACCGTGTTGGTACCACATTCCGCAAGCGAAATGTTTTTGCTGGTCGATGACGTACATAAATATCCAGAATTTTTACCTTGGTGCGGCGGCGTGAAAGTTAAACAGCAAGACGAAACCTGCACCGTCGCGGCGATTCATATTGATTACCACGGGTTAAAGCAAACATTTTGTACGGAAAATACCAAAGATTTTCCACGCTTAATGACCATGCAACTACGAGAAGGGCCGTTTAAAAAATTTTCCGGACTTTGGCAATTTACTGCTTTAAACACTGAAGCCTGTAAAATAGAATTCAAGCTGCATTATGAGTTCTCCAGTGCCATGTTAGAGAAAATTATCGCGCCTGTATTTAGCCATATTGCAAACACATTTGTAGATAACTTTGTGGCACGCGCGGAAAAAATATACAAAAAAGGTTAATTAAAAATGCCAACAGCAAGTAACGATGAAGTGATTGTGGAAGTCGCCTACGCGCTACCGCATGAACAACAGATTATCCCGATTAAAGCACACCAAGGCATCACGGCAGAGCAAGCCATTTTACAATCTGGTATTTTGCAAAAATTCCCCGACATTGATTTGGCAGTGAATAAAGTCGGCCTATTTGGAAAATTGGCGAAATTGGACACACCTCTACGCCACATGGATCGTGTGGAAATATATCGCAACCTAATCGCCGACCCAAAAGAAGTACGCAAACAACGCGCCGCTGAAGGCAAAATTATGCGTAAAGGCGGTGGTGACTTGCCAGCCGAATAATTTTTCACACCCCGAAATTATCAATAAAAATCGCGCAGCTAACTGCGCGATTTCAGTTTTTTTGTAGTACCAAAAAATCAAGAACCACAGTACTGATCAACCTCTTTCTGCGCAGCTACTCTTCCGCTAGCAATATCCGCATCACTTAACATCACAGGCTCACCTTTTTCGTTTATTCTTTTGAGTCGACCACCTTGTTGATAAGTCGCCAAATTCATTTTGGCCATTTTGCAATTTTCTTCTTTAATGGCTGCACTTTCCTGAGCTACAGCCAATTGTGCCGCCTTGATTTTTTCAGCATCGGCTTTTGCAGTTTCTTTATCTTTGGCCGCATCACTATTTTTTTGTTCGCTCACAGCGATTTTGTCGCTTTTAGGCGCTGATGTTGCCTGCAATACTTCCGCTTTGGTCATGATTTTTGGATTTTTATTGGTGTCTTCTTTTTTTCTAGAAATGACGTCAAATTTAACATCACTGCGCGGCGGCACGTCAGTGTAACGCCACTTGCCATCGCTATCCTTGTATTTGTAAATATCCGCTTGCGCAGGCAGCCCTGTTGCTGCAAAGATTAAAAAAATCGTCAATATTTTTACCATATTCATTTTCTAAGTTCTCAATACAAATCGCAAATTTGGTTTATAAGGGAGGCTACGCCCTTTTATCGGCAAATTATTCTGTTTCTTTAGTTGTACTATCTTCGCTATCGCGTTGGAAAACTTAAATCTGTATAATCTCGTTTTGGCTTAAAGGATTAACGCATGCGTTTACTGCAACAAGCTTTGACTTTTGATGATGTTTTACTCGTTCCGGCACATTCCAACGTGCTTCCTAAAGAAGTGAGTTTGGCCACACAGCTCACTAAAAAAATTCGCCTTAACATACCACTACTTTCTGCTGCCATGGATACTGTGACAGAAGCACGAATAGCCATTGCGTTAGCGCAACTTGGCGGGATGGGCATCATTCACAAAAACATGACGATTGAAATGCAGGCTTCCCGCGTTTCCCGTGTAAAACGTTTTGAATCAGGCGTGGTGATTGACCCAGTGACCATTCACCCAAGCATGAGCGTCCGTGAAGTCATTGATCTCACAAAACTACATAAAATTTCTGGCTTACCTGTATTACACGAAGGTAAAGTAGTTGGCATTGTCACAAATCGTGATTTACGCTTTGAAACGAATTTAGACCAAGCTGTTAGCAATGTGATGACACCGCAAGAGCGCTTGGTGACCGTGCGCGAAGGCGCAAGCCGTGAAGAAATTATGGGCTTACTGCATAAACATCGCTTAGAGCGACTCTTAGTGGTTGGAGAAAAATACGAACTCAAAGGCCTGATTACCGTAAAAGACATTCAAAAATCTTCCGATTACCCACTGGCATGTAAAGACAGCAAAGGCCGTTTGCGTGTTGGCGCGGCTGTTGGTGTGGGTGATGGTACGGATGAGCGCATCGCAGCATTGGCTGAGGCTGGCGTAGACGCGATTGTGGTAGATACTGCACATGGACATTCACAAGGTGTGCTTGACCGCGTGAAGTGGGCAAAAACACATTACCCAAATTTACAAGTAATTGGCGGCAATATTGCAACGGCTGAAGCTGCACTGGCACTGGTAGATAACGGTGCTGACTGTGTGAAAGTTGGGATTGGCCCAGGCTCCATTTGTACCACACGTATTGTGGCTGGGGTCGGTGTACCGCAAATTACGGCTATTAGTAATGTTGCCAAAGCGTTGGAAAAATCCGGTGTTCCTTTTATTGCTGATGGGGGCATTCGTTTTTCTGGCGACATTTCAAAATCCATCGCCGCTGGCGCGCATTGCGTGATGTTGGGCGGCATGTTTGCTGGCACTGAAGAAGCACCGGGCGAAGTGGAACTTTACCAAGGTCGCTCCTATAAATCTTACCGCGGCATGGGTTCGGTTGGTGCAATGCAAAAGGGCTCATCTGATCGCTACTTCCAAGAGTCAGACGGCAACGCAGATAAATTAGTCCCTGAAGGCATTGAAGGCCGCGTGCCATATAAGGGGAGCGTAGTAGCAGTCATTCATCAGCTCATGGGCGGCTTACGTGCTTCTATGGGCTATGTCGGGGCAAAAGATATTCACGAATTGCGTAGCAAAGCCGAGTTTGTGCAAATCACCAGCGCTGGCATGCGTGAATCGCACGTGCATGACGTACAAATTACCAAAGAAGCCCCTAACTACAGGGTTGATTAATTTTAAGTTAATCGCGTAAAAGCGCAGCGGAAAATGCTGCGCTTTTATCTATTTAAGTCACCTAAAAAATTTATGCACTCAAAAATTCTCATTCTTGATTTCGGCTCTCAAGTCACCCAACTCATCGCCCGCCGTGTGCGTGAAGCGCATGTGTATTGTGAAATTCATCCCTGTGATGTTTCTGACGAGTTTGTCAAAAATTTTGGCGCTGATGGCATCATTTTGTCCGGCAGTCATGCCAGTGTTTATGAAGAAGAAACTGATAAAGCCCCGCAAGCGGTTTTTGAGTTAGGTGTGCCAGTGCTAGGCATTTGTTACGGCATGCAAACCATGGCGCAACAATTAGGCGGCAAGGTGGAAGCTGGCCATAAACGAGAATTTGGCTACGCACAAGTTCGCGCGCGTGGGCACTCTGCCCTATTCCGTGATATTCAGGATGCCACCAATAGCGAAGGCCATGGACTGATTGATGTTTGGATGAGTCATGGCGACAAAGTGACAGCGTTACCTACAGGCTTTAAAATTATTGCCAGCAACGACACGACACCGATTGCTGCCATGGCGGATGAAAATCGCAAATTCTATGCAGTGCAATTTCACCCTGAAGTCACCCACACCAAACAAGGCCAAGCCATGCTTGAACGCTTTGTGTTAGAAATTTGTGAGGTAAAACCTGATTGGATTATGGGCGACTATATTACTGAAGCTGTCGCTAAAATCAAAGCACAGGTCGGTAACGAAGAGGTCATTTTAGGTCTCTCTGGTGGCGTGGATTCTAGCGTTGCCGCTGCGTTGATTCACCGCGCGATTGGTGACCAACTCACCTGTGTCTTTGTTGATCACGGCTTATTACGCCTCAATGAAGGTGACATGGTTATGGACATGTTCGCAGGCCGCTTACATGCAAAAGTCATTCGTGTCGATGCCACCGAGCAATTTATGAGTAAATTGGCAGGCGTGAGCGACCCAGAAGCCAAACGTAAAATTATTGGTGCCGAATTTGTCGAAGTATTTAAAGCCGAAGCTGCAAAATTGAAAGCCAGTGGCAACGGCCACAAAGGCGCAACCTTTTTAGCACAAGGCACCATTTACCCTGATGTCATTGAGTCTGGCGGTGCAAAATCTAAAAAAGCAGTCACCATCAAAAGCCATCATAATGTCGGCGGGTTACCTGAACAACTTGGCCTTAAATTACTAGAGCCTTTACGTGATTTATTTAAAGATGAGGTGCGTGAACTCGGTGTCGCTTTAGGATTACCAAGAGACATGGTCTATCGCCACCCCTTCCCAGGCCCAGGCTTAGGGGTTCGTATTTTGGGCGAAGTTAAAAGCGAATACGCCTTGTTATTACAACGTGCTGATGCGATTTTTATTGAAGAATTACGCAATACTAGTTGTGAAAAAACTGGCAAAACTTGGTACGACCTCACCAGCCAAGCCTTTACTGTATTCTTACCGGTTAAATCTGTCGGCGTGATGGGCGATGGCCGCACTTATGATTATGTGGTTGCTTTGCGCGCCGTAGTGACGAGTGACTTTATGACTGCGCATTGGGCGGAACTCCCTTATGCGTTATTAGGCAAAGTATCGAATAGAATCATTAACGAAGTGCGCGGAATCAACCGGGTGGTTTATGATATTTCTGGTAAACCCCCAGCGACGATTGAGTGGGAATAATTTCTTTGCAAGGGAAAGTATGATTAAAGCACTTTTACCAGAGTCATTTAAACATAAAACGGTTCAACAACTTGTGAGATTAGGAAAACCAAATCACGGTGGGTTTTTGGTAGCGCCAAAAGATATTGAAAATAGTGAGTTACTTATTTCGCTTGGCTTGACAGAGGAGTGGTCGTTTGAGCGCGATTTTGTCACAACAAAACAAATGCCTGTGCTTGCGTATGGAAGAAGTGTAGGTAAACGTTACCTAACCGAACAGTTTTTTAGAAGTCTGTTAAGCATACACAAACCAAAACTTGTTTGGTATTGGTTGCGGACATTAATAAATTATCGAAAGTTTTTTCTAGGTGACAATACGCACATCGAGCAATTAATTGGCCCAAAATTCAGTGAAAATTACACCACCATGCAAGAGGTGTTTGATAGTGTTGATGCAAAAAATATTTATCTAAAAATTGACATAGAAGGCAACGAGTATCGTATTTTAGATGATCTCATTTGCAATCAAACCAGAATCACTGGTTTAGTCATTGAGTTTCACGATTGCGATATACACATTCAACGGATTCAAGAATTTATTGAAGCATTTTCCTTATCAGTGATTCATATTCATGCAAATAATTATGCGCCAGTGAGAGTTTGTAGTGGATTGCCACTTGTGCTGGACATGACATTTAGTGCTTCGCAAGAAGCAGAGGCAGATTGTGTTTATCCGCACCCTCTTGATATGCCGAACAACCCAGAAGCTGCAGAAATAAAGATTTTCTTTACTGCATAAAGTTATAGGGGAAAAATTTGAGTCGTGGTTTTGTAAAAGAAGATGATTTGGAGCTGGTGGGGACGGATTTACCTGAACGTCCGCTTAGCCCACACACCAATTATGTAACGCCAAATGGCTTACAGCAGTTACAACTTAGGTTAAATAGATTAGAAAATGAGCGCTTAGAATACGTGAGCCAAAAAGACGACCCCAATGCACAGCAAAAGCTTGCTGAAATTGACCGTGATCTACGTTATTTTTCAGCCAGATTTGAAAGTGCACAATGTGTTGAACCTAAGCTGCAACCCAAAGATGTTGTGTTGTTTGGCGCCAAGGTTGAGGTGGAAGACGAAAATGGTGCAGTGCATCAATTTCATATCGTTGGCGAAGACGAAGCCGACATTTCAGCACAAAAAGTCAGTTATGTTTCGCCAATTGCCAAGGCGTTAATTGGTAAAAAAGTGAGTGACCAAGTGATTTGGCAACGCCCAGCCGGAAAATTAGCTTTAGAAATTATTGAAATACACTATTAATTGAATTAAAAATATAGAAAGAAAAAATGAACGTTAGCCAAGCCATCACTGAGCGCCGCTCGGTAAAATCTTACGATCCACAACACACTATGACGCAAGCAGAAATTGACCAACTGTTATCGTTGGCAATGCTCTCGCCGACTGCGTTTAATATTCAGCACTGGCGTTTTGTGGTGGTCACTGATACTGAACTTAGAAAACAGATTCGCGCTGCCAGTTGGAATCAAGCGCAAGTCACTGATGCCTCCTTGTTAATTATTTTGACTGCAGATTTAAAAGCTTGGGAGAAAAACCCCGAGCGTTATTGGGCAAATGCACCCAAGCCCGTGCAAGATTATTTAATCCCTGCCATTCAGCAATATTATCAAGAGAATGTGCAAGTGCAACGCGACGAGGCGATGCGTTCATGCGGCATGGCTGCACAGACCATCATGTTGGCGGCAAAAGCAATGGGTTACGACACTTGCCCGATGGATGGCTTTAATTTTGATGCCGTTGCAAAATTGATTAATTTACCTGCCGACCATATTCCCACCATGTTTGTGGTGATTGGCAAAGCGTTAGAACCCGCACGCCCACGCGGCGGCCAGCTCAGCATGGATGAAGTGGTCATCTACAACAAGTTCTAAAGTAAGTTTTAAATTTTAATTTATAGTCTGAGAAAACATGTTAATTGCTAACAATATCACCATGCAGTTTGGCGCCAAACCGCTATTTGAAAACGTTTCTATCAAATTTGATAACGGTAATCGCTACGGTTTGATTGGCGCAAATGGCTGTGGTAAATCTACATTTATGAAGATTTTAGCGGGCGAATTAGAACCCTCATCGGGCAATATTTCGCTTGATTCAAACGAACGGATGGCGTTTTTACGCCAAGACCAATTTGCGTATGAAGACCAGCGCGTACTTGATGTCGTGATGATGGGTCACGAACAAATGTGGAAAGCCATGCAAGAGCGCGATGCCATCTACGCCAATTTAGAAGCCTCCGAAGAAGACTACATGCGCGCAGCTGAGCTAGAAGGCGTGTTTGCTGAGTACGATGGTTATACAGCAGAGGCGCGTGCTGGCGAGCTGTTATTGGGTGTAGGCATTCCAATTGAGCAACATAACGGCCCCATGAGCGCCGTCGCGCCGGGCTGGAAGTTGCGCGTACTGCTGGTGCAAGCCTTGTTTGCTAACCCAGACGTGTTGTTGCTAGATGAGCCCACCAACAACTTGGACATTAATACCATTCGGTGGTTAGAAGACGTGGTAAATAATCGCGACTGCACCATGGTGATTATTTCGCATGACCGCCACTTTTTAAACCAAGTGTGCACACATACCTGCGATATGGACTATGGCAAAATCACCTCTTACCCTGGTAACTACGACGACTACATGGAAGCCAGCATAGCCGCGCGTAACCAACAAGCCAAAGATAATGCAAAAGCAAAGCAGCAAATTGCGGATTTACAAGACTTTGTGCGCCGCTTTTCAGCAAATGCGTCTAAAGCTAAACAAGCCACCAGCCGAGCCAAACAAATTGATAAAATTAAAGTGGAAGAATTTAAACCTTCTAGCCGCCAATATCCATTTATTCGCTTTGAGTTTGATGATCGAGAAAAACTACACCGAAATGCGGTAGAACTCAAAAAACTTAGTCATGGGTTTGATAAAACTTTATTTAATGATGTCGAGCTCATTTTTGAAGCAGGCGAAAAAGTGGCGATTATCGGTGAGAACGGTATTGGTAAAACCACTTTTTTACGTTGTTTAGCAGGTGATTTAACCCCTAAACATGGCGAAGTGAAATGGGCAGAAAAAGCAAAACTTGGCTACTTTGCACAAGACCATGAATATGAATTTGAACATGGTGAAGACTTGTTTGAGTGGATGACCAAGCAACGCCAACAAGGTGACGATGACAATACTGTCCGCAGCATGCTAGGGCGATTGCTGTTCCCGACTGAGGCTACAAAAAAATCTGTCAAAGTACTCTCTGGTGGTGAAAAAGGCCGCATGCTTTACGGCAAACTCATGCTCGCAAAAACCAATGTATTGCTGATGGATGAGCCAACAAACCACATGGACATGGAGTCTATTGAAGCGCTTAATACGGCCTTGGATAAATATAAAGGGACTTTATTTTTTGTCAGCCATGACCGTGAATTTGTGAGCTCAATTGCCACGCGCATTATTGAAATCAGAGCCGACGGCATTATTGATTTCACCGGTAATTATGAAGAATATCTCACCAGCCAAGGGATTGAATAGTTAGATTTAACGCGGAGAAGTGGCAGAGCTGGTTGAATGTACCTGACTCGAAATCAGGCATACCTTCGCAGGTATCGGGGGTTCGAATCCCCCCTTCTCCGCCAAATGCTATAACTCGTTGATTTTTAAAGATGTAAAATTACATTAGAAACTCCAAGTGAGACACTTAGGTGAGACACTTGGAGTAAAAATTGAAGCTTAATGCTAGACTAATACGCTCACGACATGGCGTTTATTATTTTCGTTATATCGTTCCAATTCAGCTCCAAAATCTGATTGGGCGTAAAGAAATTAAACGCTCACTTCATACCAAAGACCATAAAGTAGCTCATTCACTTGCTCACTTTATTGCCCTAAGGCTATCAACTGGCATCAAAGATGCCAATAATTTGCCGATATTAACCCTATCTAAATTATCTAGTAAGTCAGATTGGGACAGCTTTATGCATCGATTTAACATTGCAACCTGGGTGGTGAGAGATCAAGCCAATAAGATTGAATACGAGGCTGACCCAAATATTCCAGGTGATACTGAAGCCTTAGAGAGGGTTTTAGTAAATATGTATGGGAAAAATATTCGCCATACATTAGTAGAGGAACCTATAGATCATGAGTTCATTAATATCCCTAAAAAATTGAATGAACCACTTATTGGTGATTTGCTTTTAGGATGGATGTCGCGAATTTCCGCAGATGTTTCCACCAAAACTGTGGATGAATACAAAAGTAAATTTGATGTATTTAATAAATACATAGGTTTTAACAAAACAGTATCCAACATTACCAACCAAGTGATTTTCAATTTCGTAAATGATTTGAAAAATGGAAAAGTCACTGGAAAGTCCTTATCAGTGAATAGTGTTAATAAATATATCGCCGCAATCAACTCCTTTCTAAATTGTGCGAAGTTACAGGGGGCAATACCAAATGATAAGGCGCTACCAACTTATGGACAAAAACTAAAAATCAAAAATAAATCTGATGAGTCTTCGTATGATATTTTTACCAATGATGATATAAAAAAAATATTTAACCCTGAAAACTTTGCAGATCCAAAACTACTAGCAGCCAGCACTTTTAAGCCTCACATGTTATGGGTGCCACTGATTGGTCTTTATACTGGCGCACGAATAGAAGAAATTTGCCAACTTGATTTATCGGATATTCGTTCTGTCGATATAAATGGTGCAAATATATGGGTCATTGATATTAATGACGATGATCTTAAGAAACTTAAGACTACAAGCTCCAAAAGGGTAATACCGCTACACTCTGCCCTCATTGATATAGGGTTACATAAATATATTGAGGACTTAAAAACAAACTTTCCAAATGAAAAACTGCTGTTTCCATACTTAACCCCTAATAAATACGGCAGGTTTAGCGACGGACCCAGCAAGTGGTTTGGTAGGTATCTTACAAAAATTGGAATAGTTGAAAAAGGCAAAGTTTTTCACTCGTTCCGAGGAACAGCAAACAACAAATTAAAACAAGAAGGTGTTACAGAAGAAGCGCGATGTCAAGTTATTGGTCATGTACATGACACCATTAATAGTAGCAAATACTCTGAAAAATTTGATGCTCTTTGGCTATTTCAAAATGTCACTAATAAAATAAGTTTCCCAATCGATATTGGGGGTTTGAAATACAGAGACTATTTACATTTACATTCAATTAACAATCTAATTTCCAAAAGAAATAGTATTAACAAACACAATTCATCTAAGGGCGTTAATAAAGAGTGCTAGCATAAAGTTTTAAAACTTTGATTAAATTTTTAGCTTTACTAGCTCATCAAACTTTGCCACCATGATCATATACCCTTGGTTAACTTTTAATGGTTACATCTTCAGCTTTAGCTAGGCGATAATTATTTATTGCTTGTACTCAAGGTTTGGAATCCTGCGCTAAATAGGTTTATTATTCAGATTAAGGGGAGGATGCCTCAGCAGCAATCTACTGACGTTTACACAAAAATCAGGACACCCTCTTATCAGTTAGTATTATTGAATTGTTCATATTGGACTTACCGAGGGTGTCGCTGACTCAATTTGCTTCGTTTTTTTGATGGAAGTGATCTTTGCATAGTTCTTTCTACGGATTTTCGACGTATATCACGAGGCACTTTAACTTGACGTGGCACTACAGAAAGTCCGCCTGACTGGAAACGATTTCCATAATAGCTGGCAGTTTTATCAACGACGTGCCCTAAAACTTCAGAAACTAGATCAGTATTTCCCCCTTCACAACTAGCTTGTTTACACTGCGCAGCCATTGCGTGCCTAGCAGTGTAAACAGTAATTGACTCTTTTCTTCTAGGCCATATTTTTTTACCTAACCTGCGCATGTGCGTCGTAACTGAGTTTCCTGAGGCTACTTTCACCAACGCTGCGTTTTCATCATTAAATTTGAGTTTCTGAATAAGTAGATCCGTTAGAGGGTGATTGGCTAACTCAAATATACGATATTCTTGTCCTGCTTTTTCCGTGACTTTAGCACCAATGATCCGAACATAAAGTGACTCTTTCTGCATCTTTACTATAACGCCCTTTTCAATCTCCATTGGTCTACATCCGGTCAGCATGCATAAAATCATCGGCACTGTAAATTGACCCTTAGATTCAGCAACCATAAGTTCACGCCAGTTTTTTGGCAATCGCTGAAGCGAGGACTTTTTACCCTTTCTTGGTGAATTAGCTTGCCAATTTTCCGCGAAGTCAGAAGGCAACATTCTGGCTAAAGTACAAAGTGTTTTAAATTTAGGATGCGTGACTATTCTCTCCACTTTATGCCAATCTTTCTCTCGTTGTGCCTTATCAACTAGCTTAAGAATTTCACTTAACATTTTCATTGAGACATGTCGTACTGAGCGAGCATACATCCTTAATGTAGATTTCTTTTTTGAGTCTTTAACCCTGGAAATAATCATTTCTGTACTGGATGGTATTATTACTGAATTACTCTTTGGGTTAATGTCAAAAATTCTTCTAGCACATTTAATATATTGTTGATTTGCCTTTTCTGGAACTACTGATCTAATGGTTGAAGATTTATTGCCGTGCGAATAATAAGCCACTAAAGCCTCAGGGTTGTTGGGAACCTGCTCCCCTAAAGAATCTTTCGCATCTGAAATCAGTTTATAAATTTCTGCTTTATCCATGTGGTTACCTAGTTTTCCGTTTGCGCACGCAAACTCCAGCGCACCTTAAAAGGTGCTCGGCGGTGGTTCGTTACATCAATATATTTGCCGCAAAAACTCGCAACTTTCGTCGCTCATTTTTTTTCAAACACATTGATTGCACCTCTTGAGTTTTCCTTGTGAAATTCTCACTCGCGCTCGAAATTTACAAGGAAAACTCAAGAGCCACCCTATTATCTGCTTTGAAAAGCAGATAATAGATTTAGTTCAATTTACTTATTTCATGGATTTTTTTGCTTGTTGAGGTATATATCTGATGGCACTGAATATGCCGACAATCGTAGCTTTAGTGAATTATTTACTATTGGCCAACTAAGATAACGGCAATTAATTTATTAGAAATCTTTTTACTTGAATTCTTAAAAACTATGTTTTTGAGAAACATGCTTAAGTATTAACAGGTAAGTTAAATAGCAGCTCTCACAGATTGGTAAAAATTAGAGGTGTTATTTTGTGCCTGATTTATTTATCCGCCGGTACGCGACATAAAGCGGATCACTGAAGCAGACGCACGTTTAATGTCAAAATCATGATCTTTGGGTTTGATCTTGATGCCATCAATAATGGCTTGCTTGAGCGCTTGTGCATCAAAGTTTTGGGTTGTTAAATATGGTTTTAAATTCACGCTGTGTTCTTGACCTAAACACAAATACATTTGCCCTTCACAGCTAATGCGTACACGGTTGCATGATTCACAAAAATTGTGACTATTAGGTGAAATAAATCCAACTTTTGTTTGTGTATGTGGAATGCGCCAATAATTGGAAGGCCCACCAGTAGACTCGGCACTACGAATCATGACGTAATGATTGTTGAGTCGCTGTAGCGTTTCGTCGTTACTCACATAACTTAGCGCTCGCTCGCGGTCGACTTGGCCAAGCGGCATTTCTTCAATAAAGGCAATGTCCAAACCTTGGTCGATGGCAAAGGCAACAAGCGCAGGCGCTTCCATGTCATTTACGCCCCTCATCAGCAACGCGTTGAGTTTAATTTTTTCAAAACCCGCTTTTTGTGCGGCTTGAATGCCACGTAGTACCTTATTTAAATCGCCCACTCTGGTGATTTGGCGAAAAGATTCGGCATTTAAACTATCCAAACTGATATTGATGCGGCGCACGCCAGATTTTTTGAGTGCCGTTGCGTAATGCTCAAGTTGTGAGCCATTCGTGGTGAGTACAAGCTCGTTTAATCCGGGCAACTTGCCGAGTTCTTTAAACAACCACAGCGCATTTTTACGAACCAAAGGCTCGCCGCCGGTGACGCGTATTTTTTTAACGCCTAATGCAACAAACGCTTTGGCTATTTTTAAATAATCTTCCAACGACAGGACTTCGTTGCGCGGCAAAAACTGCATATTTTCAGACATGCAATACACGCAACGGAAGTCACATCGGTCGGTGATGGACAGCCGAATGTAGTCAATTTTTCGCCCGAAGGGGTCGATTAGCGCTGGTGGATTGAAAGGCTTTTGCATCAAGACACCATTCTAAAAAGTGTATAACCCGGTCACCCAGACAATTTCTTTATCGCCTTTCCTCGCTGCACCTTGCTGAGAAGTACCGTACACATCACTTTCTCTAAAGTTGGCATATTCAATTTTTCCGGTTAGTTTTGAGGTAATCGGGTAAGTGATACTTGCATCAAATTCTGTGCCGTATTGATCGCCAAACGTGCCATTCATGGACTGAAAATCTTCATCTGACTTGAGCACATGATATTCCGCATATAGTTTGGCTTTCATGATGCTGCCAGCCAAGGTAATAAACGTATCTTCCATACCTTGTCTGGGTGTCGCCAAAAATACATCTGCCCAACCTTGGAATAAATGATTCGTCCCCAAAGGTGTTTGGAAGGCGTATTTGCCATCGTTACTGGACAGTTTTTCGTGGTCAACGCGCAACGACCAATTGCCGAACCCTGCGCCGCCGCCAACTTTGTAATAATGTGCGTCAATCAATGCATTGCCGCCACGATAATTATCTTGTTTGGCATATTCGGCGGTGTAGAGTACTTTCCAGTCCTCATTGATTTTGTGCGCGCCATCTAAGCGTAGCCCAAAAGTTTTGCTGCTAGCATCGGTCGTTGCGCTTGGTGTGCTATCTTGACTCGCACCCAAGCCATTGCCACCTTGCGCGGCAGAGCCGATTGCGGCTGGATTGCCGCCATTTTGTCCCAAGTTTTCAACGTCAATGAAATAGCCATAACCTACCAAAGATTCAGTTGGCGAAATACGATACTTAGCATTCACAATATCAACATTGCCATCGCGAAGTTTGGTGGTGATTTGGCGCACTTTGCTAAAATGCGCGGCAAAAATTTCCGTATTCGGAATACTTTTATTCAACAAGGAAATCCCATCGAATACTTGGGTATTTTGGCGGAAAGCAATATCGCCAATAAAACGTACATTGTCTAAATTCACAATTTGGCGACCCAAACGTATGCGCGTGTCGCTGAGTCCAGACCAATCTAAAAATAACTGATTCACATCGGTATAACCAGCATCGACAATGTTTGGATATTGACGCTTATCCACACTCGCCAGCGCCCCGCCATTGTTATGTTCGGGCTGGTTATCACGTCTGTCGTTAAAATTGTCGTTAAATTCGTGTACGTCAGTCAGTTGTACGCCAAAGCTAAAATTTTTAAATGTTGCGGTTTGCCAGCCAATCAAGCTTCGCAAGGTAAATGCATGCGCAGTATCAAGCTTTTTTGAATTGGCAGCCGTGCCTTGGTAGCCATCTTGGTTTACACTTTCGTAACGTAATCGAAAGCTGGTCATGGGTTTTCCTTGTTGGATCGCCTCCAATAACGTTTCTGGCGCTTTGGGTGCAACTTCTTCTGCCCAAGCCGTGCCACACATAAATGCCAAAGCCAAACCAACGGCTGCTTGTAATGATGTACTCATTTTTAAATCTCCTCAAAAATGCTCTATTTCTAGCCGTTGGTTTTCTACCAACGTTTTAAATAATCCGGTTTCCGGTTGATATTCAAGCAGCTCTCCGCGTGCCATATCAAAATACCAACCATGTAGTGTTAATTTCTCCGCTTCTACACGCGCTTTTATCCATGGATAAGTCATTAAATTACCGAGCGAAACCAAAATAGAGGCCTGCTCACAAGCCCGTGCAATCGTTACTGGGTGCTTATCATGTAAATCACGTAATACTTGTTCACGCGCATCGTGAGAAATGCTTAGCCACTTGGCAATAAGCTCCTCTTCATGGCAAGAGGGCGCTTTATGCTCTAAAAGTGCGCGAATACCACCACACTGCGCATGCCCCATCACAATGACATGCTCCACTTCCAAGTTGTGTATCGCAAAAGCGATGGCAGATGTGGTCGCCGCAAAGTTAGTTGCTTGTATATGCGGCGGCACTAAGTTCGCCACATTGCGTACCACAAACATATCCCCCGGGTCACAATCCGTCAGTAATGCAGGGTCACACCGTGAGTCACAACAACCGATCATCAATACTTTTGGATGTTGGCCCTGCGTTACCAAATCTTCAAATAAACGATCTCGCTGCCCCAAGTAGTGCGCTTGAAAGCGCTTGAAGCCACGCACAAATTTTGAAACGTCTTGCATGTAACTTCACCATTTTTTCAATATCGACTTAATGAAAGCGTTTGCTACGCACAATTTGGTATGGTCTGCCAACGTAACCAAACGGCGCGCTCCAGATATGTACCAAGCGCGTGAATGGGAACAGCAAAAATACGCTCATACCGAAAAACAAGTGAACCTTAAAGACGGTATCCACATTTTCCAGCAAGGTTGGGTTGGGATGCAGATAAACAATACTTTGCACCCACTCTGCCAAGGCGATCATCACACCGGGGTTATTGTGATTCGCATGACCGATTGACACCGGAATCGTAGAAAGGCCGATCATCAAGGTAATCAACAACCAAGTCAGGATAAATTTATCCGTTCCGCGACTAGCTGCTGATACGCGCGCATTGAACAAGCGGCGTAACCAGAGAATGACACCGCCAATCAAGCACATGGTGCCAAAAATTGAACCTGCCCAAATCGCGATCATTTGGTGTTGCATGTCAGAAACCCCCATCGCTTGAAACCAGCTATGCGGTGTGAGCAAGCCCACAAAGTGACCACCAAAAATCGCCAAAATACCAACGTGAAATAAATTACTGCCCAAGCGCAAGTTGGCCTTTGAAAGCAACTGGCTGGAATCACTTTTCCACGTGTATTGTTCGCGGTCAAATCGCAACCAGCTCCCTAGCAAAAACACGCTAAGCGCAATGTACGGATAAACACCGTAGAGAAAATTATGCAATGTCATTTGATATCTCCTTTAAGCCGCAAGTTTGGTCAGCGTGGCGCGTTCATCAACAATGGAAAGAAGTGAAGCGTAAGGACTTTCTGCCTTGCCTAAGTTTTCGGTGAGGATGCCGAACACTTTTTTGGCATCTGATAAAAATACGGTTGCCTCGCCATCGTCTAAATAAGCAGTAAACTCCAACACCAACGGCAAATAATCTGGTAGCTCATTGGCGACCACTTCTACGCCGTAATCTTTATATAGCTCACCTAAATCAATCAACGCTGGCCCGCGATTTTTATCATCACCAAATAAATGGTGCGTCAGGTGCAGACTGTGCTCAGCCACCATGTCAAAGGTTTTGACATAATCTGCCTGTAACTCAGTTAACGTTGCACTGGTTAAATACAGTAGAAACCCTTGTAAGGCTTCACGCTCGTCGTCTCTGATCTCAGCATGTTCACGCACCATTTCCTGTAACTCTGGAATATGCGTCACCAATTCTTGTGATGGGTATTCCAACAACACTGACAGTAATTTATAAATTTGCATGTTTACTCTCCAGAAGAAGGTGCCAAGGTTTTTGGCTCAACAGTGTCTTTGCGACGGCGTGGGAATAAAGTGATTTTAGAAACACCAGATGAGCTGTCATTGCCAAACGTAAAGCCATTTTGCCCCTGGAAACCATAAGCATCGTTTAAGGTTTCTTCGGTATGGCCGGTTGGGATGACAAAGCGATCTTCATAATTCGCAATCGCCAAATAACGATACATTTCTTTGGCTTGGGCTTCTGACATCCCTACTTTGTCAATCGCACGCGTGTCGGCCAGCCCTTCCACATGCACAGAACGCTGGTAACTACGCATAGCGATTAAGCGATTTAATGCACTCTCAATCGGCGCGGTTTTGCCAGCAGTGAGTAAATTGGCCAAATATTGCACTGGCAAACGCATGGTACCCGCGACCGGGATTGCGCCATCCGGCCCAACGGGTAAATTGCCTTGGTCAATTTGAGACTGCACGGGCGATAGCGGCGGCACGTACCACACCATGGGCAGAGTGCGAAATTCCGGGTGCATGGGGAACGCAATTTTCCAATCCATCGCCATTTTCCAGATCGGGGATTTACGCGCCGCGTCTAACCAATCTTCATTAATACCTTCGCGTCGCGCAGCTTCAATCACTTTAGGGTCGTTGGGGTCTAAGAAAATTCTGCATTGCGCTTCATACAAATCTTGCTCGTATTCCACGCTGGCAAGCTCTTCAATGCGATCAGCGTCATACAACATAATACCGTTATAGCGGATGCGCCCAACGCAGGATTCTGAACAGACCGTTGGCATGCCGGATTCCACACGTGGATAGCAACCGATACATTTTTCTGCCTTACCTGATTCCCAGTTATAAAATACTTTTTTGTACGGACAAGAGCTAATACACATACGCCAACCGCGACATTTATCTTGATCTACCAACACAATGCCATCCTCTTCGCGTTTGTAGATCGAACCGGAAGGACAAGCGGCCACGCAAGCGGCGTTCAAGCAATGGTTACAAATGCGCGGCAAATACATATGGAAAGTATTTTCAAACTGCGCGTAGATTTCTTTCTGAATATTGTCGAGATTTTTATCTTTTGAGCGCTTATGGAACTCGCCTGCCAAATCGTCTTCCCAGTTTGGGCCCCATTGGATTTTTTCCATGGTTTCGCCAGTAATTTGCGACATTGGCCGTGCCGTTGGTGTTGCCTCAGAAAGTTTGGCATTTTGTAAATGCGCATAGTTATAGGTAAACGGCTCGTAATAATCATCAATTTCCGGCAAGTCTGGATTGCCAAAAATATTCAACAATTTATTGGTGCGGCTTCCGGATTTAAGCTCAAGCTTGCCGTTTTTAAGTTCCCAACCACCTTTCCAAAGGTCCTGATTTTCCCACTGTTTCGGGTAACCGATACCGGGTTTGGATTCCACATTGTTAAACCATGCATATTCCACCCCCTTGCGGTTCGTCCAAACATTTTTGCAGGTCACTGAACAAGTGTGGCAACCGATACATTTATCCAAGTTAAAAACAAAAGCAAATTGTGCGCGTACTTTCATGTCAGTTCTCCGTTATTTTGCGCCGATACCAGCTGGGTTTAGTTGCGCCTCACGTTCTGGTGTCAGTGGGCGTTCCAGCCAGTCCACATCTTTATCTGCGATTTTATGCAGCGCCACCATGGTGTCGCGTTGGCAACCCACCGTGCCGTAGTAGTTAAAACTATAAGAAAGCTGGGCATAGCCGCCGATCATATTGGTCGGCTTCATAATCACGCGCGTCACAGCATTTAAAATGCCGCCGCGTTTACCAGTAGAAGGCGAGCCTGGCACATTGACGTTTTTCTCCTGCGCGTGATACATCATCGCCATGCCGCGTGGGATACGTTGCGAAACCACCGCCCGCGCCACGGTTGCACCGTTGTGGTTGACGGCCTCAACCCAATCGTTATCTTCGATGCCTACGGTTTTTGCGTCATCCTCTGACACCCAAACATACGGGCCACCACGGAACAGCGTGAGCATGCGCAAGTTATCTTGATAGCTTGAGTGAATGCCCCATTTGGAGTGTGGCGTAATCCAATTTAATTCTAAATGCGGTTTGGCTTGCACGGCTTTTGGCAAAGCATTCAGCTCGCCTAAATCGACCATCGGTTTAAAAGTACAGAAGCCTTCGCCAAAATCGAGCATCCATTCGTGATCTTGATAAAAATGCGCACGTCCGGTCAACGTTCTAAACGGAATATGCTCATGAATATTGGTATAACCAGCGGTATAGGACACGGTTTCTGACTCAATACCAGACCAAGTGGGTGCCGTAATAATTTTTCGCGGCTGCGCTTGAATATCTTTAAAGGTAAATTTATCTTCATGGCGACCGGCATATAGATGATGGTGGTCAATGCCGGTTTTTTGCGAGAGCGAATGCCAAGATTTATGCGCGACTTCACCATTGGTTTCTGGTGCCATGCGCATCACGGCATCACACACAAACATATCTTCTTCTAAAGAAGGCATGCCACAAGAAACGCCAGATTCTCGCACCACACCGTTGTGTTTTTTAAGCTCTTCGTACTCTTGATCGGTGTTCCAATCAATGCCTTTTACATTGTTGCCAAGTTTTTGCATCAATGGCCCTAAGGCAATATATTTACGGTAGGTATCGCCAAAATTGCGTTCAACCAGCTTAATGATCGCCATGGTTTTACCCGGAATCGGCTCACAATCGCCCTCTTTCCAGTTTTTCACTTCACCAAACGGTTGTGCTAACTCAGCGGCAGAATCATGCTGCATGGGCAACGCCACCACATCTTTTTTAAGACCTAAATGTTTTTCAGCCAAGGGCGAGAAGGTTTTGGCAATGGTTTTAAAAATTTGCCAGTCAGACTTCGACTCCCAACCCGGCGAAACCGCTTCAGACAATGGGTGAATAAACGGGTGCATATCGGTGGTATTCAAGTCATTTTTTTCATACCAAGTCGCGGTTGGTAAGATAATGTCTGAATACGCGCCGGTGGAATTTAGGCGGAAATTAATATCCACCATTAAATCCAGTTTGGCGATAGGTGCATTTTCATGCCATTTCACTTCTTTGTTATGCTTACCAGCGCCAGACTCTTGCAACACGCCGTTTTGCGCCCCTAATAAATGTTTTAGGAAATATTCATGGCCTTTTGCCGAAGTCCCAATCAAGTTGGCGCGCCATACAAATAAATTTCTAGGCCAGTTGATTGGATTGTCCGGGTCAGCATACGCCACATCTAATTCACCCGCTTTTAGTTGAGAGGCAATATATTTGGCAACGCCAGCTTCATCTGTTGCGCCACTGGCCAATGCTTCTTCCGCAAGCTCAATCGAGTTGCGATTAAAGTTAGGCATGGAAGGTAGCCAACCCATGCGCGTGGCTTTCACGTTGTAGTCAGCGATGGAGTTGCCACGATTTTTGCCTTTACCGGCCGGGCTCAATAAAGAATCCGCCGACAACGTTTCGTAACGCCATTGATCGGTGTGGAAATACCAGTATGAAGTCGAGTTGGTGTGGCGTGGTGGACGATGCCAATCTAAGCCAAATGCAATCGGCGCCCAGCCAGCTTGCGGGCGTAATTTTTCTTGCCCAACATAGTGCGCCCAACCGCCACCGGTTTGCCCAACACAGCCGCAGATGTGCAATAAATTCATAATAGATCTGTAAGACAAGTCGTTGTGATACCAATGGTTGATGGCAGCGCCCATGATCACCATGGATTTACCTTTGGTTTTAGAAGCGTTATAGGCAAACTCTCGCCCAGTGCGTTCAATATCGGCAGCTTTCACGCCGGTAACTTTTTCTGCCCATGCTGGTGTGTAAGCAACATCGGCATCTTGATAGTCTTGAGCGACACCTTGTCCGCCTAGTCCACGGTCAATCCCGTATTGCGCAATTTGGAGATCAAACACGGAAGTCACTAGCGTTTCCTCACCGTTTGCTAGTCTTAGTTTACGCACAGGGATAAATCGATAAATAAGCTCTTCTTCGCCTTTAGCAAAGTGAGGAAAACCAACGGTAACCACACCATCTCTGTCGTCAATGCAAGATAGCTCAGCAAGAATTTCTTTATCCCCGGCTTGTTCCAGCAAATTCCATTTGCCGTCCTCCCCCCAGCGAAACCCTATGCTGCCATTGGGCGCAACAAATGATGCAGATTTAGTATCGTAGACAATCGTTTTCCAATCCGGATTATTGATTTCACCTAGCGCGCCGCCAAAGTCTGATGCACGTAAGAATCGATCTGTCACATAGGCGTCATCTTGCCAACGCAAGATGACTTGCATGGGCATATCCGTGTATTTGCGTGCGTACTCTTGGAAATACGGGTCTTGCTTTTGAATATAAAATTCTTTCAGCGCTACATGTCCCATCGCCAAAAATGCGGCAGAGTCCGTGCCTTGTTTAATCGGCATCCATAAGTCTGAAAATTTCACAAACTCCGCATAATCAGGAGCCATGGCAACAATTTTTGCGCCTTTGTAGCGCACTTCAGAGGCAAAGTGTGCATCAGGCGTCCGCGTCATTGGCAAGTTCGCACCAGTGATGATGATATAGGTGGAGTTATACCAGTCTGCGGATTCCGGTACGTCGGTTTGCTCACCCCACACTTGTGGGCTGGCAGCGGGCAAATCACAATACCAGTCATAAAAGGATCCGCAGGCAGCACCGATAAGGGACAGGTACCGGGCGCCTGCGGCGTATGAGATCATAGACATTGCTGGAATCGGCGAAAACCCGAATATCCTGTCCGGACCCCATTTCTTGATCGTATGTACATTGGCAGCGGCGATGATTTCGTTAACTTCATCCCATGATGTGCGTACAAAACCACCCAAACCACGCACTGCCGTATAACTCTTACGTTTTTTTTCATCCGCTTGTATCGCTTCCCACGCTTCTACCGGGTCTTTGCCAGATTTACGTTCTGTCCGATATAAATCAAGTAAACGTCCACGAATCAATGGGTGTTTAATGCGATGTGGGCTATATAAGTACCACGAAAAAGAAGCCCCACGCTGGCAACCGCGTGGTTCGTGGTCTGGCAAGTCATCCCGCGTTCTTGGGTAATCTGTTTGCTGCATCTCAAACGAGACCAAGCCGTTTTTTACAAAAATTTTCCAAGAACAACCACCGGTACAGTTCACCCCATGTGTTGAACGGACTACTTTGTCGTGTTGCCAGCGATGACGATACGCATCTTCCCATTGGCGATCCTCATTGGTGAGAATGCCGTGATTGTTAGAAAAGGTTTCTTTGACTTTATCGAAAAACCGCAATCTATCCAGAAAGTGACTCATTGTTTAAGCTCCTTGTAATTTCCTTGATTTGCCAAATATGCTTCAGGCTTAAGGATTTTTTATTTCACTGTTAGTACGTAAATAAAACCACCAGTTAAGAACGAGGCAGAATGCGTAAAACACTGCAAACCCGTACATCGCCACCTCAGGTGTTCCAGCCTTTAATTGTTCTTTGATCAATTCAGGCGCAATAAATGAACCATCGGCAGCCACAGCAGAAGTCCAACCTAGTACTGGGCCAGCTTGCACACGGTCAAAAATTACACCAACCGTTCTAAATGTTGAGCCATTGCCAATACCAGTTGCAGCGAACAAAATCACAAACACCACTAGAAATTCTGTGAAATACATTTCTGGTGTCGCAGAGTGGTACGCCAACATCATGATGTAGCCGGCATAGGCGGAGGCCACCACCATCAACGCTGAAATGATTTGCGTCACAATCGAACCTCCGACTTTGTCAGAAATCCAACCTCCTATTGGTCTGGATAGCGCTCCCACAAATGGGCCTATCCAAGCGTAAGTGAGCGCAGAAGGTGCTGCAGAATTTTTAACATGGCTCCATGTTTGGGTGACTGGGTCAAACAAATGCTGGTCGCCAAAAATCACCGTGATGGATAGCGGCAATGCCATTGAGAAACCAATAAATGAGCCAAATGTCACCAAATAAAGCGCGGTCATTGACCAGGTATGTTTGTTTTTGAAGATAGAAAATTGCTTATTGATGTTTTCTTTCATCGCGCCGATTGCAGCGACTTTTAGAATCAGCAAGGTTGATATTGTGATTAAAGGCATCACCACCCACATATTGAGTACACCCAACCCAGTAGGCGCAGGAAGATATAGGTACAGACCAACGATGGCTGGCAAGAATGCTAAGGTGTAAAGCCAAGTGACTTTAATAAACGAAATAACGGTTTTTCTGCTATCAGGAGAAATGGGTAAGAGATTATTCATGCCAAAATAGCAAATAGCTGCTAGCGGAACTAAACTGGCTACCCATGCAAATCCCGCATTTTGAATATACGTTGGTGTGCCAGCGGCAATTTTCCCGAATATCCAGCCACTATCTTTCACCAAGGCGGTTGGCTCGCCTGCTAAAGCACCAAATACGCCAACGGTCATTACGAGCGGGATCAGAATCTGCATCGTCGTGACACCAAAGTTTCCTAATCCAGCATTCAGGCCTAAAGCCGTTCCTTGTAAACGTTTTGGGAAAAATGTGCTGATATTGCTCATGGAGCTTGCAAAATTGCCGCCACCAACGCCAGACCACAATGCCATTAACTGAAATGTCCACAACGGCCACTCCGGGTGCTGCAACACAATGCCTGTACCAATCGCAGGACTCAGCAACATGGCTGTCGTCAGAAATACAGTGTTTCTCCCACCGGCAAGTCGAATAAAAAATGAAGAAGGTATCCGCATGGTTGCACCGGCCAACCCGGAAATTGCCGTTAATGAAAATAACTCCTCTTTACTGAACGGAAAGCCAAGGTTGCTCATTTGCACGGTGATGATGCCCCACATCAACCACACGGCAAATCCACACAAAAGTGCCGGGACGGAAATCCACAAATTGCGGTAAGCAATTTTTTTACCGGTAGATTCCCAAAATGCTTCGTTTTCAACATCCCATTTTTCTATATTGGTCGCCATGACTTGCTCTCCCTTTCTGTTGAATTAGTAGTTCACTACCGCTTGGCCAGATTGACGTGCCAAGTGACGCGCGACTTTTACAGGTTTAACTTCCGTCCAATACATCCAGATAAGTGACACCCAAACAATGCCAAACATCAACATAAAGGCAGAGGTTCGTACACCGGTGTAGTCCAGCAACGCGCCAAACATGATCGGCAATAGAAATCCTCCCAGCCCACCTGCCAAGCCAACCACGCCGGAAATCACGCCAATATTGTTGGGATATTCGTCGGAGATATATTTGAAAACCGAAGCTTTACCGATGGCAAACGCAATGCCCATCGTGAACATCACTATCGTGAATGTGCTGGCACCAAGTCCAAGGTGAAAACTTTTTTCACCACTGACTGTTGTGATAGAGATTTCAGTTTGTGGGTAAGAAAGGAAAAATAAGCACAGGAGTGACACCCAAAGCACCCACCAAGTCACGGTATGCGCACCGTATCTGTCTGAAAAATAGCCGCCAATCGCCCGCAAAACACCACCTGGGATACTGAATGCAGCAGCCAACAATGCAGCCAGTTTCAAATCAAAGCCGTACTCAGCCACGTAGTATTTGGTCATCCACAATGCCAGCGCCACATAGCCACCAAACACAATTGAATAATATTGGCTGTATTTCCACACTTTCGGATCTTTTAACACGACAAGTTGCTCACGCATGCTGACACCAGAACCAACTTTGTGAGCCGGGTCAGAGTAGGTAAACAGCCAAAATAAAATTGCCATCACCAACATCAACACTGCGTAAACTTGTGGCACCATAGTCCAACCGTAAGCAATTACAATCAGCGGCGCAACCAATTTGGTCACCGCCGCACCTGTATTACCAGCACCAAAAATCCCCATTGCCAAACCCTGACGGCTTTTTGGAAACCAGCGTGCGCAGTAAGCAATCCCCACTGTGAATGAGCCACCAGCAACACCAACAAATAAGCCAGTCAGCAAAAAATGCCAGTATTCTGTACAACGAGAAATCAAGTAAATCGGGAACACCGTAGAGAGCATCAACACAAAAAACACCAGTCGGCCACCAAACTTATCTGTCCACATGCCAAGCGGTAAGCGAATCAAAGAACCTGTCAGTACGGGGGTGGCAATCAAAATGCCAAACTGTGTTTCGTTTAACTGAAGTGACTCTTTAATAGGAATGCCGATGACGGCAAACATCATCCAGATCATGAAGCACGTTGTGAACGCCAATGTGCTGGCAATCACCACTGACCAAGCTTTATATTGCTGTGTTGCCATCATGCACTCCTCTTACTGTTAATCGCAGTAAGAGAATATGCTTTAGGCACCAAGCCCACTATTCTCTAAAAGGATAGGTTTTGTATGCAGAAGAACTAGTTCTTTCGAACTACCTTATGGATTAGCCGAGAAAGTTAGAGTTATATGTTTTATATCAAAACCAAATAAGTAAATGACGTGTAGCGTTGCGTATCGACTATCGTTTACGGCAACCACGCAAATAATGAATCTAAAGATAAGAGAAAAAATTTCAGGATTACTAATTCTTTATTTCTTTATCGCGTTAGTCGCCATTGGATCAACGTTGCTGGTATCTTGGAAGTTAGAGGGAGGTGCTGCCGCAATTAACGATGCGGGACGAGAAAGAATGCGCTCTTATCGTATTGCTTATTTACTTGAGCAATATAGTCAAAATCCTTCTTTTGATCTTCGAAAAAAAATTGAAACAGAAGTCGCTGACTTTAGCGACTCTTTGATTGAGCTTGATCTTGGAAACCCTAGTCGACCATTACTTTTACCGAAAGATACAAAGGTAAAGCGTCAAATGAAAGAGTTAAGGGAGGTTTGGCGCTTTAAAATTTATCCTGATATTTTAACGATACTCAACGAAACAGATCCAACCAAGCAAAAAAGTCTGTTAACTAACTATCGGTCATTAATTGAAGCGTATGTTTTAAAAATAAATGAGTTAGTCTCAATGGTCGAGCTTAGCAATGCACATGCCACAGGGCTGTTGCGTTTCTTGCAAGTCGCACTGGTGAGTCTGGCTTTGATTGGTACGATTCTGCTAATTTTTATGTTTTCTAAAATGGTGGTGAACCCTATGTTAGTTTTAACAGAGGGAATTCAACGTATGACGAATGCGGATTTTAGCGTACGATTACCCGTTACTAGTCGAGATGAATTTGGCGATTTAGCAGCCGGATTTAACCGCATGGCAGGTGAACTTCAAGATTTGTATGCAACTTTAGAGCAAAGAGTGGCTGAAAAAACCAGGAGCATCGAAATTAAGAATCGTGAGCTTGCAGCTTTAGATAAAGAAATGGCAATCTCGCAAGAACGCAATTTACTTGCGCAAGAGTTGCATGACAGCATAGCCCAATCACTGGCGTTTTTAAATATTCAAGTGCAACTTCTGCAGGACGATTTACAACATGGTCACAAGGATGAAGCATTAAGAAGTCTTTCACAAATCCGTGAAGGAGTACAAGAAAGCTATGATGATGTTCGTGAGCTGTTGGTGCATTTCCGCACCCGTGTGGGTGTAGCAGACATTGAAACCGCGTTAAGCTGCGCGCTGGAAAAATTTGAAGAACAAACCAAAATAAAAACATCTTTCAAACATGAAGGCAAAGCTCCAGAGATGTCGCCAGAGCAAACTTTGCAAATTATGCATATCGTGCAAGAGGCACTTTCTAATATTCGCAAGCACTCCAAAGCTAGTTTAGTAAGGGTGGAGTTAAGATGCACAGCCAAAGGTGTGATCGATATTATTGATAATGGTATCGGTTTCGACTCCAATCGCGATGCAGGAACTAACCATGTCGGTTTGCGAATCATGCAAGAGCGTGCTAAGCGAATTGGCGCCGAACTATCGTTTTTTTCCACACCAGATTCTGGCACACGAGTTTGCCTTGTCCTGCCAGTGCGTATCGAGCATGGTTTACCTTTATCCGTATGAGTAAAATTCGCATATTAATGATTGATGATCACACGCTGTTTCGCAGTGGTATTAAATTACTGCTACAGCGCCAAGAAGATTGTGAGGTTGTTGGCGAAGCTGGGGATGGCCTACTAGGTGTGGAGCAGGCAAAACTACTACAACCAGATGTAATTTTGCTGGATTTACATATGCCCGGTGTAAGCGGCTTGGAAACAATAGGCTTGTTGCGCGAACGTGTGCCAAACGCACAAATTGTGATGCTGACGGTCTCTGAAAATGCAGAAGATTTGCTAATGGCTTTGCGACTAGGCGCACGCGGCTACCTACTCAAAAATGTTGAAATAGACTTTTTAGTTGAGAGCCTTCGCCGAGCAGCAAAGGGCGAATCAGTCATGCCAGTTCAGATGGCAAGTAAATTAGCCGACGCAATGCGTCAACCTGCCAAAGAACAAATCTCGGAGACAAGTCCAGACAAGCTATCTCGTCGAGAGAAAGAAATCATCATTATGCTCGCTAAAGGTGCAAGCAACAAAGAGATTGCTCGCACTCTCAACGTAGCAGAATCGACTGTAAAAATTCACGTACAAGGTATATTGCGCAAACTTGATTTATCAAGCCGCGTGCAGGCGGCCGTTTATGCCGTAGAGCATGGATTGGTTGCATATTAGGACTCAAAGATCATCCTTGCTTTAACGCCACAAGTAAATCTCGTTGTTTAAATCCATACTGTTGACACGTATTCGCATCTAGATGCCGCGTCTTCTATTCAAAATAGTTTGTTATTTTTAGAAAACTACTTATAGTTTAATAAACCATTATGATTGGCAATCGTGATCTGCCTTCCACTGACTTCAATTAATCCGGCATTTTGCAACTTGAGAATGACGCGTGAAAAAGTCTCCGGTGTGATGTTAAGCATAGACGCAATTGTCACTTTATTCGCTGGAAGTTGGATGCGGTCAGGTTCAGGCGACTCTGCACTGATTTGTAATAAGTAACCAATTAATCGTTGCGCACTATTTTGTAGTGATATAGATTCAATATCATTCACCAATTGGCGATTACGTGCAGAAATACCCGCCAACATGCGACGAGCTACAGTAGTGTCGTTGTCAAGAATCTCAAAAATCTCATCTTTATTGACGAGTAAAACCTCGGAATCAACAGTGGCGTGCGCACTGACGGGAAATGATCGCTCCAAGAATAAGACGGCTTCTCCAAAGCTTTGCCCTGGCTGAACCAAGCCCAATATTTTTTCGTCCCCTTGTGGAGAAGTAACCCCCAATTTTATTTGCCCTTCGAGCAATATGTAAAAACCATGCGCTTGATCTCCACGGTTAAACAACATTTCACCACGGTGATGTTTGAACAGCTTTGCACCGTTTGCAAGCTTCTCTATTTGCTCAGTTTGCAACTCAGAAAACATATAAAACCCTGCAAGCTTATGTTTAATCAGTAGGTTGTAATTCATCACTGGCAATTCTCAATCAATAATTGTTTACTATTTTACTCAATTTTTAAAACTTGATTCGGGTCAAGGAGTAAGTTTTCCTAAATAGTTAAAGTGACAACCGTAGTTTTGTGATGAAAACATAATAAGGAGGATGAAAATATGAGCGCAACTTTTACTAAGTCGATGGCGCGCAATGTGTTTTACGGCGGAGGAGTTTTCTTTTTTCTACTGTTTCTTGCATTAACGTTCGACACAATGAAGGTGCTTCCCAAGCAGGATAACAGTCACAATCTCACCCCTGCCGTTGAGCATGGCAAAAAAATATGGGAGACCAACAATTGCATCGGCTGCCATACGTTATTGGGTGAAGGTGCTTATTTTGCCCCTGAGTTAGGAAATGTATATACCCGCCGAGGACCTGATTTCATTAAAGCTTGGATTAAAGGTCAACCAACCGGTGTACCTGGTCGCCGCCAAATGCCTCAGTTCAATTTAACCGAGCAAGAAATGGAAGATCTGGTGCAGTTTCTGAAATACTCATCGGAAATTAAAACCAATAATTGGCCACCAAACATTGAAGGCTAAATCCACCGTTTATTTTTAGGAGATTACAAAAATGAAATACACATCTCAGGCTGTGGCAAAACCTTACTTTATTGCTGCCATTGCCTTATTTTTGGGCCAAATTTTATTTGGTTTAATCATGGGGCTGCAATATGTGGTTGGGGATTTTCTGTTTCCAGCCATTCCATTCAACGTAGCACGCATGGTCCATACCAATTTACTGATTGTTTGGCTGTTATTCGGTTTTATGGGGGCTTCTTATTATCTAGTTCCGGAAGAGTCAGAGACTGAGTTATTCAGCCCCAAACTAGCAATTGCAACATTTTGGATATTTTTGGTCGCTGGTGCACTAACCATTGTCGGTTACCTGATGGTGCCCTATGCTTCCTTGGCGAAGTGGACCGGTAATGATTTACTCAACACTATGGGGCGAGAGTTTCTTGAGCAGCCATTGCCGACAAAATTAGGCATTGTTGTTGTAGCGTTGTCTTGGATTTTTAATATAGTGATGACCGTTTTGAAGGGTCGCAAAACCTCAATCAGCTTAGTGTTGTCTTTGGGAATGTTGGGATTAGCCGTATTTTTCCTATTTTCTTTCTACAACCCAGCTAACTTAGTCAAAGACAAATTCTACTGGTGGTGGGTGGTTCACTTGTGGGTAGAAGGCGTTTGGGAGCTTATCCTTGGTGCAATGCTGGCCTTTGTGTTGATTAAAGTCACAGGGGTTGACCGTGAAGTGATTGAAAAATGGTTGTACGTCATTATTACCATGACACTGGTCACCGGCATCATTGGTACTGGCCACCATTACTACTGGATTGGCACACCGGCCTACTGGCAATGGTGGGGTTCCATTTTCTCAGCGTTAGAACCGATTCCGTTCTTTATGATGACAGTTTTTGCCTTCAACATGGTAAATAAACGCCGTCGTGAACACCCAAATAAAGCAGCGGTTTTGTGGGCGCTTGGCACTAGCGTGATGGCATTTTTAGGCGCGGGCTTGTGGGGCTTTTTGCATACACTAGCACCGGTTAACTATTACGCGCATGGCACCCAGCTCACTGCAGCACATGGTCACTTAGCTTTCTTTGGGGCCTATGCACTTGTAGTGTTAACGATGATTTCGTACGCCATGCCGGTATTACGTGGCAGAGCAGCCAACTCAGAAAAATCGCAAGTCATGGAAATGTGGTCATTCTGGCTGATGACGATTTCAATGTTCTTTATTGCACTATTCTTAACTGGCGCAGGCATTGTGCAAATCTGGTTGCAACGCCTTTCAAATGCACCAATGAGCTTTATGTCGGTACAAGATCAACTGTCCATCTTCTACTGGGCAAGAGAAGCCGCCGGCGTTGTATTCTTGATCGGCTTGTTGCTATACATTGGTAGTTTTTTTGTAAAAGGAAACAATCACGCATACGAGTAGTTAGCTTCACAAAAAAGAGAGGCAAGCCTCTCTTTTTTTAACACTGCCGTTGCCAATTTTTAATAAAGACTTTTAATCATTAATCACACAACACTCAATAAACAATATTTTCACGGATTTTATCATTGAACACTCACGCTTCAATATCGCAAGACTTAAATGCCAAAAAATCAGTCGCAGGGCTAGAGGATTTACCAGGTGATTTTGCCATTTGGATTTTTATTTTTGCGGAGATGCTGGCTTTTGGTGTGCTATTCGTCGCCTATGCATTTAGCCGTGCGCAAAATATTGAGTTGTTTAATGCGTCACAATTAACGCTGGATCGTACCCGTGGTGCAATTAACACGCTTGCGCTGATCAGCAGTAGTTACTGTGTCATGCGCGCTGTTGCCGCAATCAAACAAAATTTACACAAATCTTGCGCGCATTGGTTAACCGGCGCCCTCCTCTTAGGTGGTGTCTTTGTCACGGTTAAATTCATCGAGTTTGCTGAAAAATTTGAAGCGGGCATCACATTAAGCACCAATACTTTTTATATGTTTTATCTTGCGCTTACGTTTTTTCATTTTATGCATGTGCTCATGGGCATGGTGATTCTTGCCGTCATTATTTTAAAAGCCAGACAAGGCGGTTATAGCGCGCAAAATTACGTCGGAGTCGAAACAGGTGCTTCGTTCTGGCACATGGTAGATTTTTTATGGATTATTTTATTCCCCCTCGTCTATATTATCCGCTGAGAGCATCATGCAAACATTCACAACATCTCGATTTAGCACATGGATTTTTTTAATCCTTATCGTACTGACTGCGATCACCTACACGTTTGGCGAAGCCAATGTTGTCGGGGAATCAGCCATGCTGATGATTCTGCTGATTACCATGATCAAAAGCCAATTGGTGGCGCACTATTTTATGGGGCTGGCAAACTGCAAAAGAATTTGGCGAGCCATCATGTTTGGCTACTTTATGATGGTTGGGGGATTGATTGCAATCGCCTATTTAATGGGCAATAGCTAGCTTTTGCCTTAAAAAATACACTTGAATTAAGAATTACATTTGAACGGAAATAATATGCACAACATTCCTTACTATCAATCACAAGGTAACGAAATAGAACTTTTTGAGCGTGCATGGCGTAATAAACTTCCTATGCTCATCAAAGGCCCAACCGGTTGCGGAAAAACGCGCTTTGTTGCGCATATGGCTGCGAAACTTAATTTACCACTGCATACAGTGGCCTGCCATGATGACCTCACCGCTGCCGACCTCGTCGGCCGACATCTGATTGTGGATGGGCAAACTGTTTGGAGTGATGGTCCGCTCACACGCGCGGTGCGTGAAGGTGGTATTTGTTATTTAGATGAAGTGGTGGAAGCGCGCAAAGATACCACGGTAGTTTTACATCCTTTAGCGGATGATCGGCGCATATTACCAATTGACCGTACGGGAGAAATTCTGGCAGCACCGCCTTCATTTATGCTGGTGGTTTCTTACAACCCTGGCTACCAGAATTTTTTAAAAGGCATGAAGCCTTCTACCCGCCAGCGTTTTATTTCGTTAAGTTTTAATTTTCCATCACCCCCACATGAAGAAGCCATCTTGATCGGCGAAACCGGCATTGATGCCATGCTGGCAAAACGCTTGGTTTCAATTGCCAATGCTTTTCGTGCCTTGCGTGATCATGATTTGGAGGAAGTAGCCAGCACGCGCCTACTGGTTTATGCGGCGACACTGATCAATGATGGATGCGCGCCAGTATTAGCGTGCCGCGCGGCATTGGTAGAAACATTAACAGATGACCCTGAAACTGCCATTGCATTGCAAGAGGTCATTAATGCCACCTTTGGCTTTTAAATACTTGCGTTGAGTGAGCGTAAATCATGGAAGAATATGTCGGTGAATTATGGCATAAGCTAGTCACGCGGGTTGCCAATCAATATCATTTGGAAGCAGAGGTTTCCTTTGCTGAAATCAATAAATCAGCCGCAATTCTTTTTCGCGCTTTAGGGGGGGATTCCGGCTTGGGGATTTCGGCAGCACCACCGACCAGACATGGCGCTAGGCGTAACTGGAAAGAACGGTTATCTAGTAGCGGTGATCGTATCTCCCTTTCTTGGCGCGATGGTGAAACCTTACGCTTGCCAGAAAAAATTGGCCTGTTTTCGGATAAAAACCTCAACCGTGATTTATACCTCTGGTTGATTGCTCTTTCAGCCACCAGCGTGGATGAGAACTTGCCTTGGATTCTTCACAATCAAGCGGCAACCCTTAAAGTATTGGCACGTTTCACTGGTTGGCAAACAAGATATGCGCGATTAGTTGAAGCTTATATTTTGCTGCGCCCTTCGCCTGAAAAACTGCCAGATGATGAGGCTGCGCTAGAGGTGGCTATCCGCCAAGCATTACGGCAGCCGGGAAACATTCAATCATTACCTACAGCAAAAAAACCATTTTCGCCTATTCTCATGTGGACGCACCCTAACCCACCGGCTAGCCAATCACAGCAGTTCAACGCTGGTGATGGTGCGCCAGAAAGAGAGCAGTCAGAAATTAAAGATACTGCACAAAGCCGAAAAAAGCACACTGCAGAACGCGCCGATATGCCGGATGGCAAAGATGGTTTTCTGATGATGTTCCGGGCAGAAAGCCTATTTTCCTGGACAGAATATATCCACGTGAATCGCCCTCAGGATGAAGAGGACGATACGGAAAGCGCCAAACTGGCTGCTGAAGATATGGACGTGATGACGGTTGCAAGAGATGGAGAAACCAGCAAAGCAACACTACGATTTGATCTGGATCTTCCTTCTGCAAGTGAAGATGCTACGCCGCTGGGGGATGGCATCTCACTGCCTGAATGGGATTACAAAAAACAGATATTGCAAGCCGATTATTGTCGCCTGCAAGAACTCATCACCCCCAATATGGAGCCTTGTGAACTGCCTGACCAGTTGAAGTGCACGGCACGACGCTTGCGTAGCCAATTTCAAGCACTGGCGCCAACAAGAATTTGGCTCAAAGGACAGCAAGATGGCTCTGAAATTGATATGGATGCGTGGGTCAGGCAGCAGGCTGATCTCTTAAGCGGGATGCATGGTGATGGTCGAGGTATGTATCAATCGCAAGTAAACCATCAACGAGACCTAGCCTGCCTTTTATTGGCAGATTTATCGTTATCTACCGACGCTTATGCCTCCGACCAAGCACGCGTGATTGATGTGATTCGTGACAGCTTATTTTTATTTGCTGAAGCACTTTCAGCCACCGGAGATGCTTTTGCCATGTATGGATTTTCATCGTTAAAGCGCGGCAATGTACGCTTTCATCGACTAAAAAGTTTTGCGGAAAATTATGACGCCTTGGTCAAAGGCCGTATCAAAGCGATCAAACCCGGCTACTACACACGGATGGGCGCAGCCATACGATATTCCAGCACCTTGTTAGCGAAGCAAGCGCAAAGACAACGCTTGTTGCTTATTTTGACAGATGGAAAACCCAATGATTTGGATCACTATGAAGGACGCTATGGGATAGAAGATACGCGCATGGCGGTTATGGAAGCGCGCAAATTAGGATTACGCCCGTTCTGCGTGACGATAGACAACGAAGCCAACGATTACCTCCCCCATTTGTTTGGGGCTGGCGCTTATGCGGTAATTAGAAAAGCAGAAGACTTACCCAAAGAGTTACCCATTCTTTACGCACAAATGACAAGCTAGGTTGTTTATTTTTTACAAATGATTCAAGGAGATGGAATATTTTTATAAATTGATCAAAGTCAAGGTAATGACTTCTCTATGGATGCTACGCTGACCCCGTGATGTGACACTTTGTCGCATCCCAACAATGGGACGCTTTAAAAAATCTTAAGAGGAGATTGCTGTGAGTAGATTCAAAACAAAAGTCATCGTAACCATTGTAAGTACGGCATTAGCACTTATTTCATGTGCGCAAGTCAATCAAAAATCCGCTGCCTCAAGTCAGGCGACTAACGCTAGCACAAAACAAGAACTACAGATTGAGAAAGCCATACTGACGCAAGCGCCCAATGTTCCACCATCAATCACGCGCAAATTTGCCGCCAAAGTCGTCGTCAACATGGAAACACAAGAAAAAGTCATGCGCATGGCGGATGGTGTTGACTATATGTTCTGGACGTTTGGTGGCCAAGTACCCGGGCAATTTATTCGTGTGCGCGAAGGTGATGAAGTCGAATTTAACTTATCCAATAGCCCTGACTCTAAAATGCCACACAATATTGACCTGCATGCCGTGACAGGCCCTGGTGGCGGCGCTGCCGCTTCATTCACTGCGCCGGGCCACACTTCAAAATTCAGTTTCAAAGCGCTTAATCCGGGTCTGTATGTTTATCATTGCGCCACAGCACCTGTTGGGATGCACATTGGCAACGGCATGTATGGCTTAATTTTTGTCGAACCCAAAGAGGGACTACCGAGAGTTGACCGTGAATACTACGTGATGCAAGGAGATTTTTATACCAAAGGTGCTTACGGTGAGGCTGGTCTGCAGCCATTTGATATGGAAAAGGCAATTAAGGAGCAACCAGACTACGTCTTATTTAACGGGTCAGTTGGCGCACTTAATGGCGATAAAGCGATCACCGCAAAAGTTGGCGAAACGGTACGTTTATTCGTTGGTAATGGTGGCCCCAATATGGTTTCTTCCTTCCATGTGATTGGTGAAATTTTTGATAAAGTTTACGTAGAAGGTGGCAATTTACAGAACCAAAATATTCAAACAACACTGATTCCGGCCGGTGGTTCCGCGATCACTGACTTTAAAGTAGATGTGCCCGGCACATTTATCATCGTTGACCATTCAATTTTTAGAGCCTTCAATAAAGGCGCGCTCGGCATGCTAAAGGTAACAGGTCCGGAAGATAAAGTTATTTACTCCGGCAAACAGGCTGATACCGTCTATCTGCCAGAAGGCTCCGCATCGCAATCTATAGCTAGCCCAGTCAGTTCGCAAGTGGCTAAAACGCTCACCAAAGAAGAGCAAATTACCCTTGGTAAAAATGTATTTGAATCCAATTGTTTGGCATGTCATCAGGCAAATGGCGAAGGTATTCCAAACGCGTTCCCGCCACTTGCTGATTCAGACTTTTTAAATGCGGATCATCATCGCGCAATCGACATTATTCTGCATGGCCGCTCAGGGCCGATTACCGTGAATGGCAAAACCTATGACAGCGTCATGCCTGCCATTGCTCTGAATAATGAACAGGTTGCCAATGTGCTCACATATGTGCTTAACAGTTTTGGTAACAAAGGTGGGCAAGTCACGCCTGCACAGGTAGAAACACGCAGAAAATCTGCACCTAAGCCTGCGGAACCAAGTGATATCCATGGTTAATCGGAAGTAGTCATGATGTTACGCTACTATCTTGCCTTACTCGTGTTGTTTTCTAATAGCACTTGGGGGCAAGATAGTATGTCTATGATTACTGAAGGCGAATATCGTCCGCTTTACCTCAGTGCAGATAGCCCTTTGATGAAAGTCTCTGCATTTCTCTTGGATAAAAAACCCGTCACTAATCGAGATTTTTATCAATTTGTATCAACAAATATGCAATGGCAACGAGATATGGTTCCTCTGCTATTTGCTGAAAATAGCTATCTGAGTCATTGGCAAAAAATTGACAACCAATACGCGCCTAAATCAGAAGACCTAGAAGAACCTGTTGTGTTTGTTTCTTGGTATGCCGCGCAGGCTTACTGCGCATCACAACAAAAACGCTTAGTGACAGTGGCGGAATGGGAGTATGTCGCTCAAGCTTCCACGCAATTAAAAAATGGTAGCCAAGACAAACTGTTCTATCAAAAAATCTTAGATTGGTACGCCAAGGCAGCTTACAGCACACCGCCGAATGTTGGCGAAGACGAACCGAATTATTGGGGCGTTCACAATCTGCATGGTGCAATTTGGGAATGGACTGACGACTTTAATTCTGAGCTTATTTCTGGCGAATCACGTGGTGACAGCAGTATTAATCAAGAACTCTATTGCGCAACCGGCAGCGCCGGTGCAGTAGATCCAAGCAACTATGCAGCTTTCATGAGATACGCGTTTCGTTCGAGTTTGAATGCAAAATTTACCATCGGTAGCTTAGGGTTTAGATGTGCGCAGGACGGTAAAAATAAGGAGTAAGTATGAAGGTAATCATCGTAGGGGTTTTGCTGAGTTTTTGCTGCTACGTCTTTGCGGAAAACACTTTACCAAGTGACGCTATTTATCAAGTTGGCGGAAACTGGCAAACACAAGAAGATAAAGCGATCCGACTTGAAAATTTATCCGGAAAACCGCAAGTCGTTGCACTCATTTTTACAGGTTGTTCAACCGCCTGCCCTATCATCGTGGAAAGCATGAAGCGCATTGAGAAAAAAGTACCGGTGAATAAGCGAGATAAAATTGGATTTGTCTTGGTGACACTGACCCCAGACACGGATACCCCTAAATCACTTAGCGCTTTTGCTGAGAAAAAAAACCTTAACAGTCACTGGACACTTTTGCGCGGCACCAACGAGACTGTTCGAGCGCTAGCAAATGCACTAAATGGACGCTACAAAATGGCTGCCGATGGTGATGTTATTCACTCCAACGCCGTGACGCTGTTAAATAGCCAAGGCCAAATCAGCTTACAAGCGCCCGGCACGCTGAATGGCATTCAACCAATGTTAGACAAGGTTGAAAATGACATAAAAAACGGCAGTCTGTAGGTGAATTTCAATGCTTACTTTTTTCAATAACTCAAAATGAAACAACATTGCATACATGAGCGACACTAATTTAGATCATCAAAAAACGGTTACCGAAGACGCTATACGCGCCATTTTATCTGGCGTTTTAGATCCTGAAGTGGGAGAAAATATTGTCGATCTTGGTTTAATTTACGGGGTCGATATCCAAGCGCATCAGGTTAAAATAAATTTAACCATGACCTCTGCTGCATGCCCAATGGGAGAAATGCTTTTAGAGAACATTCACGATGCACTCGTTCGTGACCTGCCGCCGACATATGACTTTGAAATGCGCTTGGTTTGGGAACCCCCTTGGGAGCCAGAAATGATGTCAGCCGCCGCCAAGCAACGTTTGGGCTGGCATTAATTTTTTCAAAGGCCGAGATATTTTTTGCGATATAGAGTCTTCATTATTTTTTTGGCGATCGCTGGCTTAGTCATCGGCATCACCGGTGGATTGCAACGACTTGGTTGGGTCTTACCCTTCCCCACCAGTCATGCCGTTTTTTTTCATGGCCCACTGATGATATGCGTATTTCTTGGTACGGTCATTTCTTTGGAGCGCGCCGTCGCGATTGGCAAAACTTGGCCATATTTAGCGCCATTGACTGCCGGACTAAGCGGCTTAATGCTGTTTTCAGGAATGTTCTCTATAGCGATTTGGATGCTGATGATCGCAAGTGTCATGTATGCAATCGCGATGGTTCATCTATTTCTTCGCCAACACGCCTCACATATCATCGTTCTGTTGCTTGGAGGATTGTCTTGGTTAGTTGGCAACACTATTTGGTTGCTAGACTTCCCCATCCATATTGCGGTGCTGTGGTGGATGAATTTTTTGCTGCTGACCATTGCAGGGGAAAGGCTAGAACTCACACGCTTTTTACCAGCCTCACGTTTGAGTAAGGTCCTATTTTTTTGGATTACCTTCCTGTTATTTATCAGTGCCTGCATTCCAATCTTAACGACCAATGGACTTAACTTTGTTCTTTTTTCATTTGCATTAGCGGCGCTTGCCATGTGGCTACTCTGGTATGACATCGCGCGCAAAACCGTTAAACAACAAGGCGTGACGCGCTATATTGCCGTTTGCCTACTGTCAGGCTATTGCTGGCTGTTAGTTGCTGCGTTGATCGGACTAAGCGCCACCCCACTAACATCAGGCGGCTGCTACGATGCGTTTTTACACGCTGTGTTTATAGGTTTTGTATTTTCTATGATTTTTGGACATGCGGTCATCATTTTTCCCGCCATCCTAAAAATTAAAATGCGCTACAACAAAATGCTATATCTCGCGCTATTTGTCCTTCATAGCTCCCTGCTTGTTAGGGTCGCAGGAGACCTACTCCAGATCTACTCCTATAAAAAAATCAGCGGCATGTTGACGGTTTTCGCCTTAATTATTTTCTTTATCACTAATGTAATTGCAACACTACGTAGGAACTCTTAATCACTTTTCATCTACACCTCTCCAAGACATCAAGCCATGTACTAAAGAAAAGTTCAGACTGTTGTTTGATAGTTTCACTAAATACTATGGCTTGGCTTCTGAGTAAATTATGATCAAGCCCAGATTGGCTTAACTCTAGCGCATGTCCAATTAACCACTGCTCCATGTGCTGACAATCGACCTCCAAATGAAATTGAAGTGCAAGGACATTGTTACCTATCGAAAAAGCTTGATTTGCACAACTTTCGGATGAAACAAGGTGATTTGCATTCGATGGAAGCTCAAAAGTATCGCCGTGCCAATGCAAAACCACTATTTCATCGTTTATAGCATCATGAAAAATGTTTGACTTAGATTTCGTCATCGTAATTGGATAAAAGCCTATTTCTTTGTGAGTCATCGGCTTCACTGAAGCGCCACAAGCTTTCGCAATCATTTGCGCGCCCAAACATATGCCAAGAATAGCCAATCCGCATGCTAACCTTTTACGGACAAATTCAATCTCTTTTACCAGAAACGGGTAAAGTGCATCATCGTTAACACCTATAGGGCCACCTAATACGATTAATAGATCAGCACATTCAAAATCTTTATCAAAGTTGTCAACGCCAATATCAACATAGATAACTTGATAATTTCGACTTCTTAAAATAACCGCTAGTGTCCCAAGGTCTTCAAACATCACATGCCTGAAAACAACCGCTGTTTTTAATCTAAATATGTCTTTTTTCATTGTGACTAGTAGTCAAAAAAGGCTCCTTCGCTTTCACGAAGGAGCTGAGTAAAGTTAAATCGAGATACCCTCGGATTCAACTTTGGAGTCGTTAACAATGATATTTAAACAAATATATGGACTCACTCCATCACCCAGATTTAAAGAGATTAGTGGTCCAAGGAATTGCGTACTGAGTAAGCAGACTCACTCAACAGTTATTTAATTACATGAATGGGTTATATAAAAAGCCCCCAAAGTAAAATGGGGGCTTAAACGACTGAGCTATGGTAAATGAACAATTAAAAACATAGTCAGTATATTAACTTCCTTGAATTTATAGACTAAATACATTTAGGTTACCCGAACTAGGCGATGCGTTGTACTTCACCAGTTCAGCGTAGCCGCCAGCAGCACCTAACGCATCAGTTGGATTAGTTAAACCTAAATTCATCGCAACACCAGCCCAACCACCTACACCAGAAAAAATACCAACATACTGCTTGCCTTTGTGGCCATATGTGAATGCGTTACCAATCACGCCTGAACCGACTTGATGTTTCCAGAGCTCTTTACCAGTTTTCGCATCTAGCGCTTTGAACCACCGATCTAAAGTGCCGTAGAAGACAACATTACCTGAAGTTGCTAACGCACCGCTCCAAGCAGAGAACTTCTCTTTGTTATACCAAACTTTTTTGTTGGTCATCGGGTCGTAGGCACCAAAGGCCCCCATCACACCGTCTGGGCCAGCAAACATGGTTAATGTCGCACCAACCCACGGTTGACCAGCCACATATTTAGACTCTACAGGTTCATAAGTCATACATACGTGAATAAGTGGGGTATAGACCAAACCAGTTTTTGGTGAATACGCTGCAGGTTGCTGGTCTTTAGTGCCTTGTGCTCCAGGGCAAATACCTTTTGCGTTGTAATCTTGGTGAGTTGAAGCATTTGGCGTTTTATGAGGAACACCTGTTTTTAGATCTACATGCGTTGCCCAGTTAACGAATGGATGTGCCTTTTCTGCCGCAACTAATTTCCCGTTCGCGGCTTGGAATGTGTACATAAATCCATTGCGATCATGATGCCATGCATAAGTTTTTCCGCCTTTATCAAACAAGATTACTTCATTGACACCATCATAATCCCACTCGTCGTGAGGTGTCATTTGGTAACCCCAACGCGCCATGCCGGTGTCTAAGTCACGAGCAAAAATAGTCATAGACCACTTGTTGTCGCCAGGGCGCACATCAGGGTTCCACACTGAAGGGTTACCTGTGCCGTAGTAAACCAAATTGGTTTTTGGATCGTACGGCCACCAACCCCAAATGGAAGCACCACCATGCTCCCAACCATTTTTCACGGCTTGTGGTTTTAACCAAGTACGAGTTCCTAACTCTTTTTCGCCAATTTTGAGTTTATCTGCAGGAAGTGCCTTAAACGAACCACCGATTTTATTACCACCATCAACATCTTCATAAACTGACAAAGCACTATATTCAGGAGTGTCTTTATTAAATTCTGGTCCTATTAACACCTCAGCATCAGGCCCTGTACCATAGGCTCTCCACGCTAATGAGCCATCTTTAATAAAGTATGCAGTCATTGCACAACGCACACCAAACTCTGCACCTGAACAACCTACAAGCACCTTGTCTTTAATCACATGCGATGCAGTTGTCGTTGTCGCCCCTACTTTAGGATCCCATACCTTAACATCCCAAACTTTGGCACCGGTTTTTGCATCAAGCGCTACTAATGTGCCATCATTTTGAGTCAAGAAAATTTTCCCCTCGCCGTAGCCAAGGCCACGTGAAACGTTGTCACAACACAATACTGCTTGAACACTTGGATCTTGTTTTGGAAAGTAGGACCAAACTATTTTTTGGTTGTCGCTTAAATCAAGTGCGTAAACATTGTTAGGAAACGCGGTGTGCACATACATCATGTTGCCAATCACTACAGGAGAACCCTCATGACCACGCGTAACGCCGGTTGAGAAAGTCCAGGCACCTTTTAAGTTTTTCACATTACTTGTGTTGATTTGAGATAGCTGACTATACCCTTGGTTATTATGTTGCCCACGTGGATGCGCCCAGTTGTTTGCATCCGCCATTGCCGCTTCTTGATCCGCCGCGGCCAACACAGTAATTGACGCAGCTGAAAGTGCGCCAATTACTATGCTACTTACAAGTTTTATTTTGTTAAGCTTCATACTGAATATCTCCATAAAAATACATACCTAATTGTTTTCTAGCTATCCAGTTAATACATCTGTCGTTAAATGCATCAAATGGTTTTCAGAATGTAACGAAATGTAAACATTTAAAAACCATCCAGATCTGTCATATTGGATGGCCCTAATATTCCAGTTTCACTTTTGAAGATGGTCCAGATCTACATATCGACACAGAGTTAATTCTTTGTGTTAATTTGATTATCAAGAAGTACATGCTGCTGGAGCCTTAAATGCTTAGGTCTTGGGATTTTGTAATAGAGTTAAATCAGCAATCAGAGTTAGCTATCCATATGCAGATAGTTCAAAAAATAGTTGAAGAAATTCAACTGGGAAGACTCAAAGCCGGACAAGCAATGCCAGGCACTAGAGACCTTGCATCCGCATTAAAATTGAACAGAAAAACGATCGTACATGCCTACGAAGAGCTTGTTGCACAAGGTTGGTTAGTCACGCAGCCACGTCGTGGCACATTTGTAAATGAACGAATTCCGTTAATTTTTAAAAATCAAATAAAACCACAAGCTTCAAAGAACTCTACTTCACCAATACAACCAGAGAAAAATGATTTCAAACCATTTCTAGAATTAAATGATGGCGTACCTGACACACGTCTTATTCCATTTGAAATCCTGTCTAGAGCATTTAGACGTGCACTAACCTACACTTCAAGAGCCAACAGATTGGGATATGACGATCCTCGAGGAACGCTGGCATTGCGTAGCTCAATCTCAAAAATGCTAAATATGGAGCGTGCACTTCATGTTGATGTAAAGAATATTTGCATCGTCCGTGGAAGCCAAATGGGAATATTTTTGGCGGCTAGAATTCTTTCGCAACTTGGCGACAATGTGGTTTTTGAGAATCTTAGTTACCACCCAGCACGTGAAGCTTTTATTTCTTGTGGGGCCAATGTACTAACTGTAGGTCTAGATGATGAAGGGCTGGACACAGATGCCCTAGAGTCCCTATGCAAGAAAAGTAAAATTAAGGCAATTTATGTCACACCTCACCATCAATTTCCTACCTCTGTGATGATGACAGCAGAACGCAGAGTTAAACTTTTAATGCTAGCCGAAAAATATGATTTCGTTATTCTTGAGGACGATTATGACCATGAGTTCCATTTTGCCCATCGACCAGTATTTCCATTAGCCAGTACGAATAGCGCAAGTGTCATTTATGTCGGCTCACTTTCTAAATTCTTAGCACCTGGACTTAGAATAGGATATCTAGTTTCATCTCAGGAAATTATTGATCGCTGTGCTGAAGAAATCAAATTGATAGACCGTCAAGGAAATTCTGTGACAGAACTCGCAGTAGCTGAACTACTAGATTCTGGCGAAGTAAAACGGCATATTAGGAAGTCCTATAAAATATACAATGACCGGAGGCTATACTTCGCGGATCTTATAAAAAAAGAACTTAATGAGTTCGTTGATTTTAATATTCCGGATGGGGGGCTGGCGTTTTGGCTAAAGCTAAAAAGACACATTGACCCAGATAAGCTAGAAAAAATGCTACTCCAACTGGGAGTTCAGTTCTCTAAAGCTAATATTTTTCCAAACGAAAAGTGTTTTGCGATACGGATTGGATACGGAAGCTTAGATAAAGCCCAATTGCAGAGAATAGTTAGCAAGCTCAAAATCGTTTTAAGCTCGATTTAGATAAATATGAATCTACTAAATCCTCAAATTTTTTCTGTTCACAAACCTATAGCCATATTTTGGATATGACATGCAAAATATTTGTGAGTTAAACCTATTGAAGTAGCAAATCTTTTCTATCTGTTGACTAATATCAATGGAAAATATGTTGTGAAATGTTTGAATGTCGCTCTAAGGATTTGTCTAGCGATCACCTGGTCCAAATCACAATTTAGACAACTACATGCACCTCAATTGAAGGAGCAACATGTCACCGCAGTCAATTTCACAAACGTTAGCGAGCTTCTTTTTGTTTAGAGAACTCAGCTTTGACCAAATTGAGAAAATCGCGGCAGAGTCACGTGTGATTGATTTTCCCAAAGGGGAAACCGTTTTTAATCGAGGGGATCCGGCATTAGGTTTATATATCTTACTTGATGGTCAATTAAAGCTCGGCTTAACCTCTCCCCAAGGCATAGAAAAAATTATCAGCATCATTACCCCTGGAGAAAGTTTTGGGGAAGCCATTTTATATTTGGAACGCCAATTCCCTGTGTATGCAAAAGCCATACAAGACTCGCAAGTGTTACTTGTTCCAAAAAGTTTGATCTTTGCCATGCTTGATAGCGACCCGCATTACGCTCGAAAAATGCTCGCCGGACTATCCATCAGAATGCATCAACTGATTCAAGACATAGAAATGCTTTCATTACAGTCATCAACCCAGCGGTTTATCGGTTATTTATTACAAATCAGCGCCAAAGCTGAAGATGCCACCAAAATCAGGCTCCCTACCAATAAAGCCACTATCGCCTCTTTATTAAATTTAACACCGGAAACGTTATCGCGAGTGCTCACTAAACTTCAGCATCTTGAGCTGATTGAGAAGGGTGGCAAAGATATAACGATCATCGATGTAAAAAAACTTAGGAGCTATGATTTAACCATCTAGTTTTTACCAATATGCAACCCAATCAAGAAAATAATGCTTTACGATTAAAAGTTGGTCTCGCTGAAATGCTTAAAGGCGGCGTCATTATGGATGTGACCAACGCACGCCAAGCAGAAATTGCGCAACGCGCAGGGGCCGTCGCAGTCATGGCTCTAGAAAGAGTCCCAGCACAAATTCGCAGTGAAGGTGGTGTCGCTCGTATGGCCTCTCCGCAAAAAATCCGTGAAATCATGTCGGCTGTCACTATACCAGTCATGGCGAAATGCCGAATTGGGCACTTTGCTGAGGCGCAAATTCTGCAAGCGTTGGGCGTGGATTATGTAGATGAGTCCGAGGTGCTAACCCCCGCCGACGAAGAGCACCATGTCGATAAAAATGCATTCCAGGTGCCGTTTGTTTGCGGCGCACAAAATTTGGGGGAAGCACTCAGGCGCATTAACGAAGGTGCCGCCATGATACGCACAAAGGGCGAAGCTGGCACCGGAGATGTGATTCATGCGGTGAAACATATGCGCAGCATCAATCGTGAGATTCGCACCCTAACGCAACTACAAGCAGAAGAACTCTATACGCAAGCTAAGAATTTACAAGCGCCATACGAGCTGGTTCACCTAGTCGCAAAAACCGGCAAACTACCGGTGCCAAATTTTTCTGCCGGCGGCATCGCCACGCCTGCTGACGCTGCATTGGTACGCCAACTTGGCGCGGAATCCGTGTTTGTCGGTTCAGGTATTTTTATGAATGATGCAACAACATTTTGTTCTGATGCCGAAGCTGAATCTCGCGCCAAAGCCATTGTACGCGCCACGGTTTATTTTGAAGATCCTAACATTCTGCTAGAAACTGCAGCTGAATTACTCGGCGCCATGAAAGGTCTGGCCGTTTCTCAACTCGCACCCACTGACTTACTACAAAAACGTGGCGCATCATGATCGCCAATTTAACGGTTGGCGTATTAGCATTACAAGGAAGCTTTGAGGCACACCAGCAATGCTTAGAGCAACTTGATATCAATGTTAGATTGATACGCCACGCAGTAGATTTAAGCACAATTGATGCGTTGATTATCCCAGGTGGTGAATCCACAACGCTGCTGGAATTACTTGATCGAGATATTTTTTTCTGGGAAAAGTTACAACAATTTACCCATAAAAAACCATGTTTGGGGACGTGTGCAGGCGCAATATTACTGGCTTCAACAGTGGAAAATCCTACCCAGAATTGCCTTGGCGCATTGGAGATGACCGTTAAACGAAACGCCTATGGCCGACAATTACAAAGCGCAATTCAAGTGGTGAAATGTGAGTTTGACAATAGCCTGCTTGAACTTGTATTTATTCGCGCGCCGCAAATCGTCAAAACCGGCACCAACATTCAAGTGCTGGCTGAATATAACGGGGTGCCCGTGTGGGTAAAACAAGGAAAAACTATGGCAACCACTTTTCACCCGGAGCTCACTTCAGACTTAAAAGTTTATACAAAATGGTTAGAAAATATTTGCCAAGACACAAATTGAAATCACTTTAGCGTGAGGATTTAAATCCTAAATACAGCCACCACAACTTCCACAACGCCAATCCTGTGCATTCACCGCGCGATAAAACCAGCGAAAATGGTCTTCATCGATTGGAATATTGTTTTGAATAAACACTTCTGCAAGCCAAGCACTTTTAGTAATAATCCAATCATCTTCATGCAAGCCCTCCGCAAAAATATCGTCATCCGGATAAATGTAGCTGTAAATACCATAAGTCCCCATGTCTTTCTGTTTGTCAGCCAAAGACAATATGACAGACTCTTCTAGGTAGGTGATTTCCCAGCGACCAAGACAAAGATTACTGCCTTTGATTGTCCAGCGTGCGGCAAATGGGTTGTGATGGCACATCAAAATAATAGTCGATTATTTAAAACAAATTTACATGAAAGACCACATCGTTACCTTGCGTTCGGTCAATTTAGTACGATGCCCTTAATAAGTCGTCGTCCACCCATTCGTAGCCCGGAGTCTGGTAGTAAAACCCGTTGAAACTAGGCACGTCTCCCAATAGTGACTGCACGATTGAAGCCGCTTGCTTGCCTGATACTTTGCCTTGCATTAATGCGTGCGCGGTCTCGATAACAGTGTTTGTATGTAAGTGATGTGGCGAGATACGAAAATGATGAACGCCCATCTCTATCAGCTCTGGAATTTGCGGTAGCAGATTCAAATAATTGTAAGACAGCGTTTGGATGCCGTTGATACTCAGAAATCGTTGCCCGGAAAGTGTTTCTAACGGCATTCCATCAGCATCATTTTCACACACGTATTGGCAATTATCTTTCACTCGACCATATGAACGCGCGTGATAACATCGTGCCGATAGCGCAAGCCCCACTCGCCCGTAAACTTGCACTTCAAGGCCAACTCCGAGTATTTTGGCCGCTTTCCCCAAAATATCCATAGATTTACGAGGGAGCTCAGCGGGAAGCGTGACATGAAAAGCCCCGTTCGCGGCCAAATGCCTGAGTGTTTCCTCGTTATAAACATTGCAGTATTGTCCAACACGATGTGGTCGTCCACGCAAGCGATAAAGCGCCGATGCATCATTGGCCTCAATATCATCGTGCTCTCCGTTACAAAGCTCATCAGTCATTTTTCTCTCGCGTGGAATCATGACTTCAGCCAATGTAGAAAACACTACTTTTTTCCCCGCGCGCGTTAAGCGCTCGGCAATTTCACCATAATACGGCTCCAGAAAAGGCGCGCGCTTTGAGCAGATTACTTCCCCTATATACACAGTACTCACGGGGGATTCATCGGCAATTTTGAAATAAAAATCTCGTTTCATTTCGGCAGGCCAGTGAAACAATATTGGCCCCAGCGTTAAGTTTCCCAGTGTATGCATATCACCTCCACCGCTTGGTTTCATAGGCACCCAATGTTTGTTTATGCCCTTCGGTGAGCGATAACAGGTGATCCATATTGACGGTTCCGCCATCTAGCACAGTATCAATCGCTCTTCGCCAGGAGGAGACAACATTCTGGATATACGCCTTTGATCGCTGACGTCCTTCTATCTTGAAAGCATCAACGCCAGCAGCCATTAATTCCGGGAGAAGCGCGGCGAGATTAAGACTCAAAGGCTCTTCAAACGCATAATAGGAATCCTCTCGATGTGCGACGTTGTAACGGCCTTTGCATATGGTTGGATACCCCGGATTTTGAGCGCAAGAAAAGCAATCAATCGTGAATCCGTTGAGTTCGGTATTAAGGTTGTGATTAGCGTCCATCTTATAACTCACAAAATTCGCAGGAGAACAAACACCGTCCATATTGGTGGATAATCCAGTCGCATAATTAGTTAAACTGCAACGCCCTTCTGCCATGAGGCCATGGTTGCCAAAAATAAAACATTCAATTTCACAGGAAATTTCTTGCTTCAATGCTTTAATTTCTGCGATGGTTAAAATACGTGGCAACACAACACGTTTTACGTCGAATTCCTCGCAGTAAAATTTAATCGCTTCTATGGACGGCGCCCCAGCCTGCACCGAAAGATGCAGACGCATATCGGGATATCTATTTTTTGCAAAACTTGCAACCCCAATATCTGCAACAATAATCGCATCAGCATTGAGTTGATGCGCTAAATCCACTGCATCAGCCCAAAGTGAAAATTGACCGGCTGGTGGAAACGTATTAAGGGCGACCAATACTTGTGTGCCATGTTCATGTGCGTAAGTTATTGAGGCCTCGAGTTCGCCAGGGGTGAAATTTAAGCCAGGGAAATTGCGGGCATTGGTGGCATTTTGGAACCCACAATACACCGCATCTGCGCCAGCATCGACTGCAACGCGTAAAGATGCTGGCGTTCCCGCCGGGCAGATAAGTTCCGGTTTATGCTGGCCGTTCATTGAAATCAGCGACCTTTCTGACTACCGCTAAAAAATGCAAACCGAACAACCCAAAATAAGAAGCCACTTCATCTGCCACGCTACCATCTATATCATCAAGCGCATTGCGCAATCTAACAATAGCTTCTGTATCCCCCGAAATTTGTAACTCTCGGGTAAAAAAAAGTGCATCCCCATCAACACGGCCGTCTATCATTCCTAATAGGGTGAGAAACGATCCGGAAATCTTGGCATCGACCTTAACGTCATTTTTTTTACGTTGGGCGCGCAAATAAGGTTTAATCGGGTTTGGCTGTAAGATTAAGTCAAACGATAAGTTTGTAATTTCTATCAGAAAGGTCTTATGTTGATGCCCTTGCAGCCGATTAAAGATTGCAGGATTTTTCTGCGTTATTTTTGCAATTGCTCGACGCATAAAGTAGTTGATCACAGGCAAAGGTACTGGCCGAGCAAACTTTTGAAGTAACTCGGCTTTACTTGCAAACGCATTGGTGAGAGATTCATTCAAAGCAGATGATCTAGACATGCTGATGACTATATCGTCATCAAGCGTTAGAGTCGTTGATTTTGGTCAATTTACGCTAGGCGAATTTTTAGCATTTAAAATTGACACAATCAAATCAACTAACTAGATAACTGTTTATTAATTTTCCGCACCAACTTTGGACCAGATGCCACTAACCCACTGTAAATCTGCAATAGCGAAGCGCCAGCATCTAATCTTTCTTTCGCCTCTTGCGCAGTACAAATGCCTCCGACTGAAATAATTGGCACTTGCCCATTTAAATAATTGGCAACTTGCGCCAAACATGCCGTTGACCCGCTCAGTACAATACCGTCGAACCCATATTCCAGCACGTCATTGATAAGCACTCGAGTATTACCTCTAACCTGATCTATTTTTACCGCAATCGGTATTCTCTTGCCATTGGTAACGCTTAGCGCTTCTTGGACTCGCTTAATTGCATGAAATATTTCCCGCAATACCTTTGTATTTTCTGGCAGATGCAAATCAGGCCCTGCACGTGGCCCCAAATTTAAAGTGACATAGTCTGCAACATGTTGCACACCTAAAAAGCACTTGAGGTAATCATGTGCCATCGCCGCAGGTGGTGTCGCTCGATTCATGCTGATGCTCACCCCGAGTGGGATTGGATGAGGCAAACGATAACGCGATATATTAAGAGAAACCGCATGCAACCCAACGCTTCGTTCAGCCTCGGGAAGTGGGGTCACCGAGCCGATCTCAGCAAAGCCAAAACCAATAAGCGGTAATGACATAAAGTGTTTTCCATCTTTGTCAAAACCAGCCGCCAACCCGAGCGGTGATGGGAACACAAGCCCCATGACATGACGTGCTAATAATGGGGATGGTTGCGCTGAACTGACCTTCCCAGCAACATTCACAGCTACGGCCGCTAATTGCCGAGCATGCACTGCGCCTAGACTCCCAATCGCTTTGGCAAGAAATTCATATATCACCTTTGATACTCCTGCGAAAATTGGTGCATAAAGTCTATCAATGTCGTCACGCCTTTTTCAGGCATCGCGTTGTAAAGGCTGGCGCGCACGCCACCCAATGCCGAATGACCACCGAGGTTCACCAACCTATACTCTGCTGCACGTTTTATGAATAATGGCGTCAGCGTGCTATTTTTTAGCGTATAACAGACATTGACATGCGAGCGGCTATCCGGCAAAACGTGGCAACAATAAAACCCGTTACTTTCGTCAATAGCCCGATACAGTTGGCTACTACGCGCCATCGCATTCCGCGCCATTGCCTGAAGGCCTCCTTGCGCGTCTATCCAACAGAAGATCATTTCTGCCAAATAAATGGCAAAAGTGACCGGTGTATTGATCAATGAATTTGCTTCACTCTGCGCTTTGTAATGCAATACGTGTGGCGTGATATGGCTGGCGCGATCAAGCAAATCATCCCGAACAATCACCACCGTAAACCCAGCCGAACCAATGTTTTTTTGTGAACTGGCATAAATCATGCCGTAACGCGCCACATCTATCGGACGAGTAAGAAAATCCGAAGTCATATCCACCACAAGTGGCACATTTCCACTCTCTGGCACAAAATGAAACTGGCTGCCATTCGCGGTTTCGTTGCTGGTGTAATGGCAATAAGCCGCTTTAGCATTGAGTTGCATTTCATCCTGCGGCGGTATTCGGCTGAACCCATTTTCACGACTACTTGCCGCAATATTCACACGGCAATAGCGCTGCCCTTCGTCTATTGCCCGACGCGACCAGTGGCCGGTTTCTATATAATCAGCACACATCTGGCTGCCCAATAAATTTAAAGGCACCAGCGAAAATTGCGCCGAAGCGCCACCGTGCATCAATAAAATATGATAGTGGCTAGGGATATCGAGCAAGCTACGCAAGCGCGCCTTTGCTTGATGAAAAATTTCTTTAAAATCCTTGCAGATGAAGGGCATTTCCAAGATTGAGCATCCATGGTCATTCCAGTTTATAAATTCATCTTTGGCCTGCTGCAAAACCGCATCCGGCATCACGCCGGGACCAGAAGCAAAGTTAAAAATACTCTTCATCAACTCAAGAAAAAAGTGCGGGGCCGTGCGAGCTTGCTGCCATGAAGAACAACAAAGGAACAGACAACATGGTGTTCACACGGGAAGAAAGATACGTCACGCGCGCGTAATCAATACGCTCGTTTATGGTTGCTGGTACAAAGCCCAATACCTTTTTCTGATGCGGCCATAGCACTAGCCAAAGATTGGCTAACATCAGTGTGCCAATCCAAAACCCCATTCCGATGACTGCAAAATACCCCTGAAGCGTTACCGCATCCCATAACCAACCACGTTGCCACAGTATCGCTACGCCGCTAAGCCAAACAACAAGTGATGCGTATCGAAATGTGCCATGCTCACGCCCTAGACGAGCTTTAAAATCACCACTTTCTTCACCCTGCAAATCTGATCGTTTTAATGGCTTAAAGCTCGGGCGCTGAATAGCATTTGCATAGTTATGCCCAACCCAAACCAGCGCGCCAATAAAATGCGCCCAACGCAACGTGAGGTCAAACACCTGATCCATCTCTAACCTCCGCCAACAACAAGTGCTCGTACAACAAAATAAAGCAACACCGTTAATATTAAGCCGCAAATAACGGCGCCAACGGCATGGTCAAATGGCATCTTCATGTGATGGTCACCTTGGTTTCGCCACCTGCAAGTCGCATAATAAGCGGCTTCGTATCATGTGTTTGATGGCTACGATTAATTGCCATCTCAATCACATGATGATGGGGTGATTTGGCGCAAGCAGGATCGGTATTGGCAGCATCCCCTGTCAGCAAGAAAGCCTGACAGCGACATCCACCGTAATCTTTTTCCTTCTCATCACAAGTTCTACATGGCTCGGCCATCCATGTATCTCCTCGAAATTTTTGAAAAAGTGGCGAGTCATCCCACAACCACTGAAGGCTATGTTCTCGAACGGTTGGAAACTCCAATCCTTCGATCACACCCACCTCTTGACACGGCAAAGCTGCACCATCTGGTGCAATGGTGAGATGTATGGCTCCCCAACCGTTCATACAGGCTTTGGGGCGCGTCTCAAAATAGTCTGGGATAACGAAATAAATCGTCATTTTTCCACCCAAGCGCTCCCTCGCACGATTCACCGCGGCCTCAGCTTTTGCTATTTGCGCGCGCGTCGGCAATAACTCATCTCTGTTTAAAAGCGCCCAGTTGTAGTATTGAATATTGGCGAACTCTAAGTAATCCACTCCGATAGACTCTGCCAAAGCCAATATTTCCTCTACCTGATCAATGTTCTGGCGAAATACCGGCACATTGAGCACCATCGGGAAGCCTTCTGACTTAATCAAACGAGCTACATCTACCTTTAAATCATGCACGCGCGCGCCAACCAATTTGTCTGTGAGTTTACGCTCGGCCGACTGCAAACTAAGCTGTATTTGTTTTAAGCCAGCTTTTTTTAATTTACTTAACCGCTCTGGCGTCAGCCCAACACCAGAGGTAATCAGGTTTGTGTAATACCCAAGGCGCTCGGCTTCTTCCACAAGTTCCTCGATATCGTCGCGTAACATCGGCTCACCACCGGAAAAACCAAGTTGCAATGCCCCCAACTCCCTTCCTTCACGCAACACACGTTTCCACTCTTCAGTAGAAAGCTCCTTGTCTGCATACGTATCGAAATCTAACGGGTTATTACACCAGACACATTTTAATGGGCAGCGATAGGTAAGCTCCAACACCAGCCACATTGGCTTACCTTGTCCGTCAAGGCTAACGACTTGTGATCCATCCTTTGGCATAAGCGGTCTCCAAAAAATTATTAATTCCAGAATGAAGTTCTGCTTCACTGACATCCGTAAACAACAACTTCAAATGATCGATAATGGACTCAACTGTCATTTCCCCATTACAACATTTAAGAATTTCAGCAGCGCTATCATTCAGTTTGATCACACCTTCCGGGTAAAGTAAAACATGTGCATCTTGCGTTTTTTCCCATCGCAAAAGAAACATCGGATTCAGTTTTGGCGTTGTAATAGGTTGTGGTGAACTTTTGTTAGACATAAAAAACCCTATTTTTATGGCGCAGCCTTAGCCGCGCCATCGCACTTAACGAACGTAAACGTATGCAGTTACTTCAAAGCCCAAACGAACTTCACAAAATGCTGGTTCTGACCATTTCATTTCAATCTCCTTATTTAACGTTAAAAATGGCTGTTTACTAGCGCAAACCTAGCAAAACACGCATCTGATTTACTTCAAAATGCCTGCATACTATGCGCTTGACGGTCAACTTAGAGGTCAGATGTATACTGAAAAACGGAACAAGAAATTGATGAAACAAGCATCAGGAAAAACATGTTTTTCGTGGTGAAAGAAGAAATTTGACCGCAATCAATGACACCTATTCACTATAAGGGTATTGCACACCAAACTTAGCGAGTGATTTGTGCAAATATCTATTTCACTCTCAGCAACGCCTTGAAGTGAGTTAGGTCTAGTTTTATGTAAGGGCAAGTTGAATCGCCACCAATTTTGTAGTCGCATAACATTATTTGTAGTGTTCCTAGTGAATGTCGGCTTTGCCCCTAAAATACTGAAGACTTGATAATCCGCAAAGCGGACGTTCATTAAAGCATTATTAGCACCCAAAATTATTTCTTTTGCTTTTTATACTAAAAGCGCAAGCTGTTATCCCCCATCTTTATCGGAGGGATTATCATGGAAAAGCTTAATAGCCAGTGTACACGCGAGCCATGGAACAAAGGTAAGCTTGTCGGCCAAAAGGCTCCACTCAAGTTGAAGGAAATATGGTCAATACGGATTCGTCTGGAGCTATCAAAACGGATTCGAGATCTCGCTTTATTTAATCTTGCGATCGACAGTAAACTTCGTGGTTGTGATTTGGTTAAATTGAGAGTACGAGACATTTCTCACGGGAATCAAATCACGGCCCGCTCGATCATCACACAACAAAAAACTGGTTTGCCTGTGCATTTTGAAATTACAGAGCAGACTAGGAAATCCCTACATGCTTGGATTGAGCATGCGCACTTAAGGCACGAAGACTTCATATTTCCAAGCCGCATTCACGATTCGCTGCATTTATCCACCAGACAATATGCACGCATCGTGAATGCATGGATTGAAGAAATCGGTTTAGACACTGCGAATTACGGTACGCATACGATGCGTAGAACCAAAGTTTCTTTAATTTATAAACGAACCAAGAATCTGCGTGCTATCCAGTTGTTGCTTGGACACACCAAACTCGACAGCACTGTGCGTTATTTAGGTATTGAAGTTGAAGATGCGTTGGAGTTGGCCGAACAAACAGAGGTTTAAATAAAAGGTCAGCATAATCACATATAAATCTGATTGTGCTGACCGATCCAACCTAACCAAAATTAAGGGTATTGATACCCCCTCTGTTTTATCAATTAATTACTCCAGACATAAATCCCGCAGTATCACTTTTAACTTGCTCAGATATATAATCATCTGGGTAAATAAAACTAGCCACTGTAATCAATCGTGTAGCGCCAGAAGTTCCTACTGAATGCCAATTTAACTGTGACGCCTGAATAATCGCTTATCAAAACGATTAGCTATCAAATCAGGGATATAAGTAGCAAGCACCATAAATGCTGCCATCAGTAGAAATATCCAACGAACGGAATAATCTGTCACAAACTTGGCAGCTGGTGCCTGCGACTGTACGAAACTGTAAAAATCTGGATGGTCTATGCCCTCTACATACTGTCCCTTGATATCAGCCGTCATTTCTTTCAGGTGCTCTGCATCTAGTTTCGATAAATAACGATCAAACTCAGCATATGCAACTGGCGGATCTGGGTCATCCTTGCTGGCGTCGTTGTACATAATACCGCCACCGGCACTTTCGGCGGCTGCATCCGTACCCCAATAACCGACAAATTTATTGTTGGCGTTAAAGCGTTTGATAGGTGCTGGCTCATGGCCGCCAACACCAACAAATATCACGTTTTTTCCGATACGCACATCGCTAATATCCAGCTTGTTGATACCGTTAGCCTTTGGTGATTCATCTCCATCGGTGAAAAAGAGCATTTGCGCAGGAATGTTCAGGTATTCAAATGTTGCCTCAGCCGCTTTGACGCCAAATGTCATGCGACTATTGCCACTCCATGCCATACGCCATTCCAGATGATCAATAGTATCGTTAAGAATATCAAAGTTCTTACATACTTCTAACGGCATCACCAGTAAGGCCACATTCTCTGCTGCAAAGATACCGACACTGACATAAGTGCCGCAGGGTGATGATTTCACAACCTGTTTCATCATATGCTGTGTGTAAACCAACCTGCTCACCGGCTGATTGTTTACCTTCATGTCCTCAGCATTCATACTTTGTGACACATCAGCAACCAGCAGGTAGTTATGTACTTTTTGCTTAAGCTGAATCTGCGGTTTGATTAGCGCTAGTATCAGAAACAGCGATGCCAGTATCAGCAACACAGTTTCATAATGATTTTTTAAAAGCGTTAAGATTTTATTCATGGTAACCCCTGAGGCAAATTGCTGATTTCCATGCCCGATGGATCTTGCGGCACTGTTTTGATATCCCCTGAAATCAACCCTAGTAACAAACTAAGATTGAATTTGGCTATGCGTAAAGTAGGGTCGAGCTTTAAAGCCTGTTCATAGGCAGCCTTGGCTTGCAGATAATCGAACTTAGCTCCTTCTTGAATTGCGCCATCTTCTGTCACCAGACGTTGCAACCCTGAGCGGAACAGATTGTTACCAATGTTGTAAAAAATATGCGATTTAAGTGTGTCACTAACCTCAAAAACCTGTTCCTCTTTTTTATTCGCAAGCTCTAAAGTCTGTCCAAACCCTTGCACGGCATGTTTGAAATTACCTGATTTACCTTGTTGATAAGCATCAGAGAATTTGCGATGAAATGGGTAACTTTCATCATTCAACACTTCTCCGGTGCGCAGCGCTTGATTAACCTTGCCAATCTTGTGCGTTTGATACGCTTCATAAGCTGTTCCTATCAGCCCCACTGCCAGCAAGATAATGAATAGCTGATTTTTACGGTTTATGGCATTTTTTTTCATTTATCGTGCCTCTCTATCATGAATTCTTAAATTTTTAATAGCCAATATCAATAAACCCAATATCAAGGCGATAATGATTAATACGCGAGAGTAGTCATATCCAGCGATCGTTTCTGTGTATTTAATGGTTTTCTTCTCACGCGCATTGATGTCGCTAATTGCCGACTGTAAGGTTTCCGGATTATCTGCCTCATACGCTTTGTAAGTCAGATTGAGCGCCTGAAAATACTTATGCAGCACAATTGAGTTGGGTACACGATCTTCTTCATACTCTTCTTTTGAAAAAATGCTGGGCTCACCTGGTTCGCGCAACATAATCCAGTAAATACTGAGCTTGCGTTCTTTTAAGCGTTGACCTAAAAGATATTTCACACGCGGGCTGAGCTTGCCTGCACCATCAGACAACAAAATGATGGCGCGAGAACCTGAGTTCTCGATTTTGTCGAATAGCCCAACGCCCTCTGTAAGGCCTGCACCAATATTGGTTTGGTTCAACGAAGGGCTTGTCGCCGCCATAATGGCGGCATGAATCGCATCACGATTACTGGTAATCTTGATGCCATACAAGGCCGAATTAGTAAAACCTACCACGCCCATCATGTCATCTGGTCTTGAATCGATAAACTGTGTAATGATGCGGCGCGCGGCACCAGATTTTATTTCAGCGGCATTGCCGGAGTTATCTCCCGCAAAAGGATTGTCCATACTGACGCTACGGTCTATCACCATAACGGTTTGTGCTCCCTTACCGGTGCGCTGTACTTTCTCATCGTGACCGCGCGGGCTCGCCAAAGCCAATACGATGCTTACCAGCATGAGCGACGTTATGACTTTAATCGCTAAATTTAGCCTGTCAGAAAGTTGATCCTCCGGTAGCATCTCCAGCCATGTATAGCCCTTGCCTTGGTGGCCTTTAAGCCAGAATGGCAATAATATGATGGGCAATAACAAGAGTGCCCATGGGGTTAGAAAGACCATTAAACACCTCGCTCGCAGTTGCGCAGCAATTTACTCAACTGCACCAGATCATGGATTATCTTTTGGCTGTCGCGAGGTTCAACCGCATACAAAGACTGGTTAGATTCATCAAAAAACTGTGCAATCTCGGCCTTCATATTTTTAAAGCTGGAGCGTTTTTCCACAAAATGCTCAATATCACGCGCAAACATATTGGCCCCAAAGTGCTGATTAAATGCCTGATGGATATAAACCAAAGCCTGCTTCTCTTCCACGCTGGTTTTTGCACCCTTTGCTTTAGCCAGTCGTTTTAATTGTCGATGTGCCCTAGCGAATGCCCCTCCCATAAACGGCAGCCAATTGCCATCTGCATTCATATACAGTAAAGCCATCAAACTGGCCGCAAGCAAACTGGCAAATACTACAAGCCGTGTTTTGTGTGTACTTTCGTCAAGCAGAGGAGGCATGATTTCCGGCTGAATATTCTTTTTAGCTGCTGTGATACCACCAGACACAATCGGAGAAAACCAGAAGTTCCATGCAGGCACTTCTATTACCTCTCCTTTTTCGCCACCGGTGAGGCTATACTTTTCTGCGGGTAACTGCATCACTGCAGGCTTACCTGGGTTAGTGAATGTTTGGTAACTTAAATTGACGGTATAACGAGTAAGTTCTTTTTGTTGCTCGGTAATGACACCCACCTCGACCAATTCCACGCCATTATTTTTGCTGCCTTTTTTGGGAAAAGCAGTATCTGCGATTTTAAGTGGTGCAGGAACCTCCAATACGACTACTCGGCTCAGCTTATCGCCAATCTGTATACCGAATGCCTGAGCAGGATTAGTCAGTGAAACGATGTTTGCAGCCTTCGGCTCTTCAGCTGCGTTTAATATGAAGCTGGTTGACAACAAACCTGCCAACAATGCAGTGATGCCAATTTTTATAACCGCTAGTTTTAAAACCGTTAGTTCTATAACTGCTAGTTTTGAAATCTGTTTAATCATATTTTACAGGCTCATATTATGTTCAAAATGGTGCGTTATTGTTTCTGGCTTGTAGTCAGCATGCATAAACAATGCAGGGCTATCAAATTTCAAAAACAGCGCTTCAAGTGCGTGCCTACGGGCATTAAACGCTTCAATAAATTTCGCCCTGACCTCATGTCTGAAAAACAAGGTTTTATTCAAACCGGTTTCGGGGTCGATCAAGGTACCAAAGCCAAATTTAGGCAGTTTTTTGTATTCTTCGTCATCCCATAGCACTATTGGAATGACCTGATGCGCAGACATAGCAGTGAGGGTTTGCTCAATCAGGCTCAGTGGCATGTGGAAATCTGAAATCCAGAAAACTAGGCCTCGGTTTTGCCCTAGGAAATTTGGCACATCGGTGATGCCATCTGCACCCACGCGCATTTTGTGATAATCATGCAGCTGCGCGATGGCCTCTTTGGATTGATGCAGGTTACGACTTAACGGCAGAGTAAAATCTTCCAGCACATGGTCGTTGTAACCGATAAAACTGAATACGTCACCCGCCTGATAGGCTGAGTTTGCCACTGCAATTGCAATTTCTATGGCCTTATCCAGTTTGCGCTGTTTGCCTTTAAACTGCATGGAGCTGGATAAATCGCAAACCGCATAAATTGGCGTGGTGCTGTCCTGATTAAACTGCCGCACCTGCACCTGCTCAAACGGATCGCGCATGGTTTGGCGTATATCCATGCGCCTGGCATCAGGGTAATCGACAAAATTGACATTGCCGCGATAATCAAAGCCCATGCCGCGCTGTGTGCCACGATGCTCCCCCAGTTGCAGGCTGGCTGACTTCCAGGGGATTGTGTACTCAAAAGGCTTGGCATACGAAGCATCCGCTGCGTTGCGTATAGCTAAACTCATCAGTTAAGCCGCTTTGCTAAATGTCGAGCTAGGTACTGCGACAGTGCTCATGATATTGGCAGTCAGTTCACGCGCTAGTGCTGTTCTGCGGTTTTCATACATGCTGTTGAAGACCAGACGATGTGAAATGACTTCATGAAACACAGCATGAATATCTTCAGGATACATGCTGTCGCGATTATTGAGCCAAGCATTCACGCGGGCAGCTTTCATCAACATGCCCATACCGCGTGGACTCGCTCCGGTTTGTATAACCCGAGTTACATCGGCACTTTCCATTTTTACACCAAATTTTTCTGGGTGTTGTGTGGCATCCCATAAATCCATTGCATACTCTTCTAGCACATCGCTCGATTTGATATGGTTTTGCAATTTTTCTGAGAAAACATTGAGCTGGTCAAACTGCAAAATGCCACTTTCCACTTGCTGGGTCAGTTTTTCCGCATTCTGGAATTTGGTATTGAATACCAGCGACTTTTTCATTTCACGATCTGCCGGGATATCAATCGGGATTTCCATCATAAAGCGGTCGCGTGCTGCGGAAGGAATTTCAAATGTCTCGTTTTTTTCCACCTGATTACGGTCAGCAAATACAATCATGTGCGGCAGGCGATATTCTTTTTTGAATGCGTTCACATGACGTTCCGCCATCACGCGCAGCATCAGGGCATGAACTTGTGGACGAGCACGGTTAATTTCATTGAAAAAGAATACGGATAAGTTTTCACCCGCACGTAACAACGGGCCTTCATCAATTTTCGGACGCCCATCATCACCAAGATAAGTGTGATAGATCAAATCGTTTGGCATAAGATCCACAGTGCCTTCAATACGCTCATAAGCACCGCCAATACCACGTGCAATAGATTGCAGCAGCGTCGTTTTACCCACGCCAACCCCGCCATCAAGCAACACATGGCCGCGCGCAAAAACAGCCGTATTCATCAAACGAATGGCTTTGCTTTGCCCGACAATGACTTTATTCACTTCGTCTTCAAGTTTTAATGCGTGTGCACGTACGTCAGCAAGCTGAGCATCTAATGGTGGTGACATAAAATTCCTCTATTTATCTTCAACAGTTTTCAGGATGAGTCTAAAGTTGTGCCTGGGTAGCATTTCTTAAAATCTTTAGCGACGCCTGCTTGCAACAAATCTGTTCAAGAATGTAACAGAATGTAAACGTATCTCAGGCGTCCAGATTTAACTATTCCACTGGTCCAGAGAATTAAGTTAGGATTACAGTTATTAGCAATCCAGATATTAGTGGGAGTTTTTCAGATGTTACGTTCATGGGATCTCAATTTGCACATCACCAAATCATCGGGTGTGGTGGTCTATCTGCAGATTGCACAGCAGATTATTGATGAAATCCAGCGTGGCCGCCTAGCGCCATCCGCCGCGATGCCGGGGACGCGTGAGCTTGCGGAGCAGCTGCAAGTCAATAGAAAAACTATCGTAATGGCCTATGACGAGCTGATTGCTCAAGGCTGGCTTACTACTGAAAGTCGGCGTGGCACCTTTGTCTCGGCAAAGCTTCCTCACTTTTCAGCTCGCAGCCAGCCAGATATAGATTTGAAGCAGCGAGTTAATGAGTCTGCTGAGCCTTTACTCGCAAAATATGCGGCAACCGTAGAAACGGAAGATATTAATCATCTGATCGATTTTAATGATGGCATTCCAGACACTAGGCTGATTCCTTTCGAAACGATTTCCAAAGCGTTTCGGCACGCCCTGATAGAGCCTATCCGGTCTAATAAGCTGGGCTATGGAGACCCCAAAGGCATGCTTAGCTTGCGCCACTCACTCGTTGAAATGCTGAATATGGAGCGCGGTCTAAATGTAGACGTAGATAATCTTTGTATCGCTCGTGGCAGCCAAATGGGGATATTTCTAGCGGCTCGCGTTCTGTCAAAAAGCAATGAATATGTGGTGGTTGAAAATCTTAGTTACCCGCCTGCACGCGAGGCATTCAGGTCTTGTGGTGCGAAAATTCTTACTGTGGGCTTGGATCAAAACGGTATTAACGTCACTGAACTTGAAGCACTATGCAAAAAATATCCGATTAGCGCGATCTATGTGACTCCACACCATCAGTTCCCAACTACAGTAATGATGACCGCCGAACGTAGGCTGAAGCTTCTGATGCTTGCAGAACAATATAACTTTATGATTGTTGAAGATGATTATGACCATGAGTTCCACTTTCACCATCACCCGGTATTTCCACTTGCCAGCACGGCACATTCAGGCAGAGTGATTTATGTAGGCTCACTTTCAAAAGTATTAGCGCCCGGTCTACGGATTGGCTATCTGGTCGCGTCAAAAGAAATCATCAATCAATGCGCATCTGAAGTGATGCTGATAGATAGACAGGGAAACTCGGTTACCGAGCTCGCCGTTGCCTCACTGCTGGAATCAGGCGAAATCAAGCGCCACATACGTAGAACGCTGAAAGTTTACAATGAACGACGAAACATTTTGATTGATCTGCTCAAGAGCGAGCTGGGTGAGTTTGTAAATTTTGATTCACCTAATGGCGGCCTAGCTATCTGGCTACGCCTTAATAACGGAATTGAAATTAACAAGCTAATTCAAAATGCATTACATGAAAAAATAAAAATTCTGCCCGCATCCATATTTTCAGAGTCCGACATCATCAATAACGGCATCAGGCTAGGATTCGGCAGTCTAAATCCTAATGAGCTTACCACTGGGGTAAATCGTCTTAAACGGGCTTTTACATATAAATAATGTTGTCAGCCTGACCGTCTGCTTTGTCCCCCTCTCAATGGTTTAATCAATATCATAAGCAAACAGAGCACAATAAGCGCATGCTATTAGTCCCTTTTTATAGGAGATTATTATCATGGCAAATCAAATCCCTTTAAACAGTCATCGTGAACCAAGGGTGGAATAAAAGTAAGCTCGTTGGTCAGAAAGCACCACTTAAGCACAAAGAAATTTAGGCAATACGTATACGATTGGAGCCGTCTCACCGCATATGAGATTTGGCGTTATTTAATTTAGCAATTGATAGTAAATTAAGAGGTTGTGATCTAGTAAAGTTAAAAATACGTGACATATCACACGGCAATCAAATCACGGCGAGAGCTTTTGTCACGCGACAGAAAACTGGGCTTCCAGTGCACTTTGAAATTACAGAGCAAACACGTAACTCTCTTTACGCGTGGATCAAACATGCGCACCTATGTTCAGAAGACTATTTATTTCCAAGCCGTATTCATGATTCCCCCCATTTATCTACGAGACAATATGCACTTATTGTCAATGCATGGCTAGAAGAAATAGGCTTGGATTCTGCTAATTATGGAACGCATACGATGCGTAGAACGAAAGTTTCACTAATCTATAAGCGTACTAAGAACTTACGCGCGATACAATTACTTCTGGGGCATACCAAATTGGATAGTACTGTTCGTTATCTTGGCATCGAAGTCGATGACGCGCTTGAGTTAGCAGAACAAACTGAGGTGTAGCAATTATCAGCACATCTTATGAAATGTGCTGATTCATCCGCAAAGCAGCCTTATGAAATGAACTGTAAGTAGTTGATAATATGTTATTTGGGGATAAATTGTTTAACAATATACTTACTCATACCATTCGCTAATTCTTCTTCACCATAAAACACCTTACCAATATTTTCTTCATTTAGTAAACTGGCTTCATCTTCATTGTGAGTTCTTACTACTACTTGAATTTCAGGTCTAAGTGTTTTTGCAGTTTCAAACATTTTTCTGATATTAATTGTATCGGGAGTCGCTATCACTAACATGGATGCTTTGGCGATATGTGCTTGTATGAGCACAATAGCTTCGGAAGCATTGCCAGATACAGCGGGTATTCCTTTCTTTCGAAGGTCTTCTACAATCTCTCTGTTTTCTTCAGCAACGACATAAGGAATATTCATTTCTGTTAAATCTTTGGCGATTCTTCTTCCAACTCTCCCGTAACCAACTAATACAACCTGGCCCTCCAGATACTTACGCTCTGTACTTAGAGGCAATTCTGAAAATTGATCAATTCGATGCTCATATTGCCGAGCAATTTCTGAAACACTGAGTACCCATCTTTTTAGAGGCTTTATAATTGAGAATATAAGTGGGTTAATTGCAATTGATATGATTGCACCCGCCAAAATTAGACTCATTCCTTCAGCTGGCAGAATCCCTAACGTGACACCCAATCCGCCTAAAATAAATGAGAACTCTCCAATTTGACCTAAGCTTGCAGCTACAGTCAATGCGGTGTTTAGAGGATAACGAAGAATTAGGGTAATTGTCATTGCTGCTATTGATTTACCAAAAACAATAACAGCAACAACAGCTAAAACACTCAAAGGCTTAGTTAACAAGATTGTAGGCTCAAATAGCATGCCCACAGATACAAAAAATAGAACGGCGAAGGCATCTCGAAGTGGTAGCGATTCCTCAGCAGCTCTATGACTAAACTCTGACTCACGCATTACCATTCCTGCAAAAAATGCCCCAAGTGCGAATGAAACATTAAATAACATTGTGGCGCCATACGCTACGCCAATCGCACTAGAAATAACTGACAATGTGAAAAGCTCTCTTGAACCTGTTTTTGTAACATGCCACAAAATCCAAGGCAATACGCGCTTACCAACAACTAACATCAAGAAAATAAAGCTCGTTACCTGCAGAAGTGTAAAACTAATTGTTTGCCATATTGGTGTAGTGGTGGTTTCATTTGCAGCTCCCCCTAAAACAGACGCTAAGGGAGGCATTAAAACCAACACTAAAACTGTGACGAGATCTTCTACTACCAACCAACCTACGGCAATTTTGCCATTCATGCTCTCAAGTATGCCTCTTGACTCAAGTGCTTTTAGTAACACTACTGTACTTGCACATGATAATGCTAGACCAAATATTAGGCCCTCACCAAAGGTCCATCCCCACCAATTACTGAGCAAGATGCCAAGTAATGTTGAGATTGTCATTTGTATCAAAGCACCTGGCACAGCAATGCGTTTTACAGAAAGTAAATCTTTAAAAGAGAAGTGCAAACCAACACCAAACATGAGCAGCATGACACCTATTTCAGAAAGTTGAGATGCGATACTGATATCTGCAACAAAGCCGGGCGTTGCTGGGCCAATCAGAATACCTGCAAACAGGTAACCAATAAGCGCTGGAAGCTTGCAACGCTCAGCGACAAATCCAAAAACGAGTGCAAGCCCAAAACCGGAAGCGAGAGTTGTAATAAGAGTTAAATCATGTTCCATATATTTACCTTTAGAACAAGCATACCAGTATTTAGTCAGCTTCAATTTTCAAATATTGATGTGGCACTATTCAAATAAAAAATAATTACATATTGAACTGATGTTTTACGTAAGTAGATCATGCTAACTGCCACATTAATTTGATATTTTTATCTGTTGTGAAGCAGTGTTTTAAAGCTATTTAGATGTCTGCTTTGTCCCCAGATTGTGTAAAAACGCCCTAATTTAGTATAATAAAACCAATGTGTTATGCGTAAATTGGAGGTTCTAAATGAAGCGATTCATCCAAGGCGAACACCGGTCTCAAGGGGTATTACTACCCGAATGTCTTGACGATTACATTACTGAATCCAATCCAGTACGCGTTGTTGATGTGTTTGTCGATGAACTTAATCTTGCGCAATTGGGGTTTGAAGGTGTGAGCCCCGCTAGCACTGGTAGACCCAGTTACCATCCCAGTATCCTATTAAAAATCTATATCTACGGTTATCTCAATCGTATTCAGTCTAGCCGTCGTCTTGAACGTGAAGCACAACGTAATGTTGAGTTAATGTGGCTCACTAATAGACTAGCCCCTGACTTTAAAACCATCGCTAATTTCCGCTTAGAGAATGGCAAAGCCATTCGCCAAGTTTGTAAACATTTTATTGAATTATGTCGCCGCATGCATTTGTTTACAGAAGCGGTAGTTGCCGTGGATGGCAGTAAATTCAAAGCAGTGAATAGCCGTGATAAATGCTTTACTCAAGCCAAGATTAAGTTTCGTCTAAAACAGGTTGAAGCACATATTAACCAATATCTTAAAGACCTTGATCAAGCAGATCAGCATGAATCTCATCAGCCAACCATCAAAACCGTTCGACTGACTGAGCGCTTGTCAGAACTTAAACAACAAATGCAAATCTTGCAAGCCATCGAAGCACAAAGTCAAGATGCACCAGACAAGCAAGTCGTCCTTACTGACTCTGATGCACGCTTCATGGCCACGAGTAAAAGTGGCAGTGGTATGGTAGCTTATAACGTACAAAGTGCGGTGGATACACAGCATCACTTAATCGTTGCACATGAAGTCACCAATCAATCGAGTGACCGCAATCAGTTGACCAATATGTCGGTTCAAGCGCAACAAGCGATGGGCGTGAATCAACTCACCGCCTATGCAGATAAAGGCTACTTCAAAAGTGAAGAAATACTCGCTAGTACGCAAGCAGGGGTGACTCCACTGGTACCAAAACCGCTCACATCAAATAATCGAGCTGAGGGCTTATACGATAGGCAAGACTTTATTTACTTGGAAGATAAAGATGAGTATCGTTGTCCCGCAAACCAAGCATTAATTAAACGTTATACTTCTATAGAGCAGGACAAGGTATTTCATGCTTATTGGAGCTCTTCATGTAAAAGTTGTGCGATTAAGTCCAAGTGTACGTCAAGCACGGAACGTCGTATTAGACGCTGGGAACATGAAGCCGTATTAGACGCAATGCAATCACGATTAAATGCACAACCAGATGCCATGCTGATTCGCAAGCAAACAGTGGAGCATCCGTTTGGAACCATTAAATCTTGGATGGGCGCTACGCATTTCCAGACTAGAGGTTTAGAGAAGGTAAGCACTGAAATGAGCTTACATGTGCTGGCTTACAATCTAAAGCGTGTGATTAAGATATTAGGTAGTCAATCGCTAATAGCAGCGATGCAAGGCAGGTAATCAAGGGTGAAAGAAGCAGAAACTCATTTACCTGGTCAAAATTCAACGCGCATAACTGCGCTTAAATGTTCAAAATTAAACTAGCTTCGACGCAGTCACCAAATCAATAGTCAATAAGTTTCATTTAACGTATCAACAAATGTAGAAATTTTGTGTTTTTACACAGCCTCTCCCCAAATAAGACGCCTAAACAACTTAAAACACATTAATTTAACTCTAGTAAATCTCCTATTGTGCAATTAAAAAACTTGCAAAGTTTCTCAATCGTATCTAAATCAATTCGTGTTGCCGTTTCATTGTAAAGCGCTGTAACGGTGCTTCTATTAAGCCCTGTGTCACGAGCAACATCAGCAATTTTAACTTTGCGCTCCCCCATCATTCTTGAAAGATTACAGCGAATCATAACGGCATTTACCTAAGATATTAATTAAATTGTTAAACAGAATAACAAAATGTGTTGCATTTTATTATTTTATTAAATAGAATGCTATTTAAGATAGCATTTTGATATTTATCTTACCAAATTAGTTATCTATTTGACATTTATTTTACATATTGTGGAGCCATTATGAAATCAAAAGATTTAAGTACTTTAGAGATAGTTATTAATCAAATACATACTGAACCATTAAGTAGATTTGTAGTAAATCTGTTTTCAAACATAGAGGTGCTAGAGAAATTTTCAGTCGTCCCAGCAAGTTACAACCACCATCATTCTGAGCAGGGTGGATTACTAAGTCATAGTTTGGAAGTGGTCGAATTAATTGGATTAAATACATTCGAGAATCATGAAGAGCGTGAACTTGCAATGATCGCAGGACTGCTACACGACATTGGAAAAGTCATGACGCACGACATTAAAGGCAATATGACGAGTACGGGTCTTCAAGTAGCGCATGAGCCATTAGCACTGGAAATATGCGCTAACGCTCTTAAACAACTTGATCAAGAGTGGCATGCCGCTGCTAACTTTCTAAGACATGTTTGGACATGCTCATCATTTAACTCAAAGGTAGGATATCAACCCAATTCATCGCTTGCATTGATTGTAAAACAGGCTGATCAGCGAAGCGTACAACGAAATATGGAGAAAAAGGCGTTCAAAGAAGCAAAGCAAATTGGCGGCATGTACTTTCATGAAAAGCAGCGGTTTCAAAAAATAGGAAGACGGCCGATTTTCTTCTGAAATGAGTGTTTTATATAAATTAAAGGATTGAACGATGAAAATTAAAAAAACTAAACATGGAAAGCTTATAGATGGCTTTACTAAGTATGTGGCAGCTGAAGAGGAAGTCATCCACAACGCTCAGTTTACAGAGATAGATGACTTTTTTGGCTATAGAAAAAAGCGAAAAGAAAAACAGCTAGTCGAAAATTATGGACCATTTGAGTTGTACACGATTAATGAAATGATGCATTTATATCACAATGCGGAATTCACATTTGGACGCGAGAACTGCGGTCACGCGCAATCATTACTGCGTGACATTAATAAACATGGTAACCGCAAGCAAATAGCTAAGGCTCCAGGCATTTTTTATATTGAATCATTAAGAAATCGCTTCCCGAATTTCCAACAAGCGATTGATCAAATAGCCGCTGCTACAGCACTTTCTAAAATCAGTGAGCATCAAAACTTTGTCATGAAACCCTTGTTGCTGCTCGGTCCTGCCGGGGTTGGAAAAACAGCTTTTTGCCAAGCTGTCGCGAAGATTATTGATGTGCCATTTAAACGTATCGATATTGCACAGGCCACAACCAACGCAATTTTGAGTGGATTGTCGCTGAGCTGGAGTACGGGACACATTGGAGAAATCCTAAAATATCTAACCACTTCCCCTGTGATTAACCCAATTTTATTGTTTGATGAAATTGATAAAGCTAGCGGCAATTATCGACACCAAGTTGAACCCACGCTGTTAACGCTGCTAGAGGCGGAAAGTTCACGTTCTTTTAAAGACGAAGCTATGCAATTAAGTATCAATTGCGAACATATGATCATTTTCGCTACGGCAAATGATGCTTCGCAAATGAGCCAACCGCTGCTATCCCGATTTGATGTCGTGAACATCCGAAAACCTAACCAGGGAGAAATGAAGGTGATCATCCAAAACATGTATGAGGATTACCTTAATAAAAATGCATGGGGTAAATCATTCCACCCAACACTAAGTGAAAAAGTGATTAATTTATTGATTGAACATACGCCAAGAAGAATTAAAGCGATTCTTCAAGCCGCTTTTGGAAAAGCGGCTCTAAGAGGGTCTCAGGAGATTGGTGAATGCGATATTGAAAATCTGGAGTATGAAACTCCAAGTAGAAAGATTGGGTTTATATAATATTAATTGATTAGATTTTGCATTATTATTTGAGTAAGGTGAGACACTTATGTGTTCCACTTTTTACGAGAAATTCTTGGAGTTTCTTATGTGTTTTACATACAAAACAATCACTTACTAGAAATGGCGTCGAATCCCCCCTTCTCCGCCATTTTATGAACTAAGTGATTTTAAGTAGCGCAAAAATACTTCAAAACCTTATGAAGAAACAAAGTTAGCAAGGTATCTATTAGCTCGGCGGCCCACCCCATAAATCATGGCCATCCGCTTCATAAATTTCCACTTCGACAAAATCGCCTGGGTTTAGCCCTTCTGCATCTTCGAGATAAACCACGCCGTCAATTTCAGGCGCATCGGCTTTAGTACGGCCAATCGCTACAGCATTGCCCTCTTCATCCTCAGCGAGTTCATCAACCAACACCGTTTGCATGGTGCCAACTTTAGCTTTTAATTTTTCTGCGCTAATTTTTTCTTGCACCGCCATAAAACGGCTTAGGCGTTCTTGTTTGACTTCTTCTGGCACTTGGTCTGGCAATGCATTAGCCGCCGCGCCATCTACCGCAGAGTATGCAAAACATCCCACGCGGTCTAGTTGTGCTTCTTCTAAAAAGTCGAGCAGCATTTGGAAGTCTTCTTCCGTTTCTCCCGGAAATCCTGCAATAAATGTACTACGCACTGTAATCTCTGGGCAGATTTCTCGCCACGCTTTAATGCGCGCCAAATTATTTTCAGCATGCGCTGGGCGCTTCATGGCTTTTAAAATTTTCGGGCTGGCGTGCTGAAATGGCACATCTAAATAAGGCAAAATCAAACCATCCGCCATCAGTGGGATGACTTCATCCACATGCGGATATGGGTAAACATAATGTAGGCGCATCCACACGCCAAGCTCGCTCAAACTTTTGCAAAGTTCAGTCATGCGCGTTTTCACAGGGCGACCATTCCAAAAACCGGGGCGATATTTCACATCCACGCCGTAAGCAGAAGTATCTTGCGAGATGACTAAAATTTCCGAAACGCCTGCTTTGACCAAATTTTCCGCTTCGTTCATGACATCGCCTATCGGGCGGCTGACTAAATCGCCACGCATACTCGGGATAATGCAGAAACTGCAACGATGGTTACAGCCTTCAGAGATTTTTAAATAGGCATAATGGTTTGGCGTTAGGCGCACGCCTTGCGGTGGAACCAGATCAACAAACGGCTCATGGACCTTCGGTAAATTGGCATGCACATGCGTCATGACTTCCTCTAGCGCATGCGGGCCGGTCACAGCTAACACGCTTGGATGCGCGGTTTCGACCACATCTTTTTTTGCACCCAAACAGCCAGTGACAATCACTTTCCCATTTTTATTGAGCGCCTCGCCAATCGCATCAAGTGATTCTTGCACGGCGGAATCTATAAACCCGCAAGTGTTCACCACCACTAAATCAGAATCTTCATAGCTACCAGAAATTTCGTAGCCTTCCGAACGTAATTGCGTCAAAATACGCTCAGCGTCTGAGCCAGCTTTTGGGCAACCTAAGGAAACAAAGCCAACTTTTGGCGCGGATTTTTTGCTTGAAGATGTTTCAATTTGACTCATAAAAATTCACTTAAAAATAAACTTAATTTGATATGTATATAATTGCCATCGCTTGGATGTATGTCACTATTTTGATGGCAGCCACAGAAAAAACTTGGGTTGCTGGCCTACTCACTTTTACGTTTTATGGTTTGATTCCCTGCGCTATTTTATTGTGGATTTTGGGCGCTAAGCATCGTCGCTTTCAATCACGTCAACAAGCATCACTCCAGCAAGAAATGCGCGAGGGCGACCGTCGCGACACCGAAAGCAATTAACAGCACTTGGCCAAGCGTAGCTTTTAACTCGGTTTTTTTATGCAACCCAGGGATTAAATCAGCCACAGCAACATAAAGCAAACTGGCGGCCGCTAAACTTAAAATAATCGGGATAAAGCCCTGCAAGCTTTGTAGCGAATAATAAGCAACAATACCGCCCAACATCGTCGCCACGCTAGAAACCAAATTAAAAATGAGCGCTTGTTTTTTGCTGTAACCCGAATGCAAAAGAATTAAAAAATCGCCCACTTCTTGTGGAATTTCGTGCGCAATAATTGCTAGAGCCGTCACCAAGCCCAACTTGATGTCGACCATAAAAGCGGCGGCGATTAAAATACCGTCAATAAAATTATGGAAAGTATCGCCCACCATAATCATCATGCCGCTACGACCATGATCGTGATGATGGTGATGTGCGTGGCCAGCCAATAATTGTGGTGAACTTTCAGTGGCCACCCTAAATTTTATGGTTGATTTAGGCTTTTGATTTTTATCTTGATGATGTTCTGGGCAATTTTCTTCGGTATGCAAGGCATGTACCTCACAGTGGTTACCATGACAATGCCGCCAAATGACTAATTTTTCTAATATAAAAAAAGTCAACAATCCAAATAATAAAGAGATTGTGACGGTTTCAATATTTTTTGCTTCAGAGAGCGCATGTGGCAGAATTTCTAAAAATACCGCAGCGAGCATCGCACCAATCGCATAGCTCACCAACATGGGAATCCACTGCGCGCGCAAGCTCAACGCAAAAATAGCCGCCAAACTCACGCTTAATAAACCACCAATCAAACTGGTGAAAATAATCCAAACTAGCGGTGACCAGTGTTGAGTGAAGGTAAGAAAATCGTGCATGAAAAAATTTGAATAAAATCTAGGTAGCCATTATATACGAGAGTAAGTATGTAAAACGGTAGGTTCTACTCGCTCATGATTAAACACCTTTTTTCGTATAAGGCCAAAAATTAACGTAAGGTTCGCGGAATACATCTACTTCATTACCCTTCATCTGCGTTCCGCTTATTGCCTTCGCTTCGGCTATCAGTTGTTTTAATTCTTCCAACTTTGGTAAGAGGTCTTCAGTTACTTCATAGAACTCATAGACACAATAATCTCGCCTGCAAATGACCGCCGTACCTCGACCCCAACCAATGATATAGGTATCCCAACCTAGTTCGTGGATTAGCGCACCCCCCCTAATCATGAATGCTTGACGCGATAGGTCTATGGCAATATTTATTTTATAAATTTTGCGTTCCCTACCAAGGTAATACTGCCTAGTCGCCCTGAGCATCTTCATTGGGCTCAATGTGGTGTCATGTACCTCTGGGTACATTAACGGTAAATCCTCTTCTCTCATCGCTCTTAATTCAAACGCCATTTTTTGCCCTTGCTAAGTCAGCCAAATTAAACTCGCCATCCGGCCTGTTGTTTGGTCGCGTCGATATGAAAAAAACTGGTCTTGTTGTTTAAACGTGCAAAAATCTTCGTTCATGCTGGCGCCGTAAATTTGCGTGACACCAAGGGCATTTAAGCGTTGCTTGGCAAGCGAGTATATATCGCATAACCATTTTTCGTTGCCCACATTTTTAAATGCTAGATGAGCGTTTGGGTCGTGCACTAAAAATGCTTGACGCACATCATCCCCAACTTCAAATGATTCCGGCCCTATCGCTGGCCCCAACCAAACTAAAATTTCTGTAGGCGGCACAACCATTTTTTTAATGGTCGCTTCAATCACGCCATCGCACAGCCCGCGCCAACCAGCATGCACTGCAGCTACCACGGTGCCTTGTTTGTCACACAACAATAGTGGTAAACAATCGGCTGTCATCGTCACGCAGACGACATTTTTTTGACGAGAAAAAGACGCATCAGCATTTTGTAAGCAGGTTGATTTTGCGGCATCAAGCACATCAATGCCATGTACCTGATTCACCCAAACGGGTTCTGAAGGTAAAAGTGGATTTAATAATTGCCGATTTTTAGCAACGGTGAGGGCGTCATCGCCCACATGCATGGCTAGGTTAAAACCATCAAATGACGTTTGGCTAAAGCCACCTTGTCGCGTGGTTTGGATGGCGCAGATATTTTTCGGTGCCGGCCAGTTGGGTTGAATGAAAGCAAGTTCGCTCATGAAGTTAAAATCTACTCTCCAACTTCGTCATCTGAGAATTCAAACTCCTCATCCTCAAACGCTTCGTCGTATTCTTCGTCCTCAAAATCTTCATCTTCGTAGGTATAAGGCTGATCGCTTAATTCAATCATTTCCTCATCACCCTCGTACGGGTCTTCATAACGCATGGCTTCAAGCAACATTTTCATGTCGTCAGGCAATTCGATTTGCCATTCGATAAACTCTTCGGTCGCGGGGTGAATTAACCCTAGTTTAATCGCATGCAACGCCTGTCTGTGAAAATCAGCCACGGCATCGCGCAAGGTTTGCGTCATCGCACGAATTGGCACAATATTTCTATAGCCATAAACAGGGTCACCCACCAACGGCGCTTTTAAATGCTGCATATGTACGCGAATTTGATGCGTACGACCCGTTTCAAGGTTGCAACGTAAATAAGTCTGCACGGAAAAGCGCTCTAAAATTTCGTAATGGGTAATGGCAGGCTTACCCATTTTATTGATCGCCATTTTGGTTCTGGCGCGCGGGTCGCGGCCTATCGGCTGATTGATCGTGCCGTTTTTCCAAAGCTGCCCCCAGACAATCGCGCGATATTCACGCTTTACCGTACGCGCTTGCAACTGACGCACCAGATGTGTTTGGGCTGCGATGGTTTTAGCCACAACCAACAAGCCACTGGTTTCTTTATCCAGCCGATGCACAATGCCCGCGCGCGGGACATCTTTTAAACTAGGCGCATGAAAAAGTAGCGCGTTAAGTAGCGTACCAGACCAATTGCCTGCCGCTGGATGCACCACCATGCCTGCTGGTTTATTAATGACCAAAATAGTGTCGTCTTCAAACACAATATTTAGCGGAATATTTTCCGGCAAAAAAGCTTGGTTTTCCGGATTAACTTGCGCAATAACTTTGATCGCTTCGCCGCCCCAGACCTTGGTTTTGGTCGTGCTAGCTTCCCCATCTAAGGTAACCAAGCCGTCTTTAATCCAACTTTGCAAACGTGAGCGAGAATATTCTGGCAGTAATTTTTGTAAAGCAACATCAAGGCGCAATCCGCCTAAATTTTGCGGAATGGTGAGGGATATATCAGACGTGTCAGTCATCGGTTATAATGTGTTCAATTCTATAAAGTGAGTTTTGCATGAAGTATATCTTAATTCTGTTGCTTGGCTTGTTACTAAACGGTTGTGCTATTTTTGGCCCACCAACTGAGCTTGACGAAACGCGAGGCTGGAGCCCAGATCGTATTTATGAAGAAGCTTCCATTAAAATGCGCGATAAAGACTATGAAAAAGCGATTCAATATTTTAGTAAATTAGAATCACGTTACCCGAATGGTCGTTACGCAACGCAGGCTCAACTGGAAATTGCCTACGCCCACTACAAAAAAGATGACGCCGTCATGTGCGTTGCGGCTGCAGATCGGTTTATCAAATTGCATCCAAATCACCCAAATGTTGATTACGCTTACTATCTAAAAGGCCTCGCGATTTTCACCGAACGCGGCATTATTGAAAAGCTTTCCAAACAAGACATTAGCGACCGTGACCCGCGTGCGATGCGTGATTCGTTCGCAACGTTTAAGGACTTAGTCTCGCGCTATCCGAACAGCAAATACGCAAAGGATTCCACACAGCGTATGGTGTATTTGGCTAATAGTTTGTCAGATCATGAAATTCATGTTGCGCGTTACTACATGAAGCGCCAAGCCTACTTAGCCGCTGTCAATCGTGCGAAATACGTGATCGAGTATTATCCCAATTCACCGAAAGTTGAAGAAGCGCTCGTGATTATGATTAGCGGATATGACTATATGGATCTGCAAGATCTTAAAAACGACACCTTACGTATTCTAAAAACTAACTACCCTGATAGTCCAATCTTAAAAGGAGATGCACCAAAAGATGAGCGTGTTTGGTGGAAATTCTGGGAGATTTCGCTTTAACATGACGAAGCTCTTGAATAAATTACCTGGACATGTCAAAGCCCCAGCTGGCATGGAGTGGTTTTTATTCAAAAAAATTCCAGCAATTTTCGCTGTTGGGTTGGCAGTTTTTGGTGGTGCCATTTTTTACCTTTATTTTTTTAGCGAACTCCCTGCAGCTGAAACACAGCGCTATATTTATCTTTTCTTAGGTTTACTGTTCTCCCATTGCTTTTTTGTCGGTGCGGCTTTAATTGGTTGCATTGTGGTGATGATCATGAAAGGGCCTGCATACGTTGCAGACCCTTATGCCTTGCCAGCTGAGAACAAAAAACTAGAGCAGTGAGAATAATTCCCCTATTTTTATTCAGGCTATTTTCTTAAACACAATTATTAGTTAAGATGCACGAGAGTATTGCAAGATTTGCTGCTCACACCGAGCAAAGCTTGCATTCTTGGAGGCTAAGAACTCAAGCCTGATTAGCGTGATTTAGTTAAATCTTTGAGGGGGATTAGCAATGAATTTTTTAGGTTCCGGAGGAATTATCACCTTAGTAGGTATTCTCGTTGTGATTTGTTTGGTACTTTATACTTTTGCAAAAATCACAAAGTAAATTGTTCAATGTATAAAAAAACCAAGGCCAGTCTAGCCTTGGTTTTTTTATTGTTTGTTTATGCAGACAAGACACTATAGCGCTTTTGTTTTAACCAAATCAGCCGTATCTTTAGCACGCTGCCTAGCTTCATTAACATCTTTTCCTGTTGCAAGTGCAACGCCCATTCGTCTTCGCTGAAAAGATTCTGGTTTACCGAATAACCTCACTTCACTGTTTGGCACACTGAGCGCTTGTTCTACATTTTCAAAAACCAAATTTTGGGTTTCATATTGACCATAAATCACAGCACTCGCTCCCGGTTCACGCAATGCAACATCCACTGGCAAGCCCAAAATAGCACGCGCGTGTAACTCAAACTCACTCAAGCGTTGACTGCACATGGTCACCATACCTGTGTCATGCGGACGTGGGCTCACTTCACTAAACCATACTTGATTCCCTTTGACAAACAACTCAACGCCAAACAGACCTAAGCCACCTAATTTTTCGGTCACAGCTTTTGCTATTTCTTGGGAAGTCTGCAGGGCTTTTTCTGTCATGGATTGCGGCTGCCAACTTTCCACATAATCACCCTTGATTTGCACATGACCAATCGGCGCACAGAAATAAGTATCGATCTCACCACGTTGATTTTTTGCACGCACCGTCAGCAGTGTGATTTCATAGTCAAAATCAATTTGCCCCTCTACGATCACAACACCTTGATTAACCCGACCAGCGCTTGCCGCATAATCCCAAGCACCTTTGACTTGCGAAGGCTCGGTAATCCGTGACTGTCCTTTACCGGAAGAAGACATGGTTGGCTTAACAAAACAAGGGTAACCAATTCCACCATCAATTGCAGCTTGCAATTCAGCCTCACTACGGGCAAACGCATAAGGGGAAGTCGGCAAATTAAGTTCTTCTGCAGCTAATCGTCGAATCCCTTCACGATTCATCGTAAGCTGGACGGCTTTTACCGTAGGGATCACGGTTGCTACGCCAGAAGATTCAATCTCTGCCAAGGTTTGCGTATTTAATGCCTCAATTTCAGGAACGATCAGGTGTGGCTTTTCAGCTGCAATAAGTTGCTTTAAAGCAGAGTCATCGGTCATGTCGATTGTATATGAGCGATGGGCAACTTGATGACCAGGTGCGTTTGCATATCGATCTACTGCGATTACTTCCACACCATAACGCTGCAAGGCGATGATCACTTCTTTGCCCAGTTCGCCACTGCCTAACAACATGACGCGGGTTGCATTCTGGCTTAAAGGCGTACCGATTTGCATAAATATTCCCTTTTAAAAACAATGCAAAATGATACCACTTTAGCCATCAGACTCGGTTGGATTTGGTGCGAGAAAACGCGACTTTAAGAAAGTAAAGTCTAAAAAAAAACTAAAGATAGATTTTAAATTACACTTCGATCTGGTGTTTCATCATACGGTAGCGCATGGTCATTCTAGTTATGCCTAGTTTACGCGCTGCTTCAGAAACATTATTTCTAGATTCTGCCAACGTTTGAATCAGCAAGTTTTTTTCTACTTCGTCCAAAGTCATGGCAGCGCCTTTATCCTGCTGCGCTGATTTTTGCTGCTCAATGAGGCTCGCCGGCCCCATATACTGCATCGGCAGAGCCAAGTCATGCTCCGTAATTTGCCCATCTTGACACAACAACATCGCGCGGCTTACTTGGTGCCGTAGTTCACGGACATTTCCAGGCCAAGAATAGCGATGAATCATACTCAATGCTTCGGAAGAAAAAACCGGACGCGGCAAACCATAACGCCTCGCCGTTTGCGCAGCAAAATGTTGCGCCAACAATACAGAATCACCCGTACGGTCTCTCAGCGCCGGCATTTTGATGGTCATCACATTTAAGCGGTAATAGAGGTCTTGCCTAAATCCACCTTTGTTCGACATTTCTTGCAAATCACGATTGGTCGCGGAAATAAAGCGTGCTGGAACTGGCCGCTCTTTGGCAGAGCCGATGCGTCTAACCACCCTTCTTTCTAATACATTTAATAACTTAGCTTGTAAACTTAAAGGAAGTTCACCTATTTCATCTAAGAATATTGTGCCGTCTTCCGCAGCCTCAATCAAGCCAGGGCGCGTGGTAACTGCGCCGGTAAATGCACCTTTTTCATGACCAAACAATTCACTTTCGATCAACTCAGCAGGCAAAGATGCGCAATCGACATGCACAAAAGGTTTATCTTTATTGGCACAAGATAAATGTAATAAGCGCGCCGCAACATCTTTACCAGTGCCGGTTTCGCCATTAATCAGTACAGTAGGCGGCACCACATCCGTAGCAACCAACTGTGAAATACGCTGAATTTGCATGCGGACACTTTGCATTGCAACGCTATCGCCAAGCAACTCGACACCCTCAGTGGAATGCGCGTTTCTTTGCTTGGAATAATTAAGGCTATCGCTTTGCTTGCTTGAATTCTCAGCTTTATTGACTGAGATGAGTAACTCATCAAGATCGATTGGTTTTTTGAGGTAATCAATCGCCCCCATCTTCATTGCGTTTACTGCATCACTAATGTCACCGTGTGCAGTCATCACGATGGTGGATTGATTTCTTGCAATCAGCTCCGGCAGTAAATCTAAACCATTACCGTCCGGCAAACGCATATCCAGCAACACAATGTCTGGCATAAATTGCTTAGCAATCGCGCGCGCCTCTTGAATATTTTCCGCATGTTCGCACTCAAAACCGGATTTTTGCAATTTACGCATCACCGCGCGTGCAAACAGCGCCTCATCTTCAACAATCAATAATTTTGAAGCCTGTTTGCCCGATGCAAAAAATTGTTTCGACGAAATATTAGCCAATTGCAAGAAGGATTCCTTTTTGTTAGTCGTTATCTAGTAGAGCAACAGGTTTTCTTGCGCCAAACTCATAACGCAACCCAACCCAACCGGCTCTTGGTGCGCCCGGCATCAGCATTAAAGCGGGTTCTTCATCACCAGCAAAGCGACCATCTTCAATCCAGTTTTCACCTAACATGCCACCGGTTGCGTATTTTTTATCAAAAATATTGGTCGCTTTCGCAAAGAACTGCCAGCCACTATCACCAAATTTATAACGGGTGTCCAAATTAACAATCGTGTAGCCACTTACTTTGCCAGAGTCTTGCACATGATCGTCATCACCATCATTAGATTTGTGGTTATTGTTTTCATTGCCACGCACATATACATCAGAGAATGTATTGGTAGTTGCGCCGATTGACCAATTTGGTGTCGCTTGATACTGCAAACGTAATTTAAGTGAGTGCTGAGGGATATTAGCTAAACGATCACCTTTTTTCACCTGAATCACATCGCCGTCAGAGGTACTATTTACCTCATTGGTCAACTCTAAATCAGACTCATAAGTTGCGCGAACAAAGCTATAGCCAGCATTCCAGCTTAAATTACCAAAATTGCCGGACAACCCTGTATCTAAACCCATGCGGCGTGTTCGGCCTACGTTATCAAAGTAACCCATACCATTGGTCGCGTTGGTTGCAATAAACTGAATATCATCGTGGTTTTCTGTACTGTAAACGGCTGCAGACCAACGTACATCACTCGTTAAATTACCGCGCCCGCCAAACTCAAACGTTTTAGCCACCACTTTTTCTAATGGTGGGTCGCCCGCCATCGCGTTTGGTAATTTACATGGCACAGCAGGATTCGCACAACCCAACTCCATTGAAGTTGGCGCACGCATACCTTCATTATAAGCACCGTAAACAGAAAGGTCTTTGCTCGGCGTGAAAGATAAACCTACAGCAGGATTGAAACGGTTAAAGCTATGATCACCCGACAATGATTCTGGATCGCTTAAATCAGGAATTAATTTATCGCTATTTTTTACATTAATATGGTTGTAGCGGCCGGATAGCGTTAAATGCCATTGGTCATTGAGTGACAATGTATCTGTCACAAACATACCCCAACTTCTGGTTTTACCGCTTAATTCAACTTCAGCTTCATCACTTTCAACGCCAACGCCATTGACACCACGGGTAGCATTGACCAAGCCAAACTCAGTCGACTGGTTGAAGCTAATTTTAGAGTGGTCATAGCCCAAACCCGTGATCAACTGATTGGTTTTACCAAACAAATCTTGGTTAAATGTCAGTTGCATATTAAAGCCATAGCCACGTTGACGCGTGTTACTTCTATTTAGCGCACCGCTACAGGCCTGTTCAGCATCATCTTCGTCAGCGCCAGCCACACAACTGGTCAAAAAGGTTGCGAGATCATCGACATCTGGGTCAAATGTATCGTCAGAATTGAAATCATCATTCACATCACCATTAAGGGTTTTACGGTTAGAGCGGCGATAGTAAACGTTACCTGCCAGCTCAACATTATCGCTAAACCAATGACTACCATTTAAATTTAAGAATGATAATGTGTTTTTGGTTTGGTCTGGACGGGTATTAATCGTTTCATCACCAAACTCCTCCATCAATTCTTTTTGAATCAAGCCATTACCAATCATGTCATTTTCAGCACCGGTATAGCTTAACTCCAAACGTGATGTCTTGTTTTGCCAACCCACTTTACCAAAAATTTGTTTCACCTCTGTTGGTGAATAGTCACGCCAGCCGTCTTCGTCAAAGTAATTGCCGGCAATAAAATAGTCGATTGAATTATCTTCAGAAACACCACCGTATTCGCCCATGGTGTTTTTGCGACCCCATGAACCAAAGCTGTGCTCAATCGCGCCACCTTGATGGGTACGCCCATTTTTCGTCACTACAGATAAGGCACCACCTAACGTATTTAGCCCAAACACAGGGTTAGAGCCAGGAATTAAATTGATCCCCGCAATCGCATTCACTGGAATTAAATCCCAGTTGACTGCATCTCCAAATGGCTCATTTACACGCACTCCATCTTGAAAAACAGACAAGCCTTGCGGCGTACCTAACAAAGGCGAAGCTGAAAACCCACGGAATAAAATATCCGGTTGATAAGGGTTGTTTTGCGTCTCATTGACAGAAACACCCAAAAGATTGTTATTCATAAAATCTGCAATACTAGTGCTTTTTTGCGTTTCTAAATCTTTGCCTTTCACAGTCTGGACAAATGCAGGCACTTTCTCAATCGGCAAGCCAATGCCTTGCAGTGGTGTTGTCGAAATGACTTCCACTTCTTTAAGTTCTAAGGTTTCAGCCACTGCCAAATGCGGCATTGCATAGACAGAAAGTATGGCGGCAAGGATTAATTTTGTCTCAAACTGTTTACTCATTTCTTTTTCCCTTATAGTGTCTAGAGCTAGGTCTCCGCCACTGAAACAGCAATATTTGTTCCCAAGTAGCAAGAAGGTAAAAAAGCATGAATGAAATCAAGTAGTAAGTTGAAATAATCGGTTACACACGGTTACATTTTAACGGATTAATTGGCTGCAGTCAGCCATAGGTTGGTTGTATATAACCATTAAATGGCTGACTGCAGCCATGGGTTGGTTGTTATACAACTACAAGCTGAAGACACGAAGAGACTTAATAACTTAATGCGGGGAATACGCAAGCTGCAAACCAGCTTGCTGAAATTTTTCTTGTAGGTGATCAGCAACCCCCACATTGGGGATGCAAACCAGCTCTTGATTCAAATATATAAGTGGCCAAGAGGCGCGTTGCCATGGAGGAATACCGGCTTCTTGCATTAAATATTTCAATCTTCTAGCCGGACGGTTTTTGGCAATTTTTAACTGTTCTCCAGTCTGCCGGGAGCGAATGTTAACTTGATATTTTTCTAGCGAAAAAAACCCATCATTGTTTTTATTCACGCGAATCTCTAGCACACCGCTGGGTAACTGAATATGTTCTTCGCCACGCCAAATAATATCAAAAGCTTGTGAGGTAATTTTTTTGACGAGATATGCACGATGCTGAAAACTCTTGAGTGTGTATCCTTGCAGCTTCAAATCAACATCCGCATCTTGGCCTGCCGAGAACAATTGCGCCAAAATCTCATTTAAATATTCCGTATTCGGCATCTGGATTGCAAAACAAGCAAGCCACCAACGCAACACATTTTTTGCGCGCGCCAACGCTAATTTTTTTAAGCCAGCCAAACAGAGGCTATTATTTTTAACGAGCGGTTCAGCGTCTATTTCCGCCAACGCTTCTAACAAATGACGGGCTTCAGCCAAATGGGTGGCTGAGCGCACAATATTTTGATGAAGCGCCGGATGTCTAGCCGACCAAACAGGTATAATTTCGTGACGCAAAAAATTACGTTCAAACAAAGTATTTTGATTACTCTCATCGTCACACCAACGCAGATTAAAGGCCTCCGCATAGTCTAAAATTTTTTCTTTTGAAATCGCTAACATCGGACGCAGTAAACGTTTTTTTTCATCCAACAACGCCATCCCTGCTAGCCCTTTTACGCCAGCCCCACGAGACAATTGCAACAACAATGTTTCTGCCTGATCTTGCTCATGATGCGCCGTTACAATTAAGTCCGGTTGAACATTATTTTCATCTCGGTAAGCAAATAAAGCCTCATAACGGGCAACACGGGCGGCGGCTTCCACCCCCACTTTGCTTTTATTCACTTGCACATTTACAACTTTAAGCGGCACTTCTAAGACATGGCACACTTGCTGACAATGGATCGCCCAATCATACGCAAATGCGCTTAAGCCATGATTTATATGCATGGCATGCAATTTAAACGGGAATTTTTCTTTGAGTGATGTCAGCACATGCAACAGCACGATTGAATCCACACCACCGCTGAGCGCCAATAAAAAAAACGCACCGGTTTGTGTGTGCGTTTTTAAAACTGCCAATAATTGGTCGGCAAGGCCGATTTCAGTGGCAGGATTATTTTTTTTCACTCTTTTCGGCCACTTCTTTAAATTTTCCGTAACCCATCAAGCGCTCATAACGGTCAACCAACAAGGCTTTAATTGATCTTTTTTTCAGCTTGGTGAGTTCGTCTTTGATCGCAATACTTAAATTTTGCATCATCAACGTTGCATCACGGTGTGCGCCACCCATCGGCTCAGCCACAATACGATCCACCAATCCAAGCACTTTTAAACGATCCGCGGTAATCGCTAATGATTCCGCTGCAATCGAGGCTTTATCAGCACTTTTATATAGAATGGATGCACAACCTTCTGGCGAAATGACAGAATAAGTACCATATTGCAACATCAAAAGTTGGTCAACCACGCCTAATGCCAACGCACCGCCAGACCCACCTTCGCCAATAATCACACCGATAATCGGCACTTTTAATTCAGCCATCACATATAAATTTCGCGCAATTGCTTCAGATTGTCCGCGCTCTTCAGCACCAATGCCAGGATAAGCACCTGGTGTATCAATCAAGGTAATAATCGGGATATTAAACTTTTCTGCCAAGCGATAAAGGCGCAGCGCTTTGCGATAACCTTCTGGGCGCGGCATACCGAAATTTCTAAACTGACGCTCTTTCACATCGCGGCCTTTTTGGTGGCCAATCACCATCACCGGCTCGCCTTCAAAACGCGCAATGCCCCCTACAATCGCTGGATCATCAGCAAATGCACGGTCACCGTGCAGCTCTTGAAAATCAGTAAACATGCCTTGAATGTAATCCAAGGTGTAAGGACGTTGCGAGTGACGGGCAAGTTGAGAAATTTGCCATGCAGACAAATTGCCATACAAATCTTCCATCAACTTTTTATTTTTTTTATCGAGTGCGTCTAACTCTTTGGAAATATCAATATTTTCATTTTCATTATTTGCCGACCGCAAAGCCTCAATTCTAGCTTCCAGCTCGGCTACGGGTTGCTCAAACTCTAAATAGTTAATTCTCACGCTTTTACTCTCTCTCACGTTATTGACGCTAATTATATAGGATTTTTACGTTTTCACGACTTAACCAGCTCGTTAGGCCTCGCAACAAATCATCATGCAAATCCACGCGCCAAGCTTCGCCCAACATTAACTCTACTTGCCCGACTTGGTTATGATAAGCCACTTTAATTGCGCAACCACTTTGCGTTTCTGCGGCTGAGGCGCAATATGGCTTTAATAATTCTTTTAATTTTTCTGCATCCGCTTGGCCGTTACAGGAAATTTTTAAAAAATTGGCGCGGCTATTGCGCAGCATGGTAAGGTCGTAAAGCTTTCTGGCACTGACGCGTAATCCGCCAGAAAATTCATCGTTGCTGACGCGCCCTTCTACAATCACCAAGGCATCGTCTTTGAGTAAATCTTGTGATTGGTACAGTAGTTCGGCATTCACCACCACTTCCAATCTGGTTGTACCATCATCTAAGCCTAAAATCGCCATTTTTCCGCGCCCGGTCATGCGGATGCGAATACCAGACACAATGCCTGCGATCAATTGCGGTTGATCTTTGGCGGATAAATTGGCGAGCGTGGTGGAAACAAACGGCGCCAAATCTTTTTGATATGCCCAGAAAGGATGCCCACTTAGAAAAAACCCAAGCGCCGCTTTTTCTTCTAACAAGCGCTCTTGCTCGCTCCATTGCGGCACGTCCGGCAGCGATTCCGACACATCATCCACCACATCGCCAAACAAACCAATTTGGTTTTTATTGTTGGCGTGTTGCTCTGCCGCAGCAATTGCTTGTGAAACGCCGGCCAACAAAGCATTGCGATGCGGATTAGTTGCATCCGGAGAGAGTGCATCAAACGCACCAGCACGAATCAGCGATTCAATCACACGGCGATTCACTTTACGTAAATCCACGCGCTTACAAAAATCAAACAAATCTTTAAACGGCCCGTCTTTCTCACGCGTTTCTACAATAATTTCAATCGCGGCTAAGCCTGTGCCTTTCACTGCCCCTAAACCATACAAAATCTGTTTGGCAGAAATCGGTGAAAATTTAAACTCGCTCTTGTTAATATCCGGTGGCAAAACCTCTATCTGATTCGGCGCGCAATCTTCATGAAAAATATGAATATTGTCGGTATTGTTCATATCAGCCGACATGGTTGCCGCTAAAAAAGCCGCCGGATAATGCGCTTTTAAATACGCGGTGTGGTAGGCCACCAAGGCGTAAGCCGCCGCGTGGGATTTATTAAAACCATAACCGGCAAATTTTTCCAGCAAGTCAAATAAATCATTAGATTGCTGCAGGGTTAAGCCATTTTTTTGCGTACCTTCGTTAAAAATTTCGCGTTGCGCCACCATTTCTTCCGGTTTTTTCTTACCCATCGCGCGACGCAACAAATCCGCGCCGCCCAAACTGTAGCTCGCCACCACCTGCGCAATTTGCATCACCTGCTCTTGATAAACCGCAATCCCGTAAGTTTCTTTTAAAATTGACTCAGTTAACGGGTGTGGATATTCCACGCGTTGCAAACCGTGCTTACGGCGACAAAAATCCGGGATCAAATCCATCGGGCCGGGCCGATACAGCGCCACCAAGGCGATAATATCTTCAAAGCAGTCTGGTTTAGCCTGCTTGAGCATATCCTTCATGCCGCGCGACTCTAGCTGGAACACTGCCGTAGTATTCGCGGTTTTTAACAACTGAAACGTCTTTTTATCGTTAAGCGGCAGTGTTTCAAAACTTAACGGCGGCTCATTATTCAGCGCACGTTGTTTGTTAGTATTTTGTAACGCCAACTCCAAAATGGTCAGCGTGCGTAGGCCTAAAAAGTCAAACTTCACTAAGCCGACCGCTTCGACATCATCTTTATCGTACTGGCTCACCAAACTGGAGCCATCGGCTTGACAATAAATCGGTGAGAAATCGGAAATTTTCCCGGGCGAAATTAGCACGCCGCCCGCGTGCATGCCAATATTTCTGACTAAGCCTTCTAAACGTAAAGCCAGCTCTAATAGCTCACCTACCTCTTCTTCGTTTTCGCGTCGCTCAGCAAGTTGCGGCTCTTTGGTCAGCGCATCTTCTAGCGTAATGCCCAGCTCAGTGGGAATCAGCTTTGAAATACTATCGACAAAATTAAACGGTAAATCCAATACGCGCCCAACGTCGCGCACCACCGCGCGCGCCGCCATCGTACCAAAGGTGGATATTTGTGAAACCGCATCCATGCCATATTTTTGCTTTACGTAGTCAATGACGCGGTCGCGCCCTTCCTGACAAAAATCAATATCAAAGTCAGGCATGGAGACGCGTTCAGGGTTCAAAAAGCGCTCAAACAGCAAGTTATATTCAAGCGGGTCGAGGTCGGTAATCCCTAAACTATAGGCCACTAACGAGCCAGCACCGGAACCACGCCCAGGCCCCACTGGCACACCGTTATTTTTTGCCCAATTGATAAAATCTGCCACAATCAAAAAGTAACCAGCAAAGCCCATTTGGTTGATGATTTTGGTTTCAAAATCTAACCGGTCAGCATATTTCTGTGTTTTTTCTTGGCGAATTTGTTCATCTGGAAAGAGAACGTTCAAGCGTTTTTGCAGCCCAGCTTTCGCTTCATCCACCAAATAATCGTTCAGGCTTTCATTGTTCGGCGTAGGGAAATTAGGCAAATAATTTTTGCCTAGTGTCAGCGTTAAATTGCAGCGCTTGGCAATTTCCACGCTGTTTTCCAGCGCTTCAGGCATGTCCGCGAATAGCGTTGCCATTTGTGCTTGTGTTTTAAAATATTGCTGCGTCGTAAAGTTTTTCGAGCGGCGCGTATCCGCCAAAATATAGCCTTCGGAGATACAGGTGCGCGCCTCATGCGCTCTAAAATCATCGGGCGTCATGAATTGAATCGGCTGCGTGGCGACTAAAGGCAAATTAAGTTGATGTCCAATTTGTCGCAAACCACGAATAACTTGTTCTTCTTGCGAATTCTGACCAACTTCACTTACACGCTGCACTTCTAAATAAAAACGGTTGGGGAATAATCTCGTCCAAGCGTTAGCGCAAACAGTCGCTTGGTCAATATTTCCTTGCAAACACGCTTGGCCAACATCACCCAGCGAACCACCCGAAAGTAAAATTAAGCCTTCTGTGCCACACTCTCCAAACCAAGCTTGCTTAAATTCTGCGCGGCCGCGATATTGGTTACTCAAATACGCACGGCTCATCAACTGGCATAACAACAAATAACCGGCATGCGATTGGCAAAGCAATAAAATCCGGGTAGGCTGGTCGCGGTTTTCGCTATTTTCCAGCCACACATCCGCGCCAACAATCGCCTTTACTCCTTTGCCGCGCGCCGCTTTGTAAAATTTCACCGCGCCAAAAATATTGTTTAAATCAGTGAGCGCCAACGCTGGTATGCCGTCATTGACAGCAGCATTCACATAATCATCAATTCGCACAATGCCATCGACCACAGAGTACTCACTGTGGCAGCGTAAATGGACAAAATCAGGGGATTTTTTGGATACTTCTGGTGAGTTTTGTTGCGCTTCATTCATGGCGACATTTTACCCGAATGCGCACGATTGATAACGCTAATTTGTGATGCTCACCTGAGGTTGGTCAGCTAATTTTTCAGTATGTTGGTTTAACAAATCGTGTACATGTCGCATCAATTCTTCGTCTTGCACCGGTTTTCCTAAAAATGCATTCACACCAATTTCACCAGCAATCGTTTGGTGTTTTTGTGCTGTGCGTGAGCTAATCATAATAATCGGCACCGATTTTAATTTTGGCGTTTCGCGCACTTGCATTGCGAATTCAAAACCATCCATACGCGGCATTTCAATGTCGGTCAAAATAATATCCGGCATCATATTTTGTAATTTTTGTGTTGCGTCCACTCCATCGTTGGCCGTGACCACTTCCAACCCTTCGCGCTCTAAAATGCGCGACAGCACTTTGCGCATGGTGAGTGAATCATCCACCACCAAGGCCATTTTTTTCGCTTCTTCTACTGGTGCAAAGTTGGTGATGCGCACCGCACCAACTGTCAGCGCTTCGCGGTGGGCCAGTTGCACTGGGTTAATGGCAAACACAATTGCGCCATCGCCCATCACGGTTGCCCCGACAATCCCCGGCACGCGTGTGAGTTGCGTCCCCATGGATTTCATGACCATTTCTTGGTTGCCCATAATTTCATCCACATGAATCGCCGCACGATATTGTCCGCTTCGCAGCAACACCACCGGCGTATATGCTTGCGATGCTGGAGCGTAATCTTGCAAACCAGCCAGCTTCGCCAAGAAATAAAGCGGATAGTCATGCCCGTTCCATTTCACTTGATTCGCCGCAAACGCTTCTAATAACTCTTGCTGCTTAAGCGTCTGCACCTGTTCCACCATCACGGCTGGAATCGCAAATTGTTGGCCATCCACGCGTACCATCACAACCTGAGTGACTGACAAGGTCACCGGTAAATAAATATTAAATTGCGCACCAGCTCCGGGCACATTGCTGACATCAATACGACCATTGAGGGCAGCAATATCTGTACGCACCGCGTCTAAACCGACCCCGCGACCAGCAATTTTTGAAACTGCACTTTCAGTTGAAAATCCCGACTCAAAAATAATCGCAATCAAGGTGTCATCATTAATCACCTGATTTTCATTTAACAGCACTTTTTCAATGGCGATTTTTTTGACTTTTTCCAAATCCACACCACGTCCATCATCACGTACGGTGAGTGTGATTTCGTCATTTTCAACGCTCACTTTAAGCATGATTTGGCCGACAGGAGATTTGCCTGCAGCCTGACGCGCTTCTGGTGTTTCTAGGCCATGCGCAACCGCATTTCTTAATAAATGCTCAAGCGGCGCACCAACCTTGTCTAACACACTGCGATCAAGCTCAATGTCTTCTCCGTCAATGTACAACTCGACATGCTTGCCCAACTCGCGTGAGATTTGTCGCACAATGCGATGCAGTCGTTCAGAAATGATCGAAAACGGCATCATGCGGACAGTCATTAAGCCCTTTTGCAGCTCACGATTCATGCGTGATTGCTGTTGTAGCGCGTTGTCAGTGTGGTCAATGTGCGCGACCAAACCTTGCTGTATCGTCGCAATATCGCTCAAACTTTCTGCCATTAACCGCGTTAATTCTTGCAGACGCGTAAAGCGGTCCATCTCCAATGGGTCAAACGTAGTTGCGCTTTCTTGCAACACATTCATGCGCGATTGTAGTTGTGATTCTGCTTCTACTTCCAACTCTTGCAGATAGGTTTTTAAACGCCCAACGCTCAAGGTTAAATCAGTGGAAGACTGTTTAAACCCTTGCATTTCTCGATCCATCCGCGAGCGCAAAATAGAAACCTCACCGGCTTCGTTAATGAGTTTATCTAGCGTAGCCGCGCGCACACGTAAAAACTGCGTGGTGAGTTCAGTCGGCGTTTGTGCTAATTGCCCGCCGGCAAGTAAAGGTTCTGGTGGCTCATTGGCGGAGGCAATTTGCGCATTAATCTCAAGCTCATTTAAACTCTGCGCCTGAATTTTCGCTAAAACCTCTGGCTCAACTGGCGAAGATTCCTGTGCTTCAGGCTCTTCCACTTGCGATTTAATCAGGTCATCTAGCATAAAACTGATGCGGTCAAACTCAATAAACATCGCGTCAAAATCATCAAGCGTTGGCTTACGTTGCAAAATGCTAACAATTCGATCTTCTAGCTCATGCACATGGTCACCAATCTCGACTTGCCCAGCCGTACGCGCGCTACCTTTTAACGTGTGCAACGCACGTTGAATATCTTCAGGAAAAATGTCTGATTGAGGCTCCAACTTCCAGCCGCGTAAACCACGGCCAATTTGTGGGATCAATTCACCGGCTTCTTCAATAAATAAGCCGAGCAATTCTTTATCCACCGCAATTTTTTGCGCAGGCGTTTTTGGCGTTGGTGTCACAGTGACAATTGGCTGCATCACCGCTTTTTCTAACGGCGATAATTCACTACCGAGTAGCTCGACTTCAGAAAGTGCAATCTCTTTTCTAGTTTTCGGTTTTGCATTTTCTGTTGCATTTTCCGCCGCTTGTGCAGCTAGCACCTGCATTGCCGCGGTCGATTTACTTAACTCTATAATCAGCGCGCGGTTAGATTTTGGATGCTGTAAATTTTTGGCTTTTTCCAAACCATCGGCCAGCGCTTGGATGACTTTGCCATACAACTCCAAATGTTTTGCTGTCCAAGGGCCAATAAATTCATCTAGCCAATGTTCCAATGCACGTGCTAAGTCCCCAATCGTTTCAAAACCAGCAGTCAGTGCATTACTGCTTAACGTGTGCGCTGCACGACAGCTTGAGGCACTTGGCAATTCGGGTGATTTTGCCTTAATGACTTTGTGCGCTTCTTGTAACGTCGCCAAATGGCTTTGCGCTTCGCCCAAAAATAGGTAGAAAAATGCGCGACCTACTTTACGACTACCGCCGATTAAAATTTCTTCTTTACGTGCTTTCGGTTTTGCAGCATCACCTGCGCGTTCTAACGCTTGAGATAAATCTGCCGCACGTTGTTGATAATGCGCTGGATTAAGCGTCACCGCTTGTGTATCGATTAATTGTTGAATCCAATCGGTGAACGCCAAATTAGTTTCTTCGGCAAAGGTTAATATTTCGTTAGGCGGATAAAGTTTATGCTCAATCACGAGGTTCAATAATTTTTCAACCGCATGTGCAACCTCCCCCATCGCCTCTAGGCCAACGGTGCGACCACTGCCTTTTAAAGTATGAAACGCACGGCGTAGCTCAGTGAGCGCCAGTTGATTGGATTCACTTTCACGCAACGCCTGCAAATGAATCACATTACTTTCCAACACATCTTGCGCTTCGGTGACAAAAATATCTTGTAATTCCGCGTCAATTGCGTGGTCTGTCACTTCAGCATCGACAAATGCCAGCACCTCTGCTGGTGCTGCGCTTACTTCAAGCGCCAACTCAGGCAATTGTTCTAGCATTTCAACCTGCGAAGCTTTGGGCAACTCATCTTGCGTAGCACGAGGCGTTTCTTCAACTGCATCGAAAGACTGCATGCCTTCTTCCATGCGTTTTAGGCATTCGGACAGCGCATACTTAGATTCCAAGCGTACGTCAGGTAAATCTTGTGCGTAGAGTCCAATTAAACTTAAGGCCTCAGCAAATAAATTAAACTGGGCGTAATGCGGATGCGGCGTATCGTATTCTGGCGCGCTGGCTTTGAATTGTTCGACATAAAATAGCGCCAGTTTTGCAATCGCCTTAGGCGTAGGCATTTCCAGCATATCGAACGCGGCGACCACTTGGTTGAGTGGCCGTAAAGCGTCATCTAAACCTGCGGTTAACGAAGCATTTCTGAAAAAACTATCGACCGATTTTTCTACTTCGCGCAAAGCATGCACGATCTGCCCGGCAACCGCTTTGACCACCCCATCATCCATCGGCTGCACATCGACTTGCGGCGTAGCCCGCCCGTCATCACCCTTGAACGCAACCAGTTGTTGCAAACGCTCAGTTTGTCGCGCGACTTTGTCAATAAATGCCGCGTCAACCGTATGGTAAGATTCTGCGAGCGACTCCATAAAATTAAGCGCTGAAGCGACTTCTAGCACCGCATATTCATTGAGATGATGCACTTCATTAAGCAGGGTTTCCGCCACTTGGTGTGTAGCTTGCAGCAAGTTCACCAACGGCTGATAACCTGTACTTTGCGCATCGGTCGCCTTGCCCTGCAAACTTTCCAGCAAAAGTTCCAGCTTCAAGGTCACGCCTTGCAACTCTTCCAACGGCGTTTGTTTGGCAAAATCCTGATCAGTGACAAACTCGCTCACACCCACCCAAAGCGCTTTCAACGCAGGCAATTCTGCAGATAAAAGCTGAATGGCAGCAAGCTCCTGCCCATTGACTGGCGCAACAGGTGCAACAGAAATTTGCTCGTTTGGCAGGGCATTGGCTAGCTCAAACACATGTTTGACTTTGCCAATTTGCTCTGTAGCGCTGTCACTGATTGCCACGTAGTACAGCACATCACGCAATAAATTGTTGGGCAATTTTAATTCGCCCAGCGCCAAATTGCGCAGTTGCTGGTCAAGCTTTCGACATAATTTTTTGGCGCCTGTCAGTGCAGCAATTTTTTCTTGCCGTAGCGCCTCAGTAAATGCAGAAGCCGCCCACCAGAGTGATTTTTGTGCTTTTCTTTGCTGTACGCGCTGCACGTTAAAAAGCGCATCGCGCATGTTTTCAAGCGCGCTGGTATTTTTACTCATCAACCAATCAAGTAAAGATTTTTGAAAAATACCGCGTTGCTCCGCCACGTACGCCGGGAACGCGGCTTCATCTATCGGTTCTGTGGGCAAATCTTTTGGTGGGCTGAAACTCGTATCAGGATAAAATAAATCAGTTATTTCAAATGCTTCGCCTTGCAAACTCGCTAAATGTTGCAGGCTATCAAACAAACGTAGCGGCACATCTGGCATGCCGTTTAATAAATCTTGCAAATATTGCTGCAAAGTTTGCACCGCCAACATCAAGGCTTCCATGCATTTTGCACTGACCGGAATCTGCCCTTTCTCAACTTTTCCGGTGAGTTTTTCAATTTCATTGCAATAGCGCTTGCAACCTTCTAAGCCAACCATATCGAGCGCACCGCTCACTTGATATAAATGCGCAAGGGTGAACCGCAACGAGGCATATTCACTTGGTTTTTCAGTGACGACAATATAACTTTCCATCACGCGTTTCAGCGATTGGTCAATTTCGTCCTTTACCCAGGAGAGTGGGCCAATATCAAATGCTTCAGCCACGTGATGCGCTACCTAAAAAATATTTATCAGTAATTTTTTCGAAAATGTACAACATACTTTTTTCTCTTATTTTTATAACTTAAATCCGGCCACAGAATATCTCAACTCTTTTGCCAACGCAGTCAGCTGCCCAATAGACTCCGCCGTCAATTGCGTGCCTTGTGTGGTTTGCGTGGTAATTTCTTGAATGCGTTGCATATTTTGTGTAGCAGTTGCTGCAGAAACCGTCTGTGCCTTGGTTGCCTCTGAAATGGCTTGAATCAAAGCGGCAAGGTTGTTCGTCACCGTTTCAATTTCTGTCAGGGCTTGTCCCGCTGCATCTGCAACGCGCGCACCCTCAACCACACCAGCGGTACTCTTTTCCATCGCCGCCACTGCGCCGTGCGTATCAGTTTGAATCGTTTTCACAATCGCACTAATTTGTTTGGTCGCTTCAGAAGAGCGTTCCGCCAAGCGCTGTACTTCTTCTGCCACCACGGTAAAGCCGCGCCCTGCTTCCCCAGCAGAAGCAGCTTGAATCGCCGCATTTAAAGATAAAATATTGGTTTGCTCAGTAATGTCTGAAATTAAGTCTACAATTTCGCTAATTTCTTGTGAGCTTTCACCCAAACGTTTGATGCGCTTAGAAGTCTCTTGAATTTGCGTACGAATTTCGTTCATGCCGCCGATGGTATTTTGTACCGCTTTTGAGCCTTGATGCGCAGCCACCAGCGAACGTTTTGCCACATGCGCAACTTCCTCAGCATTATTAGAAACTTGCGTGATGGAAAGCGACATTAAATGCACGGCTTCTGTCGCTTGCAAAATTTGTTCAGATTGCGTTTTAGCCGCGCTCAGCAATTGCGCTGAAGTATTTTGCGCGGTAGAACTGGCTGATGTCACTTGATCGGTTGCGCGATTAATTTCCACCACCAAGTTGCGAATACAATCGATCGCATAGTTAATAGAGTCTGCAATTGCGCCGGTAATGCTGTCCCGCACTTGTGCCCGCACCGTCAAGTCACCATCCGCTAAATCGACCATTTCATGCAGCAACAATGTCACCGCTTCTTGATTTTCCTGCGTTTCTTTCGCAAGTTGATTGGTTAACGCAGCCGTGCGTTGAGTTTGCCTAGTCCCAGAGAAATACATAAATATCAGCAACCAGAAGCCTAAGAACAAAAGACCAAGCAACACCAATTTTACAAAAGTTGCTTTGGATTCAATCAATACTTTATTTTCTTGTGTAACGGCTTCTAAAAATTGCTGACCGGCAATTTTAGTCGTTTCAAATTCTGTGGCCAAATTCGCTAATGGCTCGGTGGCTACACCAGCGCCCTGCTTGAGCGCAGGAATATAATTTTTATTGGCGATAAAAAAGAAATTTTCGCCGGTTCTAATCGCTTCCTCTAACTTTTCTTTCAGTGCAGAATTACTTAAATGCTCGCGCCAATAGGCCGCGCGCTGTTTAAACAACTTTTCATCTTTTGCAGCATTGGCAAGCGCCTCATCACGTTTTGCCAAGTTCATGCTTGCACCAGCCACAAACGCTTGGTTGTATGAAGCGAACGCATCAACCGGATATATCGCTGGTGTTGAAACATCTGCTGTTAAATCTTCATACTCAGATAGCGCATTAAAAATCGGGCCATTGACGCGCACCTGGCTGATCACCCAAAAGCTAATCAATGCAAACAAGACAAAAATGACCATTTGCAGATAAAGCTGGCGATTACCGGCATTAATCGTATCGGCCACTTGTGTGCCAGATTCTGCCGCTTGCACCTCCATTTTAAGCCGCTCTGGTAGGCTTAAAACGGTGCGTTTGATAGTTGCAAAATCAAATGCAATGTTGAATTTTCCAAGCTTCATTTTTCGGCTCTCAAATGTCCAAGTTCACCATTTAAGCCAAACTGGGTTGCAAAAAGCGAGCATCTTGCACTAAAGCATCCATATCCAGCGCGTACCAATCTTGTTGTTCAGGATCCACATATACCTGAGTTGAAAAACAGCTAATATCTTGCTGTGCCCAGTTGTTGAGAATCGGCTCCGTTTGTTCAGGAGCAAGTGGCTGCATGGCCGTTAAATGGCGCAAACCAATCACGGCATCAATCAAAATCGCCGCTTGAGAGGTTTTCACAGAGTTGATCAATACGATTCGGCTTGAAGCTGACCGCGGCGTGGGCTGCCAAGCAAGAAACTGCGCCAAATCTGTTACGCTGTACAAGTTACCGCGCACATTAGCCACACCTAAGTACCAATGTTTTGTCAAAGGCACCGCTTGCAACACAGGAACTGGCAACACCTCACTCACATCCGTCATGCTGAGCAACACAAGTTGCCCACCAATCACAACCCCAAGACGCGCACTGTCCCTTTCCGTCACTTCGACAGAATTACCACTCGTTTCAGATGCCACACTGCTTAGCTCAACACTATTTTCGGTTAACTGCACAATCGAACCTTTCCTCGCCAACCCTTCCCACTGGTGATGTCGACTTTATTGGTAAACCAACTTAATGAATTAACTTAATTAGTGAATATAATACTATGAATCTATAGTATTTTTAAGAAAACGTAGACGAAGTATCTACACAAGCAAATGGTGACTTCAGCCTAATTGAAAATTTATTCCAGATTTTTAATTAGTGAGAGCAAGCTAGCGGCTGCCACTGGTTTGGTAACGCAAGCTTTTGCGCCCATTTTGAGCGCCCAAATCAAATCTGTCGCTTGAGATTTACCCGTACAGAGAATGACCGGAATATGTGCGGTTGCAGGGTCTTTAGATAAGGTGCGCGTCACTTGAAAACCAGTGAGTCCTGGCATCACCACATCACACAAAATTAAATCAGGTGGGTTTTTTGCCACTTGCGCCAAACACTCTTCGCCACTTTCCACACCAGTGACATCATAGCCTTCGGTTTCGAGTAATTCTGTTAAAAAAAATCGGTCTGTGGCTGAATCATCAACCACCAATACATGCTTAATTGCCATGATTACTCACTCTACTTCTTGATCTACTTTTTTACGTTTACTTAAAATACTTTGCACCGCATAAGTTTGCACGGCTTCCAGCAAGGTTTCTTTAGTAAAGGGTTTCGTTAAGTATTGATCCGACCCAACCATGCGACCGCGCGCACGGTCAAACAAACCGTCTTTGCTCGAAAGCATAATCACAGGAATCGACTTATAACGCGCATTGCGTTTAATCAGTGAACAGGTTTGGTAGCCGTCCAACTTAGGCATCATGATGTCGACAAAAATAATATCTGGGTGTTCGTTGGTGATTTTTGCCAATGCATCAAAGCCATCTTCTGCCAAAATAATCTCGCAACCGGCAGATTTCAAAAAAATCTCAGCCGTTCTGCGGATGGTATTGCTATCGTCAATCACCATCACCTTGATGGTGCGCAATTGCTCCAGACTCACCACCTCTTGATTGATTTGCACTTGATTCACCAACTCACTTCCTTCATTTTTTGCGTTTATAGTCTTATTGAATTATCGCTCGAAAAAAGCAATTCTTTATAGAAAAAACTTGTTTTAATCTTCCAACTTTTCTTCACTTGCCAATTGATAAATATAGTTTTGCAGATAAATTTTCTCTTGAAAAGGCAGCGCGTCAAATTGAATGCCGCAACGAAAAATTGGTTTACCCCCAGCAGACGATTCTTCCACCATATTTTTCACCGTACCTTTCAACGCAAATAAAATCTCTTGTTCTTCCAGCTTAATTTTAAAATTACATTCAATCGCACTTTTTTCCGTCAGCGCTTGTTTTTGCATTTCAATCAACGCACCGCCCAAACTTAGGTCGACCATTTTCCCAGAAACAACGCCAGCCTGAACATTTGCTAAATCCTTTAGCGCGGCGATAATGCTGACCACTACGCGTTGATTTTTTCTTAACTTTTTAACAAACACCTCACGCGGATACATTAAGTGCATGTGCGGATATGGTCGACTAAACACTGCATCCACTACTGTGGTAAAGCGATAAACACTTTTACCACCAAAAAATTGTACAACAAACCCTGCGCCCTCTTTGACGAATAACGTTCTATCTTGAATTGTTGGGATTGTGCAAATCAAGCTTCTTTTATCCGTTGCACCAATCAGTTTCACCAAATACTTAGGTGCGTTTTCACCTTCACCAGTTAAATTAAGTTGCAGCGTTTCACCCAACTTCAGTGCTTTAAAAGGTAATTTTATAAATTCTTCATTTTTATCAATGGTGACATCTTCATTCACAATTTCTTTTTTGTTTTCTTTAATCAGTCCAATTCTTTTACTGGTTTCCATGTCCAAGTACAAACCACGGTCATAAAGCTCTTCCAGTTCATCTTCTGATTCAATCAGCAGGCCTTTTGAAAAAAGTTGACCACTTTTATCATACACAGGATAAGAAATGGGTGTTCCCACTCTTAACAACTGTTTTGGCAACCTTTTAAATGTTTCTTGTACTGACATACCGTTAGAACTTCCTTCAAATCACAACATAGACGCATCAGCTCTATAACGTCCATTTTGCCCGCAAACTTTACTGTTGACGGTGCAAATAACCCACATTTACACTATGATTCACTTTCGTGGACACGTAAATCCAACAATTAAATCGATAAAGGAAAAAATTATGGCAAACACAGTCACCCTAAAAGGCAACCCAGTCGCCGTTGGCGGCAACCTGCCTAACGTTGGTAAAGCAGCACCGGATTTTCAATTGGCAGACGCAAAACGCAATTTATTATCACTGGATGCATTTGCTGGCAAACGCAAAGTGCTCAATATTTTCCCGAGTATAGACACACCAACTTGCGCCACTTCCGTGCGCACCTTTAACCAAGCCGCCAGCAAAATGGAAAATACGGTGGTTTTGTGTATTTCGGCAGACTTGCCATTTGCACAAAGCCGCTTTTGTGGCGCAGAAGGCATTGAAAATGTGGTGACACTTTCGACATTTAGAGACACAACAAAATTTGGCACGGATTATGGCGTATTGATTACAGACAGTAGCCTAGCGGGTCTGACTGCGCGTGCAGTTGTTGTGCTTGACGAAAACAATGTGGTTAAACACGTTGAACTGGTGAGCGAAATAGCCAACGAACCAAATTATGAAGCAGCGTTAGCCGCATTGAAATAAATTAACAACTCAAGAAAAAGCATGCGCTAAATTGACAGCGCATGCTTTATTTTTTGATAAATCGTTTCATTTAGTGCTGGATCCAAACAGTCCACCACCCGTAAGTTCTCCATCCCACGCAACCAAGTGAGCTGACGTTTCGCAAGTTGCCGCGTTGCAAAAATTCCCCGGTCACACAATTCTTCCAACCCAAAATCCCCGCGCAAATATTCCAACACTTGTCTGTAGCCCACACAGCGCATCGCTGTTGATTCGATAGTGAGCTCTGGATATTTTTTGAGTAAAAAATTCACTTCATCGACCAAGCCATCTTTGAGCATTTGCGCAAATCTCAATGCAATTCTGTCATGCAACACCTGTCGATCACTTGGCATCAAGGCAACTTTCAGCAGATTGTAAGGCAAGGTATTGGCTTGCTGTGTTGCATAACATTCACTCATGGTTTTGCCAGAAATTTCAAACACTTCTAAGGCGCGCTGAATGCGCTGCATGTCGTTCGGTTGCAAACGTGCCGCTGTTTGCGGGTCAATTTTTGCTAATTTTGCATGCATGGCTGGCCAGCCAATGGTTTGCGCTTCATCATCTAATTGTGCGCGTACTTGCGCATTGGCTTGTGGCAAGTCACTTAAGCCATCTTGCAGCGCTTTAAAGTACAACATGGTGCCACCCACCAATAGCGGAACTTTTCCATGCGCTGTGATTTCCGCCATCAGTTTAAGCGCATCCGATCTAAAGTTTGCCGCAGAATACGCCTGCGTGGGTGGTGTGATATCCACCAAAAAATGCGGCGCTTGCTTTAGGGTTTGGGCATCAGGTTTTGCCGTGCCAATGTTCATGTCCTTGAACACCAGCGCGGAATCCACGCTGATAATTTCAACCGGCAACTTTGCATACAAATACACCGCCGCGCCGGTTTTTCCGCTCGCAGTTGGCCCCATTAAAAAAATAGCTGGCGGCAAACTCATGTGGCTAGCACAACCGTGCCTTGGTGATATACCAACAACCAGCGCTCGTCTTTTTTGCGCCAAATACTGGCGCGTTGACTCACTCTTGTTGGTTGGTGCAAGGTGTATGTGAGCAAAAAATCGTTTTCACTCAACTGTTGCAAATGATACTCTGAGGTATGCCACGCTTCGTCACGCGGATGTTGCAGGCGTTTTTCTAGTTCATCTAGCACGTATTCGCGACTGTATCTCAACCCGGAAGCGCCAACTTCCCAAAAATTTTCGGCTAATAGTGCTTCAAAATAATCGCGTGTTTTGCCTGCATTAGCGGCATAAATCAGCGGCTCTAATGTTTTCAACAACGACAAAATTGGCTGTAATTTACCATCAAGTAAAAGAGTAGGTGCCATGATTATTGCCACGCAGGACAGTCGATTTTTTCTAAAGCCTCATGCAGAGAGTCAACAATCATGAACGCATTTTCTTGCACAAACTCGCTCGGTTGTTTTAAGTCTGGTACAACCACCACATTTAAACCAGCAGCAATCGCTGCTTGCGCGCCTAACTCACTATCTTCAAAGGCAATACAATCTTGCGCAGCCACGCCGAGGCGTTGTATTGCAAGCAAATAAATATCTGGGTTGGGTTTTCCGCGTGCAACTTCGTCGCCACTCGTAATGTGTAAAAACTGATTCAGCACGCCAGCCTTGTTTAAACGCCGTTGAATCACAGGCTGATAAGAAGACGAAGCGACCCCACAAGGAATATGATTCGCTTTAAAAAAACTGAGTATTTCGCTCACACCAGGACGTAGCGGGTAAAAATCTTCTCGTTGCGCCAAAATTTCATCCGCGCTTTGCGCGACTTTTGTAAAATTTTCTTCGCCGCCTAATTGTGCAGTCATGACGCGGGTTGAGTCAGTCAAATTTCTGCCGATTAAATCGACAAATTGAGCTTGGGTATAACAAATGCCGTGCGCGTTTGCGGCAGCAATGCACGCTTGCATAATGATGCGCTCAGAATCAATGAGCAAACCATCCATATCAAAAATTGCGGCTGAGAACAAAGCTTACCTACTGTTTTTATGACAAACAATCAAGCAGGCATGCTACCAAAATTGTGAGTAAGGCGTGTAAAAAACACATTATTCACCCCAATATTTTTATCTTTATATTAAAAAACTTACAAATATTCCGTAATTATTAACAGTTATCTAAATGAGCCGCCATGAGTTTATTTTTTGAAGCATGTGTTTCGGGTCATTCAATGGATTGAAAAACTTCAATCAAATTTTAAATTATCGATTGATTTATCTGTGAGGAAAAATAGTGAGTGTAGATTCCGATTTTATTAAATTTCTTGATCGCGTGAATCTCACCGACGACTTCCCTGTTGTTTCACACATTCTTCAACATGTGAATAAAATTGTTGAGTCCGACATTGGCAACGCCAAAAAACTTGCAGAGTGGGTGATGCAAGATGTGAATTTAACCAAAAACCTACTTCAAACAGTGAATTCTGCAGATTTCATCCGCTATGGCGGCAACATCACCTCTGTGACAAGAGCAATCGAACTTGTTGGATTTAACAAAATTAAAGCAGTGGCTTCGAGCTTGATTGCACTTAACTTCTTAGAAAATAAAACCTTGTACTCGGTGATGCAGGACAGTTTATCCGAAACTTTTCTCGCATCAATCATCGCATCAAATTTAGATAAACCACATGTGAACAAAGGTTTTGAGGAGTTAATGGTTTTTTGCCTATTCTCCAAATTAGGGAAACTTTTGACCGCCCATTACTTTGATGAAGAATTTGCACAAATTCATGCCTTGGTAGAAGAAAAGAATCTATCAGAAAGCGAAGCATCCAAAACCGTTCTTGGGATTAGTTATGAAGAAATCAGCGCAAGAATTGCCGCACACTGGGGCTTTCCTCCAGATATTGTCAATGTGATTTACCCTAAATGTGTACTTTCCACAGAGTTATTTGATCTAAAAAATGCAATGGTCATTTCATTAACCATCTCAAACATGATCATTACTCAAAAATGCTCAATCGAAAATATTGCAGACTATATTGTTAGAAAATATGGCGCTAAATATGGATATAAAAAAGAATACTTCGTGACGTTGATTAGCAAATCGATTACAAAATTCAAAGATCAACCCGCCTGTTACGGCATTAATCTTAATGCGGCCTATAAAAAAATTAAATCACAATTGAGCCATCATTTAGAGACGAGCAAGCAACAACCACTTGACCCTGCAACGGTCGAATCGGCCCTTAATACAGGCACGCAAGAAATTTTTACATTACTAATGAGTGACGAAATCCCGCTTTCTGATATTTTGAATAAGGCGATTGATGTCTTGCACGAGGCTCTGAAACTTGATGCAACTTGCCTATTTAAAGTGAACCCGAAAGCAATCAAAATGGAGAAGATGTATTTTCATGGCGGATATCAAGGTGACTTATCCTTTCCGATAACTCCAAACAATACTAGCGATATATTCCAAATCTCCATTCATCAACATCTTGACTTGCTGATTGAAAATGCAGACTCTGATGAGTTTCACACGAATTTACCAGATTGGTATATTTCTAAATTGAATAATAAATCTTTAATGCTATTACCATTAGTGCTCAAAGGAAAATGTGTCGGGCTGATTTATGCAGGGTCTCGCTTTGCTAATCACCTTAATTTACCAAGCAATACAGTCAATCTAGTCAAAACCATTAGAAACCAAATGTTGATAGCCATAAAACAAAAAATGTAAGCTAACAACAATCCAACGAGCCTAAATGCGGAAATACGAAAGAAATACTACTGATTAATGGTGCGGGCGGAGAGACTCGAACTCTCACGCGTAAGCACTGGCTTCTAAGACCAGCGTGTCTACCAATTCCACCACGCCCGCAAGCCGCTTAAGAAAATACTTAAGAGTGAATTGAGGCGAGCATTATAGCGCAACTATCCTTAATGAAAAGGCCAATACGAGATTGTTTTTAAAAATGCGCCAATTATCTCCTTTTTTAACGTACTTTGCATTTTGCCTTGTGTCGCCAACGCATATAACCTGTCACAAATAAAATAAGTGGGATAAATCCACTAAAAAATATCAACCAACGGCCAACCAACCCTAATGCCTCGCCATTGTGTAGCGGGTGTAACCACTGCAGCACCACATCGCCCGCAGCGTCCTCAAGCGCATTTCGATCCAACAATACATCACCACTATATTGATCGATCCACACAATCGTTTTAGGAAAGCGCTGACTCGGTTCATGCGCTTGTGCCATACGTACTTGAAAAACATCGTACTCATGCTCGGGGGTATAAATCCAACGCACTTGCGCTTGAGGAAAATACAACTCTGCGATTTTTTTAACTTGATCTAATGTGAGCTTCTGATGCCCGATTTCAGACTCCAGATAAGGCATCTCAAATAATGGTTCTGGCTGATCTAATATTTCTCTAAACCAATCCGGTTTTTCCAGCATCACGCCAGTAACCGCCAACATCAATAAAAAAACAAATCCGATCAGTCCAGATACTTTGTGCCAATCGTAAATTTTTCTTACCCAATGTGCATTGGGGCGAATTTTCAGTGCTTTTCTAAAGTTGCCTTGCCTCGGCCACCAAAGATAAACACCCGAAAACAAGGAGATCATCAATAAAACACCGAGCACCGCTACTATGGTTTTCCCAAAACCTTCAAGCAACAACGTGTAGTGCAGATCGTAAATCCAAGTAACAAAAAAATCCCCCCAAAATCTCGCCGATAAAATTTCGTGCGTGTTGGTATCGACATACACCATCAAAGGCGCAAAATGGGCAGCCTGCTTTTCTATCGGGTGCATATAACGTGCCATGATTGGCATGTCAGCACGCAAAGGCAACTCGATTCTCCACCCAGAATTTTTGTCGGGAAATTTCTTATGCAATGTTTCCATTACATGATCTAAGTGGGGTGCTGGAACACTCGAATGGTGACGCATTGAAACGGGTGAAAGTGTTGCGTCAATTTCAAGATAAAAAACAAGAATGCTTCCTGTTAAACCAAGTAGCACAAAAAAGCCGCCCAGCAGTAGGCCAAAATAAAGATGCGCCGCTAACCAGTAACGGCGCATGTGGGTCATTAACATTGCAAAATTGGTTAATTAAATTTTGAAATTAACTGAAAGATATCCCGCACGTCCGTCATTGGGTGCATGCATAGAAATATCTGGGTTAGGTGTGGTATTCCACCAAACGTATTCATAATAACGGTCCGTCAGGTTTCTAATTTGCAAGTCCACACTGATTTGCTCATTCAACTGATAGGCAGCGGATGCATCAACAATAAAATAACGGCCAAACTTTCCATGAATATTTTCACGTTCCAGATATGCATCCCCCTGACCATTGGCTTGCAAACCAAAGCGCCATTTTGGTGTTGCTTGGAAACTCAACCCAAAATTGTAGAGGTAATGTGGCACATGGTCTATTTCTTGTCCTTGCGTGGCAAGCGAAGCTGCATCAGCTTTGAGAATTTTTGAATCTTGCCAAGCATAAGACATCCACGCACTCAAATTGTCTGTTAATTGTGCGTTTAACTGAAAATCCACGCCCTTACGTTTAGTTTTGCCCACGTTCTCAGAATCATTCGCCGGATCTCCTAATTTTCTGCGCGCTTCATTGCTTGCCCGTTGTTCCCAGACTGCAATACGTCCATCTAACCAGTTAACAAGCTTAAATTTTAGACCAGTCTCCCAACCCTCATTGATGGATGGGTCAAGGTCGCTGGATTGGTTTACTTTATAAGACGCTGTACCTACGCCAACTTGAAAAGTTTTCCCCCAGTTTCCATATAAACTATAGCCAGCGATTGGCGTCCACACGGCGCTAAATTTTGGTTGATCAATTGTGCCGAAATCGTTGATGTTGTATTCAACACCAGTCAGACGATTAGTGTAGTTACCCTCAATTTTGTCGAATCGATATGCTGGAATAAATTTTAAAGATGGCGTTGGCTGCAAAATCGCCTGCACATATCCACCCTTAGTATCAAAGTCAAACTGTTGGTTGCGGCTTTGACTTGTTCTGAGTCTTTCTACCGTATTGTAACGCTCGCTTTCGTTGTCTTGCCACTCTTGGTTATAACCTGCCTCTAGGGCAAATTTATGCAAAAACGCAACCTGTGGGCGCCACGTCAAGCTTGTTAAATAGCCAGTGTGGCGCTCTTTTGTTACACGCTCCTGCTGCCCTTGCGAGGCTGAAAATCGCACCCAACGTTGATCATCAATATGATTCATGTAAGTTTTGGCTGAAAATGATAAATCATCCGTTAAATTCCAATCGAAATGCCCGCTCAAATGCTCCATTTCTCGCTCTGCACCATCAAACGCGTTGTGCGGCATGGACTGCTCATCATCTTCATGTGCCTGCGCAAAAGTTAAATAGCCCGGCTCGTCCGCATCGTGACGGTAATGTCTAGCAATCACACCAGCTTTGATTTTCTGGTCATCTGAAGTAAAGAACCACTTGCCCGCCAAATTATATTTGTCTGAATCAGCATGCTCCCGATAACCATCAATGCCTTGCGCAGCTACAAAATAATTTTGTGAAAATCCATTTTTCTCAATACCAGCCGCAAATTGGCCTTCCATTGTATTAAAGCTGCCATACGTTGCACGGGCTTGTACATAATCCCCACCTTGCTTGGTCACCATATTGATATTCCCTGCAATATTATGTAGGCCATATCTCGGATCATTTGTACCACGCACCACTTCAATTGCTTCAAGTTCTAGTGGGAAAATCATGTCCATATAACGCATGTTGCCATCGTTAGTATTACTAGGTATCCCGTCGATCAACAACTTCACTGCATTAATTTCACCTTCCCCGTTAAATCCGCGAAATGAAGGTTTACCCGACTCCACACCTTGCTTAAATTGCGTAAGTTGCACACCTGGCATTTGCCCTAGCAACTGCCAACTATTCATAACATTTTGCGTCTCGATTCGATCAGCGCCTAATACATCAACCGAGCTCAGCACACTTGTTGTGCTTAATGGTCCAACAGATTTAGCCGTCACGTTTACACTACCCAACACCAATGTAGAGTTATCTTCCGTATCTGTCGTAGCATGTTCAGCTAAAGCTACACCACCGTAAATTGACATAATTAAGCCAACAATCATTTTCTTGCGCATTAAAAATCCCCTAATATTTATTATTAATAATGATTATTATTTAATTGGTAAATTTTAATGGCTTAGATTGAAGTTAGGAATGTGGCAAATTGTCGCAGCTGATACGGAAATGTTGTTGAAAAATAGACGGTGCTAAAAATAGCAAGGTTATCTATAATCACAACTTAAATTTAAATAACCCTACAGAAAAATTATGCCCAAAAATATCACCCAGAATGAAGTTGCAATGTTGAGTAACGAGCTTGAATTACTGATGCGAGAAAGAGCAACCTTGCTAAAAGTGGCTGGCGCTGCTGCTGGTTTGATCGCAGAAATGAAAACCTCTGATTTGCCTATTGCAACGATTGAAGCCGCAGACATTCTTGCAACGTCGATCAACAGCTTGAGCGAAGAAACCTTGCAAGATGCATTGAGTGCAGTTCACGCCGCAATTATTCAATAATAAATAAGTAGCAATGGGCGAGCCTAGCAGAAAAAATTGCTTACAGATTGCTATGTCGCCTAAAAATATCGCCCCAATTTTTTGCGCAACGCTTCTGTTTGGTTGCCAGTTTCAAGCATACCAAGCAAAGCCAATTGACCCGCAAAAAGTCAGTGTCGCGTTTGAACAACGCTCATTTTCAGATCAAAAATTCCAAGAGTTTTTAATTACCCAAGGTTATGCCGCCAGTGAATTGCCACTGACAAAGTGGGATCTAAAAGCGCTGACGCTGTGCGCACATTATTTTCACCCCAGTTTAAATGTTGCACGCGCGCAGTGGAAAGCGGCACAAACTTCAGAAAAAACCGCCGCAGAAAAACCTCTGCCAACCATCAACACCACGTTTTCGCGTAGCAATCAAGCAAATGAAGACATTAATCCGTTTGCCTATCAGTTCAGCATTGATATTCCGATAGAAACACATAATAAACGGCAAATTCAAATCGAAGGATTTTCGCATTTAACTGAAATTGCTAAGCTAGGAATTGCCCAAACCGCTTGGCAACTGCGCCAAAACATTGCACTCACGTTGATTGAAATGCGCTGGCAAGTAACACAGCAGCAATTACTGAAAAATGAAGTTGCCAACAAAGAAAATATTGTGTCGATGCTGGAAAAAAGAAAGCAATTCGGTTTGGCCTCAAGCATAGAGTTAAGCCAAAGCAAACTACAGCTACAAAACAGCCAAATGACGCTGAGCAACCTACAAACGCAAAAAACGGCCCTGCAAAGCCAGCTTGCCAATACGCTAGGTTTGCCGTTGCATGTTGTCCAAAAAATGCCACTTGTAGTTAAACTCGCCGAAAATTCTCATTCTCCGCACACTGATGCCATTAAAAAATCCGCGCTACAAAATCGCTTAGATGTGCACATTGCGCTGGAGCAATACAAAATTGCAGAAAATAAATTAAAGCTAGAAATCGCCAAACAATACCCAGACATTACCATCAGCCCCGGATTAGCATATGAATTTGGTGATACAGTTTGGTCGCTTGGGTTTTCTGGCCTGATGAATTTGTTGAAAAAAAATAAAGTTGCGATTGCTGAGGCTGAACAATTACGCGAAGTAGAAGTTGCGAAGTTTGAAGCCTTACAGGCCAATGTGATTGGTGAGGCTAGCCTTGCCAACGCGCAACTGGTAGAGGCGCAAACTGCGCTTGAGCAAAAAATTCGCCGACACGAGCTTGTCAAACAAACCTTTGATAAAACCAAAGCACAATTTGATGCCGGTGAGATTGATAGGCTCGCACTCTCTTACGCAAAATTAGCACTTGAAAATAGTGAAAAAGATATTGCCTTGACCAAATATAATTTGGAAAAAGCCCAACTACAGTTAGAAAATATTGTGCAAGCGCCTTTACTATAAATGCGCCTGAAATGACAACAAAAACGCACGCTGAGGAACCCAAAACATGAATCGCAAGCTTATCCTAGTTGTTGCAATTCAAGCTTTTATTATCGTCATATTATTTTGGCTAATGGTTTTTTACGGTAAAGACGAATATGAAGCGTTGACGCAAGAGTCTGAAGAAGAAATTGAAATCCCGAATCACGTCAGCGAAAAAGCCGGGCAAACCGTGATTAGTGTTAACAAGGAAACGCAAATCCAGAGTGACATTAAAACCTCCCCGCTCGTAGCCACCAATTATTCTGAAAATATTTTAAGTTACGGTAGCGTACTTAATCTTGCCGAGTTAACCAATTTGCGCACGCAATATTTGGCAACAGCTTCAGAAAATATACTCATTCAACAAAACTTATCGGCTAGCCAAAAAGAATATGATCGTCTGTATGCGCTGAATCAAGACGATAAAAATGTCGCAGATAAAGTGGTACAAACCGCGTTGGTTGATCTAAAAAACAATCAAGCAAAATTAAATGCCAACCATGCAGCTAGTAAAAATTTGGCCGACAGCATGCGTCAGCAATGGGGTAGTGCGCTGACACAAATGGTCGCCGCAATTGGATCTAACCAACTGCTGGATCAATTACTCTCCAACGAAAGTGTGCTGATTCAAATTACCTTACCTTTTAGCGCAAGAGAGCCAGAAAAAAATAGCCACATTCAAGTGGCACCAACTTCTGCCCTTTCACAAAAAATTACCGCGTATTACTTTTCGCCAGCGCCTACCAGCAGCACTGCCATGCAAGGCAAAACCTATTTTTACACTGCCAAAGCGCCTTTTTTGCGCGCGAGTATGCCGGTGAAGGTGTTGGATTTTAACCAGCTGAGCAAACCGCTATCGGGCGTGATGATTCCTAATAACGCAGTGATTTGGCATGCCGGTAAACCTTGGGTTTATCACAAAATGAGTGAAACAGAATTTACCCGCCTACCAATTAACAACGACCACGAAATCGAAGAAGGCTGGTTTTATCAAGGCCAACTTAAAGCCAATGACGAAGTCGTCACCAGTGGTGCGCAATTGCTGCTTTCAGAAGAGTTTAAATCGCAAATTACCAACGAGAATGATGACTAGTCATCACGCTTGTACTTATTCATTACGGGAAAAATTAACCCTATCATGATGCCCGCCTTAGTCCGTTTTTCCATACGCTTTAGTGGCGTCATTATTGGCCTCGCTACGCTGATTGTGTTGTATGGCGGTTATGCGTTAACGCACAGTAATTTAGACGTTTTTCCTGAGTTTTCGCCCACACAAATTGTGATTCAAACTGAATCACCCGGCTTATCTTCAGAATTGGTCGAAACTTTGGTGAGTCAACCGATTGAAAACAGTATTGCTGGCACAGTAGGCATTGAAAGTTTACGTTCACAATCCATTCCCGGCTTATCAATCGTCACCGTTATTTTTGATGAAAGTACGGATATCTATCGCAATCGCCAAGTGATTGCCGAGCGGCTAGCTACGCTGGGGAGCCGCTTACCGCAAGGCATTATTCCCAACATCACCCCGCTCACCTCTTCTGCCAGTACGGTGCTGGGCTTTGGTCTTACCTCAAAAACACGGTCTTTAAGTGACATCCGCACTTTAGTCGATTGGACCATTGTGCCACATTTAATGGCGATTCCTGGAGTCGCGGATGTAAACGTATTTGGCGGCAAAGTGCGGCAAATACAGGTGGTCGTCAACCCGGACAAAATGGTGGAATACGGCATTTCACTCACACAAATTGAAGATGCGGCAATGAAAGCCACCGGCGTTCGCGGCAATGGTTTTATCGAGAATAAAAATCAGCGGATAGTCATCAACACTGAGGGTCAAGCGCTGACACCCAAACAATTAGCGCTGGCAACGTTAATCCATAAAAACGGCCAAACCATTCATATTGGTGATGTCGCGCAAGTGGTTGACGGAGAATTACCGTCTATCAGTGCCGCTTCAATTAACGAAGAAACAGGCGTTTATTTATCAGTGCAAAGCCAACTTGGCGCCAACACACATTCAGTAACCAAAGAGATTGAAAAAGCGCTGCAAGAAATTAAGCCGATGATTCAAGCTGAGCAAATGGTCTTACACGAAGGATTATTTCGCCCAGATAATTTTATTGAAGTTGCGATTAATGGCGTGCAGACCGATATTTTGATTGGGTCGGTGCTGGTGATCGCCATTTTGTTTTTATTTTTGTTTAACGCACGCACGGCCTTTATTTCTGCCACAGCCATACCACTTTCCTTACTCACCGCCGTAGTTGTCCTGCACTATTTCAACATCGGCCTTAATATTATGGTGTTGGGCGGCTTGGCGATTGCGTTGGGTGAAGTGGTCGACGATGCGATTATCGACACCGAAAATATTTATAGACGGCTCAAAGAAAATCGCCTGCTCGCTATTCCGGAACCCATTTATAAAGTCGTCTACAACGCCTCAATGGAAGTGCGAAGCTCCGTTGTTTACGCCACGATCATTGTGATACTCGTATTTATGCCGCTTTTAACGCTCGACGGCGTTGCCGGCAAATTATTTGCACCGCTTGGCTACGCCTATATCGCCGCCATTTCCGCTTCTTTAGTGGTCGCGCTCACGCTCACACCTGCGCTTTGTTACCTATTACTCGGTAAAGCCAAATTAGTGACTGAAGATTCGCCGCTCATCCGCTTGATCAAAAAATGGTACGTCAAAACTTTAATCGTGATTGAAAAACGCTATCAACTTATTATCGCCAGCAGTATTTTTATGATCGCGATTGGGATTGGGCTTTTACCACTATTTAAAACGCAATTTATCCCAGCGCTGCATGAAGGGCATTTTATTATGCACATGACTGCCGTACCGGGCACCTCAGAGCAAATGTCGCTTAAGCTCGGCAAAAAAGTTTCAAAAACTATCCGCGATATTAAAGGTGTTAAATCTGTCACGCAATGGGTTGGCCGCGCACCAAATGGTGCGGACACTTTTGGCACGCACTACAGCGAATTTGAAATTGAAATCGGCGCAATTTCAGGTGAAGAACAACGGCGTATTTTAAATGAAATTCGAGAAGAACTTTCTGGTGAAGAAATTGACGATGATGGCGATGGCAAAGCTGAACCCGGATTTATCGGTGTCAACTTTGCCATCAATACGTTTTTAACAGAACGGATTGAAGAAACCATTTCTGGCTACGCAGCAGCTGTTGTTGTGAATATTTACGGGAAAGATTTAGACGCGCTGGATTTAGATGCTCAAAAGATATCCAATACAATGCAAAAAATTGCAGGCGCTTCGGAAATTTCTGTTCAATCACCACCCGGCACACCGCAATTGGTGATGCGTTTACGAACAGAAAAAATGGCGCAATGGGGTTTGCACACAACCGATGTGCTCGACAACATTCGTGCAGCTTATGGCAGTTTGCCAATCACGCAAGTGTATGACGGCAACCGCGTAGTGGGCGTGAGTGTGATTATGGATTTGGATTCGCGCGATGACGTGCAAGACGCTGGTAACCTACCGATTTTCAATCCCGAAGGCAAATTATTACGCCTTAAAAATGTCGCGCATATTGTGCAAGAAAATGGCCGATCAAAAATATTACATGGTGGCGGCAAACGCATTCAAACGGTCACTGCAAACGTGATTGGCCGCGATATTGAAAGCTTTACCGATGATCTTAAAAAAGCACTTAAGAAAGATGTCAATCTCTCAACTGGTAGCTATGTAGAAATTACTGGTGCCGCAGAAGCCAACCAGCAATCGCGCCAAACGCTCATCATGCATTCGATGCTCGCGATCGTCGCGGTATTTTTAATGCTGTATGTGGCATTTGGCCAGCTCCGAAATTTAATCCTCACCTTTTTAAATTTACCATTTGCGCTCATCGGCGGCGTACTCGCGGTGATGTTTACCGGCGGCTGGATTTCGCTCGGCTCACTCGTTGGCTTTGTCACTTTATTTGGCATCACGCTACGCAATTCCATCATGATGGTCTCGCACTACCAGCATTTGATTGATGAAGAAAATTGCATTTGGAATTTAGACACCTGCATCCGCGGCGCAACTGAGCGTTTGCCATCTATCTTAATGACAGCACTCGTCACGGCATTAGGTTTGCTGCCGCTCGCAGCGGGGAGCGGTCAACCGGGGCGCGAAATTGAAGGCCCAATGGCGACCATTATTGTCGGTGGATTAGTCACTTCGACCATTTTGAATTTGCTGATTTTGCCCACCATCATGCTGCACTTTGGTAAGTTTGAGAAACGGCAGCAGATTTAAAGTGCGTCGTATTTGATATATTTAAATCTCTGGTCGTCATTTGGCGTGCCTTCTAATGCGCCACCTTCTAACGCCGGCTGCCAAGCAATCACAGATTCAATTTTTTTTGCCAGCTCAAAATCTTTATCGGTAATCCCCTTGGCATCGTGCGTGCAAAGTTTCACAATCACAAACGCGTAAGAAACTGTTAAATCCGGATGATGCCAAGCCGCCTCTGCCAAATGCCCGACGGTATTCACCACCATCAGCGTAGCTTTCCAACCACTGGTCTTATATTTGCGACGAATCCAGCCATTTTCTAAAAACCAATGTGGTAATTCAGCTTTTAGTTTTTCTTCAACCTCGCGCTCTGTGTAAACTTTTTTATCTTTTTCAGTGTTCGCCATCTCAACCCTCCGTAGAATTATTCTGATTAAGGTGAAACTGCCAATGCTTTATCTTCAAGGTTTTTGATGAATTGTTTTGCAGAAAATCCTTGCGCAAAAACCTCATGATTCGCTTTGTTGAGCACCCACGTTTGATACACTGGCTGCTCTATGAATTGGTCAAAATGTGCATCCAAGAGTTCATCTTTGCAGAGTTGCATGACAGAATTATTTGTTATTTTTTTGTAGTCATCCAACGCTTTGGACTTCACTAAAATTAAATGCTCAGCCTTCAATTGATTCGCCAGCCACGCACTTAAACTATCGGAAGTCACTTGCCAATTTTGTGGGATCGTCTCATCCGCAAGCGCCATTTTGCTAGGCAACCAAACAATGCCGCGATGTTGCCAGCCGCATTCGGCAATTTCCAGCTCACTACTTGCAGTGACTAAATCAGGTACTAATCCTTGCATCAACAAGCCAAATTGATCCATCGCAAGCAATGCTAAGCGATGCGCAACGCTGTCATTGATGTGCGTTTTTTGCTGCGCCTCGCGCACAGCATCGGCAAATACTGCTCCACCGGGGACTAAAATTACCTGCCCGTCGCCATGTTGTGCAACGATTTTTAGCCAAGCGGTTAACGTTTCTGAACCCAGCAAACTGCCGCCAATTTTTAGCACAATTTTCGGCGTGCGTAACTGTCCAGCTTCAGAAATCTTCAGAAACTCTCTTTTCATGGCGTAGGATTTTTGAAAAATTGCATCACCTTCATGATGCTAGAAGCTTTATCCAGTGTTTCGGTATACTCTTTTTCTAGGATTGAGTCAGCCACAATACCACCGCCCGCGTAAAAAGATATTTCCCCATCTGCGTACATTGCGGTGCGAATCGTAATATTGGTATCCATATTGCCATCAAAACCAATATAACCAATGGCACCACAATATAATCCACGGCGATGCGGCTCAAGCTCTTCAATAATCTCCATCGAGCGCAATTTTGGCGCACCGGTAATGGAGCCACCCGGAAAACAACCACGCAATAAATCAATCGCCGTTTTTGTTTTTGCGAGCTTGCCTGTCACGATGCTTACTAAGTGATGCACGTTAGTAAAGCTTTGCAATTGAAATAACTTATCCGCTTTTACGCTGCCAAATGCACAATTTTTGCCGATGTCATTGCGTAACAAATCCACAATCATGACATTTTCCGCTCGGTCTTTCAGGCTGTTTTGCAACTCAGTGGCGTAAGATTTATCCAACACGGGATTAGCTGAACGCGGCCTTGTACCTTTGATCGGGCGGGTTTCGACATGACCATTCACTACCTGTAAAAAGCGCTCTGGGGAACCAGAAAGTACTTGTAGATCAGGAAAATGCATATACGCCATGAACGGTGCAGAGCTCACCTCACGCAACTTTTGGTAAGCTTGCCAGCCATTGCCAGTTGCTTTCGCAGAAAATCGCTGCGCGAGATTCACCTGATAACAATCACCAGCGCGAATATAATTTTTAATTTTAGTAAACGCTTGCGCATAGCGCGGAAAATCCATATTGCTGGTGACTTCTGAAGTCAAGGCAAAAGGTTCAAGCGCTTTTTCAGTTTTATTAGGCTCAGCGAATAAATCACAAATTGTCTGCCAATTTTTCTGAGTTTTTTCATGCAGGCCGGCAGAAACCAAGCACGCCGTTTTTTCACGGTGGTCAACGACCACTGCCCAATCATAAATACCCACCATCATATGCGGAATGGCTGGGGTTTTCTTGGCAATACTGGGTAATTTCTCAATTTCTCGGCCTAAATCGTAGGCAAAGTATCCCACCGCACCACCAATGAACGGCAAATTTTTACGCTGATTTTTTAGCTCGGCGATGGCTTGATATTGCGTTTGAAACGGCAATAGTATTTCGTTCAATAATTTGAACGGGTCTTCGGTGTATTCAGAAATATTTCCATCTTGGTCAATTTCCGTCACAAAACCATTGGGGCTTTCAATTGTACGCAAGGTAACAAAGGGCTCCGCAACAAAAATATCATAACGGCCATATTGGCTGCGTGGCTGGCCACTATCAAGCATCATCGCCCATGGTAAGCGATGCAAGTGGGCAAATAGTTCTGACGAATCCTCAGAGTACGGCAAGGCGTGTGTTAAAAGTGTCGAGCGCATAGTTTTATTGAAATTGGTCGAATGCTAGCTTTGCCACAGCAACAGCGGGCAAACAAATCGCCGCCCAATTCGCTAGTGAATTTTCTTGAGAATTTTCGGCCACCCTATTTGGTAGCATAACGCTGTCGCAAGCGATATATTGAAACTGTATTTTTTCTGTCATTGTTGTTTTTTGTTGATTCAAGGTTGCAACTAACGTTTTTAATAAAAACTGCCCGGCCCCCGCACCGATGATGTTTATATTCTTTAAATCTGGCGCAATTTTTCTGAGCCTTGCAATATGTTGCGAGGCAGCCTCTTGCAACATGGTAAGCTGCTTTTGTTTAAAATTGCACGCTAATTCTTGCCAATCTTCTAGCGTCGCATCTTCAGCATCACAGCCTATCATACGCGCAATCCGGCGCACTGTGGCAAGCGTTGATTTATCCTTGTCGTCCGCTGTATCCGCCATATCTTCGTCTGCAGGCAGCACACCAAGTAATCGGTATACATCTGCCGTGGTGGCAAAAAACTCTGCAGCAATGCTCGTGGGTTTGCTTTGAAAAATCACTTCTTGGCAAAGCGCCATCAACGGCGTGCGAACCACACCCGTATAAACAAGCTCTTTTGAAGCCATCCGTGCTGCATCGCTAAACCCCAAGCAAAATGGCTTGCCTTGACGCAGCAATACAAAATCCGTGGTCGTGCTACCCATGTCAATAAGTAGGCCAGTCGGTATCTGTTTTGCAACCAAACTTGCGCTTGCCAGCCAGTTGGCTGAAGCAATTTGTTGCCAGTGTGGATTCACAGCAGAGCAATCCACAAAATCATAAACTTTATTTGGATGGGCGCAGAAGAAAAAAACCTGCTCACCTAGCCTCTCATTGATCGTGCGGCTGATTTCTTGCACACCTTCTTGGCGGTTTACAAATAAATCCACCAACTCACCGGTCATGGTCACCGCATGCATCAATGGCTGGTTTATTGTGATTTGTTGAAAATCTTGCAGAATTTTATCAACAGCTTCTTCTAAAACTTCCAGCCCACGCCACAATGCGCAAGGCATTTGCACAACGTGTTGCACTTCGCCATACGCATCCAACAATGCCGCTTTCAAATGCGCGCCGCCAACATCCCAACCGCAAGTCCAGTTATTAGCCAAAAGAAATTTCCACCCTATTTTTTTCTAAATTTGGACAATTAAAATGCGCATCAAGCACACAATCTAACACAAGCTTCGCCATATTTTGCCCAGTAGCTTCGCCCAAACCCACGTAGCTCGTGGTGAGACGCGGGTTTATTTCAATCACAAAAATCTGTTTAGTGTACGAGTCGATCACGATGTCTACGCCAACGTAACCAAGTGCATCAGGCAGCATTTGCGCAATTTTTATTGCTAATTTAGCAACCTCTCCACTCGCATCTTCAAACGCATTCAGCGTGATGCCTGCTAACTTTAGGCCATGGTGTTGCTGTACCAAATGTTGTAAATTGCAGCTAAGTAACCAAGCCTCACCATTTTTACAAAGCATAGAAAAACTCGCGGCAGTTCCTGTTTGAAAGGGCTGACAAATGTGCTTTTCAAAATCCCCACCGGCACGCAACCAAGCCGCCAGTAAATGTGGTGACTCAAACAAAAAAATCCCGTCACAGCCTGCGCCATCTTCTGGTTTAACAATCCATTTTTGCTGGACAGCGTTTAGTGAATGTTGATCAAACGTCTGCAACCATGCATCCACTGACATGACTGGCAAGGTTGGAATGCAAGCTGCTTGTAACGCTTCGGCAGTGCGCGTTTTATATGAACCAATCTTTATCGTTTCTAAACCGCAACCAATTTGTATAACATTTTTTTTCTGGCAACGCTGACTTAAATTCAGCAAAATGCCATCCGTTTCCGGTGCAATTAGCCATACCAAATCAGCATCTAACAGCAATTCATCAAAAACTTGGTCGAAATTTCCGGCATTAACAGGCACACTTTTTTGTACCAGCGCTGACGCTTGTATCCGGTAATCATGGGAAGAAATGACGTGATATTCATCTAAAGCGGCGATGTCTTTGAGCAACGCATCGCGCATCATTACGCCTTCGTTTAACAAGCTATTAGGCAAATCCTCCGCACTGAATCCGCCCGCGGTGATAAACTCACACACAAAAATTATCGGCTTTGCCATCACTTTTAAAAAATGCAGATTATTCCAGTTTTAGATCTATTGAACGGTGTCGTTGTCCACGCAAAGAAAGGCCAACGCGAACACTATTTGCCTATCACCTCTGCGCTCACGACATCCACGCAAGCGACCGACATTGTAAAGGCTTTTTTAGCGCTTTACCCGTTTAACACATTGTATATTGCTGATTTGAATGCGATTGAAAAAGCAAATGTAGAACAGCCAGATCATTTTGAAACCATTAAAACCATCCAAGAAAATTTTCCATCTTTAGAAATTTGGCTAGATGCTGGCGTTAAAAAAGTTGCTGATTTATCTAATTGGGAGAAACTAAATATTCGCCATGTGATTGGCACTGAAAATATTAGTGATTTACAAGACTTTCTAGATTTACGACAAACTCTACAAGAGAAAATAATTTTGTCGCTAGACTTTATGCCGCACGGTTACCGAGGGCCAAAAGCACTGCTTGAAAACACCTACTGGCCTAGCGATGTGATTGTGATGACATTAACTCAAGTTGGCAGTAACAACGGTGTTGATATTGAAACCATTGAATCAATACTGAAAAAAAATCATCAACAACACATTTATGCTGCGGGTGGAGTGAGAAATAAGGATGACTTAAATGCACTCAGCCAACGTAAAATTCACGGTGCGCTCATAGCCTCCGCCCTCCACTCTCTTCAATTAACCCATACTGATATTGCCCAGGTGATGAACTAAATTTGCCCAGCACTTAATACTGGGGTCAAGATGTAATGTAAGCCAGAATTGAGGAACTTAATTTTCAGCACGTCAATCATGCTGTTAGCAATCGATATTTCTGTATGTATCTGAAATTCAATACGTTTTTGTCGACCAGTTACTTGCTCGTAAATGCTTATTTGATGACTTCTGGCGCCATGGCCATTGATCTCAACCGAGTTAAAACCGCTGATATAATCTTGCATCAAAAGCCAATCAATCAACGTATCCTCTAAACTTGGCGGCGCAACCAAGGTAAGTAAACAACTATCCGTCATACTAATTTTCCCTTACTGATGGTTGGCCATATTTTTGATAAAAAATCGGTAATAAAACAAGTGTCAACAATGTTGATGTCACTAACCCACCAATCACAACGATTGCCAGTGGCCTCTGAATTTCAGAACCAGGCCCTGTGGCAAACAACAGTGGCAATAAACCAAATGCGGCAATACTCGCGGTCATCAATACAGGTCTTAATCGTCGCTTTGCGCCTTCTATCACAATGTCTTGTAATAACATGCCATGTGCCGCGAGCTGATTAAAATAACTCAACATCACCACGCCATTCAGCACAGCAATCCCTAATAATGCAATAAATCCAACCGATGCCGGCACTGACAAATACTCGCCAGAAATCCATAAGGCAAAAACGCCGCCTATCATCGCAAATGGGATATTAGACAGAATTAAAATCGACTGGCGCACTGATTTAAATGTAGCAAACAGCAGCAAGAAAATGAGCCCGAGCGCCACCGGAACGACAACTCCCAAACGCGCAGCTGCACGTTGCTGATTCTCAAACTGTCCACCCCATTGCATGCTATAACCTTCAGGCAGCTTCACTTGACTGGCAACCTTGGCTTTAGCTTCATCCACAAAGCCAACCAAATCACGCCCACGCACATTGGCGATCACGACCACCATACGCGCGCCGCGCTCGCGGTCAACCTTGACAGGGCCTTCTACTCTGTCTAACTTTGCAACACTTGAAATCGGCACATTCACGCCATTTGGCAGCGTCAGCATCAGTTTAGAGAAATCTGCAGGCGACTGTCGCAATGCTTCAGCACCGCGCAAAATAATTGGCGTGCGTTTCTGGCCTTCTTGCACAATCCCCATGTGTTTGCCTTCTAGCTGCGTACGCAATATGCCTTCAATCTCACTCACGTCAAACCCTAAACGCCCAGCAGCTAAACGGTCTATCGTTATTTTGAGATATTGCACCCCGCTGTTTTGTGGCGTATATACATCTTCAGCGCCTGAAATTGATTGAATAACCTCTACAGTTTTTTGGGCAGCTTGATCAAGCGTTTGTAAATCATTGCCAAAAATTTTAATCGCCAAATCCCCACGCACGCCCAAAATCATTTCGTTTACACGCATCTCAATTGGTTGTGTAAAGGCATAAGCAAATCCCGGCATCTCTTCAACGACCTTGCGTAATTCATCCACAAGTTTGGTTTTATCCGGTGAGCGCCACTGCTCGCGCGGTTTTAAGACTAAAAAATTATCCGTTTGGTTTAAACCCATCGGGTCAAGTCCTAATTCATCAGATCCGGCACGTGAAATGATGCCTTTGACCTCCGGCACCTTTTCAAGCACTGCCCTTTGTACGGCTAAATCGAGTTCCACGGTTTTTTCTAGGTTAATGGAAGGCGCTTTTTCGATTTGCATAATTAAATCACCTTCATCCATTGTTGGCATAAAAGTTTTACCAATTTGTAGGTAAACAATCACCGTCACCACCAAGGCAGCCAACGCCGCTAGGATAATTATCCTGCTATTTGCCATTGCCCACTTTAACGTTGGTGCATAAATGGTCAGTGCCTTACGTACCAACCACGGCTCTTCGTGGCTCACTTTACCCAATAAAAATGAAGCAATCACAGGAATAATGGTCATGGAAAGTAGCAATGAACCCGACAAGGCAAACACAATGGTCAACGCGACTGGAATAAACAACTTGCCTTCCAAGCCTTGCAGCGTAAGTAATGGCAGAAACACGGTAATAATAATCAAAATGCCTGAAGTTACTGGGACGCTAACCTCTTTTACCGCACGATAAATAAGGTGCAAACGTGGTAACTTAGAATTTTCACCATGCGCAAGATGCGAAACGATATTTTCCACCACCACCACGGCGGCATCCACCAACATACCGATGGCGATAGACAGCCCGCCCAAACTCATCAAGTTTGCCGACATATTAAATTGACGCATCAAAATAAAAGTGACAAGTACTGCCAAAGGTAGCGCTAACGCGACAGTTAACGCTGCGCGCAAATCCCCCAAAAATAATATCAGCAAAATAATTACGAGGACAATCGCTTCCAACAATGCTTTTGACACTGTGCCTACGGCGCGCTCAACCAAATCACCACGGTTGTAAAATACCTCCACCTTCACCCCTTTGGGCAAGCTGGAGGAGATTTCTGATAACTTCGCTTCTACGCCTTGCACAACCTGCTGCGCATTCGCGCCGCGTAAGCTTAAAACTAATCCTTCCACGGCCTCTTCTTGTCCGTTTTTTGTCACAGCACCATAACGCGTCAATGCGCCAATTTTTACTGTAGCAACGTCCCCAACACGTACCGGCATACCTTGCTCGGATTTAATAACAGTGTTGCGCACATCTTCTTCGTTGTTAAAACGGCCTTCAGCGCGCACCAAGAGCGATTCTTCACCATCACCCAAACGACCAGCACCATCATTTTTGTTATTGACGGTAAGGGCTTGTTGCAGCCTGTCTATAGAGATGCCTCGCGCATACATGCGGACGTTGTCAGGAATAATTTCGAAAGTACGCACCAAGCCGCCGAGCGCGTTCACATCGGCCACACCCGGCACAGTGCGCAATTGCGGACGGATCACCCAATCTAACAAACTGCGGCGTTCTTGCAGACTTAAACCACCACCCTCCACCGTGAACATAAACATCTCGCCAAGGGGCGTCGTCATTGGCGCAATGCCGCCAGAAATATCTTCCGGCAGATTACTCCATATCGCATTTAGGCGTTCTGACACTTGTTGCCTTGCCCAATAAATATCGGTGCCATCGGCAAAGTCGACTGTAATGTCGGTCAAAGAATATTTAGCCACAGATCGAAGCATTGTTTGGTTTGGCAAACCAAGCATTTCAACTTCAACGGGTGAAGTAATGCGCGCCTCAACCTCTTCTGGCGTCATGCCTGGCGCCTTGATGATAATTTTTACCTGTGTTGAGGATACGTCTGGGAAGGCATCAATCGGCAAATTTTTAAATGCAAACGCCCCCGCACCCAATAATAGCGCCGTTAACACTAACGTGAATAAGCGCTGGGTCAGTGCAAACTGGATAAACTTACCCATTATTTTTCTCCGCCCGCATTCCAAGCTGCCTTAATGGCGACCGTTCCAGAAACTGCAACCTTTGCGTTCACAGGAAATTCTCCAGTGACAATCGCTTTCTCTGACTGCTCAGAAATCACGGTGACCTTAACGGGTGTGAAGCCTTTGGGATTTTGCACAAAGACAAAACTCTCTTTGCCCTGACGAGTGATGGCTTGCTTAGGTAATAGATAATGCGCTGCACTTTGTTGTACTGAAGGTTGCGTCACAACGTCCGCCTCGACAAATTGTCCTGGTGACAATTTATGTGCGTTACGTATCACTTCTGCGCGAATATGAACAGTTTGGTCGTTTTTGTTGATTGCGCGAATAACAGTAATAATCTTGCCCTCTGCATCAACAGATGGGATTTTCACGATTATCCCCTTTTGTAATAAGGGTAGATGTTCCACTGGCGCGTGAATTTCAAGCCATAAAGGTGAAAGATGCCCTATGCGCAATAGCGGCATCGCCATGTCTACCCGTTGGCCAACATTTACCATTTGTTCTAATATTTGTCCTGCAATAGGCGCAACAATGCTCACACTATTCACATATTGACCACTACGTTCCAGTTGAGATATCGCAGCTTGGCTCATTCCACCAAGCTGAAGCACTTGTTTGGATTGTGCCAAATTCGCTTGTGCTTCTTCAAAATCGCTCTTTGTGGCGATGTAACGCCGCTCCGCAATAATGCCGTCTTTAAATAACTCTGCATCGCGATCTAGACTATTTTTGGCTAGCCGATAACGCGTTGCTGCTTGCAAATAATCACGCTGCTGGCTCACAAGCTCGGCACTCGTAATGCGCCCTAAAGTTTGCCCTTTACTTACTTCCATACCAGCAGCCACATTCAGCTGATCAATTAATCCCGCCTGTGCGGCACTCACAATACGTTCCTGGTTGGTAGGAATCACAATTTCACCAGGAAGGCGCAACGTATTTTCAGCGATTGTTTTAGCGATAGGCGAAACGACAATCCCCATCGTCTGCTGTTGCTTATTGGTCATCACAATTGTGCTTTCTGTCGCATGGCCGTTGGCGATAGCACCCATTGCGCACAGCAATATGAACACTTTTACGAACTTCATGGCAATACTCCCACTGCTTGGTTATAGCGGGCAATATCCCACTGTAATTGAATTTTTTTAACAGCAAGCACACGTTCAACCTCGAACGCCAGCGACTCTGTTCTTAATAGACTCACCAAATCGCTCTCACCTAACTTGAAAGCCTTTCTCGCTAATTGCACGTTTTCCTGTGTAATTTGATTTTGCTTGGTTGTGAGCTCCAACTCTTTTTTCGTTACAAGCAAGTTATGCTCAGCCTCATGTAACGCGGTTTCCATGGCTAACTTTAGCTTACCAAGCTCAGTCATGGCGCCAGCAACATTCGATTCCGCACTCGCCAACAATGGCGCATTACGCGTTTCGCTCGCAAAAGGAATCCTTATCTTGAAGCCAATACCATCATTATAAAAATTGTCGTTTGGGCCACGTTGACTGCGTGCAGATAAGATAAATTGTGGGGGCTCACGACGTTCTACACCGACCACTTCGCGCTCATCTTTAGCGATTTCAATTCTACTATTCGCTTCTACTAACAATGGGTGTTGATCGGTCAATACATTTAATTCAGAGAGCGTTTCATCCAAATTGGCTGGAATTTCATTGATGCCAGTCAGTGCAATATAACGATGCTTTGCATGCTTCACCTCTGCCTGCGCCCTGACATAGGCAGACTCTGCTTGCAAGGTTTCATTTTGCGCTAACATCAAGTCAGTTTTTGCGACTTCACCCGCACGATAACGCGCAGCAACATCTTGTTCTAACTTTTTCGTAACTTTTAAACGTGATTCATAAACACTTTCACTCTCTTGGCTCATGCGAATATCCCAAACTGCCTCTCGCAATGCACCAGCAAGTTGCAACATCAGACTTTGTCGGCTCGTTCCGACGCTAGACGCAACATCTTCCGCTAACGCCAGTCTTGCAGTACGTTGACCAGATAACCAAACCGGCATTTCAAATTCAGTCTCCCATTCACGCTCACCTCTACGACTCCCTACGCTATCGTTTTGATGTCTGAGCGTGGCAGCGGGCGCTGTTGGAAAGGTGCCATTCGCGTGCAAATACTGCGCCTTGGCCCTATTATTCAAAGCGTCTAATTCATATTGTTTAGGGTGGTGAGTAATGGTTTGTTCTAACACATTTTTTAAACTAATTTGTGCATTCGTGATGATGTGATCATCATGCGCATCTAAGGGTGTTGCTGGCGCAGACCACACAGGTAGACAATTCAACACAAAAAAAGCAACCAAAATTCGACTAATCACCCAAAGTCTTAAATTATGAAAACGCATTTAAGCTCCTATCTATTAACTTGATTAGAATACTACTCAGTTATGCAAAGTTGATACATGCGTCATTTGACTTAAATTGAGAAAATGAGATGAAACAGTGGGTTAAAGCAATGCCTAGTACTTCAAACTAAGTAATTAAATGACAAAGCTTATCAAGTACAACAAAAAAGCCCGAAAATATTCGGGCTTTTTCGTGGAGGAGCAGCGAAATAACTTATTCTAAGTTCGCATGAATTGCACGCATTCCTTCTTCTGTTAATCCTTTAGCGTGAATCAATTCAGAAATCGCACCTTCTAAAAAGACCAAAGTAGACAACTCAAATTGACCGCCCATTGGCATACCTTTGACCAATGGGAAGCTGTCATCTTGACCAATTTGAATCACTAAATCTGCAACGTCAGCCATCGCAGAAGTTTTCTTCATAGAAATAACCACTAATTTAGCACCAACTTCTTTGGCTTTTTTCACGAATGGTAACAATGTTGCGGTACCACCTGAACCTGAGACCAAAACGAGTAAATCACCTGCTTTAATTGCTGGTGTGACAACTTCACCGATCATGTAAACGCTGTAGCCAGAATGTACCAAACGCATCGCAAAAAAACGTGACACTAACAATGAGCGACCTGCGCCACCAATAAAAGTTGAGCCAGCTTCTGACACTAACTTCAGTAATTCAGCTGCCTTGCTTTTATCAGTCACGTCTAAAATGCGCTTTAAATTGTCTAAAATAAATTGTTGATGATCCATTTTTCATTTCCTATGAATTTAATAACTCGATTTCGAGAAACTTAATAAAAAAATCCTGACCCATTGCTGAGTCAGGATTTTTTAGTTGCTCATTTCAATAAAACTTATTGAAATCGCTTAAATTAAGCGTGAGCGATTGCTGTGATTTCAGCAGCTGAAGCAGCTGGGTCAGCAGCGCCGTAGATCGCAGCACCAGCAACAATGATAGTCGCGCCAGCGTCACGCACTTGAGCAGCTGTAGCAGCTTTAACGCCACCAGCAACAGAGATTTCAACGCCTAATTTCAAGCTAGCAACCAAAGCCAAGTCAGCAAATGGTGTTTGACCAGCAGCTTGTTGATCCAAACCAGTGTGAACGCCAATGATGTGTGCGCCTAATTTAGCAACTTCTTGTGTACGAGCACCCTTGTCAGCAACGTTGATCAAGTCAATTTGTGCTTTTTTACCATATTTGTTAGCAACATCGATAACACCTTTGATTGTACCGATATCAGCACAACCCAAAACTGTACAGATATCTGCACCAGCTTTGTAGAATGGCTCAGCTTCGTAGAAACCAGCATCCATAGTTTTCAAGTCAACCAAAATTTTGTTATTTGGGAATTTAGCGCGCAATGTTTCAAGCAATTTGATACCATTGTGTTTGATGCATGGTGTACCGATTTCTAAGATATCTACGTGTGGCGCAACTGTTGCTGCCAACGCAACTGTTGCGTCAAAATCTAATGAGTCTAAAGCCATTTGGGTTAAAGCCATGGTGTTTCTCCGAAAAAATTATTAAATAAAACTACTACTATTTTTTTACTACGCTTTTTAGTTAATTTTTAACTGACGTTCATCGGTAAAAAAATAATCTTACCGATTACCGCTAATGCTACAAATCACAAAAAGTTTCATTAGGGATTCGATTCAAATATCTTAATAGCGATACTTTTGTCTGTCAATTCATTCGACAGTTTTCGATGAATTGAATCAATTTCTCGCTAAAAGAAAATTTGAGGACGATTACAACTTGGCGCTTAAAGCAGCTTCAAGTTTGTTTTGGTCTGCAACAAAGCCGCGGATACCTTCCGCTAATTTTTCTGTTGCCATTGCGTCTTGATTTAATTCAAAACGGAATTCTTCTTCTGTCATTTTTGCTGGCGGTGTTTTTGTCGCGCCGCCATCTTTCAATACTTGTACCAATGTGCCTTCAGTGGCTGCCAAGTCTTGCAACAAGTTTGGTGACACTGTCAAACGGTCACAACCTGCCAACGCAATCAACTCACCGGTGTTACGGAATGAAGCGCCCATCACCACAGTTTTATAGCCATGCTCTTTGTAATAGGCGTAAATCGCACGCACTGAAACCACACCTGGGTCAGTTTCTTGTGTGTAGTTTTCTGTTGGGTTTTTAGCTTTGTACCAGTCTAAGATACGACCAACGAATGGAGAGATCAAGAAAACGCCAGCTTCAGCACAAGCACGTGCTTGACCGAAACCAAACAACAATGTGAGGTTACATTGGATGCCTTCTTTTTCCAAGATTTCACCGGCTTTAATGCCTTCCCATGTAGACGCTAATTTGATCAACACGCGATCTTTGCCAATGCCAGACTCGCCATACAACTTGATCAATTTACGGCCTTTTGCAACCATTGCATCTAAGTTAAATGACAAACGTGCATCAACTTCAGTTGAAATACGGCCTGGCACCACTTTAGTGATTTCCGCACCAATTAACACGGCCAATTTGTCAGCAGCATTTTCGATTTGCGTTGCTTTGTCACCACCTTGTGCTTTTGCATATGCAATCGCAGTTTCGATCAAAGGTGCGTATTCAGGGATTTGACTTGCTTTTAAAACCAGTGATGGGTTGGTCGTTGCGTCAACAGGTTTTACGCTTTTAATCGCTTCAACATCGCCAGTGTCAGCAACAATCGTTGTCATTGCCTTTAATTGATCTAATAAATTTGCCATTACGTCCTCCGTTAAAAATTCTTACAACATCAGATTGTCTTACAGGTTTTTTAAATTTGTAGGCCAATTACAGCCCAGAAATGCAAACTAAAGAAAAAACAACTCATGCACAAAATCCAGCCGCACATTATATATGATTATTTACAATTATCTAGCTAAAACATCCCCAAGATGGGCGAAAAACACTACTCATTCAATAAAGGCAGCGTGATGGTAAAACACGTTGTCTTGTTAAGTTCACTCTTCACGGAAATTTCACCATGATGCTTACGGATCACCAATTTAACAAAGTAAAGACCCAACCCACTACCCTCAACAACAAATGAAACGTTTTCCAGTCGAGAAAATTTTTCAAATAACAAAGAAATTTTATCCGCCGGAATGCCAGCACCATGATTAGTGATACTGACAATCGCCGATTGATGATCTTTTTCCAAACGCACTATTACCACTGTGTTGGGAAAGCTATATTTGATCGCATTCGAGATGACATTCTCAAACGCACGTTGCAGCAGACCGAAGTTTGCCTTAAGCCACACCTCGGCTTCATTTGTGTCCATCTCAACTTTAACGCGCTTTTCATGGGCAAAGTAATATAAATTATCCACAGCTTCTTGAAGCAACCCATTGAGCTCTAACACTTTGAAGTCACTTGATTTCATGGCCTCCGCTTTAGAGGTCTGTAAAAATGTATCAGCCAGTATTTTTGCGCGGTTCAACATGTTTATCACGCCACTTTCATCTTTAAATCCATCTTTTGACTCAAGCAACATGAGCGCTGTTGCTATCGGCGTACGAATGTCATGTGAAATAAAAGACAACGTTTCATCTCTACTTTTCTGAAACGCTCTTAGCAAATCAGCCATTTGTTTTATTTGTTGGATACGCGCATGCAATACATCTCGAGGCGAATTTTCAGGTAAAGTTTTCACCGTAGGCGCATTCACCCCGAACTGCTCAAGATCCTCACCTAGCATCCTTAATTCATTGTCTAGAAAAGCATGTGCGCGCTCTAATCGGCGCCAACTCCAAACCGGATACGCCAATAAAATACTCACTAACGCAGCACTGGTCGGCAGCCAAACTTTCGCTAATACAGGAAGTAAGATGGTTAAAAAAACCACTGAAATAAAATAAGCCGTAATGGTCAGCAACGATTTTAATGGTGAAAAATTAGGCAGCCAAACCAGCGGGATTACCGCCAACAACACACAAATTATGGCGCTTAACCACAGCGGCGCAATGCTCACCAATTGTTGATTTTTAATCGTTTCAATCGCGTTCGCATGAAATTCCACACCTGACATTGGTCGCGAAAGCCCACTCATGGGTGTTGCCAAGATATCCCCCATGCCAACCGCCGTTGCGCCGATCAACACAATTTTTTCAGCAAAAAAACTAGCAGGCACCTCACCAGAAAGTACGTCGCTATACGAAACATGTTGAAAATACCCTGGCGAGCCATAAAATCGGATTTTTTTCTCGTCCTGCCGTAACACCTGAGAACCAAAAACGGCAGCATTTTCAGGATGCAAGTTTGGAGTTATCGCTAAATTTTTAGGCAACTGTTGGGCTTTACTAAGGACAGCAGAGGAGAAATGCGGCAATGCCACAGCTGGCAGACCTTGTATAGAAATCGCTTCCCACAAATAAACACCACGTGCAATCCCATCGCTATCGAGCGGCACATTAACTCGCCCAACAGACACAGCAGAAAGCGCTTGCATGTTACGAATTTCCGTAAGCCGTGCGCCTTGGTGCGGCGCATCAATAATGATCGGCAGTACAACATTTTGTAGCTTTGCAAATGCCTGTGTCAGCTCAATATCATCTTGAGGATTTTTTTCATCCGCTTCCGAGAAAAAAATATCAACACCAACCGCTTTAGGCTTGGCAATTTGCAAGGTTTCCAACAATTGCGCATGCACATTTCTACGCCAAGGCCACTTGCCTATGGTGTCTAAACTGCGCTCATCAATCGCGATAATGACAATGTCTTGTGGGGGATTTTTGGCGGAAAGAACTTGACCGACATCGTAAAAAATATGGTCAACCCGCTCTAATAGATGTGTTGCGGCAAAAAAAAGAGTGAGTAAACTAAGAATCAGGGTCGTAAATAGCTGATCCTGCCCGATCCTTTTTGCCATTTTTAAAAACCAAACTGACCAGCTTCGGAAAAATCAGCGGTTGCACTGGCTGGCACTTGCCCTGCATATCTTGCCGCCACCCGCCAAAAGTATTGGCCTTCAGGCAACACTTCTTGCAAGTAAAACGTATTGAATGAGACTGAACGCGTGAGTACCAATTGCTCAAAATTTGCATCTTTGGCAATTTGTATCGTATAGCCAGCGTGCTGTGGTAAATCTTGCCAACCAAAAATATTAAAGTTGCCAGTAAGCGTTTGCCCAAGCGGGGCAATTAAAATCAGTTTCGGCAATGCCCCTTGAACCTGAAATGCATGCACAGCGTCCACACTTTGCAAACCTTGCGCATCTTGATACCGCAATTTAAGAAAGTATGGCCCAATCGCTAGATTTTTTAACTGCAACATACCAGTGCCACGCTGAGAATCAACCACCTCGTTAAAGTTCTCATCTTTTGCCAACTGCGCAACCCAAGTTAATCCAGCTTCTACAGGAATATTCAACACGGCATCTGCCCCGTGAATAATCGGGGACAGGTTTTTTGTATCGGGTGAAACCGGCAATTTTTGTGGGCTCAATGGCGGCTCACCGACACGCGCAACGGTGCCATATTGCTGGCCAACGCTCACTTCTTGCGCATTTGCCACCACACCAACCAAGCCCTGCAACGTTTCTTCAATCGCTTTATCTTTTTCCGCACCAACACGAAACTCCGTCCCGCGCACGACGGCCACAGCCGTCGGTGTTTCCACTTCCATCTGATCATCTTGTAAATGTTGAGGATTGGCAATGATTTCAGTACGGCCTGCACTCAACTGAACCTTGATGTAATAGTTAGACTTACCCGCATATTGATGGCTACTTAGCAAAGTTAGGCTAGAATTTGGCTGCAAATTTGAAGTGGATCCATCAGCAAACTTTATTTTAACAATGCTATTCGCACCTGTTTGCACTGTGTCACCGACGAAAATAGTTTCATTATTTTGTAACCTTATAAAAGTGTCACTGCCACTTTTTTTGATGCGCACATCACCATTGGCAACCAACACTTGCGCTGGCAAATTGGTCACGCGAAGATAAGCGTAAGGAATTGTGATGACTTGATTAGGTTGAATTAAATCAGGATTCTTAACTTGATTCAGCTGCGCAATTTTTTTTACATCTGCATTGCTCACACAATATTTTTTGCAAATTGTGTGTAAAGAATCATTTTTCTGAACAGTGTATTGCCAAGTTGATTGCGAAGAATTTCCAGTTTCTGAGGCAGCCAATGCCTGCAGCGTTGATAAAAAAAGAATAAAAAAACCACTTTGCGCTATTGAATTTTTTAACGTCATGAATCTGCTTGCAATCGTTCCAAACGGTAACCTTGTTGATAAATGGAAGAAAGTTTCCAAGAGTTTTCTGGTGTTAATTTAAGTTTTGTACGTAAATGACTCACATGCACGTCCACTTTACGTGTTTCAATTTCAGAGCTTGCGCCCCAAACAATATTCATCAAATGCCCGCGAGAAAGCAATACACCTTGGTTTCTGAAAAAATAAAACGCCAAATCCAGCTCTTTATCTGTGAGTTTAACATCTTGATTGCCAATTTTGATCAGACGTTTTTTAATGTCGATTTTTAAATCGCCATATTCCATGTAAGTTTCCGGCTCTACATCGACTTTTGCTCTGCGCAGAAGTGCATTCAGACGGGAAACCAAAATAGGCTTACTGACGGGTTTGACTATATAATCATCCGCACCGGAATCAATCACACGGACAACTTCTGACTCATCATTGACCGCAGTCAAAAACACAATCGGTGGCAAACTCCCCACACGCAACTTGATGCTCTCCATCACGTCAGAACCTTTAACATCAGGCAGTAAAGAATCAAACACACACAAATCAAAATGCGTTCTAGGAAAATCACGCAAAAATTCCAACCCGCTCCTAAAGTGCGTGACTTCAAAACCAGCTTCTGCCAACCATTGACTCACGGTGGTGGCAAAGTTTAAGTCATCCTCTAGTAATGCGATTTTTTTCATTATTGAATCTTTATTCTGGTTTTTATTGCGAATATTGAAATGCTTTCCCCGTGTATACCGCATACTCGCTTGCCTGTAGGAGGCTTGCAAGCGAATAACTCATGATGTTAACGATTCTAAACCCAGATTTAATACAAGTTTACAAATGTTTACATTAACTTGATCGCTAACAAAGTGGCGACCGTTAAATCTGCACTGGTACCAGGATTAATATTGCGGGTCTTTAACGTAGTGTCCCAGTTAAGCAATAATTTTTTTACTAGCTTTGGATGGCCCGCCGTCAATACTTTCAACTTCACATCGAGCGCCTCTGCAAGCACTGTTTGTGCGAGTGGCCCGCCATATTTACGCACGATGTGCGAATCTGGATACGTGCTCAAAAAATTTAAATATACCCATGTCGTCGCCCATGCGTGATTATCCCAAAGCTGCATCGCCTCTTGATAAAACGAAAAGCCGCTTTCAAAAATCGCCTCAAATTGATGCGTATATTGCCAAGCGATATTGTCGTGCAACTCGGCATAACGCATCATTTCCAGCAAATTGACTTGCAGTTCATGATTCACATCATATTGATCGCTACTTGCCAAACCTGCCGGATTGGCAAGCACAATAGCTTTTGCAACGAGTTTTGCATCTTCCACGGTGAGCGTTTCTAATACCGTCTGCAAGTTTGTTCGCAACGAGTTTTCAGCGTTTGGCATCAATGCAGCCTGAATCAACGGCGCGCAAAGTAAGAGGATACCCAAGTTGGTGTTCATGCCCACTTGCGTTTGCGTGGCTTTTACCGCGTCAAAAATACGTGCGCCAACACTTAAATTTTCTTTGGCAATCACCGATGCGGAGACTTCTGCACTATTAAAAAAATCTTGCACCACCATGCGATGCCCGTCGGCAAAAATATGTACATTGCCGGGCTTAAGCGCTTGTAACTCGTCTAAACATGCAGATTGGTAATGCTGAGAAATTTGTTGGGGAGTCATCAGTAAAGTTTGACACAGCAAGTAGATGAACCAAAATTATAACAGCGAGAGAAAATCCTCGACCAGCAATTCCGCCACGCTCGCTTTAGTGACGCTTTGCAAGCCACGCCAAGCCGGAATGCTGTTCACTTCCAGCACATAATATTCACCGGCTTGATCTTGAATAATGTCGATGCCAGCGTAATCAATATTTAAGGCTGCGGTCGCTTTAAGGGCTAATTCGCATAGTTTGTCATTCGGGGCCACATTCTCACAGCGCCCACCCGCCGCGACATTATTCACCCAAGTATTGCCAATACGCTTCATGGCAGCCACCACTTTTTCACCTATAACAAATACGCGGTAATCATGTGGGAACTCCGGCGTTTCAACCATGCTTTGTAAATAGTATACGCCGTCTACAAATTGCTGCATCGGCACAGGCAATGGTGCATCAGCCGGTAAAGTACGCACACCCAACCCTTGCGAGCCAAAGAGCGGCTTAATAATCAAGGTTTGATTTTTCTCTTGCGCTTGCGCGCGAATTTTTTCTACCGCATTTCTTGATTCGCACACCCAAGTTTCCGGCGTTGAAACACCATGCTGCTGCAACAAAAAACTGGTGAGCGCTTTATCCACGGTACGCTCTACCGCACGGCCATCATTATAAATTTTCACGCCTTGAAGACTCAGAATATGCAAGATGTTGAGCCGCGTAATCACTTGCTGTAACGTGCCGCCAGAAATGCCGCGCACAAAAGCACCTTTCGGCATTTCATCGAGACCGGGAATTTCAATCATGGTAGAGCGAGAGGAAATATGCGTCACACATTGTTGAAGCGATACAAAAACCGCTTCAACGCCATGTGATAAAAATGCTTGCTTTAACTGCGCACCGTGCCAACCTGGGTCGTCGGTGAAAATGGGAACTTTCAAAAAAAACCTAACTTACGTTTAAAAAAACGCAAGTTTAGTCTTTAAACGATAAGTCAATCAACTCTTCATTCAGCCGGCCAGCTTCAAAACTGTTACCCGTGTCTAAATTATTCACTTTCACTTTCGCTGGGCTAAACAACATTGGGTCAATTTTATAAAAATCCATGTCGTAAGATTTGAAAATTTCGCCAAATGTGCGGCCATAATCTTTAGACGCGCAGCTAGGCAAATCATCCGCCAATTTTTTTGCAGCCGCATCGTCACCACGGACATTCAGCTCAACAAACCCACCGTACAAAATTGCATCGTTGGTACGCCCCATGCCTGTCATAAAGTCTTTTGCAACGGGTGGTAACACAGCTAAACCGGTGCCGCTGACAATTTTTTCCAGCGGGAAATGCAAAGCATGCGCTTTGTGTAAGGCAACTTCTAACACACGACCAACCACTTGCGTGCTACATGCAACGCTAGTTGTTGGCGTTAAAATAATCGTCAAGGCACTCGCAGGGATTTTCGTATCACGCACAACTTTTTCGATGACTTCCACTGGCGGTACTTTGTCTGTTTCTAACACCAAGCACGTGCTGTTGGCGCTGTCTTGATATTGCAATTCTTTAAAAATTTCTTCTCGGTTGGCTAACGCACGCGCAGGGCCAGAACCTAATGAAAAGAACTTTTCATGGCTCAATGCCCAGCCAGCATATTGACTTGCCAAGCATGACAACACCGGAGATTCTGAAGTGACAAAAATCGCTTCGCCCCAATGTTTAAATCGTGCATCCGGCTGCAACGCTACTTTGCCTAAACCACCCATGCAAATTTCTGCAATTAAACGCCCAGCTTCTGGGCTACCACTCACTGTGATGCCGGCATCAACCACCGTGCATCCGCTGGCATGCTGCGAAACCGCCACGTTTAAGCGCTCTTTATCAGCAATTAATTTTTGCACCAAAGGTACACTCAAGCCATTGACACTCAATACTTTTGGGCTTGTTTCATTTTTCTCTAAAGTTTCCATGCCATTCCTCTAAAACATTCTCTGGGTTTTACTTTCACTGATAAAGTGTCACAAAAATTGCTAGTCACCTTACCCTTTTAGCTTTGTTTTTAGTTTTATTATAGTCACACATAATTTTAAACATCTACATCATGTGGTGTATTAAGTTTACTCTAGATTTTACTGCGGATATTGCAGATAAAGCCGTGTTTCCTTGGCTTATTACGGTACATATTGGGTTTCCCTTGAGTATATTGATGCTCTTTTGCTGCCTTTCTTCTTGCATGATTGGGCGATCCTTCACCCAATCAGGCCAATCGATTGACCCACTTAAAGTGACATCCCGCTCTGCATAGACCACTTGCATCGCCTTTGCGGACGGATGCTGCTGAACAAGCGTTTCAAGTTTTTTTGTTATTTGTATATTGAGCGGCTTACCTAAACAGCACGCAATATGCAAATTAAGCAAATCTATGTCAAAAATTTCTAGCCAATCTTGCGCGTATAAATCGAAGCTGGCGCTTAAGCGTGGATTAATTTCCAGCACAAAAATTTCTTCATTTTTGATGACGACATCTAGGCTATTCAAACCAACAAGTTGAAAATGATTAGATAGCTGACGAATCATTTCACACAATCTTTTTTTGCAGGGATCCGTCAATGCTGCTTGGCTGGCAATGCCACCAAATCGGAAAGGTTGCGTGAGGCTTGGCGTCACCCATTGCGCGTTAAAACCTACAATGTGCGCAAAATTGCCCGCGTCGGTATTTTCCGCAACAAAAAGTACGGAGACTGATTCACCATCGACATGTTCTTGAAAATATTCGTCAGGCGCTAACGAAGTCGTCGCATCAACATAATGAATATGCTGGCCGCCGCAGCCTGTGATGGATTTGACTAAAAGCGGTCTATCGCCGTTTTCAGGAAAATTACTAAATACTTTCGGATAGGGAATATTGAACTGACTTAAAGTGGTAAAAAAAGTCTCAACATTTTTTATCTGTCGCAACACTTGTGTTGTGTTGCCATGCACAGTGAGCATATTTGCCAGTTCTTCTAATAATGCTGGCTGCGCCTCAAACCCGCTCCCGTATAGGCAAACATGAAAATTTTGTTGATTTATTAGTTGACTGACGGCAACAAGCAAATGGTTCGCGTCAAACCCCAACTCACCTAACGACACTGGAATAACATTGTCAGCCAACGCACTAACTTCTTCATCGGCAAAGGCATCAATCACAGAAACAGAAAAGCCAGACCTCACTGCAGCTTCTGCGTAAGGTCTGGCTGATGATGCGATGATTAAAAGATTTTCCTTAATCAATCCTGAGTATCATTTCCCTGAAAATTACTCTGAAACAAAGGTTGCTTCGGCAGCTTTTTGCAATGTAGCCTTTGCCAATTCAAACGCTGACATAAAGTCTAGCACTTGCGGCTTATCTGCAGACAGCATTACCTTTAATAAAGCGTGTTGAACGCCGTATTTTAATTGCCCTATAGCCAAGGCGCCGATGCCAAAGGCTTTGCTATCACGAATAATCACGCCGTCATAACTAACATCTACACCCTCAACTCCTTGAGGAGCCACCGCGTTCACATCTGCCACAACTTTCAATTTTTTAGCAAAGGAAAGATGTTTAGCCGTCAAGACTTGAATTCCTGCCGCTGCCGCGCACAACACAATATCAGCATCCGCTAAGATTTCTTGTTTAGCTTCATCAGAGCCGCCAAGAACCACCTTCAGATTGATATTGTATTTTTTGTTCCAGAATGCAACTTTAGCTTCCGCCTCCACTTTGCTAGATTCAGTATGCGCAACCAATGTGACATTTGCGCCACATTGCGCAGCAATAATAGAGACGCAGCCGCCAACCGGGCCTGTTGCACCAAACACGCTGATGTTTTTACCCGCAATATCTTCATTAAATTGTTTTTTCAGGTGGAACTGCACTTTTGCAATCATGGCGCCAGATGTAGTAAACGCGCCGGAAGGATCGGCAAAAATTGAGCAGGTAAATGGTCCAAACATAGATTTTTTACACGCGCTCAACATTTCCACAGCCAAGTCGATATCACGGCCACCAATAAAAATGCCCGTGCGTTTTACGCCAGACGGACTGCGCGAGAAAATCACGTCCTGTGTGAGTCCGGCAACTTCTGAAAGCTGCACGTCGGTATAAGGCACAATATTTTCAAAGCCACTATCAAATGCCATATTGACATCAAATGGGCTAGCATTTTTAGCCGTTGTAAGTATGTGTAGTATGCTGACTTTTTCCATAATGTATTCTTCGATCTCTTGAGTTATCTGAAATGTACCGCATCTTTAAAACCATTTCATTTTGTGCAAATTTAAAACACATCAACAAATTTTAATTAAGTATTTAAACAAGCAATTACACGCCAATTCACTTTATTAAATTTAATTAGTACATTTTTACTTTGATGCTTGCGCCATGATTTCTTCCAGAAGTGATACGCAAATCTACATTTACATCGGCAAATTCTGCATTTAATTGAGAGAGAAAATGTGCTGCGATATTTGCACTCTCAAAAACAGCAAAACCGGTTGGTCCCCAAGAACTTTGCCCAAAGCATGCAACCCCTTGTGAAGAGAGCCTTTCAAGCACACGCGTTACAGAGACGCTAGCATAGCGCCCACCTTGTGCCGGTGCAAAATAATCACCAGTGGCTTGCTGCAGCGCTTGAATAGATTGCCCGAATGCGTTTAAATCTTTTTCCACCAACGCTGGCATAGCCTGCATCAACACGTTTCGGCACAAATCAGCTGCCAAATTTTCTGGGAAAACCGGTAACGTTTTAAAGGCTTGCAATTCTTGCTCGCCATGTACGCCTGCTGCATCTCTGTCAAAAATCAGCAAAATACGCCAATCTTGCGGAAAATCATAACGCGCTAAAATTGGTGGTAACGTTGTTTCTGCGTGCCTGCCGCCATCCACTAACACACCACCAACATCAAAAGCTGCGATGCCAATTCCTGAGCGTCCCCCACGCGACATATTGAGTGCAATTTCTCGTGTCGTAAGTGGCAAATCATATAATTTAGCCAACGCAGTACCTACCGCAAGCGCGATTTGTGTACCTGAGCCTAAGCCTGCATGCGTGTCTAGACACTCATCCACCCAAATATTTGCACCAGTGGTGATGTTCATTGTCTGTAAAAACTGCTTTGCTACTTTCTCAACACGTACAATTTTTTCTGCTGCTACAGTTTGAGCGCCACGCACTTCTAACTCTTTTTGATAGGTGGTTGACAGATGCAAATGCGGAGCATCTAAACTTAACCCAATGCTGCCAAACTTACGGCCCAAGCCACCATTAAGGTCAAAAAAACCCATATGTAAACGACCAGTAGTCTCCACAAAGACTTTTTTTCCCGCCAAAGAAATGTGTTTTAGCTCTTTAACCGTTTCGGGTGGCAAAATAGGTGATGGATTATCTAGCATATGAGGTCAGTGGCTTAATTTAATAGTTCACTTTAGAGTTTAACGCGATAATGTGTATTCAGATAGCCTGTAAAATATATTCGCTTCCACAACACCCAAGGGGCAACCCCTCAATAATCCAGTCGACAAGGTTAGATTATTTAGGCAAAATGAGCGATTTAATGCGTTTAATTATCGCGTTTGAATTTTTCGTAAACGATGAATAATATACCCAGTTTGGGTATCCCAAGCATTCACGTAGTGTACTAATCGTATTATTGATGATAAATTGATCGCCAGTTTGATCGCTATATTTCGTTTCCAAGGAACCCTATGTCAGTCCAAGTTATTCCATTTGAAAAATTAAGAAATGTCGACGTTGCGCAAGTTGGCGGCAAAAACGCTTCTTTAGGTGAAATGATTTCTCAGTTAAGCGCCAAAGGCGTGCGCGTCCCAACCGGATTTGCCACAACAGCTGATGCGTTCCGTGAGTTTCTGTCTGTGAACCAACTGGATAAAAAGATCAATGCGGAACTAGATACATTAAATGTTGATGACACCCAAGCGCTGGCTGAAAGTGGCAAAAAAATCCGTGGCTGGATGATGGATGCGCCTTTTCACCCTGCGCTAGAAAAAGCAATTGCCGAAAATTACGAAATTCTGACAGCCAAATCCGGCAACGGTGCAAGTTTTGCGGTGCGTTCTTCTGCCACTGCAGAAGATTTACCTGATGCTTCTTTTGCTGGCCAACAAGAGTCTTTCTTGAATATTCAAGGCTTGGATAATATTTTGCACGCAATTAAAGAAGTATTTGCTTCTTTATATAATGACCGCGCAATTTCTTACCGCGTACACAAAGGCTTTGTACACGCAGATGTCGCTTTATCAGCAGGCGTACAACAAATGGTGCGTTCGGACATTGGTTGCGCTGGTGTAATGTTCACGATTGACACAGAATCCGGCTTTAAAGATGTTGCCTTCATTACTTCGTCCTACGGCTTGGGCGAAACCGTGGTGCAAGGTGCAGTAAACCCAGACGAATTTTACGTGCATAAGCCTTTGTTAGCGAAAGGAAAACCTGCGATTGTGCGTCGGACAATTGGCTCTAAGCTCATCAAAATGGTGTTTAGTGACACCACCAGCGCTGGCAAAAGTACACATACTGTGGATGTTGATCCTGCCGACAGTGATCGTTACTCATTGAGTGATGCGGATGTGTTGGAGCTTGCCGGATATGCCATGATTATCGAGGCGCACTATAGCTGCCCAATGGATATTGAATGGGGTAAGAACGGTATTGACAACAAGCTGTACATTTTACAAGCACGTCCGGAAACTGTGAAATCACAGGAATCCAAAAGCAATGTCGTGGAAACATTCAAACTGAATAAACACGCAGCCAAACCTTTGGTGGTTGGCCGTGCGGTCACGCAAAAAATTGGCGTGGGGCCTGTTCGCATCGTGTTGGACCCTGCAGAAATGCATTTAGTCCAACCGGGCGATGTGTTGGTGGCAGATATGACTGATCCGAACTGGGAACCTGTCATGAAGCGTGCCTCAGCCCTTGTTACCAACCGCGGTGGCCGCACTTGTCACGCTGCGATTATTGCGCGTGAATTGGGTATCCCGGCAATTGTTGGCTCAGTGAATGCAACTGACGTGTTACGCGAAGGTGAAGTGGTCACGGTTTCTTGCGCCGAAGGTGAGTCTGGTTTTGTTTATCACGGCGCATTGGAATATGAAGTCAACCGCCGCGAAGAGGCTCCGCTCAAGCCAGCCCCATGCAAAATTATGATGAACGTCGGCAATCCAGACATGGCGTTTGGTTTTGCGCAAATTCCGAATGATGGCGTAGGCTTGGCGCGTTTAGAGTTTGTCATTAACAACATGGTTGGCATTCACCCAAAAGCGATTTTAAATGTCGACGCAATGCCAGCCGCCATACAAGCGACTATTAAAAACCGTGCGCGTGGTTATGCTAGCCCTAAACAATTTTATATAGATAAAATTGCCGAAGGTGTTGCAACCATCGGGGCTGCGTTTTACCCAAAACCAGTCATCGTGCGTACTTCTGACTTTAAATCCAACGAATACAAAAAATTAGTGGGGGGCGAAATTTACGAACCTGATGAAGAAAACCCAATGATTGGCTTCCGCGGCGCTACGCGGTACATCGCAGAAGATTTTAAAGAGTGCTTCGCAATGGAATGTAAGGCACTAAAGCGTGTACGTGACGAAATGGGTCTCATCAATGTGGAAATTATGATCCCGTTTGTACGCACCTTAGACGAAGCCAAAGCGGTCACTGAAATTCTGGCTGAAAATGGCCTTAAACGTGGCGAAAACGGCTTACGTTTGATTATGATGTGTGAGATTCCTTCCAACGCCTTGCTCGCAGAACAATTCCTGCATTACTTTGACGGTTTCTCAATTGGTTCGAATGACTTAACCCAATTAACCTTGGGGATGGATCGCGACTCTGGCATCTTGGCGGACGGTTTCGATGAACGTAACGATGCGGTGAAAGAGCTCCTCAAAATGGCAATCAGCACCTGCAACCGCTTGGGCAAATATGTTGGCATCTGCGGCCAAGGCCCATCTGACCATGAAGACTTCGCTGAATGGTTAGTAAAACAAGGCATCCAATCCGTATCTCTCAATCCGGATACTGTCACCACCACTTGGCAAAGAATCGCAAATAATGCAATTACAATTAAATAAGGCGGTGTAGGCATGACTGCAATGAAACGCACCGCCTTTTTTATTTCTGACAGCACCGGTATTACTGCAAGCTCACTAGGAAAGTTGCTCGAGCATTTCCCTCACACGGAGTTTAGTAACGTTCGCCTCCCTTTCACCAATACGCTTGAGCGGATTAATTTGGCAAAAGAAGCCATTACAGCGGCTACGCTGGAAGATGGCGCTAGGCCTATTGTGATTATGTCATTAGGTGATATAGCTCTTAGAAATAGTTTAAAAGAGTGTGATGCTTACGTCATCGATCTATTCAGCACATTTATAGATCCTTTGGGCGTTGAACTTGATCAAATAGCGCTCACAGGCTCTGGGATTGCGCACGGCATTTCTGGTGGCAATTATTCTGATCGTATGGAAGCCATCAATTTCACGTTAAATCACGATGATGGCATTACTAATAACGGTCTAGATGAGGCAGAAGTAATTTTGATCGGCGTTTCACGCTGTGGAAAAACGCCAACCAGCATTTATCTCGCCATGCAATTTGGCATTAAGGCTGCCAACTATCCACTGATTCCTGAAGATTTTGAGCGAGGTAATTTGCCTGCAGCGCTTCATCAACACTTAGATAAAATTTTTGGCTTAACGATTAAGCCAGAACGCCTACATTCCGTACGTAGCGAACGCAAACCAGATAGCGTTTACGCATCGCTAGACAACTGTAAAAAAGAAATTATCACAGCAGAAAACTTAATGCGAAGACACGGCATTCCTTGGGCTGACTCTACCAGCCGCTCAATTGAAGAGCTTTCTGCCATTATTCTGCAAAAAATTCGCAAACCGTCTGTTTTGGTAGAAAGACGCGTACAACCACGTTAGGCAAAGCGTATGGTTATAACTTAGCCTACTTAAGATAAGGCTTAAGTTTTCCCAGCACTTCAGATGAGTCAGGTTTTACATCACTGCTAAACACGTATACGCCGTTTGCGTTTGGCAAAATAACGTACTTGTAAAAATTCCACATCGGTGCTTGACCAGTTTTTTTAATCAGTTGCTGATAGAACGAATTTGCATTAGCGCCGGTAACCGAACTCTTTGCAACCATTGGAAACTTGACTGAATAAGTCAATCTACAAAAATCACCAATTTCTTTGTTAGTACCAAGCTCTTGCTTAAAATCGTTAGATGGAAAACCAAGTACTAGCAAACCCTTCGCCTGATACTGCGCATATAACTTTTCTAGCGTCTCGAACTGTGGGGTGAACCCACATTTACTTGCGGTGTTGACGACCAAAATTGGCTTATCTTGAAAATCACATAAATTAATTTTTTCACCCTTTAGTGTGGTGAATTGATGGTTATAAAAATCTGAACAGTCTGCTATCACCATATTGCACCATATCGTTACAAACAAACCTAAAAAGAATTTCATCCTAAATGTCTCGTTCACTCAAACACCTTAATACGACCGCATATTTTTCAAATGGTTCTCATCGAAGCTCAAGCTAAAAATAATTAAAATTTTTTGTAAAAAAACCATTTCAGCTATTGACTTATTCACAACAACCTTGGACTACAGAACATCTCAAACTTTAACAACTCAAATTAAAAATAAATTGTAACCTATTGATTTATATATATCTATTAAATTAGATTAAAAATTAGGCAGTTCCAAAAAGTCTTTTAAAATGACTAGGTTACAGATATAAGTCTCAGTTAACCACAAATTTATCCACAGATTTTGTGGATGGCTTTTTTAAGAAAACGTGATCAGATTGTCAAGATACATTTCATCAGTCTCATCAAAAAAATACTTCTGTGTTATGATTTTTTTGCATTTGTAAATCCACCAAAAAGAACTTAATTTTAGTCGTCAATCTGAATCTAACAGCCCTTCCGGCAGAGATACGAACCTTTCTTTTACCACTGAGAAAAACTTTTCTCAGGATCAATCACTCAAACTTGAGACAAACTTTGTAAAAGATGCATTCAATGCCAATGGAAACAACGTTGTAAGTGTTACGCTAATATACGAATTACATTATTAAACATTTAGTTAACATTAAGGCATTCCGTCAAACACATCAAAGCAAAAAATTTGGATCAGAAAACATGTGTCAAAAAAACAGCTTACCGATAAACACGCCTACGCTTGATTACTTTGACCAAATCTACATTATTAATCTTGAATTTCGTAAAGACCGGTTAGCCGAAATGAGTGCTGAATTTGGCAAAATTGGGATTGATTTCCATCACCCTAAAATCAATGTATTTAAAGCGATTCGGCCTGAATCATTTGAAGACTGGCCAACACAAGGCGCCAAGGGTTGTTACTTAAGCCACATTGCAGTGCTCAAAGATGCTAGAAAAAATGGCTATGAACGAATTATCGTACTAGAGGACGATGTTAACTTTGTTCAATATTTCAACATTTTGATGGACGAAACCATTCAACAGTTAAAAAAAACTACAGAAAATGGAAAGCCTTGGGATATTTTTTATGGCGGTCATCGGGTAAAAAATGCTACGCAGAAAGAAATGATGCAAGCGTATAAGCAAAATAAGCTATTTAGTCAAAACCTATTCAAGCCTACCCCAGAAACTGAAATTTACTGTTTACATTTTATAGCGCTCACAAAACAAATTATTCCCAAGACAATTATTTATCTAGAAACCATTATGAGTAAACCAATGGGCGATCCAACGGGTGGCCGTATGCATGCGGATGGAGCCTATAATTGGTTTAGAAATACACATAAAGACGCATTAGTATTAATGGCCTACCCTCAACTGGGTTTTCAGCGAAGCTCACGCACTGATATACATACACTTAGATGGTTTGATCGTTTGCCATTATTTAAAGTTGCTGTCACTGTTGCAAGAAAAATTAAAAACAGCGTATACACAGGAGACTCACAAAAATCAAAAGTTTAAATGTATACAACCACTTATCTCTTGCTCAATCTTGTTTTAAATCAGGGACTTCTGCGCCAAACAACTGGGTTTTAAGTTTTTTAAGTTGATCCCTAAAATCTGCTGCTTTTTCAAATTCAAGATTTTTCGCCGCATCATGCATGGCTTTTTCTAAGCGCTTCAGCTCTTTAGTCAATTTTTTTTCTGATAAAGATTCCACTTTAGCTTGTTGCTTCATGGCGTTGCGTTCACGTTCCGCTTCATCTTTATCGTAAACGCCATCAATAATATCTTTAATGCGCTTGGTCACACCTTTAGGGGTAATACCATGCTGTGTATTAAATGCCATTTGCACGTTGCGCCTACGCTCAGTTTCATCCATGGCAAGCTTCATACTGCGTGTGACTTTATTGGCGTAAAAAATCACCTGGCCGTTTAAATTACGCGCAGCGCGCCCAGCAGTTTGAATCAAGCTGCGTTCGGAACGCAAAAAACCTTCTTTGTCTGCATCCAGTACAGCCACCAGAGAAACTTCGGGAATATCCAAGCCTTCGCGCAATAAGTTAATCCCAACCAGCACATCAAATTCTCCCAAACGTAAATCTCGAATAATTTCTACGCGTTCAACTGTATCAATATCGCTATGCAAATAACGCACTTTCACGCCATGTTCGGCCAGATAATCGGTTAGATCTTCTGCCATGCGCTTGGTTAAAGTCGTGGCTAAAACACGCTCGCCAACTTCTACCCGTTTTTTAATTTCGCCTAATAAATCATCCACTTGAGTATCAGCTGGCTTCACAGTAATCGGCGGATCAATCAGACCAGTCGGCCGCGCAATCATTTCTACCACTTGTTGCTGATGATTTTTTTCGTACTCGGCTGGCGTGGCAGAAATAAATACCGTTTGCCGCATTTGGCTCTCAAACTCTTCAAACTTGAGTGGGCGATTATCCAACGCGGAAGGCAAGCGCCAGCCATAATCGACCAAGTTTTCTTTACGCGAACGGTCACCTTTATACATTGCGCCAATTTGCGGCACAGTCACGTGGCTTTCATCAATAATCATCAACGCATTTTCTGGCAGATAGCTAATCAACGTGGGCGGTGGATCACCCGGTTTTGCGCCGGTAAGATGACGGCTATAATTTTCAATGCCTTTGCAGAAACCGATTTCATTCAACATTTCCAAATCAAACCGTGTGCGCTGCTCAATGCGCTGTGCTTCGACCAATTTTTGATCTTTTAAAAATGTGCCGACGCGCTCACGTAATTCTTGTTTAATCGTTTCCATCGCACGCACGGTTGCTTCACGCGCGGTGACATAATGACTGGAAGGGAAAATGCGGTAGTTATGGATTTTGCCGTGCATTTGCCCAGTGAGCGGATCGAACATTTGAATATTGTCGATTTCATCATCAAACAAACTAATGCGAATGGCTGTTTCATTATTTTCAGACGGAAAAATATCGATCACATCGCCACGCACGCGAAACGTACCGCGATTAAAATCAAAATCATTGCGGTCATATTGCATAGCAATCAGCCTTTCCACAACGTCGCGCTGACCGATTTTTTGTCCCAAATGCAGATGCAACACCATGCCATGATATTCACCCGGATCACCAATCCCGTAAATGGCAGAAACCGTCGCCACAATCACACAATCTTCGCGCTCTAAAATCGCTTTGGTGGCTGAGAGTCGCATCTGCTCGATATGGTCGTTGATGCTGGAATCTTTTTCGATAAATAAATCGCGCGAAGGCACATAGGCTTCCGGTTGATAATAATCGTAGTACGAAACAAAATACTCCACTGCATTATTGGGGAAAAATTCGCGAAACTCTGAATACAGTTGCGCGGCCAACGTTTTATTGGGTGCCATCACAATCGCTGGTCGACCGGTACGCGCAATCACATTCGCCATCGTGTAGGTTTTACCTGAACCAGTCACGCCTAGTAACGTTTGAAATTGCAAGTCATTTTCAAGCCCTTGTACTAAGTTCTCTATGGCTTGTGGTTGATCGCCCGCTGGCGGAAACGGTTGATGCAACTGATATTTGCTGTTTGGGAAAGTAACGAACACGCGCAAAACCTAGGGGAATTTAATTTTGTATTCTAACAGCACGAACTTAAAATCAAACGAATACTCAAACCGAAAACTTTAAAAAACAACTCAACAAAACGGTGGATTCAACATGAAAGCATTTGAAACGGCTTTTGCATCTTTTTTATTGGCATTCGCATCTGCTCAGCCCGCATTTTCAGCAAATCAGGAAAAAATTTTACAAGCCTCGCAATCCGTAGTGATGATTCGCGGCTATAACGCTAACGGTGGTTTGGCCTATGGCTCAGGGGTAGTCATTGCCAAAGATAAAGTTATTACTAATTGCCATATTTTCCGCACCACCAAAGAACCGTGGGTTGCACGTGGTGAAGATACGTATGCCGTGACATCAGTGCAGGCTGACCGCTACCATGATTTATGTTTGGTGACAGCCAGTTTGCCGTTTAAAGCTGTTGCTATTGGCGACGTGAATAAAATCCAACGTGGGCAAAGCGTATTTTCAATCGGACATTCTAACGGTGTGCCAGCGCCGCTTACCTCCATCGGTGCAATTAAAGCCAATTACACATTTGATGGCGGCAAAATTATTCGCAGCACCGCACAGTTTCGCATGGGTGCTAGCGGTAGCGGATTATTTGACGGCGATGGCAATTTATTAGGCATCAACACCTTTAAAACGCCCGGCAAACCAGCTTATTTTTATTCACTGCCAACTACTTGGTTTGCCAATGTTGAAAAACAACCGGTCGAAACAGTTTTTCCCATCGATGGCAAAACATTTTGGGAAGAAGACGACAGAAAAAAACCTTTTTTCATGCAAGTGGCAATACCGGAAATTAACAAAGATTGGCCTAAACTATTGAATGTGACTGAAACCTGGATTGCGAGCGAGGCCGATAGCGCGGAAGCTTGGTATGAATTAGGCGTTGCGCAAGAAAATTTAAACAAACTTGCTGATGCGAAAATTTCGTATGAAAAATCTGCCCAACTTGACTCAAGTCATTCAGATGCACTGTTTGGCATTGGCAGAGTTGCGCAACGCTTGGGCGACAATGCAACTGTACAAACAATTCAAGAAAAAATCACCAAGTTAGATGAAAAATTAGTCGCCCAATATCATGAAATGCTGCATTGCAAACAGGAGTGCTAAAAATCACGCACATTACTTGAAAAATGCAGGAATTACCTAAATATTTTAGGGGTTTAAGGTGATTTATAGAGGAGTAATTTAGCCAAAGAAACTTAGCCGAAAATTGAGCAAAGTTATTTCAAATCCTTGTTTTTATGCGTAAAATGGCGGCTATTTCATTTTTAGCTTCTGTCCGCATTAAGGAAATTTACTTTGGCCTCACCCGTTAATTCCCCAGAACAAGTTTTATCACACCGCGTTCAATCCATTAAAGAGTCCCCTACGCTTGCCATCACAGCAAAAGCAGCAAAATATAAAAGCGAAGGTCGCCCTGTGATTGGCCTTGCTGCGGGCGAGCCTGATTTTGATACGCCGCAACATATTAAAGATGCTGCAAAAAAAGCCATCGATGATGGCTTCACCAAATACACCCCCGTTTCAGGCATACCCGGCTTAAAAAAAGCCATCGTCAATAAATTCAAAAATGAAAATGGCTTTGACTACAACCTCAACGAAGTGATTGTCGGAGTAGGTGGCAAGCAAACTATTTTTAATCTTTGTTTGGCTGTATTAAACAAAGGTGACGAAGTCATTGTGCCTGCGCCTTATTGGGTTTCTTATGCCGATATCGCCATGGTGGCAGAGGCCACGCCTGTGATTGTGGAATGCGGCATTGAGCAAGGGTTCAAGTTAACACCTCAACAATTAGAAGCCGCGATTACACCTAAAACAAAACTATTCATGATCAATTCACCGTCCAACCCAACCGGCACGGTGTATGGCTTGGCAGAATTAAAAGCTTTGGGTGAAGTGCTACTGAAACACCCAAACATTTTGGTTGCAACTGATGATATGTACGAACATGTCAATTTAACCGGTCAAAAATTTTACAACATTCTCAATGCCACGCCAGCACTAAAAGACCGCTGCATCGTGTTAAACGGCGTATCCAAAGCATACTCCATGACAGGTTGGCGCATTGGCTACTCTGCTGGCCCAGCATACATTATTAAAGCCATGGAAATTTTGCAATCGCAATCGACCAGCAACCCAACCTCCATTTCTCAAGTCGCCGCACAAGCCGCTTTGGAAGGCTCACAAGAGTGCATCGTACCAATGGTTATCGCATTTAAAGAACGCCACCAATACGTGGTTGATCGCTTTAACCAAATGCCGGGCTTAAGCTGTCTAATGGCTGGTGGCGCATTTTACGCATTCCCAGACGCTAGAGGCGCGATTAACTCCCTATTTAACGCTGGGAAAATTAACGAAAAAACCGATATGGCATTGGCTGAATATTTATTAGAAAAATTCAATGTCGCCGTTGTACCGGGCTCAGCATTTGGTGCTGAAGGCTATTTCAGAATTTCCTTCGCCACTTCAATGGAAAACCTGAAAAATGCCCTCGACAGAATAGAGACAGCACTTAGCTAAAAGTCAATCATTTAAGTGTCAAAAAAATTATACATTTTTAAATACTAGTTATTGACCAAACAAGTCATACCCATTATTATCACGCCTTCACCGATTCCTCGATAGCTCAGTCGGTAGAGCAACGGACTGTTAATCCGTGTGTCCCTGGTTCGAGCCCAGGTCGAGGAGCCAGAATCTAAAGCCTTGCAGCGATGCAAGGCTTTTTTCTTTTCACTTGTAGCCCATTTGTAGCCCAACTTTAGCCCATTTGTAGCCTAAAAAATTTCAGCTTTCAACTTTAAACCTAAAAACGACCTACGGATAAGTAGCCCAAAAAAATCAAGAAAATTAGTTATCTGATTTTTTTTGAAATTCGAATAAATCACTTACATTGCAATTTAAGTGATCGCATAGCTTATCTAAAACATCTAACTCAATTCTTTCTGCCGTTTCTTGATACATGCGGGTAATTGTTCCCCTGTTAATCCCAGTATCCCTAGATAAATCACTAATCTTTAATTTTTTCTCTCCCATTATTCGGGACAAATTACACTTAATCATACCTTCTCCAGAATAAAATGTTCTTCTACAGATAAATAATGCTTGCAAAAGAACATTAATAGATTATAATTACCTTCAGTAGAGCATTTTAATCTACTAAAATGTTTTTATATTCACAACAGATTATTATAGGAGTATTTAAGATGAGTGCAACATTTCTTACAACATCTCAATTAGCAAATCGTATTCAATATGATGAAAGGACGATACGTGAACAACTCAAAGACAGCGTCTTAATTGAAGGGGTACATTATGTTCGCCCTTTTGGTCGCCGCAAAATTCTCTTTATTTGGGAAAAAATAGAAAAAGATATTCTCAACTCCACCGAGTCAATTTTCGCTATTCCTATGGCAAATGGAGGAGTTTGTCATGGCTAGTATTCGCGAGCACAAAGGAAAGCTCTTTTTTGATTTTCGATATAAAGGGGTTAGATGCAGAGAATATACTGCTCTGGCAGACACAAAGACCAATCGTAATAGGCTTGAAAAAATTCTAAAGTTGATTGAGGAGGAAATTGAGTACAACAACTTTAAATACAGAAAGTACTTCCCTAACAGCAAAATGGTGCAAAAGTTTGATTTAGCGCCTGTACCAAGTGTGCTTCCAAGCGATATGGTCAAGCCAGAAAACATTAATCATGTTATTGGTACACCAATAATTAAAGTGTTTTGCGAGCAATGGTACTTGGAAATGTCAATTGGTTGGCGCAGAAGCTATAAATCTACTGTTCGCCAAATTATTGATAGCCGAATTATTCCTGAATTTGGAAACCGTGAAGTCAGCAGCATCCGTCGCGAGGATATCCTCACCTTTCGTTCATCTCTCGCCAAAGATACCGGACGCAAGAAGAATTCAACTATATCACCAAGAAGAATCAATGCGATTATCTTGGTATTAAAGCAAATCCTTAACGAAGCAGCTGATAGATACAACTTTACCACACCCTGTTTACGCATTAAACAGTTAAAGATTCCAAAAAAAGATGTCAAGCCATTCACTCTGGACGAAGTGCATAAGATTATCAACACAGTGCGCCCAGACTTTAAGAACTATTTTATTGTTCGTTTCTTCACAGGCATGCGCACAGGGGAAGTCGATGGCCTGAAATGGAAATATGTAGACTTTGATAAACGCTTAATATTGATTAGAGAGACATTTACTTGGGGTAATGAAGATTACACCAAGAATGACTCAAGCCAACGTGATATTCATATGTCAGTTCCTGTCTATGAAGCTTTAAAAGCGCAATATGAAGCCACTGGTAGATGTAGTGAGTTTGTATTCTGCAATCAAGAAAACAAACCGCTAGATGTTATTAATGTAACGCGCCGCGTTTGGTATCCCCTACTTCGCTATTTAGACATTGATTTGCGCAACCCCTATCAGATGCGACACACCACTGCCACCTTATGGTTGGCAGCAGGAGAAGCGCCAGAGTGGATTGCTCGCCAATTAGGACATTCCAACACACAAATGTTGTTCAAGGTTTATAGCCGCTTTGTCCCTAACCTAACACGCCAAGATGGAAGTGCCTTTGATCGCTTGTTATTGCAATCAGGTGTCGGCACATCTAATGACAGTGACCTTACTAAACGCGATGCGGCTTAATGGATAAAAAGGAGAACATGATGGACATCCAGAAGCGAATCTCTTATCGGTGGCGGACCGTTTATCCGGGCATGATGATTTGTTTAAGCAGACCATGCCCTCGCAACCAGGCTTTGGGCGCTATCACAAACACTTAAAAGGTCGACCGTTTATGCTTGCTTAGGCAAATGACCGGTTATTTTGGGTCGGATTTGGTGAGCAATGTCAGCAAATCGCACTGCAACACTTCAGCTATTTTGCACAGCGTGGCAAGGGATGGATTTGCAATCTCCCGCTCCAATTGGCTGACATAGGTTCTATCAACTTCGGCTTCAAGAGCTAATTTCTCTTGAGAAATACCCAGAGATTTACGACGCGCAGTAATGGCGTGCGCTAAGTTGCTTTTAATTTGAGGGAGTTGATTTGCCATACCTCATTTTTTGCCAAATGAGATTAACAATCCACGGAATATACTCTACAATTTAAGCATCCTAGTGTGTAAAAATTAATCTTAAAACCTACATTAAAATTATTTAGAAAGACACTTATGTCCAAAATAACACTGACATTGATTACATTATTAGCAAGTACGATAGTATTCGCACAAAACGAAACAGAGGAAAATTTTGCGACTCAATTTGCACATGAGCGTGGTTTCTACGGATGTGATAAAGCTATTAACTCTACATTTTCATTGTTATCCCCTGAAGTGCAAAAAAGACTCGTATCTGGTTCACTGAAAAACATTAAAGATACAATACAATTAACTGCACTTTTTGGTTCAAACAATGATTCACTGATTACTGATGTTGTAATTAGAAAAATGGGTAAAGCATGTATTGCCTATTCAAGAACAATAGTTACTACCAATAGCTCATGTGCGGCTTATTCTAGTGAAATGAAAGCTTTTAGTTTAGATAATGAATTTTTAGACTTTACATCTATGGTGAACAGAGGAGGTGTGCCAATGATACTTAAGCCACTTAATAATGGTTGTATCGCGATGTACTACACCACTTTGGAGTATTAACTGTTTATAGTTTTTCTTGATTGCTTGTTTCTATTGCGATTATAGATCGCTCAATTTCTATTCATAGAAATGGAATTTGTTACACTTGTTAGTCAATATTTGGGAAATATTGTGTCATGTGTAGCAACTTCCAACCCATTACGCCTGAACAAAACCCTTGGGTCAATCAACATGTCAATGCTTGTTTAGAAGTGCACCACAGTTTGCGTGCAAAAGTGCACCAGTTT
>CAZAEN010000002.1:0-272265 GCA_964484105.1 uncultured Methylophilaceae bacterium
GTGGTGCGCAAAATATCGGTGACTTGGTAATCCCAACTTTTACCAAAAATCGCCACGGCTTGCGTGTTGGCGCCTAACAAAGACTGCAAATTTTTATCGTCTTCTGCCTTGATGCCAATGCGGCGCGTGCTGCCAAACGCAATAATTTTGGCGTGCTTTAATTTAAGCTCGGCCGCACGTTTAAAAAACTCTAAATCTTTGGGGTTAGAACCCGGATTACCTGCCTCAATATAGCCAATGCCTAAATCATCTAATTTTTTGACGATCTTGAGTTTATCTTCCACCGTGAACGAAACGCCTTGCGCTTGCGCGCCGTCTCTTAAGGTGGAATCGTAGGCGATGACTTTTTTTGATGACATGAATTTTTATAATTTTAAAAAAATGAGTAGATTGAGAAACGCTATTAATCGCGGAAATTACCAAACTGCAACGGAAAATCCGTCACGCTTTTTTTCACAAAGGCAATCGCTTCTTGCAAGTTATCGCGCTTGGCGCCGTTCACACGCACGGTGTCGCCCTGAATGCTGGCTTGCACTTTCAAACCGGAATCTTTAATCAACTTGGTGATTTTTTTGGCCAAATCGCTATCAATCCCCGCGCGGACTTTTAACTCTTGTTTGACTTTATTGCCACTGACTTTTTGCACGTCTTTATGCTCTAAACGCTTGGAAGAGTCTGGCTCTTTTTTCTCCATCGCTGGCAACAAAATATCTTTTACTTGATCAAGCTGAAAGTCGTTATCACCAAAAATGGTAATCACGCTGTCTTTTTCATTAAACTCAATATTGGCCGACGTGCCTTTAAAATCATAACGATTGGTAATTTGCTTGGCAGCGGTATCAATCGCGTTTTTTAATGAAACTTTGTCGAGCTCAGAAGAAATATCAAAACTTGGCATAAATTCAGTTCCCTAAATTTCGTTTAGAAATCTTGTGAGAACAAGGCGCCAGCGCGAAGACAGTACACTGCAGTACGGCAAGCGGTTGCAACATGATTATCGCAAGATTTAAAACGAAAGAATTATTCAAAATGGCAAACGTAATCCAATGTTTCCACCGTCTCAATATCAAAACTTGAGTTCCCCGGCACAGTGAATTTTTCACCAGCGCCGTAGGTTTTCCATTCTGTTTCACCTTGCAAACGTACTTTACACACGCCGTTGTTAATTTCCATGAGCTCTGGTGCTTGTGTGTTAAAAGTCAGGCTGCTTGGGAAAATTACACCGATTGTGCTGCGTGTACCATTCGGAAACATCACGGTGTGGCTCACGCATTTGCCATCAAAGTAAATATTTGCTTTTTTCTTTACGCTTACATTGTCATATTGCGCCATGATTTTCCTCGCTTATGTAGAAATTATTAAGTCAGGCATTATCGCAGAAAATCTAAGCTTCTTCCAAGCGCGGTGGTGCTTATTTAGCGCTCTTCAACCACATAAAACCTATACAAAAAATAGTATAGCAATCACATTTGAGTTGATTTAACATGCCAAGTTACAGCGACAAAATCAACCTATAAAAAGAGACGCACATGCAAACTTTCACCAATTTTTTAAAAGCTGCCCTCACATTGCTGCTCACGCCGATCAGCTGGCTATTTATACAAATTTTTGGTGAAATTCATTGGCAAGCACCTGCGTGGTTGACATTTTCTGGGCAAAAATTTACGAAAGGCGCAGCGTGGCTTAAACAAAATCCAAAGCAAGGGTTTGCTGGTTTAATAGCACTGGTTGTACTGTTGGTCGGCAGCATTTTTGGTTGGAAATATTATCAAAGCCTGCCAAAACCCGTGGTCAGCACTTATCAAGTCGCCAGCCCTGCCGCCAGCAGTTATGACGACAACGGCCGCGCTTATCCACAAGCGTTGGTGGTCACGTTTAATGAATCCGTCGCGGCAGTCAGCAGCTTAAATAAACCGATGACCGAAGGCGTGAAAATTCAGCCGGGCATTGCGGGCGAGTGGCAATGGAGCGACGATAAAACGCTTACTTTTACGCCGAAATCTGACTGGCCGATTGATGCGGTATTTACAGTGACCATGAGCAAAAAGAAATTTTTTGCGCCGCAAATTGAGCTGGAATCGTACGACTTTACATTTAAATCTGCCGCGTTTAAAACCAGCATTACCAGCGCAGAATTTTACCAAGACCCGGTTGATGCTAACCTCAAAAAACTGGTGGCAATTGTGAATTTTTCACACCCGGTTAACACGGAAAACTTTAAAAAAAATGTTGAAGTCAAACTCGGCGGCGGTTTAAGTTTTTTAGGATTAGATGATGCAGCCCACACCACCATCACGTTTGATAAATTTAAACTCAACGCCTACATTCACTCCGCACCGCTCGATATTCCCAAAGAAGACACCAAGCTCAATTTGACATTGAAAAGCGGCATTGAAGCAAACAAAGGCGGCAACGCCACGCCCGATGACATCACCTCAGAAATTATAGTGCCGGGGCTCTACAGCCTGAATTTTAATAACATCAGCATGACGCTGGTGGATAACGCGCGCTTTGAACCTGAACAAGTGCTGATTGTTGGTAGCAATCGTAGTGTGAGCGAAGCCGCATTAAAAGGCCATGTGAGTGCTTGGGTGTTGCCAGAATTTAACCCAAAAACGCCAGAAGCCGAACGAAAAGCGCCCTACCCTTGGTATGCGGATGAAGTCACCAAAGATATTTTAGCTAAATCTGAACCCCTTACGCTGCAAGCCATGCCAAGCGCAGAGGCGCAAGAAGCCACGCACAGCTATAAATTTAAGGCGCCCGTGGGCAGAATGCTGTACGTGAAAGTAGATGCGGGCATTCAAGCATTTGGTGGGTATTTATCGCAAAAACCTTCGCTCACAACGCTTGAAGTGTTGCCATACTCACAAGCCGCCAAACTACTTTCTGAAGGCGCATTGCTGTCACTTTCTGGCGACAAAAAATTAGCATTTATGACACGCGGTGTGAATGGCGTGCAGATTGAAATTGGCCGTGTGTTACCCAACCAGTTGCATCATTTGGTCGATCAAAACCGCTCAGGGTTTGCCACGCCAGATTTATACGATAGCGAAATGGATAAACTCGTAGAGCGCATGGTGGAAAAACGCCCACTGCCGGTGACCGAATATGGCAAGCCGAGTTATGACAATATTGATTTTGGGCAATATTTAAAAGAGCGTAGCCGTCAGGCCGGCGGGGTTTATATGGTGGAAATTAAACCTTACGACCCGAATAATCCTGACCTCATTAGCGAGCTAGCGCCTGATCGCCGCTTTATTTTGGTCACCAATATTGGCATCGTCGCGAAAAAATCTGTCGATGGCAGCCAAGATGTATTTGTGCAATCCATCGCCACTGGCGAGCCAATCGCAGGCGCAAAAGTTGAAGTGGTCGGCCGCAATGGCCAAACCGTGTTATCCAGCACAACCGCGGCTGATGGCCATGTGCACTTTGAAAAACTAGACGATTTTAGACGCGAAAAACAAGCGTTGATGTACGTGGTGAGCAACGACAATGACTTATCTTTCTTGCCAATTAACCGTTACGATAGAAATTTAAATTTATCGCGCTTTGATGTAGGCGGCATTGATAACGCCATCTCGGCGCAGCAACTCAGCGCTTACGGCTTTACTGATCGCGGCATTTACCGCCCGGGCGAAACTGCGCATATTGGCTTGATTACGCGCACCGCCAATTGGCATGGAAATTTGGCAGGCATTCCGCTTGAAGCTGAAATTACTGATCCGCGCGGTTTGCCCGTGCTTAAAAAAACCATCAAACTCAACGCGAGTGGTTTTGAAAGTGTAGACTTTAATACGCGCGAAACCTCTGCCACTGGCGAATACCATGTTGGCCTTTACGTGATCAAAAACAATCAACGCCAAGAAGAAATTGGCAGCACCAGCTTTAAAGTGCGTGAGTTTGAGCCTGATCGCCTAAAAGTGAATGTCACGCTCACACAAAAACCAGTCGAAGGCTGGATTAAACCTGAAGAAGCGTCAGCAAAAGTCAAGGCCATGCATTTGTTTGGCAGCCCAGCCAACGATAGACGCGTGGAAGCAGAAATGACGCTTACGCCCGCTTTCCCCGCCTTTGCTAAATACAAAGATTACACTTTCCAAGAGCGTTACAAACTCAAAGACCCGTTTAACGAAAAACTCCCAGAAGCCGCCACAGATAGCAACGGCGAGGCCACATTGGCGCTAAATCTCAAACGGTTTGCGCGTGCCACTTATCGCCTGCATATCAATGCCAAAGTGTTTGAGTCAGGCGCTGGGCGTGGCGTGACGGCAGAAGCTGCCACGCTCGTTTCTTCCAGCCCATATTTGGTAGGTATGAAAGCCGATGGCGATTTAAATTACATCACCCGCCAAGCGAGTCGCAATGCAGAGTGGTTGGCGATAGACCCCAATTTAAAGCCAATTGCTGTGAACAATCTCACCCAAGTATTGATTGAACGAAAATTTGTCTCCGTGTTAGTTAAACAGCCGAGCGGCGTTTATAAATACGAATCGCGCAAAAAAGAAAGTGTGAAATCCAGCCAAGCCTATGCGCTTAAAGCGGGCGCCAACACAGTAGCGCTCAACACCGAAGAACCAGGTGACTACGCCATTGCTTTGCGCGATGCCGAAGGCAATGAACTTAACCGCGTTGAATACAGCGTGGCGGGCGAAGCCAACTTAAGCCGCTCATTAGAACGCAATGCTGAATTACAACTCACCCTGAATAAATCTGATTATCAGGCGGGCGATGCCATAGAAATCAACATCCGTGCGCCTTACACCGGCGCTGGGTTGATTACCATTGAGCGCGACCGCGTTTACACGCACCAATGGTTTAAAACCAACACCACCAGCTCAGTGCAAACCATCACCCTGCCAAAAGATTTTGAAGGCAATGGTTATGTTTCCGTCCAGTTTGTGCGCGACGCAGCCTCAGACGAAATTTTTATGAGCCCACTTTCGTACGGCGTGGTGCCATTTGAAGTCAATATGGATGCGCGGCGTGAAGCAGTCAGATTATCAACCGCCGATGTGATAAAACCCGGCCAAAAATTGGACCTGCAAGTGAGCAGCCTAACCCCAAGCAAAGTCGTTGTGTTTGCGGTGGATGAAGGCATCTTACAAGTAGCTCGATACAAAACACCCAACCCGATAGGATTTTTCTTCCAAAAACGGGCGTTGCAGGTTGATACCTCTCAGATTTTAGATTTGGTCTTGCCAGAATTTAAACAACTGATGAACGCTGCCGCACCGGGCGGTGACGGCGATGCCATCATGGGTCGCCATTTGAACCCGTTCAAGAAAAAACATCAAAAACCTGTCGCGTATTGGTCTGGCATTGTCGATGTCGATAGCAAAGGCAAAACCCTGCAATACCATGTGCCAGACACCTTTAACGGCAAACTGCGGATTATCGCAGTGGCTGTGAACCCAAATAAAATCGGCGTGGCAGAAAGTAATACCGAAGTGCGTGGTGATTTAATTTTATCCGCCAATGTGCCAAGCATGGTCGCGCCCAAAGATGAGTTTACAGTTTCGGTGAGCGTCTTTAACAACATTAAAAATGCGAGTGGCAACACGCCTGTCACAGTCTCACTCAAAAATGGCAGCGCGCTGACTGCACTCTCGCCCAATAAAGTGACGCTGCAAGTACCTGCACAACAAGAAGCCACGGCAGAATTCACCTTGCGTGCCAACGCGACCTTAGGCGCGGCGGATGTGCAATTGATCGCACAAAGCGGTAGTGGCGAAAAATTGGGTATTGGTAAAGCCATTGAAAGCATTAGCGTGCGCCCTGCCTCACCCTTTGCAACAAAAATCACCATTGGCAAACTCGATGATAAGCAATCCACCGTGCCACTCAAACGGCACTTGTTTGCTGAAAAACGGTCAGTGAAAACAGGCATTTCAAACTCACCACTCGTTTGGACGCAAGCGATGGAGGGTTATTTGGAAAACTATAGTTATTCCTGCACTGAGCAGTTGGTCAGCAAGGGTATGCCAGCGCTGATCTTCACAGAAGCTGCAGACAAGCAGCAGAATGTAGACAAGGTGGTTGAAATTTTAAGGGAACGCCAAAATGCTGACGGTAGCTTTGGCTTATGGTCTGCCAATATGCAAACCGCGCCATTTGTCAGTGTGTATGCCACGCATTATTTGCTAGAAGCGACTTCACGCGGCTTGACCGTGCCACCTGACATGCTCGCCAACGCCAACCAATGGCTTTCACAAATGGCCACTGGCGGTAGCGAAGGCATCGCTGGCATGCGAGGCAGAGCTTATGCAATTTTTCTCCTCACACAGCAAGGCACGGTCACCAGCGGCATGTTGGCAACCTTGCAAAAAGAGTTGGATGAACGCTACAACAAAGTTTGGCAGCAAGATTTAACCGCCGCCTATGTTGCGGCAAGTTACCAACTATTACAGCAGGATGCGATTGCTTCTAAATTGATTAAACGCGTGCCTTGGTTAGAAAAACAAAAGCCGATAAATTTTGACGAAAGCTATGTATATTACGACGCATCGGTTCACAATGCGCAGCTAATCTACCTCGTTGCCAAGCATTTTAAAACGCAGCTTTCTTCAGTGCCGGAACATGTGATTGCAACACTGGCTGACGATATTAGCCACGACAAATACCACACGCTCTCTGCCGCTTACATGATGCTGGGGCTAGATGCGTATGGCGCGGCTGGCGGTGAAAGCGTGTTGGGCGTTCAAGAAATTAACGCAAGCAATCAAGCATCGCCAGTCGCGCTCACAAAAGGGTTGGTAAAGTCTGGCAATATTTCCGCCAAAGCCAGCAAAATTCAGTTGACGAAATCTGGCAACGCACCCGCTTTTTACATGCTGAGTGAAAACGGCTTTGATGTGCAACCTAAAGCTGAAGAAATCAATGACGGTTTGGAAATTGCCAAAGTATTCACCGATTTAAAAGGCGCACCGATCAGCAAAGTAAGCGTTGGCGAAGAATTTTTAGTGAAACTAACTTTCCGCGCCACCAGCCGTGAACGCGTGCCGCAAGTGGCAATTGTCGATTTGCTCCCTGGCGGTTTAGAGCCAGTGATCGCTAGCAGAAGCGAAACAACGCCAGCAGATGGATACAGCGAAGAAAGTTTTGAAGAAGCGCCACCAGCATGGCAAGCGCCGATTGGCGAAGCTGGCAATAGTTGGCTGCCAGAATACGCAGATATTCGCGACGACCGCGTGGTGCTGTATGGCATGGTGAACCGCGATGTCGGCACGTTTGTGTACCGCGTACGCGCCACCAATGCCGGTAAATTCACCATTCCTGCGGCCTTTATGGAAGGCATGTATAACCACCAGCTTCAAGCACAAGGCAAAGCCAGCACGCTGGAAGTGACTAAACCCGCGCAATAATTGTTGCAACGTTGCAAATTTTAAAACGTTTTTTTTCGACAAAATTTAAGCCAGCACACCAACTATGGCTGCTGGCTTTTTTTGCCTTACTTTTACTTCTCCCCCGCGTTTTACCGCACGCACCACTGGCGCAATTCGCGCCCTCTTCCAAAGCCATTTTAGCGGTTGACAAAACCTTGCTACGTTTAACACTGGCTGAGGATGACCAATATCGTTTGTGGATGTCACTCTCAGAAATTTCGCCGCAAATGATTGAAGCCGTGAAATTGCAAGAAGACCAATGGTTTGATGTTCACCCGGGATTCAACGGTGTATCACTTTTACGCGCCGCCAAAGCCAGCGTAACTGGCGAGAGCCGACAAGGTGGCTCCACCATCACCATGCAGTTGGCACGGCTGATGTATCAACTGAATACGCGTTCAGCATGGGGAAAGCTCAAGCAAATTGGCCTTGCCGTATGGTTAGAGCTCCGCTACAGCAAGCGTGACATTTTAGAGGCCTATTTAAACTTCGCGCCGTATGGCTACAATATTCAAGGGGTGGGCGCAGCCAGTTTAATTTATTTTAATAAAACCGCAGATGCCCTCACCTTGCCGGAAATCATGACGCTGACGGTGATTCCACAAAAACCCAATCAACGTAGCTTAAGCCACTCTCCCATTCACCAGAAACAGTTTCAAAACATTGGTTTGCAACAAGCACGTTTACGTTTATATCAACGCTGGAAAAATAAATATCCTACGCAAACGGCATACGACAAATTAATGGCCCTGCCATTACCCTTGAGAAAATTACGCGACCTACCCTTTAAAGCGCCGCATTTTAGCGAGCAACTCATCAATATGGACGATGAGCAAACAGCGCACCAGAAAACCTCAACACTTGAACTAACATTGCAACATTTACTGGAGCGACAGCTACAAAATTACTTGAATCAACAAGCCATGCGAGGTATTCATAACGCCAGCGCCATGCTGGTAGATAGCCGCAACCAAGCCGTGGTGGCAATGGTGGGTTCAGCCAACTATTTTGATGCGAACATTCAAGGCCAAGTGAATGGGGCTTTTGCCAAGCGTTCGCCCGGCTCAACGCTCAAGCCGTTTATTTACGGGCTGGCGTTTGATCAAGGCATTATTCACCCACAATCCATTTTGCGCGACGCGCCCACCGCGTTTGGCCCGTTTCAACCAGAAAATTTTGACGGCCGCTTTAGTGGCCCTATTTCCGCGCACGATGCGCTGATTCGTAGTCGCAACATTCCGGCCGTTGATATTGCTAGCCGTTTAAATAACCCATCGCTTTATACTTTTTTAAAAACGGCGGGTATCAGCCAATTAAAATCTGAGGCGCATTATGGCCTCGCGCTCACACTGGGCGGCGGCGAAGTGACGATGGAGGAGCTCGCCAAACTCTACACCATGCTCGCGAATCAAGGCGTATTACACCCTTTACGATACACAAAACACAGGCCTCAAGCTGAAGGTGTACGCTTAATCAGCCCGGATGCAAGTTTTATGGTGTGGGATATTTTGCGGGAAAATCCGCGACCAGATCAGATTCCCTCCGCTGCGCCATCGCGCTGGCGTGCGGCATGGAAAACTGGCACGTCTTGGGGTTTTCGAGATGCATGGACAGCAGGCATTGTCGGGCCATACGTTTTGGTGGTGTGGGTTGGCAACTTTGACGGCTCGCCCAATCCGGCCTTTGTCGGTATTGAAACTGCTGCACCGCTTTTTTTCCGTATTGCCGACGCGCTGCCATTGATTACACCTGAAGCGCAGGATTTATTTTTTTATCCACCTCCTACGCTTAAAAAAATTAGCGTGTGTACGGCAAGTGGCCAGCTGCCAAATATCTGGTGTCCACAACGCAGTCAAACTTGGTTTATTCCCGGAAAATCGCCGATCAAAGTCAGCACACTACACCGCCCTGTGATGATTGATAATCGCACTGGGCGCGCCGCATGCCCACCTTACGACGCAAATTCAACCCACCAAGAAATTTTTGAATTTTGGGATTCCGGCATGATGCGCTTATTTCGTGAAGCTGGTATGCCGCGCAAGCCGCCACCCACGGCTTCGTGCCAAGGCGCTGGGCAGCTTGTCAATCAAGAAGATAACCCTAAAATTACCTCTCCTTTGCGCGCTGTGAGTTATCAAATTCGCCTCTCAAAACCCGCAGAAACCATTGCGCTACAAGCCTTAGCCGCAGCGGACGCAAGCACGCTTTTTTGGTTTTCAGGCAAAACATTTCTTGGAAGTAGCCCAAGTAAAAGTACTGGCCTCGCGTGGCGGCCCGCTAACTCTGGCTGGCATACGCTCACCGTGGTCGATGATCAGGGCCGCAGCCACAGCCGTGATATTCAGGTAGAAATTTTACCCTGACTTAAAGATGAACGGCTCCAATATCGTTATTTAGCCAAATGAATGATCAACAGCATGCTAAGCTGGTGCGAATTTACAAGGAACTTGTTTCACCTCCCATGCTTTAAAGCATGAAATGTTAAACCATGAAAATTTCCCGCGAAAAACAAGCCATCAGCGCTTATTTAAAACTGTTGCAATCCAAAGGCGCGAGCACCAACGTGCTTTACAAACGCTCGGTTTTTTTAGATTTATTTACGCCGTTATTGCACAACAAAACGCCGGAACGTTTTAACTACCGCATGGCGTTGGATGAAATCGTCAAAAAAATTCCACCAGAAGAAGTGCAAGAAAGTCTCAATATCGCACGCGAGTTTTATAGCTTTTGGGTGAAAGACATTAAAGCGATTGCCACGTTTAGCGCCAACTATGGTTTTGATGTGGCGTCCATCCAATGGAAACCGTTACCCACGACGCTCAATACCATTATTCAAAGCTTAGATAAGTTGCATTTAAACGCGCAAGAAAGCCAAGCGCTCAATAATTACAACCAAGCGCTGATTGATTTAAAACTGCACGCTGAACAAATTAATGCACAATTAACGTTAGCCAAAATTATTTTGTTACGACTGCAAGGCGCACCCGCCAATAACCACAAATGCTACCGCATTGCGGTAGATTTAACCTTGCCATTATTTACTCTGGAAGAAAGTAAGGACTTTTTCTTAAAAATCGTGCGCGAATTTTATCCATTCTGGATCACGCAGCAGTCACAGCCATAAAAAAACCGCACGTTTTGAAGGTGCGGTTTTTGTAATATTACCAATAACAACTATTTTGCGCGGTTTTTCAAATTTGCCGCAATGCGCATACGCAATGCATTTAATTTAATAAAACCACCGGCGTCTTTTTGGTCATATGCACCTTTGTCATCTTCAAAGGTCGCAATGGTTGAATCAAACAATGAATCAGTTTTGCTATCACGCCCAACGACAATGACATTGCCTTTGTACAATTTGACGCGCACCCAACCATTGACGGATTTTTGTGTATGGTCGATCAACGTTTGCAACGCAATTCTCTCTGGGCTCCACCAATAGCCGTTATAAATCATACTGGCATAGCGTGGCATTACGTCGTCTTTTAAATGTGCTACTTCGCGGTCAAGCGTAATGCTTTCAATCGCGCGATGCGCTTTGAGCATAATCGTGCCGCCAGGCGTTTCGTAACAGCCGCGTGATTTCATGCCCACGTAGCGGTTTTCCACTAAATCTAAACGACCAATGCCATGCTTGCCGCCCAAAATATTTAAATGCGCCAAAATTTCATGGGCTTTCATCAATTGGCCATTGAGTGAAACTGGGTCACCATTCACATATTCAATGTCCAAATACTCGGCTGCATCTGGCGCTTTCTCTGGTGAAACTGTCCAGCGCCACATGCTTTCTTCGGCCTCAGCCGCGGGGTCTTCCAAATGACGACCTTCGTAAGAAATATGCAGCAAATTCGCATCCATGCTGTATGGGCTGCCGCCTTGTTTATGCTTCATATCGACAGGAATGCCATGTTTTTCGGCATAGGCCATGAGTTTTTCACGGCTGAGTAAATCCCACTCACGCCAAGGGGCGATAATTTTAATATTTGGGTTTAAGGCATAGGCGCCTAATTCAAAGCGTACTTGGTCGTTACCCTTGCCAGTCGCACCGTGAGAAATCGCATCGGCGTTTGTTTCAGCCGCAATTTCGATTAACCGCTTTGCAATTAAAGGGCGCGCAATGGATGTGCCTAATAAATATTCACCCTCATAAATGGTGTTGGCACGAAACATCGGGAAGACAAAATCACGCACAAATTCTTCACGCACATCGTCAATAAAAATTTCTTTTACGCCTGCCGCTTTGGCTTTGGCGCGCGCGGGTTCCAACTCTTCCCCTTGGCCTAAGTCTGCAGTGAAAGTCACCACTTCTGCTTGATATTCATCTTGCAGCCACTTCAAAATTACCGAAGTATCTAAACCACCGGAATACGCTAAAACAACTTTTTTAATCTCACTCATTACTTTACTTTTCCTAATAACAAATATTCCATCAGTGCTTTTTGCACATGAAGTCTATTTTCAGCTTCATCCCACACCACAGATTGTGCTCCATCGATGATATCAGCACTCACCTCCTCACCACGGTGCGCAGGCAAGCAATGCATAAATAGCGCATCTTTAGCGGCTGTACGCATCATTTCTGCGTCCACTTGCCAATCGGCAAAGTCACGCAAACGCTCTTCGTTTTCCGCTTCGAAACCCATGCTCGTCCACACATCGGTGGTCACCAAATCTGCACCTTTAGCGGCATCCATCGGGTCAGCAAACGTTTCAAAATGATCGTTGCCATATAAATTTGCACGTTCTGCTTCTACTTCATAGCCCGGCGGTGTAGAAACATGCACATTGAAATCCAACACTTCTGCTGCTTGTAACCATGTGTTGCAAACATTATTACTATCGCCGATCCAAGCCACCGTTTTGCCTTGAATCGAACCGCGATGTTCAATAAAGGTAAAAATATCCGCCAAAATTTGGCACGGATGATATTCATTTGTAAGCCCGTTAATCACTGGCACGCGCGAATTTGCAGCAAAGCGCTCAATAATTTCTTGCTCAAAGGTGCGAATCATCACAATGTCTGACATGCGCGAAATCACTTGTGCGGCATCTTCCACCGGCTCACCACGTCCAAGTTGTGAATCGCGTGTGTTTAAATAAATCGCCGAGCCGCCCAGTTGGTGCATGCCAGCTTCAAAACTCAAGCGCGTGCGCGTACTGGCTTTTTCAAAAATCATCACCAAGGTGCGGTCTTGCAATGGCCAATATTGTTGGTATTGCTTGAACTGATTTTTGATCCACTTGGTGCGCTGGAAAATATGCTCCAATTCATCACGTTGCAGATCGTTAAACTGTAAAAAATGTTTGATAGTCATGTTATTTTAACTGTGAAAAAATTTTCACCGTCTCTTTACAAAAATTATTTGGCTAAAAACGCTTTAATCAACCCGCTTAATTTTTCAACCAAGATTGTCGCTTCAGCCTCACTCATAATTAGTGATGGCAGCAAACGCACCACTTTTTCAGCAGTCACGTTGATCAGCAATTTTTCCTCAAGTGCCATTTTAACCAAGTCACCACAGGCACGGTCAAGCTCAATGCCAATCATCAAACCAGCGTTACGCACGACTTTGACAGCTGGCGTATTTTTAAAAGTTTCCGTGAGCGAAACGCGAATAAAATTGCCGATTTTTTCAGCATTTTCGCGCAAGTTTTCTTCGGCAATAATTTGCAATGTCGCTAAGCCTGCGCGCGTTGCCAACGGATTACCACCAAAAGTCGAGCCGTGCTTGCCAGGCGTGAACGTTTCTGCCGCCACACCGCGTGCAACACATGCGCCAATCGGCACGCCAGATCCCAAGCCTTTGGCAAGTGTCATCACATCAGGCGTGATATCAGTATGCTGAAAAGCAAACCAAGTGCCGGTGCGACCAATACCGCTTTGCACCTCGTCCAACATCAACAACCAACCGTGTTCATCACATAGCTTACGCAAGCCTTGCAAATAAGCTTTGGAATCAGCTGGAATATGTACACCGCCCTCACCCTGCACAGGCTCGACCAACACAGCGACCACATTATTTTTGCGTGAAGCGATGGCGTTGACTGCATCTAAATCATCAAATGGCACTCGCACAAAACCGCTCACTAATGGCTCAAACCCAGCCTGCACTTTGCGACTGCCTGTCGCAGAAAGTGTCGCGATTGTTCTGCCATGAAAACTATGCTCCATGACAATAATTTCAGCATTTTCAATGCCTTTGTTGTGACCATAAAGCCGCGCGAGCTTAATTGCAGCCTCATTTGCTTCACAGCCTGAGTTGCAGAAAAACACGTTATCCATACCGGAAAGTTCAGCTAGCCTATCGGCCAACGCTGCTTGTTCAGCAATTTGATAAATATTAGAAACGTGAATTAATCGACCAATTTGTTCGTTTAGCGCCGCCACAAATTTTGGATGCGCATGCCCCAAGCCGTTCACCGCCACGCCAGAAAGCGCGTCCAAATAGCGATTACCATGTGTATCGGTCAGCCAAACGCCTTCCCCTTTAACAAAGGTCACAGGCTGTCTGCCATAAGTGTTCATCAAATGATTTGCCATCACAACGTCTCTAGTTTCACCAAAAATTCTGATTACATACACTTCGCGTACATTAATCAACCTACAAAACAAAAACGGCGACTGCAGCCGCCGTTGCCAGATCGTGAGCCTACGCACTCAAACAAATCCGTTACTACCTGTTTTAAAAGAAAATTCCTCCGTAGATTAGCTCAAAACAACGCTTTTAGCAATAACTTCGCCAGCAAAGCTGCACGTTCAATCTTTTAATTTACAAAAACCTGGTTGATCAAGGATTCCCTTGCATCCGCCTTCAGACTATAATGGCGGCCTTGTTTCGTATTTTTTGAAATATTGTTTTTTTAAAGATGATGTCACAAGTCACTCCGATCACCCCCCCCGATTTTGCAAGCACTTCAGCACAACCACAGTTGCCTGTTGCGTGGTACGTGGATCCAGCCATTTACGCTTTGGAAGAAAAGTTTTTATTTGCCCATGTGCCAAAATATGTAGGCAACGCGCTGATGGTGCCAGAGATGGGCGACTACTACGTGCTGGATTGGCAAAACAAAGCCAATTTATTAGTACATGACCAACATGGCATCCATTTGATGAGCAATATTTGTCGCCACAGACAAGCATTAATGATGGACGGCAAAGGCAAAGCGAGAAATATTGTCTGCCCGCTACACCGTTGGACATACGATTTACAAGGCAAGCTATTGGGCGCACCCCATTTTGATGAAAACCCCTGTTTACACCTGAATAAAAAAACGCTGCAAAACTGGCATGGCTTACTGTTTGACACACAAAGAAATATTACTGAAGAGTTAGAAAAATTAGCCAGTGCCGAAGCTTTTGATTTTAGTAACTACCGCCTGCACAGCGTGCAAGTGGACGACTACAACTTCAACTGGAAAACCTTTATTGAAACCTATTTGGAAGATTACCACGTTGGACCATTTCACCCCGGTTTAAACCAATTTGTCGATTGTGATGAATTGAGTTGGGAGTTTGGCGAACACTTTAGTTCACAGCGCGTTGGCTTTAAAGCCTCACAACAATTACAAAAAGCCACACCCATTTATCAAGAATGGTCAGAAGTCGCACTCGCACGCAATGGCAACCAACCGCCAAAACACGGCGCCATTTGGTTTGCATACTATCCGTTTTTAATGATCGAATGGTATCCGGAGGTGCTGGTAATTTCGCATTTGATTCCCCAAGGCGTACACCAATGCCAAAACGTGGTGGAATTTTACTATCCTGAAGACATTGCGTTATTTGAAGAAGACTATGTCAAAGCGCAACAAGCGGCTTATAACGAAACGGCTGTTGAAGATAATGAAATTTGCGAACGCATGCACGAAGGCCGCCGCGCGCTTTTTGCGCAAGGCTTAGACGAACGTGGTCCTTACCAACATCCGATGGAAACAGGCTTAGAGCACTTTCATAGTTGGTATCGCAAGCAATTAGAAAAACATTTGCCAAAATAATCAATCGCCGATCCCACAACCCTTCATTCATAAATAATTTTTTAAGTTTTTGAAGATAGCTGCCGTAATGGGCTTGTTATGTCATGATTTATGGCGATCAAAACACCATCAATAAAATATTAGGTTAATACTATGGAAAATAATATTATCGACCGCGTCAAAAAGGTCATTATTAACTATTCAGAAATCTCTCAAGATTTATCTCAGCTGAAAGAAGAAGAAAGCTTATTTGTAAAAGGCATGAGCTCAAGGGCATCTGTCGCCGTGATGATTGGCTTGGAGTCAGAATTTGACATTGAATTTCCTGACGAAATGCTACGCAAAGAAGTGTTTGAAAGTGTTCATTCAATTAGCAAAGCAATTACGTCACTGATTTAAAGCGTCACACGCTCAAAAGACTCGTTTTAAAAATCGTCTCAAGAAAATGGCGCTTTAGATACCAGGTAGCTTAAATGCAAAAAAATATTGCCAACCTATCAACACTTATCCCTGAGCAATTCTCGCAACACAGTTTGCATCAGCACGACAGAAACTTCAGGGAGACCAACTGTTACTCTGACCTTCTGATCGAGGTCATCCATAACTTAGGTTTAAACCCGATTGCTTGCCTTGGATTCACGCTTGCTAGTGATTTTGAAGAAGACCAATGGACATTTGGTAAACCATCTCACGACGGTCTACAAAAGCTTTACAGTATCCGCATTGACGAACTTTCTTTATATCGGCCCTTGGCTGATCAGATGATCTGTCAAGTAGAAAGAGGTGCCATTCCGCTTCTAGAAGTCGACGCTTATTTTTTACCAGACGCTGCTGGCATAGACTATCGTCAATCACATGCTAAAACCACGATAGGCATTACGCATATTGATCTTGAAAGAAAAAAGTTACGCTATTTTCATAATGCAACGTTTACTGAATTAGCCGATGAAGATTTTGACGGTGTACTTTTCCCGCCATTATCTAATCAAGCCGGTTATTTGCCACCCTATTGTGAAATTCTGAAACTTAACAAGGCAATGAGCCTCCCTGAAGAAACGTTGAGAAAACTCGCACTAGAGAGCGCTGCACTGCATTTTTCGGCGAGAAGATCGTCGAATCCATTTGAAGATTACGCAAAAGCAATCACATCGCACCAAGAAAGGATGATTGCCAATGGCCATCAGGCTTACCATGCCTATACCTTTGTCGCGCCACGCCAGCTTGGCGCTGCCCATGAGTTAGGTGCAACTTTTTTACAATGGCTAAATCCGGCGTGTCCAAGTTTTGTTTCTGCGGCCGATGACTTTTTAAAAATTGCCAGCCTTTCAAAAACCTTGGTGTTGAAACTTGCCCGCATCAACCACACCAACAAACCAGCGAATGTAGAATCTATCTTGGCGGAAATGCAAGATTGCTGGTTGCGTGCGCATGCATTTCTTTGTGCTGAGCTTCAAACTTCTTAATTAGTATTTACGAAGTTGAATATGCCGACATTAGCAACGGTTAATCATCCTTCAATTGCAAGTGAAATTGTCATTTCGCTTGATGGCGATTGCGAATATTTTTCAACACCGGCGGGTCAATTTGCGCATCCACAAGACATTCATGAGAATACTGCATATCTTGCTGCCAACATTCCAAGTGTAGTCAGCCAATTCACGCATCTCGGGCACGAAAAGGCTGAATTAGACAACCTTGATCATTGGTATAAAATTCAGTTTAAACATTCAGATAACGCATCAAAACGTAGTGTATTAACACTTAACGGGTTACTGACGATTTGCGATATTTATTTAAACGACAAGCTAATATTAAGTACCGCGAACGCTTTTATTCCCCACTCGGTAGATATTAGCCAACAGCTCGAAGAAAACAATGTGTTATTTTTGTGCTTTCGCGCCTTAAAACCGCGTTATCAGGCACGTCATCCAAGGCCGAAATACATCACACGTTTTGTCAATGAAAGAAATTTACGTTTTTTCCGAACGCCTGTGATTGGGTACACCCCGGGATTTTCGGATGCGACAAAACTTGTTGGTCCTTATCGTTCTATTAGCATGACGAATCAATTTAATTGTGCATTTCTTTCTCATCAGGTCACCACCTTACTCATCAGTGACAATACTGGGGAAATTTCACTGCAACTTGAGTTGGAATTTTTACACGCAAACGCTAATTCAGCACGTGTATTGTTACTCGATAGCAACAATCATGATGAAGTGTTTAGCCGTGACATTGACTTAGCCATTGACGCTTCTGGAAAAGCTAGCCTTTCACTACAACACGCGCTCGTCAATCAGATTCAACCCTATTGGCCACATACGCATGGCGAGCCAAAACGCTATCAATTAGTCCTCCAGTTAGAAGGTGGATTAGAAGAGCGCATTTTTCTCGGGCATTATGGATTTAGAAAAATAGTTTTTTCTCATGAAAACCAATTTTCCATTCGTTATAACGATATCCCAGTTTTTTTAAGAGGGGCTTGTTGGACGCCGATAGATCCAAACACTTTACACGTTGATGACAGCACTTTATCGAATAGATTAATGCTGTTGCGAGACGCTGGCATCAATATGCTAAGAATCTCAGGCAATATGCTTTATGAAAGTGACGCTTTTTATGAAATGTGTGACGCGCTTGGCATCTTGATCTATCAAGAGTTTGCTTTTACCAATTTTGACTATCCTGAACACGATGATGTTTTCATTGAGAATATTCGTGAAGAAGCTTCAGCATTTTTATCTCGGCATGCTGCAAAAGCCTGCATCGCAGCATTCAGTGGTGGTAGCGAGGTTTATCAACAAGCTTGCATGATGGGCGTCAAGATCGAAGACATTGACAACCGTATTTTCAGCCAAATTTTGCCAGATCTGGTAAGTAAATTTGCGCCGAATGTTGCGTATTTTCTTTCGAGCCCCTACGCGAAAAATAATCTACCCATCCACTCTGGAGAAGGGCCGTGTAATTATCATGGGGTTGGCGGCTATAGAAGAAGCTTTGAGGACGCTCGCTTATTTAAGGGAAAACTCATCGTTGAGTGTTTGCCTTTTGCACAAATTCCTGAAGATCAAAGTTTACGCAAACTATGGCATGGGAAAATGCCAGAACTTCACAGCCCAACATGGAAAAATGCCGTGCCGAGAGACCCCGGAAGCGGCTGGGACTTTTCTGATATTACAGACTATTACCTTCAGCAACTATTTGGCATTGACCCAATAAAACTTCGGTCCATTGATCAAGAGCGTTATATCAGGCTTGCCCGCGCCACCTTGGTAGAAGTCGTTGAAACAACAATGTCAATTTTTCGTGCTAACGCCGAAAATGGTCGCGCAGCGCTGGTTTGGAATTTGCACGATTTTAAAGCTGGTGCGGGCTGGGGCTATATTGATATTTTGGGCAATCCAAAATCATCCTTTTATGCGCTGGCAAGAGTATCAAAACCGACAACAGCAGTATTTGTCGATGAAGGGTTAGATGGCCTCGCCGCTTACTTGGTACACGATGGTGAAACCGCATTAGATTGCCGATTAAAAATAACTTTGTTTACTGAAGATGGCAGAGTGCTCGAGGAAAATGAACAACCCCAAACACTCCCGCCAAGAAGCATGCAACGGGTGAGTGTAGATTATTTTTTGGGGAGATTTGTTGATTCTAGTTATGCCTACAAATTTGGCCCAAGGCAATTTATTGCTTGCCATCTAGCGCTATATACAAAAGATGGCGCACTGATTGAACAGAAAATCTACGCACAACCGGAAGTCACGCATACGCCCGCCTCTAACTTAGAGCTCACGGCATCAGCAAAGCAATTGTCTACCCTCGAGTACGAAATAATTATTAACACGAATCAACCAGCATTTTATGTAGTATTGGACATCGATGATTTTTTACCGAGTGACAATTATTTTCATCTGATGCCATCGATAACACAGCGTATTGTCATCAAAACGCAGAAACCAAACACAAAGCCGTATGGCAGAGTTTTTGCGCTTAATAGCAAGAACGCTTTTATTGTGAAAACTGTAGCATCGGATTGAAATCCTCTTTTACAATTGTGAACAAGATAATTTCTTAGAAAAATGGATGACAAATGAACGCGACAAACTCTGTTGAAGAAATTAAAGAACGTGTGAGAAAAACCGTTACTGAGTTAACTGAAATTGATCAGGAAAAGTTACTCAAAGATGATGATGACTTGTTCTTTTATGGGATGAGTTCACGAGCGTCCGTTGCGTTAATGTTGGGTCTTGAATCTGAGTTTGATATTGAGTTTCCTGAAAGCATGTTACATAGAGACAACTTTAAAAGTATAGATTGCATTAGCGAATGCATCGTTGAAGTTATCACCAACTCCCCACAACTTTAAAAACTTTTTATTTCGAACACCCTAAATGACCACAAATACCTTTGATGATGCACTAAAAGCGTTAAAGCACGTCGGTGCTGTCGCTCGCCAATTTGCAGAAGATGTCGACAAAAATAGTCGTTGCCCTTCTGAAGCGATCCAAGCCCTAAAAGAAATTGGCGCCTTTGGCTGGCCAGTGCCAAAGGAATATGGCGGTTTAGGTATCACGCCACTTGAAGCAGCAAAAGCATGTTATTTAATCGGACAAAATTGCGCTTCCACCGCTGCGGTGCTAGCCATGCATTACACGCAAATTTATCCATTGGTTCACCACCACGGAAATGATAGTCACTTAGTTGACTACATGAAAAGCGTCGCAAGAGAAAATAGGCTGATCGCATCGGTAACTTCTGAGGTTGGCCCCGGCGGCAATATGAGAAACAGTCAATGTGCTGTCTCAATACAAGACAATCAATTTCTTTTAACTAAAAAAGCCACAACGGTTTCATACGGTCAAGCAGCAGATGATTTAATGATCACGACAAGAAAAAATGAGGACGCAGCGCCAGGTGATCAAGTCCTTGTGATCGCAAAAAAAGGGCAATTTCAACTCAATGATATTGGTGAGTGGGATACACTTGGCATGCGTGGCACATGCAGCCCGCCATGCACTGTAACGGCCAGTGGCGAAGCTTGGCAAGTCATGGGCATACCCTTTGCCGATATTGCTACACTCACAATGGTGCCAACTTCCCATATTTTTTGGGCTGCGTGCTGGCTTGGTTTGGCAACTGACGCAGTGAATAAATCGAGAGAACTATTAAGAGCTAAAGCGAGATCCAATCCTGGTCAAACACCATTAGGTGCGCATCGCGTAGCAGATTTGGATGCGAGCTTGCAAAACATGGAAATGGAAGTGTTCGCCATTGCCAAAGATTACACCGATCATATTGCCGAGAAAAATTTTGATGCACTCAGTAGCATAGGCTACACCCTCAAAATTAATGCGTTAAAACTCAATGCTTCAAGAGCTGTCGTCTCCATTGTTTCTGAAGCTTTAGCGATTTGTGGTATTCAGGGCTATAAAAATGGTGGCAAATTCTCACTGGGTAGACACCTGAGAGACGCTTACGCTTCCATGATTCAAATCCATAACGACCGTATCCAACAAACTAACGCAACTATTTTAATGGTTCATAAAGGTTTTTAACTCATGTCTGATCTCGACACAGCGCACTTACAATTTAAACAGCAACTGTTTGATCACAAATTACTTTTAGACAGCGGTGTAAAGGGGATCGTTGGTAGAAGCCCACAAATATTCGAGCTTGTACAAGCCTTACATCAAATGGTCGATCGCGAGTCAACAAAAGACGGCGCTTTAAAAGTCTCTTTTCCACCGGTTGTGCCAAGGGAGCTCTTGCGCAAGGTCGGCTATATGGATAACTTTCCACAACTTTGCGGTTCTATCCATTCATTTACAGGCGGTGATAAAGAACACCTACCGCTTCAAAATGCTGTCAAAGCGGGTGAAGACTGGTCTTCATATCTCTCACAAACTGACGTGACATTAACACCGGCAAGTTGCTATCCACTCTACCCAACCCTTGGAGGCAGTACGGTATCGGAGGGAGGCAAATTATTCGATTTAAATTGTTATTGCTTCAGACACGAGCCCTCGAACGACCCGGCTCGTTTAATGAGCTTTGAAATTCGTGAAAATGTGCGCGTTGGCAGCCCAGAAGAAGTTCAAGAATGGCGTAAAAACTGGCTAAGCAGAGGTCAGAATTTAATCGAATCACTAGGACTGCCCGTGATTTTAGATACTGCCAGCGATCCATTTTTTGGTCGTGGTGGCCGTATGATGAAGGCCAACCAAAAAATGATGGAACTTAAGTTTGAATTACTAGTGGATATTTGGGGGGCAGACAATCCAACCGCGGTTGCTTCATTTAACTACCACCAGAACCACTTCTCTCATTTATTTGGCATTCATTTAAACGATGGTAGCGATGCACATACCGCGTGCTTGGGATTTGGCATTGATCGTCTTGTCATCGGCCTTTTGAAAACCCATGGCTTTGATATGCGCCAATGGCCAAACGAAGTCAAATCTACATTAATGCTTTAGAGATAAACAATGCCGCGCGATGCTTAGGCAATCGCGCGGTTTCTGGCAGGCACACCAACCAACACAGCGTTTTCTGGGAAGCTTTTATCCACGGCAGCATTCACACCTATTTTTGTGTTGCTACCAATCGTAATATTGCCAAATACGACGCTACCCACACCCAATAGTACTTGATCTCCAATCACCGGGCCAATTTCAGAAGAATCCCCATCAGCTTCAATCGTGAAAGACGGACCGATACTGTTTTGATGCGCGAGAATACAATTTTTCCCCAATGTGACATTTTTGCCAATATTGATATAACTCGCGTGCAATAGCAGCAAACCAGGACCGATCTGTGTGCGTGAATCAATACTGACTGTCAACAAAATGCTGCTCAGCCCCTGAATAAAGCAAGCCAGCCAAGACAGATGATGTGTATAAAAAAACACCTGAAAACGATATAACACCGTACTTAACGCTGCGTGATTTAACAAAAAACTCAGCACTCTTATCGGTGTTAAGTTTTTGTGTTCGTATTCACAGCGATATTGCATATCACTTTTTATCAGTGACAGCGTTTCTTTAAATGATTGATTCAACATTGCGCTTTCTAAAAAAGATATTTATTTTATTTTTCTTGAGAGTATTGGACTCCAAGCCATCAAGGTTTCCATCGACACATGTGATAATTGTTTTGCCGGAAAACCCGACACAACAGCCCCTTCACGCATAATCGAACTCATAATCACCGAGTTAGCTTTCATTTGCACGCCATTTGCAATTTCCACGTTATTCACAATTCTGACATTCGGGCCAATCACACAATAATCCCCTATTCGGATTTTATCGACACCCGCTTCCACGTCTTCCATCGCCCCGAGGGTTGGGGTTGCTTTCCCTAAAAAAGTCACATTTTGGCCAATAATATTGACATGAGAAAGCCCCACCCCGCCAAAATCACTGAGGACCAAACCGGGGCCAATGTCGGCATTTGGCTCAATTTCGTTGTGACAATAATGAAACTCGACATAGCGCAACAAACGAATAAATACCTTACTTAGAAAGGTATTTTTAAAGTATAGGTAACGATTCAGCCGATAGATAAAAACCGAGACCACACCGCGATTCAAAATTATCGATAATGCTCGCAACAATGTGCGTGGCTTACCTTCTAAATCTAGTCGCCTAGCGAGGTCATGCTTAAAATATTGCCAAGTTTGCAAGCTGTTTAAATCCATAAAAATCTGTCGTTATGCCTGTAGAGTTAACTATATTTCTTTTCAATAAAACTAAAGTTGTGAGATATTATCGCTGGCATTAAAACTTCCGCGGTCAATTTTCTCACGGATTTGAATAAAGGGATATTCCGCAAGTATATTGCCACCACAAACACCACTCAAACTTCATTGTTATGCCGTTCAACAAACTCCCACATCTGAAAAGCCTCTGGATGCTCGTTGCCGCGCTCGGTTTTGCCGTGATGGGCGCTTTAGTCAAAGTCGGCGCGCAAAAATTTAGCAGCATGGAAATGGTATTCTACCGATCCCTTTTTGGTTTCTCTATTATTTGGGTCACCATTATTTTAAGAAAAAGCAATCTTAAAAGCCCCGCGCTAGGGAAACAAGTTTCTCGCGCAATCATCGGGTTTTTTGCACTCGTATTATTTTTTTACGCCATCACCCATTTACCGCTCGCCACCGCCATCACGCTCAACTACACCTCAGCCATTTTTCTGGGGTTGCTTACGCCATTATTTTTGCATGAAAAACCGAGTAAATTGATTTACATCGCATTGATATCAGGTTTTTTCGGCATTATATTGTTACTCAAACCCAGCTTAAGTGGTCATGATTTATTTGCAATGGGTGTCGGATTACTTTCGGGCTTAGGCGCTGCATTTGCATACTTACTGGTAAAACAGCTTGGACAACAGCACGAGCCAGATTGGCGCACCGTGTTTTATTTCACGCTGATTTCTTCAATGATGGCTGGGGGATGGGCGCTCATTGCAGGAATGCAAACTTTGGCGTGGCAAGATTTACCCGTTTTATTGGGTATCGGCGTTTCTGCGACCATTTCACAACTTGCCATGACGCGCGCCTACCGCACTGGAAACACATTAATTGTGGCTTGCTTAGCTTACTTTACCGTGATTTTCGCCAGCATTTTTGGCGTGATCTTTTGGCATGAGCATTTGGATATGCAATCTGGAGTCGCTATTTTGTTGATTATTGTGAGTGGCATTTTAAGCTCAAAATCTACTGAAAAAACTTAGGAAATACCGTTATGGCTCTAAAAGCCCACTTTGCATTGCAATCAGCGCCAACTCCGCCGAATTTTTAGCATTCAATTTTTGTTTAATATTGTATAAATGTGTGCCAACCGTACGCTCACTCAAAAATAAAGTATCAGCAATTTCTTTGGTGGTTTTTCCTTTTGCGAGCGACATAAACACTTCAAACTCACGCGGTGAGAGCACATCCACCGGATTTTGATCGCCAGAAAGTTGTTGGATCGCCATTTGCTGCGCGATACCTGCTTCAATATATTTTTTGCCGCTGGCAAGTGTGCGAATCGCCTTAATCAACTCCTCCGCTGCGCTGCGTTTGGTTAAATAACCCATTGCACCTGCATTCAATACACGTTTGGGATGCACCGAATCTTCATGCGCTGAAAGCACTAATATTTTCGCCGAACTTTCTTTGGCTAGAATTCGTTCAATTGCTTCCATCCCACCTATGCCTGGCATAGTAATGTCCATCACCACCACATGCGGTTTATGTTCAACAAATCGCTGAATGGCTTGCTCGCCACTTTCGGCTTCGGCCACCACTCTAATGTCGCTATCAGCCTCCAGCAACATTTTAAACCCCATCCGCACCACCGCATGGTCGTCCACTAACATCACATTGATTTGTGCCATCAATTTTTTCCTTTTTTTGCTATAGGGGAATCTGAATCAAAATCGTCGTGCCTGATTGTTGATCGTCCATTTTTTTATGTTTGCTGCTTGTTTTTACTTTTGCTTGTTTCGAGCTTAATTTAAACGAGCCATTGAGTGCTTGGACTCGCTCACGCATGCCAAGTAAACCAAAGTTTTTAGTTTGGTCAACCGCATCTACATCCATGCCGATGCCATCATCTTGTATTTTCAACTCGATTTTCGACATATTTTTTGTGCCTATTTTTCGCAGTGAAATATTAATCTGTTGCGCCCCTGCATATTTCAAGGCGTTATTCAGCGCTTCTTGCACAATACGATATAAGTTGATACTAATAGTTTCACTCAAGTTAGGCAAAGTCGCCTGCATTTCAAGATTAAACCGCGTATCCACATTTTGTTTTTGATAGGTAGAGACTAAATCCCGCAGTGTTTCGGCAATGCCTAAATTATCGAGCGCACCCGGCCGCAATTGGCGAATAATATTGTGCATGCCGTCATAAATTTGGTTGGCGGCTGATGCAATCACATCGGCGTTATCCGCTATTTTTTCTAACGTTTCTTTGCATGCCTCTGACGAAAACGCCACCTCAGCCTCATTTGCGACAGCTTTTTTAGCTTTATTACCGATCCCCACCGCAAAAGTTTTAATCACGGTGACATATTGCCCCAATTCATCATGGAGTTCACGCGCCAAACTCCTGCGTTCATCTTCAATGTGTTTTTGAATCAAGTGCGTCAGTTGGCGATTTTCTTCTAATTTGTTTAAAGCTTCTTCCGCTTTTTTGCGCTCGGTAATGTCGCGCATACTACAAATATCGCCGATGACTTGGTTTGTCGCAGGGTCAATCAATGGCGCAGCGGATATTGATACATCTATGAGCTGACCACTTTTGCTAATTCTTTGCGTGATTTGATTATCGACGCGTTGACCAGCATTAATCAATAGGAAATTTTTTTGTTCATCCGCCGTCAGTTCTTTTGGGGTCAACACACTGGCTTTTTGTCCCATCATTTCTGCCGCCGTGTAGCCAAACAATTCTTCAGCCGCGCGATTCCAAAATGAAAAATTACCATTTAAATCATGAATCACAATCGCATCTGCCGTTTGCTGCGCCACCAACGCTAAACGCCTGATTTCTGCGGTGCTGGCCTGCAAGCTAGAGCCCATCGCATTAAAATTTTGTGCAATACGAGAAAATTCCGGTAAATGGAAATCCGGCAATCTAGCTGACAAATCGCCTTTTTCCACACGATTAATCGCACGGAGCATGGTGCCAAGTGGCTTGATTGAACGCCCTAGCATCCAATAAACCAACCCATTTAAGCTGATAAAAAATATTAAACCCAGCCAAAATAAATTATTAACTTTTCCCCACGCCTCACGAATTGCGCCCGATGGATTGGGCTGAACTTCAAGCCGGCCGTAACGCACAATACGCGTGACGGATTTTTCACTTGGCCAAAGTGCTTTGACAAACCATTCAGGTGGGACTTCGTCAATTTTGTACTTTGAAGGCGGCGATTGATAAATCAGCTGTCCACGCATGTCATACAAACTAATAGTGTTACCACGCACATGCCCTAAAGAGCGTAAAAAAATCTCAAGCACTTGATGGGTGTAGCCTAAATCTGGATTTTGAACTGAACTAAAAATGACCGTATCAAGCAATTGTGTAGTAACGCGCGTAGAAGCTTCAACACCTTCTTGGATCGACGTTTTGGTGCCATTAAAAATGACATAGCCCACCGCCATCATAAACATCAGCATGAGCAATGTAATGAGTAAATTGAGCCGAAATCGCAAACTCATGCGATAAAAACCTTAAAGTACATGTGGAATCCACCCTAACGGGACGCTGTCACGTGAGCATAGCGCGTTTTAATTTTTTAATGTGCAAATAATAGCGCGCTAGCTGTCTGTAGGAAATAAAGGAAATCAGTAATTTTTACAAAATATTTACAAATCCTATCGCATATTTTTACGTAACGTCTTACACTTGTAGGAATGAATACCTCCCTTATTTTAGCCGGCGTAACAGCCATTCGCGATGCAATTATCACCAACGAATCCAGCATTGAATCATTGGACCGCGAGATTGGCGATGGCGATCATTACATCAACATGAAGCGCGGCACAGAAGCCATCACCAATATGGTCGATGAGCTTAAATCCCTTTCCGACGCAGATGCCTTGCAAAAAATCGGCATGAAATTACTCAGCACAATTGGTGGCGCATCCGGCCCGCTGCTTGCTAGCTTTTTTATGGCAATGGCAAAAACACTCAAAGAAAATGGCAATCATGATAATTTGCATATTGCCGCTGCTTTTGCGGCTGGCGTGCAAGCCATTATGCAGCGCGGCAAAGCCCAAGCCGGTGAGAAAACCATGCTAGATGTGCTTATTCCAGTTTCCACACAATTTACTTTGCTCGCTGCTGCCGGAAAACCCTCCAAAGAAATTGCAGATAATTTAAAACTCGTCGCATCTCAAGGGTTGGAGTCCACCCGAAACATGCTCGCCACTAAAGGCCGCGCTTCAGGCCTAGGCGAGCGGGCGATTGGACATTTAGATGCGGGTGCGAAGAGTTGCGAGGTGATGATACACGCGGTGTGTGAGCAAATTTTAAATCAATAAAATTCCACTTAATAATCAAATTAAAAATATAAAACTGGGGGATGAGATGAAAAAATTTTTAAATAATGTTGACAACATGTTGTTGGAAAGCCTGACTGGTTTTGCCACTGCACATGCTGATTTGGTCGAAGTACATTTTGAACCAACTTTTGTCAGCCGCAAGCTCAAAGCTCAAAACAAAGTTGCATTAATTTCTGGTGGTGGCTCCGGTCACGAGCCTTTGCATGCAGGCTATGTGGGCAAAGGCATGTTAGATGCCGCTTGTCCCGGTCAAGTGTTTACCTCCCCTACGCCAGACCAAATGCTCGCCGCTGCCGAAGCGGCACACGCAAACAAAGGCATTTTATTTATCGTAAAAAATTATGCCGGCGATGTGATGAACTTTGAAATGGCGGCAGAAATGCTGCCATATTCACATGCGACGGTACTCACTTCAGATGATTGCGCGGTTATCAACAGCACTTACACCACTGGTCGACGCGGCGTGGCTGGCACAATGATTGTCGAAAAATGTGTTGGGAGTTTGGCGGAAACAGGTGCAGATTTAGCCACATGTAAAAAACTCGGCGATAAAATTAACCAACGCACAGCAAGTATTGGCGTCGCGCTCACCAGTTGCACCGTACCGGCTGCAGGGCGGCCAACGTTTGATATTTCAGAGCAGGAAATTGAAATGGGCGTGGGTATTCATGGCGAACCGGGCCGCAGACGCGAAAAAATGCGTGAAGCCGATGCAATAGTGAGCGATATGGTCGCGGCAATTTTGGCTGATTTTGAAAGTAAATACCTAGCCAAAACTGGAGAAATTTTATTGTTGATCAACGGGCTTGGCGCGACCCCATTGATGGAGCTTTATGTGATCTACAACACTGCAGCAAAAATCCTAACGGAAAAAGGCTACAACATTACGCGTAGTTCGGTCGGTAACTTCACCACCGCGATTGATATGGCTGGCGCATCCATGACTGTGTGTTTACTGGATGATGAAATTAAACAACATTGGGATAGCGCAGTCCACACCCCAGCGTTAAGATGGGCGTGCTAAGCTTGGAGAATCACTGCTTTACACCTCCCGATGTTTGCTAGAAGGTAGAAAAATGTCTCACCCAACGCTTGATTCTATTGCATCTTTAAGTGACCTTAAAGAAATTTTCTCTATACTTTTTAATGAGTCATCTGAAAACATTTGCATTTATGACACGCACAAGAAGCCAATTTACGTCAATCCCGCCCTTTTAAAAACATTAGGGTTATCTTCAAACTTACCCATTCAAGATTTTGTTTGCCACCGTATACAACAGCCTGAATATCTTGATGCTTTAAACAGAGTCACGCTTACCCACAAACCAGATCAAATTCTGCTAGATACCATACAAAAACATGGTCGACGCATTTACGATTTAGTTCACCTTTTACCCATTATTGCCCCCAACAAAAGCCTACTTGGCATACTCGCCTCTGGGCGTGATTTAGATCATTCATCTCACAATAAAAAAGAAAACGAAAAAAAACATGCAGAATATTTACGCGCACTGTTAGATACCTTCCCATTTATCGTATGGATGAAAGACCATCAAGGTCGATTCTTAGAGGTTAACCAAAAATTTGCTGATATTGTTGGTGAAAAGTCTCCTAATAGCCTGTTAGGAAAAACTGACTTTGATTACTTCCCGAAAGAGATGGCGCAAGGCTATTTCGATGATGATAAAAAAGTATTGTCATCTGGGGTAGCTATCGATCTTGAAGAGCAGATTCAAAAAGCAGATGGAGAAATTTACTGGGCAGAAACCTATAAATCCCCTGTCACGGTTAATGGAGTGACCATTGGCTCGGTTGGCTTTGCGCGTGATATTTCCGAGAAAAAGCGTTTAGTGTTTGAGGTTCAAAAACGGGCAAGTGACTACCAAACGTTGGTTGAGCACTTGCCGGTGAATATCATTCGCTACAATTTAAAAGGGCAAAGAATATTTTTGAGCTCGCATTTCCTTCGAAAATACAATAAGGTTCAGCAGTTTGATCTGCATGTAAAACCAGAGGAGCAATGGGCGCAAGAGCTAGTAACCCCCACCGCCGAAGAATATACCAAGCGCTTACGGGAAGTTCTGCAAGGTGGCAAAGAGCAGTTTTTTGAAGCGCACACCAAAATTGATGGCATATCAGAATATTTTGAATCGAGAATGCTGCCTGAGTTTGACGAGAACAATCAGATCTGTGGTGCGCTCGTCATCGGTTGGGAGGTGACAGAAAAAAGAGAACTGCAGGCAGCCATTGCTAGGCGCGCTAAAGAATATGAAACCTTGGTAGAACATCTACCCATGACGATTATTCGTTATGACCTCGGTTGTCGCAGAGTCTACATCAGCTCACATTGCCATCGTGTACATGATATCCAAGAAAAATATGAACTCAATAAAACACCTGTTGAACAATGGAACCCATACATCGTCAACATGACTGGCGAGGAATTTCTTGGCCATCTTCAAACAGTCATTGAAAAGAAAATTGAATATAACTGTGAACTTTATAGCCACCACAATGGAAAAACGTCGGTTCACCATGTCAAAGTTGTCCCAGAGTTTAATGAGCATTTACAAATCATTGGCGCGTTAGCTATTTCACAAGACATTACCGAAACCGCTGAATATCGGCACAAAATTGAACATTTGGCCTACAAAGATACGCTGACTGATTTACCCAATCGAGAAAATTTCAACCGAAAACTAGAAGCGCTGATTGAAAGTGTCAAAATCGACAATGCTAACTTAAGCATTCTTTTGATTGATTTGGATCACTTTAAAGGCATTAATGACGCATTAGGTCACGCGGTAGGCGATAGATTACTCAATGAAGTTTCTGCTCGCATCAGCACCAGTATCCGAAAAGATGACATGCTCGCAAGGCTAGGTGGCGATGAGTTTGCCATCATCGTGAACAGCATCAGAGGCACACAAAACCTGAGTTTGCTCGCACAAAAAATCATCAACCTACTCTCAAAACCGTTTATTGTCGAAGGCAAAGAGTTTTTTATCACCGCCAGCATTGGGATTGCCAGCTTTCCTGAACACACGCTAAACCCTGAAAATTTACTTAAATATGCAGATGCAGCGATGTACGTTGCCAAAAAAAATGGTCGCAACAATTATCATTACTTTTCGCAAGATATCGATGAAAGCAATTCCTACCGCATGACAATTCAATCTGAATTACGTTACGCAGTTGAAAAAAATGAGTTCTATATTGATTATCAACCGATTTACGATCTTCATACTAACCAACCAGTGCGCTACGAGGCGCTTATGCGCTGGCATAACGAAAAATTAAAGCAAGTTTCTCCGGCAGATTTTATTAGTGTTGCCGAGGATTTCGGCATCATCATTGAAATTGGCGAATGGTTAATTTTAGATGTGTGCAGACATGCAGCAGAAATCAATTTACGTCGCAAAACACCGCTAGTATTTGCCATTAATTTATCCCCAAGGCAATTTTTACGTAACGACATTTTAAAAACTCTCAGAAAGGGGCTAGCACGATACCGCTGTGAACCGAGCTGGATTGAAGTGGAAATTACCGAGGGCTTACTGTTAAACCACAGCACTGAAACGCTCAACACGCTCAACAGTATTTCCAAACTTGGCATGCATGTTGCCATTGACGATTTTGGTACGGGTTACTCTTCACTTTCTTATCTCAACAAATATCCAATTAGCACTGTCAAAATTGACCAAAGCTTTATACGTGACATTTGCAACGATGTGAATGATGCTAAGTTGGTTAAAGCCATTATTGAAATGGCAAAAAGTCTAGACAAAACCGTCACCGCTGAGGGGATTGAAACCGAGCAACAAATGGTAATGCTCAAAGAATGGGGTTGCGAATTGGGGCAAGGCTATTTGTTGGGACGTCCACAACGACCAGAAAAAATTTCTTGGTAAGTTTTTAAACTTCCATCATTTTTTGCCATAAAGCTGCAACTTGGCTAGCCAGCTTCAGTACGTTTTCATCCTCTTTTTCTTCAAGCATTACCACTGCCTCTAAAGATTGCAACATGTTGCGGTGGATTATTTTCCTAAAATTTCGGTAAGCATCAATCAGCAATTCTGCATCCTTGGTTGTCATCAACTTTAATTCTGAAAAGTGTTTCAACAATGCAATATTTCCAATATTTTCAGTTAGTTGCTGATATTTATTCATGTAACTTAGCAAGAAAAATTGCACGATAAATTCAATATCAATCATCCCACCAAAGCCTTGTTTCACATCAAACTGCCCAGCTTTTGCCTTGTGCGCTTCTCGCATTTTGCTGCGCATTGCCGTAATTTGGTTTTTGATTGCTTCAGCATCTCGCGGTTGCATCAACACTTCTAAACGAATTCTTTCAAACGCTGCGCCAATTTTTTGATCGCCAGCCACAAACCTCGCACGCGTAATTGCCTGATGCTCCCAGAGCCATGCTTTATGTAGCTGATAGTCTCTAAACGCCTCTACGCTACTCACCAGCAAACCGCTGTTACCATCCGGCCGTAACTGCAAATCTGTCTCGTACAACATGCCGGCATTGGTGTGCGTATTCATCCAATAATTGAGTCGCTGGGCAAATTTTGCATAATTTTCCTGCGCATGGTCATCGATATCGTCATACAAGAAAATAATATCTAAATCCGAAAAATAACCACGTTCTTTTCCGCCAAGCTTGCCATAAGCGATCACAGCAAACTTTGGATGTTCACAGTGTTTTTGCGCAAAGTTTTGCCAAACCGTTTCAACACTCACTTGCAATACAATTTCCGCCAGGTCACTTAAGTCGTCAGAAACCGCTTCTATCGGCAAATCTGTCATTAAATCTTGTGCAGCAATTTTGAGCACATTGGCATTTTTAAAATGGCGCATCGCATCCATTTGTGCCTCTACATCGCCCTGCAATTGCATCATTTTTTGCTGTAATTCAGTTTTTAGCTGCGTAAAATCTAATCGCTGCAACAACACTTGTTCGTTGAGCAACTCATCTAACAAAATTGGATGTGCAGTTAAATATTGCGCCAACCACGGACTTGCTGCACACAGTTTCACCACTAAGGTTAAGGTATTCGGAAACTCAGTGAGCAACGCCAAATAACTCGCTCGGCGACAAATTTTTTCCAATAAATCCAAGGTGCGAATGAGCGCTTGGTCTTTATTTCTCAGCGTTGTTTGTTCGGCAGACTTTTGGATCAACAGCGGCATGAGTTTGTCAAACCGGCGCTTACTTTGCTCCGGCAATTGCTGGATTTTTTGTGATTGGCGTGTGTTTTGTAATAAACGCCAAATATCTTCAGGCCGCGCAAAGCCAAGTTGCAACAATTTTTCTAGTGCCTCATTTTCTGGCAAAGTACCAAGCCAAAGATTATTTTCCGGTGCGACAATTTCCTTTTGATCGTCTTTAAATACCGCTTCAAAATACCGCTGCACACGCTCACGATGCTGATTAAGCTCCCGCAAAAATGCATCCCAATTTTCCAGTTTAAGCATCTTGAGTAAACGCTGCTTAGCATCTTCCGAGGTCGGCAAATCTTGCGTTTGCTGGTCGTCAATGTACATCAAGCGATGTTCTAAATTACGCAAATAAACATAACTTTCCTTCAACTCAGCCACATCTTTGGCTGGTAGAAAGTTTTTCTCTGCTAAGTAATCGAGCACTTGCAAGGTCGGTTTGATTTGCAAGGCCGGCGTTTGCCCACCGCGAATCAGCTGAAAAACCTGCGCGATAAATTCAATTTCGCGTATGCCGCCGCGACCCAATTTAATATTGTCAGCCAACCTGCGCTGCATCACATCACGCTGAATTTGTGTTTTCAAATCGCGCATTGCCGCATAGGCATTAAAGTCCAAATATTTTCTGAACACAAAAGGCTTCATCAATTTTTCTAGCGCATGACCCTCCCCGCAAACGACGCGCCCTTTAATCCATGCATAGCGTTCCCATTCACGACCATAATTCTGGTAATAATCTTCCAGTGCATCCAAATTACACACCAACGCGCCCTCAGATCCAAAGGGGCGCAATCGCATATCAACCCTGAACACAAAGCCATCCGCAGTCACCTCATCTAACGCTGCAATCACTTTTTTACCAAGCTTGGTAAAAAATTCCTGATTGGAAATCGACAATTCACCGTCGGTGTTCCCTTCTTCTTCAAAAGCAAAAATCAAATCAATGTCTGAAGAAACATTCAGCTCACATCCGCCAAGCTTACCCATGCCAACCACTATCAATTTTTGCTCAGCGCCCGACGCGTCGCGCGGTGTGCCATAGGTCAATTTGAGTTGCGCATGATAAAAATCCACCACCGCTGCAATTGCAATTTCAGCAAGTGCGCTGGTGGTTTCTACCACTTCTTCAAAGTCTGCTAAGTCATTTAAGTCGCGCACGATTAAATGTGCGATCAAATGTTGCCGAATTTGTCGGATTTTTTGAAAAAATTCAGCATCAGAAAAAAAATTTTTTTCTGAAAACAATGATTTAACATCTTTAGTCTTATATCTTTTATATAAGTTATCTAACAAATCAGTCACAAAACCATCTTGTTTTGTAGCAAATCTCTCGAAAAACCTACTGCATGCGGCAGCATGGTGTAAATAGGCCGCAACGCTAGACGTGGCGCGGTTTTCTGTTAGAATCTCACTCATGGATTTCATGATTTTTAGCCACTTTTTTACTCAAAAATTTAGTACAAAATCTTGCGAATCAATTTTTAGATCAATTATAAGAGACCATTACAATTTCTGGGAGGATGCATGTCCATTGAATCTGTTCTACACGAGTCGCGCATTTTTAGTCCAAGCACTTCGTTTTCAAATGCCGCCCATGTGGGCAGCATGGAGGCTTATCGTGCGCTGTGCGCAGAGGCCAATGCAGATTATGAAGGTTTTTGGGCAAAATTGGCACGCGAATTACTGATTTGGCATAAACCTTTCAGCAAAACGCTCAATGAAGAAAATGCGCCCTTCTACAAGTGGTTTGAAGATGGTGAACTCAATGTCTCCGTTAATTGTTTAGACCGCCACCTTGCAACAATTCCGAACAAAACCGCTATTATTTTTGAGGGCGACGATGGTTCTGTTAAAAACGTCACCTATAAAGCGCTATATCATCAGGTTTGCCAGTTTGCTAACGGCCTGAAATCGCTAAATCTTTCTAAAGGTGATCGCGTTATTATTTATCTCCCCATGGGCATTGACGCGGTCGTCGCCATGCAGGCTTGCGCACGCTTGGGGTTGATTCACTCTGTGGTATTTGGCGGATTTTCAGCCAAAAGTTTAAACGAGCGCATTATTGATGCCGGCGCTGTGGCTGTGATTACTTCAGACGGACAATTCCGTGGCGGCAAAACCTTGCCACTAAAATCTGCCGTGGATGAAGGCATCGCCATGGGGGGCTGCGAAAATATTCGCAACATCGTTGTATTAAAAAAAACCGGCCAAGAGGTTGCTTGGAATAACAAATGCATCTGGTGGCACGACTTAATCGCAGACAAATCTGAGGAATGCGACCCAGTGATGGTTGATGCAGAACATCCATTATTTTTACTCTACACCTCAGGTTCTACCGGCAAACCAAAAGGGGTACAACATAGTTCAGCGGGCTATTTATTGCATGCCATGAACTCCATGCGTTGGACATTTGATGTAAAACCAGAGGATATTTATTGGTGTACAGCAGACGTTGGCTGGATTACTGGCCATAGTTATGTCACTTACGGCCCACTCGCTATGGGTGCGACACAAATTGTGTTTGAAGGCATACCAACTTACCCAAACGCCGGGCGTTTTTGGGAAATGATTCAACGCCATAAAGTCAGTATTTTTTACACCGCACCTACTGCGATTCGCTCACTGATTAAAGCCTCAGAAACCGACGCAACTACGCATCCAAAGAATTACGATTTATCAAGCCTACGCTTGCTCGGCTCGGTTGGCGAGCCAATCAACCCTGAAGCTTGGATGTGGTTTTACGAGCAAATCGGTGGTGGCCATTGCCCAATTGTCGACACCTTCTGGCAAACTGAAACTGGTGGCCACGTGATTACGCCAATCCCAGGCGCAACGCCGTTGGTTCCAGGTTCATGCACACTGCCCTTCCCAGGCATTGATATTGATGTGGTCGATGAAACCGGCAAAGAAATTCCATGGGGAACCGGCGGTTTACTTGTCATCAAAAAACCGTGGCCTTCTATGATCCGCACCATCTATAACGATCCTGAGCGCTTCAAAACCAGCTATTACCCAGCCGATTTAGGCGGAAAAATCTACCTTGCTGGCGACGGCGCAGTACGAGATGCAAAAACCGGCTACTTCACCATCATGGGGCGCATCGATGACGTACTGAACGTTTCTGGTCACCGGTTGGGTACGATGGAAATTGAGTCTGCACTCGTGGCTAATCACTTAGTTGCTGAAGCCGCCGTGGTTGGCAAACCCCATGACATCAAAGGCGAATCTGTCGTTGCCTACGTGGTACTCAAAGGCGCGCGCCCACAAGGTGAAGAAGCGAAAAAAATCGTCGCTGAATTACGCGATTGGGTTGGCAAAGAAATCGGACCGATTGCCAAACCGGACGAAATTCGCTTTGGCGATAATTTACCCAAAACCCGCTCAGGCAAAATAATGCGTCGTTTGCTGCGTAGCTTAGCCAAAGGTGAAGAAATTACGTCCGACATCTCCACCCTTGATAACCCGGCGATTCTCGAGCAGCTTAAAGAAGCTGTGAAATAAGCTAGCAAATTAAATGGAAGGCTTACTAATCATCGTCATATTTGTATTAGTGGCCTTCTTTTTAATGCGTAGGCAGTAGCGCTTCAGCCAAAAATCCAAGAATAAAGTTCTTTGACTCTCTCCCACAGTTTTAATATTACCAATATCAAATCTAGATGCTTTTGCAACCATATTAAAAAGCTCTCCAGTTTTTTTCATTTAACGCTCCTCTTAAGTTAAAAAACAACTAAAAGGAAAGTTTGCGCATTTTAAAGTTATCCATGCGATCCATTTTTACAAAAACCACCGTCATTCTGAGACTAGATTTTATTAGGCGAAGAATCCAGCCAGCAACAAAACAACCCTAGATTCTTCGCCAGGCTCAGAATGACGGGTTTTGGCGCATTTGAGGTAAAATACGCATTTTATTTAAGTCTCCAGCGCCATTCATAACCTAACATTTCTCTATGTTAGGCATATTCTTTTATAAATTAACGACACACATATACATTCACTGCATGTTTGAAGACGTGCTGTAACTTGTTGTTCCGAAGGATCAATAACCATGTTAAGTCTCAGGGATTATAGCCCTCATGAAATAAAAACAAACCTTCTCAGTGGCCTTACCGTTGCATTAGCAATGGTGCCAGAAGCGATTGCATTTGCACTCATCGCTCATGTGTCTCCATTAACAGGCTTATATGCTGCATTCATGGTGGCGTTGATTACATCGACTTTTGGCGGTCGCCCTGGCATGATTTCTGGCGCAGCGGGTGCGCTAGCGGTAGTTATGGTCGCGTTAGTTGTGCAGCATGGTGTGCAATATTTGTTTGCCACCATCATTCTCATGGGGTTGCTGCAAATACTGTTTGCCATTGCAAAACTAGGTAAATTTATTCGCATGGTCCCTCACCCAGTCATGTTGGGGTTTGTTAATGGTTTGGCCATCGTGATTTTCTTAGCGCAATTCGGACACTTCAAAACAGTTTCTGCCGATGGCGCAAGTACCTGGATGAGTGGCGCAGCGCTTTACACGATGTTGGGCTTAATCGCGGTCACAGTCGCAATCATTTATTTATTACCCAAACTCACCAAAGCAGTTCCATCGACGCTTGCGGCAATTGCAGTCGTTTCATGTGCCGTTATTTTTCTCAACATTGATACCAAAACGGTTGGCGATTTAGGCTCAATTGCGGGCGGTTTACCTACGTTCCATTTGCCTGAGGTTCCATATAACTTCGAGACACTAAAAATCATTTTCCCCTACGCCCTCATTCTCGCTGCAGTTGGCTTAATTGAAACCTTGCTGACTTTGAATTTGATTGACGATATGACGGATACTCGTGGCAAGCCGAACCGTGAATCCATGGCGCAAGGGGCTGCAAATGTAGTGACTGGCTTTTTTGGCGGCATGGGTGGTTGCGCCATGATTGGCCAAAGCATGATTAACGTCAATAACGGCGCATTGAGGCGATTATCCGGTATCGCGACCGCGCTCTTTCTCATTTCATTTATTCTGTTTGCCTCTAAATGGATTGAAATGATTCCATTAGCCGCCTTAATCGGTGTGATGTTCGTGGTGTCTGCAAAAACATTTGAGTGGGGTAGCTTAAGGCTGTTCGGCAAAGTCCCTAAGCAAGACATTTTTGTGGGATTACTTGTTGGCAGTGTTACCGTCATTGCCGACTTAGCCATTGCGGTGATATTGGGTGTTGTCGTTTCGGCGCTGGTATTTGCGTGGGAGCACGCAAAACAAATTAATGCCAGTAGCTATCTTGATGAAAAAGGCTGGAAAGTTTACGAACTGCAAGGCACATTATTTTTTGCTTCTATTTCAGCATTTCAAAATCTATTTTCTCCAAATAATGACCCAGAAGAAGTGGTCATTGATTTCAAAAATGCAAAAGTTGTCGATCACTCCGCGCTAGTCGCCATTGATGGTCTGGCTGTACGCTATCAGTCAGCGGGCAAAAAGCTCCATTTAAAGCACTTAAGTGCTGATTGCCTAGAGTTGCTCGAAAATGCAAAAGGCATGATCGAAGTCAACGTGATGGAAGACCCAAAATATCACATTGCTGACAACAAATTGGGGTAACTGGTTTAAATGTGGTGATACACACAATTAGGATATGGAGAAATAAATTTGGAAGGCCTTATTATTCTGATTATTTTTGCCGCAGTGGCGATTTTCCTGATGCGAAAATAATTCGAGCAAGTGTTTGATTAGGTTAAAATAGCGCTTTTTTCAAAGCGCTATTTTTCATGTCTAGCTTGCCACAAGAAGTCAAACGCCGTCGCACCTTCGCGATTATTTCTCACCCAGATGCTGGTAAAACTACGCTCACAGAAAAACTGTTGTGGTTTGGTGGCGCCATTCAAGTGGCGGGTGAAGTGCGTGGCCGCAAGGCTGCGCGCCATGCCACCTCAGACTGGATGGAGCTAGAAAAGCAACGTGGCATTTCTGTCACCTCTTCAGTCATGCAGTTTCCTTACCTCGAGCATATGATTAACCTGCTTGATACGCCCGGCCACGATGACTTTTCTGAAGATACTTATCGCACATTGACTGCTGTTGACTCTGCCGTGATGGTGATTGACTCGGTCAACGGCGTGGAAGCGCAAACAATCAAATTACTGAATGTATGCCGCATGCGCGACACACCGATTATTACATTCATTAACAAGCTTGACCGTGAAAGCCGCGCACCAATTGAATTACTAGACGAAATTGAAAGTACGCTCGGTATGGAATGCGCACCGATTACTTGGCCGATTGGGATGGGCAAAACGTTCCGCGGCGTCTATCACTTGTATAACGACGAAATTTCTTTTTTTGATCCACGTGCTGAAAAAGGCACGTCTGAAATGATTAAAGGATTAGATAATCCGCGTCTCGATGAACTCATCGGCCCACAAGCAAGTGAATTGCGCATGGATATTGAACTGGTGCGCGGCGCTTCGCACACGTTTGATAAAGAGCGCTATTTGCAGGGTAAACAAACGCCGGTGTTTTTTGGCTCGGCCATCAACAATTTTGGCGTGCAATCCTTACTCGATGCCGTCGTGGATTTATCTCCCGCACCGCAAAACCGTAAAACCGCAACGCGAGAAGTTGCCACGAATGAAGAAAAATTCTCTGGCTTTGTATTTAAAATCCAAGCTAATATGGACCCAAAACACCGTGACCGGATTGCTTTTGTGCGTATCTGCTCTGGCCGTTTTGAGCGCGGGATGAAAATTAAACAAGTGGCATCTGGCAAAACATTGGCGGTAAACAACGCCATCACGTTTATGGCGCAAGACCGCACCACTATGGATGAAGCTTATGCCGGCGATATTATCGGCATTCCTAACCACGGCACGATTAAATTGGGTGACACATTTACCGAAAATGAAAATTTAAAGTTTATCGGCATTCCGTCATTTGCTCCGGAATTTTTCCGCCGCGCACGTATTAAAAACCCAATGAAAATGAAGCAGTTACAAATTGGACTTAAACAACTTTCTGAAGAAGGTGCAGCCCAACTTTTCCGCCCACTGCTCTCCAATGACTTGATTTTAGGTGCAGTCGGCATGCTGCAATTTGACGTGGTCGCCCACCGTTTAGAACACGAATACGGCGTGGATATGGTGTTTGAACCATACGATTGCTACACCGCGCGCTGGCTCAAAGGCTCGGATGCAGATTTAAAGGCCATCGCAGACAAATACGGCTTTAATGTTGGGTTAGATAGCGCTGATGATTATGTTTACTTAGCGCCAAACCGTGTGAATTTACAAATGGCGCAAGAGCGTTATCCGGAGATTCAGTTTATGGAAACGCGAGAAATCGCATAATCAAGCCGACTCAAACGCCTCACACAATTGGCTAAGCAGCTGACCGAACAGCGGCAAGATATCTTCTTTGTCATGCGGCGTGTCATCATCCGTGCCAGCCACAATAAAGCTAATCGTCGCTTTATCTAACGCCTCACGATAATCCGCCCAATGCTCAGATTCTGCTTCGGCGATTAATTTAAACTTATTAAAGCCTGATTCAATAATTTCGGCCAACTCCGCTTCTGGCAAGCCGGAAAACAAGGTTTTTGCGATGACAATTTGCGCGTGTTGAATGTCCGGCTCAATTTTTTCATGCCGTAGCGGCAATGATAAAAAGGCATAAAGCAACAAGGCATAAGTTTGGTACACGCTCAGCATGTCAAAATTTTCGCTGCGTTCGGTCAATGGTGAACGCTCTGAAATCTGTATGCCTTTAAACGTTAAAAAACAGCTCAAATAATCAGCAGCATCAAGCGCGTTAAATTGTTTTAAATCGGGCGTTGCTTCATCGTCACGCAAAGTTTCAGCTGAGAGTAAAGCGTGTAGTAAAGTTAAGCGTTCAGAATAGTTCATGATTTTTCTATTAAAATTTTCCTAATTAATTTCCGGCAAAGTTTCTAATTGTTCTTGGCATTCCAACCAACGCAATTCTGTTTCTTCAATGCGCTGGTGGATTTCCGCCTGCTTTTTTAAGCTCGATTGCAACAGTTTTTTATCTGTGCTTTGGTAAAAATCCGGTGCGGCCAATTGTGCATCTAATGCAGATTTTTCTTGGTTAAGCGTGGCCAGCAAGTGTTCAAGCTGCACAACTTCTTTTAATAAGGGTCGGCGCGCGTTCATTCTAGCTTGTCTGAGTAACTTTTGCTCAGCGCGATCATTGGTTTTAGGTTCGGCCAGCGCATTTTTTTGCTCGGCACTTGCCGCTTGCGTATTATTATTTCGCTCGGATTTTTTTTGAGACTCAAGCCAATTTTTATAATCGTCTAAATCGCCGTCAAACTCAGTTAACGCGCCATCTGCGACTAATTTAAACTGGTCGCAGCTTGCCCGCAACAAAGCGCGATCATGCGAAACCAAAATCACGCCACCTTGGTAATCTTGCAAGGCCAGCGTTAAGGCGTGGCGCATTTCCAAATCCAAATGGTTGGTCGGTTCATCCAATAATAATAAATTTGGGCGTGACCAAATCAAGAGCGCCAATGCCAGCCGAGACTTTTCCCCACCTGAAAAATGTCCGCATGGGCTTCGCGCCATTTCGCCTTTAAAATCAAAGCCGCCTAGATAATTTAAAAAATCTTGTTCGCGGGTTTCTTTATCAAGGCGCTGCATATGTTTCAAAGGCGATTCATCCGGCCGCAATTGTTCCAATTGATGCTGAGCAAAATAGCCAATGTTTAAATCTTTACCTTCCACACGTTTGCCAGCCAACATTGGCAATTCGGACGCTAATAATTTAATCAGCGTGGTTTTACCTGCGCCGTTTTTACCCAATAAACCAATGCGCTCGCCCGGGCGTATCGTTAACTGCATATGTGCAATCGTCGGCGTTTCGCCATACCCTACACTCACATCGTCCAACACCAGTAACGGGTCTGGTGCAGTAATTAGCGGCCTAAATTCAAAGCTAAATTGTGAATCCACATGCGCGGCAGAAATCATCTCCATACGCTCAAGCGCTTTAATGCGGCTTTGCGCTTGACGCGCTTTGGTGGCTTGCACACGGAAGCGGTCAATATAACTTTGTAAATGGGAAACTTTGCGCTGCTGCTTTTCAAACATGGCTTGCTGTAGCGCCAATTTTTCTGCACGTTGGCGCTCAAAATCAGAATAGCCACCACGGTAAAGCGTGAGCGTTTGCTGCTCTATATGCGCGATGTGATTGACAATAGCGTCTAAAAAATCACGGTCATGCGAAATTAAAAACAAGGTGCCGCGATAACTTTGCAGCCAGCCTTCTAGCCAGATCACCGCGTCTAAATCCAAATGGTTGGTCGGCTCATCTAAAAGCAATAAATCTGAACGGCACATCAGCGCCCGCGCCAAATTTAAGCGCACACGCCAGCCGCCAGAAAAATGGCTAACAGCTTGTTGCATGGCAGATTGACTAAACCCCAAGCCACTTAACAATTCAGCCGCGCGGGCCCGCGCGCTGTAACCGCCAATGTCAGTTAATTTTTGGTGCAACTCTCCGATCAGTTCTCCTTGCCCATTTTTTTCGCCTGAGTGATTTTCTTCAGCCGTTTTAAGCGCCGCTTCTACTGCTCGCAGTTCCACATCGCCATCTAACACAAACTCAATCGCAGGCATGGCTAACGCTGGCGTTTCTTGCGCTACATGCGCGACCACCCAACTGGCAGGCATGTCTAAATCGCCAGAGTCCGCATGTAACTCGCCACGCAGCAACGCAAACAATGAGGATTTCCCTGCACCATTGGCGCCAGTTAAGCCAACTTTATGGCCGGGATGCAATTGAAAAGCCGCGCCTTGAATCAGAATTTTGGTGCCGCGTGCGAGGGTGAGTTGTTTAAATTGAATCAAAAGTAAAAACCACTGACAAAGAAATAAATAGAATAAAAACTTGCGCGCTGGGATTTTAATGCAGTCTATTGATTATTGCTAATCGGTTAGAATTTACACATTAATACAATCATTAGGACAAATCACCTGCCATATTGCAGTAAAATGCCTGTTTAACGCAAAGAACACCTGCTTTATCACAGCCTAGCTGATTCACTTCATGGTCAAAAAAACACTCATCAAACTTTATCGCGCAGTTTTTTGGATATTAGGTATTACACTTATCCTGATGGCATTGATCGCACTCGGCATCCACTTCTTTGTTTTCCCTAATATCAATCAATATAAAGATGACATTGCCAATGAGATCAGCAAAGCCACACAACACAAAGTGGCTATCGGCGAGATTAAAGTAGATTGGAAAAAATTTGACCCGCGTTTATCGCTCTCTAACATCACGTTGTTTGACGCTGAAAATCGCCCGGCACTGCAACTCAATGACACGGAAATTTTAGTATCGTGGCTTAGCATCCCAAAACTGGAGCTGCATTTAGCGGAGCTGCGCATTTTAAAACCCGAACTCACAATACGCCGTCTTAAAAATGGTGAAATTTTTGTTGCGGGCATGAGTATCAAAGGTGAGTCCAATCCGGTACAAGCTAATTGGTTGCTTAGACAAAGTAAAATCAAAATTAAAAATGCCAAGGTAATTTGGCTGGACGAAATGCGTGACGCACCGGCATTGAGCTTAAACGATCTTGATATTGAGTTACTCAGCCCACCTTGGAAAAGTTTGCTGAAACACCACCGTTTAAGCATTGAGGCTACGCCTTCGGTTGGCACCAAAACGCCGATTACTTTGTTGGCGGAATTTTATGGCAATGACATTGCTAAGCTAGAAAATTGGCACGGCAATACTAATTTGCACCTTAAAAATGCTTACATTCCAGATTTCAAAGCATGGATTGACGACCCGTTACAAATCAGCGCTGCTTCTGGTAATGCGCAAATCTATTTAACTTTTGCGCACAAAAAAATTGAAGTGATCAACGCGCAACTGCAACTGGAAAAACTGGCTTTCCAGCCAAAACCGGAGTTACCTCGTATCGTACTGGACAAGCTTAATGGTGAAGTGCACTGGGCGGACACAATCTTACAAAAGTCACTCCGTTTAAAAAATGTGAACCTTGCACAACATCAACTAAAGCTCACCGGCGTACAAGCAGAATATGCTGAGAACAAAGAAAATAAAAGCCAATCACAACAGCTCAGCTTGCAAGTAGCCAATTTGGATTTAGGGAGCATTGAACCACTGGTTGGCATTTTGCCACTGGACACAGCGCAAGTTGAACAGCTACGCGGACTGGCACCAACTGGAAAATTGCAAGAAGTGAGCGCGCGTTGGCAAGGCCGTGCTAACCAAACGCAAAGTTATCAGTTGCAATCTAAATTTATCGGTTTAAATTTACTGGCATATCAAAATATTCCCGGTTTTCTAAATATTTCTGGGGAAATCAAAGCCAATGAGAAAAATGGCACGCTAAAACTCAACACAGAAAAAGCCGTGCTGGATTTAAAAGAAGTGTTGCGTTTGCCGCTCCCCATCGACAAACTCAACGGCACACTCACATGGAATATATTTGAGAAAAATCAGCAGCAAGCCATTCGCATAAATACACAGCAGCTGATTATCGCCAACCCACATTTAGCAGGTCATTTGCGCGGCAATTTCTTGTGGGATAACCAAGGTGGCGAAGTAGATTTACACGGTCAATTTGGTAATGCCAATTTAAAATTTGCCAACTACTATTACCCCAAAATTTTGGGCGAATCCACTCTGCACTGGCTGGATACTTCTATCCTTTCTGGCAACGGAGAAAATATTCATGTCACCCTCAAAGGGCGTTTAAAAGACTTTCCTTTTGTGGACGCAAAAAATAATCTGGATTTAAAAAAAGGCCTATTCAGAATCACTGCCGATGTTAAAAACGGCGTATTGGAATATGGCACGGGCTGGCCGTTGCTGGAAGATTTAGGCCTCAAATTACTGTTTGAGGGCGACCATATGATTCTCAAAGCCCATCAAGGCCGTCAGCTAGGCAACCAAATCACTATAGCCACCGTCACGATTCCGCAACTCGATGCCGATGACCCGATGTTATTGATTACGGCTAACGCCAATGGTCCTGTCAGTGAAGGCATATTATTTGTGAATAAAAGCCCAGTTTCACAGGTCACGCAAGGCTTTACTAGTCATCTAAAAACCACTGGAAACGGTGTGTTAGACCTTGATCTCAAAATCCCGATGAATCGTCTGGACGATGCGCTTTTTAAAGGGCGCTACCAAATCAGCAACGCGAGTCTATTGAGTGAAGATATACCGGAGCTCACGCAAATTAACGGCGTGCTTGAATTTACTGAAAGTAGCCTGAATGCCAATAACATTAAGGCATTAAGCTATGGCGCACCGTTCACGCTGAATGTGAATTCCGGTAAGGATAAACTCATCCACGTAAACACGAAAGGCAAGCTAACGCCAGAATTGTTCAAGCAATTTTTACCGAATAGCGAACATTACTTTGCCGGTAGCAGTGATTTTGCTGCCGACATTGTGATTCAAAAACCGCAATTTTCACTCAATGTACGCTCTGATTTGGTCGGCCTCACCTCTTACTTACCAACGCCGCTCAATAAAACCGCGAATGACAAACTCTCACTCAATATTGATAAAAAACAAGCGCTGAATGGTGAAATGTTTACCGTAAGCCTTGGGCAAATTTTGGCAGCAAAAATCAATAACAAAATTGAGCAAAAACAAACCCAGCTTGAAAATATTAACGTGCGTTTTAGCCAAGGCAGTGGCGGCTTTGAAAGCCTCGCTGCTGCCGACTCTTCACCGCTAAACAATGCCAAAGGCATTTATATACGCGGTGATTTGGATTATTTGGATTTAGACGCGTGGCGCAATGTTGTGAAAGATTTATTTCCGGCCAATAAATCTGGCAGCAATGCGATCCCCGTACAAAAAATTGCCGTCAAAATTAATACACTAGATGCGTTTGACCGCCGCTTTAACCAACTCAAACTCAGCAATAAAGCCAATAAAGATGAATTTATCGCAACGGTCGACAGCCGCGAAATCGCCGGCGATTTAGAGTGGCAAAGCCAACAAAATGGCAAATTGATTGGCCGCTTAAGTTATTTGTCGATTCCCGAATCTGCACCCACCAGAGTGAACCTGAACCCCTTATTACCAACGAGCGTCAGTAATATTACCAACACCAAGTTAAGCCAAAATTATCCGGCAATTGATTTAATCGCCAACCAATTTAACTTTAAGGGTAAAGCCATGGGCGGAATGGAACTTGCCGCCGCACCCAGTGACAATAGTTGGAATATTGAGAAATTTAAATTGGTGAACCCGGACAGCACGCTGTCTGCTAGCGGTGTTTGGGCGAACGTTTACAGCGGCAATCCTGTCACACGTTTTATTGTGAATTGGGACTTTCAAGATTTAGGCAAAACGCTAGAGCGTTTAGGCTACCCAGACACCATTAAAAATGGCAAAGGCGACTTAAAAGGCCAACTTAATTGGGCAGGCAGTCCGCATGAATATGAAGTGCTGGCCTTAAATGGCAACTTAGCGTTTGAGGTAAAACAAGGTCAAGTCTTAAAAGTGCAGCCAGGCGTTGGGCGTTTATTGGGTTTAGTGACGTTACAAAGTTTGCCTAGACGACTAACGCTGGATTTTAGAGATTTATTTAGTAATGGCTTTGCGTTTGATAAAATCAGCGGGCGCGTGAATATCGACAGAGGCGTAATGCGCAGTGACAACTTTAGCATGACAGGCCCAGCGGCTGATGTGATGATTAGCGGTGAAACCAACCTCAAGGCTGAAACGCAAAAATTGCGTGTCAAAGTTTTGCCACATATTACCGATAGCCTTTCATTAGCGGCATTAGCAGGCGGACCATTGGTAGGCGCGGTGGCTTTTTTGGCACAAAAAGTACTGAAAGACCCGCTCAATAAAATCGCCTCGACTGAATATGAAATTATTGGCACTTGGGATAATCCGCAAGAAGTTAAACCAGAAAAAGAAATTGAGAAGCCAGCACCAAGTGGCCTTAACCAAAGATAAAAAGCGTATTTATTGCAACAGAAAAACGGAAAAGCAATGACAAACACACCAAACTCAACTGAAAAAACGCCCGCAAAAAAAGAGCCATCGCTGCTAGTGAAAGTGGCGGCAATTCAAATGGCTTCTGGTCCGCACGTTGCGTCTAATTTAAATGAGGCGGAACGGCTGATTCAAATTGCAGTAAAAGCTGGTGCAAAATTGGTGGTGCTGCCGGAATATTTTGCCATCATGGGCTTGAGTGATATTGATAAAGTCAATGTGCGTGAAAAGGAAGGCACCGGGCCAATTCAGAGTTTTTTAAGCAAAATGGCTAAAAAACATAAAATTTGGTTGATTGGTGGCTCAATTCCACTTGAAAGTCACTACCTAAATAAAGTGTTTAATAGCTGTTTGGTCTATGACGACCAAGGCAAACAGATCGCGCGTTACGACAAAATTCACCTATTTGGTTTGGACCTTGGTACAGAGCATTACCATGAAGAAAGCACGATTGTGAATGGTGATCGCGTACAAGTTGTTAACACACCTTTTGGCAAAATTGGCTTATCGATTTGCTATGATTTACGCTTCCCTGAGCTTTACCGCGCAATGTGCAATGTAGATATTATCGTGGTGCCTTCAGCGTTTACTGAAACCACTGGTAAAGCACACTGGGAAACTTTAATCCGCGCCCGTGCGATTGAAAATTTATGTTATGTCATTGCCCCAGCACAGGGCGGCTACCATTTATCCGGCCGAGAAACACACGGCAACAGCATGATTGTTGACCCTTGGGGCGTGATTTTAGATCGCCTACCGCGTGGCTCTGGCGTAGTGATGGCCAATATCAACCCGCATTATCAAGCGAGTTTGCGTAAGAGTTTGCCTGCCCTTTCGCACCGCACATTAAAGTAGATAAAAATGATGCCTGAAAATTTCGCCACCATCAACGCCGACACTAGCGCGCATTTTGATATTGCGCAGCAAACCTTGCTTACACCGGCCAATTTAACGACTGCGAATATCCAACATATTTTGGGCGACATCATGACGCACCAAGTAGATTATGCGGATATTTACTTTCAATATAGCCGCAGTGAAAGTTGGGGCTTAGAAGAAGGCCAAGTCAAATCAGGCAATTTTTCGATTGACCAAGGCGTAGGCGTGCGCGCGGTTTCTGGCGAAAAAACAGCGTTTGCCTATTCGGACGACATTCACTTACCCGCCCTGCAAGAGGCCGCAAAAGCCACCAAAAGTATCGCCAATTTAGGCGGCGAGCAAACCGCACATTCAGTTATTAAACGCAGCGCCCCAGCTTTATATTTGCCGAATGACCCCATCGCATCTTTATCGGCTGAAAGCAAAATCAAGCTTTTAGAACGCTTGGAAAGTTTTGCTAAAAAATGTGACCCGCGGATTACGCAAGTCACTGCTTCCATCGCTGGTGAATATGAAGTCGTACTCGTCGCCCGCCACGATGGCGTGATGGCGGCTGATATTCGCCCGCTGGTGCGGCTTGGCATTAACGTGATTGCCGAAAGCAATGGCCGCCGCGAGCAAGGTTCTGCGGGCGGTGGTGGACGCTTTGACTATAGCTACTTTACCGACGAAGTGTTAGAAAGTTACGCCAAAAAAGCCGTGCATCAAGCCATTGTGAATTTGGACGCGCGCCCTGCTCCAGCGGGCAGCATGACGGTTGTACTCGGCGCTGGCTGGCCGGGAATTTTGCTGCATGAGGCCATTGGCCACGGTTTGGAAGGCGACTTTAACCGCAAAGGCAGCTCGGCTTTTTCTAGCATGATCGGCCAACAAGTGGCCGCAAAAGGCATCACCGTAGTGGACGATGGCACCATTCAAAACCGTCGCGGTTCACTCAATATTGACGACGAAGGCAACCCAACCAGCAACACCGTGCTGATTGAAGATGGCATTTTGCGCGGCTATATTCAAGATACCCTCAATGCGCGCCTCATGAACATGCCACTCACCGGCAACGCCCGCCGAGAAAGTTACGCGCATATCCCCATGCCGCGCATGACCAACACCTACATGCTTAACGGCAATATGCCGCCGGAAGAAATTATTAAATCTGTGAAAAAAGGTCTATATGCTGCCAATTTTGGTGGTGGGCAAGTAGATATTACCAGCGGGAAATTTGTCTTTAGCGCTGCCGAAGCCTACATGATTGAAGATGGCAAAATCACCTACCCCGTCAAAGGCGCCACTTTAATTGGCAATGGGCCAGAAGTGTTAAAACGCGTTTCGATGATCGGCAACGATATGTCGCTCGATACCGGCGTTGGCACTTGCGGCAAAGAAGGCCAAAGTGTGCCTGTGGGTGTTGGTCAACCGACCTTAAAAATTGATGGTTTGACAGTGGGTGGAACGGCTTAAATAACTTAAGTCTGTTGATGCTAGTGTGCAGTAAATAATAAATCTAATATTATGCGTTCGGCAAACCGATACTTTTTACTGAAGAAAAATCCATTATTGAGCTCAATCAAGCTAAATTTAGTAGCGATTACCTTAACAAACTAAGAAATGGTTTTACATTAGTTGAGCTAATAGTCGTCATTGTGATTTTAGGCATTTTGGCTGTTACAGCCATCCCTCGCTTTGTCGATATGCAGCACGAAGCACCATAGCAAAGACGCAAAGTATTTTTGCCGCTGTATCTTCTGCAAGTAATATGTTGCATAGCGTTGCTGACATACGAAACGGGAACGATGGTGCAGCACCAGTTGATGGCATCACTATGACAAATTTTTACCCCTCCGCGAATGCTAGTGGAATTGTCGCTGCTACGACAATCACTGATGTAATTATCGAATATCCAGATTCAACAACAGTCGCCTTTATTGTTAGCCCCTCAACAGGTAGCTCTACAGAGATGGCAAGCTGCAATGTTGTCTATCAAGAAGCCCTTGCTGGTGGCGCTCCAACGATTACAGTTTCCACCAGCTCATGTTAACCTTGCGTCGGGCTTGGTTTTTAGTTGGATTTATTGGCATCGAGATATTGCTTCTACTCACTTTCATTTTGGTGCCGCGTTTATCAACTTTTATTTATGAAGATTTATTAGCCCATTTCATATGTTGCTTTGTAGTGAGCTTGTGGTTTTTACTGCCTATTCAGAATGGTGCGCAACGATACCAAGTTTTACTGTGTCTTTTAGTGCTCGCTTGGCTGACAGAGCTTCTTCAACAATATACGCCTTATCACATTTTTGATTGGTACGATGGCGTTGCCAATACATTGGGAATAGTGGCAGCAACCAAATTATCCAAACAAAGCTTTTTTGAAAGGCTTTCCTTAAAAATCAGAGCGTAACTTTTTAGGGTCTGTATTCTTACTTTCAAGTGCAGACAATCACTGTGCTTTCGCCTCCTTTAAAAATCTAATAAATTTGCCATCTATTTTGCGAGGCCAATTTTATGCTTAATTCATCCGTTTTTATCTCGCAAAGCGCTGCGACAGCAACGAAAAAAACCACCCTTACCCACTTATCAATCTTAGCTATGGATTTACTGTGATAACTACAGGCTGACTGGTAGTCGTCGCACCATTATTGTCATAAGCCTTGGCAGTAATACTATATTGACCAGCCGGTACGGCTGCAGTTGATCCTGTCACGGTGTATGGTGAAGATGTCAACGTTGTCAAATAGTTATCTCCGTTATAGTAGATTTCTACCCTATCAATCGTCCCGTCCGTATCACTGGCAGTTGCTGTAATGGTATACGGCGCACCTTTGGTCAAGGTAACGCTGGATGACGGAGTAGTAATTGCAACTGCTGGCGGTTTGTTTTGTGTTGCTGTGCTTACTGTGACGACAATTGGGGCACTTGTCGTCACAGCGCCTTTGTCATCGTACGCCTTGGCAGTAATCGCATAGTCCCCAGGAAATACGCCCGCAGTACTACCACTGATTGTGTAAGGGGCTTGATTGAGCGTAGCTAACAAACCCTCGCCATTGTAGTAAAACTCTACTTTGCTGATCGTCCCATCACCATCGTTGGCTGTGGCTGTAAAGCTGTAGTTATCTCCTTGAATGTAAGTTTTACCGTTCGTTGGTGTCGTTATCGATATTGTTGGAGCCGTGTTTACTGTTGAGGTAAAGATATATCGACATGTTTTTGCTAGACCAAAAAGTGGATCGCCAAAAGTATCATTATTACAAGCAATGTTGCCTGTCAGACCCGTTTTGACATTCCAATTTGTATTTGCACCGTACCACACCGAGGCCGTAGCGCCGCTAGGGATGGCACATGTGGCATTTTCTTTTGAACACTCAACAGCATTATTTGGTGGGATAATCGTATCAACAGGCTCATCACCAATTTGTTCTAAATAAGCTGTTAAGTTATTCAGGTCAGTAGAGCTCAGTGTAATACCCTGATGTGCCTGAATTGCTGCCTGTAAGGTTGGTGCACTGCCATTGTGTAAGTAAGGGGCTGTCGCCCAAACATCTCTAAGCGTTGGAACATCTAGACCTGTTAATGTGGCACTGAGTCTTTTGCCTGTCAGCGCATTGATTGTGCCAATGCTTCTTAAGTTGTTAATATTGTTACTAATCGTAAAATTGCTTCCACCATGACAACTTACGCATTGGGCGTTAAATACTGTTTTACCCGCCGTTGCACTGGTTGTTAAGGTTCCATTGCTATTGCGATTGGGGCTTTCATCAAACGTATTGAGTGAAGCCACATAACCAGCGAGTTCGTCTAGGTTTGTGCTGACCCCCGTCTTTCTATCCCCTAATACTTGATTTCTTGTGCCAGTATTGTATTGGGCATCCGTCATAAGACCTAAGCCACCGGCTAAGTCTCGAATTTGTTTTTCAAAGTCTTGTACTTCGTCAAAGTTGGCGCTCCAGTGCAAGAAACCATGCCCCATGCCTGCGCGGCCTTTGAGGTTGATAGTGTTCCTTAGCCCTTCACCAAAACCCGTTAAGTCCCAAACACGACCATCATGACCACCATCGTTATGACAGCTAGCACAGCTCATATAACTATCTTTTGCAAGACGTGTATCTTTGGCATCGTAAAAAAACTGTTTACCCAACACCACACTTGCCGTTAGTTTTTCTTGTAAAGGGCTCACCGTAGTCACAACATTGGTCACGGTAGCACGAAGTAAACCTTGTTTAAGTAGTGGGCTTAAATCAATAACTGAAACACTTCTATCCATGAACTCATGCACGTAGAGTGTATTCGCATCGGCTGAAAGCACTAATCCTTGAGGCGCACGACCTACGTCAATCTTGAATAGCTCTGTTCCAGCTATAGCATCGACAACTGCAACTTGCCGGCTCGTCTCTAGAGCCACAAATAAATAAACACCACTAGGGTGGTAAAAAGCTGCTGCGCCAACGCTTGAATTGTCATGGTCGACACGTTTGGCATGTTCTTCTGCCATGCTACTAAGGTTGATACGTGAGCTAATCGCACGTACGGTGTTTTGGAAGTCAAGTTTGAGGTTGTTTCTTGCCATACCTCGTTTGATGTTGTCTTGCTTAGAGGATACCCAGGCGTTGCTACCATCTGGTGAAATGACAGCGGCAGAGAGATAATTAGGAATACCAGACCCTTGAATGGGGGTGTCTGGTTTGTCGCTGTGTTTAAGCTTTACCGTAGTGTTAAGGGTCATGTTGGCTGTATTGATGACCAATACTTCCGCACCCACATTGCTGGCGTTGGTGACATTCACAACAGCAGAGGATTCTCCTGGTAGTGGTGGCGTGATAAAGCGCGACACAAGGGCTTTACTACCATCACTGGTGATTGAAACGTGTCTTGGGTGACTACCAATGGCAAGTTGTGCTTGTTGGTTGCCTGTGCTGGCGTCAAGTTTGAGTAGTTGGCCTTTGGCTTCCAGTACGACAAAAACACTACCGCCGGTGGGAGAAAAAGCAATACCGTGTGGTTGTGAGGATCTTGGTAAATTGAGTGTTTGTACTACGGCGAGTGTACTGGAACTAATGATGGAGATGGTCGCCGATTTTTTATTGGTCACCCAAACTCTGCCATCTGGGGCAATAGCGATATTGCGTGGCGATTGCCCAACATTAATCGTCGATACAATTGCTTTGCTATTCGCATCAATCACACTGACGCTGTCATTGTCAGGATTGACTGTCCATACCCTTGCGCCTGCTGTTCTGCTCTCATACAAAATTGGGCTTGAGTAGGTTGGCGTATTGCTGGTTTTACCTGTCGAGACCGCTTGGATATAGGTCTTACGTGTAATTAAACCAATGCTGTCTTTGGTGCTGAGCGTAACAACATACACACCAGGGTTCGCGTAGATATGACTTACATTCCCGCTCGCGGTGTAAGCCGTGTCAGCAGTACCATCACCAAAATTCCAACTATAAGTAAAACCTATAGATGTAATGGGTTGATAAACGGCCGTTGCTCCAGAGGAAATAATAGGCAAGCTAGAAATCGTCCCATTATTGACGTCAACAGTTTGGTCGCCACCGCCACCACCTGATGTAGTCGTGATGGGGATATTAATCACTTTGGCGATACTTGGTACGCCCGTTTGATTCAAGGCGAATAAAAAATAATTTCCCGGAATTAAAACGTTTTGATTCGATGGCAACAACAAATTAAATTGATTGTTATTTTGGCTCTGAATCTGCAAAGGCAATCTTCGTTGGTCGCTATTAACAGTGTGTGTCGTTGCACCTAATCGCATCAAAGCGAAAGTGTGCTGACCATTTGTATTCATGACAACACTAATGGCTTCACCTGCCTTTGCGGTCGATGGCGCAGTTTGAATGACAGGCCTTATCGCTTTTGAACCATCTTCACTTAATAAATAAGGCGGAGTTAATATTTCTACATTTGCGTGATTAGTTGAACATCCTCCACATAATCCGCTACCAGAAACAAATACGCGTCCATCATCTAAAAGCAGCGCCACAGAATGGTAATTTCTTGCTGTTTTCATATCAGCTAATTTACTGAATTTTCCAGTAGTCGGATTCCAGATTTCTGCCGCAAGAATAGATTGAGCATCCGAAAATGGCTGTGCAAATTTTTGACCACCAACAACAACGACCTCACCTGAAGGTAAGACGACACTATTGTGAAAAACTCGTGGGTACAACATATTATCTAGCTGTCGAACCACCTCATTACCTTCGCCAGCGTTAATATCAATATCTAAAACATTGCTTGATGAAATCACACCATCGTAATTTCTTGAACCACCGATTGTTAGTATTTTTCCAATATCGTACATCACGGCATTTCCGCTCATCGCATCTGAGTCATCACCTCTTAGTTTTGAGCCTAATACACTTCCATTTCCATCTAAACTAATCCAACTCATTCGTTTTGATGGACCAGCTTGGAAAATTTTTCCGTTTGGTGCAGCAAACATCCACATATGGTTATCTGCTCTAAAATTTCCAGCAGAATCACCAGTTTTTAAGTTGTCCGCGAGGATATTTGATTTTCTTTGCCATTTATTTTCCGGAGACCAAACTTCACCGTTCTTACCACCCACGCCACCACTCCATGAACCACCTACAGTAAATACATTACCGTTCGCAAGCAATGTCATCGCATGGTAACCCCTGGTGATATTCATCAAATCACCATTAGTCCACGAGTTGGTAGAAGGATTATAAATACTGGTTGCTTGACTGTTATTTCCTCCAGTGACCATGATTCTGCCATCAGCAAGTGTTGCAGTTCCTGGGCAAAACATATCATGGTTAGTGTTAGAGATTAAAGCTTCCGAATATCCATTACTTACAGGATCAAAAATTGCAGTATAAGTTTTACCAAAGCCGCCGGCAAAGCTCATCTTGGCATATGCAGACCAAGTAAGAATTTTTCCATTTGGGAGATTTGCCGCCGAGGCAGCCACCAATGGCAAAGCAAACGGACCACTCCATTGAGATTTCAGCACCTTTGCAGAATCGTTTAAGCTAGCCGAAAACACTCGCCATTTGTCGTTCACAGCAACAGCATTTTCACATGTCCACTGTATTATTTGTGCGTTGTCAGTAGTAAGTGTTCCGGTGACTTTCATACACATATTGGAATGAAGGGCAGAAATCTGTCTTTGCGCGCCTAAGCCACTAACACGCCAAAGCATATTGTTCCTGGTTGCATCACAGGTTAATTGAACAATTTTTGCACCACTTGTTAAAGAAGCGTTTTCGACGCCAAGACACTTACCGGAATGCTCTGCTTTTATTTGAAAAGCGCTGCCAACTGGAACAAAATTAAACTGTTGGTTATCACCGTTATGGCAACCATACTGAACAGCTAAAGCGCCATCATTCTGAGATGCGCCATAAATATCAATACATTTTTTACTCAAAAGTTCAGCCACAATATGACCTGCATTTTGGTCAGCGGCATGAATTGAATTATTTATAAAAACAATACATAGTGTAAACAGTAACTTTAGAGTGATTCTTTTCATCATTTTTGAGGTCTCTTAGATAGTATTTTCTTCTAACGCATTAATTTTTTTAATAATTCTCTCATCCTCAATCGGTATACCATCGAAAGTTTCAACCATTTGGCCATGAGTATCAAACAAGTAAACTTTTGTTGAATGATTAAACTGATTTGGCTCGTTACCGAAGGCAACCTGAACGCCAAGAGAATTTTTTAACTTGGCAATTTGCACAGGATTTGCCGTAACAAATTGCCAATCCTGCGCATCTTCTAATGAAAATCTCTTAGCAAACCCATTAAGAGACTTTGGATTATCTCGATCTGGCATGAGTGAGATTGAGATAAATTGAATATATTTATTAGGCACTTCATTTACCAAACGGCTTCTTAAATTTTTTAATTGTTGTGTTTGTGTTGTGCAATACATCACACAGTCGGTATATGTAAAATTGACAATGACGTATTTTCCTAACAATGCCTTAGCATTGATGGTTTTGTTTTTATGGCTCGTAAATTTGTAAGTCAGCCATTTTTCATCTGCATGAGAAGTCAAACAAACTGTTGCCATTAATAACGACAGCAGAAATTGTCTTATAGATTTCATATAGCCAAATTCATTTGTTAACATAATTTTTACTCATCCAGTGTAGCCTTGGATTTTGAATTTTTATTCAAAAATCAAACTCACTAAAATATGTGACAACTGAACAACGAAGGTCAGTCGCTAACTTGTATTAGTACCGACGTATGCTCTATGTCAATTTGTCTTTACATGCCTGTGCTCCTATTGCCCAACAGAGATTACGACAGGTTGACTGGTGGTCGATGCTCCAGTGTTGTCATACGCTCTGGCTGTAATGCTGTAATCCCCAGCGGGAACATCGACAGTTGAGCCACTTAATGTGTATGGCGCTGCGGTTAGTGTTGTTAAGAGATTTTCTCCGTTATAGTAAATCTCAACACGTTGTATCGTGCCGTCCGTGTCAATGGCAGTTGCTGTGATGGAATAAATCGCACCCCTTGCTAAGCTGACATTACTTGCGGGTGTGGTAATCGATACGCTGGGCGCTTTGTTTTGACTAGCAGACTTGACAGTAACAGTGATGGGGCTACTGGTCGTCACAGCTCCTTTGTCGTCGTAGGCTTTTGCAGTGATGATGTAGTCGCCAAGGAAAACACCTTCAGTGCTGCCACTGATGGTGTAAGGGGCTTGGCTGAGTGTGGCAAGTAATTGGTCTGTATTGTAGTAATACTCAACTTTGCCAATCACTCCGTCACTGTCATTAGCACTGGCTGTAAAGGTATAGTTATCACCCTGTATGTAAGTATTGCCGTTCACTGGTGTCGTTATCGATACCATTGGTGCGGCATTCGTTTGTGAGGTGACGACATATCGACATGTTTTTGCCGTACCAACGAGCGGATCACCAAACATACTATTGTTACAAGCAATACTACCTGTTATTCCGGTTTTGATATTCCAACTCGTATTTGCTCCATACCATACTGAAGCTGTGGCGTTACTTGGAATAGCACATATACCATTTTCTTTGGCACATTCGACGGCTTCACTAGGAGGTACGACGATAATATCCGTAATATCGTTGCCTATCTGCTCGATGTATGAAACAACATTGCTCAAATCTGTTGCACTTAAACTGAGGTTACTATGCGCCTGAATCGCTGCTTGCAGGGTTGGCGCACTACCATTGTGCAGGTACGGGGCTGTCGCCCAGACATCACGAAGTGTTGGTATATCTAAGCCCGTAAGGTTACCATTGAGACGCTTTCCACTTAGCGCATTGATAGTGCCAATATTTTTTAGGCCACCACCATCCGAGCTACTACTGAAGTTTGCCCCGCCATGGCAACTTGCACAGCTATTGGCAAATACGGTTTTACCTGCAGTTGCGGGCGCAGTCAAAGTGCCGTCCGCGTTGCGGTTCGGGCTCGCGTCAAAACTTTTAAGAGAGGCAACATATGCAGCTAAGTTGTCGAGATCTGCACTGACTCCAGCTTTTTTGTCGCCTAGCGGTTGGTTGCGTGTGCCCGTGTTGAATTGGGCATCGGTCATCAAGCCTAAGCCTCCAGCTAATGCACGGATTTGCCCCTCAAAGTCTTGTAACTCGTCAAAGTTAGCGCTCCAGTGTAGGTTGCCGTGACCCATGGCGGCACGACCCTTGAGTGCGATAGTATTGCGCAACCCTTCACCAAAGCCTGTTAAGTCCCACACGCGACCATCGTGACCACCATCGTTATGGCAGCTCGCACAACTCATATAACTATCCAGTGCTAAGCGAGGGTCTTTTGCATCGTAGAACAATTGCTTGCCTAACACGACATTTGCAGGCAATTTCTCTTGGTTTAGCGGCACACTGTAGATTACTTTAGTCACAAGGGCATTGAGTGCGCCATTGTTCATGAGTGAACTCAAATCAACAACAGATACACTTCTGTCCATAAACTCTTGAACGTAAAGTGTGTTTCCGTCAGCCGACAAAGCTAAGCCTTGTGGCGCGCGGCCCACATTAATTCGGAAGCGCTCCACACCTGTAGCTGGATCAATCACCGCCACTTCGCGACTCGTTTCCAATGCCACAAGCAGATGGTTTCCACTAGGATGGTAAACCGCAGCAGAGCCTAGGCTTGAATTATCATGGTCAATACGACGCGCCAAATCTTCTGTCAGCGTTGCTATATCAATACGTGAGCTAATCGCACGCACGGTGTTTTGGAAATTAAGCGGTTGGCCATTACGTGCAATACCGCGTTTAATGTTATCTTGTTTGGAAGGCACCCAAGCAGTTTTACCATCAGGTGAAATGGCCGCAGCGCCCAAATAGTTAGGAATACCACTACCAGTGATGGTCGTGTCGGCTTTATCGCTATGGCGCAACACTATTGTTTTATTGAGGGTCATATTGCCAGCATTTACTGCAACCACTTGAGCACCAGCAGAACTGGTGTCTACGTTAGCGGTTGATTCGCCAGGCAGTGCCGGCGTGATAAAGCGTGAAACCAGCAAAGTGGCAGAATCGGCTGTGACAGAAACATGACGCGGATTGCTGCCAACTGCCAAAGTAGTAACGAGCGCACCACTGGCAGGATTTAATTTACGCACTTGCCCCAACGCTTCTAGTACCACATAGGCATTAGCACCATTAGGTGCAAAAGCCAAACCAAAAGGTTGTGAAGCGCGCGGCATCGTAATGGTTTGCACCACAGCCAATGTCGTTGGGCTAATCACAGAAATGGTAGCCGAGTCTTTATTAGTTACCCAAACATTACCATTCGGTGCAATCGCTAAAGTGCGTGGTGCTGTACCGACATTAATCGATTGAATCAGATTATTAGTGGCCGCATCGATCACACTGACACTATCGTTATCAGGATTAACCACCCAAACACGGTTACTAGCACCGCTACGTTTTTCATAAACGATTGTCGATGATGCTATTGAACTTGGCCCAGTGTTGGTTACAGAGCGCTGGAAGTACTGATCCGTCATCACCGTACGTACTGAGTTGCTTGGCGTTTGCCATGCTACTGCTACACCATCTCCACCGCCACCTTCCTTATGCAAAACTTCCAAGTAATAGTGTTGACCTGCAACTAAATTTAAAATAGCTGACTTTTGTTCAGGATATTTTGTCCATTCATCTGAGAATGACCAACCCGGTACATATGCGATTTGGTTTTTATTTGCCGCATTGTTGTCTGTACTAAGAAATAAGCGTACCTCATCATCGCCAGCTACCCAGAAAGTGTAAGCACCCGTTTCTGGCGCCGTTAATATCCCGCGGATACGTGTACCATAGTTATCGGCAATATTGTCTGGAGCAGTGAAGGTTGTCATATTTGCAACAACATCTGGCGCATTCGGGAATTTAGTTGCGCTGGTTAAATTGGATACCAAAACGCCAGTAACACCGTTATATTGTTCCCGCCAAATACCTGCGCCACGCGTTGCATCATTTGGGTAAATGTCTAAAACATCAAGGATGCCATCATTATCGCTATCAGCAGTATTTTTGTTAATGCTGATAGTGCGCGACGCACTAATGCTTTGCGCGCCTGCGTTATCAACCGCCACTGCAGTAATGTTACGGTTACCAGTAGCGGTTGAAGTTGAAGTGAGCCAGTTGAAAGCATATGGCGCTGATGTATCTGAACCGATTAACGTATTACCCTCATAAAAATCCACATAAACCACCGAGCCATCACTATCCGCAGCCGTTGCCGTCATGGCTACAGTTGCACCTTGGGTATATGTTGTACCAGCGGTAGGCGCAGTTAATGTAACCGTTGGAGGAAGATTGGCTGGTGGAGGCGTTGTCGTACGAGGATCATAAGACGTGGTGGCAACTTGTGGAGCAGCCATTTGTGCGCCAACTGCAATGACATTTGCATATGAAGGTACACCTTGTGTATTTATTGCAACCACTTGGTAATAGCCCGGAGGGGTTAAATTTGCATTAGGAATGGTTGCAGTTAACCTATTTTCCTCCTGTGAAAACTGTAATGGTATACGACGCTGACCGCCATTAAATGTATGAGTACCATTACTTAAAGCAATCAAGGATAAGCCCCGAATCGTCGCTGTCGAATCCATATCCAACTGCACGGATGCACCATGTGCATACTTTAAGCCACTTATGCCCTTGATAACCGGACGCGTAGCAAGGCGTGAAGCACCCCCAACTTGCTCAAACAAGTAAGGTGGATAATAAACTTCGCCTGTTTTATTAAGCACTGGTCCAGGTGTACCGCCGCCAGTAGAGATAATCGTCCCATTCAACAATAGAGAAGAAATGGAATGATAGACACGAATCGTGGACGCGCTTGCGCCTAAACGCCAAGTGTTGGATACAGGATTCCAGATTTCAGCAGCAAATACTTCATTACCACCCGCATCATTTCCACGACGCGTACCTCCAGTAACAACCACTTCGCCATTGGCAAGCACGATACCATTTCCATAGCGGCGCGGTATATTCATGCGCGGCAACTCTGTTAATACGGGCGCACCACCATTAATATCAATGCTGGTTGCCTTATTGCTGGCAGGAAACCCATCGCCGTTAAAGCCGCCGTTACCACCAACTTGAATGATTTTACCAATATCGTACATCACAGCAACGCTAAGTGCGCCGACATTATCAGGATCAGCTTTGTTTCCATACCCAGGTTTAAACTGACCATTGTCATATACTGCGCCAGAGCCATTATTGGCATTCACATCCATGTACCACATTCTGTCAGCAGAAATGCCGAATACTTGCCCGTTAGGCGCAACAAATGCATGCGGGAATGAAGTACGTAAAAAATCTGGTCCGAATGCCAAGCGGCTATTTGCACCAAACAATGAGCGCCAAGTTCCGCCCTCATAAATTTCAGGGGTCATAGAGGGCTCACCGCGCGAAATTGCGCCAGCAGGGTCGTTATACATACCCTCTGTGTAAGGCACCATGCCGCCCATGACTAACTTGCGCCCATCCGGCAATCCAATCATGGTGGAGTACCAACGTGGTAGGGCAGTCACCGCCTGCGCAGTAGCACGCGTGTTAGTGACAGGGTTATAAATCAAACTTCCTTTACCATAACCGCCATTACCAGAATTGCCACCAGTAACCAGCACATTGCCGTCATTAAGATAAGTTGCTGTTCCACAAAAACTATCTTGTTGTGCGGCTAAGTAACTGGAGTTATGACTATTAGCACCCAAACCTAGATAAGGATCCCAAACATCAAATAACCGCCCATTTTGTGCATTACCACTCGCATCGGTACCAAATGTTAGCACCTTGCCATCAGGAAGTAACATGCTATGCAAACCATTCATTGGCCACGCAAAAGGTGCCGACCACATTCCCTGTGTCGCCGCATTCGCAGGGATATTGAGATTTTGCATTAATGCGTCTGCTTTGACAGGTACGGTCACCCATGCACTTGGATCTGTTGTTAAAGCCGCCGCTTGCGCAATTTGCTGATCAAGCAAAAATGGTGGAACATCCAAAAACAGCATGGTCGCAATAAGTAATTTTGCGATAGGCTTTTGAATCCTACGCAAAAAGTTATGTTCTTCAATGTTGTGAATTTGAGACGTTGTTAATCTTTTATTTTCTTTCGAATGCATTTTCAAGCCTTGGATAATTCTGTTTAACTCTTTTCTGAACACATAAAAAAATTCATATGTCACTGATTTGCTGCAATTCTTTTTCTAGGCGTGCAACATCCATCGGCGCGGCAGCGTAGCGTTGGATTAATAGGCCTTTTTTATCGACTACCCACAAAATGGTCATATGATTTTTCAACACATCTTCTTTTTGCTTTGTTTTTAATTGCGTGATATCAATTTTTGGATGGCTAGGATTTACAGGATTCCCAAACAAAAATAGTTTTTCTTGTAAGTCTTTTATGTCTTCATAAGTCCCAGAAACAAAGGGCCAATTGCTGAACTCTACCCCCATTTTCTGTGCGTATTTTTTTAACACCTGCGGCTTGTCAAACTGGCTATCTAATGAAATCGTCACAAATACAATGTTGTCTTGATACGATTTTGGTAGAGTTTTATACACCTCAACCAATTGCTTGGTTTGCGTTGGGCAGACATTACTGCATTTGGTATAAATAAAATTAAATAATGTCACCTTGCCTAAATAACGAGATGGATTAAATGGCCTTCCAGATTGGTCAACAAAATGCATACCTGCAAAATTGGTGTAAAAACTGATTGCAGGCAGCTCATCTGCAACGCTAACAACACAATTAAATATTAAAAAAGCAGAGAATATAAAACCTGTTAAATGACCTCTAAAATTGAATAACATTATTTAGTGCTTGCTCCACACAAAAAGGAATACATAATTTTCTGCCATCTACCCATTGCTCGCTTTGGACACAAAGAGCAAAACTTATCCTCAAGTTTATTTGTTGTGGGGCCAATCCCACAATAGTCCATTTGAGCCATATGCAAAGCACACTTCAACGGGGAATGATTAAAATTGCGCTTACTGTGCGCTTAGTAACGGCAGAAAAAAATTTTATTGAATATAGAAATCTCTATATCGCAACAAGATATTTTTTGAATTTGCTTATGAAGGAAATGAAATAATCACCAATATGATTATCAAAGAAGAAGATATCTAGATGAAACCTAGATTGTTTAGAGGTAGTCCGTATATTTATTGTTTTTCCCACGGGCTTTTTCAACTGGGTATTTTTTAGCATTGAGGGCGATTTTTTGATTGGTAGCTTCGATCAAATCAATCTCCAACACTTCAGCAATTCTAAGCAAATATACAAAAGTATCAGCAAGTTCGTGGCTCACTGCCTCCCGTTTTTCAGGCGTGATTGTTTGGCTTTCCTCCGGCGTGTTCCACTGAAATTGCTCAACTAATTCTGCCGCTTCTACAATCATCGCCATGGCTAAATTTTTTGGCGTATGAAATTGATCCCAATCGCGGGCCTCTACAAACGCGTTAATTTTGCTGCGAAGTTCAATTAAGGAATCTGCCATATTTTTTGCCTATTTTCGGTTGCTACCCGCCACCACTTTGATTTCAAAGAGTCTACACTCTAATGGCCCGTTAAATAATGGCGTACGCTTGCTTGGCGTTAGGCGCATGAGTTTTGGCAAACGCATGTCGTTGGTTAAAAAATAAGCGTTCCAACCGGCAAAGCGACGCTTTAGACTTTCGCCCATTTTTGGGTAGAGTTCGGCTAAATCTTCATCTTCGCCAATTCGCACACCATAAGGTGGATTCGCGACCAACACGCCACTTTCGGCGGGCGGCAATACTTCTAAAAAATCAATATGCGTGAGTTGCACAGCTTCGATCAACCCTGCTTCGGCTAAATTTTGTTTAGCGACACGCACCGCTCGCAAATCCATATCGCTGCCATAAATTTTTTGAAAACCGACAGGTTTTACATTTTTAACTGCAGCATTTCTAATTTTTTTCCACGTGTCAGATTCAAAATTTTTTAATTTTTCAAACCCAAACGGGCGGTGCAAACCGGGCGCGATGTTTAAGGCCATCATTGCGGCTTCTAGCAAAAATGTCCCGCTTCCGCACATTGGGTCTAGCAAGGGCTGTTCAGGTTTCCAGCCAGAAAGTTGTAAAATTCCGGCAGCTAAATTTTCCCGCAAAGGCGCTTCAATACTGGCTTTGCGGTTTCCGCGTTGATATAACGCATTGCCGGAAGTATCAACATATAGTTGGTAATTTTCTGCGGTTAAATAGGCATGCACACGCACGGCTGGCGTGCGTGTATCGATATTTGGGCGCTCGCGCACCGCTTGCCGAAATTTATCGCAGATCGCATCTTTAATGCGCAAGGTCGCAAATTCCAAACTTTTGAGCGGGCATTTCACGCCAGTCACTTTTACCATAAACGCGTGCTGCACATTAAACCAATTCGGCCAGTTAATTTTGTAGGCGCCTTGGTAAAGCTCATCTTCGTTCGTATATTTGCCGCGCCCGACTTGCATCAAAATGCGCGTTGCAATGCGTGAATGTAAATTGACGTGATAACACACTGCAAGATCACCCGCAAAACCCACGCCACCATCGGTGGGCTTAATATCGCGCGCGCCACTTTGTTTAAGTTCTTCAACAAGCAGCGTTTCTAGACCTCGCGGGCAAGTGGCAAAATATTGGTTCATTCTTTTTCCGATTTTTTAAAGCTTTTAACTGACTTCAGCACCAAAATAAAGCTTTTGCTGATGTTGCGCGTTAAACGCCAATAAAATTTCCAATAGCGCGCTAAAATCAATCGCATGGATTTTATTTAAAGCGTTTACACGCGCTACTAAAGTTTTTATATTGAGTGATTTTTGTGCTGTATTAAAACCAAACACAATAATATTCCCCGGCCGCCCAGTCGGCAATTTTAAAATTTTGCCATCGAAACTATTGTAGATTCTCTGCAAATATAGCCCAAAATTTTTATCTGACCCCCATAAATTAATCGCAAACACGCCGTCATCTTTTAACACCTCTGCACAATCATCAAAAAAATCTTGTGAGCAGAAATCCGGCGGAAGGCCTTTGCCGTCGTAGGCATCCATCAGTAAAATTTGCGTGCTGTTAGGGTGTTCTTTTAAATAAGCCAAGCCGTCAGCCTCCAAAATATTCAAGCGCTCATCATTTTCTGGTACAAAAAAATGCGTACGCGCTATGTGAATAATTTTCGGATTAATTTCCACCACAGTTTGCTTAATCGTCGGGCAATTTTTCCAAATGAATTTTGGAATACTGCCACCACCCAAACCAATCATCAACGATTCTTGTGCTTCTTCCAAAAAAAGCAAAAGCGCCATCATGCCGCGCGAATACGCCAGCACCAGTTCAAAAGGCGCTTTCACGCGCATAGAGCTTTGAATGGTGTTGGTGTCTATGTACATTGAGCGAATGCCGTCAATTTCACCTATCTCCACTTGGCCAGCTTCACTCACACTGCGGTGTAATTTTTTGCCCCAACCAAACATTTTTAAGCGTCCTCACACACTTGCAAAAATCTGCACTCAAGTTCGATCATCAACGTATCCACTTCTTTAATTGCTAACTTGACGCGCGTGCCGCTGGCAAGCTCAGGCAAACCGCCAATTTTGGTGATATACGGCATGCCGTCTAAACGCACCAAATTTTCGCGCCAAACAGTAGCGTTAATTTCTTGAATGTTTTCTTGAATCAAATATTGCAAACACCAGTAGCGCTCCATCCGCGTTTGAAATTCACCATAGGCGTTGTAAGCTTGGTCAAAATTTCGCATATGCGTATTGAGTGCATCGCCATTTTCGTCATAAGTTGGCTCGTGATTCAGCACGACAGAAATAATTTGGCGCTGATTGATTAAATCCACCGCGCGGCGTAATGGCGAAGTACTCCACGCATATTGCGCTACGCCCAAGCCTTGGTGCGGCTCCGCTTTGGTGGTCATATACACTTTGCCGCCCATTTGCGCGCGATAAAGCCCGCTCACGCCGTGGTTTGCCAACAACGCACCCCACTGCTGATTGGCTTCGATCATGAGCTCGGCCACCAGTTTATCCATCGGTGATCCGCGATGGCGTCCGACAATACGCACAATGCCATCTGTCACGTAAAAATTGTAATCCACTTGTGGTGGCTTGGTCGGGTCATATTTTCCGCGCGCTTTTTCTAAATTTTCTGCAAGTTCAAATAAAAATTTAAGTTTTTCCCAGTATGGGTGGCCGCTATTTTCTTGCAGCGTATTGGCGTTAAAAAATGGCTCTAACGTATCGTGGCGCAAATTTTCTGCAATGCGGATGCGCTCAACTTTGGTATCGCGCTGAACAATATTCAAATCAGCATCCACATATAAATACAGCGAAAGCGCGGGTTTAATCTCACCAGCATCTAAGCTAAACGGCCGAATCGCACTTTCCGGCAGCATGGTGATTTTATGCCCCGGCATATAAATGGTAGAAAGCCGTTTCATTGCTTCAACATCCAACGCGCTATCAACAGCAATGCCTAAAGCAGGCGCAGCTATGTGAATGCCAATGCGTTTAATGCCATTTTCTAAGGTTTCAATAGAAAAAGCATCGTCAATTTCTGTCGTCGTACTATCGTCAATGCTAAATGCTTCTACTAGCGATTCTGGCAACTCTTCCAAAATAATTGGCGTTTCATCCGTTTGAAAATCCGCCCCTTTAGGAAAATACTCGCGCAAAAATGCGCCAAAATGGTAATCGTGTATAGAAGGAATCGCGCCACATTGCTGCAATAATTTCACATGGCTTAAATGCGTTTCAGCAGAAGCAGTATCAAGCGCTTTATACTCCATGCTATTTTTGTCTGGCTCATACAGCAGCATGTCGAGCTTTTGCGCGATGTCTTCTGGCAAAGTAAAAGCTTTAAGTTGCACCACACATTGCGCCATTTTTTCTTGCAAAAGGCGCTTTTTTTCTAGGCCAGCGAGTGCGACTTTTAAAATATCGGCTGGCGCAGCTTTGTAGCGCCCTTTGCCTTTGCGATTAAAATAGATCGGCGCGCTGTGGAGCTTGATGGCGATGGCGGCTGATTCGAGTGGGGTTGGTGCACGCCCAAAATATTCATTTGCAAATTCATCAAAAGAAAATTCCGGTTCGCCGCAACACTCCCACATAAAATCCAAATCGAAAGATTCGGCTAAGCTATTGGCAGACGTTAGAAAGTGATTCATGTCACCCTCAAAACGCATCAGTACATTGTTTAATTTGATTTTGCTACGTTTACCGCTGATAGATTCAACCTGCAATGCGGCTGGCGTTTCAGACATAATGCTGGCAACCTTAAAACTGCCATCTTCTTCAAAAAATACGTTCATTCAAACTTTCAAAGTTAATTTTGCGTAATGATACATGAGCTTAGGAGTAAATTAGCTGCCGTGGGTAAATTCCGACTAAAATACAGCCATGAAAAAACTCCATTTCGATAACCGTTTTCTCCGCGAACTGCCGGGTGACCCAGAAACCGCCAACTTTATCCGCAAAGTGCCAAACGCCTTGTGGTCAAAAGTCACGGCAACGCCCGTGCGTCACCCAAGATTATTGGCTTACTCAAAAGAAGTCGCTGATTTTTTAGGCTTTTCAGATTCTTTCATGCACTCACCAGAAATGCTGGCAGCCTTGAGCGGCAATGGTTTATTACAGGGTATGGAAAGTTATGCCACCCGTTACGGCGGCCATCAGTTTGGCCATTGGGCTGGGCAATTGGGTGATGGTCGCGCAATTTTACTGGGTGAGCTTATCCACCAAAACAAGCGCTTTGAATTACAGCTAAAAGGTGCTGGCGAAACGCCATATTCGCGCAGTGCGGATGGCCGCGCCGTGTTGCGCTCTAGCTTGCGTGAATTTTTGTGTTCTGAGGCCATGCATCATTTAGGCATCCCCACCACGCGCGCGCTGAGTTTGGTGAACACAGGTGAACTTGTCAGGCGCGACATGTTTTATGACGGTAACCCGCAAATGGAACCCGGTGCGATTGTCTGCCGTGTGGCGCCCTCTTTCACGCGCTTTGGGCATTTTGAAAATTTGGCTAGCCAACAAGAGCTAGATTTACTCAAAAAATTCATCGCTTTTACCATCGACCGCGATTTTACTGACTGGCTCACAGAGCAACCAGAAAAAATCACCCATGGCGTTGCCTCAAATGCGCTGATACTCGCTTGGTTTAAAGAAATTTGCGGCCGCACCGCAGAAATGATTGCGCATTGGATGCGTGTTGGCTTTGTGCATGGCGTGATGAATACTGACAATATGTCGATTTTAGGTCTTACCATTGATTACGGCCCCTATGGCTGGATCGACAATTTTGACCCCGGTTGGACGCCCAACACCACCGACGCACAAGGTCGCCGATATTGCTACGGTCGACAGCCAGACATCGCCCGCTGGAATTTAGAACGGCTTGCGGATGCACTTTGGACAATCGTAAAAGATGAAAAAGGACTCTCTGAAGGCCTTGCCTATTTTGATACCGTTTACACAGAAAAATTAACCGCTGCGCTTTGCGGAAAATTTGGGTTTGCAACATTGCAAGACGATGACGGCGATTTAATCAACCGCTGTTTTGAGCTGATGACGCGTGCGGAAGTCGATATGACGTTATTTTTTACGCATCTTGCCCAATTGGATTTAAAAAATCCGAATTTGGGAACGCTAAAAATTGCTTTTTATACTGAGGCTGGGTTTAAAAACTTTGAAGAAGATTTTAACGATTGGCTAAAAAAATATTGCATGCGCGTTTTGCAAGATAACCTCACTCCAGAAGTTAGATTGGAGAAAATGCGCACGCATAATCCACGCTATGTATTGCGAAATTATTTAGCGCAAGAAGCCATTGATTTAGCCGAGCAAGGCGACACCAGCCGACTTGAAACCTTGCTGAATTTACTCAAAAACCCTTATAGCCAACAATCCGGCAAAGAAAAGTTTGAAGAAAAACGCCCAGATTGGGCAAGGCATAAAGCGGGTTGTTCGATGCTTTCTTGTAGTTCTTAACAAATTTGTAGCACGTATGAAAATTATTTAAATTTCTTTTGCGCTTCTTTGGCTTGCTTTAATAACTCATCTAAAGATTGCATATTGCCGTTATCGTCAGCAACACTGGCCGAACTAGCTTCCTTAGCTGAGCAATCCCCTACACGCTTTGTGTGATTAAGCATCGTTTCAGTTTTACCGTTATTAACGGTGACAATTTTTGTTTTTAATTCATTTTGATTAACAAAGGTTGACTCTGTCTTTGACAGCATTGGTTTACCGTCAAAACCTTTGCAAGTGATTTCCGCATAAAAAGTATTACCTGATTGTCTGTATTTAGCATTGCTACAATTCTTTTTTTCATAGTCATCTGATGCTTTTTCAGACTCCGCTTGCATTTTTGCATCAACACATTGTCGTACTTTTGGCATTGCCTTGCCATCCATGGTCATTGAAGTTTCCCAAAGCCCAGGTTTTATTTTAGGAAAATTGCTTGGCGTGCCAGCGCAACTTAAAGTTGTGAATGCCCCAAAAACCATAAATAAAACCACTAAAACTGATTGTTTATTGTTAAGCGAAAACTGGTTTAAATTCATGGCATATCTCGAAAAAAATTAAATAATAAATCTAGAAAACGTTTAACACTCAGCTTTTAAGAAGGTGCCATCAAGCTAAATTTTCTTGAAAACTAAACTTCCGTTAGTACCACCAAAACCAAAGTTATTTTTCAGAGCGTATTCAATTTTTACATCACGCGCGGTATTGGCACAGTAATCCAAATCGCAATCTGGGTCTTGATTAAAAATATTGATTGTTGGCGGAGAAATTTGATTGTGCACAGAAAGCACCGTGAATACCGATTCCAACCCGCCTGCGCCGCCCAACAAGTGACCAGTCATGGATTTTGTTGAGTTCACCACCAATTTATAAGCATGATCACCAAACGCGGCTTTAATGGCGTTGGTTTCGTTGGTATCGCCCAGTGGCGTTGACGTGCCGTGCGCGTTGACGAATTGGACTTGGTCAGGATTAATCCCTGCGTTATTTAAAGCATTTTTAACTGAGCGACGTGGGCCGTCCATATTCGGCGCGGTCATGTGGTAAGCGTCTGCGCTCATGCCATAGCCGCTTAACTCCGCATAAATTTTTGCGCCGCGTTTTTTAGCGTGTTCGTACTCTTCTAGCACTAGTACGCCAGCACCTTCACCAATCACAAAACCGTCTCGGTCTTTGTCCCAAGGGCGGCTTGCGGTTGCAGGGTCATCATTGCGGGTTGAAAGCGCACGTGCGGCAGCAAAACCACCCACACTTAAACGGGTAATTGCCGCTTCTGATCCGCCCGCGACCATCACATCGGCATCCCCGTATTCAATCATCCGCGCGGCATCGCCAATCGAATGTGTGCCCGTAGTACAGGCCGTGACAATCGCTACGTTTGGGCCTTTAAAGCCAAACATAATGCTCAAATTGCCCGAAATCATATTGATAATGGTGCCAGGGATAAAAAATGGTGAAATTTTCCGTGGGCCTGATTCTTGGTAAAGCGCGTCAGTATCTTCAATAAATTGCATACCGCCAATGCCTGAACCAATGGAAACACCAATGCGCTCAGCATTTTCTTCGGTCACTTCAAGACCTGAATCTTTAACCGCTTCAATGCCAGCAGCCAAACCAAATTGAATAAAACGATCCATCCGGCGCGCATCTTTGGCAGAAATATGGTCTTCTGCATTAAAGTTTTTCACCTCACCGGCAACGGTGGAAGCAAATGCACTTGGGTCAAAATGGGTAATGTTTGTGATACCGGAAACACCAGCAACTAAGTTATCCCACGCTGTTTTGACACCGATACCAACAGGAGAAACCACACCGAGACCGGTCACCACGACTCTACGTTTTTGCATAAAGAAAGGCCTAAAGAAAATTGCAAAAGCAAATCTTACTATAAGATTGGGGAGAAGATAAAACAAACGCGTAAAACCGCCAGACAGCAGTTTTACGCGCGTGAGAAATTGATTTATTTCAGGTTTGTATTAATGTAATCAATGGCCAATTGCACGGTCGTGATTTTCTCTGCTTCTTCGTCAGGAATCTCGCAGTCAAATTCTTCTTCCAGTGCCATCACCAACTCTACTGTGTCGAGTGAGTCAGCGCCTAAATCATCTACAAATGAGGATGCGTTTTTCACATCTTCTTCTTTTGCACCTAATTGTTCAGCCACAATTTTTTTAACACGTTGTTCGATGTCAGACATCTATTTACCCCTTATTGAAAAATAACTTAGTCAGCTAGCGCGCTATTCTACCAAAACAAAATAAAAACACAAAAATTAGCTTTATTCCAATCATCAAAACCGAAATAAAGCACTAAACCATCAATAAACCACCATTCACGTGAATGGTCTCACCGGTAATGTAGGAAGCATTTGGCGAAGCTAAAAATGCCACCGTTGCCGCAATTTCATTGACATTGCCAAAACGCCCCACGGGGATTCTCGCCGTCATTTTTTCGACAATTTCTGCAGGTAACTCTGCAGTCATATCGGTATTAATAAAGCCCGGCGCAACACAATTGACGGTAATACCACGGCTACCAATTTCTGCGGCAAAGGTTTTAGTAAACCCAGCCACACCGGCTTTTGCCGCCGCATAATTGGTTTGGCCAGGATTACCCATGTGGCCAACCAGCGAAGTAATGTTGATAATGCGGCCGTTACGTGCCTTCATCATCGGTTTTAGCACCGCTTGGCTCATTCTGAAAATAGAGTTTAAATTGGTATTGATGACTTCTTGCCAGTCTTCAAACTTCATGCGCATAAACAGCGTATCGCGTGTAATGCCAGCGTTATTCACCAAAATGGTCACATCGCCAAAACGCTCGCTGATGGTTTGCATCACAGCGTCCACTTGTTCAGGGTTCGTCACGTCTAGCGCCAAACCCTCGCCTTTTAAATTTTCTTGCGTAAACATTTCACTGATGGATTTTGCGCCATTTTCTGTGGTCGCCGTACCAATCACAAACGCGCCTTGTGCTGCTAACGCTTTTGCAATACCCGCACCAATGCCACGGCTTGCGCCAGTGACTAAGGCAATTTGTCCAGTTAACATAAAAATTCCTCTAAATTCTTTTCAATCAATTCGGTAAAAATGTGGCGACGGCGTCTTGGCTCACTAGCGCCGTACATGGCAACTCCGCCACAATACGTTTGGTGAGGCCGGCCAACACCTTGCCAGGACCACACTCAGCAGCGTTGGCAATACCATCCGTATGAATTTTTAGCACGGTTTCTACCCAGCGTACCGGGCTAAATAACTGGCGCACCAACGCATCTTTGATTTCCGCTTCGATTTGATAAGCTTGCACGTCCGCATTGTGAATCACTGGAATTGCTGGCGTTTGAATGCTGACACCTTTTAAATAGTCCGCTAATTTTTCTGCCGCCGGCTTCATCAACAAACAATGCGAAGGCACGCTCACTGGCAATGGCAACGCGCGTTTTGCACCTTTTTCTTTGGCAAGCGCCATACCGCGCTCAACGGCAGTTTGGTGTCCGGCAATCACCACTTGACCGGGCGAATTAAAATTCACGGCTTGCAGCACTTCACCTTGCGAAGCTTCTGCACACAAACTCACAATCACAGCATCATCCAAACCCAGAATCGCCGCCATCGCACCCACACCGGCTGGTACAGCTTCTTGCATCACCTGCGCGCGATAACGCACCAGCGGTAAAGCATCGGCAAAACTTAATGCGCTTGAGGCCACCAGAGCCGTATATTCGCCCAAGCTGTGACCAGCCAAAACAGCAGGCTGTTGTTTGGCTGTTTGTTGAAATGCACGCCAAGTCGCCACACCTGCAATTAACATCACAGGCTGTGTATTGGTGGTTTCGTTAATGCGCTCGTTAGGCGCAGTCACCATCTCCCAAAAATCTTCACCTAAAATATCACTCGCTTCGGTGAACGTTTGTTTTACAACTTCGACGCCATCAAAACCGTTCATCATACCGACGGATTGCGAGCCTTGACCCGGAAAGAAAAATGCAAATTGACTCATGTGTATGTAAATTCTAAGAAATTAAAAAACTAATACTTAACCAGCACAGAACCCCAAGTAAAACCACCGCCAAACGCTTCCATCAAAATGGTTTCACCACGTTTGATGCGACCATCACGCACAGCAGTATCAAGCGCCAGCGGAATGGAAGCCGCAGAAGTATTGCCATGCTTATCGACCGTCACGACTACGCTGCTCATGTCCATGTCCAATTTTTTGGCTGTCGCTTGCAAAATACGAATATTCGCCTGATGCGGCACCAACCAATCAATGTCAGATTTTTGCAAACCATTTGCAGTCAAGGTTTCATCCACAATCGCATCCAGGGTGTTCACGGCCATTTTAAAAACGGCATTACCTTCCATCACCACTTTATTTGCGGGGCATACATGTTCTTTAGTGTGCACTTCCTCGCGCGGCACATGCAGCATTTTTTCATAACGTCCATCCGCATGTAGGTGCGTTGAAATAATACCCGGCTCATCGCTCACTTTTAAAATTACGGCGCCCGCGCCATCACCCCACAAAATACAATTACCGCGATTCGTCCAATCAGTAATTTTTGAGAACGTTTCCGCACCAATCACTAGGGCACATTTTGCGCTGCCCGCTTTAATAAAATTATCTGCCGTAGAAATGGCGTACACAAAACCACTACATACCGCTTGAATATCAAACGCCGGGCAACCAGAAATTTCTAATTTTTGCTGCAAAATACAAGCTGTACTAGGGAAAATTTTATCGGGCGTTGTTGTTGCCACGATAATTAAATCAATTTCCTCTTTAGAAATACCCGCACTTGCAATTGCATTTTTTGCAGCCTGAAATGCCAAGTCGCTCGTATATTCATTATCAGCAGCAACGCGACGCTCACGAATACCAGTTCGCGCAAAAATCCACTCATCGGTGGTGTCGACCATTTTTTCTAAATCTGCATTGGTGCGCACTTGCGCTGGCAAATAACTGCCTGTGCCTAAAATTTTTGAATAAACCATCAGATTCCGTTTAACAATTTTTTAATTTTTACGCAGCAGTCACTTGTGTGTGCTGCGTTTGCATGTGTTCAATTTCCAGTTGATGTGCAATACTTTTTAACACACCACTTCTGGCTTCTTCCACCGCGGTTTGAATCGCATTTAAAAAAGCGACGCTATCTGCCCCGCCATGACTTTTCACCACAATACCGCGCAACCCTAAAAAACTTGCGCCGTTATAAAGCCGTGGATCCAAACGTTTTTTAAACGCATTCAACACTGGCTTACACGCCAATCCCATCAATTTTGTAAGCCAATTACGCTTAAATTCTTGAGATAAAAACCGACCAATCATTTGCACTAAACCTTCAGAAGCCTTTAACGTAACATTACCCACAAAACCGTCACAGACCACGACATCTGTAGTGCCTTTAAAAATATCATTGCCTTCAATATTGCCGTAAAAATTTAAATGGCTCGCGCGCAATAAATCGCCAGTTTGCTTGACGACTTCATTGCCTTTAATATCTTCAGAGCCAATATTAAGTAAACCAACCGTCGGTTTTTCTTTATGCTCCACACACGAAACTAGCATGCTGCCCATCACCGCAAACTGCATCAGTTGCTCAGGCGTACAGTCCGCATTAGCACCTAAATCTAAAATATAAGTTTTACCTTGTTGCGAGGGGAAAATGCCAGCAATCGCTGGGCGATCAATGCCTTGCAAAGTTTTCAGCACAAAGCGAGCCGTTGCCATTAGCGCACCGGTATTACCGGCGCTAACACACGCACCAGCCTCACCGGTTTTCACCAAATTAATCGCGACGCGCATGGAAGAATCTTTTTTATTTTTGAGCGCACTTTGTGGCTGCTCATCCATGGACACCACTTCTGAAGCATGGTGAATGCGCAATCTTGGACTTGTGCTGGTTTTAAGTACCTTCAACTCAGCCTCAATCGCATCAGTTAGGCCAACCAACACGATATTTAACTTTTTATCCAACTCTAGCGCACGCACGGCCGCGGGGATCGTCACATGCGGCCCGTGGTCCCCCCCCATTGCGTCAATCGCAAGCGTAATATCCATCATATGATTTGCTCGTTAAAAGCTTGTAGATTTATTGGGATAAGTTTACTGCATAAACTAACGCCGCACCATGATTAGGTGCGGCGCCGTATAAAACATAGATTTTTTGACGAAACGTCAGCCAAAAAATATCAGCGAAGCTTAGTCAGCTTTAGTCGCCATCACTTTGCGACCACGATAGTAGCCTGATGGGCTTACGTGATGGCGCAAATGCACTTCACCTGTTGTTGGCTCAACAGCCAAAGGTGGGTTAGTCAAAAAATCATGTGAACGATGCATACCGCGTTTAGACGGTGTTTTCTTGTTTTGTTGAACTGCCATAATTTACTCCAAATAAAAATGATTAAAACATCATCTTTGTACACAATGCGCGGCCAAGACAAGTATTCACCAGTTGCCACACCTAAAAAAGATAACTACCTAGCAGCCAAAATCAACGAGAATTTCATGCCACTAAAAAATCAATCCAGCATTCTAATCCTTTTCGATGCGATTGTCAGCTACTAATTTGATTTTCAAATGTACTCAAATTATTTTTTTAATTTCTGCAATGCAGCAAATGGAGTCACTTTTTCACCACTCGACATTTTTAGCGCCATACACACATCAGCATGTACCGCTGCAATCGGTAGCGCCATCATCAACTCATCTTCCATCAACAACCCAACATCCATATTGGTATCAGCCTCGATCAAATCCACATCATCTTCCATCGGTTCATTTTCAATCAACTCCTGCTCAGTTTGATGTGTAATTTGATAAGTGAAATTTAAGCTGAGATTTACTGGCATTACCGAAAGGCAACGCTGACAATTCATACGCAAATCGGCCTCTATCGCCAATTTTAAAAACACACGATGTTGTACATCAAGCCAACCAGACAAAATGTAACGCACCTGATTTTCTGTGCCAGATGCAGCATCACCCACAACAAGCACGTCGTGCAATCGTTCAAATGCCATCGCATCAATCACGCCGGATAAGACCTGCTTTTGCTTAGCAAACTGCAAGTTGTTGATTGTTATTGGCAATTTATTCATATCGTTAAAATTTGCTACTAAAAATAATATTAAAAGCGCTTAACCCTCTAAAGCTTGCCGGGCCAAACTCCACCCCACGCCATACAATTTCATCGTAAATTTCATCGCTAAGATTTAGCTGGCGCGATAAGAATGTTATAATGGCGGCGACAAAAAAATCGTATTTTTCAAGGCATGCAAGGTGTTTAAAAAAATTCTTATTGCCAACCGCGGCGAGATTGCGGTGCGTATTGTACGCGCATGCTCAGAAATGGGCATCAAATCTGTGGCGATTTATTCGGATGCCGACCGTCACGCGTTACATGTTAAAAAAGCGGACGAAGCTTATAATATTGGCGCAGATCCAGTTAGCGGTTACCTAAACGCACACACCATAGTGAACTTAGCCGTTGCTTCCGGTTGCGACGCGCTACATCCTGGCTATGGATTTTTATCAGAAAACCCTGAGTTAGCTGAAATTTGTGCGCGCCGCGGCATTAAATTTATCGGCCCGAATGCAGATGTGATCCGGCAAATGGGCGACAAAATTCAAGCGCGTCAAGCCATGATGAAAGCTGGCATTCCATGCACACCCGGTAGCGATGGCAATTTAGAGAGTTTAGATGATGCCGTGGCACTGGCTGGTAAAATTGGCTACCCAGTTATGCTCAAAGCTACCAATGGCGGTGGCGGACGTGGGATTCGCCGTTGCGATAGTGAAAAAGATTTACTCACTAATTACGACCGTGTGATTTCCGAAGCTAGCAAAGCTTTTGGGAAACCAGAAGTGTTTTTGGAAAAGTGTGTAGTGAAGCCTCGTCATATTGAAGTGCAAGTGTTGGCAGACTCACAAGGCAACACCATTCATTTATTTGAACGTGATTGCTCGATCCAGCGTCGTAATCAGAAGTTAATAGAAATTGCGCCCTCGCCTCAATTGAGTCAAGCGCAGCGCGAATATATCGGCGAACTCGCGGTGAAAGCAGCCAAAGCAGTTGGCTATGAAAACGCCGGTACAGTTGAGTTCTTGTTAGATTCTGACAACACGTTTTATTTCATGGAAATGAACACGCGCTTGCAAGTAGAACACACTGTGACGGAAACGATTACCGGTATCGACATTGTGCAAGAGCAAATTCGCGTGGCCTACGGTTTGCCGTTGCAATACAAGCAAAAAGATGTGCAGTTCCGCGGCTATGCCATGGAATTTAGAATTAATGCTGAAGACCCGAAAAATGATTTTCTACCGAGTTTTGGTAAAATCACGCGCTACTATGCCCCAGGTGGCCCCGGTGTGCGTATGGATGCAGCGATATTTAGCGGTTACGTGATACCACCTTATTATGATTCAATGTGCGCAAAACTCACCGTTTGGGCGCTCAATTGGGAAAGCGTGATCGAGCGTGGTCGCCGCGCACTGGACGACATGTTGATTTATGGCGTAAAAACAACTATTCCTTATTATCAACAAATTTTGAAGCATGAGGATTTTAGAAATGCGGAGTTTAATACGAGCTTTGTGGAATCTCACACGGAGCTCACGCAGTACGCCAATGAAATTCCTCCGGCTTTGATTGCCGCCGCGATTTCTGCCGCCATTGCCGCGCACGAAGGCATTTGATTCACTTAACATTTGTTACTAAAAAATTCGTCACTAAGAGTCATTATGAGCAAAATACAAGTCACTGAATTGGTTTTACGCGATGGGCACCAATGCCATATCGCTACCCGCTTAAGAACCGAAGATATGCTGCCAATTTGCAAGCAATTGGATTCCATTGGCTTTTGGTCACTCGAAGCTTGGGGCGGCGCTACATTTGATGCTTGTGTGCGCTACTTAAAAGAAGACCCGTGGGAACGCCTACAAAAATTGCGCAAAGCGTTGCCAAATACGCGCATCCAAATGCTATTACGCGGCCAAAATTTATTAGGCTATCGCCATTATTCTGACGATGTTGTCCGTGCCTTTGTGCAAAAATCTGCTGACAATGGTGTAGATGTATTCCGTATTTTTGACGCACTCAACGATGTACGTAATTTGAAAGTTTCAATTGAGGCTGTCAAAAAAGCGGGCAAACACGCAGAAGGCACGCTTAGCTACACCACCAGCCCTGTTCATAATGTTGAGCATTTTGTTGGTATCGCCAAACAACTTGAAGCAATGGGCGCTGATACGATTGCCATTAAAGACATGGCGAGTTTGCTGACACCGCAAGCCACGATTGAGTTGGTGAAAGCACTAAAAGCTAATATTTCGCTGCCAATTCATGTCCACAGCCACGCGACCAGCGGTTTAGCAAGCATGAACTTACTGCGCGCAATTGAAAATGGCGCGATGATTATTGATACTTGCGTGTCTGCATTCTCTGAAGGTGCAAGCCACCCAACCACTGAGAGCATGATTGCCGCATTGCAAGGCACAGAATACGACACTGGCTTGAATTTGGCGGCTGCACAAGAAGTGAGCGCCTATTTTAAAGAAGTACGTAAAAAATATTGGCAGTTTGAAAGCGAATACACAGGCGTGGATACGCGCGTGCTCGTTAACCAAGTACCAGGCGGCATGATTTCTAACTTAAGCAATCAACTTAAAGAGCAAGGCGCACTGGATAAAATGGATGCCGTATTGGCAGAAATTCCGCAAGTGCGTAAAGATTTAGGTTACATTCCGCTTGTTACGCCAACGTCACAAATTGTCGGCACACAAGCGGTGCTGAACGTGATGACGGGCAAACGCTACAAATCCATCACCAATGAAGTTAAAAATTACTTTTTAGGTCAATATGGTGCAGCACCGGGCGCGGTAGATGAAACCGTGAAAAAATTAGCCATTGGCGATGCCACGCCGATTACCTGCCGCCCTGCCGATTTGCTTGAACCGGAAATGGAGCGTTTGACACAAGAATCCGAGCGTTTTGCATTGTCTGAAGAAGACGTGCTGACTTACGCCATGTTCCCCGATATTGGCAAAAACTTCTTGCAAGAACGCCAAGCGGGCTCACTCAAACCAGAGCAATTATTGGATAAAGCCGCTGTCAGCGCATCCGCCTCACGCTTTGCGCCGACGGAATTTAAAGTGACACTGCACGGTGAAACTTTCCACATCAACTTAACTGGCAGCGGCCATCCGGGTGAAGAAAAACGTCCGTTCTACGTGTCAATCGACGGTTCAGCTGAAGAAGTGATTGTGGAAACTTTAAATGAAATTGAAGTCACCGCAAATGGTCAAAGCACAGGCAAACGCAAAACTGACTCTAAAGCAGTCAAAAGCGGGCGCCCTCGCCCAAGCCATGCCGGTCACATCACCACCTCGATGCCCGGCACCATTGTTGCGGTAAAAGTCAAAGCGGGCGACAAAATCAAAGCCGGTGACGGCGTGCTTGTGATTGAAGCCATGAAAATGGAAAATGAAATCCAAGCGACAACAACTGGTATTGTAGTTGCCGTGCATGTTGCTAAAGGTGACAGCGTCACCCCGGATGAATCTCTGTTAGAAATTCAACCGGAATAGTTTTAACCCAATAAAAAAGCCGACAAACTGTCGGCTTTTTTATTGATACAGGCTAATCACTTTGCCACTCTATTTCCACACGTTCTTTCTTAGCGAGCGCCTCCATTTTGGGGATTGCGATTTCTAAATTCTCTAAAAAATCTGCGGCGGTTTCTTGGTGAAACCCAAGCACCATCACCTTTTTATTTTGCGCGATTAAGGTTTTAAACATTTCTACAATTTGCTTGGCACTTGTGTAATCCGCCAAACTGGCGTTATTGGGATACTCCATCAGCGTGTCTGAAATTGGATAAGGTTGGTCAAGCGGCGTGCTCTCAGGATGCAAAGTACGCACCATTTTCACCAAGCCACTTTCCGCATGCCAACGACTGGTGAGTAAATTTGCATCAGTGCGCGAGCTATCCCAAATAAAGCCATTTTTTTGTAATGCTGCGCTTAATTTTTCACCTAACTGCCAGCCGCCCGCGCGAAAATGTCTAGGTTGTTGAAAGCCATTTTTTACTAGAACTTCACTACTGCAACTAACGAGTTGCGTGAGTTGCTCTTGCGAATATGCAAACTCCAAACTCACGGTGTAACCACAATCGCCCGTTTCGCAAGCTTCATTGGTGTCGGCGTATGAAAAACCGGATTGATAAGGCACGCCGCAATAATGAACGAGGGATTTCCAAGCATGCACGTGCAAGCCGTGCGTATCATTTGGCAAAAATGTGCTGCGTATCGTGCTCGCAATTGTTTCTGTATTCACGCCATCGCGCACAAAATAGGCTGGGTTTAACAACTGCAACATGGGGATATGTGGGAATTTTTTTCTAAATGCTTGCATCGCAGCAATATTTTCTTGCTCAAGCGAAACGCCTTCCCAATCTACTGTCATATAAATCGCGATTTTTTTGGATGGCAAAACTTCTTCCGCAATCAAAAAATGTGCAAATAAAATGAAAAAACTCATGAGCAACCATCTAACTCGCAATTTTCTCATCCCCTTTTATTGATAAACTAGCGCCTATGAAAATTTCTCCACTTATTTTAGCCTCATCCTCCATTTATCGCCGCGAATTATTAACGCGCTTACAAATCCCGTTTATTTGCATCGCACCAGATGTCGACGAAACGCCGTTGGATGGAGAATTGCCACAAGAAACTGCACTTAGACTCGCACAAGAGAAAGCCAAAAAAATCGCACAAGAAAATCAAACTGCGCTGATTATTGGATGTGACCAAGTGGCGACGCTCGACAACGTACAACTTGGCAAACCACTCACGCACGAAAATGCCACCAAACAACTTAAACTGATGCGTGGACGCGAGGTGACTTTTCATAGCGCTTTGTGTTTGTACAACGCCGCCACAAATAATATGCAGGCCGAAGTGGTGCCGTACGTAGTGCAATTTAAACAGCTCAACGACGTGCAAATTGAAAGTTATTTGCAAAAAGAACAGCCCTACCACTGCGCGGGCAGCGCAAAATCGGAAGGCTTAGGCATCGCCATCATCGAAAAAATGGTGGGCGAAGACCCAAATGCGCTGATTGGCCTGCCGCTGATTCGGCTGATCCATATGCTGGAAAATCAAGGCGTCAACGTGATTTAATGTTAGGCGTTGAACGAACGCATTTTTCATTGTTCAAAAAAATGCCTTTACCCACTTTGGAGGATTCCATGCTCGCAACGATTCAACGCACGACCTTTTCTATGAAGCACATTCTTCCATTTTCCTTATTTTTTGCACTGACAACCAATGTTGCCATTGCAGAACCGGATAAAAAAATGACTGAAATTAAAAGCACGACCGAAGACCAACAAGCCATCGCCGTCACCATTTACAACAGCGATTTAGCCTTGGTCAAAGATCAACGAAAAATTAAATTAAATCAAGGCATGAATACTCTCGCGTTGCGCGATGTAAGTGCGCAAATTCGCCCAGAAACCGCTTTATTAAGAAGCCTCACCAACAGCGGAAACTTCATCACCACAGAACAAAATTTTGATTTCGATTTACTCACACCACAAAAATTATTAGAAAAATTCGTTGGCAAAACTATTCGCATCGCGAAAAGCAATGCTAAAACGGGTGAGGAAACAATAGAAACCGCGACCGTGTTATCCGCCAATAATGGTTTAGTCGTCAAAATTGGCGACCGCATTGAAACTAACCCGACTGGCCGCATCATTTATGACAACGTGCCAGATAATCTGCGTGATCGACCAACCTTGGTCACGCAATTGCAAAACAAAACGGCTGGCGAACAATTGGTTGAGCTTAGTTATTTAACCGGCGGCTTGGGCTGGAAGGCAGATTACGTGGCCGAACTCAACGCGAAAGAAGACACGATTGATTTATCTGGCTGGGTGACGCTCACCAATACCAGCGGCACGTCATACCACAATGCAAAATTGCAACTGGTGGCAGGCGACGTTAATCGCGTGCAAGAACACATGCGCCCGATGGTGAAAACCATGCGCGCTGATGCCATGATGGCAGAAGCTGCTGCGCCAATGGCAGAAGAGTCTTTGCTGGAATATCACTTATATAGCCTAGACCGCCTAACCAGCATTTTGGATAACCAGACCAAGCAAGTGGCCTTACTTTCTGCCAGCAATATTCCAGCAAAAAAAACGCTGGTTTTAAATGGCTCAGGAGAATATTTTCAGTTTCAGCAAGGTGACGCAGCGCAAAAATTAAAAGTTGGTGTATTTGTTGAATTTGAAAATAAAGAAGCTACCAAACTTGGGCTTCCGCTGCCCCAAGGCATTATGCGTGTTTACAAAAAAGATAGCTTGGGCAATGCGCAATTTATTGGTGAAGACCAGATTGACCACACGCCAAAAAATGAAACTGTGAAATTAAAACTGGGCAACGCGTTTGATGTAACGGCCAGCAAAAAACAAACGGATTTTAAAAATTTAAGCAAAGCCAATAAACAAACCGTGTACGAAAGTGCTTATGAAATTGTTCTGAAAAACGCGAAAAAAGAACGCGTCACAGTCAACGTGCAAGAAAATATTTCTGGTGATTGGAAAATTATGAACGAGAGCCAAAAAAGCAGCAAAATTAGCAGCCATCTTGTCAGTTGGAATGTGGAAATTCCCGCGGAAGGTAGCAGCACGTTGACGTATCGCATACAAAATAAATACTAAGGCGATTAAACAAAAAATGGCACAACATGGCACCCTCTACTTTATTCCCGTTGGCTTGGGCGATGAGCGCTTTGGGCGTATTTTGCCTGCGGACGTGATTAACATTGCCCATAGCATTGACGAATTTATTGTTGAAAACGAAAAAACTGCACGGCATTTTTTAAGCGCGATCAGGCACCCAAAATCCATCCGCGAACTTCAATTTAAAACGCTCAACGAACACACGCAGGAAAAAGAGCTACCAAGTTTATTGGCAAGTTTAATTGCAGGAAAAAATATTGGGCTGATGTCTGAAGCAGGTTGCCCCGGTATCGCCGACCCAGGCGCAAAGCTTGCCGCCCTCGCACACAAAAAAAATATCCGCGTTGCGCCGCTAGTTGGGCCAACTTCAATTTTGCTCAGCTTAATGGCGAGTGGTTTAAACGGGCAGCGGTTTACTTTTTTAGGCTATTTGCCAAGCGATAAACTCGCGCGAATCCAACAACTCAAAGACATTGAAAAGCGTGCAAAAAATTTAAATGAAACGCAAATTTTTATCGAAACGCCCTACCGCAACATGCATATGTTGGAAGATATCTTGAAAGAATGCCACGGTGAAACCAAGCTCTGCATCGCTTGCAACGTGAGCTTAGAAGACGAGTTGATTCAAACGAAATCCATCAGAGAATGGAAAAATCTAGCTGCGCCAGATTTACATAAAAAACCCACCGTTTTCTTATTATTGGCATAGTTTTAGTTCAACTACGTAAATTCATTAGCCGAATTTACAAATCATCTCTACAGTCACTTTGAAACGTACGCGTATAGTGTGAGTCATAGCAATACAACATTTGTTGTTAAGTTAATCAAACATTCAAGGAGAAATATTATGTGGACTACACCTGCTGCTACAGAAATGCGTTTTGGCTTTGAAGTAACCATGTATGTAATGAACAAATAAGCTACAAAGCTTTTAAATAAAAACCCAGCCAAAGTGCTGGGTTTTTTGTTTGTGGATCAATATCATTTAATTTCAAATATCGCCTGAATACCTCCTTCTTTGTAAATTTTATGGCCTCTAATAACAAGCCCCCCCAATTGATAATCAGGGTTTGAAATTGTAGGAATCATTTTGTTAGCAACTATCGTAAAATCAGGCCTCGAGGAATATCCATGTTTATGGCGAGAAGTTCTAAAAACGACACTATCTTTTATCTCGTAAATTGGTTCTTTTGTTTCAATTTTAATTATTTTTAACATAAAAAACTCCTTTTATAAAAAATGGCACATGCCAGCGTTTAATGTAGACGTATTAGCCTGCGTTGTATTTGGTATTTTTCCAGCTTTTCATCTCGTGCAATTTCAACTTTTGCTACAATACTTCGAATGGAAACTGTAGATAATTTAATTACTCAAGCTGGCCTTCGCCCGACAAAGGCACGGTTAGCAGTGCTTAAGACGATTACTGAATCAAGTAGCGCATTAAGCCATGCTGAAATTTTAGAGCGTTTAGCAGGCTTAAAAGAATTTGACCGTGTGACAATTTATCGGGTGTTGGATTGGCTAACAGAAAATCAGCTCGTGCATAAAATCTCAGGCGAAAATCGCGCTTGGAAATTTCAGCTATCCCAGCCAAAATTTTCTGCCTCTGATCAAACTGAGCGCAAAGCTGTAGGACAAGAAGCGCATCATCACGCACATTTACATTGCATGCATTGCGGTAAGATTTCTTGTTTGCATGACGTAAAACCCCGATTTAATCAAGAAATTCTGAAACACTATCAAATCTCTCAGATTGAAATTAATTTAAAAGGCGTATGTGAAGATTGCGCCAACCTACATCCTTCCAAATAAATTCTTCTCCCCTTACCCATAAATATTTTGCAACTTAGTTGCAATTAACGAAACACCTCATTAAAATGCAACATTATTGCATTGCAACTTAATTGCATTTATTTGAGGTCACATGAAAAAAATCCCTGTTACTGTTTTATCTGGTTTTTTAGGCGCCGGCAAAACCACCCTACTCAACCATATTCTTAACAACCGCGAGGGCAAACGCGTCGCCGTCATTGTCAACGATATGTCCGAAGTGAATATCGACGCACAATTAGTACGTGATGGCGGTGCCGAACTATCACGCCAAGAAGAAAAACTGGTCGAAATGAGCAATGGTTGTATTTGCTGTACCTTACGTGAAGATTTGTTGGTCGAAATCACCCGCCTAGCGCAAGAAAATCGCTTTGATTATTTGCTGATTGAAACCACAGGTATTTCAGAGCCCTTGCCAATTGCTGAAACGTTTACCTTTGCCGATGAAGAGGGTGTTTCTTTAGGTGATGTGGCACAACTCGACACCATGGTGACGGTAGTCGATGGCTACAATTTCTTAAAAGATTACAGCTCTCAAGACATGCTGACGCAACGTGGCGAATCGCTTGGGGAAGAAGACGAGCGCACCGTGGTCGATTTATTGGTCGATCAAATTGAGTTTTGTGATGTGCTGATATTAAACAAAACCGATTTAATGAAACCCAGCGAAATAGCCACACTAGAAGGCATTTTAAAAACCTTTAACCCAAGAGCACAAATCATCCATAGCAGTTTTGGCAAAGTGCCGCTAGACCGCATCATGAACACGGGCTTATTTGACTTTGACCAAGCCGCCGAAGCGCCTGGCTGGTTGCAAGAACTGCGTGGCGAGCATGTGCCAGAAACCGAAGAATACGGCATTTCTAGTTTTGTGTATCGCGCACGCAAACCCTTTCATCCACAACGCTTATGGCAATGGTTTAACACCGAGTGGCAAGGGGTCGTACGCTCCAAAGGCCGGTATTGGATAGCCTCACGCCCACAATTTTGTGCCACATGGTCGCAAGCAGGCGCCGTCACACGCACCGAACTTGCAGGCAGGTGGTGGGTAGCAACCCCACATGAGTATTGGCCCGAAGATGAAGAAAGTTTCAAACATATTAAGTCGCGCTGGCAAGAGCCTTACGGCGATAGACAACAAGAAATTGTCATCATCGGCATGCAAATGGATAAAGCATTCATTCAGAAAAATTTTGATGCATGTTTGCTTACCGATGCAGAGGAGCAATTGGGAATGGATGCTTGGAAAAACTTTGTTGATCCATTTCCTAGGTGGAAGCAACTCCAAGAAGAGCCTGAAGTATTAGAGGCGATTTAATTTTTGATATATTTTTTAAACTAGGAGAACTTTAATGGGAATAAAATCGTTTTTAAATAATGAAGATGGACAATCAATGGTCGAGTATGGCGTTGTACTAGGCGCCGTTGCCGCAGTCACCTACATTGCAGTAGTACAATTAGGTGATAAAACCGCAGACCTATATGCTTGGATGGCGAATCATTTACCTGGTGGCGAAGCAGACGAAGCAGGTACTAATCAATTAGTTCGATTTAGTGAAGGCACTAGTCATGGTTTGGTTGGTCTTTCACAAACGGCTGAAGGCGCTCAGTTTGATGTCACTCATAACGTCGAGGAAGCTGAAGGTCATCTTGGTCATTCATTGGGTACTACTTCAACCGTCAAACGATTTGTAGAGGATGATTAGCGAATAATTTAAACTTTACTTAGGTGACCTAGCACCTTAAGCACTTCCCCGATAAACAAAACATGTAAGAAAACCCCATGAAAAAAAAGTTAATTCCCAGTCTTGTTGCACTTATCTTGTTAGACCCAGAATTTGTTCTTGCTGATACCGACAATCCAATTCAATTAAACAGCGTTGTCGTCATCGGTAAGAGCGATGCACAAAAAGAAGCCGGTCTTGCGGGGTCTGTTGACGTGATCACCCGCGATGAGTTGGAATACGAGCACGTGACTGACACCCTTGAGCTTTATACCAAAACGCCGGGCGTTGTGCTCTCACGTTATAACCAAGGCATTATCAATACAGACATTTCTATCCGCGGCTTTGCAGGAGATGGCACCACACCACATGCGAAACTATTGGTGGATGGTATTCCATCGAATTTGCATAATGGTTATAACGAGATGGATTATCTTTTTCCGACCAACATTCAAAGCATTCAAGTATTTAAAGGCACAAGTGACCCGACAACTGGCCTGTTTGCCACTGCTGGCAACTATAAAGTTGAAACACGCAAAGATGATGCTAAACATTTACAAGCAACCATAGGTAGTTTTGATACAAAAGAAGTGCAAGGTTATTTTGGCGAAAAAACGAACGATTTAACGCAAAATTATGCGCTTGGTTACCGAAGAGGCGATGGCTACCGTGACCACACAGAAACTGAAAAAATTGCACTTTCTGGCCGTTGGCAATATGACTTTGAAAAATCCAGTTTAGCCTTAAGTACCAAGTACGGTAAATATAATGCGTTTGAAGCACCAGGCTATTTATCAAAACAACAAGCGCGAGATAACCCTAGAAGTTCCGCTGATTATGCTAACGAAGATGGTGGTGAAAAAGAATTTAAACACATCAGCCTACACTATGATTATTTTATGAATAACGATGTGGATTTTAGCGTTAAAGCTTACAGCCAAGGTTTTGAGCGCGAACGTAATGTTAGATTCTCTGCCACACAAACACTGGTTGAGAAGCGTTTTGATGATCAAAATATGCAAGGTTTTATTGCGAAAATGAATTGGCGGTTTGACCAAAATTGGACATTGCAGACGGGTTATGACATTGAAAAACAACAAGTCACTGAGCAACGGTATCGTGGCACAGTCACACGTCGTGATTTTAAATTTGACTTTGATACGCAAGGCATATTTGCACAAATTGAAAATACGCCAACCAGTTGGCTACGCTGGAACGCAGCGTTGCGAGCAGACCGTTTAGATGGGGATGCTGACCGTGCATTTATTGTGAATGGGGCATCAACCAACCGCCGCATGTTTGATTTTGGCACGATTGTGCAACCAAAATTGAATATTTTTGCCAACGTAACTGATACACAAACAGTGTTTGCCAACTATGGTCGCTCTTTCCAACACCCATTTGGTGGCGATATGTTTACGACAGGTAATACCAATGCGCGTGATGTTGCCATTAATGACGGCTGGGAAATTGGCTTGAAAAGTAACTGGGGCAAGCTCAACACCCGTGTTTCATATTGGCAACAAGATGCAAAAGATGAATTTGTGGTGATTGATGGCACCGGGCAAAATGTGGGGGAAACTGAACGCAAGGGCATAGATGCGAGTTTTGACATCGCCTTTAACGACCAATGGTCAATGTGGGGCAACGTTTCTAAAGTCTATTCAGAAATCACCAAAACTTCGACTGGCAGCCAAGCCTTTGAAGGCAATGACTTACGTGGCATCCCTGACCATACAGCTTCAATCGGTGTGCAATATACGCATAGTGACAAACTCGTTGCGCGTATTCATGTGGATAGACAAGGTGCGTATTATTTAAACGAAGCTAACATCGGTGGCAAATATGGCGCTTATACCTTAACAAATGCAAACATTGACTACAAAACAGATTGGGGCAAGGTCAGCTTACAAGCGAATAATATTTTCGATAAATTTTATGAATATGTATTTGACCAAAGCACCAATGTCAGCGTGGTTGATTCGATTCACTCACCAGGTGCAGGGCGCAACTTTACTTTATCAGCCACAGTGGATTTTTAATGCAAACATTATTAAGCGTTACTGCGCTTTCATTTAATTACACAAGCCGCACCATTTTAAATGCACTTGATTTAAGCCTAGTCTCTGGTGAAATTATCTCCGTGCTAGGGGCAAATGGTGCGGGCAAATCCACACTATTAAAGTGTATTTTAGGCTTGCAACCTAGTGATGCGATAATTTCGGGTGAAATATTGATTGCTGGGCATAACCTACTAAAAAACCCTAATGAAGCCCGTCAAAACCTTGCTTATGTGCCAGAACAGGCTGCAGTTTATGAGCATTTAACGGCCATTGAAAATATTAAATATTTTTTAAGCTTGAGCAGCACTAAAGCCACAACAGACATCAAACACTGTTTAGCGCAAGTGGGCTTAGCAGAACAGGCTTGGCATCAGCCCTGCCAAAGCTACTCTAAAGGCATGAAACAAAAAGTGATGCTGGCACTAGCACTGGCAAAGCAGGCAAAGCTTTTACTGCTGGACGAGCCAAACTCCGGCCTAGACCCACAGGCGACAGACGAGCTTAACCAATTGATTCTAAAATGTAAAAATTGTGATATGGGTGTGCTGGTGGTCACACACGATGTACTTTCTGCCTTCAGTTTTTCCGATCGAATCATGATGCTAGAAAGTGGCAAATTAAAACCGATTGAATTAGATGGGTCACCACCCACATTGAGCACCTTGCAACAGCTTTACCAAGGTAAAAACTAATGCGCGCAATATGTTTTCATCTTATGCAAAACGAGTGGCGCTATTGGCGTTACGCCAAAACGCCTACATGGCTTTTAGTCGGGTTGTTTATGTTATGGATTACTGCCGCATTCTCGACACATCATCATTGGCAAGAACATGAAAGTACGCTTAATATAGTCAACCAACAAAGCATGCGTGATTGGCAATCGCAGCCAGAAAGACACCCGCATCGCGTTTCGCATTTTGGTGATTTCGTGGCAAAACCAATACACGCACTCACCATGATTGAACCAGGCATTATTGACCAAGTGGGACATTTAGTTTACTTAGAGGCGCACCGACTTAATAGCGCCAATTTCAACCCTGCAACAGAAGCGACCAGTTTAGGAAGATTTCCGAGCATCACCCCTGCAATGGTAGTGCAATGGTGGATGCCACTTTTTATCATTATGATGGGAAATGCCTGTATTACGCGTGAAAAATTTAGTGGCTCGCTCGAATTTATGCGAGGTAATGGCACATCTTCGCTTGATATTGCGTTAGGTAAATGGCTGTCTTTATTCTTGCCATTTTTTGCATTAATCATTGTTCAAGCATTGTTAGCACTTTTTTTAAGCTGGGGAAGCGAAGAGATTACGCTTAGGCTAGCCTCCCTTTTGCTTGCAGAGTGCATTTATATTGCTGCTTGGTGTTTACTGGTGGTTGGTGTTTCATGGTTATGCCGACAGCAACATACTGCTCTTTTAAGCCTATTGCTGATTTGGATATTAGTCTGCATTGTTTTCCCTAGAGGTTTAGCCAACATTGCACAAGCGCTACACCCTACCCAGCCGCGCGCAGTGGCAGAATTTAACGCTGAGCAAAAGTTAAAAAAAATCGGCGATAGCCACAACCCGAATGACCCACATTTTGCTGAATTTAAAAGCCAGACACTCAAAAAATATGCAGTTAAACGCATTGAAGACTTACCTGTGAATTATCATGGCCTCCTAATGCAAGAGGGGGAGCGTCTGACGACGCAAGTGTATCGAGAGCAGCAGTTTTTTCATGCGCAACAGCTTAAAAAACAAAACGACACTATACAAAAATGGCTATGGCTAAGCCCCGCACTGGCGTTGCAGTATATCCATATGGCAAGTAGTGGTAACGATATCGCGCATCATCAAGCTTTTTTGCAACAAGCTGAAACACGTCGTTTCGCTTTAATTAGCTACTTGAATCAAATCCATACGCAACATGTGCAACAACAAAATGATAAAAATATTCGGTTAAGCACTGATTTTTGGCGTAATGCACCTCGCCCACCCGTCACGTTGGCCCCGATGCAAGTGAGTTTTTCAACCGTTTTATTGGCTATCAGCGTGTTATTAGCATGGTTATTATTACCCGCCTACGGGCTCGCAAAGTGGTTAAAACGGCGATGATCCAAGAACTTAAATTATTGTTAAAACAACGCAGTGTAAGCTTACTTTTATTGTTAAGCCTCTCTATCACGTGGCTTAGTTTATGGAATGGTTGGCATACGATTGCTCATATCCACCAACAAATTAGTCTCGCAACGGAAGATGAAAAAATACGTCATGCGCAACAATTATCTGATTTTACTTCTCATGGTGAAATTGAGGCAGGTGAAGTTGGTTACTATGTTTTTCATCATGTCTACAACGAGCCAGACGCATGGAGTTTTATTGCTTTAGGCAACCGTTTGGTGACGCCAACCGTGCAACGTATTAGATTACTGGGCTTGCAGGGGCAGCTTTATGACGGTGAGTCGCATCACCCTGAATTCATCATACTCGGTAGTTTTGACTATGCATTCTGGTTAGTGTTTTTTGCCCCTTTGCTGTGTATTACCCTCATGCATGACATCAAAGCAAGTGAGCATCAAGCAAAAAGACTCATGTTATTAAATAGCCTAACGCCTAATGCTACTTATTTTTGGACGAGGCGGATTCTGATACGCTGGTGTTTGATTGTGATGACACTTTTGTTCCCTGTTTATCTTTTTGCAATTATGCAAAAGCTAAGCTTTGCGCCACTCATTCGCATCAGCGTTGTTACTATCGTTTATACGTTGTTTTGGACGTGTATTTGTCTGTTAACATGCACCCGCCGCAATGCATTCAATGCAAGCAGCAATGCCATGTTACTCGCGTGCATTTGGCTGGTGCTCACCATTATCTTGCCAAATATTGCCCAACACTGGCTACATCAACGCTACCCTGTGCAAGAGGGTAGCCAAGTCGCTATTCAACACCGCCAATTGGTTCATCAAGCGTGGGATTTACCAAAAACTGACACATTATCGCCATTTTACAAATTGTACCCAGCGTGGCAAAACACGCCACCCGTTGTTGGGCGTTTTCACTGGAAATGGTATTTTGCTTTTCAACATATGGCTGATGTAAATTTAAGCGTACAGGTGCAGGCAAGAGAAAACGCATTGCTTGCGCGAGATTACGCCATTAGCAAGCTACCGTTGCCAAGCGTATGGGTTCAGCAGACACTTGAAAATAGCGCAAAAAGTAATGTGCAAGATTTAATTCGTCACCGTCACCACGTTTTAGATTTTCACAGCCAATTACGCCATTATCTTTATCCATTTTTGTTTAAAGAAAAAAGATTCACCAGCGTCGACTTTCTAAACATGCCAAAATATCATCAACTTGATTCATCAACCCTAAACGCATCAAGACATTAGTAAACGCAAACGTATGGATAATCGCATTCCCGTCACCCTCCTCACTGGTTTTTTAGGCTCAGGCAAAACCACTCTTCTCAATAAATTGTTACATCACCCAAATATGAAAGATACCGCGGTGATTATTAACGAGCTTGGTGAAGCAGGATTAGACCAAATTTTTGCCAATAGCCAGTTGTCGCAAAATGTAGAAAGTCAGCACATTGCAGAAAACACCGTGCTGCTTGAATCTGGCTGTTTGTGTTGCTCGCTGAAAAACGAGCTTGCCGACACCATGCGCGATTTATTTTTTAAGCGTAGCCTACAAGCGGTGCCGCAATTTAACCGTTTGGTGATTGAAACGACCGGCATGGCCGACCCTGGGCCAATTATGGGGAATTTATTGAATGAGCCTGTGATAAATTCGGTGTATCGATTGGATGCTGTCGTGGTGACGATTGATGCAATTTATGGTGAGAAACAACTCTCATCACAGCTGGAAGCAAAGAAACAAGCAGCCGTTGCAGATGTGTTGTTGCTGACCAAATGTGACTTAGTCATGCCAGAGCAATTAGAAAGCCTTACACAAAAATTGGCGATGCTTAATCCTGGTGCTACGCAATATCAAATTGCACACGGGGAAATTGACCCAGCGGTCATTGTGAATGTTGGATTGTTTAATGCAGAAAAAAATGCACAACCGCAAAGGTGGCTACGTGCGCCAACGCGCGCTACAGCCATGCGTGGCACATTGCCGAAAAAAGTGCATGACGATGAAATTGTCAGCTTTACCGTAAGCATGCCAAAACCGCTCACGTGGCATCAGCTTGAGCCAGTTTTACTCTGGCTAACAGAAAATTTTTCAGAGCAACTGTTGCGTTTAAAAGGCATTATCCATGCTGAAGATGCACCTGCGCCACTCGCCATTCACGCGGTGCATAAAACCATTTACCCAGCCACTTTGCTAGAAGGCTGGGAAGAAGACGAGCCAATTTCGCGCATTGTGTTTATTGGCAAAGGTTTGGATGAAGCGTTGATTAGAAAAGCGTTTACGCAGATTTAGCCTAATAGTTTTTTTGACTAGACTGCCACCCAAACCCAGTCAGATCAAAATACCGTTACTGGCTCTTATAATGCGGGCCAAAAAATTCAGTCATTAAAAAATCTTCTAAACCAGCGTTATCTTCCATTCTGGCTGAAAGCGTCACCGCGCGGCCAAGACGATGCGATTCCCACGTAAAATCTTCTTGGTAATGCTCGCGAATCAGCACGATCATGCGGCGAATTAATTGCAAACGAATATCCTGCCCGGATTTTGCCTCCACCTCAAAAAATTGCAAACGGGCATTGCTATAGTCACTCGTCCAGCCTCTAAAGGCAAAGGTGGCATTGCGGCTAGATAAACTGGTGATTTCAAAAATGCCGTTGGTACCACTTTTAAGATTTTTCTTAAGCCGCTCATTGAGCACTTGCTCTTCGGTCTGCCCTCTTTCACTGGCAATCGCGGATGCGTTAATTTCGCCCGCATCGCCTTTGGCGATTCGCTCTGCACGCTTGGCTTTCACCAGTGCCATCATATCGGTCGGCGCCTCGGTTGGCACGGGCTTTTCTGGTGCAATCGGAGGAGTTAAATCTAACGGTTTTTCTTCAGGTTTACTTTCCTGTGGTCCAACTTTAGCAAGCTCTTTGGGCACAGAAAAAACTGGCTGCTTAGTTGGTTTAACAGATTTCTTTTGCGCGATGACTTTAGGCTTTTCAACTTTTTTTGGTGGCGTTGGCGGTGTCTCTACCACTGCTTCTGGCAAAGGTTGAGGCGCAGTGGGCGCCTGTTTTGCATTCTCTTTTTGTGGCGCGAGCGTAATTTCAATCGGTCTGGATTGAATGGAGCCGCCACTTATTTGATCAAAATCTGGGATATGAAATAAAAAAAACAAAGCATGCAATAGAACTGAAAGAATCAGCGCCCACAAAGTATTTCGACTAATTTGTAGCCTAAAATGCTGCTCCCGCGCCTTAAACTTGCTGGGCGGTATCGCTAAAAACTCTTCTGGCGTGAGCTGTAACTTCATGAATAAATTAAGAAATTTCTGCAAACATTTTTTCTAGGCGCTTAATCGAGACGGGAAATGGGGTTTTAAGTTCTTGCGCAAATAAAGAAACCCGCAACTCTTCAATTAACCAACGAAAATCCTGAATTTCAGCTGGAACAATCAAATTTGCATCCTCTAAAGCCGTGACTTTTTCTTGCCACTTTTGCCAAATCAACCCAACGCTTGCCGCACTTTTCCCATCACGTTCCGGGTTATTCGGATGTTTTTCAATTCGCAATCGCAAGGCCTTCAAATATCTAGGCAAATGTTGTAAATATTGCCACGGGGTTTGACTAAAACATTTTTTATGGACCAGCGATTGTATTTGCTGTTCCACATCTTTTTTAAGTCGATTTTGTGTGGCAGGCATTTTTACTTGTTGATTTAATAATAATTGATATTCGTTGGCAATTTGCTGCACTTGCCTTGTTACGGCATCTGTCACTGCGGGCAGGCGCGCACGCGCACGCTGTTTTAACTTCATAAAAGCATCGTTAGTTCTTGGTAAATCATCTTCACCGATAAACGCACGGTCGGCAATCGTCACAATTAAATCTTCGCGTAGCTCGTCTGGCGTCATGACATTTCTTAACATAAGCGCATATTGATTAAAATTTGGCAGGCTTTTTTCCAGCTGCTTCATTTGTTCTTTTAACTCAAAACGCATCAAGCGGCAAATGCCTTTACGTAAATTTACCGTGGCATCAAGCTCGATATCAAACAATTTCACTGCGACGCTATCACCTTGGTCTTCTAATGCAGGGTAACCGGTCATTTTTCTGCCATCACGTTCAAAACTTAAAGTTTCCGGCAAGTCACCAAAATCCCACTGCTTTAAACCCGTTTTTTCCAGATTTTTAATACTGTCAGAAGATGAATTTCTAAACGTGAGTTGCGCCGCAGAACCCAGTTGTTTTTTGAGTAAAAGCCAATCACGCCCCATCGCCAACTCTTTGCATGTATCATCCACCACGCTAAAATTCATCAATAAGTGCGCTGGGATATCGCCCCAATCTGCCAATGAAACTTTGAGCGTGGTTTTTTGCAAAATATAATCAGCCAAACTGGGCAAAATCGGTTTTTCGACTACCGCAACATTTTCTAAAAACCCCGTGACAAACGCCGGCACAGGCACGCATACGCGCCTAAAGTTTTTTGGTAATGCTTTGATTAAATAAGTTAATTTTTCACGCAGCATCCCCGGCACCAACCACTCTGTTTGTATCGGGTCAAGTTGATTGAGCAAAGCAAGCGGAATCGTCGCGGTCACACCATCCAGCACGTGGCCGGGTTCAAACCGATATTTCAATGGCACTTCTACGCCATCCAAAATCATTTTTTCCGGGAATTGCACTGCGGTAATCGCATCCGCACCATGTCGCATTAAATCATCGCGTGTGAGATAAAGTAATTTAGGATTTAATTTTTCGGCTTCTTGTCGCCACTTTTCAAAGCTCGCAGCATTCACAATCTCTTGCGGAATTTTTGCATCATAAAACGCAAACAATTGATGCTCATCGACCAACACATCTTGGCGGCGGGCTTTGTGTTCCAATTCTTCAACTTCGGCGATTAAGCGTCTATTTGCTTCAAAAAACTGAGCTTTAGTATCAAACTCACCATTTGCCAATGCTTCGCGGATAAAAATTTCACGCGATTCTGCTGGGTTAATCGGCCCGTAATGCACGCGCCGTTTCGGGATGATCGTTAGGCCATACAAACTCACGCGTTCCCACGCGTTGACCATGCCCATTTTTCTATCCCAACGTGGGTCCGTAAAATGACTTTGCGTCAGTCCCCTCGCGAGCGGCTCAATCCAATCAGGCTCAATTTTAGCTACACAACGCGCATACAATTTTGTGGTATCCACCAACTCGGCCGCCATCACCCATTTTGGGCGCGATTTTTTTAAGCTTGAACCGGGTGCAACAGTAAACCGGATGCCACGCGCGCCAGCATAGGTTTCATTTTCGCCATCTTTAAAACCAATATTCCCCAATAAGCCAGACAATAATGCTTTATGGATGCCTTCATAAGTCGCTTCTTTTTCGTTGAGTTTTAATTCCATTTCATCAACAATTTCAAAAAGTTGTGCATATAACTCACGCCATTCTTTTAAGCGTAAAAATGAGAGGAAATGTTGATGGCATTGATTCAGCAATTCTTTGTTCGATTTTTTATTTTTAAACGCATTTTCTGCCCAATCCCAAATTTTAAGATAGCTCATAAAATCAGAATGTTCTGCGTGAAATTTAGCATGTGCTTGGTCAGCCGCTTCGCGTTTATCCATCGGCCGTTCACGCGGGTCTTGAATGCTGAGCACGCTAGCAATAATTAAAATTTCCTTTAAGCATGACTCGCGCTTGGCTGACAAAATCATGCGTGCCACACGCGGATCAAGTGGCAAACGCGCCATTTGGCGACCAATTTCAGTAATTTCACGCTGTTCATTGACGGCACCCAACTCTTGCAACAGCTGGTAGCCATCACTAATCAATCTTGATGAAGGCGCTTCAATAAACGGAAATTGTGCAACATCTCCCAAACGCAAATCGGCCATGCGCAAAATCACGCTGGCAAGCGAACTGCGTAAAATTTCCGGATCAGTAAATGCGGGGCGATTAAAAAAATCTTCTTCGGAATAAAGTCGCACACATATGCCATTGGATACCCGCCCGCACCGCCCAGCACGTTGTTTGGCGGCGGCTTGGCTGATTTTTTCAATCTGCAATTGCTCGACTTTGGCACGTGTGCTGTAACGATTTACCCGCGCCAGCCCCGCATCAATCACATATTTAATGCCAGGGACAGTGAGCGAGGTTTCCGCCACGTTGGTCGAAAGTACAATGCGGCGCTGACCGCTTGTGCGGAAAATTTTTTGCTGATCTTCAATGCTCAAGCGCGCAAACAACGGCAAAATTTCTACGGTTCTAAGTTTTGGTGAACGGCCTTGATATTTTCGCAAATGGTCAGCGGTATCGCGAATTTCGCGTTCCCCCGGTAGAAATACCAAAATATCGCCATCGCCGAGGCGTAATAAATCATCGGCAGTGTCGAGAATGGCTTCTTCGATGGCTTCTTCTTCGTCATCTTCCTCCAACCAGCGTGACTCCGTGCGCGACTTGCGCTTGACGCCCATGACATCTTGGCCGAGCAATTCAATATCTAAATCATCGTCATCTGAAGAAATTTCTTTGCTGGCCAATCCAGCTTTACCAAGCGGACGATAGCGCACCTCAACAGGATAGGTTCTACCACTCACTTCAAACACAGGTGCGCCGCTAAAATGGTTCGAAAATCGCTCCGCATCAATGGTCGCGGAAGTCACAATCACTTTTAAATCAGGCCGCTTTGGTAAAAGTTGCTTTAAATAACCCAATAAAAAATCAATATTCAGGCTGCGTTCGTGCGCTTCGTCAATAATAATCGTGTCGTAGGCATTGAGAAATTTATCACCTTGCGTTTCGGCGAGCAAAATGCCGTCCGTCATTAGTTTGATGTAATTCTTTTCAGACACCTTATCGTTAAAACGGACTTTGTAACCCACCACCTCGCCCAAAGGCGAGGCCAACTCTTGCGCTATACGGCTTGCCACCGAGCGAGCAGCAATGCGGCGCGGCTGGGTGTGACCGATTAAACCTGCCACACCGCGGCCTAATTCCAAACAAATTTTTGGGAGTTGCGTGGTTTTACCAGAACCGGTTTCTCCGCAGACAATGACCACTTGGTGCTTGGAAATTGCCTCGGCAATTTCATCTTTTCTGGCGCTAACGGGTAGCGCTAATGGATATTCCGGCTTAGGTAATTGCTCCAACCGCTGCTGGTAACGCTGCTTTGAACCTTGAATTTTCTTGGCGATATCAGCCAAGCTGTTGCCCACGGGTTTTTGTTGTTGAATGAGCGCGCGAGCTTGTTGTAAGCGGCGTTTGAGTGGAAAACGATCCACTAACATGCAGCCATTTAATTGCTGCTCAAGCTCGCGAATGAATTGTGCGGGAGATTCTAAAGTCATAGATGCGTGATTTTACCACGCACGGATTTTTAAACTTAATCACGTTTTATACAATCTTCTAAACCAGTATTTCCACCTTTAAAGAGTGGTTCAAAGTAAAATTTATGGAAAGTGAGTTTACCCGCTGCATTGGTTTTAAACGTGGCAATGCCGGTGCCAAAATCTTGCGTTTTTCCACCATACAACTCACCCGCTGGTGGCAAGGCAAAATGCATCGCGACAACGTTGCCATTTGCAGCAGCATGGCCAACATAGGTGCCGTACTCTGGCACCTCAAGCTTGAAATCATAACTGGCATACGCGCCTTTGCTATGTTCAGGCTTGCGCTGCATTGTGACGATGCCCGAATATTTCCCTTCATGCGCGTCATTGCCTTGACAATCATACACCCCAGAAAAGTCTATTAACTTTCCAGTGTGATCCGGTGTTTCTTTTGCAAAAGTCGCCGTTGCAAATAACATGATGGCAAGCGTAAAAAAATAGTTTGCTTTATGCATGACCGCCTTTCATAACGAGAAAAATTAAATTGAAAAATTGTATTGTAATCCAATAGTTATTTATTGATTTGATTCATATTATTTGTGCCAAACTGCGAGAGTCAACCTCAAAAAAACGGTTTATAAGTCACAGGGTGAGCCTCTTTGCGTAGCGAAACAAACAATAACAATATGGCCTTTCAGGAAGCAGTAGAAGTAAAAGCCAACACAGTGAGGCAGGTAACGCAAATTTTGCATGAAAGCTGCCCAAAAACTACTGCATCAGCAGTTGCGCTGGCGATTGCAATTGCATTTATTTTCAAGAATGCAGTTCCGATTACCAATATTCAGCTTTGGCTAGCCTGCTTTTTCTTGATCTACACCACACGCTTAGTTGTCACAATATCAGCTAAGCGAAAAATCATTTCATCTAGTAATCCTGAGCACTTTCTTAACGCATATAGATTGCTCACCACGCTATGTGGCTTAGCTTGGGGCTCAGGTGGATTTCTTTTATTTAGCCAAGAGACTAATTACCAATATTTTTTAGCTATTTCAATTGCTGGGGTATGCGCAGCATCTTGCAGTGTTTATGTCGTTGATAAGTTTACTAATCTTGGATTTCTTGCTGCAGCAATTTTGCCAACTATTCCGAATCTTTTATTCAGCAATAGCAACATCTCCGTCGGCCTCGCTAGCGCCACGATTATTTTTGGTATTTACTCATTTTTTATCAGCCTAAATAACGGCAAAAAGTTTATTGAAAACATTACACTACGTTTTGAAGAAAAGCTTAGCAAAGAAACGATATCCACGCTTTCAGAAAGACATCGCTCACATATTCAACACACGCCACTGGCCGTGATTGAATGGGATAAACAACTTAAGATCACTTTTTGGAATGCCGCTGCTGAAAAAATGTTTGGCTATACCGCAGAACAAGCGACTGGTCAGAGTGTGAAGTTGTTTGTCGCTGAGTCTCATCTCGATTTGATTCTTGAACGCCTTAACGGACTCTTTGACGGTCTTGACGAATCAACAATCCTGACAGATTGCCTCAATAAAAATGGTGAAACCATCTATTGCAAGTGGTTTAATACCGCCCTTCATGGTCATCTTGGCAACATCAACGGGATTGCGTCCGTGATTCAAGACCAAACAGATTACGTCAAGGCAAAAAAAGAAATTGAAGATTTGGCTTATTTAGACGCGCTAACCCATTTAGCGAACAGGCGTTTACTGATGAATCGGCTGGAGCACGCAATTTCAAAGAACATTCGTAAAAAAACCATCGGCAGTCTGATTTTTATCGATATAGATAAATTCAAGTGGTTGAATGACAACTACGGACATCGGATGGGCGACCTACTTTTATGCGAAATCGCTTTAAGACTACAAAAATTACTCCGCACCTCAGACACCGTTGCCCGTTTGGGTGGGGATGAGTTCGTGTTGATGTTGGAAGAAATCCATCAAAATCTGGATGGTGCGCGCCACGCGAGCCAGATTGTTGCTGAAAAAGTATTGGAGTGCTTTCAACAACCGTTTCAAATCGACCATTTGCAGTACCGCTGTTCAGCCAGCTTGGGGATTGCCATATTCGATGAAAAAATGACCAGCCCTGATGAAGTCATTCGCAGAGCGGATGCGGCTATGTATCAATCAAAAAATGGTGGCCGAAACACCTATCACTTTTATGACGAATCGATGCAAACCCAAATTGATCTTCGAGATCGTTTAAAACTCGATTTACAAACCGCCTTGGATGCCGGGCAGTATCACCTTCACTTACAACCGCAGGTAAGCGCTAGCCAAGGCATCAAGGGGGCTGAGGTGTTAATCCGCTGGACGCATCCTGAACGTGGCAATATTTCACCGGCTGACTTTATCCCGGTTGCGGAGGAATCTGGCATGGTGGTACCGATTGGCAATTGGGTACTATTAGAAGCCTGTCACTTATTAAAAAAATGGGAACGATTGGCGCAAACCAAACACTTAACGTTATCAGTGAATGTCAGCGCCATGCAATTTAGCCAACCTAATTTTATTGATCATGTGAATTTTGCTATTCAACAATCTAAGTGCGATCCTCATCGACTCATTCTTGAACTGACTGAAAGTGCGGTTGTTCACCAAATCGACGATGTCATCCAAAAAATGCTCACCCTTAAAAAATTAGGCATTACTTTTTCAATGGATGATTTTGGCGTTGGGTATTCATCACTCTCGGTGCTTAAGCGGCTGCCAATTGATGAACTAAAAATTGATCAGAGTTTTGTCGCGGATCTGCCTGATAATCAAGACAGTGCATCTATTACACGCACAATCATCGCGATGGGAAGCAGCTTAAAACTTAAAATTATTGCCGAAGGCATTGAAAACAAAGCGCAGGAAACGTTCTTGATTCATTCAGGTTGCGAAAATTTTCAAGGATATTACTACGGAAAGCCCGTCACGCCCGAGAAATTTATGCTTATGCTGCCAGCCTTGGTAGAGAAAAATAAAGCAAAAAAAGTACGCGCAAAAAAGGTGGCTACCCCTTAAAATTTTTGATCGCGTACCCGCAAAAAACTGGCAAATTTTTTGCTTGCCCGTTTTCGTTAAGTCTTTATAGGTGTATGTGACCATGCTGCCAATTTTTGGCGGATATTCGCGTTCTTTATCCGTAAAACCTGTGCCTAATTTAAAGCGAACACCCTCCGCATTTTCCACCAACAAGGCGCCCATTTTCCCTGATATTTTCCACGCCCTGCCACATAGCCAAGCACTTTGGTTTCTGCATCTAAATAAGGTTTGAGTTTAAGTAGCACATGGCTACGACCTGTCACATAGTCCGCACCCGCCAAATGCATCATCAAGCCCTCGCCACGCGCTTTCACTACTTGATTTAATTTATTTTTTAACGAATTTTCGTCTTTTACGCGAAACTGCTGCACTGCTTTTAGATAAGGTGAATTAGCATTTTTCACCACCATTTGCATTTGTTGCACACGTGTCTCAAACGTGCCTTCAGCCTCAGGTAATTCAAAAATTTGATAAGTGATTTTTTGCCACTCAGCATCAATAGGCGTGTCATTTCTCACCGTCCCGGAAACCGCTTCAAACTGCCCACGCGCGATCCACAGCTCACCATCCATCGGAATGTTTGGGAAACTTTTGGTAAACCAAACTGGTGCGTAAATCTGATTACCCTGACAGGTATAAAAATGTTCACCATCCCAAATAGCACGCACACCGTCTAATTTTTCACTCACTAAATATTCGCGCACATCAACGCCAGATTTGTACACTTGCGCCAGCAAAATATCTGGCACATTTTCTTTGGCAAAAATAGCTTGGGCTAAAAAAGTGAGAAAGAAAAATGTGGTAAAGAAACGGAACATTCTTTATGCGAAACGATGCGTTAACGCTTGCAAATGAAAGGTTTCTAAAATCGCCAACAATCTTTCATGCGCATTTTTGCGTGGCTGACCGGTATATTTGGCGATGATCAACTCATTTTTCATTGAATGTTCCCAGCCGATCAGTTCGGTCACGGTGACATTGTATCCATGTGCTTCCAACTGCAAGCAACGCAGCACATTCGTTAAATGGCTACCCAGCTCACGCGTGTGAATTGGGTGCCGCCATACTTCAGATAAAGGCGTATTTGAGAGAGAATCCGCTTTATTTTTGCGCATCACTTCCGCCACTTCCGCTTGGCAACAAGGCACCAACACCATAAATTTAGCCTGTTTTTTTAGGCCAAATTGAATCGCATCATCCGTAGCCGTATTGCATGCATGCAGCGCAGTGACAATATCTACTTTTGGCGGAATACTCTCTGAAGTAATTGAATCCGCCACACTTAAATGCTGAAAATCCATACGCGAAAATGCACATGCTTGCGCCAATTGTTTGGATTTTTCCACCAATTCTGCCCGTGTTTCAATGCCAATCACCTGCCCTGCATTTTCAGTTTTTAGTAGTAAGTCGTACAAAATAAAGCCTAAATAAGATTTACCTGCACCATGATCGACCAGCACGGGGTTTTCTTGCGTTTTTTTGACGTCCTCCAACAGTGGCGCAATAAAATTGACCAAATGGTAAACCTGCTTGAGTTTGCGGCGGCTATCTTGGTTAAGCTTGCCATCACGCGTGAGAATATGCAGCGCCTTAAGGAGCGCAACGGTTTGATCGGGGCGGATTTCTGTAGGGAGTGTCATATGCGTTACATTTTATCTTGCTAATCATGATTACCCAATAGTCGCTAACATTGATGGCATAAATAATGCTTAAGAGACATGACATTTCCCAAAACCTGAAGTGAGCTACGCATCCATTTTATGAATCAATTTAACGTTAAACCCCAACCAGTTGCATCCGAATTTCAACCACGCCAAACAATCGATGCTAACCAACTTAGCGTTTTGATTAATCAGCTTGATGGTATTTTTTATCAAGGTACCATCAGTGATTATTGGACATTTTCTTTTTTAAGTAACGGTTGTAAAGTGATTACAGGGTATCCCGCAGAAGACTTAATCAATGACCAATGCGTTAGTTTTAGATCACTCGTTATTGAGGGAACATTTGAAGCTGCTGATGCGCTGATTTGTGCGGCGATCAACGCCAGAAAAAACTTTGATATTGAATATGCCATTCGTCATGCCGACGGAAAAGTTGTATGGTTGAAAGAGCGCGGCATGCCTATTACCGACAACCAAGGGGACGTGACTGGCATACAAGGGTTTATCCAAGACGTCACCTCCTACAAAAACACTTTATGCTCCCTGCAACAAACTGAAGAACGCTACCGCTCAATTTTTGAGAATGCGGTTGAAGGGATTTTTCAAACCAGCCCCAAAGGCCAATACTTGGCAGTTAATCCGGCACTGGCCAACATCTACGGTTACGCTAGCGCAGAAGAGCTGATTGAAAATTTGAGAGATATCCAGCAAGAGCTTTACATTGATTCAAAGCGCCGAGATGAATTTGTCCGCGAAATGGACATTCACGGCTTAGTCCAAAACTTTGAATCGTTAGTCTATAAAAAAGATAAAAGCATGATCTGGATATCAGAAAATGCGCGGAAAGTGTTTAACGCCGCCGGCGAACTGCAATATTACGAAGGCATGGTGGAAGATATTACCGAGCGTAAACTCTATGAAAGCCGCATTCAACACCAAGCCAATCATGACAGCCTTACTGGCCTGCCAAATCGATATTTGCTTAATGACAGGCTCCAGCAAAACATATTGTTGTGCGAGCGCAACCAAACATCACTCGCAGTGGTTTTTCTCGACCTAGACCACTTTAAAATCATTAATGACAGCATGAGTCACGAAATTGGTGACAAACTGTTGGTGCTGATTGCGCAGCGCATTGCAAAATCCATTCGCAGTGTAGACACCATCGCTAGGGTCGGTGGAGATGAGTTTGTCATCTTGCTCGCCAATTTGCAGGATGCGCAAGACTATATCCAAACTATCGAGCGGATTATTGCCAGCGTAGCTGAGCCTTGCCATATTAACCACCACACCTTTAATGTTTCATGCAGCATTGGTATTAGCCTTTATCCATCCCACACACAAGATGCCAGCGAGTTACTTAGAAATTCTGATTTAGCGCTTTATGAAGCCAAACGGCTAGGCCGCAACACTTACCAGCTTTACACACCTGCGCTCAACAAAGCACTGATAGAACGTGTCAGAATGGAGAAAAATTTAAAAGCAGCGATTCGTCACCAAGAGTTTCTACTGCACTATCAGCCTAAAGTGTGTTTCAAAACTGGGCAAATTATGGGGGCAGAAGCACTCATCCGCTGGCAAACGTCCGATGGAAAAATGATCCCGCCAATACAGTTTATTGAAACTGCTGAAGAAACCGGTTTGATTGTTGAAATTGGTGCTTGGGTGCTGAAAGAAGCGTGCCGCGTAGCAGCCGCATGGAACAACCAAGCAAGCCACCCCATCAGCATGGCGGTTAATGTCTCACACAAGCAGTTTAGTGACCCGAATTTTATTTCCGTGCTTCAGCAGGTTTTACAAGAAGCTGGGCTCAACCCACAGCACTTAGAACTCGAAATTACAGAGAATCTCGCAGCCGAAAACGTGACCAGTTTTATCGAAAAACTAACTGCCCTTAAAAAAATAGGCGTAAAACTAGCGATTGATGATTTTGGCACGGGCTATTCTAGCCTTGCCTACTTAAAAAACTTTCCGGTCGATTGCTTAAAAATTGACCGCGCTTTTGTCAGCAAATTAGAGTCCGAACATTCCAATATTGCGATTTTGAAAGCGATTATTGTGCTGGGACAAAGCTTGGGGATGAACATCGTTGCCGAAGGCGTAGAAACTGACTATCAGCGTGACTTTCTAAAATCGATTCACTGCGACATTTACCAAGGCTACCTGTTCAGCAAACCTATTCCTGAACAAGACTTTCAGGTTTTACTCAACAAGTCGAATTGAGTTGATTGCCTGACATTTAGACGTTACATAAAAATTCATAAAATCATGCAATCCGCCATCAGTTATAATGTACAAAGACGCCCTATGTGTGCCTAGTCTACTTAAATCGTAAAAAGGCCTTTTTACTCAACCATAAATCTACCACCCGCGCAGCGCATATTTTCTTTGGCTGCTTCAAGATGTTCACAGTCAGCGCTGTTGTTAAATAAATCAGATAAGGAAGTTTCCACATGTTGCTCGCATTCATTCACGAGAAGACGTGCTATGCACTTTCAACCAGTCAATCTTTCACTTTGAAGTTGATGCAATGCTTTTTTGTTTTATTGCTGGTTATGTTTAGCCAATCCACTCTGGCTGACACCATTTGGTTAAAAAATGGCGACAAAATCAGCGGCACATTGGTGAATAAAATTACGAACAAGGTTGTGATTAAAACCACTTACGCTGGCGACATTAAACTCAATTGGGCTGACATTCGCAGTGTAGATACAGACCAGACGTTGCTGATGATGCTCTCAGATGGCAGCATTATTTCTGGGAAATTGGTGCAAGATGAAGAAGGGTTAATCGTTATCGATAGTGAAACTAACACACCTTTGATCAACACTGAACTTGAAGAAATTCAGTATGTAAACCCCTCCAAAGACCTGACAGGTGAAGGTTATGTGTGGAGTGGCAACATTAATCTTGGCGCCACGTTTAATAGCGGCAACAGCGAAAACCAAAATCTGCAGGCCAACGGTGAGTCTATCGTACGTGGACTCAAAAACCGCTATACGGTACAAGGCTATTCTTATTGGACAAGGGATAATGGACAAGAAACGCAAAATAACACGCGTATTCGCGGCCAATTTGACCATTTTTTTAGCAAAAAATGGTATGGCTACGTGAAAAACACGATGGAAAATGATCGTTTCAGAGATATTAAACTTAGAAACAATTTAGGTGTTGGGTCTGGTTATCAATTTTACGAAACGGACAAATTAGCTTTATCGATTGAAGGCGGTTTATCGTGGATTCATCAAGATTATTATCAGGACGCAGACAGTGACCGCGGCGGCCTACACTGGGCAGTGAACTACAACCAATATTTATTCGATTCCTTCGTGCAGGCATTTCATCGTCACGATGTACTTTACACACCAAGCGCACCCTCACAAATATTACTGTATAGCCAAACTGGATTACGCTTTCCGTTTTTATTGGGCTTAAATGCAACCACGCAACTTGACTATAACTATGACAGCCGCCCCGCTGACAACCGAGAAGAAAGTGACACCCGTGCTTTATTTACGATTGGCTATAGCTGGCAATAAGTGTGCATCATATTTAGGGTGCTAAAATAGCAACCTGCTACCGCGGTGACGCATCTCACGGTCAGTAAACTTTTAAAAATCAAGGGTCAAAATGGCAATTCAATGGTATCCCGGACACATGACTTCCGCGCGCAAAAAGGCGGAAGAAACCATGGAATTTATCGATATCGTGATCGAGGTGCTCGATGCGCGCGTGCCGGAAGCCAGCCATAATCCGATGATTGAAGAAATGCGCAATTTTCGCCAGCGCCCTAATTTAAAAATTTTAAATAAAGCTGACCTTGCTGACCCAAACGTCACGCAGATGTGGCTGAATTATTTTAACGCGCAACCCAATACCAGAGCCGTGGCGCTTTCATGCAAAAAAGCCGGCGATGCAAAAAAAATCCCTGGGATTTGCCGGCAATTAGCGCCACATCGCGGCAACCATTTAAAACCGCTGCGCATGATGATTATGGGCATCCCCAACGTAGGCAAATCCACGCTCATGAACGCGCTACTCAACCGCCGCATTGCAAAAGTGGGCGACGAGCCCGCCGTGACCAAAAGCCAGCAACGGTTTGATTTATCTGAAACCATGAGCATCACCGACACACCAGGTATGATGTGGCCAAAAATTCAATATGAATCAGATGGTTATATGCTCGCCGCTAGCCATGCGATTGGTCGCAACGCCGTGATTGATGAAGATGTGGCGATTTTTTTAGCCAATAATTTGCTCAAAAATTACCCAGCACTTTTGAACACGCGTTACAAGTTAGATGCAATGAAAATAGACGTTGGCGCAATCGACGGCGTGGACTTACTTGAAGCAATTGCTAAACGCCGCGCCTATAAACGCCAAGATGGCGTTTGGGACATGGAAAAAACTGCGATGGCTTTACTCACAGATTATCGCAGTGGCGCGATTGGTAGAATCAGTTTGGAAACCCCAAAAAGCCGCGCTGAAATGATTTCAGTGAACAGTCAAAGCCAGTCGCCGTCAGAGACTGAAGGCGAATGAGGGTAACTGAATCATTGCGTAGATCTGATCCGCCTCAATATTTAAAATATTGAGCGCTGGGTCTTGGTAATAATGCGCCTGATCTGACCACGGTTTGTAGCGTAATGGTTCGCCCGGCCCCAATATAGTAAACGTGGGGATGCCAAGCGCGGCAGCCATGTGGCCCAACCCAGAATCATTGCCAATAAAATAGTGTGCTTGTGATAACGCGCTACAAGCCTGCGTGAGGTTGAGCTGACCGCAAAAATCCATTACCGGTAAATTCACCATTTTTTTAAAAGCTTGGCTTCGCTCGCCATCTTTTGCGTTGCCTAGCAGCATCACGCTGTCAAACTTGTCGTCTAATAAGTTCGTTAGTCTTGCATATTGCGCTACAGGCCAAATTTTCCCTTCAAAATTTGCGCCAAGACCCAAAGCTAAAATGGAATTTTTCCCCTGCATTTGCTGCGCGACTGAATGCACCTCATCATCGCTCATCCAGATTTTTGCTGGTGGTACTTTCGCGTGAAAATGCAACCGATCCAAAGCCATATGATGCTTGATTGCACTGTGAATATCGGTGCGATCAACTTTAGCCAGTTTAATTTTTGCACGCACAAACCAAAGCAGAAAATCCGTTTTTAAATCAACCGCCAAATCATAATGTTGCATTCTGATTTGGCGAATCAATGCCAAATAACCAGCCAATCCGTCTTGCTTGTTTTTGATAAAAATTTGCCCACGATAAGGGCAATACTCAAACAACTGGGCTGATCTTGGATCACACACCAAATCTATCGTCGCGTCGGGGTAATGTTGATGTAGCGTTTCTAACGCCGGGGTGGTTAAAACAGCATCGCCGATATTGGAAAGAGTCACGAATAGTATTTTTTTCATTGCGAATATTTTTCCACAAGGTTAGCCATTGCAACTAAACCGTTATTTGAATACGTGGATTTAAAGTTTAAGGCAGCATTGTGTCACGCGCATGAAGGCATTGTTGCATTCATTTTTTTGACATATTACCAAGGGAAAATGGCAAATCAAATCAATACTTACCGTTAAACGCACACTATTTTGCTTTCCCTCCCACGCACGTTTACGCATTGGCTTTGCGCCTCTATTCCCTTGTTTTTATTGGCTTCACGCACGTTGGCGGATGTGGCTGTTGTTTTTATCAGCCTATTTTTTATTTGGCACAGCTTTCACCATAAAAATTGGCAATGGTGCTCACACACTTGGGTAAAGTGGGCGGCCGTTTTTTTTATTTACCTCATCACCATCAATAGCCTATTGAGCATCCACCCTTTAGAAACTGCCATGCACAGCGTTTTTTTTCTACGCTGGCCAATATTTGCCTGCGCCTTAGCTTATTGGTTGCTGACAGAAGCGCATGCAAAAAAAGTTTTTCTGCAAACGCTTATCATTGTGTGCGCGCTGATTATGCTGGACTGCGTATATCAATATTTAACTGGCACCGACATGATTGGCAAACTTATCTTGCCGGATAACAGACTATCAGGCCCTTACAGCGCACCTGTTCCGGGCATCATGCTGCTGAGAGTGTTATTTATTGCCAATTTTGCGCCGTTTATTTTCCCTAAGTTGCGTGCAAGTAGTTTCGCTTTTCACCTGCAATGGCTATTTTTTGGCATTTGTATTTTATTTTTAATGATGACAGGCGAGCGCATGGCCATGCTACTTTATCTATTGTGCTTGCTCATTATTGTCCCCATGATGGTAAAAACCTCAACACATCCACGACGCCATGTAGCCCTGTGGTTGCTAGCACTTATAGGCGTGTTTGCCGCACTGGTACTTCTTGCGCCAACTACCGGTACGCGCGTAACCACCAGCATCTATGAAAAAATGACGCACTTTGGCAACTCTGATTACGGGTTAGTATTTAAAGCAGCGTTTGAAGCTTGGCAACAACACGTTTGGCTTGGCAGTGGCTTGCACACTTACCGTGAAGTTTGCGACAGCATGGGGTTATTAACGCGTTGGGGAATGCAGTGTTCGCACCCGCATAATGTATATTTATTGCTGGGTGCTGAAACAGGTGTCATCGGTGTGAGCTTATTTTGTGTGATGGTATTTTATATTTACAAAGCTGCCCTTTTACCTCTATTGCAACAAAAAGCATGGTGGGTATTAGGCATCAGCTGCGCGGCATTGACGGTGTGTTTTTTTCCATTGATTGGCGGCATTAGCCTTTGGAATAATTGGGTGGCGGCACTTGTTTGGACGACGGTAGGCTGGACGCTTGCGATGCGTCAAGAGACCGCCTAATACCACGAAAAAACTACAGCTAAGCTGGTACAAGTTATCCTAGAGCAGCCGATAGCGTTTTTTTGCTGACGCGATGCTGGCTGTCAGGCGTTGCTTGTTTGCGAAGCTCTGTGAAAAAATCGTCTGCTGGCATCGGCTTCCCAAATAAATAACCTTGAAAAATATCGCATCCTAACTGGTTGAGAATATTTTTTTGCTCTACTGTTTCTACGCCTTCAGCAACCACTTTTAGGTGGAACTCATGAGCGAGATTGATAATAAGCTTGGTAATTGCGCTTGTTTGCGTTGTTTGATCTAGTTTTCGCACAAAACTCTGGTCAATTTTAAGCGTATCAATCGGAAATTTTTGCAAATAGGCAAGTGACGAATAGCCAGTACCAAAGTCATCTATCGCGATAGAAACGCCAATGGTTTTGAGTGTGTTCATGGTTGCGATCACTTGCTCAGGGTCGCCAGCGGCAACCTCTTCAGTAATTTCAAGTTCGATCATTTTTGGCGGCACATGGTAGTGTTTAAGTGTTTGCGCGACGAGTGCCGGGAATGCAGGGTCTTGAAACTGCTGAGCTGAAATATTCACGGCGATTGGCACAGTTTTTACACCAGTTTGGTGCCAAGCATCCCATTGGCGACATGCTTCATGCAATACCCATGTCCCCAAAGGCGCAATAAGGCCACTTTCTTCTGCCACAGGGATAAAAACACCTGGCGAAATCATGTTGCCGTTTTTACGCCAGCGAATTAAAGCTTCTGCTGAGCAGATTTTTGTATTTTTCGAATCAACTTTTGGCTGAAAATATAAAGTAAATTCTTTTTCATTCAACGCGTGGCGTAAGTCTGTTTCTAAAGTTAGCCAATCAATGTTGCTTTGCGCCATTTTGGGGGTGAAAAAATTCACCACTTTTTTATCTGTGATGTTATGAAGCGCGGCATCGGCATTTCGGATAATGGTAGCGACATCCGGGCAGTTGTCAGGAAAACATGCCACGCCAAAATGAAAGGTCATATGATGCGTTCTTTGCTCAACCTCAAAGGCTTTTTCCTGTAAGTCAGTCAGAAAATTTTCCAACATTTCAATTTTTTTGTCGCGCATCATGGATTCATCCAATCCAACAAGCGCCAAGTTATCGGTATTAAGTCGATAAAGACTGAGTTCACCAGCATAATTTTTAGCATGAGCACTCATCCATGTGGAAACATTTTGCATGAGCTCGTCAGCAAAACTGTGTCCGTAAGTGCTAGCAAGTTTGCGATAATGATTTAACCGAATGAGCACTAAATAGCCTGACTGCGAGGATTGCAGGTGCTGTGCCAAATGCTGCTCGAGAAATCTGCGGTTTGGCAAACTGGTGACTTCATCATAATAGGCTTGGTGAAACAGCTTTTGCTGATCTTTGATGCGAGAATAGAGCGCCACCAATACAAATGCGCCAATGACGAGTACAGCACTGCTAAAAAACACTTGAATTTTGGACAGTAAATCAACGCGATATAAAGTGCTTTTGCTTGTTTCGATCGCTGCATCTCGTAGATTTTGGCTCCACTGATTAAGCCAATGCCGGGTATTGTTAAGGTCTTTTTGCGCACCAGCCAAGTGGTCACGTAATACATCCCAGTTACGATCATTACGCATTTCATTGTCAAACAAAATGACTTTTTGTTCTAATTGGGCAGTTTGTAACTGTAGTTTTTGTCCAAAATTTTGTTTGTCGTCAAGCAAGTCAAGGTTGATCAAATGTTGACTAATTTGTTTTTTGAGGTTGGTGTCGTGTGCTAACCACAATTCACGATCCGTGGTCGCGTAGTACAAATACAGCGTATTGATGCGCTCAGAAATAGCATGTTCTAGTGCGCTAATTTCGAGTAATTCAGGGATGCGATTGTTGGTAAGCGTGGATGTTTGTTGATGTACTGTGCGGCTTGATGATAGGCTGTACCACGCGATGACCGTTACAACTGTCAATGTGACCAAGAAAACTGAAAAAAGAAATCTCGCTTTGGAGCCTTGATGGGTTCCAGTTGTTGCCAAAGCCATTGAAATTTCTCCAGTTTAGAAAATCTAAATATCTGAAGAAATTATCGTCAACATATTGTTTTTCTTGAGTTCTTTTTTAACTTTTAGACCCTTTTTCACAAGGTGATTTTAGACAAAAATTGTAGTTTCTCCATCACCTGCTCTGCTGTTAGCGCTTGTAAATCTGCCACTTGCCACGCATAAAATTTCTCTGCCGCAATTTCTGCACGTTGCGCAGAAGTTGTCGGCCCAAACAAGGCTAATCCAGCTGCACCAACGCGTGCAGCAAGGTGGCTTGGCCCAGTATCATTACCCACCACGCTTTGCGCATAGGCAAATACACTGGCTAAATTCTTCCAAGATAATTTGTGCAAGCACTTACAAGGTAAGGCGCTGGCAAGTGCAGTCTCATCAGGCCCTAACACGGCAACCACTTGGTATTGCTTTTGCATCAGCATGGTCGCTAGCGCAGCATAATGCGGCCACCTTTTCTCTTGGTGTTGTGCCGATGAACCTGGAATCAAAACGACATAAGGTTGTAGTAACTGGTGCTCAATCAAAGTTTCAGTTTGCGGTTTCAACAACCAAGCCATCTCTGGTTGGCGCGTATTGGCGATTGAAACTTGGTGTTGTTGCAATAAATTTTCCAAACCGCGCAAGCCAGAGATAGGCGCTGGCGCAAAAAAACCTCTGCCCCACCATGCGATATTTCTAAACCATCTGACGCGATACCAGCGTGTTCTATCCGAATTTTGCAGGTCTATCACTAACGAAAAAGCGCCTTGTTTGAGTTGCTTTTTTAATTGTAATTGCGCGTTTACATCCCACCACGGGCGACGGCGATCAAACATCAGCGCATCCACAAACGGGCAATCTTGCATTAAATCCGCATAGGCTGGGGCTGTAAGTAAAGTAATACCTGCCGCCGGAAAATGCGCACGAATGCCCTGCAGCGCGCCGAAGGACTGAATTAAATCGCCAAAAGCGCCATGCTTGATGATCAATATATTTTTTTGCGTCATTTGTTAATTAATGTTTGATACAGCGCAGCAGTTTCATTTGTCATGCGCGTGCGCGTGAGCTGATGTTGCGCAAACGCAAATGCGGGTTGCATTGCATCACGCCAGCGCGGCAAGTCTGCCAAACAGCGCTGAATCGTGTTTCTTAATGCATCAACATTTTCTAGCGGCACAATCAAAGCATTGGGAAGCACTTCATTTGCAATCGGCACATCGGTGGCGATCACACACGTCTCGGTTAACAACGCTTCATTCAGCACATAAGAAAATCCTTCTCGCCGCGATGCAATCACGACGCCATCACACTCGCGCATTAACCCCACCACGTTGTCGCAGTGGCCTAACAAAATCACATGCGTATCAGGATGCATTTGCTGTATGCGCTGCGCAAGCATCTGGCGTTGCAGCCCATCACCGGCAATAACCAAATTGACCACCAACCCATCCACGGCATCTAACAATAAATCAAAACCCTTGGCCTCAACCAAACGGCCAATGGCACACAATACAGGTTTACCTTTTTGTAGGGATTCAGCAAATTGAAAAGCTTGCGTCGTGAAGTTCTGCTCAATGCCGTTATAAATCACCGTTGGGTTAAAATCTTTCACCGTTTTTGCTAAGGCGTGGCTCACACAAATCACCTGATGCATTTGACTAAATGCGGCTGTCTGCCGTTTAAGATTGTGCAAAGTGCCAATGAACGGCATGGGCAACCAAGGCCGCAGGAATGACAATAAACTCACCGCCTTATTTGCCTGCGCATGCACAATGTCTGGTTTAAGCAGCCGCAACGCCCGCCAAATTTGCCAAAGTAACACTGGGTGGCGGCGATGGCGGCTCATCGCAATGGGTATTTTGTGAATAGTGGCTGGTAAAGTGTGTAAAAAATGTGGCGATGCCAGCACAGAAATCTCATGGCCCAGCTGGGCTAAGTCAATGGTTAGCTCGCGCACGTGTTTTTCTAAGCCTCCGTCACCGTCACTGGCAAGCACTTGTGCAATGCGCATGATTTATATGCGCCCCGCTTGCGTAAGCATGTTGGTGTACACGTTGACGGTTTTATCCAGCATATTGTCTAGCGTAAACTGCGTATTGGGCGCGATGGTTGGCGGAGCTTTCAACCAATTTAAGGTAAGAATCGCAGCCTCAGCAATATTGCCAACTTCTACCGCGCCTGCTGGTAAAAGTGCTGCCAATTGCTCTGCTACGCCACCATGGTTGTAGCCAATCACAGGTACCCCTAAACTAAGCGCCTCCAACGTCGTTCGTCCAAATGCTTCGGGCTCGGTGGAAAGTGAATACACAACGCTAGAAATTGACATAATTTCTTTGACATCTGAGCGGTGCCCAGTGAACGTCACTCTATTTTCCAAGCCTGCTTTTGCAATTTGCCGCTTAAGCCGTTGTTCAAAGTCGGTTTTATCTTCTTTGACCTCGCCAACAATAAGCGCATGCACGTCTTGCCGATGCTGACAGACAAATTCAAGAATACGAATAAAGTCCTCTTGCCCTTTCCAGCGGGTCACGCGCGCAGGCAAAGTTAAGATATGTTGATCTTTGGTTTTTGGATACGTTTGATACCAAGCCGCCAACCATGCATCGTCAGCACGGAACGCTGGAGAATATTTTAAGGTATCAACTCCGCGATAAATACGCGTCATTTTTTCGATAGGGTGCTGGTAATTTTTTTGCACGTAAGCCTGAATCATGTTTGAAATTACAATCACATGCTCGCCTTTGGTCATGATTTTGCTATACGCGTTGACAGAATACTTGCCGTGTATGGTCGTGATGAGGATGGGTCTTGTTTGTGGAGGTATACTCCGCCAAGCTAAATACGCAATCCATGCCGGGAAGCGTGAGCGCACATGCAAAATATCGACTTGCTGTTCACGCAAAAATTGGCGCAACTTAACAATAAAGCGCAAGGTTAACAGCGACTTTTTGCCAATCTCACAAGTGAAATGTGCGCTCCCTTCTGCCAACAACTGCGGCACCATACGCCCACCAGCCGACATAACCAAAGAGCGACGCCCCTGCTGCACGAGATGTGCCGCAAGCTCCAGCGTGCCGCGCTCAACGCCGCCAGATTCGAGCGCAGGTAATATTTGTAGGACTGTGATTTTACGCAAAACGAGTACAGCTTAAATTAAGCCAATCGATAAGCCAACCTTGATTTTTTACCATCCGCAGGTTGAAACAAATGCTTAAGCAATAAATCGCTACAACGCTGCGCTTCATTAAAACCATAAGCCGGTTGCAGCGCTGCGCGATAATTACCTGATATATCAAAGCGACACACCAAGCCCTTGCCCACCAAACGTTGCACACCCAAGCCAATACGGGTTGGTTTTTTACTGTCCAAGTTAATTAACCCAACCGCGGCATGCGCTGTGAGGCCTTCGTAAATCATTGAAATTGAATCCTCAGTCACCCAAACGTTGGTAACACGGTTTAACTCCCTTGACACCCAGTCTTTATCGGTACGTGAAAAAGGCACCATTTCAACATTAGGTAAATCCACCAGTTTCATCGCTTTGACAAAATTTTCAGGCGTGCGACGTGAGGTCGTCAAAACGTAATGTGTCTCAGGATTCTGATGTAGCAAGGCATAAATTTGCGTGACCACTTTTGCGGTATCCCAAATAAAATGCTTGCTTGGGCCGCCCACCAAAATAGCCACACGGTTACTTTCACGCGCAGTATTATTTGCAAAAATATGATTCAGCACACCACGTGTTTCAATGTAGCTTCCCCAGCCTTGGTAAGCATCGTGTTCAGGAATCAGGCACACATCAAACATCCAAACGGGTAAAGTCGGCTGCATCAAGCAAACGGTTTTTCCGCCATAAGCACGTTTGGCCGCAAGCATATGCATGTGTGTTTTGTGCCCAGCGCCAATAATCAAATCAGGCGCAGGTAAATGCGCGCCCCAATGCCATGTTTTACCTAACCATGCCAACAAACCATCCATCGCATTTGAGACCATAATCTCATATACTTGAACAGTTTTTCGCTGTTGAATCGCCGCGATTAGGCCGGCAGATTGATGCTCATGCCCTACTTTCCCATCGACCAAGCGCCAAATGACCATTGCATCCACTGTAGAATTCTTCACCATCAAAACACTTTTATTTAATCAAGTGCTCGTATGATGCGAAAAATTAATGACAAACAATTAACAGGAATAATAAATTTTTATGACAGTGCTTTTACATTCACCAATTGCAAACTATTTTTCATAAAATTCTCATAGCCAATTAGCATACTTACCGCTAAAATTCCGCCCTCTTGTCGTTTACTTCCCCTAGATTTTCAACCCCTAATTTTCAAAAAAGTAGTACATGCTAAGTCACCTCAACGCGCCACAGCGCGAAGCTGTTAAATATCTGGATGGGCCTTTGTTAGTGCTGGCTGGCGCTGGGAGTGGTAAAACCAGTGTGATCACGCAAAAAATTAATTATTTGGTGGATCACGCCGGTTATTCGCCCAAAGAAATTGCGGCGATTACCTTTACCAACAAAGCCGCGCTGGAGATGCGTGAGCGCGTCGGCAAGCTGATGCAAGGTAAAAATATTAAGGGTCTGACGATTGCAACTTTTCACTCGCTTGGCCTACAAATGCTGCGCGCTGAGGCGAATTTACTTGGTTACAAACCTCAGTTTTCTATTTTAGATTCCTCTGACAGTTTTAAAATTTTGGCGGATATTTTAGCCACCACGGATAAACAATTATTACGCAAAACGCAGTGGCAAATTTCGGCGTGGAAAAATGCGTTTATCAATGCTGACCAAGCGTTGAAGCAGGCCGATGAAGAAATCACGCATGCGGCTGCGCGCGTTTACGGACTTTATCAGCAAACCTTGCGCGCGTATCAGGCGGTGGATTTTGATGACTTGATCAAACTGCCAGTGGAGCTTTTTGAGGCGCACACCAGCGCTTTAGATAAATGGCAACGCAAATTGCAATACATGTTGATCGACGAATATCAGGACACCAACGCGTGCCAATACAAACTGGTGAAGTTGCTCACTGGCGTGCGTGGCCAATTTACGGCGGTGGGCGACGATGACCAAGCCATTTACGGCTGGCGCGGCGCGGATGTGGAAAATTTAAATCAACTCACACAAGATTTTGCCAAGTTAAAAGTAATTAAATTGGAGCAAAATTACCGCTCCACCGTGCGCATTCTCAAAGCGGCCAATCAAGTCATCACCAATAATCCAAAATTATTTGAAAAAAAATTATGGAGCGAACACGGCTTGGGCGAAATGATTCACGTCACAGCTTCCGCAAGTGAAGACGCTGAAGCCGAAAGCGTGGTGATGAAACTACAGGCGCATAAATTTGAACATCGCACCAAATTTTTAGACTACGCGATTTTGTACCGTAGCAACCACCAAGCGCGGATTGTTGAAGAGCATTTACGCAAACATAAAATTTCCTACACCATTTCTGGCGGGCAATCTTTTTTTGATAAAGCCGAAATCAAAGACATCATCAGTTATTTGCGTTTAATCGCCAATGAAGATGACGATCCTGCATTTATCCGCGCCGCAACCACGCCTAAGAAAGGCATCGGCAACACTACGCTTGAACGCTTGGGCGAATTTGCCAGTGTGCAAAAAATCTCACTCTTCGCTGCAGCTTTTGAAGGTGGCTTTCAAAGTGAAATCGGCCATAAGCAGTTAGAAGATCTATTGAATTTTTGTCAATATATCAACAAGTTGCAAGAGCGTGCAGTGAAAGACCCAGCTGGCGAAGTGTTGCAAGATTTACTCAACACCATTCAATACGAAGCGTTTTTGTACGACCACGAAGAGCCGCGTTCTGCTGAAAGCAAAATGGCCAACGTGATGGATTTTATTGGTTGGCTGACCAAAAAAGGCGAATCGAGCGAAGAATACGGCAATGAATCGGAAGGCAAAAATTTGCTGGAACTCACGCAAATGGTCTCGCTCATGAGCATGCTGGAAGGCCGTGAAGACGGCGAACCAGATGCAGTGAAGCTTTCTACCCTGCACGCCGCCAAGGGATTGGAATACGGCCACGTATTTTTAATCGGCTGTGAAGAAGGCATTTTGCCGCATCAAAATTCTATCGACGGCAACCAAATTGAAGAAGAACGGCGGTTGATGTATGTGGGTATTACCCGCGCGAAAAAATCGCTCAATATTTCTTGGTGCAAAAAACGTAAAAAAGCCGGCGAAATGCAGCCCTGCGAACCCAGCCGCTTTATAGCAGAAATGCCCACTGAAGACGTGAAGAACTTTGGTAACCCGTTTAACAAAGACCCGGAAGCGAGCCGAGAATTTGGGAAATCGAAGATGGCGAATATTCGGGCGATGTTGGGGAATACTAGCTAAAATTCTGTTACATCAATGACTTGCTTGCATATTGTTGTTGCGCTTCAATGATGGATTGCAAATTTGTCTCAATCAAATCCGCAAGGCCTTCAACATGTTTAGCCGTCTCAGTGCCTAACAACGTCAAGCTATACTCCACATGAGGTGGAACAACGGGGTAGGACTTTCGCACTACAAATCCATCCGCCTCCAGATATTGCAAACTTTGCGCGAGCATTTTCTCACTCACCCCACCTATTTTCCGCCGCAAATCACTAAAACGGTGTGTACCTCCCAGCAATGCAATCAGAATTAACACCCCCCAACGGCTGGTCACATGATTCAACACGGCGCGAGAAGGACACTTTTCCGAAAAAACATGCCCGCGCTGCATCAAGTCGGATAACGTCGTGCCTTTTTCTTCATTCATTTCAAATACTCCATACTTACTTTTTTGTATGTACTTACTAAAAGTTAGTTTAGTTGTTAGTATGCCAGCTCACCTTAATTACGCAAAGGAAATTATCCATGATTGTTATCACAGGCGCATCTGGTCAGCTTGGCCGTCAAGTCATTACAGAACTTCTAAAAAAGCTACCTGCAGCAGAAATCGTTGCAGCGGTACGCGACCCGAACAAAGTGGCGGATCTTGCCGCACAAGGGGTTCAAGTACGCGTGGCAGACTATAATCAGCCCACCACACTTGAGTCAGCTTTTAAAAGCGCAGAAAAAGTGTTACTGATCTCATCCAACGAACTCGGACAAAGAATCACGCAACATAGTCACGTCATTGATGCCGCACAACAAGCAGGCGTAAAACTTATAGCTTACACCAGTATATTACACGCTGATAGCTCACCATTGGCGCTTGCCGAGGAACACAAGAAAACCGAAGCGCTTATTAAAGCTTCAGGCCTACCTTATGCGATACTGCGCAATGGATGGTACACAGAAAACTATCTTGCTAGCGTTCCCACTGCATTGCAACATGGGGTATTGATTGGCAGCGCAGCAAATGGGCAAATTAGCTCGGCGGCGCGCGCAGATTATGCAGCGGCAGCCGCAGTGGTACTCACTGAGGTGAATCAGGCAGGAAAAGTTTACGAGCTGGCTGGCGACGACGCTTACACATTGACTGACCTCGCAGCCGAAATCAGCCGACAATCAGGAAAGCATGTCGCCTACCAGAACTTGCCAAAAGCTGACTTTAAAAATGCGCTCATCGGCGCGGGTTTACCGGAAGCGTTCGCTGAACTACTGGCAGACTCTGACCTTGGCGCATCCCAAGGTGGTTTATTTGATAATAGCCATCAATTAAGCCAGCTCATTGGTCGACCAACAACGCCACTGACAACCATGATCAAATCACTTTAAGAGAATGCATTGCACAGGTGACGGAAAACCATACACCTGTGCTTTTCAATAACATAAGCGTTATTATGCGTGCAATTGTGTGTTAATTTTAGTAATTAAGCGTAAATCCAACATTGATGGAACGCCCCATGCCAGGTACTGCAGTCCCCCATAGAGGAATTGATCCAGTGGGTGCGGAGGCCAAAGTCATCGTAGTGCCTTGACCAACATAAGCGCCGCCTAATGGTAGATCATATTTTCTGTCAAAGAGATTTTCGAGACTTAAATCAAATCGCGCCTTTTTCCAAGTATAGCCAGTGCGAAAATTCACCAAACTGTAACCCGGCGTTTTGATCTCGTTGCGCATGGCTGAAACCCTGTCTTTTTCTTTCACCATCACTAATTCAAGGTTGCTATCCCATTTTTGATATTGATGCGTCAGCACGAGCTTAGTATTGAGTGGCATGATGTTGTACAAATCGTAGCCAGTTTCTTTATTTTTACCTCTGGTATAGTTAATTAAGCCTTTCAAGCCAAACGTACCCCAACCATTTTGGGTCAGTTTAGTATTGCCAGAGAGATCCAAGCCGTAAATACGTGCGGATTGATTGGTATATTTTAAAACCGTAAACTGGTCTTCAAGCAGCACAGCACGTGCACTATTGGTTGTGGCGTTCCATTGCACCGCATCAACGTAATCATCCACATAAGTATAGTATGGCGTCGCCTTGACTTGCCATTCGTGGTTGGCATCATGCCAATCAAAAGTGGTCGACGCCGTATAAGCTTTTTCTGGATCTAAATCCAAGTTACCCACATAGCCGTTGCCATCACCAACTGTATTGTTCATCAGTGCAGCCATCTGCCAAGTTGACCATGTGTAACGCTCATATAAGTTTGGAGATCTTACCTTACGTGCCAACCCTAACTGCATGTCAAAATTTTCATCTTTTTTGTAATTGGTAAGTAATGTGACATCCCAATTGTGGTCAGTAATTCGATGATTTTCTGCATTAAACGCCGCGCTATCGCGGAGTTGAAAAGAGTTGCTAGCATTCGTATCATCGTAGCCAGCCACATCATCGGCATCCGTTCTCACATGTTCATAGCGTGCGCCCAATAGTGCAGTCCAAGCTGGATCTAAATGCGTTTCCCATTCAGCAAAAACAGCCGTTCTGTCACGTTCACCATTGTTAATATTGATAAAATCATTGGGGCGCATCATGGCACCAGAGGGTGTCCACCAGTCATCCAGCGTGTATCTTTGAAGCTCAGCACCAAATCGTAGCTGACTTTCTTTTGAAAAATCTAAGCTTGCCTTGACACTTGCGCCGGTCGTCCTCCCTTCTGAGTACATTGGCATCCCGTTTGCACAAATTGTTGTGCCTGTCGGTGAACAAATCACCCCATTACCCGAGCCACCAACACCAGTATTTCCCCCAGAAGCTGAACCATACCAGTAACGTTTATCTGCACCAAAATCCATGAAATGATCGACTTTTTCATGGTAAGCACGTGCTTCTAGATTACCCCAATCAAACTTTCCTAAGTAACTTAAATTCAAACGTTTTTGTTCATTATCTAGCATATCCATGCGCTGATTTGGATAAAGCTGATTTGGCAAATTTTGATAGCCAAATTTTGCTTGTATCAAATGGTTCTCACGTTTAAATGCAAAGTTTAAGGTTTGATTATTGGTCTCGTAAGCGGTTGATCCCACTTCATCCAAACTCAAGGTGTGCCCAACTCTACCTGTGACGCGTGAATCTTTAAAATCTCCACCAGCCTGATAATTATTGGCTTTTGAAGTGGCGCCAGTATAAGTGGCATTAAAATTTTCTGTTGCATAGGTCGCTGAAACATTGCCACCACGCGCATCGTTATTACTGCGATAAAAAGTGCCAATTTGCCCTTTAATGAGTGGCGCATCTGCTGATTTTGCAAAGGAAGGTGGATTGGTTTCCGCCACAATGGTGCCGGCAATACTATCACCCCCCAAACTGACCGGTGTGATACCAGCATAGACATCTAATATTGAAATATGGTTTGGATCAACATAAGAAAGTGGCGGGTTCATATGGTTTGGGCAACTAGCGATTAAATCCATGCCATCTAACTTGATGCGTACACGGTCATCCGCCAAGCCGTGTAAGGCAGGCAAACTTGAAACACCACCCGCGCCATACAAACTCACGCCGGGTTGATCACTTAATAGTTTAGCGGAATCGCTACTGTTTAAAGAAGGCTGCGTTTCATCTTTAATCGCATCAGCAGTCACATCTACACTTGGCAATTCTAAATGGTCAGCCTTTGCTAATGAACTTGTGAGCCCAATCGCGCATGGAATTAATGTTGTAATAAGCAAAGATTTTTTACGTTTGAATTGCTGCGCCATACCCACTACCTAATTAAGGTTAATTAACTAGGCACATTATAAATTTCCTTATCTAAATCGAGAATGTGGCATATTGTCGCAGCGCGATTTAATCAAGCTGCGTTTTAATTGAAATTGCGCCGCGCAAATCGCCAACGTTGTAGCCTGTTGCAAGATCATCTGGATAATGTTCATTCAATAATTTCTTCACATTTGGAGAAATGTCTTGTTCTTGACCGTGGCATTTCAAGCATAACGCTTGAACTCGTATACCTTTTGCGTAACGGAAATAACGGTGATTGTTTTCAATTACCACTTCGGAAAACTCAAGGTTTTGATTTTGCTGATCTGCGTTGATCGCGGATTTAAAGTGCTCAAGCGTCGACTTTTCCCAAGCATCAGGAATACCTTGGGTCGTATTTCTATTTTTATTTGAAACGCGCTTGACGATTTTTTTATCTGTTGAATATTGCACAGCCAGTTGAGGAGCAATTTGCTTACATACTGGAATAGCACTTTCAACACCACTAGTTTGGATTTGCTGCTTTAAAATACCGCCAAGTTGCTCACTAAATTGTTGTGCTGTGGCTCGGCTTTCCACCAAGTGTTGTTCAGTATTTAAGGTTTGATGCGCACATGAGGTGAGTAATGCCGCGAAGCTGATGATGATTTTTTTCATTGAAGGTATCCTTTAAAAAATGTCAAAATTGACATATTATTACCATGTAGATTTGCAATTGCAATTTGTATACCAAACACAAAAATCAATACATTGTGATGCTGCTTATTGGCGCTGAAGCTTGCGATAAAGCGTTCGCTCTCCAATCCCTAGCACGCTGGCAAGCGATTTTCTGTCTCCATAAAAATGGCTTTCTGCCCAGCGCAAATAATGTTGCTCAACATTAGCCAGTGGCATAATTTCTTGAAATGGGCTGATAGCAACTGGTTGTAGAACGGACTCATCTAATAACAAATGCTCAGGCAAAATTATTTCTCCGCTCGCCATCAAACTCGCGCGCTCCAAAATATTTCTTAATTCACGAATATTGCCGGGATATTGATACGCCTGAAGTTTGTGTAGTGCCTCTCTACTTAGCATCAATTTTCGTTTGGGCTGAATACGCTCCAACAGTGTGGCACACAGCAAAGGAATATCTTCTGTGCGTGCTACCAAGGAAGGCAGATGAATGGGGAACGTGCTAATCCGGTAGTATAAATCGCGCCTAAAGGTCCCCTCTTCAACCATTTTTTTCAAATCTCTGTGTGTTGCAGAAATAAGCCTAAAATCTGCCCGCAACGGCTCAACCCCACCAACGCGTCGATAAGTACCTGTTTCTAATAGCCTTAACAGTTTTACTTGCAAGTTAAGTGGAATATCGCCAACCTCATCGAGAAATATCGTGCCACCGCTGGCACTCTCCACCAAGCCGTATTTACGTTGATTTGCCCCTGTGAAGGCACCCTTTTCATAGCCAAATAACTCACTTTCAAATAATGACTCAGTTAACCCAGAGCAATCCACCACCACATAGGGCCGATGAGAGCGATTACTTTTACTATGAATTGCTTGGGCGACGAGTTCCTTACCTGTGCCAGATTCTCCCAATAACAAAACAGACGCTTCAGAAGGTGCGACGCGTTCAACCAATCCCAACATGAGATTAAACGGTTTTGATCGCCCAACCAAGCCGTCTGCGGAAGGATAAACACTGCCTCCATGCACGGTATGAATTTTTTCAACAAAATAAACCAACTCACCGTTTGCATTAAAAATAGGCGTTAATTCAACATCCACATGTTCTTCACCACGTGGCGTATGATGCAAATGTAAGACGCGTTGTGGCTGACCAGTTTGTAGACTTAATTTAAGGGGACAGGACTCTCCACGCTCGTCGCAAGGGCGGTCAAAACGATGCGAAACCTGAAAGCAACATTGCCCAATCAGGGGGTTGTCTCCGCCATAACGTTCTTTGTATGATGTATTTGCGGCAATAATTTTGTAATCCTTATCCATCACCACCCGCGGTTCTGGCTGGCTGTCGAGATATGAAAGTAGCTCAAATAAATTATTAACTGTCATAGCGCCTCACGATAAAGCTGTCATTTTTGACACATTTATCGATAATTTTATTACAAAAGCGCCATATTAGGCAGTGGCGGCAAAATAATAAAGGTTACAACTTAATAAATAGCCATTGAAAACTCTGTATTAGGCATAAAAATCAATTGGTTATGCCAACTTTTCTGCTTTGGCATAGTTAATGCATTAAATGTATACAACACATTACTTTAAGAGGCAGTCTATATGAACCAAACAACCGAACGCCCAGACACGGATAGCACCGCTCAGGATAACGAGCAAATCATTTCTCTATACGCCTCAGCAGAAAAAATTTACCCACGAAGCACCTCTGGCTACTTTACCAAGTGGCGCTGGCTGATGATTTGGCTGACCCAAATCTTTTTCTACGCTGTGCCTTGGCTGCAGTGGGGCGAAAGACAAGCCTTGTTATTTGATTTGGAAGCGCGCCGTTTTTATATTTTCAATCTGGTGCTTTATCCGCAAGACTTAATCTATCTCACCGCCATTTTGATTATTTCGGCACTATCTCTCTTCTTGTTCACAGCAGTCGCCGGGCGGCTATGGTGTGGATATACCTGTCCGCAAACCGTGTATACCGAAATATTTTTGTGGATGGAAACCAAAATTGAAGGCGACCGCGCTGCCAGAATGAAGCTGGACGCCAGCCCGATGAGCCTTCAAAAAATTGTAAAAAAATCCAGCAAACAAATCGCATGGATTTCTTTCGCGCTTTGGACTGGCTTTACTTTTGTTGGCTACTTCACACCTATTCGCGAACTCGCTTCTTCTGTCATGAGTTCATCATTAGGCCCTTGGGAAACTTTTTGGATTTTATTCTACGGCTTTGCAACTTATGGCAATGCTGGTTATATGCGTGAGCAAGTGTGCAAATATATGTGCCCATACGCACGCTTTCAAAGCGCGATGTTTGACCACGACACGCTCATCGTTACCTACGACGAAAAACGCGGCGAACCAAGAGGTAAATCAGCACGGAAAGAAACCGGCGCAACAACACATGGAGATTGCGTAGACTGCAGTTTATGTGTGCAAGTGTGTCCAACTGGCATCGACATTCGAAAAGGCTTGCAGTATGAATGTATCGGTTGCGGTGCTTGCGCGGATATTTGCGACACCGTGATGGATAAAGTGGGCACCGAAAGAGGACTCATTAAATATTCTACGCAAAATGCGATCAACCAAGGCTGGACGAAACAACAAATGATCAGCCGGATTTTTAGACCAAGAGTGCTGATTTACTCCACTATTTTGTTAGGCATCGTGGTGGCGCTACTCACCAGTTTAGTGATGCGCGATTCATTCAGAGTAGATATAGTGCGCGATAGAGGCGTCATGGCGCGCATGGCAGAAGGCGGCATGCTGGAAAATGTTTACCGCTTGCAAATTATGAATGCAACTGAACAACCGCAAACTTACAAGCTATCAACGCAAGGCATTGATGGCATGGTGATTGAATCTAACGCGTTTGATGCGAATAAAACATTGCAAGTTAACTCTGCCGAAGCGCGTTGGATTTCAGTGCGCGTGCAAATTCCTGATGGCACGCTAAAGACCGGCTCGCATAAATTCGAACTAGTTGCGGAATCCGCCAAGGAAGGGGAAACCGTAACAGAAAAAACGGTGTTTTTGGTGCCAAGGTAAGTCGCTAGTTTCGTAAAAGAAAAGGTGCGAAAAATTCGCACCTTTTTTCAATCCCACTTCGGGAAAATCAAGCACACTTTTTAGTTTTTGCTTTAGCAGCCAATTTTTCTTCCGCATGGGCAACAAATGGCACACCCGGTCTACCGGTACAAAGTGGTGTACGGTGAAAACTACAGAATGTTTTTGATCCACCGGCCAATGTTTTCACCTGATTAAAGCCAGACATCACCAATATTCTGTGCGCCAAATAGCTTCTAAAACCCACACGGCAATACAGCAAAATCCGTTTGCTCTTATCTAATGTCGTTAATTGTTGGCGTAACTGTCCCAGCGGAATATTAATGGCTTCAGGAATATGCCAAGCTTCATATTCTGATTTTCCGCGCACATCAATCAACACAGCGTTTTGTAACACTTGCGGATAATGTTCGGCATACCAAAAATCAATATCACCGTGTAATTGATTCGCCGCAATAAAACCAGCCATATTGATGGCGTCTTTAGCTGAACCATAGGGCGGCGCATACGAAAGTTCTAATTGCTCCAAATCATAAACCGTCATACCGGCGCGAATCGCTGTTGCAAACACATCAATCCGCTTATCTACACCATCATAGCCAACCGCTTGTGCACCTAAGATTTTTCCGTTATCTGGCGCGTAAATCAGCTTAATATGCATAGAGTTTGTGCCGGGGTAATAACTAGCATGCCCTGTCGGATGTAGGTAAATTTTATTAAATAGGATGCCTTTTTTATTTAATGTTTTCTCAGATGCACCCGTCGCACCGGCTGTCATCTCAAATACTTTGATGATTGCAGTGCCTTGCGTTGATGTGTAATGACTATCACGCCCAAAAATATGGTCTGCAATAATTCGCCCTTGGCGATTGGCTGGCCCAGCCAATGCAATCAACGCATAATCTTGTGTGATAGTATCCACCACCTCAACCGCATCACCCGCCGCATAGACATTTTCTACCGAAGTTTGCATAAACTGATTGACGCGAATACCGCCAAGTTCACCTATCTTGATTGCTGTATTTTTAACCAAATCAATATCGGGTCTCACGCCTGCTGACAACACCACTAAATCTGTCTTAATGTTTGCACCACTTTTTAATGAAACGACAATCTGACCATTTTCATGCAAAAACCCAGTGACCGCATCACCAAGATGTAACTTAACGCCATGAAATTCCATGTGATACTGTAAATCGCGAGCCATTTCTGCATCTAATGGCGGGACAATTTGCTCAGAAATTTCGACAAGCGCCACGTCTAAATTGCGATGGCGTAAATTTTCAGCCATCTCAACCCCGATATAGCCGCCCCCAATCACGAGTACATGTTTGATTTCTGCGGTCAATGCAGTTTTGATTCTGTCCATATCCTCGATATTGCGGAGGGTGAAAATAGATGGATGGTCGACTCCAGGCAAAGGAGGCTTGATAGGTTTCGCACCTGAGCAGAGCACCAGCTTGTCATAACTTTCCTCGTAAATCGTTTGATCATTGAGGTTTTTAATACTCACAACTTGTCGGGCCGTATCAATCGCGATGACTTCATGCGCGATTCTGACATCTAGATTTAAAGTTTCCGCCAGTGATTCAGGCGTCTGTAACACCAATTTTTCTCTGGATTTAATCACGCCGCCGATGTGATATGGCAACCCGCAATTAGCAAAGGAAACATACTGGCTACGCTCAATGATAATAATTTGCGCTTGTTCACTTAACCTTCTTGCCCGCGCAGCCGCTGACATCCCCGCCGCCACGCCGCCAACAACCACGATTTTTATTGCACGCATATCCTAATCTCCGACTTGATTCTGAGTTAAATGTCTTTAACTAACAAAGTATGAGAGATGCTACATGGCAAGGGGGAGATACTTGTTGATTTACAGCAAAGATGAATACTTTTGGAAAATGTCACAGGCAAGATTAATAGAAAGCACTCTCTCAATATTTCTACTGCTGATAAAACGCCCAAATCAAATCCGTGGCGTTAATCGCTTGCGAACCTTGTGTTTTTCCACGTACTTTTTTACCGCCCGGCCAACTGTGGCCGCCGGTTTCTGTCACACAAAGTTTGACTTTTACATTTTCGCGACAACCTGAATATTCCTCGCAATAGGCGCCCTCAACTTCTAAAACACGCATAGCGGGCATTTGGCAGCCATTTAATTTGACCCATTTTTCGATGGTTTTTGGGACAGAAACAAAATCTGCGTGTGAATCTGAAGCACTGCCAGAGCCACCGCTAAAAAGCACGCGGTCGTCATCTTTGGCATGAATGTGCAAAATAGGCACGGTGCGATTGGGGCTGCATTCAAGCGTGCCATCAGTACCAGCCACAGAGGCAATTGCGCGAATTTCAGGCAATTCACAAGCGAGGCGATACGACATCATGCCGCCGTTCGACATGCCGTTGGCATAAATCCTTTTTGTATCAATCGTTAACTTTGTTTTAATGTCATCAATCACGGCTTTAATAAAACCAACGTCATCACTGTTTTTATCGCGTGCTTGGCCGCAACAAATGCCCGTGTTCCAAGTAGCAAGTTTGCCATCACGAAATCGGCTATCGCCATTAGGAAACACCGCGATAAAACCCACCTGTTCAGATTTGCTAATCCAGCCATAAAATTCATCAGTGGCCTGATAACGCATATTGCCACCGCCGCCATGCAATGAAAGCACCATCGGTGTTGGTTGATCCGCACGATAGCTTTGAGGCACGTGTACAAGGTAAAGACGTTCTTCACCTTGATATCGTAGTATTAAGGCATGGTCACCGGCTGTCAGTGATTTTTTTACGGCAAGATTTTCACGCTTTTGTTCAATGCGCGCTTTTAAGCGTTCACGTAAAGAGTCCCCTTCTGCGCCAGCTTGTGTGATAGCTGATAAAAGAAAAACGACACTCAAAAAAGTAAATGTAATTTTCATCTTACCCCTTTCTTTTTGATGACAGGCTGAAAACGACTGACAAACTACTTAGGAATACAATATCATTAGCACCCTTTGATGAAAATCTAAATCACTCTTTTTCTGCCATGCCCTACATCACGCTCAGTAACGCCTCCCTCGCTTTTGGTCACCACGCACTATTGGATGGTGCCGCATTTCAATTAGATGCCGGTGAACGTGTGGGGTTAATTGGTCGAAACGGCGCGGGCAAATCTAGCTTACTCAAAGCCATTGCCGGGACAATTAAATTAGACGATGGTGAGGTGTGGCGTGCGCCAAATACGCGGATTGTGTATGTACCGCAAGAGCCTGAGTTAGATAACACCCACACCATTTTTGAAGCTGTAGCAGAAGGCTTGGGCGATCTGCAAAAAATCATCGTGGATTATCACCATGTTGCGCACGAAATGAGTCACGCCAATGCAGACATTGAAACGTTGATGACGCAAATGCAGCACTTACAACATGAAATGGACGCCCAAAACGGCTGGGGCGCTCAAAGTCGTGTGGAAACCGTGCTTAGCAAGCTCAATTTAGATGCAGAAATTAAAATTTCCACTCTTTCTGGCGGTTGGCGCAAACGCGTGGCGCTGGCGCGTGCTTTGGTGGCTGAACCTGAAGTATTGTTGCTAGATGAGCCAACCAACCATTTGGATTTAGAAGCCATTGAATGGCTGGAAAATCTGTTACTTGGTTTTCAGGGCAGCGTATTTTTTATCACGCATGACCGCCGCTTTTTGGATAAATTGGCCACGCGCATTACCGAGCTAGATCGCGGAAAACTCACGGATTTTGTGGGTAATTTTTCAAACTACCAAATGAAAAAAGAAGAGCTTTTAGCGGTTGAAGAAACCCATGCCGCTAAATTTGATAAATTTTTGGCGCAAGAAGAAGTCTGGATACGCCAAGGCATTAAAGCGCGCCGCACGCGCAACGAAGGCCGAGTGCGTAGATTAGAAGCCTTGCGTCTTGAACGTGCTGCTAGACGCGAACGCCAAGGCAATGTGAAATTGAATATTGACGCAGGCGAACGCAGCGGAAAACTCGTGGCTGAACTCACCAACGTGAACAAAAGTTATGGTGACAAAGTGTTAATCAAAAATTTCAGCACGCGTATTTTACGTGGCGACAAAATCGGCCTGCTTGGTCCAAACGGTGTAGGGAAATCCACTTTATTAAAACTCATTTTGGGCGAAATTGAGGCTGACAGTGGCGCAATTGAACGCGGTACAAAAATCAAAGTGGCCTATTTTGACCAAATGCGCGAACAACTTAACGAAGAAGCCACTTTAGCCGACACCATCAGCCCTGGCTCTGATTTTGTGGAAATTGGCAATGAGCGCAAACACGTGATTAGCTACTTGGAAGATTTTTTATTCCCGCCGCAACGCTCGCGGTCGCCTGTGAAATCACTTTCTGGCGGTGAACGTAACCGTTTGTTGCTTGCCCGTTTATTTGCGCGCCCTGCCAACGTGCTGGTGTTGGACGAGCCAACGAATGATTTGGATATTGATACGCTAGAGCTTTTAGAAAATTTACTGCAAGATTTTAGCGGCACTTTATTTTTAGTGAGTCACGACCGCGCATTTTTAGAAAACACCGTCACGCAAGTGATTGCCTTTGAAGGCAATGGTGTGCTGACAGAATTTGGTGGCGGTTATGATGATTGGCAACGTTTTACCACGCAACGTCAAGCCCAAGAAAAAATAAGCGAAAAAAATAATCAGAAAACGAATACTGCGCCAAGCACTAAACCTGTAGAAAAAATTGGTAAAAAATTAAGCTTTAAAGAGCAAAAAGAGTTAGAGGAAATACCTAGCCAAATAGAAGTGTTGGAGGCTGAGCAAGCAGAAATTCAAACGCAACTAGCTGTCGGTGAAATTTACAAAAAATCGCCAGAGAAAATTAAACCGTTGCAAGATAGAAGTGCGGAAATTGAAAATTTATTGCTGCAATTGATGGAGCGCTGGGAGCTTTTGGAGCAAAAAGAAAATTAATGTCTTTGTAGTGCTGTTAAATCCTCAATAATTTCTTGAGAATGCTTTGAAGCCTCCACACTTAAATAAACCTTAGCAATATTGCCTTGTGGGTCAATCAAAAAAGTATAGCGTTTAGCAATTCTCAACACACCCAAATGATTGAGCGCTCCATAGCTTTGCGCGACACTTCCGTCAGCGTCGCTTAACAACGTAAATGGCAGACGATATTTTTCTGCAAATTTGGCATGCGAACCAGTGTCATCCACACTAATGCCAACCACTGTTGCGCCTAATTTTTCTAGTTGTACGAAATCATCACGGAAATGGCAAGCTTCTTTGGTGCAGCCAGGCGTATCATCTTTTGGATAAAAATATAATACCAACCATTTCCCCGCATAATCTGCCAAGGTATGCACTTTTAACTGTGCATCAGCCAAACGAAACTGTGGCGCAGGCTCGCCAATTTGCGGCGTTTTCCCACTGGCATTGAACTGGCGATAGACCAAAAATGTTGCAACAACAAGTGCGAGAAAAAGCAAAATTTTCATTGAAACCTCGTCGTATATACACAAATCACACGTAAAAAAATATTTTTTCGTATTGACCAATACTATCATCAAAGGCAAACTTCACAACATGAATAAATTTTTTCTAAAAATGGACGATTTGGTCGTTGGTGGTTTAAGAGGCGTAAAGCGCCTATTGAGCCCGCCCAAAAAGAGAAAAGTTGAATTTGTTACCCCAATTATCGAAAAACTTATCGACGAACAGCAAGTCTATATGGACATGCTCATTCGCCTCATCAACAGCATTAAACACCGCGAGCTTGAGATTATCCCCGAAGGACAAACACAGTTAGAATCCCGCGAAATCCCTGAATTTTTTAGACAAACCCGCATGGATGTTTTGTATAAAGAAGACGGCGCGTTTCATCAAGCGGAAGCGAAAATGACGAATCCGCCAGATTTTTCGCCGATCACTGAAAACTGGCAAGGTGTTGAAGTGGTGGTCTCCCCGTTTGTTTGGCACCAAATAGAATTTAGCGTGGCGGGCCCAGCGCCGAGCATGACACAAATACAGAACTGGTTTAATCGCTGGTTTGACCCGAATAACAAAAATCCTGCGGACAAAAATGGCTTACACTCAGTGATTCATATGATGACCGAACCAAAAATATTGGGAAATTATTGGACGGTCGCCGTCGATTTCGGTACTGCTGACATTGAAGCATTTCAAGCATTCTTTAAGCAGCTCAAATTTAGCGGCGCTGAAAAGGTGGAAATCAATTCAGCAAAATATATTCGTGATCTCAATATCAATATGCAAAATTTGGAGACTTAACGAATTTTTACGGTCAACGCTAAAAAATCACCCCTTCTTCTCACTTTAGAAGTTTTCTCCTCTGTGTAATATTCACTCTAACCTCATTACTTTTCTGGAAATTTATGTTGGAACAACTCATTACCGCAGTCGCTGATTGGATCATGGGCGTCATTTCTGCCATGGGCTACGGCGGCATTTTATTGCTGATGGCGATTGAGTCTGCCTGCATTCCGCTACCCTCAGAAATTATCATGCCGTTCGCTGGCTTTTTAGTCAGCAAGGGTGAAATGACATTACTCGGCATTGCGCTTGCAGGCGCAATTGGCTGCGTCGTTGGCTCAATTCCTGCCTATTATGTTGGCATGTATGGCGGCAGACCGCTTGCTGAAAAATATGGCAAATATGTGCTGATCAGTAAAAAAGATTTAGACATGGCTGACCGCTGGTTCGCGCAACACGGCGAAATTATTATTTTTATCGCCCGATTGTTGCCAGCCGTACGCACCTTTATTGCCTTCCCTGCCGGCGTTGCAAGAATGAATATGACAAAATTTATTGTTTATACATTTGTTGGCTCATTTATTTGGTGCTGGGCGTTGGGTTACGTTGGCATGAAAGCTGGCGAGCATTGGGAAGATTTAAAAGTGTATTTTCATGACTCCCACTATGTAATTGCTGCCGCAGGGATTGCTTTTGTTGCTTGGTATGTACATCGACACTTTAAAAACGAGCATCAATAGAAATTAAAAAGAAAAAAGGCGCGAAACCTACTCGCGCCTTCACTTAACAATTGTTATAACCCGACCCTTCACTAGTGGCAGTATTAAGAAATACTATCTTTTCACCCAACCGCTTCCATCTTGCACCCACCAGCCACTTTGGGCTTTTTGTATCCAGCGCTGCGCGAAGGTGCTGCGAATTTCCGCCTCCCATTCTGGGTGACCATTCGCCACGGCAATTTCCTTATAAAGTGCATCTCTGTCTTTATTTTCTGCGGCAACCAAGCTGTTTAAACTGCCTCGGTCTTTTAGCGGCACTGCAGACGCGTCTTTCACGGCAATCAAACCATCTTTGGTTAAGCCGATTGCACCGTTACCATAAAGCGGTGCAAGGCCACTATGCCGTGCTTGCATGCTATTTTTAATGTTGGTAATTGCTGGGCTATTCACTTCAATATCAGCTGCCGCTTGTGCAAGTGGGGTAACGAGTATTGAAAAAACCAGTAAAAAACTTAAAAAAATATTATTCATCACATGCTCCAATTATTTTGCTGTGTTTGATGTTTCAGGATTCGAACTTTCTTGCCCGCTAGGTTGTTCAGCAGGTTTTTCACCGCCTTCATTTTTTTGTCCATTTTTAAGCTGCCAAACATCATCAATTATTTTGTCAGCTGCTTTTTCTGCTGCAGCTGCCGGAAAATAAATATTAATCGTCACGCAGGCTTGCAAAGCGCTGGCTGACAATATTGCAATCCACCATTTTTTCATCATCATTTGCCCCTCACCTTTTACTTAATCACTGCTTGGCTGTTGCCCGAAATGACGCGTTTTAAGCGCGCCAATAGATCTGCCCAACCGACGGTTTGATTGTAACCCATGACGGTAATGGCAGGTACGCCACTGCCTTTAACGATCACATACCCATGTGCGGTTGACTCAACGCCCGCCATTTTGCAAACATCGTTGCGCAGTTGGCAACTTAAGCCCAATTTTGCATAGTTAAATTCTTCAAAAAAACGCAGTACGCTACGCTGAATTGCCGCCGCAGCCCCTGCGCCGCCGAGGGCTGAAATATTTTCTACCGCGCGCTGGGAGATTTTTTTCGGGTATTTCCCTGGGCTACTTTTTACCTCGGCGTCAAATTTTACTGGCTTCCAATTTTGCATTTCTAAGTTGGCAATATCGCCATCCAGCTTACCTTCAATCGCACCAAACGAGAACGTTCGTGTGAGTTCGCCCAAATCTAAATTTCTCATAGTGATATCCGCAAACAATTTTGGTGTAGTCCCCAGTGGGTTTTGTATAACCAAATGATCCACAGTCGCCGAACCATTAAATACATTGAGCACCAATTTTCCATCGTTACTCAATACGCCATCGTTGTAAGTCACCAAAGGAATCTCTGCCGACGCCTCTCCGGACACGCGCGGCAATTTAAGTGCTTCACTTAAATCCACCATTGAAACTGGCGCTAACGCTGCGCGTAAATGCCAGTACCACTTGCTACCAATGCGCGCTGCGGAAATATTCGATAAATGTAATGCGCCATCTAAAATCGGCAAATCAATTTTTGGCGCAGTCACCGCGTAGCGATTCACCTCTGCCGCGATATTCGTTGCGCCCAACGGCATATTCAGCAACATGCCATTTTGATAGCTTAATTTCACTTGTTGCGGCGCTTCATAATGCCAAGGAATATCTGCATTTAAATGATAAAATGAGAATTTACCGTTATTATCGACGATATTAACGTCTTTTAACTGCATATTAGAAGAAAGAAGTGCATGATCTTTTACAGTCAATTTTAACGCGGCTTGCCCATCAATTTGTGCGTGGTCAAATGCGGTTTGTTCGAGCGCTGGCTTAAATAACAGAGGATACGCTGCGGCTAATTGAATATTTGGAAAATCCGCATTGAGCGCCACAATTTTTTTTTGCAGCACATCAATGATGCCGTCCAAATGAAGCTCACCAACTTTTTGAATCGTGATATTGGCTTGCGAAATACTGAGCAGACCATCACTCCAACCACCTTGTGCGTTTATCGCATGGCCTGCTTCAACAAAATAAGGCTGCCAAAATACTTCACCTTTTGACCAATTTAATTGCGTTTGCCAATTTAACTTTTCAGCTTGTTGGCTTAAAGAAAAGTCGAGATTGGCCTCAATATTTTCTGCGGCGTGCAATCCTGAAGCATCACTAAAACGCATATTTTTTAAATGTACCAACCCTTGCAAACCCTGAAATTGATTGGCTTGAACACCTAAAGAAAAAGGAATATTAGCGAAGGCGTTTTTGATGAGGCCATCATCACACGTTGCAGCGCGCGCGGCCATTGAAAAATCACACTGTAGCGAAACGTTCACCCAATCCGGAATCTGCTGCAACTTAGCGTCTGATTGCAACTTAACCGTAGTGGATTGCGTTGCCAACTTTAACGTTGCCGAAACGTTTTTTGCCTCAAATTGCGGATGGGAAATTTGCTCGGCGGTAATGGTCATTTGGCTAACAGCAAGCACGGGGAAATGCACTAGCAAAAAAACAAGGCCGACTAAAAATCGGGCCGTTTTCAGAAAAGCCAAAATTTTATGAGGGATAAACACCTGTCGAAAGATACCGATCCCCGCGATCACACACAATCGAGACAATCACAGCATTCTCTACGCGTTTGGAGAGCTCTAATGCTGCATACAACGCCCCACCAGAAGAAACACCCGCAAAAATCCCTTCTTCGGTCGCCAAACGGCGCATGGTTTCTTCGGCATTTTGTTGACCGACATAAATTAAATCATCCACGCGCTTAGAATCATAAATGCTTGGCAAATAATCTGCAGGCCATTTACGAATCCCTGGAATTTGCGCACCGTCTTCTGGCTGCACGCCAATAATTTGGACATGCGGATTTTGTTCTTTTAAATAGCGCGAAGTCCCCATGATCGTACCAGTTGTCCCCATACTCGAGACAAAATGCGTAATTTTTCCAGCCGTATCACGCCAAATTTCCGGGCCAGTGCCTTCATAGTGCGCCATCGGATTATCAAAATTACCAAACTGATCCAACACCTTGCCTTTGCCTTCCATCTGCATTTGCATGGCAACATCGCGCGCCAGTTCCATGCTGCCCTCTTTACTGGTTAGCACCAATTCAGCACCATAAGCTTTCATACTTTGGCGGCGCTCCACACTTTGATTTTCTGGCATCACTAAAATCATTTTATAGCCGCGCATCGCTGCCACCATCGCAAGCGCAATGCCGGTGTTACCACTGGTGGCCTCAATGAGTGTGTCGCCCAGTTTAATATCACCGCGCTGTTCAGCACGCGTAATCATGCTGTAAGCGGGACGATCTTTCACCGAACCAGCAGGATTATTACCTTCGAGCTTCAGCAAAATAGTGTTAGATGTATTGCCCGCCATACGTTGCAATTTAACCAGCGGCGTATTGCCGACAAAGTCGTTGATGGTTTTATACATATTATTTTTGATTGATTTTTAATAAGAAAATCGCATAGGCTATAAAGCTAACAAAAGCAATCAACGCAAGCTGCGGCAAGGTCAACCCTAAAAATGTCCAATCAATGGTGGCGCAATCGCCCGTGCCTTTAAAAATTAGGGTGAACATTTTTTCTAGCGGGAAATTTTCAAACATATAGTCAAAGCCCACACCACAATCGGCAATCATGCTTTCTTTATTCGCCTGCAAATACCAATGACGCAACGCCCAACCGGCACCGCCAAGTGCAGTTAACACTTCAAATAAAACAACTATTTTTTGCAAAAGATTTACCTTTGGTAAAAACGCATGGATTAAAAATAGCAACCCTAAACCCATAAAAAACATGCGTTGCGTGATGCAGAGCGGGCAAGGCTCTAAGTTAAATTTGGTTTGAATAAACAGCGCGAGCGCCACTAAGCCAAAAGAAACTGCAAAGCCAATCAAATAGCCGATTTTACCTGATAGAAATTTCATAAACATCCTTAAAAATCTTTTTTGTCATCGCAAGTGATTGTAATGGATAATACCGCCCATGACCGAATCTGACCGCCCTAGACTGCAAAAAATCCTCACCATCAGCGAACTTAATCGCTTGGTTGGTGAAGTACTCACGCAAAGTTTTCCACTCTTTTGGATTTCCGGCGAAATTTCCAACTTCACCCGCGCCGCAAGCGGACATTGGTATTTTTCGTTGAAAGACTCACAGGCGCAAGTGCGTTGTGTGATGTTTAAAGGCCGCAATAGTTATTGTGACTGGCAACCAAAAGAAGGTGATAAAGTAGAAGCGCGTTGCGTGGTGAGCTTTTATGAAGCACGTGGAGAATTTCAACTCAATATTGAATTTTTACAGCGCGCCGGTTTAGGGGCGTTGTTTGAAGCATTTGAGCGACTTAAAAATAAATTACAGAATGAAGGCTTGTTTGATTCGGCTCGCAAAAAACCTTTACCGACTTTCCCCCAAGAAATCGGCATTGTCACTTCACCCGATGCGGCAGCTTTGCATGATGTGCTGATTACACTCAAACGCCGCGCGCCTTCGATTCCGGTGATTCTTTACCCCACGCCGGTGCAAGGCAAAGGTGCAGCCGAGTTGATTGCCAAGGCCATCCAAGTTGCCAACCAAAGGGCTGAATGCGATGTACTACTGATTTGCCGTGGTGGTGGCAGCATGGAAGATTTATGGCAATTTAACGAAGAAATTGTTGCGCGTGCAATCGCCAATTCTGCGATTCCGACGATTAGCGGCGTAGGCCACGAGACTGACTTTACCATTTGCGATTTTGTTGCCGATTTACGCGCCGCCACGCCAACAGCTGCGGCAGAATTTGTTGCCCCAGCACACGAACAACTCTTGCTGCAATTACAACAAACCCAAACGCAAATGGCAAAAATACTGCGCAGCCAACTGCAACAACGTATGCAAGCATGCGATTATCTTGCCAAGCGCCTGATTTCGCCACAAGCACGTATCGACCAACAACGTGCATTATTGGCAGGCTTGGCGCAACGTTTTCAGTTAAGCATGCAGCACCAACTATTGGTTCAAAAACAACGTTTAGATCACCTACAACAAAATCTTTCGCATCTAAATCCACTGGCCGTGTTAAATCGCGGCTACGCCTTGGTTGAGAACACACAAGGCGAAATTATTCAGTCAGTCACCCAAATCAACATCAACGAAGCTATCCGCGTACAAGTGCGTGATGGTAAGTTTGAAGCCAGTGTGTCTAAAAAATAAACTAGCTCTCTTTTAGCAAAGATTTTACTTTCTTTGTGACTGCGGGAACATGCTTCATTGCAGGCAACTCAACAATCTTATATGTCATTGATGTTATTAAAAATATTGGCAATACTGAGCAGCAAATTAACAACCAGTAAGCCGTGACTGAAAATGTCTTTAAATATTCAATTCCAACAACATAATTAAAAATACAAAACAAAATTGTTCCGTGTACCAAATAAATACTGTAACTGATGTCACCCAAATATCGTAATGGTTTACTTGTCAATATTCCGAATAAGCTGTTACCACAAGAAATTACAATAAAGCTAATACTCAAGCACAGGAGGGGGATTCGAGACGGCTCTGCATATTTCCACCCCTGCCAAAGAATGAGCAATATGACTAATACTGAAAAAAATCGACCTGACAAAATATCCTTGGCTTTATCCGACCGATATACGAAAGCAGCTAAAATGCCAACTAAAAAAACTTTAGATGTTCCCAAAACTTTTAGGATTTTTTCAAAATAAAAATTTTCAACAACAGTTTCACTGGCATGAGCTTTTCTCAAGACTAAAGCTACGCTCAATAGTGCAACCGTCAATAAAAGGGGTTTCACCCAACTCTTACTTAGTTTTTTAAAGTTTAAACATAGCGCCAAAAGTGGAAGAGAAAGATAAAAAAGCCACTCGTAAACTAATGTCCACTGGACTCCGGCATTTATTGTGAGCGTTGGAAAATCATTAATGTATGGGTCGCCAAACACTGTAAAAGTTAGCCACTTAAAAGACGAAATTGCAAAATCGCTGCCACTTCCTTTTATTTGAAAATTTGTCTCAACAAGAGTGATAAAGATGATAAAAAATGTCACCAAAAGGTATAGCGGCGTTATCCTTAGAACGCGTGATACATAAAGCTTTGTCCAATCAACACCATTTTCTTTTTCATTTAGAAGTTTATTGGTAAACAAAAAAGCCGTTATCATGAAGAAGAGAGCTACACTACTTTGACCAAAATGTCTAAACGCCCCGAAGTCAACCTCTGGTCCGGGATAGCCCCATCCACCATTATGTATGTATGAATACCAAACTGCAGAGTGGCATAAAAACACAGCTACCGCTAGTAGGCCCCTAAGTCCATCTAAAGGCGATAGGCGAACGTCTCTACCTTGGCTAGATTGTATGGGGGGGGGGGGATACGACGTAAACAAATATGCAAGTCCAACAATACTCATAAAAACAAACATAGGATAAATTATGCTGTAAGGGTTTTGAGTCAACATCACTTAAGAGCTCCATATAAACTTAACTTCAACAAAAGATCTATCGGCATACAAAAATAAATCTTTATGAAGTTAGCCCTTTTGCGAATGTTTATAGTGCTTCATCTCAGTTCGCCCCCTATAAAAGAGTACCAAGACTACTCAATAGATTGGTAAAGCTCCTATTTGTTTCTGTGTAAACATCTTTGGCGATCAATAGTTCAGTGCACTGCAACAAACGCAGCTGACTACAAGCTGACAAGCACGTAAAAACCCTACAAAACAAAACCTTAATAAAACAATAGATTCCCCACTAGTTTTGCCAATTGCGCTTAACGGGTCAAAATTTAACTCAAACATACTTTCATAAAAGACCGACATCGTATAAATTGAATATAATGTCAAACGAATTGAAAGAAATTACCTGCACCTTGGTGCAATACTAATAATCAAGTTCAACTTTAATAAGCAATTTATTACGCGAATGACCTCCCCTACTGTTGAAAAAACCAAAATTCCAGCACTAACCCTTGCAGCCCTCGGTGTTGTGTTTGGTGATATCGGCACAAGTCCGCTCTACACCATGAAGGAAGTCTTTTCTGTGGGGCCACATCCTGTACCACTAACAGAAGCGAACATGTTTGGTATCTTATCCATGATCGTGTGGGCGTTGGTGATGGTGGTATCTGTAAAATATGTTGCTTTTATCATGCGCGCTGATAACCGCGGTGAAGGCGGCATTATGGCGCTCCTTGCGCTGGCAAGTCGTAGTGCTGAAGGGCATCGTGATAAACAAAAAGTCATTATGCTATTGGGGATTTTAGGCGCTTGCATGTTTTATGCAGACGGTATGATTACCCCAGCCATTTCTGTGCTTTCAGCAGTCGAAGGGTTAGAGGTTGCTGCGCCTATGCTTCACCCGATGATTCTGCCCATCACATTGATCGTCCTGTTTGTTTTGTTTTGGGCGCAAAGTAAAGGCACCGCACTCGTTGGTGCTTTTTTTGGGCCAATTATGTGCGTATGGTTCGGCACTTTAGGCACGTTAGGGTTTATGAGCATCATGGAAAATCCAACGATTTTGCATGCGGTAAACCCCATTTATGCCTACCACTTTTTAACCGATCACCCTTGGATTGCCTTTGTGGCGCTGGGTGCAGTCGTTCTTTCTGTAACCGGTGCAGAAGCACTCTATGCTGACATGGGTCACTTTGGGCGCTTCCCTATTCGGCTTGCTTGGTTTGGTTTTGTGTTTCCGGCACTGATTCTGAATTATTTTGGTCAGGGTGCGCTCATTTTAGCCAACCCAGAAACTGTTAAAAATCCATTTTATCTATTAGCACCGGAATGGATGCTCTACCCGATGATTATTCTGGCAACACTCGCCGCCGTTATTGCCTCTCAGGCCGTGATTACCGGTGCATTTTCAGTTTCTAGACAAGCTTTACAACTTGGTTACTTGCCACGCATGATGGTTGAACATACATCTGAAAGTGAACAAGGCCAAGTGTATATGCCGCGCGTGAATTGGGGACTCATGCTCGCCGTCATGACGCTAGTCATCGGCTTTGGCTCATCCGGTAATCTCGCAGCCGCATACGGCATTGCAGTCACAGGTGACATGGTCATTACTACACTACTTGCCGCGATCGTTTTGCATTACCTTTGGGGCTGGGGGAAAGTTCGCACAGGGCTGTTAGTGTCGCTGTTTTTAACCATCGACCTCGCATTTTTTAGCGCCAATGTACTCAAAATTCCTGACGGAGGTTGGGTGCCATTAGTGATTGGCATGGTCATTTTCACCTTGATGCTGACTTGGAAAACTGGCCGAACTCAGCTTTATTTACATCTTAAAAATGAAGCCATGGCGTTGGAGCCATTTGTTGAAGCGATTAGCGCACACCCGCCAACGCGCGTGCCGGGAACAGCTATTTTCTTAACACCAAACCCGGATGGCGTACCTCATGCCATGTTACACAATTTGAAACATAACAAAGTACTGCATGAGAAAGTAGTGATTCTCACGGTACGTTTTATGGATTTCCCGCATGTTAACCCTGAAGATCGTTTACAAATTCATGCGTTACCGCACGAATTTTACAAAGTTGCCATTCGTTATGGTTTTAAAGATGAGCCGGATATCCCTTTTGATTTATCTCTGTGCGAAAAATTCGGCCTAACGATTGAAGCAATGGATACCTCTTATTTCATTGGCAAAGAAATTTTAATCGCCAACGACAAACCTGATATGCCAATTTGGCGCAAGAAAATTTTTATTCTCATGTTCAAAAGTGCTGAAGCCATCACGCATCAATTCAAGCTTCCTCCCAACAGAGTCGTTGAGTTGGGCGCGCAGGTTTCTTTCTAGGGTGAACATATGACGCTGGAAAACATAAACTTAACCGGACACTTCTTAATCGCCATGCCCAATATGCAAGACCCATTTTTTGCAGATTCCGTCACTTATATTTGCACCCACAACGAAGATGGTGCGATGGGCATTATTATTAACCGCCCAACCGACATGAACATGGAAATGTTGTTTGAAAAAATTAATATTGCTTTAGATAACGATGCCCTCTCTGGGCAAGCGGTATTATTTGGTGGCCCAGTGCAAACCGAACGAGGATTTGTCTTGCATACAATCGATCACTCAGTGAGCAAAGAAATGTGGAACAGTAGCATTTTTGTGTCGGAAGAAATCGCACTCACCACATCGAAAGATATTTTGGAAGCTTCTGCCAAAGGTGCTGGCCCAAAAAAAATGCTGCTCACGCTAGGCTATGCTGGCTGGACTGCTGGTCAATTAGAGAGCGAAATGATGCAAAACGCTTGGCTTTCCGTTCAGCCAAAAGACAACAGAACATTGACCAAACTCCTTTACGAAACCGATTACAGCGACAAGCACCACGCCGCGATCCAATTACTTGGGATTGATCCGAGCATGTTGTCTGGCACAGCTGGGCATGCTTAAGGAAACATGAACGCAGTGTCTGCCCAATTTGATATTATCGACAACGAACGCGTATACGATGCAAAAAAAATTCAACAAGGCACAGCGCTGGCGTTTGATTTTGGCGAGCGGCGCATCGGCATCGCCGTAGGTGAGCATTTAATTAAGGCCGCCTCGCCGTTGATGCAGTTAGATGAAGAAAGTAACGATATCCGCTTCCAGATCATCACTCGATTGGTGCAAGAGTGGCAGCCAACCATTCTGATCGTTGGCTTGCCATTGAATTTAGAGGGTGAAGAAACAACGGTTTGTCAGCTTTGCCGCAAATTTGCGCGCCGCTTAAATGGTCGATTTAATTTACCAGTCGTTCTTATTGATGAACGCTATAGCTCAGCCGAGGCTGAAAATCTGCTTGCTGAACAAGGCATCAAGGGCCGCTTACAAAAAAACATGCTAGACCAAATGGCAGCCGCAACCATACTTCAACAATATTTTGATCAGCTTTAAAACGGCTGAAACCATGCAAGCTGGCAAAAATTGTTTATAATGCCGCAAATTAAAAAACTTTCTGTCTAAGATCGTTAAACCAACGCACATGACCATGCCAATTACGCCACCAGACGCGTTACCCAAAGCAGACGACCTGTTAAATGTGCTATTTCAAGCAATCAATCCGCTATTAAAAGCCGACTCGGCCATTATCGGCATCCAAAGTGGCGGCGTATGGGTCATGGAAAATTTACTGCCAAGATTCTCAGCGGCCATCCAATTGCACCATATTGAACACGGCATGTTAGATGTCTCCATGCACCGTGACGATTTCACCAAGCGCGGCCTTAAAAACAAAATGCAACCGAGCAAAATCCGCTTTGACGTACAAAATAAGCACATTATTTTGATCGACGATATTTTTTATACGGGCCGCACTACGCGTGCCGCCATGAATGAGCTGTTTGATTATGGCCGCCCTGCTAGCATTACCTTGGCCGTGCTGATTAACCGTGGCGGACGTGAGTTACCGATTCAGCCAGACATCGCTGCACATTGCATGCACCTCACACCCGAGCAACGCTTACAGTTATCTAGAAATACCGATGGCTCACTGCATATCGCGCTGGAGCCACAAAAAAATTGAATGAGTTAGTGACGCATGAATAACCCACAAATGAATGCCGAAGGTCAATTAATACACCTTCTTTCCATTGAAGATTTACCCAAGAAAAAACTCATTCAAATTTTGGATACGGCCGAATCTTTTATCGGCGTCGCAGAACGCGAAGTCAAAAAAGTGCCGCTGTTGCGCGGCAAAACTGTGTGCAATTTGTTTTTTGAAAACAGCACACGCACCCGCACCACGTTTGAAATTGCCGCAAAACGCTTATCTGCCGATGTGATTAGCCTGAATGTCGCGACTTCTTCACAATCTAAAGGCGAAACCATTTTAGACACGGTAGATAACTTAATCGCCATGCACGCCGATATGTTTGTGGTACGCCATGCAGAATCGGGCGCAGCGCATTTTATTGCCCGCCATGTACCACCGCACATTCATGTGATTAATGCTGGGGATGGCCGCCACTCGCACCCGACGCAAGGCCTGCTCGACGTATTTACCATACGAAAATATAAACCAGATTTACACAATTTGCGCGTGGCGATTATTGGCGATATTTTGCATTCGCGCGTTGCACGTTCAGAGATACACGCACTCAGTACCCTCGGCGTGCCAGAAATTCGCGTCATCGCACCCAAAACTTTACTCCCTGCCTATGTGGAAAAATTAGGCGTGCATGTATTTCACGACATCAAACAAGGGTTAAAGGATGTGGATGTCGTAATGATGCTGCGACTACAAAATGAACGCATGAGCGGCGCCTTGCTACCCAGCGCGCAAGAGTATTTTAAAACCTATGGGCTCACCCCAGAAAAATTAAACCTCGCAAAACCAGATGCCATCGTCCTACATCCGGGCCCAATGAACCGAGGCATTGAAATCGACTCTTCCGTTGCTGATGGCGCCCAGTCAGTGATACTACCGCAAGTCACGTTTGGTATTGGTATCCGCATGGCGGTCATGGCGATGTTGGCAGGAGGCGCTCAGGGATAATCATGGCAAATATACACATCAAAAATGGCTACGTGATTGACCCGCAAACCCACACTGGAAAAATTCAGGATATTTTTATTGCGGATGGGAAAATCGCTGGCTTAGGTGTTGCGCCACAAGATTTTCAGGTAAACCAAATAATTGATGCGTCAAACTTGCTGGTAGCGCCCGGTTTGGTGGATTTACTAGCAAGATTGCGTGAGCCGGGCGAAGAATATAAAGCAACCTTGATTAGCGAACTGCACGCTGCCGTAGCCGGTGGTGTCACCAGCCTCGCCTGCCCGCCCGACACTGACCCGGTGTTAGACGAACCCGGCTTGGTTGAAATGTTAAAGCATCGTGCCAAGCAGCTTAACCTTTCTAAAGTCTATCCGCTTGGCGCACTCACGCGCCAACTTGAAGGCAAAATGCTTTCAGAGTTGAATGAATTAATAGACGCAGGCTGCGTTGGCTTTTCACAAGCCAATAATGCAATTACCGATACGCAAGTACTTTGGCGCACGATGGAGTACGCCGCCACGTTTAACTTCACACTATTTTTGCACGCTGAAGAACCCTTTTTAGCGAAAAATGGTGTTGCGCATGATGGTGAAGTGGCAAGTCGGCTTGGCCTCAAAGGCATTCCAAGTGCAGCGGAAGGCTTGGCATTAGCCAGCATCTTGCGGATTGCGCAAGAAACCAAAGCTAAAATTCATATTAATCGCCTGTCTACCGCCGAAGGTGTTGGCATGATACGTGATGCGAAAAAACAAGGCATGCCGGTGACTTGCGATGTCAGCATTAATCAGCTGCACCTCACTGAGCACGACATTGGCTACTTTAATTCGCACTGCCACTTAAAACCACCACTACGCACTGCGCGCGACCAAGAAGCACTAAGCCAAGGCTTGTTGGATGGCACTATCGATGCGATTTGTTCAGACCACACACCAGTGGACGATGATGCAAAATTACTGCCGTTTGCACAATCTGAGCTCGGTGCAACAGGTCTTGAGCTTTTATTGCCACTGACACTGAAGTGGGCAGAACGTGTGAATATTTCAGCAGCAAAAGCCCTCTCATTCATCACCACTCAACCTGCGAAAATTTTAAATCTGCCAACCAATGGCATCTCAGTCGGAAGTTCCGCAGACCTTTGCCTGTTTGACCCCAAAGAATATTGGCTGGTGAGCGCAAAAAATTTATTAAGCCAAGGAAAAAACTCGCCATTTCTGCATCTCGAAGTGGCTGGCAAAAATAAATACACGCTAGTTGATGGCAATATTGTCTATCAAAATTAGGCATACTCAGATTTAAATCGCGAGCGTTGCGATGTTGTGTGGCACCCTAACCACGCTGAACAGGCCGTGTTATCTCGATTCTCGTTCCGTGTGCCTGCATGCATTCCCGACCACCCACCAACGCCGCACTTCCCCTAGAGCGCTCCTCCAATTGTTAAGCTTTTGTTAACAACCATTAAGTTGCTTGACGACACCCCAGCACGGGTGTTCAATTACAGTCTGTAACAATCACAATAATTCGTCTAACTTATCGGGGGTTTACTATGTTTTCATGCTGCTTTTGGTGGTTTTTGCTAGGTGCACTCGTCGGCTGGTTACTTAACTGGTTGCTTTGCAAATTATTTAACTGTCGCTGCCGTGAAAAGGTCAGCCATGAAACACACGCCCCTGCGCCTCAGGCAGTCGCCGCGCCGGCACCCGTTGCTAAAGTTGAGCCCGTTGCACCTGTTGTAAAAGCATTTGTACTCGACGCCACGGCCGCCAAAGCAGCAGGCTTTAAGCTAAAAGGCCCGGATGACCTGACGGTGATTGAAGGCATTGGCCCGAAAATTAACGAATTATTCAACAAAGCAGGCTTCCACACATTTGCACAGGTTTCCAAAATGAGTGAAGCACAAATGCAAAAAATCTTAGATGAAGCTGGTCCACGTTACCGCTTGGCAAAACCTGGCACTTGGGCAAAACAAGCAGCACTTTGTAACGAAAACAAATGGACAGAACTTAAGAAATTGCAGGACGAATTAAAAGGTGGCGTTTAAACCGCGTTGATTTTCTTACACTTTTTACTTTGATGCTTTTGTTGATAAAGGAGTACTGCAATGTCTAATACCATGCGTCGCCCTGTGGGTGACCCCGAAAGCTACAGCTTTTGGACTTGGCTCATCGCCGTTTGTTTAGCAATATGCCTAATTTGGATGTGGCAACACGGTCGCGGCCCACAGGCTGTTGCCGCGTGCTGCGCAGGTACACAAGCCACAACTGCGGCTGAGCCGTTTCAATTTAGCGCCTCAGCCATTGAAGGTTACAATGCTAGTGGTGACGCTAGCGCTAATAGCTGGACTGCAAAATCGCAAGCGTTGCTGGATTGGTTAAAAAATGGTGGCCACGATTGGAAAGTTAACGGCGACGCAAAAACTGTTACGTTAACCGGCACAGTTGACAGCGAAGATATCAAAACAGCCAAAGGGGAAGAAGCACAAGCCTTTTTTGGCAGTGATGTCACGATTGACAACCAACTGATTGTGAAAGTCGCAGAGGCTGTTGAGCCAACTGCTGCGCCTGCCCAGACACCACCAGATGCAGCAAAAATTTATTTTGATACTGGCGTTTCGGCATTACCGGCAGCCTCGGATCGAACCCTTGCCGCAATTACAGAATGGGTGAAAAACAATCCCAACGCAAAAATTGTGATTTCTGGTTTTCATGATTCACGTGGCAACGCTGACTTTAATCATGATCTCGCCAAAAAACGTGCGGTTTCAGTGTCAGAGTTGTTGATGCAAGCCGGAGTAAAAGCGGAAAATATTGAGTTAAGAAAACCGCAAAATACTGAAGGCGATGGTAGTTTGGATGAAGCAAGACGCGTTGAAGTGTCTATAGAGTAAACCAACTTTCACCCCAACAAAAAAGCCGGTCACTGACCGGCTTTTTAATGCGAAAAATTTACACAAGATCCAAATGTCCGGTATCTAAATCCAGCGGATTTTTGGCTTTTTTACTTTCCAATTTAATCCGCAAGCGAATATCGTTCATCGAATCAGCATTTTTCACGGCATCTTCGTAACTAATCTCGTCGGATTCGTATAAATCGAATAACGATTGGTCAAACGTCTGCATACCTTGCAGGCGGGATTTTGCAATAATTTCTTTGATTTCGTGAATATCGCCTTTTAAAACCAAATCAGAAATTAATGGTGAATTGAGCATGACTTCCACCGCGGCAGCGCGGCCTTTACCTTCTTTTTTAGGGATGAGGCGTTGCGAAACGAAAGCCCGCATATTGAGCGACAAATCCACCAACAACTGCTGGCGACGCTCTTCTGGGAAAAAGTTAATTATCCTGTCAAGCGCCTGATTAGTACTGTTTGCGTGCAATGTCGCCATGCATAAATGTCCTGTTTCAGCAAAAGCAATCGCGTAATCCATGGTTTCACGGTCGCGAATTTCGCCAATCAAAATCACATCCGGTGCCTGTCGCAGCGTATTTTTCAGTGCGTTGTGCCAATTATCGGTATCTACACCTACTTCGCGCTGCGTCACAATACAGTTTCTATGGTCGTGCATAAATTCAATCGGGTCTTCAATCGTCACAATATGACCAAAACTGTGTTCATTACGATACCCAACCATGGCCGCTAATGACGTTGATTTACCAGAACCTGTTGCGCCGACAAAAATCACCAAGCCACGTTTAGTCATTGCAACATCTTTTAAAATTTCAGGCAATCCCAATTCATCCAGTTCTGGAATTTTGGTATTAATGGTTCTAAACACGAGGCCAACTGAGCCGCGCTGGACAAAAGCGTTCACGCGAAACCTTGCGACCGCAGTCACACCTATCGCAAAATTACACTCACTGTTCGCATCAAATTCAGCACTTTGCTTATCATTCATGATTGAGCGCGCAATTTCACGCGTCTGCATCGAGCTAATCACATGTTTGCTGACCGGTGTGAGTTTGCCATCAATTTTCATCGCAGGCGGAAAACCAGCAGTAATGAATAAATCTGAAGCATGATTTTTTTTCATCAACTTGAGTAGGTCGATGATAAAAGCTTCAGCTTGTGGTTTTTCCATAAAAATCCTTCGCTCTTTTTGTTTCTTTTGATTACTTATATGTTCATTGCGTCTTTATTGGCCGCTTTGGATTTTGCTTCTTCTACCGAAATAATATTTTTACGCGCTAACTCTTGCAGGTTGTAATCCATGGTCTGCATACCATAACTTTGCCCAGTTTGAATCGCCGAGTACATTTGCGGCACTTTATTTTCACGAATCAAATTACGAATCGCCGGTGTACCAATCATGATTTCATGTGCTGCTACACGGCCTGTACCATCTTTGGTTTTACACAAGGTTTGCGAAATCACCGCGCGTAACGATTCTGACAGCATCGCACGTACCATGTCTTTTTCCGCTGCCGGGAACACGTCAATAATACGGTCAATGGTTTTAGCGGCTGAACTGGTATGCAAGGTGCCAAACACCATGTGACCCGTTTCTGCGGCTGTCAGTGCAAGTTTAATGGTTTCCAAATCACGCATCTCACCAACCAGAATCACATCTGGGTCTTCGCGCAACGCCGCTTTCAACGCATTGTTAAACGACATGGTGTGTGGCCCAACCTCGCGCTGGTTCACCAAGCTTTTTTTCGATTGATGCACAAACTCAATCGGGTCTTCTACCGTTAAAATGTGGCCGTAATCTTTATCATTAATGTAGTCAATCATTGCCGCTAATGTCGTTGACTTACCCGATCCAGTCGGACCGGTCACCAAACAAATGCCTCGTGGATAACTCGCAATATCTCTAAAAATCGGCGGGCATTTTAGTTCTTCTAACGTCAAAATCTTACTTGGAATCGTCCGGAAAACTGCGCCGGCACCGCGGTGCTGATTAAATGCATTCACACGAAAACGCGCGAGATTCTTGATCTCAATCGCAAAATCGAGCTCTAAAGTTTCTTCATAAATTTTGCGTTGACCATCATTCATGATGTCATACATCATCGAGTGCACATCTTGGTGACTCATTGCCGGCATGTTGATTTTACGAATATCGCCGTTCACGCGAATCATCGGTGGCAGCCCAGCAGACAAATGCAAGTCTGAAGCCTTGTTTTTGACTGAAAATGCCAATAAATCTGAAATATCCAAAGCAAAAGCTCCTGTTATAATGTTTTCTAATCAATCATTTCAGCCTTTAAGGCTTGATTCATCAGCTGATTTTTACTTTAAAAACAATGCATTATGAACACATTACGTGAACGCCTGCAAGCAATCCAACAAAGTATTCAACACGCACAACAATCCAGCATGCCGGTGACGTTAGTTGCTGTCAGTAAAACACAACCAGCCCATGTTATTCGCGAAGCGTTTAACGCAGGCCAAACACAATTTGGCGAGAATTACCTACAAGAAGCTTTGGAGAAACAAAGCCAACTCACAAATTTGCCGATTGAATGGCACTTTGTCGGACCGATTCAAAGCAACAAAACGCAACTTATCGCGCAACATTTTGCTTGGGTGCATAGCGTTGACCGCATTAAAATCGCTCAGCGCTTGAACGACGCACGTCCAGCCCATTTACCACCGCTGCAAATATGCATTCAAACCAATATCAGTAACGAATCAACCAAAAGCGGTGTATCTATAGAAGAACTTCTGCCACTCGCGCAGGCATTCAAAAACTTCCCCAACCTGAAATTACGTGGCCTAATGGCGATTCCAGCCCCAACTAATGACATTGAAACACAGCGCGTGCAGTTTAAAGCCGTTAAAAAGGCGCATGAAAAGCTAATAAATCACGGCTTTAAACTCGACACGCTTTCTATGGGCATGTCAGAAGATTATCTGATCGCCATCGAGGAAGGCGCGACGTTAGTACGCATTGGCTCAAAAATTTTTGGCGCAAGAGTGTAAATTTTTTAGAAATAGGCGCTTGCCAGCGTTATAATAGGATGCTATTTTTTATAAAATTCGTGGCGTTTTTCACATTTGCAACGTGACCAAGCGTAGCAAATATTCAAATCTCATCGACGTTAAAAAAACTAACAATGCAAACAATCACGATCGGTTTTATTGGCGGTGGCAACATGGCCTCTGCCATGCTTAGCGGCATGACTAGCCAACAATTTGCTGCGCAAAATATCTGCGTTGTAGACCCTGATCAAGAAAAGTGTGCCGCATTAACTAAAAAATTTGACATAAAAACCAGTCAGCAGTTAGCAGCCGTTAGCACGTGCGACGTGATTGTGTTGGCAGTCAAACCGCAACAACTTAAAGCAGTTTGTAAATCCCTGATCCATCTCACTTCAACAAAATTAGTGATTTCGATTGCAGCAGGCATCCGTGCAACAGACATTGCGCGGTGGTTGGGTAACCATCGCCTGATTGTTCGCGTAATGCCAAATACACCTGCACAAATTCAAGCTGGCGTATCTGCGCTATATGCCTTACCAGAGGTCACTTCAAGCCAACGCATGCTTGCTGAAAATATCATGGCAGCCGTAGGCAAAACACTGTGGGTGGATGACGAAAAAGCCATGGACAGCGTAACGGCTATTTCTGGCAGTGGTCCAGCCTATGTGTTTTACTTCATCGAAGCGCTGCAAGAAGCCGGCGTAAAGCTTGGATTATCAACGGAAAATGCCCGCATACTCGCGTTAGAAACTTTTCTCGGCGCAAGTAAACTGGCAAATCTGAGTGAATCGGATATCAAAACACTGCGCGCGCAAGTCACCTCGAAAGGCGGGACGACTGAGCAAGGTATTTTGGTGATGGAATCGGCCAATATCAAAGAGATTCTGTACCAAACAGCTAAAGCAGCACAAGAAAAGTCCGTAATACTTGGGGACGCTTTAGGCAGCGACAATTAAAAATCGCCACAATGCACTAAAGTTTAATCAAACTTACACACAATTAAGTTAAAAAGAGTGACGTTAAGGGAACCTTCGCAATGCTAAATAATGCGCTATTATTTTTGCTTGATGCAGTGCTTGGCTTGCTGACGCTCGCATTTCTATTGCGTTTTTATTTCCAAGTCACCCGCGTTTCTTTTCAAAACCCGGCAGCACAAATGTTGGTGAGCCTCACCAATTTCGCAGTGTTGCCGATGCGCAAATTCACTGCTACTTTTAAAAATTTTTTCATCAAAAAGTGGGATCTTTCCACCATCTTACTGGCTTATTTATGCCAATTATTACTAAAATTTTTAACGCTTTGGTTAAGTGGCTACCCTTATCTTGTCGCTGGCGACGCTTTCTGGTTAAAATTACTCTTGATGGCATTAATGAGCGTTATCAACATTAGCCTGAGTATTTTTCTTTACGCTGTACTCATTCAGGCCATTTTAAGTTGGATCAATCCGCACACCCCGATTGCACCCATTTTAAATGGTCTCACTGATCCCATTCTGCGTTTCATGCGCCGGATCGTCCCAATGGCGGGCAATATTGATTTAAGCCCGCTCGTGTTCATTATTGTGGCCCAATTGTTGCTAACAACGATATTGATTCCTCTTGAAAATAATGTTCTGACAGCCTTCTAAGGTGAAAAGATGCGCGGTCAGATTCAACCAATCCATGAAAAGCAGGTCGCTGTGACTTCAAGTTTAAGTTTAAAAATAAGTGAATACAGCCTATGGCGCGAGAAACTACACACCACCATTAAAGAGTATGTAGACTGGCTTGGGCAAGCAGAGCTTTCAGAACCTGGCCAAGAAATTCGCTTAGCAGACATTACGGGTATTTTGAAAAAAGACCAATTGGTATTGGCTTTTTTAGCAGAATTTTCTCGCGGTAAAACCGAGACCATTAATGCCTTATTTTTCTCAGATTTTAAGCAAAGACTGCTCCCAAGTGAGCCTGGACGCACCACAATGTGTCCAACTGAAATTTTTTGGGACGAAAACGAAGAACCATGCATTAAATTATTGCCGATTGAAACGCGCGAATCAGACGACACGATTTCAGCGCTAAAGGCTGAACCGCAAATTTGGCACAAAATTAAGTTGGATATTGGCTCACCCAACGCAATGAAAGAAACATTGCGGGCGCTTGTGCAAACCAAAGAGGTAGAGTTAGACACTGCAAAGGCCCTCGGTTTTTGGAACGAAGAAGACCCAAGCCTGCGGCGCATGCTCGCCGAAACTGGCAAAGTAGAAATTCCTTTGTGGCGTCACGCGCTCATTAATTATCCACATCCATTGCTTAAAGACGGCCTAGTGGTTGTCGACACGCCCGGTTTGAATACCATGGGGGCGGAACCTGAGCTCACATTAGGCATTATCCCCAATGCGCATGCTGTGTTATTTATCACCGCGACTGACACAGGCGTAACAAAGTCTGACATGGAAATTTGGACAGATTACGTCAACAAACGCGCGCAGCATAAACTGGTTGTGCTTAACAAAATAGATATTTTGTGGGATGGCTTAGAAACCGACGAAGAAGTCGAACTTCTCATTCAAAAGCAAATTGACAATACGGCGACCGAACTCGGCGTAGATGCGAAGAATGTATTCGCCATGTCGGCGCAAAAAGCTTTGGTCGCCAAAATTAAAAATGACGAAGCCATGTTAGAGCGTTGTGGCATTAAAAAACTGGAAGATTCTTTAGCACAGTTACTCATTGATTCTAAACGTGAGATTTTAGGTCGAGCAATCGTCAATGAATGCTCGCACATGATCCGCGCATCGCGAAAAATTTCGCAAATGCGCCTCAACAACATCAAGAGCCAAATTGCTGAATTACGCGAGTTGCAAAATCAGAATCGTGATAAATCGCGTGAAATTTTGGCTAACGTTGTCGCCGAACGCAAACGCTACGAAGCATCTGTTGTGACGTTTAACCAAGGTTCTGACAAAATTAAGCGCCTCGGCACCAAAATGATGCGCCATTTAAGCATTGGCTATTTGAACACCATTCTGGATCAAACCAAGCAAGAAATGGGCGACAGCTGGACAACGGTTGGCCTGAATAAATGCATGCGTGAACTCACCCGCCTTGCGGCAAATTTGGCTGAGGAGATCACACAGGAAGCCATGATTATCAAGAAAAATTCAGATACTTTGTATCAACTTTTCTGGAGCAAGCATGGCTTTGATAAAACCGAAGCCCAACCGCTGAATATGAGCGAATTTATTAACAGCATGAAAGCATTGGAAAAAAGTACCGATGATTTTTGTACTGACCCAGTCAACATTTTGATCGAGAAACGCTTTTTGATTCGCAAATTTTATATGGCGATGGGCGCGCAGATTTTAGATATTTTTGAGAAAGCCAAAGATTATTGTAACCTGTGGCTCAGCAACGTCACGGCCGAGTTGGAAACACAAATTATCTCGCACAAGAATGCACTGGATAAACGCGCTGAAGCCTTAATGGAAGCCAATAACAGCGCAGAAAAATTAGTGCAAAATTTGGCGGCTTCAGAAAAAGAGTTTTACAAATACCTACAACAATCTAACCAGCTGGATGCCATTTTGCTAAAACTGATGCGTTGTGGAAAAAGCTAGATAAGCGTAGAGAAAAACAATCTCCACGCTATTTCACCTTTTAGCTACATCAAAATAATATCAAACGCTTCTTGCCCGTAAGTAGGCTCCACCTGTAGCGAGATCGGCTTACCGATAAAGTCAGACAAGTTTGCCAAACTTTGTGCCTCTTCATCTTCTAACATACTAATCACTTTCGAAGCAGCCAGCACGCGTAATTCACGCGCGTTAAATTGGCGTGATTCTTTTAATAATTCGCGCAAAATTTCATAGCATACGGATTGTGCAGTTTTGATTTCTCCTCTACCCTGACAGGCTGAGCAAGGCTCACACAGCATATGTGCCAAACTTTCGCGCGTGCGTTTACGCGTCAGTTCAACCAATCCAAGCGGGGTAAAACCATTCACGCCGATGCGCGCGCGGTCTGGCGAAACGGCTTTTTGCAATTCTTCCAGCACAGCGGCTCGCTGCGCATCTTCATCCATATCGATAAAGTCAATGATGATGATGCCGCCCAAATTTCTTAACCGTAATTGGCGTGCAATACACTGCGCGGCTTCTAGGTTGGTTTTGAAAATGGTATCAGATAAATTTTTACCACTGACAAAGCTGCCGGTGTTCACATCTACCGTCGTGAGTGCTTCGGTTTGGTCAAAAATTAAATAGCCGCCGGATTTTAACTCGACTTTACGCGACAGGGCTTTTTCAATTTCTTGCTCCACATTGTATAAATCAAACAGCGGACGCTCACCTTGGTAATGCACGAGCTTGCTCACTGCATCTAAGGCGTACAAATTGGCAAAATCCACCATTTTTTGGTAGGTTTCAGCCGAATCAACGCGAATGACTTCCGTGTCTGGGCAAAGTACATCGCGCAATGCGCGCACGGGCAAACTTAAATCTTGATAAATCAACGAGCGCTCTGGTACGGTGCTACTGCGTTCTTGAATCAGCGCCCATGTTTTGTTGAGGTATTCAATATCGGCGATCAATTCGTCATCCGTCGCCATTTCTGACATGGTGCGAATAATGTAGCCGCCTTCGTAGTTTTGCGGCAGCAACCCTAAGAGGCGTGCTTTTAAAAATTCCCGCTCTTCTTCATTTTCAATCCGTTGTGAGACACCGATATGCGTTTGTTGCGGCAAATACACTAAAAAACGGCCGGCGATGCTAATTTGCGTGGTGAGGCGCGCGCCTTTGGTGCCAATAGGTTCCTTCACCACTTGCACCATCAAGCTCTGCCCTTCGTGCAACACTTCTTGAATAGGAATCGGCGTTTCCGGATCGCCACACGCTAAAATATCGCCAGCATGCAAGAAAGCCGCGCGTTGTAAGCCGACCTCAATAAACGCTGACTGCATGCCTGGCAACACGCGACACACCACACCACGATACACATTGCCAACTAAGCCCAAAGAAGTACTGCGCTCCACCTGCAACTCTTGCAACACACCATTTTCCATCATGGCAATGCGCGTTTCTTGCGGGGTCACGTTGACTAAAATTTCTTCACTCACGATAAACTCTTTTTCTACAAAATATTTTTTATGATTCTAAAGCCAAATTAGCTAAAAGTGATTCATAGATAACAACCATATTTGCGCAGCAAACACGCCGTTTCATAAATCGGCAAACCCATCACACCAGAATAACTACCACGGATTTCTTGGATCCACGCGGCTGCCAGCCCTTGAATCCCATAACTGCCAGCTTTTCCGGCATGTTCACCTTGCGCGATATAACTTAAAATTTGCGTTTTAGTCAGCGGCATCATGGTCACTAATGTGTTGGAAAGCAGCACCTCCGTTTGCCCATGCATCGCAATCGCAACTGCGGTCAGCACTGTATGTGTTGAGCCAGCTAAGTTGGTCAACATACGTTCGGCATCCGCATCATTCTCAGGCTTACCTAAAATTTCACCGTGTAAAACAACCGTCGTATCCGCTGCAATAATGGGCAGCGCTTGAATTTCGCTAGATTTTTCTTTAAGCAACCTATCTGCAGCGAGCGCCTTTTGCCTAGCAAGACGCAACACATACGCCTGAGGCGTTTCATTAGGCAGCGCAGATTCATCAATATCCGTTGGTAAAATTTCGCAATCCACGCCCATTTGTTTGAGCAACTCCACCCGGCGCGGACTTTGTGAAGCGAGTACCACTTTAATGAGCGGCAACTTTTGAAGATTCATCTTTTCTAATTCAGTTAAGTTTGGTTTAATCGAATAACTTGTTAAGAGCATATCAGAATGACCGACTGGCCTACTTTAATCAAAATCACCCTTGCTCTGTTTGCCATTGTAAACCCAATCGGCTGCTTGCCTATTTTTATCAGCGCGACTGACGGCTGGGACGCAGCCGCGCGCGCTAAAACCGCCAAAACGGTGACGATCACGGTATTTATCGTGTTAGCCGTTACCGCATTTTTAGGTGATAGTATTCTTAATTTCTTTGGCATCAGTATTCCGTCTTTCCAAGTGGGCGGTGGTATTTTGTTGATGCTGATTGCAATTTCCATGATGCACGGCAAGCAGAGCGGCGCACGTCAAACACCAGAAGAAGCACAATCGCTGGCTGAGCGGGAAGTCATTGCTGTTGTCCCTTTAAGTATTCCGTTATTAGCTGGTCCGGGCGCGATCAGTAGCATGATTATTGCTGCACAACAAAACCCAAGTTTTTGGGGGCATGTATCGCTCGTGATTCCAATTTCCATCATCGCTTTAATTATTTGGCTCACATTGAATTTATCTACCCACATTGCTGAGCGCTTGGGCAATATCGGCATTAATATTGTCACACGCTTGATGGGGCTGATTTTAGCCGCAATGTCGGTTGAATTTATCGCGCATGGCTTAGCTGGCTTATTTCCCAATCTAACGCATTGAGCAAAGCTTGCCAGCGAATTTTGCCGTTTCGCGTTAAAATGCTTCATTAGAAAATTTCCCTATTTGTATGCAATTAAAAATTACCAAACCCAGACAATGGATGCCGCACGTCACAGTTGCTGCCATTGTTGAAGAAAACGGCAAATTTTTGTTAGTTGAAGAAATGACTGACCGCGGCAACCGCTTTAACCAGCCTGCTGGCCATTTGGAAGACAATGAAAGTTTATTGGAAGCAGTGATCCGAGAAACGCAAGAAGAAACGGCTTACACATTCACGCCGCAAGCGCTACTTGGTATTTACCATTGGAAGCATGAACATAACGCCACAACCTATTTGCGATTTGCGTATATTGGCACCGCCAGTAATCATCATGCTACGCAAAAATTAGATGATGGCATTATTCGCACAGTGTGGATGACGATGGATGAAATGCAAGAAAAAGCCACGCTGATGCGTAGCCCGCAAGTGCTGACTTGCTTTGAAGATTATCTTGCTGGAAAAAAATTCCCGCTCGATGCGGTAACGCATTTAAGCGATTGATACCATTTTTAAAACTATGAACTTAAATAAAGCACAGAAAAAAAATATCGTTGTCGGCCTATCTGGCGGCGTAGACTCTTCCGTCACTGCCCTCTTGCTCAAAGAGCAAGGCTATCAAGTGACTGGCCTCTTTATGAAAAACTGGGAAGATGACGACACCGATGAGTATTGCTCAAGTAAACAAGATTTACTCGATGCTGTTACCGTGGCCGATAAAATTGGCATTGATATTGAAGCTGTGAATTTTAGTGCGGAATATAAAGACCGCGTATTTGCCAATTTTTTAAGCGAATATCAAGCTGGCCGTACGCCAAACCCAGATATTTTATGCAATGCCGAGATTAAATTTCGTGCATTTTTAGACCATGCGATGGCGATGGGTGCCGATTTAATTGCTACCGGCCATTACGCGCAAGTGCGTGAAAACCCACACAAAGCGGGTTTATTTCAGTTGATGAAGGCCGACGATGGCAGCAAAGACCAAAGCTATTTTCTGTATCGCCTCAACCAAGAACAGCTTTCTAAGACATTGTTTCCATTAGGGAAATATTTAAAACGCGAAGTGCGTGAAATTGCGAGGCAAGCGGGCCTCATTAACGCAGAGAAAAAAGATTCCACCGGTATTTGTTTTATCGGTGAGCGGCCTTTTCAAGAGTTTTTACAGCGTTACTTGCCACGCCAACCCGGCGAAATTAAAACGCCGGAAGGTAAAGTGGTTGGCCAGCACGAGGGCTTGATGTACTACACACTCGGCCAGCGCCAAGGCTTAAAAATTGGCGGCAGCAAAGAAAGTAACGGCGAGCCTTGGTTTGTGGCGGGAAAAAATATGCAAGAAAATACGCTGATTGTGGTGCAAGGACATGAACACCCTTTATTACTCAATGATGGTTTACAAGCAGAACAACTCACTTGGATAGACCCGGAACAACCAAGAACCAATTGGGTGTATGCTGCGAAAACACGTTATCGCCAACCAGATGCGCCATGCGAAATTGATGCGATTTCTGGCGATGAAGCCACCATCAAGTTTGGACAAAAACAATGGGCCATTACGCCCGGGCAATCTGCTGTTGTGTATGAAAGTAATGTCTGCTTAGGCGGCGGAATCATCACGAGTAGCCTATAAAGAACACAAGTAGCCGGTTTTTAACCATTTGTTTTTGCAATTAATGTGCGTAAGTTGGCGCTAAAATTTATATCCTTGGCAAACCTAAAGCAGGGGGTAATATGGCTTATGTCTTAAAAAATTCCGAAGGCGACATCATCGCCGCGAGTCCAGAGGTGAATCCTGGGCAAGGCTGGGAAGAAATTGCAGATAATCCGCAGGATTACGTTAAGTTTTTAGAAAAATCTTTGGGAAAAAGCGAACCGTTCCGCCAAAGTGATATGCAACTGGTGCGCGTGTTGGAAGACTTGATTAATTTGCTCATCGACCGCAGCATTATCCGCTTTACAGATTTGCCGATGACAGCACAAAAAAGATTGAATGACCGCGATTCTATGCGAAAAAAAACCAATTTAACTGGTTTACTCGACGAAACAAAAGAAATTTACTAACTGACTTAATAAACCAGCATTAAGGTTTGGGCTGGGTTTCTACAAAAATCGGGCGCGCCATCAATTCTTTTTGTAAGCGCGCCAAATTTGGATAGTCCTTTTCCAAATCAAATTTTTCTGCAAACCTTAGCTGCACGTAACCGAGCATGCAGCCCACCGCAATATCTGCCAAGCTGTATTTACCGTTCACACACCATTTATTTTTGCCAATATCGCGATTGAGCACAGCAAGACCGTGTGTGACTTTTTCCAATTGTTTGCTGATAATTGTTGGATCTTGCATCTCAGGATTTCTGCGTTGCTCAAGCATCACAGCAACCGCCGCATCACACACCCCATCCGCTAACGCTTCCCAGCGCTTTACCTTAATGCGCTGGCCTTGATCGTTCGGAATTAAATTCGCTAGCGGCGCACTTTTGTCCAAATACTCCGCAATCACTGGCGAATCATAAATCGCATCACCATTATCCAACACGAGTACAGGGACTTTGCCCAAGGGATTGAAATCCTTCACTGGACAATCTGGCGCGCTCAGCACCACCTCTTCCAGCTTTAAATCAATATGCTTCTCGGCCGCAACTATACGGATTTTTCTGGCGTAAGGACTATTAACGGTATAAAAAAGCTTCATGAGATTTAAATCTAAAGTGAAAATTGTAAAGACCATTTTAGCCTATTTTAGCGATAAATTCGCCTATAATTCAACGGAAGAAACCTCGGTTTTAACGTATCTCTACCATTTTCCACAAATTAACACTTAGAATTTTTATTAAAAAATGACCAACAACACACCCTCACATTCTTTTCATCAATCTGTTGATGAACTCACAAAAATCAATGCTGAGGTAAAAGCAGCGCTGGCGGAGGATATTGGTAGTGGCGATTTAACCGCACAACTGGTGCCACCAAACACCCGTGTGACCGCCGCGATTTTGGTGCGTGAAAAAGCGGTGATTTGCGGCATTGATTGGGTGAATGCCTGCTTTAAGCAAATCGACCCAGAAACAGAAATAATGTGGCATGTTAAAGATGGCCAACATGCCAATGCAGACCAAGTGTTATGCCACATAAGCGGTGAAGCGCGGGCCCTCCTGACTACTGAACGCTGTGCCTTGAATTTTTTACAAACGTTGTCTGCTACTGCCACGCAAACCCACCAATTTGTGGAGGCAATTTCTGGCACACAAGCCAAAATCTTAGATACCCGTAAAACCATCCCACATTTTAGATTTGCCCAAAAATATGCGGTGCGCGTTGGTGGTGGCCAAAACCAACGCTTTGCACTGTACGATGGCATATTAATTAAAGAAAACCATATTGCAGCGGCGGGCAGCATCCCCAATGTGCTCAATCAAGCAGCGGCGCTAAACAGCCAAAAAAGCATTCAGATTGAAGTCGAAAATATTACGCAACTTAAAGAAGCATTAGCGGCTGGTGCCACCAGTATTTTGCTGGATAATTTTGATGTCCCACGCTTAAAAGAAGCCGTCAACCTTAACAAATCTTTTCAAATACCTGCTGTTTTAGAGGCTTCCGGCGGCATTGATTTAAAAAATGTACGTGAAATTGCAGAAACAGGGGTTGATCGCATTTCTATTGGATCAATCACCAAAAACATTCGTGCGATAGACTTGTCAATGCGCATTTTGCATTGACATTTTTGATCGCCGATATGGAACATAAAACCGCAACACACAACACTGAATCCCTACTTCCAAGAGGCAAACTCACTTTAGCCGATGTGCTAAAAATGCTAGTTGCTGAAGGCTTGGTTGATAAGCTAGAAGCATCAAAACTGTTCAAAGACCGTAAATTTGATAGTTCGCAACTTCATCCGCTGGTCGTCATTGGCGAACGCAATTGGAAAAGTTTAAAACCTCCGCAGCAATTGATGACCGTCGAGTTTTTATCGATGTGGATAGCCAAGCATGCGGGCATGGAATTCTACCGAATAGACCCGCTAAAACTGGATGGCGGTAACGCAGCAAAAAACATTTCACAGGCTTATGCAGAGCGCTTGAAAATTATGCCGGTCGCCACTACGCAACATGAAGCGGTGATCGCAACGACCGAACCTTTTACCCGTGATTGGATTCCTGATTTAGAGCGCGTGCTCAAGATGAAAATCAAGCTGGTGATGGCGAATCCATTGGAAATTTCGCGCTACCTGCCTGAAGTTTACAAACTGGCAAAATCGATCAAAGCCGCAGATATCCTTAAAGCCGGCCAAGTCACGGGCGTGCAAAATTTTGAGCAACTGGTAGAAATTGGCAAAGAAAAAAATCTCGATGCTGAAGAGCAGCATGTCGTCAATATTGTCGATTGGCTGTTTAAATATGCGTTTGAACAACGCGCCAGTGACATTCATTTAGAACCGCGGCGCAATGTCGGCCTGATGCGCTTTCGCATTGACGGCGTCTTGCACCAAGTCTATCAACTCCCGACAAACATTATGAACGCCATTACCAGCCGCATTAAATTGCTGGGACGCATGGACATGGTGGAAAAACGGCGCCCGCAAGATGGCCGCATTAAAACCGTCACCAACGATGGTACTGAAATTGAGTTACGGCTTTCGACCATGCCCACCGCGTTTGGTGAAAAATTGGTCATGCGGATTTTTACACCAGAAATTTCGAATCAAGATTTTTTGTCTTTGGGCTTCGCGCAAGAGCAATCTGAAATATGGCAACACTGGACCCAAGCACCCAATGGCATTATTTTGGTCACTGGACCAACTGGTTCCGGCAAAACCACGACCTTGTACGCCACCTTGCGCAAACTCGCCACGCCGGAAGTCAATGTGTGCACAGTTGAAGACCCGATTGAGATGGTCGAACCCACTTTTAATCAAATGCAAGTGCAAAGCAATATTAACCTGAATTTTGCCGACGGTATTCGCACACTGATGCGGCAAGACCCAGACATTATTATGGTCGGCGAGATTCGTGATTTAGAAACCGCGGATATGGCGATTCAAGCAGCCCTCACCGGCCACTTGGTGCTTTCTACACTGCATACCAATGACGCCTGCGCCGCTGTCACGCGCCTACTAGATTTAGGGGTACCACATTACTTGATTCAATCAACCGTGGTGGGCGTGATGGCACAACGCTTGGTGAGAAAATTATGCTCAGCTTGCAAAACAGCCGAAACTGTCAGCGAAGAATACTGGCATGAAATCAGCGCGCATACACATGTCAAAAAACCTAAACATTTATATAAAGCTGTGGGCTGCCCAGAATGCCGCAACACTGGCTATCGAGGGCGTGTAGGCATTTATGAAATGTTAACGCTCACGCCACCGGTTAAAAAACTCATTACACCGACAACTGATTTAGAAGCGCTTACGCATCAGGCACGCAAAAGCGGCCTAAAACCACTTTATGTGAATGGTGTAGAAAAAATCGCGCAAGGACTCACCACGATTGAAGAATTGTTAAAAGTCACTTCGCCCATTTAAGCACTGTTTTGACTCAAGAATCATCGTATTTTGCCGTTAAAAAGATAGAGAAATCGCGCTAATTAATGCGCCATTTAATTGATTACTTCAGTTTTAAAAGAAATTATGCTTTCAAATAAAACAACACTACCAACAACTTATCAAGGGTTTACCTTGGTTGAGCTGATGATCACACTTGCGATTATCGGCGTCTTAGCATCCATCGCCATTCCTGCTTATCAAGACTACGCCGAGAAAGCCAAGGTTTACCAAGCAGTACAAGATATCGGCGGTATTCAGATAAAACTGAAACATTATTTTGACGACAATCGTCATTATCCGGAAACACTCGCAGAGATTGGCGAAGATAGTCATTTAGACCCTTGGGGCAATACCTATCGCTATTTAAACCTAGTAAAAAAAGGTAATGGTGGCGCACGTCGCGATAAAAACTTAAATCCGCTTAACTCAGATTTTGATCTTTACAGCATTGGCAAAGACGCCAAAACAAAGTTACCAATCTCTCAAAAAGACAGTTTGGATGATGTATTGCGTGCAAATGACGGAAGCTTTATTAATTTGGCTGAAGACTATTAAGAGTACCTTCAAAAAACTGTATTAAAAAATAATGCATTTCACAGGCACATTTTTAAACAGTGTGGTGGCAAAACGGATTGCCATCATGCTATTTTTAGCCGTCGTTATCCCAACGGCGCTCATCACAGGCTTAGCAAGCAGTACTATTGAAAAAATAACCAGTAGCCACTCCCGCAAAGAGCTGGTTAGTATCAGCCAAAATTATGGGCTATCTGCTTTTTCAAATTTAATTTTCGCAAGAACCGCCCTCTCGCAATTGTCAGAAGAATTAAAACTTCGCCTTGAAAATCATAATCCGATCGAACTTTCAAACATGCCGATGTTTGATTCAGTAACGATTGTTTCTGCATCAAAATTTACCCAAATTTCTGGGCAACCTAAATACCTCATAGCATCTCTTCAGCAAGCTATTGTCAAGAACGATGCGCAGGCAAACAAATCCGCCTTGTTTATTTTTAAATCGCAAACAGACAATGCAGCGCCTAGTATTGTCATTGCTCAGCCTTTTCATGGTGTTCAAACGCATAACGTCACTGAGTCGCAATATTTGGTGGGAGAAATCAAGCAAAATTATCTGTGGGGTGATCAAGGTGATTACTCTTCAGATATTCATTTTTGCGTTTACGCTAACTATTTTAATGAAACAGCCACCGTGCCAATTTTTTGCAATAACGAGGCAGAAACCAACGGCAAAAAGAACAAAATCGTTGGCAACTGGTCATTATTTTTGAAAGCGGAATTTCAGCATCAACCTTGGGCGTTTGTCTCAGAACGGCTTTACACAATCAAAAGCCAAAGTGACAGCTTCATCAACAACAAACGGTTTATTGGCCTTGCCATTTTAAGCCTGTTATTTGTGGGTTTAATGGGCTTGATTCACATCCGCAAAACGATGGTGCCACTAGAAAAATTGATCTATGGTACACGCAGAATTGCGCAAGGAAAATTTGATGCGGTAGAAGTAGAAGGAAAATCAGAGTTTAGCGAACTGGCGGATTCATTTAACCAGATGTCGAGCAATATTCAGCGCCAACTAGATACCTTAGAAAACTTGTCAAATATAGATCGCAGTATCGCCACTAAATTAGATGTAGATGCGTTGATTCAACAAATTATTCATCGCGTGGAAAAGCTGACTAAAGGTGCCACAGTGGCGATATTTCGTGTCAATGAAATCACCGATAACGAAATTCAATGTAATGTTGATATTTCAAAACACGTCCAATTTGATGAAACCCGCGTCAGTATTTCACCAAAAGAATATGATTTTCTGCAATCCATTAAAGATGGCTTGTTTGATCAATGCCACCGCCAAAGCCCATTTTGTTATCAGAAAAAATTGTGCGTCGCTGGCGCCAAGTACACATGGGTTTTCCCCGTGCTTTGGCAAGGAAAAATGTGCGCGTTTCTCGCGATAGGTCAAAGAGAAGCGTTTGACGAAAATGCATTTTATTGGACAGAAATTCGTAAACTTGCTGGCCGCATTGCGGTTGCGATTTCAGCGCAAGCGCGCGAAGACCAATTGCTCATTCAAGCGCAGTATGACGCGCTGACAGGCCTACCAAACCGTATTTTGCTGCAAGACCGCTTGCAACAAGCCATGGAACATAGCGACCACACCGGCGAACCTTTTTGGCTGGCCTTTATCGATTTAGATCGTTTCAAATTTGTGAATGACTCTTTGGGCCACTCTGCGGGCGATCAGCTTCTGACTGAAGTTGCCAAGCGGCTTTCCACCATTGTTGAGGATACCGATACAGTTGCGCGATTTGGCGGCGATGAATTCATTATTATTTTGCAGCACCAATCTGACAGCCACTTGCGCATGGACATGCTCAACCAACTGCTTGAAGCAAGTGCAACGCCGATTTACTTGGAAGGCAAAGAAATTTTCATGAGCGCCAGTATCGGCATTGCCGTTTATCCAACGGATGGCAACGATGGAGACACCCTACTTAGAAATGCAGATGTTGCCATGTATCGCGCAAAGGAAATGGGCAAAAATAATTTCCAATTCTTTACGCAATCCATGAATAAACGCGTCACTGACCGTTTATCGCTAGAAATGCATTTAAGACGTGCCATTGAACTCAACGAATTTAAGCTTGTTTATCAACCAAAAGTCTGCCTTGTCACGCACGAAGTGGTGGGGATGGAAGCGCTCATTCGCTGGCATAGCGAAGCGCTTGGCTTTATTTCGCCATTACAGTTTATTCCACTGGCAGAAGAAAATGGCTTAATTATCCCCATCGGCGAGTGGACGATGCGCACCGCCTGCGCGCAAACCAAAGCTTGGCACGCGATGGGCTTTGACCAGTTGCGGATTTCTGTCAACTTATCAGCAAGACAATTCAAACAAAAAGATTTGGTCAATTCGATAAACCATATTTTGCATGACACCAACCTAAGCGCTGACAAATTTGAGCTTGAGTTAACCGAAAGCTTGGTGATGAACGGCGTGGATGAGTCTATGAAAATTCTCCACGGCATTCGTGAGGCTGGCGTACATTTATCTGTGGATGACTTTGGCACAGGTTACTCAAGCCTAGCCTACCTCAAAGATTTGCCACTCAACACCTTAAAAATTGATAAATCTTTTACCGATGGCATTATCAACGCGCATGATAAAGTGCCCATTGTTGACTCAATTATTTTGTTGGCAAAAAATTTGGGCTTAAAAGTCGTGGCTGAGGGTGTGGAACATAGCTATCAAGCGAGCTACCTCGCGGCTCACGGCTGTGATGAAATTCAGGGTTATTATTTCAGTAAACCAGAGAGTGCCGAGAATTTTGAAGCCATGTTGTTAGCACATAAAAAACTTGTCCTAGATGAAATCTAGAATAATTTCAACCTTCACCCCCCTTCCGTAGCCTTTTTCAAAAACCAAACTTGACCAAAACTGCCTAACACGCTAATGTTTAGGGTTACAAGTTAATTCGTAGTTACTGGCCGTTTCCGGCTTTATTGATAAATCAACATGACAAAAAATCCAACGATTACCGGCGCGGAAATCGTGATCAGATGCTTAAACGAAGAAAAAGTTAAATTCGTTTTTGGTTATCCTGGTGGCGCTGTGCTGCATATTTATGATGCCATTTATAAACAAAATGGTTTCAAACACATTTTGGTTCGCCATGAGCAAGCTGCTGTGCATGCTGCTGACGCTTTTTCGCGCGCAACAGGTGAAGTCGGCGTAGCACTGGTCACATCTGGCCCAGGTGCAACCAACGCGATTACCGGCATTGCCACAGCATACATGGACTCTATCCCGCTCGTTGTGATTAGTGGTCAAGTCCCCGTGCCAGCCATCGGCATGGACGCTTTTCAAGAAGTCGACATGGTCGGTGTCACTCGCCCATGTGTAAAACATAACTTTTTGGTGAAAGATGTTCGCGATATCGCGCCGACCATCAAAAAAGCGTTTTATATCGCTAAAACTGGTCGTCCCGGCCCCGTGGTTGTCGATATTCCAAAAGACATTACTGCACATGCAGCAGAGTTTGTTTACCCAGACACGGTGGAAATGCGCTCTTACAACCCGATTTTAAAAGGTCACAGTGGCCAAATTAAAAAAGCGGTTAAATTATTATTGAACGCAAAACGCCCAATGATTTACACCGGCGGCGGCTTGGTCTTAGGTGACGGCGCAGAAGAGTTAGTCAAACTTGCCCGCACCCTCAATTATCCGGTAACCAATACATTGATGGGCTTGGGTGGCTACCCTGCGACGGATAAACAATCTGTTGGCATGCTGGGCATGCACGGTACTTATGAGGCCAATATGGCGATGCAAAACTGCGACGTGTTGCTCGCGGTTGGCGCACGCTTTGATGACCGCGTAATTGGTAACCCTGGCCATTTTGGCTCAGTGAAACGCCATATTATTCATGTGGATGTTGACCCCTCCAGTATTTCCAAGCGCGTAAAAGTTGATGTGCCGATTGTTGGTCACGTTAAATCCGTGTTAGCGGAAATGAACGAAATTCTTACGCAAGAAAATTCCGACAACGACATTAGCGAATGGTGGTCACAAATTAACGAATGGCGGACGGTGCATGGTGGACGTTACGAACAGTCTGACACCGTTATCAAGCCACAATACGTCATTGAAAAATTGTGGGAAGTCACCAAGGGTGAAGCTTATGTAACATCCGACGTTGGTCAACACCAAATGTGGGCGGCGCAATATTATAAATTCGACAAGCCACGCCGTTGGATTAACTCCGGCGGATTAGGCACCATGGGTGTTGGCTTACCTTACGCAATGGGCTGCCAATTTGCGGATAAAAACGCACAAGTGGCTTGCGTGACTGGTGAAGGTTCTATTCAAATGAACATTCAAGAGCTTTCTACTTGTGCACAATATGGTCTGCCAATTAAAGTGATTTTGCTTAACAATCGCTATTTAGGCATGGTGCGTCAATGGCAAGAGTTTTTCTATGAAGATCGCTACTCAGAATCTTACATGGACAGTTTGCCGGATTTTGTGAAACTCGCAGAATCTTACGGCCACGTCGGCATACAAATTACCAAGCCTAGCGATGTAGAAGGCGCGTTAAAAGAAGCTTTTGCTAAAAAAGATAAATTTGTCTTTATGGATTTTATTACCGAGCAAAAAGAAAACGTTTTCCCGATGGTGGAAAATGGTAAAGGTCTATCTCAAATGGAACTGCCAAAAGGGATGAAATCATGAGACATATTATTTCACTCTTGATGGAAAATGAAGCCGGTGCACTTTCACGCGTGGCGGGATTATTTTCTGCACGTGGGTACAATATTGAGTCGCTCACGGTTGCGCCAACAGAAGACCAAACCCTGTCACGCATGACCATCGTGACTTCAGGCTCAGATGATGTGATTGAGCAAATTATCAAGCAACTCAACAAGCTGATTGATGTGGTCAAAGTGCTGGATTTAAACGATGGCAAATTTATTGAACGTGAACTGCTGCTCGTCAAAGTCAAGGCGACTGGTGCTTTCCGCGAGGAAATGAAGCGCATGTGCGATATTTTCCGCGGTCGGATTATTGACGTGGCAGATGGCACATTTACCATTGAGCTAACCGGCACAGGCAACAAACTAGATGCATTTATCGAAAGCTTAGATAAAGCCGCTATTTTAGAAACCGTTCGCACTGGTGCTTCTGGCATCGGTCGAGGCGACCGTATTTTAAAACTCTAAATTTTTTATATAACACCCCAAAAAAGCGCTAAGGCTTTTCTTTTAAAAGACGAGGAAAACATGAAAGTTTATTACGACAAAGACGCCGATTTAAGCATTATCAAAGGAAAAAAAGTCACCATCGTGGGCTACGGCTCACAAGGCCATGCACATGCAGCGAATTTGCGTGATAGCGGCGTAGAGGTCACCATCGGTTTGCGTAAAGGCGGCGGCTCTTGGGCCAAGGCCGAAGGCGCTGGCCATAAAACTTTAGAAATCGCAGCTGCTGTGAAAGATGCTGACGTGGTCATGGTATTGTTGCCCGACGAAACAATGGCCGGCATTTTCAACGCTGAAGTTGCACCGAATTTGAAAAAAGGTGCGGCATTAGCCTTTGCACACGGTTTTAACATTCACTACAACCAAATCGTGCCACGCGCTGACTTAGACGTGATTATGATTGCACCAAAAGGCCCAGGCCACACTGTGCGCTCTGAATACTTAAAAGGTGGCGGCGTACCTTCATTAATCGCGGTTTACCAAGATGTTTCCAGCAAAGCCAAAGAAATTGCGTTGTCTTACGCAGCTGCAAACGGCGGCACCAAAGGTGGCGTGATTGAAACTAACTTCCGTGAAGAAACTGAAACAGACTTGTTCGGCGAACAAGCGGTATTGTGCGGTGGCGCGGTAGAGTTGGTCAAAGCAGGTTTTGAAACATTGACTGAAGCGGGTTACGCACCTGAAATGGCTTACTTCGAATGCTTGCACGAATTGAAATTGATTGTTGATTTGATGTACGAAGGTGGCATTGCCAATATGAACTACTCAATTTCCAACAATGCAGAATATGGTGAGTACGTGACTGGCCCACGCGTGATTAGCGACCAAGCTCGCGCTGCCATGAAAGAGTGCTTGGCTAATATTCAAAACGGCAGCTACGCAAAACAATTTATTTTAGAAGGCCGTACTAACTACCCAGAAATGGTCGCACGCCGTCGTTTGAACGCTGCACATCCTATTGAACAAGTTGGTGGTCAATTGCGTGCCATGATGCCTTGGATTGCGAAAAATAAATTAGTTGATCAATCTAAAAACTAATTTTTCGATGTAAAACAAAAAGCACAGGGTGTTCACTCTGTGCTTTTTTATTGGATAATCTACAACATGCCTTTCGCTATTTTTTTACAATATATCGCACCCAAGCAACTCATCACCGCACTTGCTGGCAAGCTTGCGCACCTAAAACTAGGCAACCTCACCACGCGCTTTATAGCTTGGTTTGCTGCACGTTACCAAGTGAATATGCAGGAAGCAGCAAATCCTGACATTTCAAGTTACAAAACATTTAACGAATTTTTTACCCGCCCATTAAAAGCCGGCGCGCGCCCACTAGCGCAGGCAATATTTATTTGTCCGGTGGATGGTGCGATCAGCCAATTTGGGCATATTGAAAAAGACCAAATTTTTCAAGCCAAAGGTCACCACTACACCACCAACGCTTTAGTAGGCAATCAACCAGCATTAGCGAAAAAATTTGAAAATGGCTTATTCGCATGCCTGTATTTAAGTCCAAAGGATTATCACCGCATCCACATGCCATGCGATGGACAGTTGATCAGCATGACTTACGTGCCGGGAAAATTATTTTCGGTGAACCCGCTCACCGCGCAGCATGTGCCGGGTTTATTTGCGGTGAATGAACGTGTGGTGTGTGAATTCAACTCAGAAAAATTCGGGCGATTTGTGATGGTGCTGGTCGGCGCAACCATTGTTGGCAGCATGGCGACTGTTTGGCACGATGCAGAAGACGAAACAAACAGTAAAATCATCAATCCGCCTCGCACAAAAAATCCACGCACTTGGCACTATGCGCATCGAAATATCACGCTCAAGCAAGGTGAAGAAATGGGCAGATTTTTGTTAGGCTCTACGGTCGTCATGCTATTTGAACAAAATGTTCTTAGATTTAACCCTGATTGGTCGCCTGCTAAATCAATTCGATTAGGCGAAAAAATGGGTGACTAGATACGCTAAAACACAAGACTGAAAAAATAAAAGCCGCAAATTAGCGGCTTTTTTATTGAGCGAAATTAACGTGCAATGATTCTTTGCTTATGTGACATATCTGCGTGCAAATGAATGTGAAGCTCATTCAACGCAGACTCATACACACCGCGCTTAAACTCAATCACTTCAGAAAGCTGTATCCAATAATCATTCCAGCGCCAGGCATCAAACTCCGGATGATCACTCGCACGCAAACTCACATCGCTATCGCGCCCAACTAAACGCAACAAATACCAAATTTGCTTTTGGCCTTTATAGGTGCCGCGAAATTCACGTTTAATCCACGTGGTTGGCACTTCATAACGCAACCAATCTTTGGTCCGCCCCAAAATGCGCACGTGTTCAGGTTTTAAACCCACCTCTTCCATCAGTTCGCGGTACATCGCTTGCTCTGGCGTTTCACCAAAGTTAATGCCACCTTGAGGAAACTGCCAAGAATGTTCACGAATACGCTTACCCCAGAACACTTTATTCTCGGTATTACATAGAATGATGCCGACATTCGGCCGGAACCCATCTCGATCTAACATGATTTTTACAGCCTAAAATATTTTTCAACATTTTTTCATATTTCACCTGATATTGAAAGCAGCCATTTGGGGTTAAAATCCTTTCAGTTCTTTTAATTAAAACTTCCTTTCTTCTTTTCAATCAGGTCACGTCAACCATGATGGCTTGCGTGCGTTTTTTTGGTTATCTCAATCATGCACTCAACTTCCAATAAAATTTTAATGAATAAATTTTTGTCGTTTTTTTTGCTGAGTATACTTTTCTGCATGTCGCCCTGCTTTGCCGGTAATTTGGCGTACATTACCAACCAAGGCAGTGATAGCGTTTCAGTGTTAGACATCACAGAGAAAAAAATCACCCACTCTATTTCGGTTGGCAAAGCGCCGGTAGGTGTTGCCATTGCAGCAAAAACCAACCGGATTTATATTTCCAACGCTAATAGCCAAACCATTTCTGTCATCAACACGCAAACCAACCAGCTAGCGCAAGAATTTCCCGTTAAAATTCAACCAGTTGGCATAGCTGTCACCCGTGATGGCAACACCTTATTTGTGGCGGATTGGGAAGGTGAACAAGTCATCGTGATTGACACTAAAGACACAAAAAAACAGCAAGTGATGAAAGCTGGCAAAACCCCTTCTGGCTTATTACTCAGCAAAGATGACCGTAAATTATTTATCGCCAACCGCGATAGTAATGATGTCACGGTTATCGACACCAAAACACGGCAACAAATCGCGCAAGTAAAAGTTGGCATTCATCCTTTTGCGCTCACACTAAGCCCTGACAGTAAAACTGTGTATGTAGTGAATGTCGTCAGCAACACCCTCTCGTTGATTGACGTGGAAACCCTCAAAAATATTGACACGATTAAGACAGGTCAACACCCATATGGCGCTGCCATTAGCCCTGATGGACAATGGATTTATGTAACCAACAATCACGCAGAAAGCATTTCAGTGATTGATGCAAAATCCAAAAAAACCGTGCAAACCATTGCCGTGGGGGACTTTCCGGAAGGTATTGATTACGACCGCGCAACCAACCGATTGATTGTTGCTAACTGGGGCTCAGATAGCGTTTCAATCATTGACGCAAGCACCAATACTGTGATCAACACCATTCCTTCTAGCAGGCTCTGCCGTTCATTTGGACAATTTATTTTAGAGAAGGAGTAGCAAGATTTTGAGCTAACTTTTATGGTAAAGTCTCGTGTTATTTTTTTGTAAGTCGTCATCCTAACGATTATTTTTAAATGTTGTTTTATTGGAGAAACTAATGAAGAAAATTGTTGCATTACTTAGCATAGCGTTATTACCGCTCGTGCCTCTCACTGCTGCTGCGCACGGTGCTGCTGCATTGAAACTTGAAAAAACAGTCACCATCAAAGCGGCTCCAGCCAAAGTTTGGGCGCTGATTAAAGATTTTGGTAACGAACAAGCTTGGCACGATGGCGTGGAATCGACCAAAACGGAAGTAAAAAAAGACGAAAATGGTGAAGATGCTACTTACCGTACCGTGAAGCTCAAAAACGGCGGCACGATGTATGAAAAATTGCGCTCAGCAGACGATGCCAGCATGAAATTAAAATACGAATATATTTTGGAAAAAAGCACACTGCAATTTGCTAACTTCTACCCAGCCATCACGGTCACAGCTGGCCCAGGCGCAGGTGAATCGACTGTGACTGTCAAAGGTAGCTATATTCGTGCAGACTCTTCAAACATTCCAAAACCAGAACAAAACGATGACGCTGCCACTAAAGCGCTCAACGAATTTTTTGATCCGGGCCTAGCCAGTTTGAAAAAAGTCGCTGAAGGTTCAAAGTAATACAAAAAAAATCTGGAAATGATTCAACAAGCGGAAAACCTTGGTGGAAGTTTTGGTAAGGAATACTTAACTAAAACACAAAAATGTCACACTTTTTCAATTACGTCACTTTTTAGGTGACATAAACTGTAATAAGGTGACATTTTTTGTCAGCCGGATTTTTTATAAAGCGGGGATTTTCCCCGCTTTTTTTATGTTTAAATCTAACTTTTCTCTGAGAGAATGGAAATGTTTATTAAAAATCAATAGGTTAAAAATTTTTTAATGAAGTTGGCACGGCCGTTGCAACACTAATAACAGCTGTGGGTATTTAAGTTATCGAAAAAAACGCCGATACACAAAATACTTGAGTTATTCAACCTAAGTTTTTTAAGTAGTCATTTTTAAAGTAATTTATTTTTTTCTAGAAAAGGAAATAAACATGAAACAAGTACAAAAAGGTTTTACATTAATTGAGTTGATGATCGTGGTTGCGATTATTGGTGTGTTGGCTGCGATCGCGATCCCAGCATATCAAGACTACACGGTAAAAAGCCAAGCAACGGGTGGTTACGCTGAAATTTCAGCATTGAAAACAGCATTTGAGGCGGCAGTCAACCAAGGTGATGCACCTTCATTGACTGCAACCGACGCAGGCTACATCGGTATGACTGCTGCTGGTGGCACTTACTGTACAGTTGCAGTGACTGGTACAACTTCTATGGCATGTACTGGTAAGGGTGGTAATGCTGCAAAATGGAATGGTAAAACCATTACTCTAAACAGAAGTGCAGACGGCGTATGGACATGTGTAACTGGTGGCGGTTTGGAAGCTAAATTCAGACCAGGTAGCTGTACATAATTTTAGCTAGGCTAAAATCAAAAGCCCTTCATTCGAAGGGCTTTTTTATTGCCCAACCCTTCTGCATATTCTTTCTACATCCTCGATAATTGCGGTTAAAATAAATCAAAATAATTGAAGGAAAAAATATGCAATATCAACCGCCATTAGAAATGCATGCTAACACCCAACCAGCAACAGCCAGTGTGATTTGGCTGCATGGCTTGGGCGCAGACGGTCATGATTTTGCACCGATCATCAAACGCCTCAATTGCCCACACATTCGCTTTATTTTGCCTCACGCGCCGGAAATGCCTGTCACCCGCAATAATGGTTACATCATGCCTGCTTGGTACGATGTGTATGGCCTCACCGGTTTTACCAAAGAAGATGAAAGCGGCATTCGCCAAACCCAAGCGTATATTGAAAGTTTGATCGCGCTAGAAGTCAGTCGAGGCATCACATCAGAAAAAATCGCCATCGCCGGATTTTCACAAGGCGGTGCAATTGCGTTACATACAGCACTGCGTCACCCGCAAAAATTGGCTGGCGTACTCGCGCTTTCAACTTACTTGCCATTACGTGCGACATTAAAAAATGAGGCGCACGCCGCCAATAAAAATACGCCGATTTTCATGGCACATGGCTCTTTTGACGACATTATCACGCTAGAAACCTGCCAGAATGCGCTGACGATTTTGCGCGAAGAAAATTTCCCCGTGGCATTTTACGAGTATCCGATGGCGCATTCTGTGTGTGAACAAGAAATTGTCGATATTCAGAATTTTTTAGATCAAGTGTTGCCTGCATAATTTTTTACAAAAGATCATGCAATGTCAAAAACTAGATTGCCACGTCGGCCAAAGCCTACTCGCAATGACAACACACACCCGTCATTGCGCGTGAACATGAGGCAATCCAGCGTTTAAACACTGACTTTTCAGCGCACACTTGGTAAAATGCCGCTTTGCCTTTCAACCAAGCACAATGAAAAAAGAACTCAAGGCAACACCCAATAATTTTGAAGAAGCTTATGCCGAGCTACAAAAGCTCGTTGTACAAATGGAATCTGGGCAAATGTCGCTAGAAGACTCGCTCAACGCCTACCAGCGCGGCAACGAGTTATTGCTATATTGCCAAAACGCACTGGCAAAAGTTGAGCAACAAGTGCAAATACTTACTGAACGTGGTCAACTCCAAGCTTTTGACGCAAACCAAGAATAAAAATTTTCTTTTGATGACTTCTATACAAGATTTCCAATCATGGGCGAAAGCGAAGCAAACGCATATTGAACATGTGCTGGATGCAAGGTTAGTCACCAACCAACATTTACCAGAAAAATTATTGCGTGCCATGCGTTACAGCGCGCTTGGCGGCGGTAAGCGCGTGCGCGCATTGCTGTGTTATGCCGCTGCCGAGCTATGTCAAACCGAGCAAAAAATTGCTGATGCTGGCGCGGCTGCTGTAGAGTTGATTCACGCATATTCGCTGGTGCATGACGATATGCCTTGCATGGACAATGACGACTTTCGGCGCGGCAAACCGAGCTGCCACAAACAATTTGATGATGCGACTGCACTTTTGGTGGGCGATGCGTTGCAAAGTTTGGCTTTTGAAATATTGTCGCAAAATAATTTATGCCAAGAAGCATCATTACAAATTAAACTTGTGCAAATTTTAGCAACAGCTTCAGGCATGCGCGGCATGGCGGGTGGGCAAGCGCTAGATTTAGCCGCCGTTGGCTTGCCTTTAACGCAAGTACAACTAGAAAATATGCACCGCTTAAAAACCGGTGCATTGATTGAAGCCGCCGCTTTGCTCGGCGCGGCTAGCGGCACACCAACCCAGCAAGAAGCCATTAAAATTTATGCCAAAAATTTAGGCCTCGCCTTCCAAGTGGTGGATGATATTTTGGATGTAGAAGCGGATAGCGCGACTTTAGGCAAAACTGCTGGCAAAGATGCCTTGAGCGACAAACCCACTTATGTGAGCATTTTGGGGCTAAGCGCCGCCAAACAACACGCCAAACAATTATTTGAAGCGGCACTTGAAGCGATTGAACCTTTTGGTGAAAACGCGACGCGCCTACATGGCTTGGCTGATTTTGTCGTGAAAAGAACTTTTTAATGACCAATATTCTAAACACGATTAACTCCCCTGCCGATTTGCGTCAGCTAGACCGCAAATTATTACCGCAACTGGCAGAAGAATTACGCGCATTTTTAATTGAAAGTGTGGCAAAAACCGGCGGGCATTTGGCCTCTAATTTGGGCGTGGTGGAACTCACCATCGCGCTGCATTATGTTTTTAACACACCGGATGACCGCTTGGTGTGGGACGTTGGGCATCAAACTTATCCGCATAAAATTTTAACCGGCCGCCGCGACAAAATGCAGAATTTGCGTAAACCGCAAGGCATTGCCGGTTTTCCGCGTCGCCAAGAAAGTGAATATGATGCATTTGGCACCGGGCATTCCAGCACATCAATTTCCGCAGCGCTTGGCATGGCGATTGCCGCCAAAAAAGCAGGTTTAGAACGAAGATCTGTCGCGATTATTGGCGATGGCGCGATGACTGCTGGTATGGCGTTTGAGGCGCTCAATAACGCCGGCGATATGGATGCCAATATGTTGGTCATTTTGAATGACAATGACATGAGCATTTCTAATAATGTCGGTGCGCTGAATAACTATCTGGCGCGATTACTTTCAGGCCGTTTTTATGACCGCGTGCGCCAAAGCGGTAAAAAAATGTTGGATATTGTCCCACCAGTGAAAGAATTTGCCAAACGCGCTGAAGAACACGCTAAAGGCATGGTCACACCTGGTACATTATTTGAAGAGTTTGGCTTTAACTATATCGGCCCGATTGACGGCCATGATATTAGCGCTTTGGTGGATACCCTCAGCAATATCCGTCATTTAATTGGCATGCAGTTTTTGCATATCGTCACCAAAAAAGGTAAAGGTTTTGAACCAGCAGAAGATGACCCGAATAAATTTCATGGCGTTGGAAAATTTGACCCTTGTAATGGAGATTTAATTAAAAGCTCGCTCAAACAAAAAACATATTCCGAAGTATTTGGCGATTGGCTGGTGGATATGGCCAAACAAGATGAACGCTTGGTCGCGATCACACCCGCGATGTGCGATGGTTCTGGGATGAACACATTTGCCGAACAATTCCCAACGCGTTATTTTGACGTTGGCATTGCCGAGCAACACGCTCTGACCTTTGCAGCTGGCATGGCCTGCGATGGCATTAAACCAGTCGTGGCGATTTACTCCACATTTTTGCAACGCGCTTATGATCAACTGATCCACGACATCGCCTTGCAAAAATTACCCGTGCTGCTGGCGATTGATCGCGCCGGTTTAGTCGGTACTGATGGCCCAACACACGCTGGCAGTTTTGATTTTACTTATTTGCGTTGCATTCCCAATATAGTAGTGATGGCGCCAAGCGATGAAAACGAATGCCGCCAAATGCTTTACACTGGCTTTAAACACCAAGGTGTGGCCGCAGTGCGTTACCCGCGCGGCGTGGGGATTGGTGCAAGTATCGAGAAAAAAATGCAAGCCTTGCCGATTGGTAAGGCGGAAATTAAACGTGAAACAACTAAAACCAATCAACATAAAAAAATTGCGATTTTAAGTTTTGGCAGCATGTTAAAACCCTGCCTTGCAGCGGCAGAAAATCTCGATGCCACGCTGGTGAACATGCGTTTTGTCAAACCGATAGACCATGCGATGATTGCGCAAATGGCAGAAACGCATGACGTGATTGTCACTGTGGAAGAAAACTCTTTAATGGGCGGTGCAGGTGCAGCGGTGTTAGAAAGCTTGCAGCAAACCCAAAATAGTTTGCGAGAAAAAACTGCTCACATTAAAACGCTGTGTTTAGGTTTGCCCGACACATTTATTGAACACGGTGTGCATGAAACCATGCTGGCGGAATGTGGTCTTGATACTGATGGCATTATTCAGTCGATTAAGAAACTGATTAATTGACGATATAAATCAAGCCCATTAGCATTATAAAATAGACAAGGTAAATACTTGACGATATACTTGACTAGATTAGTCAACTTTAAGAGAGATGGATCGACATCCACCAATAGGAAAATGATGAACCAACCAACCATACCGAACACAATTGAAGATGTGCAAAATACCAAAGACACACGTCAAATTGCTATTGATAAAGTCGGCATCAAGGCCATTCGCCACCCAGTTGTGGTGAAAGACCGCTCAGGTGGCGAACAGCACACGGTTGCCATGTTTAATATGTATGTGCATTTGCCACAGCAATTTAAAGGCACACACATGTCACGTTTTGTTGAAATTCTCAACATGAATGAACATGCGATTTCAATTGAATCATTCGAGACCATTTTACGTGAAATGGTCAAACGCTTAGAGGCGGAATCTGGCCATGTGGAAATGACCTTCCCTTACTTTGTGAACAAAGCCGCACCGGTTTCTGGCGTTAAAAGTTTGCTCGATTACGAAGTGACGTTTATTGGCGCAATTGAAAACGGAAAATTTGATATTACCGTGAAAGTATTGGTCCCAGTGACCAGCCTTTGCCCTTGCAGCAAGAAAATTTCAGACTACGGCGCGCATAACCAACGCTCTCACGTCACCGTCACGGCACTGATTAATAAATTTATTTGGATCGAAGACATTATTGATATCGTTGAAAACGAAGCTTCTTGCCAGCTTTATGGTTTACTCAAACGCCCAGACGAAAAATTTGTCACCGAACGCGCTTATGACAACCCGAAATTTGTCGAGGATATGGTGCGCGATGTTGCCGCGCGCTTGAATCAAGAAGACCGAATTGTAAAATATGTGGTTGAAAGTGAGAACTTCGAATCTATCCACAATCATTCTGCATATGCACTAATCGAAAACGATAAACGCGTTTAACATGTAGTTTTTTTAAATTAAAGTAGGCTAACTTTGTTTTTTTGAAAGCAGACCTTCACCAAGGTACCTGATTTATTTTTTTCGTCAGAATATCTGAGTGCTACCGTTGCTGAATGCTTTTTAGCAATTTCATCGACAATTGAAAGGCCTAGCCCACAGCCAACATTATTATTACCCAAAACACGATAAAAGCGCTGCCACACATTTTTTTGATCCTCGGCGGGGATGCCTACGCCATTATCCGCAACGATGAGCATTATGGCGTCTACATCTTCACGTAGACTCAGAGTTATTTTTGTACCTGCGGCATTATAGTGAATTGCATTATCAACCAAGTTATTGAGTAACTCGCTAACCAAAACTGCATCTCCCTCAATCAAGAAGCCATCACTTTCAGTGAGAATCTCAATATCAATCTCTTTTTTTAAAGCGATAGGCACCCATTCCGCACAAACTTCTTGCACTAATGTAAGCAAATTAATCGTAGAAAAACGCCCAGCCTGGTATTTTTCTGGCGTAAATTCAGCTCGCGCAAGGCTGAGCAACTGTTTTGTTAATCGGTCTAGATGACTGACGCCTATACTTGCCTGTCTTAACGCATGTTTAATCAGGTTTTCGTCTTTTTCTCGAACAGCACTTTCTAATTGCAGCTTTAGTCCAGCCAGCGGTGTTTTCAGTTGATGAGCGGCATTTGCAATAAATTGCTGCTTCTCATCCACGGTGCCTCTAATCCGCACCAATAAATCGTTCATCGCGACAACTAATGGACGAAGTTCTATTGGGGACTGTTTATTTTCAAGAGGCGAAGTATCATCTGGCGCCCGCATGGAAATGGCAGTGCGTAATTGTTCAAGTGAGATCAAGCCTTTTTTAATCGCCAGATTTACGGCAAAAACAACTAAAAGAATAATTACAATTTGCGTGAAAATAAAAAATGTAAGAATATCTTCTTGCATTTCGTTTCTGTTATTGAGCGTCTCCCCGACAATAATTGTCACAAGCGCCAGAGGGTCTGACTTACTGACAGGATATTGAAAAGCAACCATGCGTAACGCTTGTCCATTTAACGCACCATCGTAAAAATATTTCTTTCCAATTTCCGGCAATTTTTTTGGTAACTGCAAACGCGGGTCACCGCCAATCACTTGTTGATGCGCGTCCAGAACTTGATAGTAAAGCTGATCTTTGTCTTCATAACGCATCAGCTGAATCGTTTCTTGCATATGTGTAAAAACATACGCGCCATCAACGACATGTACTTGATTCGCAACTGCTTGCGCTACACGAAAGAGTGACTGATCACTCGCCAATCCGGTGAAATAATTAATTGAAAAATAAGATCTAAAAGTGATGAGAATCAGCACTGGCAGCAGCAATGCCAGTATCCAAAACGTTAAGTTTTGTTTGATGGATTTAGGTCGGAAAGCGCGAAAAAAATTGAGCATATACAAGACTGGTTTTAAACGCAATGAGGCAAGAAGCTAATCTAATTTAAGCTTTTCAAGTAGATAGCCAATTCCTCGAATTGTCCGAATTTCAATACCGTAGCCATGCAGTTTTTTGCGTAAACGGGAAATATTTGCTTCGACCGCATTCTCGCTGAGATCCTCATTGAAATTACAAAGATGCTCAAGAATTTTAGATTTACTCACCACTTTGTTCTGCTTCAACATTAACAACTCAAGAAGCGAGACCTCACGACCAGTTAAAAAAACGATCTCATCCTTGAACGTACACTGCCGACTCTCAGTATCTAAATGCAAGTCTCCAAACATCAATACTGCATTGCCTCCTGAGAATCCTCTGCGAATCAGCGCGCGAACACGTGCCTCTAACTCACTCAGATCAAAAGGTTTGGGAAGATAATCATCCGCGCCTAAATCCAGCCCTTTCACGCGGTTCTTCACCTCATCATAAGCCGTTAGAATGATGACCGGCGTTTGATTTCCACGATGACGTAATCTTTGAAGCAGTTCAAATCCATCGAGTTTCGGAAGGCCCAAATCTAAAATAATCGCATCGTAGTGTTGGTAGTTTAATATGGCATCTGCCTGTTCACCATCGCCCGTCACATCAACCGCATAACCAGACTGCGAAAAACTCCGCTGCAAGCCATCTTGCAACACCATGTCATCTTCAACCAATAATAATCTCATCATCAACCCATTTATCACATTGAACAAAGATCAAGTCTCGACAGCTGATTTTGTCAGCTTTTTGTCAGCTCAAACGCTTAAACTAGGCTCAGATACTAGCAGAATTTTTCAATTTAAATACTTATTTACAAATTAGAATATGGTCTAGTTTATTGCAAAATCATATTAATTAAGGCTTAAAAAGTGAGTAATAAGATAACGAAAGTAGGCATTGTCGGCACTGGGTTCATCGCAACTGGTTTTGCGCATTTAATCATGGTCTCTCCTGACTTTGCAATTTCAAAAGTGTTGACCAGACGACCAAAAACTTCGATCACAGAGATTCCACAACAATATTTGACCGATTCAATCAATGAACTGATTGATGAATCTGACTTTATTTTTGAGTGTTCTGGCGATGTAGTGCATGCCACAGAGGTGGTACTAGCGGCGACCAAAGCTAAGAAAAAAGTTGTGACCTTGAACGCGGAGTTCCACGTCACTACGGGTTCATACTTTATTAAACGTGGTGACTTTGTCACCGATGCCGATGGCGACCAACCGGGCTGTTTAGCAAGATTAAAACAAGAGATTGAGGGCATGGGCTTCACCCCTGCGGCTTACGTCAACATTAAAGGGTTTATTAATTTAAACCCTAAACGTGAAGACATGGAGTATTGGTCTAATCAACAAGGCATTCGTTTAGAGCAAACTACTTCATTTACTGACGGCACAAAACTACAAATTGAACAGGCGTTTGTGGCGAATGGCCTTGGCGCAACCATTCCACCGGGTGGTATGTTTGGCCGCACCGTAGAAAACTTAAACGATTTAGACTTTTTGATTCATGCCTCTGATGAAGCCGGACTGCCCATTAGCGACTTTGTACTATGTAAAGGCGCGCCTCCGGGTGAGCTGATTGTGGCAAAAAGCGCACAAGCGGATCGATTAGGCAATTACATTGTCGGTCCGTTAAAAACCAAAGAAAAATTGGGCTACATTATGTTGCGCCCATACCACCTTTGCCATTTAGAAGTGTTGAACACCATGCGCAGAATCAACGCCGGCGAAGGCATGTTGATTAACAACTCAGCCGATCCGCGCTTAACCGTCGGCGCAGTTGCTAAGCGTAAGATCAAAAAAGGTGAAGTGATTGAGCGTGGTGCTGGCGGCTTTGACGTGCGCGGCGTCGCAGTGCAATTTAAAGAGAATTTAAATGCTGTTCCAGTATGTTTATTGCAGAACACACCAGTGGTACGCGATATTGAAGCTGGGGATTTAGTACAGTTTGACGATGTCGATTTTGCGCCAAGCCAAGCGCTCGATATTTATCAATCCATTATCCCTCGGTAAGTTTAGGCAACTTCAAAAAGCACGCCCTACTCGGCGTGCTTTTTTATGCCCAATTATGATTGTCAGTTTTTTGTCAGAATATTGTCAGTTATTAATCAGAATCATATACAATCTGCTTATCCAATTTAATGAATACATGGAATGAATAAGCAAAAAACATCTGTAGGTATCGTAGGAACTGGCTTCATAGCGACCGGACTTGCAAATCTATTGCTGAATACGCAGGACTTTACAGTTTCAAAGATTTTAACGCGCAGAAAAGCCGATAGCATCCAAGGACTGCCGAGCCACCTAATCACCAACTCGACACAAGATCTAATTGATCATGCTGACATGATCGTCGAATGTTGTGGGGATGCAGTTCACGCAACAGAAGTCATTAGCGAAATTGTAAAGTCAAAGAAAAAAGTCCTCACGATTAACTCAGAATTTCACGTCACGGTTGGCTCATATTTTGTGAGACGGGGGGATTTTGTTTCCGAAGCCGATGGCGACCAACCCGGCTGTTTGGCCAGATTAAAAATTGAAGCAGAAGGCATGGGGTTTAGCCCAATGGCTTATGTGAATTTAAAAGGCTTTTTGAACCCCAACCCCACACATGAAGAAATGCAATATTGGTCAGAAAAGCAGCACCTAGCGCTTGACCAAGTGGTGTCTTTTACCGATGGCACAAAATTACAAATTGAACAGGCGTTTGTCGCCAATGGGCTGGGTGCAACCATCGCCAAAGATGGCATGATCGGGGCAACTGTCGCACATTTAAATGATTTGGATTACTTGGTAGAAGCCTATGAAAAATCTGGCGAACCCATCAGTGAGTATTTATTGTGTAAAGGCTCACCACCGGGCGTACTGATTGTTGCAAAAAATGTGGAAGCCGACAGAATCCCTGGCTATTTACCTTTTGACCGAATCAAAACCAGCAACGGATTGGCTTATGTTTTATTGCGCAACTATCATTTAGTGCATTTGGAAGTGCTCAACACATTAAGAAAAGTTGTACATGGCGAAGGCATTTTACTGAATAACTCGGCCAATCCGCGCATCATAGTTGGCGCTGTGGCCAAACGTAAAATCAAAAAAGGTGAAACGATTATTCGAGGCGCAGGTGGCTTTGATGTAAGAGGACATGCGGTTAAATTTGCGGAGCACAAAAAAGCCGTGCCAGTATGTTTACTGCAAAACACACGCGTAGTAAGAGATATTGAACCGGGTCAAATCGTACAGTTTGAGGATGTAGAATTAAATCCAAGTAAAGCGCTGGAATACTATTTTGACTTAATCCCAAATTAGTAAGATCAGCCAAACATGCCTTTTTGAGAAGTTGAAGGTTGTAAATTCAAGCCCAGCGCCATCACCAAAAACCCGACCAAAGGAAAAAGTGCCGCTAGCATAAATGTGGTTTCGCCACCCCAATATTGCAATGCGAATCCACCAAGCACTCCGCCCAGCGCACCACCCACGCCATACGCCACACTGTTGTAAATCGCCTGTCCTTTGGCTTGATGGCGGCCATTAAAAAACTGCGTCACCACATTCACCGAAGCCGCGTGAAAGCTACCAAACGTTGCGGCATGTAAGCATTGCGCAGCAATTAACATCCAAAGCTGGTGCGCATTAAAGCCGATCAGAAAAAATCGCAGCACCGCCAACGCCAAGCTGATCAGCATAATATTTTTTAAGCTCAATGCACGCATCAAGCTCGGCATCCACATAAAAACGCCAATTTCACAAATCACACCCACTGCCCAAAGCAAACCAATCGTACCTTTGCTGTAGTCATGCTCGACCAAATAAATGGAATAAAAATTATATAAAACGCCATGCGCAGTCACCATACAAGCGCAGCCGATCAACAGCGCAAGCACATTCGGCTGTTTTACAATTTGCCAAATAGAAAAATGGTCATGTTCGTGCGGCGCAACCGTGGCTTCTGGGAGTTTAAAGGTTAAGACAAATAATAAAATTTGCACGCCCAGCAAAAACCAAAGCAAACTCGCGATACCAGAAAAATCGATCCAAAAACCTAATACCACAGAAGCAACAATAAATCCGAGAGAACCCCACATGCGAATGCGGCTGTAATGACCGTTGGTGGTGGCTAAATGCGCGAGTGTTAAGGATTCAGAAAGCGGCAATGTCGAGCTGGTGAATAAACTCAAGGCCGCCATCACGCAGAACATCCAGAAAAATCCATGCGCCCAAAACACTGCGACAAATCCAAACAATCCTAAAAATGCCGTGAGGCGAATCCACACAACGCGTTTTGCAGTATGGTCTGCCAGCCAACCCCAGAAATTAGGCGCAACAATGCGGCTGATTTGAAATAAAGACATCAAAATGCCAATGTCTGCCGCCGAGAAATTTTCTGATTGCAAATACAAGCCCCAGTAAGGGACGAATGCGCCGACGAAAAAATAGTAGACGAAGTAAAAGCGGGAAAGGTTTAAGTGGAGAACGTGGCTCATAAAAAAATAGGGGCAATGACAAATGCGCTAGCGAGACGCAAAACAAAATTCGCAGCACACAACGACGAAGATAGAACAAAAAGGTACAGCGGAAAAGTGAGTGCTGCGCAAGGTAGACATTCACTCGAACAGCTTTTTATGCGCTATATTTTAGGGGTACTAATGTTCACATCCGCATTTTGTGCCCGATGCCGCAACGCATGGTCGATCAACACTAATGCCATCATCGCTTCCACAATCGGTGTTGCGCGAATACCGACACAAGGATCATGACGCCCGGTGGTTTGCATCATCACAGATTCGCCTTGTTGATTAATTGAACGACGTGCTTGCGGAATGCTTGATGTTGGCTTGAAAGCGACATTGACAACAATATCTTGCCCACTGGAAATGCCGCCTAAAACGCCACCCGCATGATTGGTTGGAAATCCTTGCGGCGTCAATTCGTCACAATGTTCGCTGCCCTTTTGGGCGATAGACGCGAAGCCAGACCCAATTTCGACACCTTTCACCGCGTTAATGCCCATCATGGCGTAGGCAATTTCCGCATCCAAACGGTCAAAAATCGGCTCACCAAGCCCAACAGGCACTTGCTCTGCCACCACAGTAATTTGCGCACCAACAGAATCTCGCTCGCTACGGATTTTATCCATGTAAGCATCAAGTTGCGGCAAAATTTCCACATTGGGAGAGAAAAAAACATTGTCAAGATGACTTAATGCATCCCAACTCACAAATGGAATTTCGATTTCACCCAACTGGCTTAAGTAGCCACGAATCGTCAGGCCAAATTTTTCTTTGAGCCACTTCTTTGCAATCGCGCCAGCGGCCACACGCACAGCGGTTTCGCGTGCGCTGGAGCGTCCGCCACCGCGATAATCTCGAAACCCATATTTTTGCGTGTAGGTATAGTCAGCATGGCCGGGACGAAAAGTCTCGACGATTTTGCCGTAATCTTGTGAGCGTTGGTCGGTGTTGCGAATCAATAAACCAATCGGCGTACCCGTGGTTTTGCCTTCAAACACGCCAGATAAAATTTCTACTTGGTCAGCCTCATTGCGCTGCGTCACGTGTTTTGAAGTACCAGGTTTGCGTCGGTCCAGGTCAACTTGTAGATCAGCAGCACTCAATTCCAACCCAGGTGGGCATCCGTCCACCACACCACCAATTGCTGGGCCGTGCGACTCGCCAAAAGAAGTTAACGTAAACAATGTGCCGATGGTGTTGCCAGACATGATCTAACTCTAAAAATATGGATGGCTAGATTCTACCACAAGCAGGAAAACGGGAAATTCTATGCTTTTAACAACCCTCGCACCCAAACTTGATAAACATTTTTTGCAACTGCATTTAAATCAGCAACACGTTTTGATAAATCTTCCTGCATGGTTTCTTTGGTCTGCACGCTCGGCAAGCCAACGCAGCTTTGCATTTCTTCTGCACCGGTATCACACCAAATCTTGACCATTTCTTCAGTCATTTCCACATGGCATTGAAAGGCTAAGTGTTTACCCATGCTCCAAGCCTGATTAGCACAATACTGGCTGGTTAAAATATGCGTAGCGTCCTTAGGCAAGCTAAAGGTTTCGCCATGCCAATGAAAACTTAGAAAGCCTTGATTGTCGCCAAACCATTTTTTTGCCTCCGGTGAATTACTCACACTTACCTCGCCCCAGCCGATTTCTTTTACGAAATTTTTACTGACTACGCCACCAAGCGCTTTACTCATGAGTTGGCCACCTAAACAGTGCCCTAACACCGGAATATCCGCTTGCACCGCCTCACGTATTAAATCAAGAGCTGGTGGAATCCATGGCAAATCGTCATTCACACTCATAGGGCCACCCATAAATACTAAGCCACTAAAATTGTTGGCAGATGCAGGTAGTGTTTCACCCAAATCAATTCGTACTTCTTGCCAAGGAATATTATTCTGCTCTAAAAAGGTGCCTAGATAACCTGCACCCTCGGTGCGTGCATGACGAAAAACAACGATTGGCTTCATCCTATAACCTTTAACATTTGATTACGCGATAATTTTATATTCTCCAGGCAAAAGGCCATGCAAGGAATATGCCCCGATTGCTGTCCTAATTAATCGCAATGTCGGGAAGCCAACATTAGCGGTCATCCGTCGCACTTGCCGGTTTTTACCTTCAGAAATTTGTATTTCTAACCAAGTGGTGGGAATCGCTTTTCGCTCCCGAATTGGTGGGTTACGCGACCATAAATTTTCAGGCTCAGAAATAATGCGTACTTGCGCTGGTTGGGTCACAAAATCGCCTAAATCCACTCCACATAAAAGTGGCACTAAATCTGCTTCGGTAGGTACACCTTCAACTTGCACCCAATAAGTTTTCAATTCTTTATGTTTTGGATGGCTTAACTGATGTTGCAATCGACCATCATCGGTTAAAATAAGTAAACCTTCCGAGTCAGTGTCTAGCCGCCCCGCGGCATACACACTAGGAATAGGAATAAAGTTTTTTAACGTGGGGTGCTTTTCATGTGGCATAAATTGGCACACGACGTTAAAGGGCTTATTAAACAAAATCAGCATGGAAAGTAAAAAATGACTTCAAAAATCAAAGTGCCTAACACGGGCGAAAAAATCACGGTGAATGCGGACAACACTTTAAACGTGCCGGATACGCCAATTATCCCATTTATTGAAGGTGATGGCATTGGTGTGGATATTACACCACCCATGCAAAAAGTGGTCGACACTGCAGTACAAAAAGCCTATGGCGGCAAGCGAAAAATCTCATGGATGGAAGTGTATGCTGGCGAAAAGTCGACCAAAGTTTATGACAAAGACACATGGCTTTCTGACGAAACCATGAAGGCATTGAAAGACTATGTCATTTCTATTAAAGGCCCCCTCACCACACCAGTAGGCGGTGGCATTCGTTCACTTAATGTGACATTGCGCCAAGAGTTAGATTTGTATGTTTGCTTGCGCCCGGTGCAATACTTCACTGGCGTGCCTAGCCCAGTAAAGCATCCTGAAAAAACTGATATGATCATTTTCCGCGAAAATACCGAAGATATTTACGCTGGTATTGAGTGGGCAGCTAACTCTAAAGAGGTGAAAAAAGTCATCGAATTTTTAAGCGATATGGGCGTGCGTAAAAAAATTCGCTTCCCTGAAGCTTCAGCGATTGGCATTAAACCCGTTTCCATAGATGGAAGTAAGCGTTTGATTCGTAAGGCAATTCAATATGCAATTGATAATAGTCGCAAGTCCGTCACCATCACCCACAAAGGGAACATTATGAAGTTTACCGAGGGTGGATTTAGAGACTGGGGATACGAGCTTGCCAAAGAAGAATTTGGCGCGGTAGAAATCGATGGTGGCCCATGGTGCAAACTGCCAAATGGCATTGTCATTAAAGACTGTATTGCTGATGCGTTCTTACAAGAAATTTTATTACATCCAGAAGATTACGATGTTGTCACCGCACTTAACTTGAACGGCGACTACATGAGCGACGCACTAGCTGCACAAGTTGGTGGTATTGGCATTGCACCGGGTGCCAATTTAAGTGACACTGTTGCGATGTTTGAAGCCACACACGGTACGGCACCAAAAATTGCTGGCAAAAACTTGGCTAACCCAAGCTCACTGATTTTGTCAGCCGAAATGATGTTACGTCACATGGGCTGGACTGAAGCTGCAGATTTGATTTTAAAAGGTGTTGGTAATGCGATTGCGAGCAAACGCGTGACCATTGATTTCTCATCGCAAATGGAAGGTGCGACCCAAGTTGGCTCTGCAGCGTTTGGTGATGAGATTATTGCAAATATGTAACTTAAAACCCGTATAAAGAAAAGGCTCGCAATTGCGAGCCTTTTTTGCTTAGTCTATGACTAAGAAATAATTAAGCTTTTTGAATATTAGAAGCTTGTTTACCTTTTGGACCTTCTGTCAAATCAAAAGACACACGTTGGCCTTCTTTCAAGCTTTTATATCCTGATTCTACAATCGCAGAAAAGTGAGCAAACAAATCGTCGCCACCATCATCTGGGGTAATAAAGCCAAAGCCTTTGGAGTCATTAAACCATTTTACGGTACCTGTTGCCATTTTTTAAATCCTTACTTATTACTTAAACTGGGCGGCTCCCCGAAAGTTTGACTCAAGATTGAACCATATACCGACCAACTCAAGAAACAATACAATTACTCGAACTCAAACGCCAACCGCTTTTATAGTTGTGTTGAAAAGAAATGTCAAGTTTTTTTTAATTAAGTCCATTTAGCAAGTTTTTTCATGCAATTAAAAATCGTGCTAGTCGCTTAGAATCGATCCATCGCGAATATCCGAATTTTTCACAACATCTTGGGAAATCACTTTAAGTAAAGTATCAGGGTGTCGTCATTATGGTAAGTACATGCAAGAAGGCTGATTGAGTTAAATATATGTCTAATGTTTCACCTCCCACCAAGCTGAGCGGCCTTGCACGTACTATGATTCAGGAAAAACTGCTGTCTGAGGACGAGGCGCTCGTCATCCAGCAAAAGGCCAGTGCGGCAAAATTACCAATCATCGCGCAAATCATCCAAAGTGGAAAAATCAGCGCGCAAATGATAGCCGAAACACTGGCGCGTGCCTTTGGCTTTCCATATCTGAATCTGGACGCTTTTGATACCGAATACTTACCGCAAAAGAAAATAGATGCAGAACTCATGCTGTCGCATCGCGTACTTGGATTAAAAACGAGAAACAACGTACTTTTTGTTGCCATTTCTGACCCAACTAACCTGCACACGTTAGATACGGTGCAGTTCCAAATGGGCATGGCACTCTCACCCGTGGTGGTCGAAGACGACAAACTCATGCGTCTGATTAATAAAACGATTGAGACCAGTGGCACCACACTCAGTGCAATGACCAAAGACGATGATTTTGAGTTTGAGCCAGAAGAAAAAGTTGAAGTAGAAGTTGTAGACTCTTCTGCCGATGTTGACGATGCACCTGTTGTGAAGTTCTTAAACAAAATGCTAACGGATGCCATCGAAATGGGCGCATCCGATTTGCATTTTGAACCTTACGAAAAGTTTTACCGCGTGAGATATCGTGTCGATGGTGTGTTACGTGACGTTGCACAACCGCCTTTGGCCATTAAGGATAAGCTTGCTTCACGCGTTAAAGTCATTTCCAACTTGGATATTTCTGAAAAACGTGTGCCGCAAGATGGACGCATGAAACTAGTGCTTTCTAAAACTCGAACGATTGATTTTCGCGTCAGCACGCTGCCATTGATTCACGGTGAAAAAATTGTGATGCGTATTCTGGATCCAACCAGCGCAACGCTTGGGATCGAGGCATTGGGTTATGAGCCAGAGCAAAAAGAGGCATTGTTAAATGCAGTTAGCCGCCCTTATGGTCTGGTGCTGGTCACAGGGCCTACAGGTTCGGGTAAAACGGTTTCACTTTATACCTGCTTAAATATTTTGAATCTGCCTACGGTAAATATTTCTACCGCGGAAGACCCTGCGGAGATTCCGTTGCCCGGCATCAACCAAGTGAATGTGAATGATAAACAAGGCCTCACTTTTGCTGCGGCACTGAAGTCATTTCTGCGACAAGACCCTGACATTATTATGATCGGCGAGATACGTGACCTCGAAACTGCCGACATGGCGATTAAAGCAGCTTCCACCGGTCACATGGTGCTTTCTACTCTGCATACCAACGACGCCCCTTCTACCTTGACCCGTTTGCTGAACATGGGCGTTGCCCCTTTTAACATTGCCTCCGCTGTTTCGCTCATTACCGCACAAAGGCTGGCAAGACGCTTATGCAAACATTGCAAAGTCCCGCTTGATTTACCCAAAGAAGCCTTGCTTGCAGTTGGCTTTACCGAAGCAGATTTTGCCGAGCCTTGGCAACTTTACGGCCCCAACCATGAGGGCTGTGAATATTGCAACGCTGGCTACAAAGGTCGAGTCGGGATTTATCAAGTCATGCCAGTGACAGACGCGATTAGCCGTATCATCATGAAAAATGGCACAGCGCACGACATTGCTGACCAAGCTAGACTAGAAGGCGTAAAAGATTTACGCCAATCAGGCCTACTCAAAGTAAAACAGGGGTTAACCTCTATTGAGGAAGTAGAAGCCGTCACGAACGAGTAACCACAACCTTTACATTTTTTAACGCATAAATACTCAATTTCAACGAATTATAACCGTTACATAATCGTGGCGTTGCATTCTTATCAACCATTAAATGAGAGACTTACTAGGTTTTTACCATGGCAGCTGATGTGAAAAGTAGCAAAGAATTACTCTTATTTGCTTGGGAGGGTAAGGATAGAAAAGGCAAAGTCGTCAAAGGCCAAATGCGCGGCTCAGGTGAGGCATTTGTGAGTGCGACGCTCAGACGCCAAGGCATTCAAGTCACTAAAGTTAAAAAACAAAGTAGTTTTGCCAAGCAAGGCAAAGTAACAGAAAAAGACATCGCCCTATTCACTCGCCAACTTGCCACTATGATGAAAGCTGGTGTGCCACTTTTACAAGCCTTTGATATTGTGAGCAAAGGTCACAGCAATCCTGCTGTGACAAAATTATTGAACGACATTAAATCTGATGTCGAAACTGGTAGTAGCTTAAGTGTCGCGTTCAGAAAGTACCCGCTTTACTTTGATCAGCTCTACTGCAATTTAATTGGCGCCGGCGAGCAAGCAGGTATTTTGGATACATTGCTGGAAAGATTGGCCACCTATAAAGAAAAAATTCTGGCGATTAAGAGCAAAATTAAATCCGCTTTATTCTACCCAACCTCAATTATTGTGGTGGCGTTCGTCATCGTCACCATCATCATGTTGTTTGTGATCCCCGCATTTAAGGAACTCTTCCAAGGCTTCGGTGCAGATCTACCCGGCCCAACTTTGGTGGTGATGGCTATTTCAGACTTTTTCGTTGAATACTGGTATTTAATTTTTGGCATTCTGGGTGGCAGCGGATGGTTCTTTTTCTACACTTGGAAACGCTCCGTCACCATGCAGGCCAAAATGGACAGAATTATGCTAAAAATTCCTGTCGTCGGTGAAATTCTACGCAAGGCTACCATTGCGCGATTTTCTCGCACACTTGCAACGATGTTTTCCGCAGGCGTGCCACTTGTAGAAGCCTTAGATTCCGTTGCTGGCGCTGCAGGCAATCGCGTTTACTACGATGCAACGAAGAAAATTCAAGCAGAAATTAGCACCGGAACCAGCTTAACCGTTGCCATGCAAAACACCAATGTATTCCCCAATATGGTGTTGCAAATGTGTGCCATTGGTGAAGAGTCTGGTGCCTTGGATGCCATGCTTGGCAAAGTGGCGGACTTTTATGAAGCAGAAGTGGACGATGCCGTCGCAGCAATGTCTAGCTTGATGGAACCAGTGATTATGGTTGTATTAGGGACGATTATTGGCGGGCTGGTCGTTGCGATGTATATGCCTATCTTTAAAATGGGTGCAGTGGTTAGCTAGGCTGACGATTCTAATGGTTATCAAAAAAGGCGATTTTAACAATCGCCATTTTTATTAAGTTAATTTTTTGCCGCCTGCAAATAATTTTCAATTTCTTTATAAGGCTGTGCGCCTAACAATCGGCGACCATCGGCAAAAAATAATGTTGGGGTACTGCTCACACCATGTTTTCTCGCCAATTCACCCACTTTTTCTAGTGGCACTTCACATTTAGCCGTACTTGTCGGTAGCTTATTATTAAAAACCCAATCATTCCAAGCTTTGACGCGATTTGGCGCACACCAAATCGATTTAGATTTATTTGCCGCATCCGGATGTAGTTGCTCAATCGGGTACAAAAATGTGTAAATCGTCACATCGTTGATATTACTTAACTCATTTTGCTCGAGACGCTTACAAAACGGGCAATCGACATCGGAAAACACCACCAATTTACGGCTACCATTGCCTTTGACGACTTTAATTGCTTGATCGAGCGGCAAGCTAGAAAAGTCAATTTTTGTCAACTCTTCAAGCCGCTCACCTGTAATATCTTTTTTGGTTTTCGGATCAACCAAATGACCTTCAGCGATTAAAAAAGTGAGCTTTTCATCGGTGTAAATAATTTGCCCACCCATAAACACTTCATACAAGCCAGCGTAAGGTGTTTTGGTCACGCTTTCTACTTTAAATTTTGGGTAGGCGGCTTCAATCGCCTTTTTTAGGCTCGCCTCATCCGCGATTGCAGTCAGCGTCATCACACCCAAAAGCGCCGCAACGCCTAATTTTTTCAACATATTCTTTCCTTAAATTTTATTTTTATCAGAGTTTAATGGCTTGTTTTAATAACACTATCTTTAATAAACGATATTTAGTCGCTTCAAATCCCCAGTTCCTTACTTTTTTAATCAAATCAGAAGGATGATCGAACAATTGATACAAACCGTCTGTGAGCATGGTCACTTTTGCCACATCCACTTTGCGCATACGCGCGTATTTTTTTAACAGCTGCGCATCGTTAATTTTTTGATATGGATTTTTTTGCTTGATCACTTCCAACAAATCTTCTACATCTCTAAAGCCTAAATTCACGCCCTGTCCGGCCATCGGATGCACTTGATGCGCAGCATCGCCCAGTAATACGACACTTTGAAAAAATAGCGGTTCCACTTTCTGCAGCGCGAGCGGGAAAGCCGCGGCAGGCGTAACCAATTCAAAATCACCAAGAAAAAAATGACCAGCCTCTGCCACTTTTTGTGCCAACGCTGTTGCATCCAGTTGCAATAATTGCTCGGTAAATGTCGGGGAAGCTGACCAAACGATGGAAATTAAATTTTCTGGTAATGGTAACCACGCCAGCACTTGCAAATGATCGCCTTCATCTTTTAAAAACCATTGCCGCGCAACATGTTGATGATTTTTTTCCGCTCTAAAATTAGCCACTAACCCATGATGTGCGTAGGCACTGCGCTTGACAGAAAAATCACATTGCTCGCGCACCCATGATTGGCTACCATCGGCAGCCAGCAATAAATCTGCCGATAACGTGATGCATTGATCTTGCGTATTTTTAAGCGTTAAAGCCGTTTTTTGTGGTGAAACTGTTAAATTTTCTGTCGTCACCGCAAAAAAAGTGGCGATACCTAAAGCCTCAACTTTTTCAAGTAGCACATTGGCTAAGGCACCCGCCTCAACAATTTCGCCCAAGCCTTGCGCGTGAATATCCTCCGCCAACAAGTTAAGGGGTGTTTCGCTTGCGTCCGCCCAAATTTCCATGCCCTGCATTTGCCCAATACGGGTTGCATCGAGCTGCTGCCAAACACCCAAACGTTGTAACCACGCTTTATTTTTAGGGCTGATCGCATAAATGCGCACATCCCAATCGTCGGGGCTCTTCGTAACAATTTTCGCTGGATTTTTTTGATCAACCAGCGCGACACGGTAACCTTCAAGATGCATCGCCACCGCAGCCGCAAGCCCGACCAAACCTGCACCAACGACGAGGGCATCAAAGTGTTGTGCTTTATTTTGCATGTCTTATTTACCGTAACTCATTTTGCGGACTAGAAATTTTTTTGCCGGTTTAAACAACTCAAACAAACCAAGCCCAAAGCTGCGCAGTGAATGCAAGCCAACCATATCATTTGAAAAAACATTGACCAAAAAGTCGGTGAACAATAAGCCATTACGCGTGTCTTTGACGCGCGTTTTTTGGTAATCCGCTAACATTTCTGCATGACCTAAACGCTCTGACGAAGTTGCTAAAATGATTTTGGCCAACGATTCCGCATCGCGCATGCCCACATTGAACCCTTGCCCCGCCACGGGATGCATGGTTTGTGCAGCGTTGCCAATCACGACTAAATGTTGAAAATCCGTTTCGACTAATTTGGACAATTTCAGCGGGAACGTCATGCGCTTGCCAACGGCTAAAAATATGCCCACACGGTCACCAAACGCCGCGTGGAATTGCTCTAAAAATTCCGTATCACTTAACACCAACAAAGGTGAGACGTAATCAGATTTTCCCGTCCACACCAAAGAAAAATCACGCGTTCCATTAGGCAACAACGCCATCGGACCTGCTGGGGTAAAACGCTCGTAGGCGGTTTGATTGTGTGGTAGCTCGGCTGTGATTTTTGCGATTAGCGCATCATGCCCATATGCTTTTGTTTCGCGCGTGAGGCCCTCAATATCGTCTAAACTGCGCCCGCCGTCAGCCAACACAACTAGACGACTACTCAAATTTTTAATCGTATTAGCTTGCTGAACATTAATAGTTGCATATGCGGCGTCATGGCTAATTTTTTGCGCTTGTGCTTCGTAGATAAATTTGACCGACGGGCAATGTTTTAGCGCTTCGTCCAAAGCCTGCACCAGCGCACCGTAATACACCACATAGCCAAGCGCTTCTAGCTGATAATCTTGCGCCTTTAAAAGTGAGCGTCCCAAACTGCCTTGCTGCGAAATATGAATGGTGCTGATTTTTGTTGCGCTGAGCGCAATTTGTTGCCAAACGCCTAATTTTTCTAAAATTCTCCGCGAACCGTAAGAAAGCGCCAGCGCACGTTTTTCTTCATACGCCGCGCCTTTTGCACGCGCTTCTAACACGGTGACTTCAACGCCTTGTTGCCCCAAAAAGAGGGCTAGCGTCGCGCCGACTGGCCCGCCACCGACAATCACAATACCCTCTACAATGTTGAAATTCTGCATTTAATTTTTCATTAAGGCTTCAATATCGGCAACCGTTTTCACTGCGTCTTTAGTCAAAATTTCATTGCCAGCTTCCGTAACCAACACATCATCTTCAATGCGAATGCCAATATTCCAAAAATGTTCTGGCACATTATCTGCCGGACGAATATAGCAACCCGGCTCTACCGTCAGCACATTGCCAGCTTCAAGCATTTTCCAATCACCGGTTTTAGTTTTGTATTCGCCTGCATCGTGTACATCTAGCCCCAACCAGTGGCCGGTACGATGCATATAAAATTGGCGATAAGTCGCATTTTCTAGCACCTCATCTTTGCTGCCTTGGCACAGACCAAAGTCAATGAAGCCTTGAACTAACACATTCAATCCAGCTTCATGTGGCGCGTTCCAATGGTTTTTTGTATTGGCTTTTTCAATTGCTGCATATTGCGCAGCTAATACGAGTTCATATACATCTTTTTGCGCAGCGCTGAATTTTCCGTTCACTGGAAATGTCCGCGTGATGTCCGAAGCGTAGCCATCAAACTCGCAACCCGCGTCAATTAGCAATAAATCGCCATCGTTCAGCACGCAATTATTGGCGTTGTAATGCAAAGTACAAGCGTTCGCACCACCCGCGACAATGCTGGTGTAGGCTGCCGCTTGTGCGCCTTTGCGATAAAATTCATGCAAAAATTCCGCCTCAATTTCATATTCTATTTTATTGGGCTTTACTTTTTGCATCGCTCTATTATGTGCAGCGGCGGCAATCTGCGCTGAACGGCGCATGGTGTCGAGCTCATAAGGGGATTTTACTAAGCGCATATCATCCATCAACTGACGCACATCGACGATATTGGCTGGCGCAGCAATGCCAGCGCGTGCTCTTTCACGCAATTGTTTTAACCAACCTAACACGCGCTGATCCCAAGCGGCATCTGCACCCAAACTGTAAAATAATTTCTCTTGATTAGCCAATAATTGCGGGGCAAGCGTTTCTAATTCGTTAAGGCTGTATGCTTCATCTACGCCTAACACATTTACCGCAGCCTGCGGCCCAACACGAAAACCATCCCAAATTTCGCGCTCCATGTCTTTGTCGCGGCAAAATAAAATGGTTTTTGGTGTATGCCCACCAATTAAAAAAAGTACGGATTCAGGCTCTTTAAAGCCAGTTAAATAATAAAAATAACTGTCAAATCGGTAAGGGAAATGTGAGTCACGGTTGCGGATGACTTCTGGCGCAGTTGGAATAATAGCAACGCCTTCGCCCATGCGAGCACATAAATCGTCACGTCTATTTTTGCAATCTAATAATAATGCTTGCACGGCTTTATCCTATGATTCTTTGACTATGCGCATTCTAGCCCAACTTGATGTGCCATGTATGCTGAGACAAGCTGGGCAATTTGCGTTCATTTCTTTCAAAAAAATAAAGCACCCAGATTCGGATGCTTTTTTGATCGGTAATCCTAAATCTTACGGGGCGTCGTCATACGGAAATTTCGCATGCCCAAAACGCATCACCAGCACGGAAAGTGCCAATATTAAAATCGCCGCGGCAATCGAAATCATATGCCACTCGGACATTTCTTTCATATCCAGCAATAAGTAACGCGCCAATGCGACCATCGCAATGTAAATCGGATAGCGCATCGGTAATTTGCCTGAGGCAGAGTAACTCTTGATCATGCTAAACACTTCTAAATAAAGAAATAATTGCAGCAAATCACCTAGGCCTACCACACCTGAATGCCACATTCTGACAAGCTCGTGCGAGAGCGAGAAAAAAGTTGCAACGGTGACAAGCGCCAAACCAATACGCTCAACCGCCATTAAAAATTTTTGCGCGATTTTATCTGTGGTTGAAAAATGGTGGTCTGTCACGTTTTTATCCTTACTTAATGATTATGTTGATTATTTTTTCGTACCCAAATATCTATGGCACTTAACCGTTCCGGTGTGCCAATATCATGCCAAACACCTTGAAAATACTGGCCGGTGACCTTCTCCTCCGCCATCGCTTGCCTTAGTAAAGGTGCTAATTTTGCCGCTTCACCGTGCCTGATATTGCTAAACAAATCAGGATGATAAACGCCAATACCGGAAAATGTCAGCTTTTGTGTCCCCATATTTTTTACTTTACTGTTTTCTAAGGCAAAATCTCCCTGGCTGTGTTGTGGTGGGTTGTCGACCAGCACCAAATGTGCAAGCTTGTCTTTGTCCAAATGTAAATTAGCAAAATCTATTTCGCAAAACACATCGCCGTTCACTACTAAAAACGGGTTTTCCCCAAGCAAAGGTAAGGCGTTGGCAATACCGCCAGCCGTTTCTAAGGCCGTTTTTTCTGGGCTATATTGAATATGCAAACCAAAACTACCGCCACTACCCAATGTGGATTCAATTTGCTCACCTAAATGCGCGTGGTTAATGACAATTTCTTTATAACCTGCTTTTGCCAAGCGTTCTAAATGCCAAACTATCAACGGCTTTCCACCAATTAGTAACAAAGGTTTTGGGGTGTGGTCGGTGAGCGGGCGCATGCGTTCGCCGCGACCCGCGGCCAAGATCATTGCGCGCATCATGCGGATTTTGGGCTTTCTAATTCATTGAGTAAGCGTAGCATCGGCCTTAACTCAACGTAACGTTCACAGACTTTACGCAAATAATTCATCACCAGCGGCATATCTTTCAAATAACCATCTTTACCATCGCGGTAGTAAAGTCTTGCGAAAATGCCCAGCACTTTAATGTGGCGCTGTGCGCCCATCCACTCAAAATCACGGTAAAACTCACTAAAATCATCCGGCATCGGCAAACCGGCTTTTTTCGCAGTCTGCCAATAGCGCACCGCCCAGTCGATAATTTCTTCCTCTTCCCAAGCGATATAAGCATCTTTTAACAAAGATACTAAATCATAGGTAATTGGCCCGTATACCGCATCCTGAAAATCCAAAATACCGGGATTATTAACTTCTGTAACCATTAAATTGCGCGAGTGATAATCACGATGTACCACGACTTTTGGTTGCGCAAGAATATTTTGATTAAGTACAGCAAAGGTTTTATTCAACGTTTTTTGCTGCACTTCATTCAAACTGACGCCTAAATGTTTTGCGATATACCAATCTGGGAAAAGCTGCATTTCTCGCGTCAACAATACTTCGTCATATTCTGGCAACACGTTTGGCTGGCTGGCGAACTGCATTTTAATCAAAGCGTTTGTCGCATCTTTATATAAATTTGGCGCTGTTTTCAAATTTAATTTGGATAAATACGTGTCACTGCCCAAATCGCCCAATACTAAAAAACCCTGCTCGACATCTTGCGCAATAATTTGCGGCACATTTAAACCCGCTGCCAACAACTGCTGCGCGACCTTCACAAACGGACGACAGTCTTCCTGCGGTGGTGGTGCATCCATCGCAATCAGTGTCATCTCTTTGATGCCGCCTTCTTGGGAAGACTCACTATCATTTTCATGCGAAGGATTGATAATAAAGTGAATGCGAAAATATCGCCGAAAACTTGCATCGCTAGAGGCTGGCGTCAGCGTAAAATTTTCTTTTTGTAAAACTTTCACCAACCATGTTTGTAGGGCTTGCTGACGACTATCCACACTAACTCTTTTCATATTTAATACGTTGTTTTGAACCTGTGTTTTGGGGTTTTTCTTTTGTTAATCATTGCTAGTTTCTCACTAAAATAGCGTTTCGATTACAACAAAAACGTAATTAGCAATTGCCAAAAATCAGGATTTGTGAGATTTTATCACCGATAGAATTTAAAGCTAACTCCATAAAACACCGTGCGCTTAATCAACCTTTCTGCAGCCATCTCTTTGGTCACCTTCGCCGGATGATGAAACCAACCACCATACAACGTTTAATCATGATGATGTTCGCCTGCAGCGCTTGTGCGCAAGCAGACGAACTCACCAACGCGCGTGGCGTAAACATTAAGCCAATCGAACAAAAATTAATTTTGGCGGAAGATAGTACTAATGCAAAAGGCGTGAAAGTACAAAATATCGCCGGCGACGATATGATCATTATCGATGGCGATAATATGGATATGCAGATTGATCGCAAGCTGCACGCGACTGGCAATGCATCTATTACACGTGGGAAACAAAGCATTTACGGTGATGACATTACTTACGACATGCAAAATGATGCGCTACATGTCAAAGGCAATGCCAAAATACAGTTAGGTAATGGCGAGTTGACTGGGCCAGAAATTAAAATGCGCTTGTCTGAAAATGTTGGAGAAATCAACAACGCCTCGGTCAAACTCACTAAATCTGCGCCGGAGCCTCAATCACTACTTGCGCCTGCCACTTCAGAACAATTTGCCAGAAAATTAGGGGCACTGCAAAGCCCACAAATTGGCGGCAATAGCAGTTATGCGCTTGAAGCGCCCTTGACTGAAAATAGAAATAGCAGAGCTAATGGCGACACCTCTTCTACTGTAAGATCACTTCAAACCACCAGTGCGCGTGGCGATGCTGACCAAATTTTATTCGAAGGCCAAGATAAAAAGCGGCTAAAAAATGCGCGTTACACAACCTGCGAAGTTGGCAATAATGACTGGTACATCAAAGCAAAAGAAATGGAGCTTAACGATTTCTCCGAGTCAGGTGAAGCCAAACATGCTTATATTGAGTTTAAAGGCGTGCCACTGGTTTACACTCCTTGGATCAGCTTCTCCTACAACAATCAACGCAAAAGTGGCTTTTTAGCGCCCACATACGGCACCACCAGCCGCAGCGGTTTTGAGTTGATGGCACCTTATTATTGGAATATTTCGCCTGACATGGATGCTACGTTGGGCGTAAGAGCCTTGGGTAAACGCGGTGTGCAGTATCAAGGTGAGTTCAGATACCTCAATGAAAATTTTTCTGGCATAGCAAATGCCGAGATTTTGCCTGATGACAGCCAAACAGGAGAGAGTCGCTATTTTGCTAGTTTGAAACATCAGCACAATTTGGGTAGCGGTTGGTCAGCTGGTTACAGCTTTGAGCGTGTTTCAGACGACCAATATTTCTCGGATCTCTCGACCCGTATTGTTACCACCAGCCGCGTATTGCTACCGCAACAGTTGAATTTAAACTACAACAGCGAAAATTGGCGCTTTAATGCACTGACACAAAAATTCCAAACATTGGATGATGCATCGTTCCCCTACGAACGATTGCCTGAGTTGAATTTAATAGGCAATAAGTATTATGGTAATTTCAATGCCAATTTGTATACCCAAGCGGTTGCCTTTCAATCTAGCAACCCCAATGTCACGCTGCCAGAGGGCAACCGTTTTTCCATTTACCCAAGTTTAAGTTACGAATTTACCAAGTCTTATGGTTACATTACGCCGAAGATTGGGATACATCACAGTCAGTATCAGTTAGATAACATTGCAAGCAATTTAGAATCACAAAGCCGCACATTGCCAATTTTTAGCGTTGATAGTGGTTTGTATTTCGATAGGGAAATTTCTTTTGGTGGCGAATCCTACACGCAAACAATTGAGCCACGCGCTTATTACTTGTATATTCCACGCAAAAATCAGTCAGACATTCCAATTTTCGACACCAGTGAAGTCGACCTAAACTTCACCTCACTGTTTAATGAAAATCAATTTACCGGCAATGACCGTATTAACGATGCCAAACAGTTAAGTTTTGGTTTAACTACACGATTTATTGGCGCTGACGGCGCGCAAAGAATCTCCGCCTCCGTTGGTCAACGCTATTACTATGCAGATCAAGTCGTCAACCTACCGGGCGCAACAGCAAGGGAACGCAATAGCTCTGACATTATTGCCGGCTTTACCGCCTATTTAAAATCTGATTTAAGCGTCAACGCCTTCTGGCAATACAATACGGAAGAAGACAAATCTGCCAGAACTACCGTTACCAGCCGTTACACGCCAGAACCTGGTAAAGCCTTAAATTTAAGCTACAGCTACCGTGCAAGCTTGCTTGACCAGTTTGACGTATCCGGTCAATGGCCGCTAGGTAGAAATTGGTATGGCATCGGCCGCATGAACTATTCTCTTAGAGACAGCCGAATTATTGAAAGCTTGGCAGGTCTTGAGTATGATGCCGGTTGCTGGCAAGCAAGAACAGTCTTACAACGCGTGAGTCCTGCGACCTCAGACAGCGCAAACTACTCACTGTTTTTCCAGCTTGAGCTTGGCGGTTTAGCTTCGATTGGTGCCAACCCGATGAACGTGATTAAACGAAACATTCCTGGCTATGTGAGCTCCAGTCGCATCCCTGATTCTTATCAACAACCTTATTACGAGTAACTATTCCGCATGCAATTTAGATTTATTTTCTTGACGCTATGTTTTTGTTTAGCTGTTACCAACCATAGCCTCCTTAAAGCTGCAGAAGTGGTCAAAATTGACCGAATTGTAGCGATTGTTAACCAAGGGGTGATTACCGAGCAAGAGCTCGAAAACCGTATGCGCTCAGTTGCAAGCCAACTTCAAAAACAAGGTACAGAGCTCCCTGCGGAAAATATTTTGCGTAAGCAAATTTTAGAGCGATTAATTACTGACAGTTTGCAACTGCAGTTTGCGACACAAACTGGCTTAAAGGTGGACGACAATCAGGTCAACCGTGCTGTTGAAAGAATTGCCGACCAAAACCAAATGACCATTACTGAGTTTTCCGAGGCTCTAGCAAAAGACGGTGTCAACTTTAGTAAATTTAAAGCTGACTTAAGAAACGAAATCACCATTGCACGTTTGCGCGAACGAGATGTTGATAGCAAAGTCACTGTCACTGACACTGAAATCGACAATTTACTCACCACGCAAGCCTCAAGTGGTGACACGCAAGAAGAATATGAAATTGCGCATATTTTGATTCGCACACCGGATGAAAGCGCGTCTGATGAGATCAAAAAAGCCAAAGCCAAGGCCGAAAAAGCCTTGGCCGCACTTAAGTCAGGCAGCCAATTTTCTAAAGTTTCTGCAACCTACTCGGACGCGCCCAATGCCTTAGAAGGTGGTGGTTTGGGCTGGAAACCAGCATCGCAAGTCCCTACGCTGTTTTTGGAAGCCTTAAAGCCTTTGTCAGCAGGCGAATTTACGCAAATTTTGCGCAGTCCGAACGGCTTTCACATTCTCAAACTCAACAATAAACGTGGCAATAATGCGCCGTTAGTGATTGAACAAACACACGCCAGACATATCTTGATTAAATTCACGGAAATCATGTCTGAAAAAGAAGCCAAAAATAAAATCGATGGGATTAAGGAGCGTTTAGACAACCACGAAAACTTTGAAGCGTTGGCACGGCAATACTCTGACGACAGTTCCGCTAGTAGCGGCGGTGATTTGGGCTGGCTGAACCCTGGCGACACCGTACCGCCATTTGAAAAAGCCATGAACGAACTCAAAGTGGATCAAATCAGTACACCTGTTAAAACGCAGTTTGGTTGGCATGTGATTCAAGTGATTGAACGCCGCACCCAAGATATGAGTAAGGAAGCCAAACGATTGAAAGCACGTCAGGAAATTCGCGCAAGAAAATCTGATGATGCCTATCAAGATTGGGTAAGAGAAATGCGTGACCGCGCATTTGTAGAGTATAAACTTGAAGACCAGTTTTAATTGGCCACTTTAAGTTGAGCGATAACACTTCCAGAATCCCCAATATTGTCATCACTTCCGGCGAACCAGCAGGCATCGGGCCGGATTTGTGTGTGATGTTGGCGCACACCGCACATAATGCCGCAATCACCGTCATTGCGGATAAGCATGTTATTTTGGAGCGCGCACGGCAACGTGGCTGCGCACTCGATATTCGCGATTACGAACCACACCAAGTCACACCACACCTTGGTGATGGAACACTCACAGTTTGGCACCATCCTACAAATGTGCCTGTAACGGGCGGAGTGTTACTAAAAGCCAACAGCACTCATGTGTTAAACATGCTCACAAGTGCTGCCAATGCTTGTATGCACGGCGCCTTTGATGCGATGGTGACCGCCCCGGTGCACAAAGGGATTATCAATGATGCTGACATTACATTTAGTGGGCACACTGAATTTTTGGCAGAATTAACCAACACACAAAAAGTGGTGATGATGTTAGTTGGCAACGGCTTACGCGTTGCACTTGTCACCACACACCTGCCGCTAAAAGATGTACCTAACGCGATCACCAAAGAAAATTTAGAGTCCACTATTCGCATCATGCATCGTGATTTAGTAGAGAAATTTGACATCCCCAATCCACGCATTTTAGTTGCTGGCTTAAATCCACATGCAGGAGAAAACGGCTACTTAGGTCGCGAAGAAATAGACATCATTAACCCCATCCTAGAAAACTTGCGCAAAGAAGATATGCAATTGATCGGCGCGCTCCCTGCCGACACATTGTTCGCAAAACATCACTTAGAACATGCGGACGCCGTTCTTGCCATGTATCACGACCAAGGATTACCCGTTTTAAAGCACGCCAGTTTTGGCGAAGGTGTGAACGTGACACTCGGCCTCCCTATTATTCGCACCTCTGTCGACCATGGCACGGCACTAGACCTTGCTGGTACCGACAAAGTGAATGCTGGCAGCATGTTCAGCGCGATTCAACTTGCGATTAGTCTAGCAAGTAAGAAGAGTTTTCACTAAATGAATCATCAAGCAAAAAAACGCTTTGGGCAAAATTTTTTGCATGATGACGCTGTCATCACCAGCCTCATCCATGCAATTCATCCGCACGAAGAAGATTTAATGGTGGAAATCGGCCCCGGCTTAGGCGCAATGACCAAGCCTTTGCTGAAAAAACTTGCGCATTTACATGTGGTAGAAATTGACCGCGACATTATCGATTGGATGCAAAAGGTTTACCCGGCAGACAAAATCACCATTCATAATTCGGATGTCCTAAAGTTTGACTTAGCTAAAATAGGCAAAAAAATTAGAGTGGTTGGAAATTTACCCTACAACATTTCTTCACCGATTCTATTTAAACTCCTCGAGAATGCATCACAAATTATCGACATGCACTTTATGCTGCAAAAAGAGGTCGTTGAGCGGATGGTTGCGGCACCATCCACCAGTGAATATGGCCGTTTAAGCGTGATGCTGCAATATGCGCTAGAAATGGAATATCTCATCACAGTGCCACCCGATGCTTTTGATCCCGCGCCTAAAGTGGAATCAGCATTTGTAAGATGCATTCCGTTTCAGACAAAGCCATTTATTGCACATGAAGAAAAATTATTTGCCGAAATTGTGCAGTCAGCCTTCGGTCAGCGCAGAAAAACACTTAGAAACACGCTCAAAAATTATTTAAATGACGACGACTTTAAAATTTTAAATATTGATTCACAGCTTCGCGCGGAGAATCTGCATGTCAGCGACTATGTTCGTATAGCAAATCACCTCGCTAACCAGTCATCAAATACTGGTATTTAATTTAAAAAAAGCGCTACTTTTTGCCTCGCAAAATCATTAAAATAGTGCCTTTCACATCTTCATTACTCACTAGGATACTATCTTGAGAATCATTCTGTTAGGCGCACCAGGCGCAGGTAAAGGTACACAAGCCACTTTTATCAAAGAAAAATTTAATATCCCACAAATTTCAACCGGTGATATGTTGCGCGCCGCTGTGAAAGCAGGCACCCCGCTGGGTTTAAAAGCCAAGGGGTTTATGGATAGTGGCGGCTTAGTGCCTGATGATGTGATTATCGGCTTAGTGAGTGAGCGCATTAAAGAAGCAGATTGCGCCAATGGCTTTTTATTCGACGGTTTTCCGCGCACTATTCCACAAGCGGAAGCCATGAAAAATGCTGGTGTGATGATTGATTATGTGGTGGAAATCGACGTGCCTGACGAAGCCATTGTTGAGCGCATGAGTGGTCGCCGCTCGCACCCTGCCTCAGGCCGTACTTATCATGTTAAATTTAATCCGCCAAAAGTGGCTGGTAAGGATGATGTGACTGGCGAAGATTTGGTTCAACGCGATGACGACAAAGAAGAAGTGGTTAAAAACCGCTTGAATGTATATCACAGCCAAACAAAACCACTGGTGAACTACTATGTAAGCTGGGCAAAAAGTGGCGAAAATGGCGCACCAAAACACGTGTTTGTGAATGGGCTTGGTGAAATGAATGCCATTCGCGATGAAATTTTCAGCAAACTAAAGGCTTAAAATCAAGCAAATACGAACATAATTTACCCTTTACCTTCAATAGGTTAGCTTATCTTTTAATTGACTTCCGAAATGAAGTCAATTAAACTGAATACCAATACAAGTTTTTTGGGATAAATATGTTGCTAGGTAAAAAAATAAAAGCAATATCAAAAGTAGTTATCGTTGCTTTAATGTTGTTATCGCAACCTGCGCTAGCTGCCGTAGTTGAGCTTGTAAAGAATAGCGGACTAAACGGAACCGTTGGTAATAGCCAGCTACCAACTGATTGGGTGGTAGGCAATACCGTTGCAAGTACAGCAAATACGCCAGACCTAATGGACATAAACAATTACGCTGGGATTAGCAATTATTCTGGTTATGCTACTGACTTATCTGAGTCACCAGTCAGCGGCGGCTCTTGGCTTGGTGTTGGTCGAAACTTTGGTCGAATTAACGAAAGTTTTTCTCAGCTTATCAGTGGATTCGTGATTGGCAACACTTATACGCTATCTTGGTACGACGCCAACTTCGGGATTGACACACAGTTTGTTAACTATACAAATGCTAATCGGTTCAGAGCATCAATTTGGAATGAGAACGACGTGTTAGGTAACTTTCTAGGGGAATCTAATGCAGTAGATGCAATTGAAAATTGGCAGTTTAACAGTTTTACATTCACCCCAAAACAAACAAGTTATACGCTGACATTTAGCTTAAGCGGCCCGCGAAGATCATATCTCTCAATTGATGACATATCAATTTCCACCCAGATTAGTGCTGTGCCCGAGCCAAGCTCATGGGCTTTGTTGCTTTTTGGTTTAGTTGGAATTGGTTTTCAGTCAAGAGTCCGTAAACTACTTAATACTTAAATTGATAGACCATTCTTCAGGCCTCCTAAATGGGGGCCTTTTTATTTAGTTAAATCAGCCTGATTTCACTTAAGCTGCAAGTTTATTATGTGAAAAGGTATAATCAAAAAATGATTAATATTAAAAAAATTAAGTGATCCGCCATATGCAACAGCAATACCCTTTCAAAGACATCGAACAACAATCCCAACAACGCTGGGATACTAAGCAAAGTTTTAAAGCAGAGGCGAAAAGCGATAAACCAAAATATTTTTGCTTATCGATGTTCCCCTACCCTAGTGGCAAGCTACACATGGGGCATGTGCGTAACTACACCATTGGTGATGTACTCAGTCGCTACCACCAAATGAAAGGCTTTAACGTATTGCAACCGATGGGTTGGGATGCGTTTGGTTTGCCCGCCGAAAATGCGGCGATTCAGAACAGTGTGCCCCCAGCAAAATGGACTTATGACAATATTGCTTATATGCGCAAGCAATTGAAGTCATTGGGCTTTGCCATTGATTGGACACGTGAACTTGCGACATGCCAACCAGAATATTATAAATGGAACCAATGGCTGTTCTTGCGCATGCTGGAAAAAGGCATCGCTTACAAAAAAACCCAAGTGGTGAATTGGGATCCAGTCGACCAAACCGTACTAGCAAATGAACAAGTGATTGATGGCCGCGGTTGGCGCACAGGCGCTTTGGTGGAAAAGCGAGAAATCCCAGGCTATTACCTCAACATCACCGGTTATGCGCAGCAATTATTGGACGACTTAGACAAACTCCCCGGTTGGCCTGAGCGTGTAAAAACCATGCAAGCCAACTGGATAGGTAAAAGCGTGGGCGTGCGCTTTGCCTTTACGCATGACATTAAAAATAATGATGGTAAATTGATTGATGGCGGCAAATTATGGGTGTTCACCACCCGTGCCGATACGATCATGGGCGTAACTTTTTGTGCTGTAGCTGCCGAGCATCCGCTCGCAACACATGCCGCACAAAACAATCCTAAGCTACAAGCCTTTATTGAACAATGCAAACAAGGCTCAGTGATGGAAGCCGACATGGCGACCATGGAAAAAGAGGGCATGGACACAGGCTTATTTGTGAACCATCCACTCACAGGTGAAAATATCCCTGTTTGGGTTGGCAACTATGTACTCATGACCTACGGCGAAGGTGCGGTGATGGCTGTGCCAGCACACGATGAACGAGATTTTGGCTTTGCACAAAAATATAATTTATCGATTAAGCAAGTAATTACAAATGGCGTAGAAGTAAAGCGCAAAGCCGGGGAAAGCTTTTTGGGCGATGAGAATGCCTACCATGACTTTGACGCGAAGCACTGGAAAGAATGGTACGGTGACAAGTCTAAAGCATTATGCATCAATTCCGGAAATTACGATGGAATGAATTATGATGAAGCCGTTGACGCTATTGCCGCAGATCTCAAATCAAAAAACTTAGGTGACAAACAAATCAATTGGCGCTTGCGCGATTGGGGCGTCTCCCGTCAACGTTATTGGGGTTGCCCAATTCCGATTATCCACTGCGACGCCTGTGGCGATGTGCCGGTGCCAGACGACCAATTGCCAGTAAAGTTACCAGAAGATTGCGTGCCTGATGGCTCTGGCAACCCATTAAATAAGTTAGAAAGTTTTGTGAACAGCACTTGCCCAAAATGTGGCAAACCCGCCAAACGTGAAACGGATACCATGGATACCTTTGTGGATTCCAGCTGGTATTACGCGCGCTACGCCAGCGGCTTTAGCACGGATAGCATGGTGGATGCACAAACTAACCACTGGATGCCAGTTGACCAATATATCGGCGGTATTGAACATGCTATTTTGCATCTGCTTTATTCTCGATTTTGGTCAAAAGTGATGCGAGATTTAGGCTTGGTGAACTACGACGAACCATTCGCCAACCTGCTCACGCAAGGCATGGTGCTGAATCACATCTTCTCGCGCCGTACAGAAAAAGGCGGCATAGAATACTTTGCACCAGAGGAAGTCGAACTCATTCACGATGAAAATGGAAAAATTGCAGGGGCTAAATTAGTTAAAGATGGCTCTGCAATTGATTACCAAGGCATCGGCACGATGTCTAAATCCAAACGCAATGGCGTCGACCCGCAGTCACTTATCGAACAATATGGCGCAGATACTGCACGCTTTTTTATGATGTTTGCCGCACCACCTGAACAAACATTGGAGTGGTCAGATTCTGGCGTGGAAGGCTCGCACCGTTTCTTGCGCCGCGTTTGGAATTTTGGTTACTTGCTTTCTACCGAGACAAAAACAAATTTGCCTGAAAAATTAACGGGCGAACTTGCTAACGCGCGCCGTGAAATTCACACGACACTTAAACAGGCCAATAGTGATTTAACAAGATTACAATTTAATACTGTCGCTTCAGCTTGCATGAAGCTACTTAACACGCTTGAGAAAGTGCAAAAAGAGGCGGAAGCCGATTGGCAAGCCGTTGCTTTTGAAGGATTTTCAATTTTATTGCGCGTGCTATCGCCAATTGCACCACATATTTGCCACAGCTTGTGGGCCACGCTTAAATTGGGTGATGAAATTCTTAACACCGCTTGGCCAGAGCCAATTGAATCAGCGATGGCACAAGATGAAATTGAATATATGCTGCAAGTGAATGGCAAGCTACGCGGTAGTATGTTAGTTGGAAAATCAATACACAAAGAAAATATTGAAAAAATGGCCGCGACGCATCCTAGCGTATTAAAATTCTGTGAGAATATGACCATACGCAAAATCATTGTGGTTCCTAATAAACTTGTGAATGTTGTCGTGGGATAAATTATGCGCGCTTTGCACACTACTTTCTGGCTGCGTTTTTTCACCGTGTTAATGCTGCTCGGCATCACTGCGTGCGGTTTTCAGCTGCGCGGTGTGGCTAATCTCTCCTTTAAGACCCTCTACATTGAAGGGCCTAAATTAAGCATTAACCGTGAACTGCAGCAATCTATCAAAAACAATAACATCGTGATTGTCGATGACATTACAGACGCAGAGGTTGTGCTAGACATGATGAACGAAAGCAACGAGAAGCGTATTCTTTCATTGGGCGGCACTGGTACGGTGCGTGAGTTTGAACTCAACTACGCAGTGAACTTTAGGGTACGCGATGCCAGCAACCCGATTTGGAATAAACCGCAGGCGGTCAAAATCCGACGTGATTATTCTTATAATGACCAATTACTGCTAGGCAAGAGTGATGAAGAAGCGCGCATCAACAACGATATGCGTAGCGATGCTGTGCGTGAAATTGTGCGGCGCTTAAGTGCATTTAAAACTGGTGCAAAAGCTGTAAAAGAGTCTACCGAGTAAAAATTGCATGCTGAATGCTTTTGATAGCGCGACTCAAAAAATTTCCGACAAGCTCACCAAACAAGGCCTACAAGCCATTTATGTGCTAGTCGGCGAAGAGCCTCTTTCTCAGCGTGAGCATTTAGATGCTATTCGCCTAGCGACAAAAAAACAAGGGTTTGAAGAGCGCACCAGCTTGATCGCCGAACGCAATTTTAACTGGCAACAAATTCAATTTTTTGGTCAATCAACCTCTCTTTTTACTAGCCAGCGATTATTAGAAATTACCATTCCATCAGGCAAACCTGGTGTTGATGGCGCAAAAGCATTACAGGCAATCTCCGAAAAAAAAATGGCTGATACCGTAGTGGTGGTTATTTTGCCAAATTTAGATCGTGAAACAAAATCAAGTAGCTGGTATCAAAGCCTTGAGCGACATGCGCAAGTGTTTACGTTGAACGAAGTGAACACTCAGGCTCTGCCGCAATGGATAGCCGAGAGACTCAAGCAACAAGCGCAATCGACGGATTTAGAAACCTTAAATTTTATTGCCCACCAAGTGGAAGGTAATTTACTGGCGGCAGACCAAGAAGTGCAAAAACTTGGGCTTTTGTATCCTGAAGGCAATTTAACAAATGCGCAGGTAAAAGAATCTGTACTCAATGTTTCGCGCTACGATGCTTTCCAATTAGGTGAAGCAGTGCTGGCGGGCGATGTGGCGCGTACAACAAGAGTATTACAAGGCCTGCAAGATGAAGGCGGACAAGCACTTGCAGTAATGAACCCATTGTTATGGACATTAAAACCGTTGGTCAGCGTAAAACTTGCGCAGTCACGGGGTGAAAATGTTGAGCAAGCCATGGCCAAAGCACGCATTTTTGGCACGCGGCAACCATTGATCAAACGCGCGTTAAACAAACTTTCTTTACGCCAACTGGAAGCCGCTTTGCAAAAACTGGCCGACATTGACCAAACCGCCAAAGGCGTGATGCAAGGCGATGCGTGGTTAGAAATTTCCCGCCTTTGCTTTGGATTAGCTAGAATATGCGGGCGTTAAAATTGAAAAGAAAATTGACATGAACATTCAAAACTACATTCAACAACTCGGCGAGCAAGCACGTGCAGCTTCTCGCTTGATGGCCAAAGCCGACACCAACACCAAAAATCAGGCCTTACGGAATATCGCAGCCTTGATTCGTCATCACGAAAAAGCGTTGCTCGCCGCCAACCAGCAAGATTTAGACGCTGCCAAAGCAAACGGCATGGAAGCGGCAATGCTAGACCGCTTGGCTTTGAGCGAAAAATCCATCGCCACGATGGCAGAAGGCCTAGAGCAAATCGCGAGCTTACCTGACCCTATCGGGGAAATGAGCAATTTTAAATACCGCCCTTCCGGCATCCAAATTGGCCAAATGCGTGTGCCTTTAGGCGTCATTGGCATTATTTACGAAGCACGTCCAAACGTGACGGTCGATGCGGCTGGCCTTTGTATAAAATCTGGTAATGCCTGCATTTTACGTGGCGGTTCTGAGGCCATCCACTGCAACCAAGCGCTGGCAAAGTTAGTACATCAAGGGTTACAACAAGCAGGCTTACCTCAGTCGGCAGTGCTGGTGGTGGAAACTACTGACCGCGCGGCTGTGGGCGAACTCATCACCATGAAGCAATATGTCGATGTCATTGTGCCACGTGGGGGCAAAAGCTTGATTGAGCGCATTTCAAACGAAGCGCGCATTCCTGTCATTAAACATTTGGATGGCAACTGCCATGTATATGTGGATGACGATGCCGATTTGGACAAAGCTGTGCGTATTCTGGAAAACAGCAAAACGCAACGCTTGGGCACTTGTAACACGGCAGAATCTTTACTGGTCGCGCGCAGCATTGCCAACACTGCTTTACCAAAGCTCGCTGAAATGCTCACCAACAAAGGCATCGAAATTCGCGGCTGTGCAGAAACCTGTGCGCTCGTGCCACAAGCCAAACCAGCCACCGATGAAGATTATTACACCGAGTATCTGGATGCAATTATTTCATGCAAAGTGGTGAGCGGCTTGGATGAAGCAATTGCGCACATCAACCAGCATTCTAGCCAACACACAGAAGCGATTGTGACTGAGAACTACACCAAGGCGCGCCAATTCTTGCGCGAGGTCGACTCCAGCAGCGTGATGGTCAACGCGTCTACCCGCTTTGCCGATGGCTTTGAATATGGCTTTGGCGCAGAAATTGGCATTTCCACGGATAAACTGCATGCACGCGGGCCTGTGGGTTTAGAGGGATTAACGTCGTTGAAATACGTTGTTCTCGGCGATGGTCACGTTCGCGCCTAGAAATAGATGTTTGGGGCGCAAAATAATGGTTGATATCAACCATTATTTTGGATGCAGTACATATACGTACGGCGAGCTAGCGAGTACCGCGCGATACCGCAATACGTCAAAAGAATATTGATATGAAAAAAATTGGGATTTTAGGCGGTACCTTTAACCCAATCCACTTCGGTCACCTCCATATTGCCGAAGAAATTGCGAAAAATTGTTCGCTGGATGAGGTGCGTTTCATCCCCTCGGCAAACCCGCCACACAAAGCTGCCCCGCAAGTTTCAGCCGAGCATCGCGCTCACATGGTCAACCTCGCCATTCACAATCATCCAACATTTACGCTTGATGATTGCGAGTTAAAGCGCGAAGGTGCTTCTTATACAGTTGATACGCTAACTGTGCTTCGCAAAAATTTGGGCGCGCAAGTTGGGTTATTTTTAATAATGGGTAGCGATGCCTTTGCGTATTTTGACACTTGGCATCGCTGGCAAGAAATCTTAGATTATTGCCACATTGTGCTGATCGAGCGCCCTAACCATGAAAATACACTGGAAAATTTTTCTGAAACCATTAAAAACTTTTATCTTTCTCACCACAAAAACAATCTGCAAGATTTTCAAATAGTGCCCAATGGCTTCATCACGACACAAACCATTACACCATTGGCAATTTCTTCTACTGATATTCGTGAACGCTTAAAAAATAACAAATCCGTGCGCGATTTATTACCTCAACAGGTCTTTGCATATATTCAAGAAAATAGACTCTATCGTTAATTTTTTGCAGAAAAATTAACATTTTTCACACCCAGTAAACCCTTTGCACCACCCTACTTTTGGGCTATGCTTCAACAAAAAAATTGAATATTTTCTTGGGGAATTATATGTATAAACCATTTAAAAAATCACTCGTTTTAACACTGACCGTTGCGTTACTCACCACCTGCGGCGTCAACCCTGTCACCAAGAAAAAAGAATTTCAATTTGTGTCTGAAGCGCAAGAAATTTCTATTGGAAAACAAAATTACGGCCCAGCCCGCCAATCACAAGGTGGTGATTATGTGATTGACCCTGAACTCACTGCTTATGTACAAGGCATCGGCCAAAAATTAGCCGCCGTGTCTGACCGCCAACTCCCGTATGAATTTGTGGTATTGAATGACTCCGTACCAAACGCGTGGGCAATGCCAGGCGGCAAAATTGCGTTTAACCGCGGGCTGTTATATGAATTAAATTCAGAAGCTGAATTGGCTGCGGTGATGGGTCATGAGCTTGTTCACGCGGCCGCCCGCCACGGTGCAAAAAGCATGGAGCGCGGCGTGTTATTGCAAGGCGCAATGATTGCTGTCGGCATTGGCGCACAAAATAGTGATTACGCCAACTTGATAGTGGGCGGCGCACAATTGGGCGCACAGCTTGCCAGCAGCAAATACGGCCGCGATGCAGAAAGTGAATCTGACTATTACGGCATGCTTTACATGAAAAAAGCCGGCTACGACCCCGCCGCTGCCGTCACATTACAAGAAACCTTTGTGCGTTTAAGCGCAGACCGCAAAAGCAATTTTATTGATGGCTTATTTGCCAGCCATCCGCCTTCAGAAAAACGCGTGGCAGACAACAAAGAAACCTTGAAAAAAGTTGGCGCAGGCGGCGAATGGGGTAAAGAAGTTTACGCACAAAAAGTGAAAAAGCTTTATGCAACCAAAGCTGCGTATAAAGCCTATGACGAAGGTGTCAAAGCCTTACAAAATAAAGATATTGCCAAAGCCACTGAACTCGCCAAACAAGCGATTGCGATTGAACCACGTGAAGCGCGCTTTCAGGAATTGCTAGGCGATATTGCCATGTCAGAGAAAAAGGGCGAGCAAGCCTTAAAGTTTTACGACAAAGCTATTCAACTCCAGCCAGATTATTTTAAACCGCACGTGCAAAGCGGCATTGCTTTATACAACTTGGGGCGCAAAGATGAAGCAGAAAAATTCTTAACGAAAAGTAATGAAATGCTGCCCACCGCACCTGGCCATTATTTACTCGGCAAAATTGCTGAAGGCCGTGGCAACATGCAAAATGCACTCAAAAATTATGCCGTTGCAGCAGATTCAAACTCAGAAATTGGTAAACAATCTTCTGCCGATTATGTACGCTTAGACTTCCCCAACCACCCAGAAAAATACTTACGCACAGCTGCGCAAGCCGATGGCAGCGGGCAAGTATTTGCCGTAGTGCAAAACCCAACGCCCGTAGATGTTGGCCGCGTGCAAGTGCGCGTAGTGCAATATGACGCAAAAACTGGTCGCGCCATTGGGCAAAGTCAACCCTTGATGATCCGTGGCGGCATTGCCTCACAAAAAACCGGCAATGTCGCGGTGAGCGGCGTGCGTGTTAAATCGCAAAAAGAATTGGGGTTATTTAAAGTGGTGGTGGAAGGTGCGGAGTTGGCGAGGTAACAATTAGTTAATATCAACACCCGGTGGAAACCACACTGACGGTTAGTATCGGATTAGTGTTGGTTGCAGCCATTTGGTATTTCACCTTGCAATTGCTGGAGTCTGGCGCACCATTCAAGGTGTACTCTGTGAGAAAAGAACTAGAGACATGTGGTTGGTAAGTAAACCCTGAGTAATCGACTAAATTGCCAACACCGCCTACTCCATCGTTCACATGAAACTTCCCCCATCCAGTGGGGTAACCATAATGAAAGTAAATAGTTTGTCCATTGATCGCTGTTTGAGGAAACATCCCGCCATCAGCAAGCAAATTGCAGGAAGTATCCAACTGGCATTTAACATTCGCCATATTTGCCGCAGAAATTAATGCTGCTTTAAGTCCGTCTAGACTCGCTTTTCTTGCTTCCGTTCCCAAGTTAACGAACTTGGGTAAAGCAACCGCAGCCAAAACACCGAGCACGATAATCACTATTACTAGTTCTATCAGGGTAAATCCAAGAACACGGCTGTGTTTCATATAGTGAGTTTAAGGTTTATAGACCGAATCAATTTAACCCAAATTGAACCACGGATAGTAAATTAGCATCAACCCTTTTTCTAACACTTGCCACATTTTCATGAAACTCTGGCATTTGCGGATCGATCTGATTTGCAACCCAGCCAGCTAAAGTTAAACCTCTATGTTTAATCGCTTCAACCGTGAGCAGCACATGGTTAATGCAACCCAAGCGCATGCCGACGACTAAAATGATTGGTAGTTTGAGTGCAACGGCCAAATCTGCCAGCGTTTCTTGTTGGTTTATTGGCACTAAAAAACCGCCCGCGCCTTCAACAATCACCATGTCTGCTTGTTGTTGCAGAGCGCTAAAACATTCTGAGATTTTGGCAATTTCAATGTTCACCCCTGCTTGGTTGGCGGCAATGTGCGGTGCAATGGCAGGTTGAAAACGGTAAGGATTGATTAAATCTAAAGGAGCCTGCACGTTGCTCGCTTGGCTTAACGCGGTGACATCTTCATTCACCCATTCGCCTTGGGCATTTTTTTCACAGCCTGAGGCAATCGGCTTCATGCCAACGGTTTTATACCCTTGGTTTACAAATTGTTGAACAATACGGCTGGCAATAAAAGTTTTGCCAACGCCTGTATCCGTGCCGACAATAAAATAGGCTTGTGGGTTAAGCTCTGAAAACGACATGATTTACTTTTGGCGCGACTTAAAGGTGATGGGCGAAACACCATCAACATTTTTTTGTTTGTCTTGTCCTCGCCACGCATGCCCATAAACAACTTCAAATGTTGCGGGTAATTTTCCATCATGCTGACGAAATTGTTCGTATTTTTTTGCCAATTCAGCTAAAAAACCACGCCCTTGCAAACCACGTGCGCGCCCTTGTGCGGCATTGTGCGCACCGATGCTTTTTAAATCCTTCATCACGCTTTTAACGTCGTCATACGTCAAAGTAAAGCGTTCTACATCTAACACTGGCGCACTAAAGCCAGCACGCACCAACGCATCGCCAATGTCGTGCATATCAATAAACCGGTTCACGCTGGTATGGTTTTCTGAACTTGTTGCAGCGCGCAATTCTTTTAACGTATCTGGCCCAAAGGTGCTAAACATGAGCAAACCTTCCGGCTGAAGCACGCGATGAAACTCTTGAAAGGCTTGATCAAGATTATTGCACCATTGAATGGCAAGGTTAGACCAAATGAGATTGATGCTGGCATTTGCAAGTGGCAAATTTTCAATATCGGCACACAATAAATGTTGGGCTTGCGGTTTAAATAATTTTTTTAATGCGTGAATCAAGCCTAAATCTTTTAAATTTTGCTTGGTTTTCTGCAGCATCGGCAAGGCAAAATCCAGTGAAACCACCTGCGCATCTTTGAATTTATTTTGCAGTGCCAAGCTGGCAGCGCCCGTGCCACAGCCCGCATCTAGAATAAATTGGGGGTGCATTTTGACTAAGTCTAACCGGCTTAACATTTCTTCACGCACTTGTTTTTGTAAAATCGCTGCCGCGTCGTAACTATTGGCTGCCCGCCCAAATGAGGCGCGCGCGCGCGCTTTATCAATCCAGTAAATATCTTGCATTTTGTTTTACGCCGTGACGTTTTGCGTGAGCAAAAACTCTTCCAGCGCATCTAAAAATGCATCCGTGTGCGATAAAAATGGTGCGTGCGATGCGCCGGAAATAACACGCAACAAACCATTTGGCAAATGTTGGCGCAGCCAGTTCGCCGCCTGCACGGGCGCCAGTGCGTCTTTGTCGCCATGAATAATCAAGGTGGGCTGCTGAAGATTGGGGATTTCTTGGCGTAAATCCGTGTTTAATAAAATCGCTAGCGCATCTTGCAAAAGCTGCTGTGTGGGCGCAGGGCGCTCAGCAAATTTACTGCGTAACGCGCGCAAAGTGAAGGTGGAAAACTTCGAACCCATGCATTGCAAGCTCAAAAACTGCATCATGGTTTTTTGGTAATCAATTGCTACACTTTTGGAGAATTTTTCAAAAGTGGCCGCTTCAACACCAAATTGCCAATGTTTTTGCGCGCTCAAGGCATTTACATTCACAAAACACGGCGTGCTGCTGACCAAAATAAGTTTACTCACCACTTCTGGCTGATCCAGCGCAATGCGCATCGCCACCTGACCGCCCAATGACCAACCCACCATCAACGTGTTATTTGGCAAAATTTCGGCCACTTTTTCAGCAATCGAATATAAATGGTACGGGCTAATAATTTGGCTAAAGCCCATGCCTGGCAAATCAACAATGTGTAGCGTAAAATTTTTGCTTAACTTTTTGATGATGGGCTGCCAAACCGAGCCGTTCATCCCCCAACCATGAATGAGTGCCAAATGCGGGCCGCTGCCCACTGTTTCAATATGCATTTTTCCAGGTGTGATGATCATCTTGTTAACTCAAACTTTGTTCAGCTTGCATGATCGCTGCCACTAAGCGATCAATATCTTGCGTGGTGTGTGCGGCTGAAAGCGAAATGCGCAAGCGTGCCGTATTTTGCGGCACGGTCGGCGGGCGAATCGCCGGCACTAAAATACCTTGCGTTTGCAAATATTCGCTAAGTGCCAACGCTTCCAAATTACCACCGACAATCAATGGTTGAATGCTAGTTTCTGATGGTAGCAAATGCCATTTTTTTAAATTTAAATTCTTTTTAAAATAGTTAATTAAATCAGATAAATGCGTGCGTAAATGGTCACCCGTTTCAATCAGTTTGACAGAAGCCTGCAACGTTGCTGAGAGCGCTGGCGGCGCTGGCGTGGAATAGACATAACTTTTAGCGGTTTGGATTAAATAATCAATCACCACACTTTCACCCGCCACAAACGCGCCAGCTACACCAGCCGCTTTACCCAAAGTTGCCATCATCATAATGCGCGGCGATTTAGCCATATTTTTAGATGATTGAAAATGCGCCAAGGTGCCTTCACCGTGGGGGCCGAGTACACCAAACCCGTGTGCGTCATCTATGTAAAGGTAGGCATCATATTTTTCGCACAGCGCTAAATACACTGGAATCGGCGCAATATCGCCATCCATACTAAACACGGCATCAACAGCGATGAATTTATGCCGCGCGTTGCTTTCTTTTAGTAATTTTTCGAGTGCGGCAACATCGTTATGCGCGAAGCGATGAAATTCTGCCAGTGAATAATAGCCGCCATCATTCAGGCAAGCGTGGTTGAGCTTGTCGGCAAAAATCGCATCGCCGCGCCCAACCAGCGCGCCAAGCACGCCAATATTGGCCATATAACCCGTTGAAAATAATAGCGCCGCAGGTAAGCCGACAAATTTCGCCAATTGTTTTTCCAGCTCGTCATGGTAACGATGGTGGCCAGTAATTAAGTTAGAGGCGCCGCTACCAACACCAGAATCACCCGCGGCTTTTTGCATGGCTTTCACGAGCGCTGGGTGATTGGCAAGGCCTAAATAATCGTTGCTACAAAACGACAGAAAATGCTGATTATTGGCAACAATGTGCTCGGCTTGGGGTGAATCCAGCAAGCGACGCTGGCGCAGCAGGCCGTTTTCTTTTCTTTGCGCTAATTCACTTTGAAGGGCTTGTAACATTGGGTACTTTGAAAAAAATTAGATTTTTTTAATGCCTAATTTGGCAAATAATTGTTGGTCTGCGCCCGTTTCCGGATTACCCGTCGTCAATAGTTTTTCACCGTAAAAAATACTGTTTGCACCTGCGATAAAACATAACGCTTGAATGCCTTCATCCATGCTTTGGCGGCCTGCAGATAAACGAACAAAACTTTTCGGCATGGTAATGCGCGCAGCCGCAATGGTGCGCACAAACTCGAGTGGATCCAACGCATCTGTGCCGTGCATCGGCGTACCTTCTACTTGCGTCAATAAATTAATCGGCACACTTTCCGGTGGCTGCTCCATATTCGCCAATTGTGCAAGCAACCCAGCGCGTTGATTGCGCGACTCGCCCATGCCGATAATGCCACCGCAACACACATTAATATCAACATTACGCACACGGTCGAGTGTTTCCAAGCGGTCTTGGTAGGTGCGCGTGGTGATGACTTCACCATAAAATTCTGGGGCGGTATCTAAATTATGGTTGTAATAATCCAACCCTGCTTCTTTTAATTGCTCGGCTTGGCCTTCTTTTAACATGCCGAGCGTGGCGCAAGTTTCCAGCCCCATCGCTTTCACTTCGCTAATCATTTTTAACACGGGTTCTAAATCTTTTTGTTTGGGCCCACGCCACGCCGCACCCATACAAAAACGGCTAGCGCCATTAGCTTTTGCGGCTTGGGCGGCGGCAAGCACTTCGTCAAGCTGCATTAAAGGTTCGTTTTCTACATCGGTATGGTAACGCGCAGCTTGCGGGCAATAGCCGCAATCTTCTGAGCAGCCACCAGTTTTGATTGAAAGTAAAGTACTCACCTGCACGGCATTCGGGTCGAAATTCTCGCGATGCACTTGCTGCGCGCGATAGATCAAATCACTAAACGGCAGCTCAAAAAGCGCGACAATCTCTGCTACACTCCAACGGTTAACAGTTGGCGCACAAGTGGGCGCTAAGTTTGCTTTTAATTGACTCATATCGACAGTTGATTGCATCATTTTTCCAATCAGTGAATACACTTAAAAAATTGCGCACATTATACCTTGTCAACAAACATCAACCAAATGTTGAACGATAGATTAAATTTTAAGCAACTCAAGCGATTTTTGCCACTAACACAACCTTGTTTACTCTGCAAAAACTTCGATGGTGGCAAGCTTGGTATTTGCGCTGAGTGCTTTAACGACTTGACTTGGCACACCGCGCCGCACTGCCCGCAATGCGGCTTGGAAAGTGGCAGCGATATTTGCGGGCAATGTTTAAAAAACAGCCCCGATTTTGATCGAACGCTCGCTTTGTTCACCTACGATTATCCAGCGAATGCTTTATTACAACACTTTAAATATCACAAAGCGCACCACTTGGCACATACTTTTGGCAACTTGCTGGCTGAAGAAATCGGCAAAAAAAGTAACCAAAGCACATTAGTTGATTTAGTCATCCCCATGCCGATGCACCCAACCAGACTCAAAGAACGCGGGTTTAACCAAGCACTAGAAATTGCGCGCATTGCATCAAAGAAGTTAGATTTAACAATGGATATTGAAAGCTGTTATCGAAAAAGACTGACCCCGCCCCAAGCATCACTGCCACTGAAAGAACGCGTGAAAAATATGCAAGATGTATTGCCTGCGACAAAAATTTGCAAGGCCACTCTATCGCTATTGTGGATGATGTGATGACCTCCGGCGCGAGCTTAAATGCGCTAGCAAAAACCTTGAAACAAGCGGGCGCAGCGCAGGTAGAATGCTGGGTGGTGGCGAGAACGCCACCGCACAAATAAGATAAAATCAACGTATACGACTAATCGTCTTTCTGGGCGTAGCGAAGAATCTATGGATTTAAAATTTTCCAACACTGCAACTGTAGTATTCTTCGCCACGCGCTGAATGACAATTGCGACCTAAATGCGTCACACCATCATAGGTAGAAGCAATCTAATAAAGAAAGCCAACATGTTCCACATCGTTTTATTTGAACCAGAAATTCCGCCCAACACTGGCAATATTATTCGCCTTTGCGCCAACACCGGCGCGCAATTACATTTAGTTGAACCGCTTGGTTTTAAATTAGAAGATAAGCAACTTAAACGTGCCGGATTGGATTATCACGAATACGCGACATTAAAAGTGCATAAAAGCTGGGCAGATTGCAAAACCGCGCTGACAGGGAAACGTATGTTTGCGCTCACAACCAAGGGCAGTACGCGCCATAGCACCATTCAATTTCAGCAAGACGACGTATTTGTGTTTGGTCCGGAAACACGCGGTCTACCGGAAGAAATCCGCGCAGAATTTGCGCCAGAATTTCGCGTGCGGCTACCAATGTTACCGAATAACCGCAGTTTGAATTTATCCAATTCAGCCGCGGTGTTGCTGTATGAAGCTTGGCGACAACTTGGTTTTGAAGGTGGTGTTTAAAAAACTAAATACCCTCAGGCCGTTGATCACGCCCAAGTAAATCCATCACAGCATCTTTGGCGCGCTTGCCCTGCCAAAGCGCTTGATTCACCTCAAAAGTAATGGGCATATCCACGCCCAGTGTTTGCGCACGGCGCATCACTTCCGCCGTTGTATTCACGCCTTCAGCCACGTGGCCTAAATTTTGCAAAATATCTTGCAAAGACTTTCCAGTGGCGAGTTGCAGCCCTACTTCGCGGTTGCGTGAATATTGCCCGGTGCAAGTCAAAATTAAATCGCCCACGCCAGCCAAGCCCATAAACGTTTCTGCTTTTGCGCCAAGCGCCATGCCAAAGCGCGTCATTTCAGCCAACCCTCGCGTAATCATGGCAGCACGCGCGTTGTTGCCAAAGCCCATGCCGTCAGAAATCCCTGCGGCAATCGCCATAATATTTTTAAGTGAGCCGCCGACGGACGCACCGATGACGTCGGTAGTGTGATACACACGCAAATGCCCGCCATGTAGCAGCAACGCCGCTTGTTTGGAAAACTGTTCGTCATTGGCGGCTAAAGTGACGCAAGTCGGTAAATCGCGTACCAACTCCGCCGCAAAGCTGGGGCCGGAAAGCACGCCCCAATGTTGTCCATCGCCCAATTCTTCTTGCGCAACTTCATAAGCGAGCTTGGCAGTTTTTGGTTCTAAGCCTTTATTCGCCCAAATCACCGGCTGTTTGGAACCTAACGCTTTAAGGGCTTTGAGCATCTCTCTAAAACCTGCGGTTGGCACCACAGATAAAATAATTTCTGCATTCTGAATCGCAACAGATAAATCATCTTCAACACTTAAATTATCGTTAAATTTAAAATCGCCCAAATAAAGCGGATTCGCGCGCGCTTTGCGCATGCCGGAAACATGGCCAGCATTGCGCGCCCATAAACTGACTTGATGACGCGTGCTAAAGCTCATGGCAAGTGCGGTGCCCCAGGCGCCAGCGCCCAACACGGCGATTTTTGTTGTGGATTTTTTAGTCATGATTAAACGCTATCTTAAATTTAAATACCCCAAACGGAAGTAAACCTTACAAACCCGGCGATACCGTGCGCATGTTTGACCTTAAGCCATCCACCATTTGGTGTAGGGTCAAGTAGCTCTAGCATCACATTTTGCTCGGCATGCGCAAGCACAGGTGCGTTGTCTTGTGCTTGTTGGTAAATATCAGTCGCAGCGGTGACAATAATCGTGCGCGTTTGTGCAAGACTTTTTGCCTCCACCCAAAAAATACCCCCTTCAGCGTCGCGCACTTTGAGCCAATCACCCAAATTCACAATCACTTCAACAGGATAATATTGGTTAAGCAAAAAAACCTTGGTAGCAGAAATTGAAGGTGCATCAAATAAAACAGCTTTGGGAACAGCCACAGACCGAAAGTCTGTTGCCGCCGCCAAAGCCGGAATAAAGAGAAAAATAAGACCAAGCACTTTTTTTAACATAGGGTTGCCCGGCAAATGTGAATGTTAGTTAGGTTTACCTTGCTCAGCTTGCTGCATTTTTTGTTGTGCAAATAAGGCTTCAAAATTGATTGGGTTCAACAACAATGATGGGAAGCCTGCGCGCACGACCATATCAGCGACTGCTTCACGCGCGAATGGGAAAAGAATATTTGGGCAAGTAATGCCAATAATCATCTCCATATTTTCATCGGGTACGTTGCGGATTTGGAAAATACCAGCTTGGGTCACTTCAACCAAAAATGCGGTTTTATCTTCAATTTTAGAAGTCACAGTGACTTTTAATGCTACTTCAAAAAAGCCCGGCTCAATTTGTTGCGCCATGTTGCCAAGCTCAATATTGATTTGTGGCTGCGCGCGATCTGTATAAATATTGGGCGCGTTTGGCACTTCAATCGAAGCATCTTTTACGTAAATTTTTTCGATATTAAAACCCGGTGCATTTTCTTCGGTTTGTGCTGCATTATTGTCTTGTGCCATGATGTATAAAAACTTTCTTAAATAAAAATCAGTAAAAAAACCAACGCATTATATTAACAGAAAACCGCACACATTTTGGTTAGCGATACTTGGTTAATCCTCAGCGAGCAGTTTATCTAACTCGCCCGCCAAGTCGAGCGCGCGCAGATCGTCAAACCCGCCTACATGGCGCGCACCAATGTAAATCTGCGGCACGGTACGGCGGCCGGTTTTTTCCATCATTTCCGCACGCAGCTCTGGTTGCAAATCAATGCGGATTTTATCAATCTCCATCACGCCTTTATTTTTCAACAAACGCTCTGCATTCATGCAATAAGGACACACTGCGCTGGTATACATGAGGATTTTTGGCATGGTTTTTCTCTATTTAACCAATGGCAATTTGGCGCCCACCCAGCCATCAATACCATCTTTGAGGTGATAAACATCTTTAAACTCTGCCTTACGCAAAATATTGCACGCCTTAGTGCCACGAGTACCACGTTGGCAATGCACCAACACCGGCTTAATTTGATATTTTTTAAGCTCTTGCAAACGGTTCTCTAACTCTGCCACTGGGATATTTTTAGCATCCGCCAAATGGCCAACTGAAAATTCTGCCGCATCACGCACATCCAACACCAATGCGTGTTGGCGGTTAATTAAAGTCACCGCTTCTGAGTTGGACAAATTTGGTACACCACCCGCGCCTTTTTTAAAAAGCGGCAGCAGCAACATCACACCAGAGCCAAGCGCTAAGCCAATGAGCAACACATTATTTTGAAAAAATTCCACAATATTCCTTTGATTAATTTTTTATTCAGCCAAAAGGCTGCACATTATACAAAATCCGTGACACATCTTAAGAAACTAGCTGAGAAATAAGTAGGTTTCTTTACAGATGATTAAGGCTCTGATTTTACAGGCAGATAAGTTAAAATAGCGCTTTGATGATAACCTTTTAAATCATGATGCAAACAACAACACCCACCACTCCGGTCTGTCTACTCATTTTAGATGGCTTTGGCTATCGTGAAGAAATCACCGATAACGCCATTAGGCAAGCGAACACGCCAAATTTAGATGCGTTATTAAAAAACCGGCCGAATACTTTAATTAACGCCTCTGAGCATTACGTTGGCCTGCCAGACGGACAAATGGGTAACTCTGAAGTTGGTCACTTAAATATTGGGGCTGGGCGTATTGTTTTTCAAGATTTTGAGCGCATTAATAACAGCATTGCTAGCGGTGAGTTTTTTGAACACCCGCAACTAAAAGCTGCTTTGTTAAATTTAAAAACACAAAATAAAGCTTTGCATATTTATGGTTTGTTGTCAGATGGCGGCGTGCATAGCTACCAGCCACACATTCACGCAATGCTCGACATGGCAGCAAAAAATGGATTGCAAAAAGTCTATGTCCATGCTTTTTTAGATGGTCGCGATACGCCGCCTGTCAGCGCAGAGCCGTATTTGCAAGCACTTGAAGACCATCTAAAAAAAATCGGTACAGGAAAAATTGCCTCAATCAGTGGTCGCTTCTACAGTATGGATAGAGACAAACGCTGGGAACGTGTATCCGCTGCCTATGAATTGATTGTAGAAGGTCAAGGTGAATTTACTTACCCAACGGCAGCCGCCGCATTACAAGCGGCTTATACTCGCGGTGAAAACGATGAGTTTGTCAAAACCACGGCCATTCGCCAAGCAGATGAAGCACCGATTACGTTAGATGATGGCGATGTCGTGGTCTACATGAATTTCCGGTCTGACCGCGCGCGTCAACTCACCAATGCAATTTTGAGCGATGCGTTTGATGCGTTCCCGCGCCAACACGTAGCAAAATTGGCGGCTTACTTTACGCTGACGATGTATGACCAAAATGAAACCAAAGCCACAGTAATTTTTCCGCCTAACTTGATTAAAAATACATTCGGCGAATATATTTCTGGCTTGGGGCTGACACAATTGCGCATTGCCGAAACTGAAAAATATCCGCACGTGACTTTTTTCTTTAACGGCGGCGAGGAAAAAGTGTTTGCAGGTGAAGACCGTATTTTAGTGCCTTCACCTAAAGTGGCCACCTACGATTTACAGCCGGAAATGAGTGCTTTTGAATTGACAGATAAGTTGGTTGGCACGATTGAAAGCAAACAATACAACGCGATTATTTGCAATTACGCCAATGGCGACATGGTTGGGCATACTGGCAATTTACAAGCCGCCATCAAAGCAGTTGAAGCACTGGATATCTGCATTGGTCGCGTAGTGCAAGCCGCACAAGACATTGGCGGCGAAGTGATTATTACAGCTGACCATGGCAATGCTGAAATGATGTTTGACCCCAGCAACAACCAAGCGCATACGCAGCACACGACCAATTTAGTGCCATTTATTTACGTTGGCAGACCGGCAACGCTAGAAAAAAGTGGCGCACTTTCAGACATTGCACCAACATTATTGCGTTTAATGGGTCTACCACAACCCAAAGAAATGACTGGGCATACACTGGTAAAGTTTGCTTGATGCTCACTTTAATTCAACAATTTTTCTCAAAATGTGCGCCCTGTTTGATGGGCGCGATTTTTTTCGCTACAAGCCTTAATGCCGCATACACTGGGGAAGCAAAAAAAACTGCGCCAAATAAAGTGAATCAAACCAAGCAGGAGCTTGTCGATCTCCAGAAAAAACTGGAGGACATGAAAAAAAATTTAGATAGCACACAAGCGGCGCACCATGACGCGGCCGACGCGTTGAAAGAAAGCGAAATTGAAATTAGCAGCACCAATAAAAAGCTTTACGAGATCAATCAGCTACAACAAAAGAATAAACAAAAATTAAATCAGCTCAACCAGCAATCCGAAAAAATTACCAAGCAGCTACAAAGCCAACAAGCGATTTTAGGTAAGCAGCTTTACGCTCAATATACCAAAGGCAAGCAAGATCACGCGCAGATGATTTTACAGAACCAAAACCCGAATGAAATCGCGCGCGACATGCATTATTTTTCTTACATCGCAAAAGCACGCTCGGCACTCATCAAAAAAATGCAGGGCAATCTCCAAACACTTGCAGAGTTAAATGAAAAAACCACTGAAGCGTTGCAAGAAGTAAGCGCACTCAAAACTGAACAATTGGCACAAAAGAAAAATTTGCAGGTGCAAAAACAAGCAAAATCGGCCGTGGTTAAACAGCTTTCTACGCAAATTGCTGAACAGCGTAACCAAATTCAAAAACTCAGCCGAGATGAAAAAAGCCTTTCCAATTTAGTGGAAAAACTAGCCAGAATCGCGCAAGAGCAAGAAAAACAACGCAAGCTCGCGGCCAGTAAGACAGACAAAAAAACTACATCTAGTGGTGATAACCTAACGGAAAACCCACTGAAACCAAAACAAAAAGAGATTATTGCGCGCAACGAATCTCTACCAAGTGCAGACATATCCGGCATTCATTTTTCTGCGCTCAAAGGAAAATTGCGCTTACCAGTGCGCGGCAGCGTGCTTAATCGCTTCGGCACCAGCCGCGAAGATACCGGCATCTCTTGGAAAGGCTTATTTATTCAGGCGGCAGAAGGCAGCGAAGTCAAATCCGTTGCCGGTGGACGCGTGGTGTTTGCCGACTGGATGCGCGGCTTTGGCAACTTAATCATTATCGACCACGGACAAGGCTACATGAGCCTCTATGGTAATAACCAAGCCATTTTAAAATCCGTTGGCACAAGTGTGAGTGCTGGCGATGTGATTGCCTCAGTTGGCAACAGCGGCGGCAATGAAACCAATGGTTTATATTACGAGTTACGCAAGCAAAGTCAGCCGTTTGATCCGTTGAGTTGGAGTAATCTAAATTAAATATTTGGTTGATTTTGCCAATAAAAAAGCACGCAATATTGCGTGCTTTTTTGTTTAAAAGATTGTGCTAGCTACCGGTTGCAACTGGCTCTTCAGTAATCCCCGGCACACGCTCTTCCGGTGTTGGCTCATAACCACCAGGACCAGATGGCGCAGCCTCGGCAGACGCAGGTGCTTCTGCAGCAGGCGCAGATTCAGCTGCCGGTGCAGCCTCGGCAGGCGCTTCTTCTTTGCTACATGCCGCAATAGCTGTAGCAAAAACTGCAATTAACAAAACACGTAGTAATTTAGACATTTTATTCCCCTCTGATTTATTTAAATGCACTCAAAAAAATTAAGCTGGAATCCGCAACACTTGACCCGGATAAATTTTATCAGGATGCGTCAGCATTGGTTTGTTCGCTTCAAAAATTTTCATGTATTGGTTGGCATTGCCGTACTGTTTTTTAGAAATCGCAGACAATGTATCTCCTTTGATGACAGTATAGAAAACTGGTTCCACAGCTGGCTCAATGACACCCAATTGATCTTGCACATGTTCAACCCCTGCCACATTGCCACAGCAAAGTAAGATTTTTTCTTTAATTTCTTGTGTCGCCGCCATGCCTTGCACAATCACAGTGCCGGAAGCACCGTCAAAACCTATTGCCAAGCCTTCCGCAGTGAGATTCATTTTTTTTACGTAATCAGCAATGGCATTCGCTGCCGCTTTGTTTGCTGCATCCACATTCACTGGTGTTGGGTCTTTTTTTGCCACGGCTTCGGCAGCTTTTGCTTCGCCAACGCCAAATAACTTTTCACCCGCTTCTTTAATAAATGTAAATAATCCCATGTGCTTCCCCCGAGTTGTTGATGAAATTGATCGTGGTGCAACGGAAAATTTTACCTTTTTGCACCATTGGTTCAATGTACAACCCAAGGCGAAATATTTCAAGGTAAGCTTCTATAATTAACAAAATTTAATCCGCTGCAGCGCGGTGCGAATTGCTGCAGATTTTGCATAAGCCTGTATTTCGTAGGGGTTTTTTAAGTACCCGCGGCGTGATGCCCACAGATATTTTAGAATGGTCATGCCAGATAAATATTGCTCGACATGGGTAAGCTCATGCGCAAGCAATTCAATGCTGGCGATATGGTTAGCTTGATAAACGCCCGTCCGAAAATAAATTGTGCAACCCAGCACCACCGCACACATTTTTTTATTGAGCCAAAAAGGCACACGACCTTCAACAATATTGGCCAGCGACAAAGTTTCTTGAGAAAAATACGAAGCATATAACGAGCGCTCGTCTAAAGTAAGCGAACGACCATCCGACAGCCGCATTTATTCACCAATCGCGTGCATTAACACTTTGCGCGTGGCAGGCATGTGGCGATGCTCATACAAAAAAACGCCCTGCCACTGCCCAAGCGCCGCCACGCCATTAATAATTGGAATCGACAAGTGCGTTTGCGTCAGCGCGGTACGCACATGCGCAGGCATGTCGTCCGGCCCTTCAATGGTATGAATAAACAACGGGTCGCCATCTGGCACCAAGCGATTAAAAAAAGCCTCCAAATCCACCAGCACATCGCGGTCATAATTTTCGTTAATCAGCAAACTGGATGAGGTGTGTTGAATATAAAGCGTGAGCAACCCAGTAGAAAGGTTGCACTGCTTGACCCAAGCCACCACTTGGGGAGTGATGTCAATAATATTTCTGCCACGGGTTGGTACTTGAATTTGCTGGGTAAACTGCTGCATAAGACACCTGAACGCACTATTGAAATGCGTTTATTATAAAGCGGGAATTAGTTCGGAAACTTAGCGATAAAACCCCCAACCGATGCCAGAACGAAACCTTGGGCCCCAACCAAAAGGATACGGATAACCAAACCGGCAAAACGGATCAACAAACGAGTTATTTAAGCGCTCTTGTTGTAGGCGTTTTTTAAGGAGCTGGATTTCTTCGTTTTTTGTCTTGTCATGCTCAGCCACATTATTAGCAATATTATTTTGCGTCGCTTTTTGGCGACTGGTGTGCAGATATTCCAACACCGAGACATCTATGCCAGCTTGGTGAAGGTTTAACACTTGCTGCGGATTTAGGTCAAAAGAGGTGTCCGTTTCTTTTAATTTTTCGATCATTTGCGCTGGCGTTGAACCAGACTTTGCCAGTGCTAACAAAGATTCATAATTCAGTTGGGAAACTGGCTTGGGCATCATGCTGGCCAACTGTTCTTCGGAAAGCCGGTCGATGACCTTCGCCTGTGGTTTTTCTTGCACGTTGGCACAACCAACCAAGCCTAACAGACCAATAGTAATGAAAAAATATTTAAACATAATCCTGCCCCTTAGTTAAAGAAAAGCAGGCACTTTGATTAAATATTACGTTTGTTGACCTTGGTCTTTTGCCCCATTAAATGAAGCACCGGTGAAGGTTGCGTAATTTTTTCGTCATACGGATGCGTTTTAAACGGATACCGTGCCTGCACTTTTTTGACATATTGCTGCGTTTCATTGTAGGGTGGCACACCGCGATGCCTGTTCACAGCACCCTCACCTGCATTATAAGCGGCAACGGCTAGTGTGACATCTCCCTTAAAATAGGCTAACAGCCAACGCAAATACGCGACACCACCTTTAATGTTTTGGCTGGCATCAAACGCATTTTTAACATTAAACCGCTCAGCCGTCATCGGGATCAATTGCATCAACCCTTGTGCTTGTTTGTTGGACTTTGCTTGCGTCACAAAGTTTGATTCGACTGAAATAATTGACATCACCAGTTTGGGGTCAATTTCATAACGGTGCGCAACCTTTTCGACTAAATCGACCAGCCAGCGTTTATTTTTTGGTAAATTCGCAACCAACTCATCAATATTGGTTTGGGTATTGTGATTAGCTAAATAAGTTTGTGATGGTTTTTCAGGCGCAACAGCTTCTAACACGCAGCGCGGTGTTTGGTCAGAGTTACTCGGCAAGGTTTCCAACATTTTTTGCGCTTCAAAGTGCCCATGCACTGAAGCAATGCCAAATAAATTGGCCGCATATGCCTGATTTTCTGGCACGCCTTGACCAAACGCATACAACATACCTAGCCGATACAGCGCCTCAGCACTGCCAACCCGCGCCGCTTCGCAATATAAATTGGCCGCTTGCCATTGGGATTCTCCGCCACTACTGACAGCCAAGGTTTGGCTCGCCTTCTCAAGCAAAGCGCGCACGGCGGGTGGCTCGTTTTCAAAGGTTTCAAGCTCGGTGGATGAATAAGCATTGGCAGCATTGCCATTTAGCAATACCGCCAACACACATGCCCAACGCAGCGCTAATTTTTTATTAAGTTGAAACATCTGATTCATCTAGAAAATATTGATTAAACAATTACTTAGTAAAAATAAGTTTACCTTGTTTAACGTCAACTTTCACCGTATCTTTAGCGGCAAAATGTCCGGCCAAAATTTCCTTCGCCAATGGGTTTTCAATCTCAGACTGAATCGCCCGTTTGAGCGGCCTTGCACCATAGACAGGATCAAAGCCAGCACTGGCAATTTCTGCCAAGGCGGTATCAGAAACTTCCAACTGCATATCCATTGCTTGTAAGCGCTTAGCCAAATATTGCAACTGAATGCTGGCAATACTTTTAATATGCGCTTCGCCCAAACCGTGGAACACCACCACTTCATCAATGCGGTTAATAAATTCTGGTCTGAAATGCGACTTCACTTCACCCATCACCGCCAATTTGACGACTTGGTAATCTTTATCCGCCATGCTTTGTATCATTTGCGAGCCCAAATTGCTGGTCATGATAATCACGGTATTTTTAAAATCGACCGTACGACCTTGCCCATCCGTTAAGCGGCCATCATCCAAAATTTGCAGCAATACGTTAAACACATCGGGGTGCGCTTTTTCCACTTCATCGAGCAAAATGACTGAATACGGTTTACGGCGCACAGCCTCAGTTAAAGTGCCGCCTTCTTCATACCCCACATAGCCCGGTGGCGCGCCAATCAGGCGTGAGACCGAATGTTTCTCCATAAATTCACTCATGTCGATGCGAATTAAATGTTCTTCGGAATCAAACAAAAAGCCGGCCAAGGTTTTGCAAAGCTCGGTTTTACCCACGCCGGTTGGCCCTAAAAATAAAAAGCTACCGTAGGGTCGATTGGGGTCGCTCAAGCCAGAGCGTGAGCGGCGAATTGCATCAGAAACTAAGCGCACGGCTTCATCCTGTCCCACCACGCGGGCGTGCAATTTATCTTCCATGGTCAACAATTTTTCGCGCTCACCCGTCATCATTTTGCTGACAGGAATACCCGTCGCACGGCTGACAACTTCAGCGATTTCGTCCGCGCCCACTTCGGTACGCAACATTTTGTGTTTAGTCTGCCCGCTCGCCTCGACCGTTGCAGCATGTTTTAACTGCGCTTCCAATTGCGGCAACTTGCCATATTGCAACTCTGAGACTTTTTGCCAATCGCCTTTGCGCTTGGCTTCTTCCATCGCCAGTTTTACTTTTTCAACTTCTTCTTTAATACTGGTCGAACCTTGCACTTGGGCTTTTTCAGCTTTCCAAATATCTTCTAAATCAGCATATTCTTTTTCAAGGCTCGTGATCTCTTCTTCAATGAGCGCAAATCTTTTTAAACTTGCTTCATCTTTTTCACGGCGCACGGCTTCTAATTCAATTTTTAGTTGAATTAATCGGCGCTCTAATTTATCCATCACCTCTGGTTTGGAATCAATTTCCATTTTGATGCGAGAAGCCGCTTCGTCAATTAAATCAATCGCTTTATCTGGTAAAAAGCGGTCGGTGATATAGCGGTGGCTCAATTCTGCCGCCGCCACAATCGCCGGGTCCGTAATTTCTACGCCATGATGCAGCTCATATTTTTCTTGCAGCCCACGTAAAATCGCAATCGTCGCTTCCACTGAAGGCTCGTCCACCAACACCTTCTGAAAACGGCGCTCTAATGCGGCATCTTTTTCAATGTATTTGCGATATTCGTCCAACGTTGTTGCGCCCACACAATGCAATTCCCCGCGCGCCAAGGCAGGTTTAAGCATATTGCCCGCATCCATCGCACCTTCCGCTTTACCAGCGCCCACCATGGTGTGAATTTCATCAATAAAAACAATGCTCTGATTCTCATCTTGCGCCAATTCTTTGAGCACCGCTTTTAAACGTTCTTCAAAATCGCCGCGATATTTCGCACCGGCGAGTAAGGCGGCCATGTCTAATGACAGCACTTTTTTGCCGCGCAAAGAATCCGGCACTTCACCATTGACAATACGCTGCGCCAAACCTTCGACCAGCGCGGTTTTACCTACGCCGGGCTCACCAATCAACACAGGGTTGTTTTTGGTACGGCGCATCAACACTTGAATCACGCGGCGAATTTCATCATCGCGTCCAATCACTGGGTCAAGTTTGCCCGCGCGCGCGCGTTCAGTCACGTCTATCGTGTATTTTTTGAGCGCTTCGCGGTTAGATTCTGCATCCGCAGCCCCGACTTGCTCGCCACCACGCACGGCATCAATGGCTTTATCCAGCGCAGCTTTTGACAACCCATGTTTTTTGAGTAATTTTCCGGTCGCGCCTTTGTCTTCCGCCAGCGCCAGCAAAAATAGTTCGCTGGCAATAAACGCATCGCCGCGTTGCAAGGCGAGCTTGTCTGTTAAATTGAGCAAATTGTTTAAGTCGCGCGAGATGCTGACATCGCCCGCGTTAGACTGAATCTTTGGGAAATCCCGAATCACTGCGGCCAAATCGGTTTTCAGAGGTGCCAAATGCGCACCGGCATGTGAAAGCAAAGAAGCGGTGCCGCCATCTTCTTGGTTTAACAAAGCTTGCAATAAATGAGGCGCCTCAATGGTTGGACTATCTCCCGCTACTGCCAAACTTTGGGCATCGTTAATCGCTTGTTGAAATTTTGTGGTTAATTTATCAAATCGCATTTTTTATCTCCTAAAATGGATGATTCTCTTAGATCCTATATGGTGACTTTTTCACAATTTTCAATCATGAGGTTGAGGCAAAAACTTACGCCTTTGCCTTTCAAGCTCTACACTAATTTTCTCAAGGCGTTTTGCTAGAAAATCAACTGAAAATACAGCAGTTTTTTGCATGACATTTTGAAACATTTTGTAACAATATTTGTCATTCCAAACGAGTAAAATCCTGATTCGTTAATTTATTTCCGCTCTACAATTTATTACATTTTTTGCAACTTTTCGTCTTGATTTAGCACAAGCGTCTTGCGTTTTTAATCCAATAAAAAAATCTGGCATTCATTTTTTTAAAAGTAGTAATCTCATATGAGCAACGATGCGTGGACAATTTTAGATACTGAAGCAGAGTGGTCGCACTTTAGCCAGCCCGTGCCGGCTTCAGGCAAAAATTCGCCAGAATTAGTGCAATCCAATATTTTGCTGGACGGCCTGTATTGCGCTGCCTGCTCAGGGATTATTGAGGAAGGTTTAAAAGCACAGCCCGGCATTGTGAGCTGCAAAGTCAGCATGTCAAAAAAACGCGCCGTCGTGGTTTGGTCGCCAGAACAAACCAAACCCTCCGCCATTTTGAGCGCAGTTGAAGACTTAGGCTACCACGCAAACCCCGCGAGCCAAATGGCTTTTCAGCAAGACGCATTAAAAAAAGGCCGCGCAGCATTTTGGCGTTGGCTGGTTGCTGGGTTTTGCATGATGCAGGTGATGATGTATGCAGGCCCTAGCTACTTTACTGAGCCTGGCGAGATTACGCCGGACATCCAAACCTTGCTCAACTGGGCGTCATGGCTCTTGAGTTTGCCGGTCATTCTATTTTCAAGCAGCACATTTTTTAATAACGCCTACCGCGATTTAATTTCCAGAAAAGTCAGCATGGATTTGCCTGTGGCATTGGGCATTTTAATTACCTTTGTCGTCAGCACCGCAGCCACTTTTGACCCAAGTGGCTGGTGGGGGAATATCGTTTATTTTGATTCGCTCACCATGTTTGTGTTCTTTTTGCTCTCCGCGCGCTTGATTGAGGTCAAACTCAACAGCAAAACGATGGGCGCGTTAGAAGCATTAGTCAGCAGAATCCCTGAAAATACTGCGCGTTTAAATGCTGATGGCAGCTTTACGCGCGTACTCAACACGCAGCTCAACATTGGGGATATTGTGCGTGTGAATATCGGCGAAGCTTTTCCGGCAGATGGCGAAATTATTGTAGGGCAAACGCAAGCCGACGAATCGTTGTTGACAGGTGAGTCCACGCCGATACAGAAAAATTCATCAGATAAGGTCGTCGCAGGCAGTTACAACTTAGGCCAAAGCGTACAAGTCAAAGTCGAGATGTTAGGTGAATCCACGCAATACGGACAAATCGTTAACCTTATCAACCAAGCAGCCATTGAAAAACCCCGGCTTTCGCAACTCATCGACCGCATTGCTAAACCTTTTTTAATTTTTGTCATGCTCAGCGCAGCGCTTGCCGCTGCACTTTTGTGGAACGAAGATCACGGTAAAGCATTGATGACCGCTGCCGCTGTGCTGATTGTCACTTGTCCATGTGCGCTATCGCTCGCCACGCCCGCTGCCATGTTGGCAAGCGCCAGTAGTTTTGTGAAGCGTGGCATCCTGATTAAAAATATTCAGGCAATTGAAAGTATTGCGGATATTGATACTGTCATTTTTGATAAAACCGGCACGTTGACTGAAGATCATATCGCCGTGACGAAAGTTGAAACGAAAACGGGACTATCAACTGAGCAAGCATTGGCGCTGGCAGCACACTTAGCTAAACTTTCTACGCACCCAATTTCACGCGCAATTGTTGCAGCGGCTGAAAAAAATCAGGCAAAAGAAAATGTGGATTTTTCTTATGCCTTTCAAGAAATTCATGAAGAAATTGGCGCGGGGATATGGACAACGATTACCGCAAAAAATTTATTCGGGATTCAAGGCACACTCAGATTAGGATCTGCCAAATTTTGTGCGACTAAAGTCACAGAAAATCGTCAGCAAGCAGTGTACCTTGCGGATGACGAAGGCTGGGTAGCAACGTTTATTTTACAAGAAGCAATGAAACAAAAAATTCTTGAAACGGTCAATTCGTTGCACAACCAACAATTACATGTTGCGTTGCTGTCAGGTGACCAAGTACATACCGTACAAAATACTGCGGCGCAAATCGGCATTACAGATTTTCAGGCAGCGTGTTCGCCGCAAGATAAATTAGCGCATTTAAATAATTTGAAATCGCAAAACAAAAAAGTGTTGATGGTGGGTGACGGCTTAAATGATGGCCCGATTTTGGCCAGCGCGCATGTCTCCATTGCCATGGGCAAAGGCGTGCCGCTTAACCATGCACATGCAGACTATATTTTACTGAATGGCGACATTAGCCAAATCCCGGCGCTCATCTCTCATGCGCAAAAAACCATGACCATCATTAAACAAAATATGACATGGGCGATTTTCTATAACTTGATTTGCATCCCGTTGGCATTTTTTGGCGTGCTTTCCGCTTGGCTGGCAGGCTTGGGAATGGCGATTAGTTCATTAGTGGTTATTTGCAATGCGTTGCGTCTCACAAACTTTGGCGCAACAGCCAAATCGGATTAGGAATTTTTTATGGACATTTTATTTATTTTGATCCCGCTCTCCGTTGTAATGGCTCTCATCGTCCTAATTGGGCTTTGGTGGGCCGTTTACAAAGGTCAGTTTGAAGACATTGAGGAAGAAGGGCAGCGTATTTTGGAGGAGGATAAGTAACAACGGTAGTGACGCCTCAAATCCAAATAAGCCATCTGTAAAGATATCGAAAGAATTTCCCTTTATTTTTTAATTTAATCAATCAGTTATGTTTGTATACTAGATTGAAAATCTAATTCCAATAATCATTTAAGGACATCGTGATGAGTGGTCAAATAGCGGCAACCGCCGCAAATACTTCTAGTAGCGCTTCCACAGGGTTTTATGACGATTACGCCGTCAGAAAATTTGCTGTGATGGCAGTTGTTTGGGGCGTGATTGGTATGTTGGTGGGCGTCGTCATTGCCTCTCAGCTGGCCTTTCCGGAACTCAATTTAGGTTTACCTTGGACCAGTTTCGGGCGATTGCGTCCATTACATACAAACGCAGTGATTTTTGCGTTTGGTGGCTGCGCACTGTTTGCCACGTCTTATTATGTTGTACAACGTACCAGCCAAACGCGTTTGGCTTTCCCATTACTTTCACGCATGACATTTTGGGGCTATCAAGCCGTGATTGTTGCAGCGGTGATTACGCTACCTTTAGGCTACACATCGACTAAAGAGTACGCCGAACTTGAGTGGCCTATTGATGTGTTATTGCTGATTGTTTGGGTGATGTATGCGATTGTTTTCTTTGGGACAATTGCGCAACGTAAAATGAAACATATTTATGTGGCCAATTGGTTTTACGGCGCATTTATTATTGTGGTGGCCATTTTGCACATAGTTAACAATATGGCAATTCCGGCCGAACTGTTTAAATCCTACTCGGCTTACTCTGGCGTACAAGATGCCATGATTCAGTGGTGGTACGGTCACAATGCGGTTGGCTTTTTCTTAACCGCAGGCTTTTTGGGCATGATGTATTACTTTGTGCCAAAGCAAGCTGAACGCCCTGTGTATTCTTATCGCTTGTCTATTGTCCACTTTTGGGGGTTGATTTTCACTTACATGTGGGCTGGTTCACACCACTTGCACTACACCGCTCTACCAGATTGGACGCAGTCTTTAGGCATGGTGCTTTCTTTAATTTTGTTAGCACCAAGCTGGGGTGGCATGATCAACGGCATGATGACGATGTCTGGCGCATGGCATAAATTGCGTGATGACCCAGTATTGCGCTTTATGATCGTTGCACTTTCTTTCTACGGCATGAGTACATTTGAAGGCCCGATGATGGCCATTAAAACCGTTAACGCCCTTTCACACTACACTGACTGGACCATTGGTCATGTGCATTCCGGCGCGCTTGGCTGGGTTGGTTTTATTTCCATGGGTTCATTATATTTCTTGATTCCACGTCTTTATGGTCTCAAACAAATGTACAGCAAAAAAGCCATTGAATTGCACTTCTGGCTTGGCACGATCGGCATTGTGCTTTACATCACCGCGATGTGGATTTCTGGTGTCACCGCTGGTTTGATGTGGCGCGCAATGAACGACGACGGCACCTTGACTTACACCTTCGTTGAAAGCGTGAAAGCCATGCATCCATTCTATGTGATCCGCATGGTCGGCGGCTTAATGTACGTGACTGGCATGGCCATTATGTTGTGGAATGTCCTGAAAACCGTGCAAATGGGCAAAGCAGCTAGTGTAAAAATTCCTGCACTCAAAGCGCACGCCGCACATGCATAACGATATTCGGAAAAATTGATATGAGTAATCACAATATGAATGAGAAAAAAGGATTTACCCACGAGACCATCGAAACCAATAGTTTCTTGATGATCATCTTAATTATTTGCGTGGTTTCTTTCGGGGGCTTGGTGGAAATCGTTCCACTTTTCTTCCAGAAGTCGACCACCACGCCGATTGAAGGATTGAGGCCTTATACAGCACTGCAGCTCGCAGGGCGCGATGTGTATATGCGTGAGGGCTGTGCTACATGTCACTCACAAATGATTCGCCCCTTTAAAGCTGAAACTTTGCGATATGGACATTACTCAGTGGCTGGCGAATTTGTTTATGACTTTCCATTTTTATGGGGTAGCAAACGTACGGGCCCAGATTTACACCGTGTAGGTGGACGTTATAGTGATGATTGGCACCGTATTCATCTGACCAACCCTAGAGATCTGGTTCCAGAATCTGTAATGCCTGCATACCCTTGGCTGAACACTGATTTGGTCAACGCCAAACAACTGCCCAACCATATGCGCGCGCTGCGCACTGCTGGGGTGCCTTATACCGATGAAGACATCAACAAAGCCGCTGATGATGTATATGGCAAGACAGAGATGGAAGCTGTGATCGCCTATCTGCAAGTACTTGGCACACATTTAAAGTAATTGAATATGGATATTACTGATTTACGTGTGATCGCCACGGTTGCAGCATTCGTGACATTTATCGGCATTTGGGTTTGGGCGTGGTCCAAGCCCAAAAAGAAAGATTTTGATGAAGCGGCCAAGCTGCCGTTTGAAGGAGAAGAAAATAATGAGTGACTTTACCAGTCCTTTTTGGTCGTATTTTATTTCGTTTATCGTCATTGGCGGCATTATTGGTTGCTTGGCGCTTTTGTTTGGGACTAGCAAAGTCAAACAAATGAGTTCTGACAACACGACTGGCCATGTGTATGACGAAGACATTGTGGAAATGAATAATCCACTACCGCGCTGGTGGATGTATTTATTCATTATCACCGCAGTATTTGGCATTGCTTATCTAGTCGTTTTCCCTGGTTTAGGCACGCACACAGGCTCTTTTGGTTGGACTAGCCTCAAACAGTATGAACAAGAAGAGGAAGCAACAAAACAACGCATCGCACCGATTTATGCAAAATATGCAGCCATGAAAACCGAAGATGTCGCCAAAGATGAAAAAGCCATGGCAATTGGTGAACGTTTGTTCATGAACAACTGTTCACAATGTCATGGTTCGGACGCGCACGGGAGCAAAGGCTTCCCGAACTTGACCGACAATGATTGGCTACATGGTGGCAGCCCAGAAAAAATTCATGAAACCATCACCAATGGCCGTCATGGCGTGATGCCACCGATGGCAAGTGCTGTTGGTAGCCCTGAAGATGTGAAAAACGTGGCGCACTACGTATTGAGCTTATCGAACAGCGAACACGATGCAAAACGCGCAACCTTAGGTCAAGAAAAGTTTGCCGTTTGTGCTGCTTGCCATGGTGAAAATGGTCAAGGCAACCAAGCCATTGGTGCGCCAAATTTGGCTGACAATATTTGGCTTCATGGTTTTGGTGAGGCTGCAATTATTGAGCGCATTAATTTGGGTAAAGACAACCAAATGCCTGCACAAAAAGACCGTTTAACCCAAGAGCAAATCCATGTATTAGCCGCCTACGTTTGGGGTTTCTCCAACATGCCTGCCGCCACCGCAACTGCAAATTAGCATGATAAAAACGGGAAAGAATTAAACGCTTTCCCGTTTTTTTACTTTCCAGTATTGATTTAAATTCAAAGTAGTTCTCAAGTGACAGACGCCCAACACAAATCGAAAAAGATCATCCCGATTACCGTAGAAGACTCACAAGAGCAAATGGTGTTCTTGTATGAGAAACAGCGAAAAATTTACCCGCGCATGACAGAGGGATTTTTTACGAATACGCGCTGGATCATGGTGTGGATCACGCAAATTGTTTTTTATGGTGTGCCATGGCTGATGTGGGGTGGTCGACAAGCATTTTTGCTAGATATTTCTACCCACCGTTTTTATATTTTTGGGCTAGTGCTATACCCTCAAGACCTCATCTACCTTGCGGTCATTTTGATTATATCCGCTTTAGCACTCTTTTTATTTACCGCCGTTGCCGGCAGGCTTTGGTGTGGATTTTCATGCCCGCAATCCGTCTACACAAAAATTTTTTTGTGGGTAGAAAGCAAAGTCGAGGGCGACCGTGCTACTAGAATTAAATTAGATAGCAGCCCCTTAGGTGCAAAAAAGCTTTACAAAAAATCGTTAAAGCATGCGCTATGGATTTTATTTTCCATGTGGACTGGCTTTACTTTTCTAGGTTACTTCACGCCAATCCGTGGGCTTTTTGACAATATCGCCCTCTTCAACTTAAGCCCGTGGGAAACTTTTTGGATTATTTTTTACGGCTTTGCCACCTATGGCAATGCTGGATTTTTGCGCGAACAAGTCTGCAAATATATGTGTCCGTATGCGCGCTTTCAAAGCGCGATGTTCGACAAAGACACCTTGATTGTGAGTTACGACAGCGAACGTGGCGAACCACGTGGCAGCCGCGGACGCAATGTAGATGCCAAAGAAAAAGGCTTGGGCGATTGTATTGATTGCAGTTTTTGTGTGCAGGTCTGCCCTACAGGGATTGATATTCGCGATGGTTTGCAATATGAATGCATTAGCTGCGGCTTATGTGTTGATGCCTGTAATGGTGTGATGGATAAAGTCGGTTATGCACGTGGCTTGATTAAATTTTCCACGCAAAATGGGGTGAGTAACCACTGGAATACACAGCAACTATTACAGCAAGTGATGCGCCCACGCGTGCTCATATATAGCGCGGTTCTGCTGTCAGTTTGCGTTGCTTTTGTGGTTTCGCTGGTCACGCGTGGATCGTTCAATGTCGATGTGATTCGTGACCGTGGCGTGATGTCTCGCATGGCGCCGGGCGGCTTTATTGAGAATGTTTATCGCTTGCAAATTACCAATGCGACAGAGCAAGCGCAAACCTATCGCATTAGTGTGCATGGATTAGATGGTCTAAAAGTTGCTTCAAATAATGCAGTGATTGTTGACCCAGCCACAACAAGGATGTTGCCCATCAACTTACAAATTTTGGATGGCAAAGCGGCAGCAGGCACCCATAAAATTATGTTTGATATTGAAGCGACACTTACGCATGAAAAAGTATCGGAAAAATCAATCTTTTTTATTGGCAACTAAAGTGCTACATTCCATAACAGATTGATCAATATCAAGATTTATTTCAAGAATTGCTTTAGAATTAACGCAATGGAACAACCTAAGACTAACAAAAAAAATAAACCGAAATTAAAGGAAAATGCAATGCAAACACCTTCTAGACGTGAAACGGACACCCCCTCCAAAGCTTGGTGGCACTATGGACATGCATGGCTAGTTGTAGGTGGTCCACTGGCCGTCATCATTGCAAGTTTAATTACTGTGTACATTGCCATGAGCCATCGTGACCCCGTGATTGAAGAGGATTATTACCAAAAAGGCATCAACATTAACGACACACTGAAGCAAGAGGCACTCAGTAAAGAGCAACGCGATGCTCTCGCCCCTGCCGTACGCGCGCGCAACCACGCTGCCACGGGTGCTACACCAGATTAAATGCTCATCACCAGCACGTTAATTTCCAGTTCTTTTCTCATGGGGCTCGCAGGTGGGCCCCATTGTGTTGCAATGTGCGGCGCGGCTTGCGCCGGATTTACCCGCGATCCACAACAACCCAAAGCGATTTATCAGTATCACCTTGGTCGTTTAATCGGTTATGCGATTTTAGGTGCCATTGCTGCGCTCACCATTCAAAGCATCGCTTGGTTGTCAGACCATAGCAAAATCTTGCACCCGCTTTGGACGTTTTTTCACGTACTGGTATTCTTTTGGGGCGCGATGCTCATTTTATTTGCGCGACAACCGGTATGGGTCGACCGCGCGGGCGGTTGGATTTGGCAAAAGGTAAAAAAAATTGGTCGCGTTCGTTATGGCTATTTTTTAATAGGCATCATGTGGGCCTTGATGCCGTGTGGCCTACTTTATTCTGCACTCATCATCGCTTCATTCAATGGCAACGCAGTGGGCGGTGCAGTGAGCATGTCAGCGTTTGCATTGGGCTCCGCCGTCGCACTTTTTTTTGCACCATGGGCGTGGCTAAAACTTAACAGTAAATCCTTGGAGCCTTATAGCATGCGCTTGGCGGGTTTGATGTTAAGTGGTGCCAGTGCTTGGGCAATTTGGATGGATGTAGTCCACCAAACAAGACTTTGGTGTTGAGAACATTAATTAAGTACCTGCACAACTCAAATTCAGCGTTGCGCGGCTTTTAGGTTGATTGTGCCCTGCATTCAACAGGGCTCGACAAACTATTTAGGCGGCAGTAAAAAATCTATTGGTGCCCGATTTAACTGCGTGACCAGGCTACGCAACAACTGTCGCCAAGCATTAAAACGCACTTTTCTCGATTTCATCGCCACATACAGGGCCAAGCTAAAACTCACGGTTAAATTGGCAAAACCAATGACCGCAAGTCCACCTGCCGCCCACGCCACAGCTTGCCAACCCACTGCAAAATCAAGCCCTGCGACTGCGTAACCAACAAATGCAGAAGAAAACGCAATGTGCCGGATATCAAATGGCAAACCAAATAACACGCCTATTGCACCTGCGCCACCAAGCATACAACCGAAATAAAAATTACCTGCAAGTGCGCCCAAATTATTTTCCACATAATCTGCTATGCGGTTTAGCCTTGCTTCGCCTAATATTTTTTTCAGACTGCGCACAGCTTTTAATCGTTCCGGGATTTTGTTATAAATCGCTAAATTATCGTGATATCCAGCAATCAGGCCAGATAAAAACAAGCACACACCAGCAATCGCCGCATAAAAAAATGAACCACTTTTGAGTGGATGAATGTCGGCCAGCAAATGCTGTGCTTTTTCAGTGCTAATAAAGTGCTGACCAGTGCAATAGAAAACGCCCCAAGCAATCGCCATTGCGATGGGAATGGCAATCACCACATTACCAAAAATCGCCACCAGCTGGCTACGCATGGTGTTGGCGATCATTGCCACTAACTGCTGCATGTCTTTACCATTGCCATTGCTTGCGTCAATGCTGGCAGCAATTGCTGCAGCGGTCATCGCTGGTTGCTTAGTTGCCACAGTAAAATGCAGTATATGAATCAAAATAAAGCCTAATCCATAATTCAAGCCAAACAGAATTGCCTCTGTGAGTGGCGCAAAATGAACGCGCGCGATTAAAATTTTGAGCATTGCCATGGTCGCAATAATCACACCCGCGCCCATCGCAGAACGCATCAATGCAAAATATTCCGAACGGCTCTCGGTAATATAATGCTCGCCAGTACGGCTCGCATTCTCCGTCACGCGCAATGCCATCACTTCCACATTTGCTTGCCAATGCGAGCCCAAATCGTTTTTATGGCACTCGCCGTACACCAATTGCTTGAAAAGTTGCACAACCTCCAAATCCGCGCTGCCTTTTTGCGGCGCAACGATTTGCATGATCGTCACCAAACGTTCAACCTGCTGCGTCAAGCGTTGTAATAGCGAAGTTAAATGAATGCTTGTCCCACTTTTTGCTGTATTACGCCGAATTTTCTGAACAATCGTTTGGCATTGATCCAACATCACCAAAATATGGTTAACGTCTGTCGTTGTTGAATTTTTATCATCCGCTTCCAGCCAAGCCACCAACGCTTTTTGCTGTGCCATAAAAGGCGAATCATGGCGCTCTAACTCAGGATGATTTTTTAAGAGTTCAGGTTCTAAACCTAAGGATGTAATGCGGTAAGAAAGCACTTCAATGGATGCAAAAGTATTTTTTTTACTCTCATCTTTCAGCGTTTGCGGTGATTTGGCAAACTGAATCGCCGCCATCAATTCCATCCAGACCTCATCAGGCACATCAAGCACCCATTCGTCATCATCATTTTGATGAAAAAAGACTGAGAATAAATCTGCCAGATAATTGCGATCAATCGCGCTAGGCAAAAATTGATGCGCGATACGACGGCGCATTTCCGTAAAAAATCCAGAAAAAGCCGAGTGTCGAGAATCAACCAACAAGGAAATTGGCTGATGTTCTGCCAATAACTTTAAGATAGCCTCACGCAGCAATGCGGCTTTTGTGGCATCTTGCTGCAATAGGTAACAGAGCGCCTGAATGGCTTTAATCGCGTGGTCAACTTGCGAGGTTTTTTCTGGGCGGATTTCATCGATCAACGCACGAACAAATTGTATTGTCGATTCTGGGTTTGTTTTGTCCGCTGCTTGATATTCAGAAAAAACCTGTGCAATCATCCAACACCCCGCTTATTATTTTAGATCTCACCAATTCAAGATTAACTTCTAGGAAATAAAAAACTCTCTAAGGCTAAACAGAGGGCTTTAAAAATGAGCAAGTTTAGTTCTTAGGCGTTTTAAGATCTTCCGTTAAATGTGGGCCCAAAATTTGTAACATTTGTGCGAACAATTTTGGGTTACCTGCCACAATATTCCCTGATTGCAACCAGTGTTCATTACCCTCAAAATCGCCGACAATCCCGCCCGCCTCTTGTACAATTAAGCCACCCGCAGCAATATCCCACGGTGATAAATTAATTTCCCAAAAACCATCAAACCAGCCTGCCGCGACGTAAGCCAAATCTAACGCTGCAGAACCCGGGCGACGGATACCAGAAGTATTTTGGATCATGTCTTTTAACATACCGAGATAAATATCAAGATATTTGAAATCGCGGAACGGAAAACCCGTGCCGATTAACGCTTGTTGGATTTTTGTGCGTTGGCTCACGCGAATGCGTTTGTCATTTAAAAACGCGCCCACGCCTTTGGTCGCTGAGAATAAATTATTTTGACTTGGATCGTAAATCACGGCTTGCGTCAATACGCCGCGTTCTTGCAGAGCGATAGAAATACAATATTGCGGCATACCATGTAAAAAATTGGTCGTGCCGTCTAATGGATCAATAATCCACACGTAATCGGATTCATTTTCTGACTTGCCACTTTCCTCGCCAAAAAAAGCATGCGTCGGATACAAGTCTTTAAGGGTTTCAATAATCGCCGCTTCCGCATTTTGGTCAACTTCCGTCACAAAATCATTATAGGTTTTGGTTTGAATTTTCAGTGAACCGACATCTTGCGAAGCACGATTAATAATGGTGCCAGCGCGGCGGGCAGCTTTCACTGCATTGGATAACATGGGATGCATAGGTAGTTTTTCTTAAAGAACTGATAAAATGCTATTTTAGCAGTTTTAACCCCATTACCAAACATCAACGCCCCCCTCAAAAAAGTGAACCCGCAAGTAATTTTTAACAATGTCAGAGTTGTTTTGTGCCAAACCAGCCATCCTGGCAACATCGGCTCCACAGCGCGCGCCATGAAAACCATGGGCTTAAGCAGGCTTTACTTGGTACGCCCAAAACACTTCCCAGATGGAGAAGCAAACTCATTAGCGGTCAATGCGGCTGATTTACTGGATAATGCAATCGTCACACAAACGTTAGAGGAAGCGATTGCCGATTGTCATTTTGTGATTGGCGTGAGCGGCAAAGAGCGCTCACTCTCACAACAAGTGATGGCAGTGCGCGAAGCCGCAAAAGAAGTCAAAACCATTGCCAGCCAGCATCAAGTCGCGCTTGTATTTGGCACCGAAATGAGCGGTTTAAGTAATGAGGAAGCTGACCGCTGTCACGTGTTGGCGACGATTCCGGCCAACCCAGAATACACCTCGCTCAACCTCGCACAGGCTGTACAAATCATGTGTTATGAACTGCGCATGGCAATTACCACGGGCGAACTACATTACCAAGAAAAATCAGCGGAACTTGCCACACAAGAAGATTTAGAACGTTTTTACGAACACATGCGCGAAGTATTAGAAGAAATTGGTTATATTAATCCACGCGCGCCAAAAAAATTATTTGAACGTTTACGCCGACTGTATAGCAGGACACGCTTAGAAAAAGAAGAGGTGAATTTATTGCGCGGGATTTTAACATTGAGTGTAAAACCGAAAAAACACACCAAATATTAGCAACCTCAGAAATATCTAGTGGCAAGGAGTAGATGACAATACTCTAGTTTCATTAAAGCTCATTATCATCTACTTTTTTAGAATGTTTTTTATTTTAACTAAGCGCAAAAAACCTATTTTCACCTTTTGAACGAGTTACCAACTAATCGCTAACATAGCACCCGCACCATAATCTACACTAGAAGTAGTATCTCCCGCCACCGCATAAGTTTGTAGCTTGTAGGTTTCGTTAAATTTGTGCGAATAAAATACAGTATATTCGCGTAAACCTGTGCTTTGGTCGGTAGTGGCTTGACGCAGATCCATCGTTGCACCAAGGCTATTTTGGTCATCAATCTTATAAACAGCACCTATTGAAGTAAACCACACATTGTTCAAGTTAACCCCTGAAGGATCGCCCAGCACCTTATACCCGAGTGTGCCCATCAAGGTTAATTGATCTAGTGTCTTGTATACATCTGTCGATAGCGTGTAATCGGTTTCTCCTGTGCCCAACCCTTTGCTTTCTGATGCAGTTGGTAACTTTACTTTAGCGCCAATGTCCATATAAAACTTTGGTTCATTGAGCATCAATGCACTATATGTAGCGCCTAGCACCACATCGCCTAATCCAGACTCTACCGTACGACGTGTAACCACCGCACCTGTATTAATGCGGCTATCAGCAGAAACGCCACCTGGGCCATCGATGCGCAACCATGGCACCACAGCCTTAAATGACCAACGATCTAGTTCGTACTTGGCGATGAGCGGCACGTAGGTGATTCGTGTCTTTTCAGATTGTCCGTACTTACCACTACTATAATCAACTCCAGTGGTAAAGCCTAAAGTTCCCTCAGCATATGCTGGCATTTGTGTTAATCCAGCAATGAGTGCTAAATAAATCTTATAGTTCATGATGTTGAAATCCTCCTTTTGTTAGTCTTTTCCACTTCGTTCAATTTTCTCCACCTTTTCGGGCTTCTCCACCTTTTCGGGCTTCTCTACCTTCTCTACCTTCTCTACTTTTTCTGTTTTTTCTACCTTCTCAATTTTTTCATTTTTTCCACTCTTCTCTATCACTTCAATTTTCATGTTACTTTCAATTCGGGTGTTGGCTTTATCTCCATTAGACGAACTTCCGGAGGACTCAAAAACGTCTGACTGTCGTTCATTTTGATTTTCAGTGTTTTTTAGTGCGTCTTCAGTAGCTTTTTGAATGGATTCCTGCTCTTTTTCAGCCGAGCTCGAGTCATTTTTCAACGCTTTGTCTGCATTTTTTTGCTGTTCTTCAGCAACCTTTTGCTGATTTTCTAAAGACTTTTGTTGTTTTTTATTTTGTTCTGAAACGGTGTCATCTTCAGTATTGCTTGATTGATTGCTTTCATTTTTTCCACGGTTATCCTCTATGTGAGACTTACCACCACGCTCCAAAATCCGCTGGCTATCCACATACTCTAGCGTGTTGGTTTGAATTTTTCCCTCTTTATTCACAATGCCATGCAATATTAATAGTTGCCCATTTTCAATTTTGCGCGCTTTTCCAACGGACTGAATTGATACTTCTTGTCCAGAGAGATTAAGTGTATTTGAGTTAATTAAAGTACCGTAGCCTTGAAGATGCACTGCTGTACCTGCTACCAATGGTTTATCGGTGACCACCTCGGTCTTGTTTGCAACTAGGGCGCGGCCATTCCATTCGCCTTTTACACGCATACCAACATTCCCATTAACACTGATGCCTTTGACTGGAACGCCTTTATGGGCTGCTGTTCTCATCACCTCTCGGGTGGCAAATGCCGTTGCGTTTGGTGGCGACCTCTCAACCAACGTAGCCTTTACGGGTCTACCGATTGCAGTTAATCCGCTGACGCGTAGCTTATCTCCTACTGAGATTGGCATTCTTTGATTGATTGCACTTGAAATATCGACAGGATGATCCATGACATGCACTAGCTGTCGTGCCATATCAACTTTTGTCACAGGGCCAGCAAGTGCATACATAATTGAAATTTTTTGTGCTTTTACCTCTTGCCCACGCCCTACCGCACTCACATTGACTAGTTGTCCAACTTTCAAATTATGCGTGCTGGCAGGCTGACCGTCATTATCAATTACGGTATTTTGATCGTAATGGACTTCAACCCCATTAACGCAAACACTTGCAAATCCAGTCACAACTCCGATAATTTGTGACGATCCTCGACTATCAATCACTTTCCAACCCGTGCCACCAACACCGCCATTATTACCATGCCCAGTACCACCCACACCACCTTTAGGCGCATGCCCTGTGCCACCAACACCATTTTGTTTTACACCTGTGCCTCCAATACCACCCGGATTAATGCCAGTTCCACCCATGCCGCCATTACCATTTTCGAATTCATCTACTTGATAATTGATTTGGCTATCACATATATTCCCTGCATAAGCAACTCCTACAAGTTGCAGTGTAAACACTGACGCTATGTAAATTTTGCTCCACAGAGATTTATTCATTTAGAAGTATCCTCACTTGGTTCATAGTAAAAATACAAACCTGTGTTGAAGCGATATTTCGGATTATTTTCTTGCTCAGTTGATTGCTCTAAAGATAAAGCGCGCTGATTAACCAGCTTAAGAAAATCCATGCCTTGAGTTTTAATGAGGTCGTGCATAGCCTCAACATGGGCAAAAGTAAGGCCATCATAGTAGACACACCGTTCGAACATTTTATTATCGGACAAGGTATTGTTCACCGCAGCAGCTAAATGATCATGCACATTCATTTCTAGAAAGAATAATTGTTCTTCCAAATTATTATTTGGCAAAAATGCATCTTGGTTTAATTGCACCAAACCTGCGGCATTGAAACAGACAATCTCTGTTCGCAACCATTCATCCAGAACAGGTCGAGATCGAATATCTTTGCTCACCAGCGCTACTAAAGCCTCAAAGCTGGCTTCTTCACCTTGTTTACGAGTCAAAAATAAGGGTTTAGGTGTGCCATCTTCAGTAAGATAACTTGCATTACCAAGCCACTGGGCAATGATTTGTGCACTTAAATTGGTTTTTACAGACTCATTGCTAGCTTGCGATTGACGCAAACGACTGACATCTCTTCTATGCACACCAGTAATTAAAGTTAATCTACTGTCTGTTTGCGCTTTACCATCAATTTTAAACTCGCAATCCGCCACCTCAACAAAAGTCCGCTTAATCGCTTCAAGCAAGAGCGTATAGGTAATCCCTTTAGACAAAAATAATCGCACCATAGGTTTTATCAGCCGGCGAAAACTAGCTAACAACAAGGCCTGTGTCGGCGAAATAGGTAAAGATTGGTCATTCATGACGTCATTATATACAGATGCGTGTAAAAAAAACACACATATTTGTTGACTACCACTAATTTTATGTTATTCTGCATTTGTGTGTAATTTTCACACATAGTAATCAAGGAGTAAATTATGCGTAAATCAAAGTTGTTAATTAGTTTAGTAGTTAGCTTTCTCAACGCTTCCATCTATTCAATAAATACTCAGGCAGCAGGTTTGGACGATTTTAATAGCTTAGGAGTGAAACTGCGTGGCGATGGATCGGTGGATGACAACAGCCCACGCGGGGTTAGTTCAAACGACATTGTGAACGGGGTGAAATTGCGTGGCGATGGAACAGTTGACGACAACTCACCGCGTCGTGAGCGTGGGGCGAATGATGTTGTCGGCGGCGTCAAAGTTCGTGGTGACGGTTCAGTTGATGACAACAGTGTCCGCCCACAAAGAGTTGAAAGACGCGTCGCAGCGATAGAACGACCTGTTAAAGTTGAAAAAGTAGAACGCACCGAAAAAACCGAAAGACCTGAAAAGATTGAGAAGGTAGAACGTGTTGAAAAAGCTGAGCGTCCTGAAAAAGTAGAACGCGCTGAAAAAGCCGAAAGACCTGAAAAGATTGAGAAGGTAGAACGTGTCGAAAAAGCTGAGCGTCCTGAAAAAGTAGAACGCGCTGAAAAAGCCGAAAAACCTGAAAAAGTGGAAAAGCGCGGCTAATTTTTTTATTAACATCCCAAACATACAAAAGCCCCGCAATATTTCGGGACTTTTGTATGCTTAAAACACTCAGGAAAATAAAGCAATTGAGCTTGAGATTTACACAAAAATCACTTGCATTTTTATGTTGATTTGGCAATTTGGTGTTGGGTTACTTTAGTCTAAAAAAACTTTCTGGTGAATCATGGCAAGTACAATTCATTTAAAATTAACAAGCTATACCCGTGGCAGTTAATTCTGTGGCTTTAACGCAAATCTGACTTAAGCCATAACTGGTCCGCGCTCGGTTACATGGTACAACACGCACCACACGAAACACACACGTCAGACATCTTTTTAGTCTTTAAAATCAATAAGTAAGAATAACTGAGAATGATGGCTTTTATCGATCAATTCAACCACCAGCATTATAAACAAGTTGTGGCATAATTCTGCTTATGTTCAAAAAACTCAAAGAAGACATTTCCATCGTGTTTGACCGCGACCCCGCGGCGCGCACACATCTGGAAGTCCTCACCACTTATCCCGGCGTGCATGCGCTGATTATTCACCGCTTTAGCCATTGGCTTTGGAAAAAACATTTTTTCTGGTTAGGTCGCTTCACTTCGCATATCGGGCGCTGGCTTACCGGCATTGAAATTCACCCGGGCGCAACCATTGGTCGTCGCGTGTTTATCGACCACGGCATGGGCATTGTCATTGGTGAAACGGCAGAAATTGGCGATGACTGCACGCTTTATCACGGCGTGACTTTAGGCGGCACTTCGTGGAACAAAGGCAAACGCCACCCAACATTAGAAGCGGGTGTCGTCATTGGCGCTGGCGCAAAAGTACTCGGCCCAATTACTATTGGTAAAAATGCAAAAATCGGCTCTAACGCTGTCGTAGTGAAAGATGTGCCAGAAAACGCCACGGCAGTGGGCATCCCTGCGCGTATTTTGGAAGAAGAAAAAATCAAACAACGTCGCACTTCTGATCAAAAACCAAGCTTTAGTGCTTACGCCGTAGGCAATGATGAAAACGACCCCATGTACAAAGCGATTCGCGATTTATTACGGCATGCAGATAAGCAAGACAAAGAGCTCTCGCAACTCAAGGCAAAACTTGCACAGCTTAGCGATGACGAATCTGAGCAAAATGTCGGCAAAGCGTTCGCTGAGAAAAAACCAAAAGCCTAAACTAAGTGACTTTTAGCCCACTGAACTACCACAACAATTAATTGACTAAATTAGTAGGTTATTATAAAATTATCACCTCATATTGAAGGTGAATACTTATGAAACTTACAACAAAAGGTAGATTCGCTGTCACAGCCATGCTCGACATTGCGCTCAACGAAGCTTTGGCCGCAGAAGGCGAACTCATGCCTACAAAAAAATCAAAACCAATCACACTGGCCGATATTAGCGAACGCCAGCGCATTTCACTCTCTTATCTTGAGCAACTATTTAGCCGCTTACGTCGCGGCGGCCTAGTGAAAAGCGTGCGTGGCCCAGGCGGGGGTTATCAACTTGCAAAGCATGCCCATGAAATTTCAGTAGCAGAAATCATCAGCGCCGTGGATGAAAAGATTGATGCAACACAATGCGGTGGAAATCAAAACTGTCACGATGATGGTCCATGCATGACGCATGAGCTTTGGTCAAATTTAAATATTCGGATTCTTGAATATTTAAGCAGTGTCAATTTGGGTGATATGGTTGCATCTAAAACACAGGGCAAAAAAATTAACTTTCCCCGACACGGATTGCATCACGCTAAAGAAGCAACGCCACTCACAACAGTGCATTCATCATGAACCACATTTACTTTGATCACAACGCTACGACCAAGCTAGACCCTGCCGTGCTGCAGGCGATGCTGCCGTGGCTAGAGAATCAAAGTGGCAACCCGACTAGTCGCCATTATTATGGTCGTGCAGCGAGGGATGCAGTCGAGCATGCACGTGCGCAAGTAGCGGAAGCCTGTGGCGCTTACCCTGCACAAATTGTGTTTACAGCAAGCGGCACCGAAGCCAACAATTTCGCCATTAAAGGCTTGGCAAATCATGTTGCACATGGGCAGCTGTTAACCAGTGCAATTGAACATCCGTGTGTCACCGCACCAGCGATTGCCATCAAAAATTTTGGCTTTGCGCATGATGTAATTCCGGTCAATGACCAAGGCCAAGTGTTAACAGAATCATTTAAACAGTTGCTAAAAACGCCAACCAGCGTCGCTTCGATCATGCTGGCCAATAATGAAACGGGCGTCATCCAAGACATTGCCAACCTAGCTGAAACCGCCCGCAAAACCGGTGCGCTTTTTCATACGGATGCCGTACAAATGTTTGGTAAATTACCAGTAAATTTTACTGAATTGAATGTCCACGCGATGACGGTTTCAAGCCATAAAATTCACGGCCCACAAGGCGCAGCAGCGCTAGTGTTAGATAAACGCTTGGACATCACACCACTGATGCATGGTGGCGGCCAAGAACGAGGCTTACGTAGCGGGACTGAAAATGTCGCAGCGATTATTGGTTTTGGCGTTGCGTGTGCGCTTGCGGCAACGCGGGTTAAAAATAATGCAGAAAAAGTCCGCCAACTACGCGACCAATTTGAACAAGGTTTAAAAAAAATTCAGCACCATTTAAACGTGACGATTTTTAGCGATCAAGTTGAGCGCATTCCAAATACCAGTTTTTTTGCGATCAGTAATATTGAAGGCGAAACCTTGGTCATGGCGCTGGACAAACAAGGCTTTGCAGTGGCAAGTGGTTCAGCTTGTTCTTCTGACAGTACCGAGCCAAGCCACGTGTTGCTCGCGATGGGCGTGGACCGTGATTTAGCACGTGGCGCTGTGCGCGTAAGTTTTGGTGCAAATAATACCGCCGAAGAAGTACAACGCTTTTTAGTCGTGCTTGAACAAGAAATTTCAAGACTCAAGCAACTGACAGCGATTGCGGCGTAACAGATTTTGATTAGATAATTTTAGGAAAAAAAACAGCATGTCATCCGTAGAAATGCCAGTTAAAAAAGACGCTTACGATGCCAATGGGCTCGCTAAGCATGACGATGCACACCCAATTTATTTGGATTATTCTGCCACCACGCCGGTTGACCCCCGTGTGGCAGAAAAAATGATCCCTTACATTTGCGAACATTTTGGCAACCCGGCCTCGCGTAGCCATCCTTACGGTTGGACAGCGGAAAAAGCGGTTGAAAATGCGCGCTTAGAAGTAGCCAAACTAGTTGGCGCAGATCCACGTGAAATTGTGTGGACGTCCGGCGCGACTGAATCAAATAATTTGGCAATTAAAGGCGCGGCTAATTTTTACGCTGCCAGCAAAGGTAAGCACATTATTACTATCACCACCGAGCATAAAGCGGTGATCGACACGGTGCGCGAGTTAGAACGCCAAGGCTTTACAGCCACTTACTTAGACCCAGAACCCAATGGTTTAATTGACTTGGAAAAATTTAAAGCAGCTATTCGTCCAGATACTGTATTGGCATCCGTGATGTTTGTGAATAATGAAATCGGCGTGGCTCAAGACATCACCGCAATTGGCAATATTTGCCGTGAAAATAACATTATTTTCCATGTTGATGCTGCTCAAGCTACAGGCAAAGTGAAGATTGATTTAGAAAATTTGCCCGTTGATTTGATGAGTTTTTCAGCCCATAAAACCTACGGCCCCAAAGGCATCGGCGCATTGTACGTTCGCCGTAAACCGCGCATTCGTATTGAAGCACAAATGCATGGCGGCGGACATGAACGCGGCATGCGTTCAGGTACTTTGCCGACCCACCAAATTGTCGCGATGGGTGAAGCTTTCCGCATTGCACGTGAGGAAATGGACGTTGAAAATGCGCGCATCCGCAAACTCCGCGACAAATTACTGCACGGACTGCAAACCATTGAAGAAGTGTATGTGAATGGCGATTTAGAACAACGCGTACCACATAATTTAAATATCAGCTTTAATTATGTCGAAGGTGAATCTTTAATGATGGCCGTTAAAGGTATCGCGGTTTCTAGCGGCTCGGCCTGTACTTCGGCAAGTTTAGAGCCAAGTTATGTACTGCGCGCGATTGGTCGCTCAGATGAATTAGCGCATAGCTCGATTCGTTTTTCCATTGGCAGATTCACCACTGAAGAAGATGTGGATTACACCATTGAGTTGATGAAAAATAAAATTGGCAAATTAAGAGAACTTTCCCCGTTGTGGGAGATGTTTAAGGACGGCATCGATTTATCCAAAGTCGAGTGGGCTGCTCATTAAAAAATCAAGGAGTTACAAATGGCATATTCAGATAAGGTTTTAGACCACTACGAAAATCCTCGCAACGTGGGTACATTAGACAAAAATGCAGAAAATGTTGGCACTGGTATGGTCGGCGCGCCAGCATGCGGTGATGTGATGAAGCTGCAAATTCAGGTGAATGAATCTGGCGTAATTGAAGACGCAAAATTTAAAACCTACGGTTGCGGCTCAGCGATTGCTTCTAGCTCTCTGGTGACCGAATGGTTAAAAGGCAAAACGCTCGATCAAGCGCAAGAAATTAAAAATTCTGCAATTGCTGAAGAGTTAGCGTTGCCTCCAGTAAAAATTCACTGCTCGGTACTAGCGGAAGATGCAATTAAGGCAGCAATTGCAGATTTAAAAGCAAAACAAGCGAAATAAATATGGCAATTACTCTAACTGAAAACGCGGCAAACCGCGTTGAAAAATTTTTGGCAAATCGTGGCAAAGGCCTAGGTTTGCGCTTGGGCGTCAAAACTACCGGTTGTTCCGGTATGGCATATACCCTAGAATTTGTTGATGAGTTGCATGAAGAAGATATGGTGTTCGTAAGCCACGGCATTAAAGTGATTATCGATCCAAAAAGCTTGGTATATATGGACGGCACGGAGCTGGATTTTGCCAAAGAAGGCTTAAACGAAGGGTTTAAATTTAATAACCCTAATGTTAAGGGTGAATGTGGTTGCGGAGAGTCGTTTACCGTTTAAAACCTACCGCGCTTGCGACTAAGGTGTCACTTAAATGTTCAATATCCCCATTTATAAAAACATAATATCGTCGTTTCACATTTTCGCACCTTGTATTCACTTCGCTCGTAACGGTTTTTTATGACACAAAATTATTTTTCAATTTTTAATCTTCCCGAAAATTTTAGTATTGACCTTGCCGCGTTAGATACAAACTACCGCAAGCTACAAGCGGAAATACATCCCGATAAATTTGTGACAGCAAGTCCAGCAGAGCGTCTACGATCCATGCAAACAGCAACGCTCGCCAATGAAGCCTACCAAACGCTTAAAAATCCTACTGCCCGCGCCCGCTACATGCTGGAATCCCAAGGGTTTGCAACACTAGAAGAAAGTAATACATCGATGCCAGCCGATTTTTTAATGTTGCAAATGGACTGGCGTGAGGCGATTGAAGATGCAAAAGCAACCAAAGACATTGCTGCCTTAGACGCACAACTTGCTGCCATGCAAACAATGGCAAAAAATTTACAAGAAAATTTAAGCACGAGCTTGAGCGATAAAAACACATTGCCAGAAGCCGCACAAATTGTGCGTAAACTCAGCTTTATTGATAAAGTGAGCAGTGATGTGAAAAATATCATCGCGCAACTCGAAGACTAAAAATGGCACTGTTACAAATTTCCGAACCTGGCCAATCCGCAGCCCCGCATCAACACCGCTTGGCGATTGGCATTGACCTAGGCACGACCAACTCTTTAGTTGCCACGGTCCGCAGCGGCATGAGTACGGTGTTGCAAGATGCATCGGGCCACGCCCTGCTCCCTTCCGTTGTGCGTTATTTAGAAAATGATGAAGTCGTTGTGGGCCATCAAGCGCAGGCGCAACAAAGCCGAGACCCAATCAACACCATTGTATCGGTCAAACGCTTTATGGGTAGAAGTTTAAAAGACATTGCCGATAGAGCGCATATCCCTTATAAGTTTGTTGAAGCCAATCCAAATAACAACCATCTGCAAATTAACACGCGCGCCGGCTTAAAAAGCCCAGTAGAAATTTCTGCTGAAATTTTAAAAACGCTTAAAGCACGTGCTGAAAAAGCGTTAGGCATTGATGAAGGTCGTGGTGAGCTGACGGGCGCGGTGATTACTGTCCCAGCCTATTTTGACGACGCACAACGCCAAGCTACCAAAGATGCAGCACGTTTGGCCGGTTTGCATGTATTGCGCTTACTCAACGAACCCACCGCGGCGGCAGTGGCTTACGGATTGGATAACGCCGCCGAAGGCGTGTATGTGATTTATGATCTCGGCGGCGGCACGTTTGATATTTCTATTTTGCGCTTGAGTAAAGGTGTGTTTGAAGTGTTGGCGACTAATGGCGATTCAGCGTTGGGCGGTGATGATTTTGACCACCGTATCTACTGCTGGGTGCTGGATCAAGTTCGCGGACAATCGGTTGGGTTTGCACCGCTAAACGAAGAAGATACGCGCCTTTTACTCACAAAAGCGCGGCAAGCCAAAGAGTGGCTCACGGACAACCACGAAGCCAATATCGTTTGCAAGTTAAGTGATGGCACGGTTGTGGACGTGACTTTAACGGTCAGCGAGTTTGTAAAATTCACAGAAAATCTTGTTAACAAAACGCTCAGCCCAACCCGTAAAGCCATGCGCGATGCCAACTTAAGCTTAGAAGATATTAATGGCGTGGTATTGGTCGGCGGTGCGACACGCATGCCGCATATTCGCCAAGCGGTGAAGGATTTTTTTAAGCAAGAGCCGCTCACTAATTTAGACCCTGATAAAGTCGTCGCACTTGGCGCCGCGATTCAGGCTAATATTTTAGCGGGCAACCGCAATGATGACGACTTACTTTTACTTGACGTGACACCTTTATCGCTTGGCTTAGAAACCATGGGCGGGCTGGTTGAAAAAGTGATTCCAAGAAATTCCACGTTGCCAATCGCCCGTGCGCAAGAATTTACCACCTACAAAGATGGCCAAACTGCCATGAGTATTCACGTGCTACAAGGCGAACGTGAATTGGTTTCAGACTGTCGCTCACTGGCAAAATTTGAATTGCGTGGCATCCCCGCCATGCCCGCTGGCGCAGCGCGAATCCGTGTGACTTTTCAGGTGGATGCCGATGGTTTACTCTCAGTCAGCGCGCGAGAACAAACCACAAGCATTGAAGCTAATATTGTCGTCAAACCGTCTTACGGCTTAAGTGAAGACGAAATTACCACCATGTTAAAATCCTCCTTCGGCGCAGCAGAAACTGACAAGAAAGCGCGCGCCCTGCGCGAAGCCATTGTGGATGCAGATAGATTATTAGATGCGATTCAAACTGCGCTCGACCAAGATAGCGACTTACTAACTGCAGAAGAAAAACAGGGAATTTTTGCCCAAATGCAAACGCTTAAAAACACTTGCCAACAACAAGATAGTCAGGCAATTATTAAAGCTACTGAAGCGCTTAACCACGCCACGGAGAATTTTGCCGCAAGACGAATGGATAACTCCATCAAAAATGCCTTTGCTGGGCAAAACTTGGATACGCTTAATTTTTAAGAGAATTTTATGCCACAAATTATTGTTTTACCGCACATTGAACTATGCCCAGAAGGTACCGTGATTCAGGCCGAAAAAGGCACTTCTATTTGCGATGCGCTGCTAGATAATCACATTGACATCGACCACGCCTGTGACAAAGTGTGTGCCTGTACCACTTGCCACGTGATTGTGCGCGAAGGCTTTAAATCACTTAATGAATTGGAAGAAAAAGAAGAAGATTTACTCGATAAAGCATGGGGTTTAGAGCCTCAATCTCGCCTCTCCTGCCAAGCCTTGGTTGGTGACGCAGATTTAGTGGTGGAAATTCCTAAGTACAGCATCAATATGGCGAAGGAAGGCCATCGTTAATTCAAATTAAACGCTTAGCGCTCCCGTCGTGGCGTCTGTTTTCTACGCTGTTGCGGCTTGCTAGCACTATGCGTTTTTTTCTCTCCGCGTTCACCCTCTTGTCGTGGTGCTTTATCTAAAATACTGCCGCGTTGTTTACGCACCTTTGGCATAAACACAGTGGTGGCTTTTAGTTTTTCACGTTGCGTGAGCTGTCTTAAAGGCGCTTTTGGTACAGCTAGACCAGCCCATTCTAATAATCCAACCACTTCTTTTTGTTCAAGTTTGAGCATTTGCCCGCGTTTAACGCGTGAAGGCAAGTTAACCGGCCCAAAACGCACACGCATTAAGCGGCTGACTGGCAATTGAAATGCCTCAAACATGCGGCGCACCTCGCGGTTGCGGCCTTCACGCAGGATCACTTGATACCAATGATTAGCGCCCTCGCCACCTTGCGGTATGATGCGGTCAAAATTGGCAGGGCCATCTTCCAACTCAATACCGGTGGTCAATTGCGACATTTGCTCTTCGGATAACTCGCCAAAAATACGTACGGCATATTCACGCTCCACTTCATAGCGCGGATGCATCAAACGGTTCGCTAACTCGCCAGAATTGGTAAAAATCAGCAAACCGCTGGTGTTCATGTCCAAACGGCCAATCGCGATCCATTTACCCGATTTAATTTTTGGCAGTTTATCAAACACCGAGGCACGGCCTTCTGGGTCGTCTTGACTGACAATTTCACCTTCTGGCTTGTGGTAAAGTAGCACTTGCGGCAACTCTGCTTCAAATTGCAATTTCACTGGGCGATTATCCACGCGCACAGTGTCATGTTCTGTGACACCAATCCCAGGCGTGGCAACTTGGCCATTCACGGTCACTCGACCAGACTCTATCAACTTTTCCATGTCGCGGCGCGAGCCAAAGCCAGACAACGCCAACAACTTATGCAAACGCTGCGTCGGCGCACTAGCTGCTGACAATTCACCATCAACTGGCTCTACGTTGCGACGTGGACGAGGATTTTCTGACTGACGGGGAGATTTAAAAGGGCGTACCATAAGAATTACTTAAATGAATTAAGACAAGATTTTACAGCAAAAAGACCATACCGCTTTTTTTATTCAAATTAAGAATTAAGTTGAAACTCCTGCTGCGCAAAATCTTCCATCGGTGGCAATTCGGCGAGTGAGCGCAAATTAAAATCATCCAAAAAATGTTTGGTGGTTGCATAAAGTGAAGGCCTGCCTGGCACCTCACGCTGGCCGACCACATCAATCCACTCACGCTCTTGTAGTTGACGAATCACATTCGGGTTGACCGCTACGCCACGAATTTCTTCAATATCACCACGCGTGACTGGTTGCTTATAGGCAACAATCGCCAAGGTTTCCAACACGGCGCGCGAATATTTCACCTGTTTTTCTGGCGTTAAGCGCGCTAGAAAAACCGTAAATTCTGCCCTCGCCTGAAAACGGTAGCCGCTTGCCACTTGAACCAGCTCCATAGTGCGTGCATCCCAATCCTGCTTGAGTTCATCAAGCAACATGCGCAACGTTGCACGCTCCACACGCTCAATAAATAATTTCTGCATGTCGTCTAGGCTCAAAGGCTGACTGGAAGTGAGCAACGCCGCTTCTAAAACGCGCTTAAATTGGTCAATATTATTGAGTTCACTCATGCTTAAACAGTCTCTTCTCGCTGCGCAAGTTGCAAGTAAATCGGTGAAAAAGCGGCTTGTTGCGTAATGCGAATCAAGCCTTCACGCGCCAATTCTAAAATCGCTAAAAAATTCACCACAAGTTTGGGTAAACCTTCATGTTGCACGTTAAAAAGATCAGAAAACTCTACCAAAGCATCCACCTGCAAACGGCGCAGAATCGTGCTCATATGCTCGCGCACAGAAAGCTCAGCCCGCCCAATTTTATGATGCTCAAAATGTTTTGCACGCTTGAGTACATTCCGCCACGCTTCTGCTAATTCATCCAAACTGACTTCGCGCGGCTTCTGCTCACTGATATGTTCGTAATATGCTGCCGCAACCGTCAACTGCTCACCCACTCTTGGCATTTCGTCCAAACGCTGCGCGGCCAATTTAATGGCTTCATACTCCATTAACCGCCGCACCAGCCCTGCACGTGGGTCATCTTCAGATTCAATTTCCGCAGGTTTTGGCAACATCATGCGAGATTTAATTTCGATCAACATCGCTGACATCAGTAAATATTCAGCGGCTAACTCTAGCTTAATCGCCTGCATTTTTTCAACATACACCATGTATTGGCGCGTGAGTTCCGCCATCGGAATATCTAAAATATTTAAATTATGCTGGCGGATTAAATACAGCAATAAATCGAGCGGGCCTTCAAACGATTCTAAATAAACCTCCAGCGCATCTGGCGGAATGTAAAGGTCTTTAGGCAACTCACTGAGCGCCTCGCCTTTGATCTTCGCAATCGTTGCGGTGGTTTCAGCCATTAAAAGATTTAGCCATAATTGAGACCCATGGCATCACGCACATCGCGCATGGTTTCGCGCGCTAGCTTACGCGCTTTTTCACAGCCTTCTGCCACCACATTTTTCACCAACGTTGGGTCTTCGGCGTATTGTTTTGCACGTTCTTGCATTGGTTTTAGCTCTGCTAAAACGCCGTCAATCACAGGCGTTTTACACTCAATGCAGCCAATCGAGGCACTTTTACAACCCATCTGCACCCAATCTTTGACGTTATCTTCCGAATAAATTTCATGCAACTGCCAAACAGGACACTTGGCTGGATCACCTGGATCCGTACGGCGGATGCGCGCAGGGTCGGTTGGCATGGTTTTGATTTTTTTCGCAACTAAATCTGGCTCTTCGCGGAGAGAAATCGTGTTGTTGTAGGATTTAGACATTTTCTGCCCATCTAACCCCGGCATTTTTGAGGCGGGCGTGAGTTTATATTCTGGCTCAACCAAAATAATTTTACCGCCACCTTCTAAATATCCCAGCAAGCGCTCTTTGTCGCCTATACTCATGCCTTGTTGCTCTTCGATCAAAGCACGGGCGGATTCAAGTGCCTCTTCATCGCCACTTTGTTGGTAGGCATTGCGCATTTCTTCATATAGCGCGCCTTTTTTTGAGCCTAATTTTTTAATCGCAGCCTCAGCTTTTTCTTCATAGCCCACTTCTTTACCGTAAATATGGTTAAACCGGCGCGCGATTTCACGCGTGAATTCAATGTGCGGGATTTGATCTTCGCCCACCGGCACTTGCGTGGCTTTGTAAATCAAAATGTCTGCACTTTGCAACAGTGGATAGCCTAAAAAACCGTAAGTGGATAAATCTTTGCTGGCGAGTTTTTCCTGCTGATCTTTGTAAGTTGGCACACGCTCGAGCCAGCTTAAGGGGGTGATCATAGAAAGCAATGTATGCAGTTCTGCATGTTCTGGCACGCGCGATTGAATAAAAATCGTCGCATTGGCAGGGTCAACACCTGCGGCGAGCCAGTCAATGACCATATCCCAAACGCTTTGCTCAATGATCTCTGGCGTATCGTAATGCGTAGTCAAGGCGTGCCAATCGGCGACAAAAAACAAGCATTCATGCTCGTGTTGCAGGCGAATCCAATTTTTTAATACGCCGTTGTAATGCCCCAAATGCAATTGCCCTGTAGGACGCATGCCCGATAAAACCCGCTCGATTGCCATGAAAAAACCTTTTTGAAAATAACCTTAAAACAAATTAATTTTAATTATACAAATGAATTAGCTGAACACAGCACCTAAAGCCGCAAACACCAAGTTAATCACCGGGCTTAAAATTGCGCTAAGAACACCAGTAAATAACAACAAAATGAGGATGATAAAACCATAACGCTCTAATTGCGCAAATTTAATGGCTAAGTTTCTTGGTAACAAACTGACGGCAATACGCCCGCCATCCAAAGGCGGCAATGGAAATAAATTCAACACCATCAACACGACGTTAATTGTTACGCCGGCTTTACCCATTAACCCCATTGGTAGGGCAACAGATTCAGGAAAACTGGCTGAAAATTTAATCACCAGAATCCATATGATAGCCATGACAAAATTGGCTGCCGGGCCAGCGGCAGCGACCCATAGCATGTCTTTTTTGGGGCGGCGCAATTTTCCAAAATCAACCGGCACAGGTTTAGCCCAACCAAATAAAATGCCGCCCAACATAATGGTCAGTGCAGGCAAGATTAACGTACCAAACGGATCAATATGCCTGAGTGGATTTAAGCTAATGCGGCCCGCATTGTGTGCAGTCATGTCACCAAAATATTTAGCGGCGTAGCCATGTGCGGCCTCGTGCGCGGTGATGGCAAAAATTACCGGCAAGGCATAAATTGCAATTTTTTGAATTAATGTGAGTTCCATACAACCTCTTGCTTATGTTTTGCTTTGAATGCAGTCTATTCTAAGCCAAACGGGGCTAAATCACCTAAACCCGCGCGAATTAGCTCCGGCACTTCACCCGTTAAATTAATCACTGTGGTTTCTCCGGCCGGGCAACTGCCAACATCTAGCACCAAATCCACGGCATGCTCTAATTTTTCACGAATTTCCCACGCCTCAGTGAGCGCAGAGTCTTCCTCCGGCATAATCAAACTCATGCTAAGCAAAGGCCCATCAATCGCTTCTAAAATGGCTTGTGTCACGGCTAAATCAGGCACACGAATCCCAATCGTATTGCGTTTAGGATGCTGTAATTTGCGCGGCACTTCACGCGTCGCTTTTAGAATAAATGTATATGCGCCCGGTGTATTAGCTTTGAGTAAGCGAAACTGACTATTGCTCACCACTGCGTAATGGCCGATCTCAGATAAATTTCTGCACACCAAGGTGAATAAATGTGCTTCGTCCACTTGGCGAATCTGCCGGATGCGCGCTTGTGCATCCGCCTGTCCAATCAAACAGCCGAGCGCATAGCCGGAATCTGTCGGGTAAACAATCACCCCGCCGCTTTGCAAAATTTCTGCAGTTTGTTTTAAGAGCCGAGCTTGTGGGTTTTGAGGATGTAGTTGAAAAAACTGCGACATAAAAAATCGCCTGAATAGACAAAAATATTAGGCAGCGAGCGCGTCCGCCTCTTGTTGTAATTTTGCGTGGACTTCAGGCCAATCTTGCCACACCGGCACGCAGCCCGCTGGCAATTCTGGCAAGCAGCCCATTTCTAAATAGCTGATGCCGGGGCCATGATAGTCTGAACCGCGTGAGGCTTTTAAATCAAACCGATGCGCGATGGTGGCAAATTGTTTAAACTGCGGCGGCTGATGGCTACCGGTGACAACTTCAACCGCGTCACCACCATAACATCTAAACTCATGCATAAAAAGATGCATATTGATCATGCCTAAATCATAACGGCCTGGGTGCGCCACCACGGCTGTACCACCAGCACCTTTAATAAGACCAACCGCTTGCTCTAAATCCATCCATTGATGGTCAACAAAGCCCGGTTTGCCTTTGACTAGATAATTTTTAAACACCGATTTTGTGTTTTTGGCATTGCCGCTTTCAATCAAAAATTGTGCAAAATGCATGCGGGTTAAAATCGCCTGCCCAGCAAACTTCTTCGCACCTTCATACGCGCCGTGAATGCCAGCTCTGGCCAAGCCATGCGCCATTTCTTGCGCACGCTCATCTCGATCTATGCGCACTTTGGCCAAGGCGTTTTTTAACGTTTCATTTTGCGGATTAAAATTTAACCCGACAATGTGAATGGTGCGTTTTTTCCATGTTACGGAAATTTCAACGCCATCAATAAAATGGATGTTTTCTTCTACAGCGGTTTGACGCGCTAATGCAAGGCCGCCAACATCATCGTGGTCCGTCAACGCTAAAACTTTAATCCCACAATCTTTTGCATGGCGTACCAAAGCATCTGGCGCTAATAAGCCATCAGAAACGGTGGAGTGGCAATGAAAATCAATAATACGTGACATGTTTTTTGCTTTTTAGCTAAAAGTCGCTAAAAATCTCTCTCTAATTGAACTAGAAATAAAGCTTTTAATCTTATGAGCATACGAAAAAAGTACTCATGTTATACAATATCAGATTACGGCAATTTTACCTTTTTATTTATTTTAGTAGATGTTTTACCTAATGCATCACATCTTTAACATTTTTTAGCGATGTGATTCCACTAAAGCAACCTCAGTTCTTCCAAGAGTTTTTATGAAATTATTGTTCGATCTTTTTCCGGTGATTTTATTTTTTATCGCCTATAAATTTTTTGGCATTTACACAGCCACCGGAGTAGCGATGGTGGCAACCGTAGCACAAATTATTTATTGCAAAATCAAACACGGCACGGTTGATAACATGCTGATTATCAGCGGTGTACTGATTGTTGTGTTTGGAGGGGCAACGTTGTACCTTAATGATCGTATATTTATTCAGTGGAAACCCACAATACTCTATTGGATATTTAGTGCGAGCTTAGTAGTTTCGCAATTTTTCTTTAAAAAAAATCCCATGAAAGCATTGATGGAAAAACAAGTTTCACTCCCAGAATCTATTTGGACGAAAATTAACATGGCTTGGGCAATGTTGTTTATGGTTTTGGGCTTCCTGAACCTTTACGTAATGTTTAATTACTCTGAAGAAACTTGGGTTAGTTTTAAACTTTTTGGTATTACCGGCATTATGTTTGTGTTTATCATCGCGCAAACCTTGCTGCTGAGTAAGCATTTGCCTAAGGAATAAACACATGTGGTATGCAATTATTGCTGAAGATTTTCCAAATAGCTTGGAAAAACGCTTAAGCGCGCGTCCGGCACATTTAGCAAGGTTACAAACGCTACAAGATGCTGGCAGGTTATTGTTAGCTGGCCCTTTCCCTGCCGTTGACAGCAATGACCCAGGCAGCGCTGGCTTTACCGGTAGCTTGATTGTGGCTGAGTTTGAAAGCCTAGTTGCCGCGCAAACCTGGGCAAATGAAGACCCGTTTGTCGCTGCTAACGTGTATGCAAATGTGGCCGTAAAGCCTTTTAGAAAAACCTTACCCAACTAAAGTTTTGGTACGCTTTATTTTTATTCCTAGTTAACCATGTCGATTACTGAAGAAATTAAATACAAGTTACAAAGCTTGGAACCAACGTTAATTGAGTTAGAGGACGAAAGCAGCTTGCACGCCGGACATCGCGGCAATGGTGGTGGCGGACATTTTAAGCTCACCATCACTAGCCCGCGCTTTAATCAAGTACCGCCGGTCATGAGGCATCGTATGGTATATGAAGCGCTCAATGATTTATTTCCTAGTAAAATCCACGCGTTAAGCATTCGTGCCCAAAGTACCAATTAATTTTTTTTTATAAAAGTGGAGTATCATTCCCCGCTTTGGCAACGCTTAATATGACAACCATTTCAACCACGAGGACTCTCAATGAAACTCACCAATACGCTTATCGCGCTCGCGATTTTGACACTTTCACCAGCGACTTTTGCTGCTGACAGCGTTGCGACAGTTAACGGCAAAGCGATCAAACAATCTGTTTACGACTACATCGCCAAAGACGCAGCTGCTCGCGGCCAAAAAGTGGACGACCAAGTCAAACAAGCGATCACGCAAAAATTGATCGACTCTGAAATAGTTTACCAAGAAGCACAAAAATTGGGCTTAGATAAAAATCCTGATTATATTGCCCGTGAAGAGTTAGCACGCCGCGAACTTTTAACCAGCATGTATCTGCAAGATTTTGTGAAGAAAAATCCGATTTCTGACGCGGACACCAAAGCTGCTTACGAGGAATACAAAAAAGCCTATGGTGAGAAAGAATTTAACGCCAAACATATTTTGGTAAAAACCGAGGCTGAAGCCAAAGACATTATCGCCAAATTAGGCAAAGGTGGCGATTTTGCTAAATTAGCTAAAGAAAAATCGATTGACCCCGGTTCAAAAGACAAAGGCGGCGATCTAGGTTGGTTCTCACCCGCTACCATGGTGAAACCGTTTAGCGATGCTGTTTCTATTTTGCAAAAAGGTGCGACCACTGCGTCACCCGTGCAAACACAATTTGGTTGGCACGTCATTCGCTTGGTCGACACACGTGCGGCTCAACCAGTTGAATACGATAAAATGAAAGAAAATTTGCAAAAAGGTTTACAACAACGTAATTTGGAAAAAATATTGACCGAGTTACGTAGCAAAGCAAAAGTTGATATTGCAAAATAATTTGCTAGCTTACTGAAAAGCCCGAGCTTACCCTCGGGCTTTTTGTTATTAAATACACGCCAGACAGGAATCTTCACAAAAAATTAGGCATAGATGCTTTTTTAAGAGTATGTTTATGCAATAATAAGAATAATTATCATTACTTCAAATTAAAGCCATGCAATTACTATCGCAGCTCGATATTGGCGCACAAGCCACCATCACCGCGATTGAAGCAGAAGAATTACTGTTTCATCGCTTACACGCCCTTGGGTTCAGAATTGGTAAGCCATTGCGCTTAATCCGCCGCGCAAATTTTAACGGGCCGTTGCATGTACGCCTTGGTACAACGGATGTGATTCTGCGTGACCTTGAAGCGCAAAAAATTCATATTCAGCCAAAAAATTAAATAAAAAGTTACTGCAGAATGAAACAGATTGCCTTATTAGGGATGCCCAATACGGGGAAATCCACTTTTTTTAATCGTTTAAGTGGCGCGTCCGCCCGCGTTGGCAACTGGCCTGGCATCACAGTAGATTTAATGAGTGCCAAAATCCTGATGGGCGGCCATATCGCAGAACTCATTGATTTACCTGGCATTTATGATCTGCATGGCTTTTCTGAAGACGAACATGTGGTGCGACATTTTCTTTCAGAGCATCCGCTCGATTTAGTGATTGTTTTAATCAATAGCGCGCAAATTGATCGTCAACTTTCGTTAGTTTTACAGATCAAAAAACTCAATATTCCCGCCGTTTTAACGCTCAATATGATTGACGAGGCCGAGCGTGCCGGGATTTCGATTGATACTGAACAATTGTCACAAGCGTTAGGGTTGCCGGTGGTCAGCATGAGCGCAAAATATGGTGAAGGCTTGCCTATGGTGCTGCGCCAATGTTCGGAAATACTGCAAAATAATACCCCCAAAAGCCAGCCAGAAAAAATCAAACAAGCATTGCTAGAAGACCAAAAAATTGAAGAAGAAATTGACCACTTAGTTTCAGCACACGTGCATGTGCCAGCCACTCTCAGCGACAACCGCACGGACCAGATTGACAAAGTTTTGCTACACCAATGGCTTGGTCTGCCGATCTTTTTTGCGGCAATGTTTGCGCTGTTTCAATTAATCTTCACCGTAGGCAAACCATTACAAGATGGCTTGGCATGGGTGCTGGAATTAATTCGCACCACCTTGCTTGAGCCATTATTTACCCATAGCCCAGCGTGGCTGAGCGGCTTGATGTTAGACGGCATTTTTGCTGGTGTTGCCACTGTCGCCGCATTTGTACCAATTATTATTTTATTTTTTTTGGTGATGGCCATGGTAGAAGATAGTGGCTATTTATCACGAGCAGCTTTTCTCATGGATGCCATCATGGCAAAAATGGGGTTGGATGGCCGCGGATTTGTCATGATGCTGATGGGCTTTGGTTGCAATGTGCCAGCATTGATGGGGACACGTGTCATGCGCTCGCGCCAGATGCGCTTACTCACCATGCTGGTGATTCCGCTTTCATTATGCTCAGCGCGCTTACAAGTATTTTTGTTTATGATTACCGCGCTCTTCAGCGCAAAACAAGGGCCGATTGTGCTATTTGCCTTGTACATGATGAGTTTTTTCACCATGTTTATCACGGCCGTTGTATTGCAAGGAAAATTTAAAAATATAGAACCGTTTATTCTTGAGTTACCGCCTTACCGCTTTCCGACGTATCGACAAATTATTTTGCGCGGCTGGCAAGAGGTACAACACTTTCTGACGCGCGCCAGCAAGTTCATCATCATCGGCGTGGTGCTGGTATGGTTTATGACCAATTTTCCACTCAACGCTACCCCAGGCAGTATCGAAACCTACGCAGGGAAAATCGGTCATTTATTTGCACCGATTCTTGACCCGATAGGCATTAATAATGAGCTCGCCATTACTTTGATTTTTGGCTTTGTGGCAAAAGAAATTGTGGTGGGTTCACTTGCCGTGATTTATGGTTTGCAGGGGGATGCGCTCACTGCGCAGATCGCATCACAAATTGATTGGGTGCAAGCCATGAGTTTTATGCTGTTTACCTTGATTTATACACCATGTTTATCGACAATAGCGACGATTAAAAATGAGTCTAAAAGCACAGGCTTTATGTGGCTCTCACTGATTTGGTCGCTCGGACTTGCTTGGGTCGTGAGCTTTATTTTTTACCAAGGCGCGCGCTGGCTGGGTTATTAGACTTTATGCCCTAAACATAAAATAAACCGCCCCCATCAAACATATTCCCGCCCATAAAAAATCCAACTTCACTGGCTCGTGCATATAAAACACCGCGAACGGGATAAATACGCTTAATGTGACGACTTCTTGCAGAATTTTTAACTGCGCCAGTGACATGACAGTAAAACCAATGCGGTTTGCCGGCACTTGAAATAATACATGCAAGTAACATGCGTATAGGTCGCGCATGTAAGTTTCAAGATGATGGACAAAAGTTGCTTCTTTTAGTGTTTCATTTTAAAGAGATATCTTGGATATTCCTGCGGATAGTACTATTCAAAAACACTGGCATCAAGGACATATACCATTATGTTCTTGTTAGTTCCAATCAAACACTGATTAGCTCTCAGTCGAGTGAAATGATGGTAAAACTCTGTAGTTTTTCCGTAAGCGCTAATTTAAGTACGACTATTTAATCCCATAAAAGAATGAAATGATTCTTTTGCAGAGTGAATAATTCTGAATTTAATTAGACAAAAAAGTGGATTTTCTCTTAGTGAGTGTTTCTTCAAGAAGGGTCTAAATATCAGCAAACGTAACACCACGCTCCCGTAGTAATTTTCCCGCATCATTTTTTTGAATTGATCTTTAAAAAAGCAAAGTGGAACTTATTTTTAAAAATCCCCCCAACAGGTTGATAAGCTAGTATCAACTTCACTTGCCTGTCTTTTCCTCATTGCTAAACCAAACTCTAGTCGATACTCGACCTTATCGGCTTTTTGTTAGCTAATTTCATGTTTTGAAATGAAATGGCATAAAAAATCAGTCTTAATTTCCAAATACCATTTTTATTAAAAGGTTAATAATTTAACCAACTAAGAGCTTTAATAACCTAAAGGTATCTATATGAAAATAAATATGCCCGTGACACAAAACGAAGTTTTGCTTACTGAAAATTCATTAATTGTGAGTAAAACTGATTTAAAAGGAAAAATTACTTTTGTTAATCAGGAGTTTATTGATATTAGTGGTTTCTCAGAAGAGGAGTTAATTGGTCAAAATCACAATATAGTTAGACATCCGGATATGCCTGCAGAGGCATATGAAGATCTTTGGAATACAGTTAAATCAAACAAATCATGGATAGGTATTGTAAAAAATAGATGCAAAAACGGCGACTATTATTGGGTAGAAGCATGCATAACACCCATGAAAGAAAATGGTAGCGTTGTTGGCTATATTTCAGTACGTAAAAAAGCATCGCAACAGCAAATTAAAGGTGCGATGAAATTTCATAAAGTGATAAAAGAGGGTCAAAGTCTTCATGAGTCTGTCGTTGCAAAAATACGTAGTTTCATACGTAATTTCAAATTACGCGACAGAATTGTTGCAATCTTTCTCGCCATGGTAGTCACAACTATATTGATGGGTTATGTAGGCATCAATGGAATGGAAACTGTCAATGATCGACTTGAAACCGTTTATAAGGATAGGGTAGTACCCTTAAAACAACTTAAAGTTGTTGCTGACATGTACGCCGTTAACATTGTTGATACTGCACACAAAGTGCGTAACGGAAATATCAACTGGCAGCAAGCTGAGGAAAATGTTGATAGTGCGCTAAAAGAGGTGGACAAACAATGGAAGGATTATACAGCTACAAAGATGGTGCCAAAAGAGCAAAAATTAGTTGCAGAAATTGCACCTTTGTTTATTAAAGCTAACGCTGCAACTTTAACTCTGAAAGAAATTCTTAAAACTAGAGATGAAAAACGAATTGCAGAATTTACAATTGAAGAGCTTTATCCAGCAATTGATCCGTTGTCAGATAAAATCAGTGCTTTGGCAAACCTTCAACTTGAGGTTGCAGCAGAGGAATATGCTGTTTCTGAAAAAGAATATGATGCGAGAAAATACACATCTTTAGCATTAATTCTACTGGGTATGTTGGTGACTGGCCTTCTAGGTAGGTCCATGTACATGGCCATCATTCCAAGAGTTCAAACTGCAATTAGGTATTTGATGACACGCTCTCAAGGGGAGGTTCACGAGTCAGTCATTCGAACTGGGCACCGAGACGAACTCACCGATGCTATGGATGCATATCGTGCGTTAAGTACACGAATGGATTTTGACCACTCTGAAGCTGCGGCTGGTATTGAGCGTATTAAATCAGCACTCGATGAATCCAATATTCCAGTTACCATCAGCAATGAAAATAACAAGCTGATTTACATGAATAAAGCCTGTGTTGCTCTTATGCAATCTATGAGTGATGGCATATCTAAATACCGTGTGGGTTTTTCAGTTGATTCCATGATAGGTACAAAAGTTGGGCAGTACCTTGAAAGTGAAAATGATAGCAGGTTATTTTCTGAGCCGTTAGAGGGTACACGCGAGGTTAACACTCGCATGGCAGGTCGTCATCTAAGGCTGGTACTTAACCCTGTATATGACAAAAATGGTAGGTATTTAGGTCGTATGACACAGTGGACCGACCGAAGTGCTGAAGTAATGGCTGAACAGGAAGTGTCAAAATTAGTTCAAGAGGCTGTGAGTGGTAACCTTTCCGAGCGTGTTGATCTAAAAATTCTGCCAAAAGGCTTTATTTTAGATACAGGTGTGGGTATCAATAAAATATTAGATGCTGTCATTGCGCCTTTGAATGTAGCAGCACAGTATGTAGAGGATATTTCCAAAGGGAATATACCTGCCAAGATTACTGACACTTATCATGGTGACTTTAACACCATAAAAAACAACCTTAATCAATGCATTGAAGCAGTCAATGCATTAGTGGAGGACGCAGCGATGCTTTCACAAGCTGCGGTGGACGGTAAACTCTCTACTAGGGCAGAAGCCAGCCGTCATCAAGGGGATTTCCGCAAGATTGTTGAAGGCGTAAATGCGACCCTAGATGCTGTGATTGAGCCACTCAATGTAGCTGCACAATATGTGGACAATATTTCAAAAGGGAACATTCCTGCGAGGATTACAGAACAATACAACGGCGACTTTAACGCAATTAAAAACAATCTGAATACTTGTATTGAGGCTGTAAACAAACTGGTTGGTGACGCAAGTATGCTCGCTGAAGCTGCAGCACAAGGGCGAGTGTCCGTACGTGCGGATGCATCACAACACCAAGGTGACTTTAGAAAGGTTGTTGAAGGTGTGAATGCGACACTTGAAACGATTGTTTCCCCGATTGCGGCTGTGAAAGAATCTGTTGAGACGATATCTACCGCGGCAAACGAGATTGCCACGGGTAACAATGACTTATCAGCCCGCACCGAGCAACAAGCTTCGAGCTTAGAAGAGACGGCATCGAGCATGGAAGAGTTAGCTGCGACTGTAAAACAAAATGCTGAGAATGCGAAGCAAGCAAATCAGCTTGCAGCTGCAGCTTCACAAGTTGCGATTCGCGGAGGGGAAGTGGTAGGGAATGTGGTTACTACCATGAGCGGGATTAACGAATCAGCCCGTAAGATTGAAGACATTATTTCGGTGATTGACGGCATTGCCTTCCAAACGAACATTCTTGCCTTGAATGCGGCGGTGGAGGCGGCAAGAGCTGGAGAACAAGGCCGTGGTTTTGCGGTGGTGGCTGGTGAAGTGCGTAACTTAGCGCAACGTTCATCAAGCGCTGCGAAAGAAATTAAAGACCTTATTACTGATTCTGTCAGCAAAACATCGGAAGGGACTAAATTAGTAGAAAGTGCTGGCGAAACCATGAACGAAATCGTGAGTTCTGTACAACGTGTGACTGACATCATGGGAGAGATTTCAGCGGCATCGAGCGAACAAAGCTCAGGCATTGATCAAGTGAATAACGCGATTACTAGCATGGATGAAGTGACACAACAAAATGCGGCCTTGGTAGAGGAAGCGGCAGCTGCGGCAGAAAGCTTGCTGGAACAAGCCAATAATTTAACAGATGCCATTAGCGTGTTTAAGCTCGACTCAAAAGGTTCTAGCAACAAACCAATCGCTGGTTCTAGTGCATCATCAACTCAAAACCGCCGTGCGCAAAATAGTCCAATGCGTGATAGTGCTCCTATGAGAAAAACTGCTGCGCCAAAATCGCAGATTAAAACCGGTACAGATGAAAGCGGTGATTGGGAAGAGTTTTAGAAATAATCTCAATATCTTAAATGCATCACACATAGGATATCAATTATATGATTATCGAGCGTAAAGAATTTCATTCACATCGATCACTGTCTGATTTTAATTATGATCATAGTCGTTTACTTAACAACCTTATAGATAATTTAAAGGGAATGGTCTATTGCAATATTTACGATGAATATTGGACCATGATATATGTAAGTAAGGGTTCAAAGCTTTTAACCGGTTACTCGCCAGATGAGTTGATAAACAATAATTTAACCTCATATGAGGACATCACGTTTGAAGATGATCGTAAATTTGTCAGGGAAAAAATTAAAAGCTCAGTAATTAACAGGACAAATTTTGAAATTGAATATCGTATTCGCCACAAAAGTGGAAATATTGTTTGGGTAATCGAATATGGAAGTCCAATTTTTAACGATAAAAACGAAGTTGTAGCGCTGGAAGGATATATTGATAACATTAATGACAGAAAAAACTCTGAATTCTTGTTACAAAATACTGAAGCAAGATATCGCTCAATATTTGAGGATTCAATAGAGGGAATTTTTCAGACATCATCTGATGGTGATTATCTTTTAGCGAACGCTGCTCTCGCAAGAATCTATGGTTACTCTTCTAAAGAAGAGTTATTGCATAACCTGCATGACATTCAGTCACAGTTGTACGTAATTCCTACGAGACGAATTGAGTTTATAGAAGCAGTTGAAAATTTTGGATTCGTTAAAAATTTCGAGTCACAAATTCAAAGAAAAGACGGCAGTGTAATTTGGATTACTGAAAGTGCTAGAAAAGTAAGTGATGATTCTGGGAACTTTCTTTACTACGAAGGTACAGTGCGAGACATCACTGATTTAAAACTTGCACAAGAATCAATTCAATCAAGCATAAACTTGGCAAATCAAACTCTACAAGAGTTGAATTTTCAAAAGCTTGCCCTTGATGAGCATGCAATAGTCGCAATTACAGATACAAGTGGCATCATCACTTATGCAAATCCAAAATTTTGTGAAATTAGCGGTTACTCTAAAGAAGAGCTAATTGGTCAAAATCATAGAATAATCAATTCAGGACACCACCCGAAAAGTTTTTTTAAGAAAATGTATAGCGTAATTGCTAATGGAAAAACTTGGACGGGTGAGGTTTGCAATCGAGCAAGGAATGGAAGCTTATATTGGGTACAAACGACGATAGTACCTTTTATAGGTAAAAACGGGAAGCCAACCAAATATATTGCAATTCGAACCGACATTACTCGCTGTAAAGAAGCAGAGGAAAACAACAGTTTATTAGCTCTATATGACGGCCTAACTTCCTTACCTAATCGTAGACTTTTGACTGATAGGTTACAACAAGCAATTATTACAAGCTCTCGTAGTGGTAAATTAGGGGCATTGTTATTCTTGGATCTTGATCATTTTAAAACTCTTAATGATTCTCTAGGGCATGATATTGGTGATTTGTTACTGATAGAATTTTCTAAGTGCCTTGTTAAAAATGTTAGAGCTTGCGATACAGTAGCACGCTTAGGTGGCGATGAATTTGTCGTTTTATTAGAAGATCTTAGTCCAATCGAAATTGAAGCAGCTGCAAGTGTTGAATTTATCTGTGAAAAGATATTGGAATCTCTGACCCATCCTTTTCAATTAGCAGAACATGAGTTTCAAATTACAACTAGCATTGGGGTAACATTTTTTAGAGAATCTAACCAAACAAATGAAGATGTTCTGAAAAATGCTGATATAGCTATGTATCAAGCAAAAAAATCAGGCCGCAATTTAGTTAGGTTTTTTGATCCTCAAATGCAAATCAACATCAGGGAGCGTTTAAACCTAGAACGAGATTTAAGAAATGCCCTCAACCTCAAGCAGTTATATTTGTATTATCAAATTCAAGTTGACCAGAATGGAAATTCGATTGGCGCAGAAGCATTAATTAGGTGGAAGCATCCTGTACGTAATTTTGTTTCACCTTTTCACTTTATTCCACTAGCTGAAGAATCTGGACTAATTTTACCTATAGGACAATGGGTATTAGAAACAGCGTGCATTCAGCTTAAAAAATGGCAAGAAGATCCTAAAACTAGTCATTTAACATTATCAATAAATATTAGTCCTAAACAATTCCACCAAACCCAATTTGTTGATCAGGTTATTGAGTGTATCCGTAAAAATAATATCGTTCCTGAAAAACTAAAAATTGAGCTCACAGAAAGTATGCTTTTCGAAAATCTTGATGAAACAATTACAAACATGAATACATTGAAAAAACATGGCGTAAGGTTTTCATTAGATGATTTTGGCACTGGTTACTCTTCACTGCAATACCTCAAAAAGTTACCTTTAAACGAATTGAAGATAGATCAGTCATTTGTGCGAGATATTGCTGTTGATAGTAATGATGTAGCAATTGTAAGAACGATTATCGCAATGGCACGAACTTTAAATTTAAATGTGATTGCTGAGGGAGTTGAGACAGAAGTGCAACGTGATTTACTACTTGAAAATGGATGCACACATTTCCAAGGTTATTTATTTGGAAGGCCTGTTCCGACTGAATTGTTTGAATTTTAAGTGTACTAGTTTAGTTGAGACGGGCTTTATGCTGTAACAGCTCATTGAATCAATTAGTAAACTTTGCCTATACTAGTCAAGCGCTACATTCCAAGGGAAAAGGATACTAATGTCTTCAGACCTATCCATATTGTGTTGGTACGCAATTAAAAATACCCGAAATACGTAGTTAGTGCGCGCCCAATAT
>CAZAEN010000003.1:0-230670 GCA_964484105.1 uncultured Methylophilaceae bacterium
TAGACCATTTGTTGTCGCCTGGACGTACGTCTGGGTTCCAAACAGATGGGTTACCAGCACCGTAGTACACCAAGTTTGTACGTGCATCATATGGCCACCAGCCCCATACAGAGCCACCACCATGTTGCCAACCATCTTTAACAGCTTGTGGTTTCAACCATGTACGTGTGCCTAATTCTTGCTCGCCAATTTTCATTTTGTCGATTGGCAAACGTTTGAAAGAACCACCAATTTTATTACCGCCGTTTACATCTTCGTAAACTGACAACGCATTGTAAGCTGGCACATCTTTATTCGTATTTGCGTCGTGGAGTGTTTCAGCATCTGGTCCTGTTGAGTAAGCTTTCCATGCCAAAGAACCATCTTTGATATTGTATGCTGCGATAAAGCAACGTACACCAAACTCAGCACCTGAACAACCTGTCAACACTTTGTCTTTGATTACATGTGGCGCGTTAGTGTTTGTCGCACCAACTTTTGGATCTGTATTCAATACTGACCATACTTTAGCACCAGTTTTAGCGTCTAAAGCAACCAAGTTACCATCGTTTTGTTGCAAGTAGATTTTGCCATCGCCGTAACCTAAACCACGGTTAACGTTATCGCAACATAACACTGCTTGTACTGATGGGTCTTGTTTAGGAAAATAAGACCAAACGATTTTTTGATTGTCGTTTAAGTCAAGTGCGTATACGTTGTTTGGGAAAGCTGTGTGAACGTACATCATGTTGCCCACAACTACTGGTGAACCTTCGTGACCACGGTTTACACCGGTTGCGAATGTCCAAGCGGCTTTCAAGTTTTTAACGTTGCCTTTGTTAATTTGTGCCAAGGCGCTGTAACCTTGGTTATTGTGTTGGCCACGTGGATGCGCCCAGTTGTTTGAATCTTTCATTGCTGCTTCTTGATCAGCTGCAGCCATCGCCGCCATTGGCATAGCCACTGACAAACCAGCAACCAAACCAAGTGCTAATTTAATTTTGTTAACTTGCATTTTAATCTCCAAAGTTATATTACTAAGGGTTCTAAATAAAATCAGCATGTAACACTATTTGATGTTTTCTCAAATTTATTGGTTAACTGCTGACACTATTTCTTTCCAGCACACTTTCATGTGTGTGGACAGGAATATATCCCAATCAATTATGAATTGCAATACTTTAGTTACAATTTATTTACACTTTATGAAACAAATTCTTCCCCTCACTAGAACATAATGCTTACAAATTATTTACATTTCATTTACACCTTTCATACAAGAGCTCACTAACATTCTGATCAAACAACGCTTTTTTCAAATTACTGAAAAATCCACCCCCAAGTGTTAACATAGTTTTTAATTTTTTATCTATGCCAATATATATGTCGAACGCACTCACCTTGTTTCCAGAAATCACCCCTTACACCACATACTTAATTCACATTTCGGCACTACATCATATATATATTGAAGAATGCGGCAATCCACAAGGCTTTCCCGTGGTGTTTTTGCACGGCGGACCCGGCAGCGGTTGTAATCCGGCGCAACGCAGATTTTTTGACTCTAGCTTTTACCGCATTATTTTGTTGGATCAACGTGGTTGCGGCAGAAGCCAACCGCTTGGCGAAGTCATAGAAAACAATACGCAAGCGTTGATTGCTGATATTGAAGCAATTCGTCAGCAATTAAACATTAATCAGTGGCTGGTGTTTGGTGGCTCATGGGGCAGTACGCTTGCTATTTGTTATGCACAAGCCCATCCGCAAGTGGTTTCTGGGCTGATTTTGCGCGGCATCTTTTTAAGTCGCCACACCGAATTAAAATGGTTTTTGGGGGAAATTGCCCATTTTTACCCAGATGTTTGGCAGAAGCTGATTCACTTTTTACCCGAGAATGAGCGTAGTGAAGTCCTCGCAGCTTATAGTAACCGTATTTTTTCTGAAGAGACTCACGTCAACGTTCCTGCTGCGATTGCTTGGAATGCTTTTGAAACTTCAATTATGAGGTTAATCCCAAAAGAAGACGCCGCCGAATCTGTGATGGATCAAACGCAACAAGAAGAAATGCATCGTCTTGAGGTAGCACGGGCGCGTGTGCAAATTCATTACATTCAACACTTATGTTTTATTGATGGCGAGCAAGTGTTAAAAAACTGTGCAGCGCTTGCGCACATCCCCACCACTATCGTGCAAGGCCGTTATGACATGGTTTGCCCGCCCAATACGGCTTGGCAATTACATCAGATCATGCCCCATGCTGAGCTTATCATGGTGCCGGATGCCGGCCACTCCGCAATGGAACCCGGTGTGATTGCAGCATTAGTGGGAGCCACTGAAAAATTTAAAGCGCAAATTCTCAAACCATGACTAATGTTGAGCCTAAAAAATCACACAAAGCAAAACTCAAGGCTGCCTTGCCCAAGCAAGCACTGCCAAACAACCTGAGTTTGCCAAGCAATATTAAAGGGGTGCTAGACACGCCACGTAATATTTATTCTAAACAGCGCTATAACACACCTTTATTTGTGTTGCACGAAATGCTCAAGGCCTTTAGCCGCCACAATGTGCTTGGCATGTCAGCCTCTCTTTCTTTTTACGCAATGTTCGCGCTCATTCCATTGGTTTTACTGATGTTTTTTATTTTGAGCCAATGGGTGTTTAGCTCAGATTATGCGATTGTGAAACTCGCGATTATTACCGGCAATCTTGTGCCTAAGTTTAGTAGCGACATTATGGTAGAAGTCTACAACGCCTCGCGCCAACAAGCGGTTTGGGGGGCTGCCGGCTTATTTGTACTCTTTTGGGCAGTCACACCATTGGCGGCAGCTTTACGTAGCTGCTTTTATAATATTGCTGCTTTGATTGAAGCACCCTCTTTTATCAAACGTAAGATCAAAGACATTGTTGCAGTGCTAGGCATGCTGTTTTTATTTTTTCTGTTTACCTTTGCTGGCATGATGCTGGAAAAAGTGATTCATTTTATTGGCCATTACCAAGCATGGCTGCAATTCCGCATTGTCTCCAACCTAGTGTCACTCACCATCACCACTGGCATCATCAGCCTGTTTTATTACGTTTTCTTCCCAATAAAATTGAACGCAAGACACATTTTGGTTGGTGCACTCTTCACCGCCACACTATGGCTGTTGATGCGCCCAGCATTCAGTTTATTTTTGTCAATGAACCAATCATACGGCTCAATGTTTGGTGGCATGAAAAATTTATTTATCTCGATTACCTGGCTCTATTTCAATTTTATTGTGTTCCTGCTTGGCACAGAATTAATTGCCATTTTGCGTAAACAAGACGTTTTGCTAATTAAAGGTCTGTTTGAAGAACTAACCCCGAGTAATCTTGCTAATGGTTTAAAATCTCCTCGTTTAAGCGAAAATTATCTCAATAAGCTCAAGCAGCGTTATGGGCAAACTTTTAACCAAGATGATTTTTTGTATCATCAGGGTGACCGCGTCCCTTGTATGTACTACCTTCTGCAAGGCGAAGTGCAACTCATTAAAAATCAGCAAGTTATCCTGACTGTCAAAGCTGGTGATTATTTAGGAGAAATGGCCTTGCTATCTCAACTGCCCGCCATTGCCGATGCAGTGGCGGCTTCCGATAAAGTTGAGGTATTAATGATTGCGCCAGAAAATTTAGAAACTTTGTTATTAGACGAACCTTCTGTTGCCATGCGGTTTTTACGTGAAATGGCGGCAAGGTTCCAACAGCAGCAGCAAGTGATTTAATTTATACTGATTTGGATCAAATTATTTTAGAACGATTGGACTACATTATCCGGCATGGCTAAGCACTCACAATTTTCACAACCGTCGCAAACGCAAGTTCAATCGGTGATTCAACTGCTTAATGCAGGCAAGTTAGCCGATTGTGAATTGGCGGCACAGAAACTTGCGCAACAATTCCCGGATACCTTTATATTGCACCACGTGCTGGGCATTGCACGGGATGGTCTAAAAAAATATCCGCTGGCTGCAGAAAGCTATCGTCAGGCGATTCGCTTGCAACCCAATACGCCAGATTTATATTTTAATTTGGCGATCGCCCTCACTGAGCTGGAGCGGCTAGACGAGGCGAAACAAAGTTATCAACAAGCCCTAAAGATCAACCCAAACTTTTTTGAAGCCTACGGCAATTTAGGTACGGTCTATCAAAAACAAGGGAATTTAATTGATGCGATTGCCTGCTACAAAAAAGGGCTCAGCATCAATCCACAAGATGCACGCGGACATTTTAATTTAGGCACCGCATTGCGCGATAACGGCCAACTTGCCGAAGCGGTAGAAAATTACAATCGCGCGATTCAATTATTCCCCAATTACACAGATGCCTATAATAATTTAGGGGAAACGCTGCGCGACCAAGGCAATATGGAAGCGGCTATCAAAGAATATCAAAAAGCCCTCGCCCTCAATTCACAGCACCCGAATGCCAATTACAACATGGCAGAATTTTTATATTTGGCTGGTCGCTTTGATGAAGCGGTGAAATTCTTTGAAACCTCGCAGCTTGACGACTGGCAAGCGCGTAGTTTGTACTGCTTATACAAAGCTAAGCACTTTGATTTATTCAAAACAAAATTAGATGAAGTCGTCAAAACAAAAAAACATACGGCGCCTTTTATCGCTACCTTAGCGGCACACTATGCTATTAATTTCGGGGTAGAAAATCCTTATAATTTTTGTAAAGAGGCTTTTCAATTTGTCTATCAACGTAGCATTCCAGAGCTGGCAGAACCCAACAGTCCGCTATTAAAAGCGCTGCTGGAAGACATTGAAAACACGCACATTGAAACACGTGCGCAGGGCATGATTATTAATGGTAAACAATCTGCCGGAAATTTATTTAAACGTCCAGAAGCTTCTTTCAGAAAATTGGGTGAATTGGTTCTGCAAGAGTTTATCAACTACAAAAATAAGTTTGCCGGCGCCGATTGCGAGTTAATTCAATCGTTCCCAGAAGAGCTCGAATTTACCAGCTCTTGGTATGTGCGTTTGCGGCGTGGTGGATTTGTCGATAAACACATTCATGAAATTGGCTGGATTAGTGGCGCAGTGTATCTTGCCATGCCGACACCCGTTGCAGATCCTGATGAAGGTTGTTTTGAATATGGTTTTCATGGCGACCATTACCCACAAAATCACGAGAATTTTCCAGTTGGGATTGCCAGACCAAAAATAGGCGACATTGTGCTGTTCCCCTCTTCTTTATTTCACCGCACAATTCCGTTTCAAGCGGAAGATTATCGTATCTGTGTGGCATTTGATTTAAGGCCAAGTAAAGAAATTGCACAGTACACACGTAGTACGTACTAAAATATCCAATTAAATGAAGTGGTTAGCAATTAAACCTCTCCTTTCGCTTAACCTTTGACAAATGCGTCTATAAAATTTACATTGTTAAAAAATGTTTAACTGGCTTTCACCATGATTATTTACGCGGCAAACACAACAAAAAAACCTGCGGTTGAGTTAGAAACGGTATTAGACCAAAGTACAACGGCTGAAATTGAGCAATATTCACAGCAGTTTTTGAATTTAGCGAAAGCAAGTACTGAAAACACCGTGGCCATGTGCGAAGTATTGCACAAGGCCAAACAGGCTTTTAATGAGAAAGAGTCAAAAAATGTACTTTTTAAAGCGCTTTGTAAATCCATAGGTTACGAAAAAGGCGCGAACGACCCAACCATTAAAAAATTCCTGCGTATTGGCGAGAGTGCCGAACGTTTTCGCCCTTATTTAAACCGATTACCAAATAGCTGGACAACACTCTACGAAATCACCCAATTAGACGATGCGCTTTTTGAACGCGCGATTGAAGAAGGCGCGATTAACATCAAAATGCTGGGCAAAGAAGTGCGTTCTCTCAAACAATCTGCCCTGCCTCACGAAAAACGCATTGCACTCACAGAAAAAAAGGCGAGTATTGAGATTTTATTTGCCGCCAATACCGACAAAAATACTTTGGAAAATCTGCTCAAAGAACTGGAAGTCCTCAAACTCAACTACACAATTGAGATTCACGCCAATAACGTCGCGCAGACAATTTTAGAGCAACCTGTATAATTTTTAATCATGGCTGTCGTTAAAACCAATCTTGCTGCGAGAAACAAATACATTGATCTGGATTTAGACGATTGCGTCTTGCCACTTTACTTTTCCAAGCGGATCAATCAAGCCATCGCATCAGAAAAAATTCCTCATATGATATTTAAAGGCACACTTTGGGAGCCAAAAACCATCGTTGCCAATGCGATTGCAAAGAAGCTAAACGCAACCATGACGGCCTTAGTCTTTAACGAAGAACCTCGCACCCGAAACATGAAAAAAGGCGAGCGCACATTGACTGTGTTGCGGTTACTGTTAAAAAAACATGCAGTTGTGAATGAAAAAAAACTATTCATTATCGAGGATTTAGATCAATTTCCGCGAAGCCGCATGCGTGAGCTTTTTGAAATTATTGATGGCGAACAGTTTCATCATTTTATTTTTTTTGGTGCAAACAAAGGCATGAAGCCTTACATCAAACTGTATCCGCAAATTTCTTTTGACTTCAAAATTAACCATTCTGCGGAAGAAGAAGAAGCTTATTGGCAACAGTGCCAAAGTTTGGTCTCAAAACATAAAAAAATGGTAGGGCTCAATGAGCTGAAATTGATTATTAAATCGACTTACTTTTTTTGGGTTTCGCTGCTTGGGCGCGAAACTTTGCAAAGCCTGCGTAAAGAGTTGGACTTCGTGTTTCTTAATCCTGAGAAAGTTCCTGAGCAAAACCGTGTCGTGCAGCTTCCTTTGCGCATGAGTCCAATACAAACGCGCTAATTTTAGTAACCAAACAATAAAGCCGGATGTGATACATCCGGCTTTTGTTACTTCTACAATCCTGCTGGACTTGCGCCGGGCACCCACTGCGTGCCCGCCAAAGGCACTTGCGCCATGGCTGCGGCCTCAATTGTCAATGCGACCAAATCTTCAGGCTCCAAATTATGCAAATGCGATTTACCACAAGCACGCGCGATCACTTGCGCCTCCATCGTCAATACAGATAAATAGTTCGCAAGCCTGCGACCTGCGCGTACCGGATCAACCCTTGCAGCTAGCGCCGGATCTTGTGTCGTGATCCCCGCTGGGTCTCTACCTTCATGCCAGTCATCATATGCACCTGCGGTTGATCCCAACTTGCGATATTCTTCTTCCCAATGCGGGTCATTATCGCCGAGCGCAATCAGTGCAGCTGTGCCAATCGCAACCGCATCTGCACCTAATGCCAACGCTTTCGCAACGTCTGCGCCGGTACGAATCCCACCGGAAACGATCAGCTGCACACTGTCTTTTCCATTACGGTAAACGCCCAAATCTTGCAACGCTTTGACAGCAGGGCGAATCGCTGCCAAAATTGGGATGCCAACATGCTCAATAAAGACTTCTTGTGTTGCCGCTGTTCCGCCTTGCATACCATCGAGCACAATTACATCAGCACCAGACTTCACCGCAAGGGCAACATCATAATAAGGTCGCGTTGCGCCAATTTTTACGTAGATTGGTTTTTCCCAATCAGTGATTTCGCGTAGCTCCGCAATTTTAATTTCCAAATCATCCGGCCCTGTCCAATCCGGATGGCGACAGGCTGAGCGTTGATCAATGCCTTCTGGCAGACAACGCATTTTTGCGACGCGTTCACTGATTTTTTGCCCTAATAACATACCGCCACCACCAGGCTTTGCCCCTTGACCAATCACCACTTCAATGGCGTCAGCTTTGCGTAGGTCATCTGGGTTCATACCGTAACGCGAAGGTAAATATTGGTAAACCAATGTTTTAGATTGTCCTCGTTCTTCTGGCGTCATGCCACCGTCACCGGTGGTCGTACTTGTCCCGACCAAACTGGCACCACGGCCCAGCGCTTCTTTGGCTGGGCCAGATAAAGCGCCAAAACTCATCCCCGCAATGGTGACCGGCGTTTTTAAATGGATCGGTTTTTTGGCAAAACGTGTGCCAAGCACAACATCGGTACCACATTTTTCACGGTAACCTTCCAATGGATAGCGGCTCACAGATGCGCCAAGAAAAAGCAAATCGTCAAAGTGTGGGAGCTTGCGTTTAGCGCCACCACCACGAATATCATAAATGCCAGAAGCAGCTGCGCGACGAATGTCTGAAATAGTGTAAGGGTCAAAAGTCGCCGAAAAACGCGGTTCTGTATGCGGAATATGAGAGGTATCTGCCATGATATTTCCTTTTAATAGGCGTCAGCATTATCGACATGAAAGTTATAAAGCGTGCGTGCCGAACCATAAAGCGTAAAACTCGCGGGATCCACATCGCCGTGGCCTGATTTTTTAAGTAAGTCGACCAAAATGTTTTTGGAAACGTCGTCCATCGGTTTTTCTTCGCAATCTGCGCCTAAACTTTTTACTTTGCCGCGCACAAAAATGCGCGCTTCATAGAGAGAGTCACCAAGCGCTTCACCAGCATCTCCCAAAATGACCAAGTTGCCTGCCTGCGCCATAAATGCCGAAAAACTGCCGACCGAGCCACCGACAACAATGTTAGCACCCTTGAGTGAGATTCCACAGCGTAAGCCGGCATCGCCATCAATCATCAACAAGCCGCCATGTGCAGTTGCGCCAGCCGCATTAGAAGCAAAGCCCTGTACATGCACTTTGCCGGACATCATGTTTTCAGCCACACCAGTGCCTGCACTGCCAGAAATAGTGACCGTTGCGCGTTGATTCATCCCAGCAGCGTAATATCCTGCATGCCCATCAATCATGACATCCACTTCTGCATTCAGCCCAGCAGCGATATTGTGTGCGCCATTCGGTTGGCTTATCGTGACTTTCTTTGCCTTGAGTTGCTGTGGATCACCATGCAAGAATTGATTCACTTCGCGCAAAGGCGTCTTGTTTAAATCAAATATTACACTTTCCATACGTACATTTCCTTCGGGCTAGGTTCAAACACATGGGCATTTTTAATATCTGGCAAATGTGCCAAGGAGCGGAACTCCGAAGCAATCGCGACATAATCATCATGCTCAGCAACCACGGCTGGTTTACAGGCAAACGGGTCGCGTACCAAAGCTAACTCATTCTTTGTGCCCATCAACAAAGTATAAAAACCATCCAGCGCATCAAATCCATGTTCAAGCGCGGTTTTCAAATCATCGCCTTCACGCATACGCCATTCTAAAAATCGGCAAGCAGCCTCGGTATCATTATCTGTATCAAAACGGATGCCTTCTTTTTCTAACTGGCGGCGTAAGCTATGCGCATTTGAAAGAGAACCGTTATGCACGAGACACCAATCTTCCCCGGCAGTAAACGGGTGTGCATGCGCCGGCGTGATGGCAGATTCTGTCGCCATTCGCGTATGCCCAACCAAATGCGTACCACTCACCTTAGGCAAGCTATATCGTGCGGCCACTTCCGCAGGTAACCCCGTATCTTTATAGACATCAATCGATTGACCAACGGAAAGTAAATGTACATTGGGGTAACTATTTTGTAACCAACCACGAATGGTTTTCGATTCCATTCCAGTGGTTAAAATTGCGTGATTGCCCTGTGCAAGCACTTCTGCTTTTCTGCCAAATTGCATTTGATGTTCTTGCGCTAATTTTTCCCAAGCATAATCCATCGTAGGGGCGTACAAATTAAATTTTCGTTGATCACCTTCTACCGCTTTTGTAAAAATCGCCATGCCTGCAGAATCCGGCCCGCGTTCTGTCATACCAATCAACATTGGCATCATCCATTCGCCAATATTGGCGCGCATACTCTCTTTTTTTGCTAATAATCCAACAATCCCACACATCATGTTCTCCAATGAAATGGCGTATTTAACCTTAATAAAATTCGACGTATCTTTCGATTTCCCAGTCTGAAACATGGCGTGAATAATCTACCCACTCCATGCGTTTGAGCGTAATAAACTCTTTGGATAGTTTTTCACCCAGCGCAGCGCAAACCAAGGCATCTTGCTCAAGTGCATTGATAGCTTCACCAAGGTTTTGCGGCAGAATTTGTACCCCTTGTTGTGCAATTTCTTCCAAGCTATAGTCGTACAGATTATCGCTACGTGGCTTGCCAGCTTCTAGTTCACGTGCCACGCCATCCATCCCTGCCACGATCACTGCCGCGGTTGCTAAATAGGGATTACAACTACCATCTGGCAAGCGCAACTCTAAGCGCCCATAAGGAATACGTACCAACGTTGAACGATTATTATCGCCATAAGCGATATAGGCTGGCGCCCAAGTTGCGCCGGAAAGTGAGCGGCCAACCACCAAGCGCTTGTAAGAGTTGACCGATGGCGCGCATATCGCAGCCAATGCTGGTGCATGCGCGAGCACACCCGCCAAAAAGTGATATGCCAGTTTGGAAAGTCCTAGACCATTCGCATCCGTTTTGTCCATGAATAAATTCGGCGTATTCGCATCGCCAATCGAGATATGCATATGCATACCATTGCCCGGACGATTACTAAAAGGCTTCGGCATAAAGGAACAAATCATGCCCATGCGGTTGGCAATTTCTGAAGCGGCCATTTTGAACAACACATAATTGTCTGCACTTTTTAAGGCATCTGTATAGGTGTAGTTCACTTCAAATTGCCCATTCGCATCTTCATGGTCAATTTGGTATACGTCCATGCCTGTGCCTTGTAAAGCATCCACTAACTGCTCCAAAAATGCGGACTGGCGGGTAATGCCTTTATAGTCATAACAGGGTTTTTGTAATAAATCACTATCATCAAAAGGATGTACTTGTCCATGCGCATCACGCTTGAGCAATGAAAATTCCGGCTCCAATCCGGTGTAACATGTCCAGCCTTTATCAGCTAATTGCGCCAGTTGTTTTTTGAGTACGACGCGCGCGTCATATTCATAGGGTTTTCCATTGACATGCCCATCGCAAACGATGCGCGCAAAACCAGGTTGCCAAGGCAGCACGCCCAACGTTGGCAAATCACCTACCGCCATATAATCCGGCCCATTCGGCGCAATGCCTGTTCCCCAAATCGCACCGCCAGCAAAGCCCGCACCTGCAGTGAGCACATCTTCTAAATGTGAAGACGGAACGGCTTTTACTTTGGCCGCACCATGAATATCCACAAACTGCGCCAAAATAAATTTAATCTGATTTTTTTCGAGAAACTGCTTTGCTTCCACCACTGATTTCATCACAAATTCTCCGTAATATTTGTTAAACCGTTCAGTTGTGCAAAAACTTCTTGCATGTAAGTTTGATAGCTACCGTCACACCAAATACGAAATTGCTGCGCTTGCAGCTGAATCACCGTGGCGTTAATACTAGCCAATTGCGTCAAGCAGAGTTGGTTGCCTCGTGTTTCATGTGGCAAGTCCAACATGCAAAGCTCTGCTAGCAAATCAACAACGCATTCACCCTCGAGTAGCCAAGATGCGTCATAGCGTGCCACTGGACAAACACTATATTCATATTGTGTTAGCGCAACCTTTAATGACTCAAAAGAAGCTGAAGCCTGTGCGATTTCGATGATGAATTCAGCAATCCCCACCCGCATCACCAAAAAACCTTCTTCATGAGTAGACCAGCGATTGGGAGCAGATGGCACTGTGATACCGAGCGCTTTTAACTTTGCTTCCGCATGTGCGCCTTTGAGTCCAAACGTATGTACCTGAGTGATTAGATGTACTTGAACTGGAGACTGATGACTCATACGGCCCCCCCTAAAAATGGCGCGTTCACAACGCTAGCGGAGACAAGTTGACCGTCATCTTTTCTAATCTCGATGGTGAACCCTTCTTTCGCCAAATGCGTTTTTACGTAAGCAAGGCCAATCACCTGATTGAGGGTTGGGCTCATAGCAATGCTGGTGACACGCCCAGCGATCTCTCCACTTTCAATAACCAAATTACATTCAAATGGCATTTCTTTTTCATTTGGGTTCAAGACAAAAGCAATTAGCTGTTTCTCTAAAGGTTTTTTCTGCAAAATGCGTAAGCTACGCTGACCAATATAAAATGGTTTTTCCATTTTTAACGCAAACTCAAGCCCAGCATCGAATGGATTTGTTAACCCATCGGTATCGTGACCAGAAATCAAATGTCCCATTTCAAGTCTTAAAATGCGTTGCGCTTCGGTTCCTATTGCTTGTATACCGTCACCTGCACCGGCTTGTAGAACTGCATGCCATAAAAGTGGCAATTGCTGAGTGGGCGCATGAATCTCAAACGCTTCATGGCTGATAAACCCCAAGCTCATCACCCTTGTTTGTATACCGTGTAGCGTGAGCTGGCGTGCATCGCCGAAAGCCATTTCTTCAACAATATTTAGCTGTTGCGCCAACGTTACTAATATTTTTTTAGCATTTGGTCCGGCGAGGTTTATGGCGCTATATGCACTTGTCACATTGACCAACATCACCTCAAGTTGCCACAACTGTTGCCAGCGCTGCATTTCAAGATAAATCACCGCAGCGTTGCTCGTGCTTGCAGTCACATAAAACAATTCATCCGCCAAACGCGCGACGACACCATCGTCGATCACCACACCGGATTCATCCAAAGCAAGTGCGTAACGCGTTCTGCCAACGCGCATATCGGCAAAATTTCCGGTATAAAAACGCTCTAAAAATAATCCCGCATCTTTGCCATATACCTCAAATTTTCCGAGCGTACTCGCGTCCAGCAAGCCAGCTTTTTCTCGTACTGATCGCACTTCCTGTTGGATACAGGCGGATTTATCGAGACCACCTATTTGATAATACGCAGGCCGCAACCACACGCCAGCAGCTACAAATTCTGCACCTGCTTGTTGATGCCAAGCATGTAAAACAGTATGCCGTTCTGGGTGAAAACTGCGACCGGCAAGATGACCTATCGGCGTCGGGTGATAAAAAGGACGCGCTGTCGTACTTCCAATTTTATCGACCGGTAAATCACGAATTTTTGCTAGTACGCGTATCGCGTTCATATTGGCGTGCTTGCCCTGGCTTGGCCCCATGCCAAATGTGGTATACCGCTTCATCAACTCAATATTGTTAAAACCTTCCTGTGCAGCGTTGTGAAAGTCTTTGAGCTGTATATCCTCATCAAAATCAACAAAGTTTTTGCCTTTAGGATGTGGCACCATAGGATATGGATGGCTTGGGCTTGCGTTGAAGATCTCGCTTACCGCTGGCTGTTCAACGTAATTCAGTCCTAAGTATTTGAGCGCTGCACTTGCCGCATTCTTGCCATCTGCGATTCTGGCCTCTAGGCCAAATACACCGTTGACTTTACCTGCAGCAAAAACGCCTTTAGGCAGCGCATTTGGCCGGAACTGTTGTATTGTTTGATCAAAAGCCATTCGTGTACCGGCCTGATAGAGTAGCGCGGCGGCTGGTGCCCAACCGGCACTCATGGCAATACCATCGCACGTCATGCGCTGCATTTTGCTGGTATCCGCTTCACCGCTGACTGAATTAAAAGGACAGACCAATGCCGCAGATACGCCAAATTTTCCTACTGTTGGCTCAGCTTCATACACGCAGTGGCCCGTTAATATTTGTACGCCATGACCTAGCAAAGGTTGTTTTACTGTTTCGTCTACAGAGTCACGTAAATCGACCAAAGTATCCACCTTGACACCGCGTGCAATTAAATCCAATGTGACACGGTAGCCATGATCATTGGCGGTAAACACTAGGCCATTGTCGAATGGTGCAACGCCGTAGCGATAAACCAGCCGCTGCGCTGCGCTGCCTAGCATGATGCCGGGAAGATCGTTATTGCGGAACACGGGTGGTTGCTCAAAAACGCCACTGGCAACAATGACGGCCTTTGCTCGCTGCTTGATCATGCCAGTGGGCGTCACAATCGGCAATAGATGATCTGCATAATACCCTGCCACATAACTTTGTTCGTGGACCGTGATATTGGCATGTTGTTTTATATTGGCTTGCAGTGCTTCCAACAAATTAAGTTGCGATAAATCGCCAGCACAGTCGTAACCCAAGCTACCGCCAATTCGCTGATTTTCATCAACCAACACTACAGACAAGCCTGCATTTGCAGCTTCTATCGCGGCGCTCATGCCACTTGGACCCGCACCAATTACCAATACATCGCAGTGTCGATGCAGTTTTGGTAATGCCGATTTTGGATAAGCAAGATTGATTTCACCTAAGCCTGCTGATTTGCGAATAATTTTTTCCCAAAAGGGAAACAAAGCACGTGGTTTGAAGAATGCCTTGTAATAAAACCCGACAGGCAAAATAGGAGACAACCAATCTAACCAGCGTTTTTTATCCCTTTTGACACTGCCACCAGTATTTATGGTGACTAAATACATGTGTGGTTTTACTAAAGTGACATCCGCACGCAAGTGTGTTTGTTGCCCATCTTGCATGAGAATATTGACGTCTTGGTTTGCTAAGCTCAAAATGCCACGCGGACGGTGGTATTTAAAACTTCTACCAAGTACATACTCTCCTTCTGCCCACAATGCACTGCTGATGGTATCGCCATCAAAGGCAGTGTAGTCTTTGCCTTCAAATGAAAAACTAAAAGATTGTTCTCGATTGACCCATTCAGCAGTCATTTTGGGTAAGCGCTTATGCATGCGGCGCTCCCTGCATTTCTGTTACCAAGTAAGTCGCTGACACCTCATCCGTTAAGGTATTGCGCTCTGCCAAAAACCATGTGCCACTTGGGCCGTGATACCACCATTCCTTTTTTATCTGCGGCGCGCCTTTGCGTTGATAAACATAGTTTGACCAATCTTGATCTGAGCAGGCATCAGGATCAGGCATTGTTCTAAATTCACCACCATACACAAATTCTGACAGCGGCCTTAAACCATAAAGTGGGCAATTTAATAATTTCATCGCTAGTGTCCGACCGATGCGGCTCCCTTTTCACCAGTCAACGCGTACTCTTCAAAACGTGATAATCGAAATGCATGAATCATTTCTGGCGCTTTGTCATTCGCGATTGTTTCCGCCATGGTTTTCCCGCTGATAGGCGTGGCTTTGAAGCCCCAAGTCCCCCAACCGGCATCGAGATAAAAACCTTCAATCGGTGTTTTTCCCATAATAGGGGCAAAGTCTGGTGTCATATCCGCCATCCCAGCCCATTGACGCACCACTTTGACTTGCCCAAGAAATGGGAACATATCCAAAATATGACTACTTAAGCCTTCAACAAAATCGAGTGTCGAACGGGTGGAATGTACTTCATATGGATCAAGCGAAGCGCCCATCACTAACTCGCCGCGTGAAGATTGACTGACATAGACATGTAAACTGCCAGAAACCAAAATCGTATTGAGCCAAGGCTTCATCGGCTCAGTCACACAGGCTTGCAATGGATGGATCACGATAGGTGTTGAGAGATTCACCATCACGGTGATGCGAGGTGTAAACCCAGCGACGGCAGAAAGCACTTTTCCGGTCGCAATAAAACCGCGATTCGTTTCAACGCCAACTACTTTCCCGTGTTCGGTTTTAATGTTCAGCACTTCTGTATTTTGAAAAATATCCACGCCACGTTGATAAGCACCGCGCCCATAACCCCAAGCCACGGCATCATGACGAGCAATCGACCCTGGCGCATGATATAAAGCCCCCAAAATTGGTGCATGACCACCACAACGCATATCCAGTTGCGGACAAGCTTTCTGAATCTCTTTGGTGCCAACCACATAGCTCTCGACACCAACATGCTTATTCACCTCTGCCCGCCATCGCATGGTGCGCATGGCTGATTCAGTATGCGCCAAGGTAAAGTGACCACGGGTGGAATAAAATAAATTTAGATTTAAATCTTCACTCAAGTCTTGATACAACTTGACGCTGGCATCATAAAATTTCACACCCTCAGGCGTGAGGTAATTTGAACGCACAATCGTGGTATTTCTACCCGTATTACCGCCACCCAAATAACCGCGCTCCAGCACAGCAACATTGGTGATGCCATGATCTTTCGCCAAATAATAAGCAGCAGCAAGACCATGCCCACCACCACCAATAATCACGACATCGTAGGATTTTTTCGGCGCATCAGGCTGCTTAAAAAAAGCGCCATCAGGGTGCGTTTTACTAAAAGCGTATTTTAAGAGGCGTAACGGCATTTGTTTCTTTATGTGAATATTTGATTCATATAGTGAACTTTTTGACGCAAGTAGTCAATAGTTACATTTAACTTTTTTTCTATATATGAAACAATGTGAGAAGGAGGCTTTGAGTAATGCAAAACGAAGAACTAGAAACCAACCAACCACTGGGTGCTTACTTAGGGCATACCATCAGGCAATTGAGGATTAAACATGCGCTGACGATTGCTGACGTTGCCAATCGGGCTGGGATTAGCCGCGGCATGCTGAGCAAAATTGAGAACGCACAAACGGCAACCAGCTTAGAAACATTGGTTCAAATCACTAACGCACTTGGTGTCACCCTCTCGTATTTATTCAACAATTTTGGCAAACCTCTGGGCGGGGCCCAGTTGGTTAAACGCGGTCAAGGCATGGAAGTGGTGCGTCGCGGCACACGACATGGCCACACTTACCACTTACTCGCTTACGACCAAGGCCCCAAAAAAACTTTTGAGCCGTTTTTAATCACTTTGGAAGAACAAGGCGAAGAGTTTACGAGCTTTGAACATAGCGGTACTGAGTTTATTCATATGCTGGAAGGGCAGTTAGAGTACCGTGTTGGCGAAGAGCTATATTTACTTGAGCCCGGCGATTCCTTGACGTTTAGAGGCGAAATCCCGCATAAACCAGAAAGATTGCTGCAAATGCCAATTAAATTTTTAGCGATTATTCACTATGACCACAATGACGAAACTACATAACATCCACGTTCAACCAGCAACGTTGGCTGACATTCCTGCCTTGGTCATTCTTTTAGATGCGCTATTTAACATCGAACAAGACTTCTCTGCAGACCACAGCAAACAAACCGCTGGGCTAAGAATGCTTATTGAATTGCCAGAGCGAGGCACCATTCAAGTCGCTCACACCACAAGTGGAGAGTTAGTCGGCATGGTCAGCGCTCAACTGGTTATTTCCACAGCTGAAGGTGCGCCATCTGCTTGGGTAGAAGACATGGTGGTCGATCAACGATTCCGCGCTCAAGGCGTTGGTCGGCTACTGTTAAACAGCGCACTAGATTGGGCAAAAGAGAAAGGGGCGACACGCGCACAGTTATTAGTAGATATCGATAACGCACCTGCCGTTGGCTACTATGATCACTTGGGATGGTCGTCTAGTCGCATGGGGATGCGCAGAATAATCTTGTAATAAATTTCAAATTTAATATTTTTAGACATAAAAAAGGGCAGATTAATCTGCCCTTTTTCTTTGCTAATTTTTAACGATTAGTAATGGTAAGCACGCTCACCATGCTCAGTTGTATCCAAACCTTCACGCTCCACTTCTTCAGAGACACGAAGACCAATCAAGATATCAACCACTTTAAGTGCAATGAATGCAACGACTGCAGAAACAATGATCGCAGTAACAACCGCATACACTTGTGCGGTCATTTGTGCACCGAAGTCATAAGCACCTACGCCGTTTGCAACGTAATCCCAAACACCTGTACCACCTAATGCTGGGTTAACGAACACGCCTGTTGCCAATGCACCGAAGATGCCGCCAACAGCATGCACACCGAACACGTCTAAAGCATCATCGTAACCTAAAGCATATTTCACTTTTGCAACAAAGAAGTAGCAAAGTGGTGAAACCAACAAACCGATCACGATAGCGCCCATTGGGCCAACAAAACCACAAGCTGGAGTAATCGCAACCAAACCTGCCACAGCGCCTGAAGCAGCACCTAACATAGATGGTTTACCTTTACCAAACCACTCCGCAGCCAACCATGAAATTGTTGCAGCACCTGTTGCGATCATGGTGTTCAAGAATACTAATGCAGTTAAACCATTTGCTTCTAAGTTTGAACCTGCATTGAAACCGAACCAGCCCACCCACAACATAGATGCACCAACCATGGTCATGGTTAAGCTGTGCGGCGTCAGCGCTTCTTTACCGTAACCGATACGTTTGCCTAATACTAAGCAAGCTACCAGACCAGCAATACCAGCATTGATATGCACTACAGTACCACCAGCGAAGTCTAGCGCACCTTTTGCCCACAAGAAGCCAGCATTTGCAATCACTGTTTCAAGAGATGTAGCATCAGTAATTGCGTCTGGACCATCCCAGTACCAAACCATGTGTGCCATTGGCAAGTAAGCAAATGTAAACCACAACACCATGAAAGCCAACACTGCAGAGAACTTCATGCGCTCAGCAAATGCACCGATAATCAGTGCTGGTGTAATTGCAGCAAAAGTTAATTGGAATACTACAAATACATACTCTGGAATGTATACACCCTTACTGAATGTAGCACCAAGAGAATCTGTTGTAATCCCAGCTAAAAATGCTTTTGCTAATCCACCAAAGTATGGGCTACCACCAGTAAATGCAACGCTGTAACCATAAATTGCCCACAAAATACCGAGCAATGAGAAGATCACGAACACTTGCATCAATACTGAAAGCATATTTTTAGTGCGGACCATACCACCGTAGAACAATGCCAAACCAGGAATTGTCATCAAAGTCACCAACGCTGTTGCAACCAACATCCAAGCGGTATCACCTTTGTTTGCAGTAGGTGCAGGCGCTGCCGCAGCTTCTGCAGGTGACGCTTCTGCTGGCGCTGCAGCTGGTTCAGCCGCTGGCGCTGCATCCGCCACAACTTCTGCTGTTGGTGCCATTTCTTTTGCCGCTTCAACCATATCTTCCGCGTAGGTATTGCTAATGCTGCCAAACCCTAACACGGAGACTAAAGCGAATAATGATAATATTTTCTTCATCGCAGCCCCCTTATAACGCTTCGACACCGGTTTCACCGGTTCGTATGCGATACACTTCTTCTAAGTTAAAGACAAAAATTTTGCCATCGCCGATTTTACCTGTTGCTGCAGATTTCTCGATTGCATCAACCACCTGATCCAACAATTCATCTTTGATAGCGACTTCTAATTTTACTTTTGGTAAAAAATCTACCACATACTCTGCACCGCGATACAACTCTGTGTGACCTTTTTGACGGCCAAACCCTTTTACCTCTGTGACAGTGATGCCTTGTACGCCAATGGCGGACAACGCTTCACGCACTTCATCAAGCTTAAATGGCTTGATAATGGCGGATACAAATTTCATGCTTGCCTCCTAACATTTAGTGAAGTTACAGCGCAGTCGACTATCTCCAACCGGCTACGCTGCGAATCAGTTTGCGATTTAGAATACGCGGCTGACCGACAATACAAAACGGTCATCGCTCAAGTCTTTAGTTTCTGCACTGCCGTTAAAGCTTGAACCACCGTAACCCGTGTCACCCCAATAGCTGCCATTGCTACTACCTACGTAGTAAACACCAGCGTTCCAGCCTTCAGACTTACCGATCGCAAATGCTTTACTCAAACCGATTTTGTAGTCTGTGTAGTCTGGGCTAGTACGCTCAGTTGTGGCCGATGGCAATTGACCGGAACTAGAAACATAGTCCACATTCAATTTACCAGCTACATTTAAGTGTCCAACGTGACCAATTAAAGTTAAGCCACCAAATGGCAATGGGTAAGCAGCATTCAACTCAACATATGTTGTACCACTTGTACCACCATCCCAACCAGTTTTCTTCTCTGCGCCAAACCAATCACCTAAAGTCATAGAAACTTTCGCACTCAACCATTTGTATGAAACACCTAGGTTGGCTTCATAGGTATCCCAACGACCACCTTGTGGCGTTTGGTTTGGTACACCTAAGTAGTTATATTTTTTCCAAGAACCACCTGGATAAAAATATCCGTAAAGACCAGCAGTCCAACCTAAACCTTCAACTGAAGTTGTACCGTTATAACCCGCATACAAATCAAGCTCTACGTTTGCATCTGGATATGTGTTTGGCGTAACGTTTGAACCCCAAACACCTGCATAAAAACCGCTGGAGTGAGCAACATCGAAACCGCCTTGTACAGCTGGTTTATGCCAAGATTGTGAAATACCACGGAAATAGTAATCAGACACGAAGCCAACGTTTGCTGTTGCAGTCCAAGCAGACTCTGGCTCAGCCGGTGCAGCAGCCGCAGGTGCTGTTTCTGCTGCTGGCGCTTCTTCAGCATAAGAAACAGCTGGTAGATATAATGCGCTTAAAACCGCAGACATCAATAATGATTTTTTCATATTGCTTTAACTCCCCAATAAAAAAGGTAAAAATAAGTCCAACTACGACATGAGTTTTAAAGCAATAGCCATGCCAAATTATTTTACATTTAAAATCAATATGTTATAAACATAATTAGTTATCGCTGATTATTCAAAGCCTAGAACAAACCTGTTAAAATGGCTCAAACATCAAAAAGGATACATATGGTTAACTTGGAAAAACTGAATGGTTTATCTAGAAAAATCAAAGAGATAGCTGGATCCGCACCATTGAGTGATGCCAACAAAAATGTACACGCACTGTTTCAGAGCATGCTCACCAAAATGGAGCTGGTCTCACGAGAAGAGTTTGACATCCAAACCGACGTGCTAAGAAAATCGCAAAAAAAGATTACCGAATTGGAACAAAAAATTAGCGTACTTGAAAAACAATTGAAGTCGTTAGAGTCAAACAGAAATTAAGCGCCAATCCTAATAATGAGTCTAGCTGTCCTCCATAGTCGCGCGCTAAATGGCATGCATGCGCCCGAAGTAACCGTTGAAGTGCATCTTGCTAACGGCCTACCCAGTTTTACTCCGACAAGTTTTGTTATTTGAGAGCGGCGGTTAATATTTGAGAATAAGCTGGTAATATTTGAGAATAGAATGAACTCAATTCGCCATGAAAGCCTTGAATATCCTGGACTTTGGACGCTTTCATACTTTGGGAAATTACGTCATCCTCCTTATATCAGAACCCAACCAAAAACTGTTAGAGGTTTTTTATATCCCCTTAGCAAGGATATAGATCGAGCCTTTCGTTTTGGTAAACCTGTAGGTGAGCCAAAAGAATGTTTTTTCCCAGTTGGTGAATTAGCTCGTCTGAGACATGGAATTGTTATTGAAGACGGCACGCCAATACTTAATCCTTACGGGAAGTTCGATTATGAAACATCCGAAATTTCAGATATTGATTTTGATGAACGTAATCTGCAAGTTATTGAAAGAAATGAAACATTCAATGGAAAACGATTGATACCTGATACTCGTTTTCAGAGTGGAATCAATATTTCGGAAGATTGCAATAGTCTTTATTTGGCTATCGGAGAGTACGGAAACCCATATAGATACATTATTCCATGCACTGAAATTTTCAGGTTCTTTTACGCTACTTCCAGTCCTCTTGCAAACATTGCTTTCAGTGACAAAATATTAGATCCGAACAAATACCTTTGGGACATGAATGCTTCAAATTTGTGCACCAAAACAGGGAACGCACTAATCTGGCTCAGAAAGAATATGTTGGATGCAGACGCTAGATTCCTAGCAAGATTCGCGTGGGACAAATTCGCGCTCGATCGATTTCAAGAAATTTACCTATATGCTGCCGCATCTACTGGAAAATATATTTATCCAAGAATGGTGTACGCAAGACCACCCATTGCGGGAGTTCATAAAACTAGTTTTCTGGGATTTGAATCAAATAATTCTCTAAATAGTTTTTTGTAACTCGTTTGATTTCATGTGATGCCCCTCCGTTATTTAAACATCTGAAATGGGATCGTGATAATGATGGTCGATGTAATCCCGACGATTTAACCACGTCTCAGGATCTAAACAAACACGATGAAAACTATAAAAAACCGCAACCAATCGACACTAATCCTGAGTTATTATCTACCCAAAAACCAAACAGAAATTTATCAGCCTATCAGATTAATGAGAATGAGATTGCCGAACGATTTCCAAATCTTATAAACGTACCTGCCGAAAAGCTACCCCAAACGATTTCACAGAAATTTGAATCAAAGGCTGATAGTAAAAGTTTGTTTCGCGAGTCATTTGTTGGTGGCTCGGTGGTTAGTGAGTTTTCCCTTTCTAGCGCGATTGGTCCAGCGAATATTGTAGCTGAACTACCCAATGATAGAGGTAGCCTAAAAGCGCAAGATGCGAGCCCAAACAATGGCTCTAAAGATCATATTTCTGTGCTTGATCACCTAATTCTTGCTAATAAAGCAGGTATTGCAAACGTGGAATTTTTGGTAGTAACACCAGAAACTATTGCATACGAGAACTGTAATTTGAATGTAATGCAACTAGGCATTGAGCACAAAGACAAATCTAACAGTTGGATATTTCTTGATGAAAATAAAAATCGCAGATGTGCAATCATTGCTCGAATTCAGGTCAGCATTAAAAATGAGCAAGGAGAGACTGCTAACAAGATTCGATATTTGATAGAAGTCCAACAAAAAAAATCTGGGGAATTTTCAACAATCGTATTGTGGTCAGAAAGTGAGCAAATCGAGTTGGGTATATTCGATGGAATCCTAGATGACATGGTAGAGCATAAACAAGTCAAAGTGTTTAATGAAAATATCTATCAGGTTGAATGGGGGCGTTTAAAACACACAACAGCCTTTACTGGTGAGATAAAGGACTCAGATCATTTTGTAAAAAGAATATTCGATAAAAATACAGAAATGAATGAAGTTAGGCCTATAGTTAATTGATTAAATATTTACAAAGATAGAAAACGATTGGACTGTCTAAATGAATAGCTAATGAATCGTCAAGCGATAAGCATCTCAAGACAGCCATTTACACCCTCATAATTTAGAACGCGTTGATATAAAACCCAATTACTCTAACCGACTCTCACCAACCCCTCCCAATCCGTCGTGTAACAAGGGCTCTTATTTTCCTGCTTCATTTTCCATGGACGCTTAAAACCCTCACTGGCAAGCTTGATGGATTCTTTGCCCATTTTCTTGTTGATGCTGTCCATGGCAAGCATCAGCTTGTTGGATTTGGGAGAAACTTGCACTTGGCTAAATAAGTCAGTTTGTATGCCATGGCTTGGCACGAGTTCGCCTAGCATCACCCCAGCTTTGGCGTAGTTGAAGTTGGGTTTGTAGATTTGTTTCAGAATCCAAAGTGCCACATTCACAAGTTGCCTGGTATCGTCAGTCGCTGTTGGTAGCGGCACTGTCATACCGTTGCTGTAAAACGGATCATCCGGTTTAAATGGGCTGGTGCGAATATAGACATACACACTGCCCGCAAACGAATGTTGTTTACGCAGTTTCTCGGCTGCACGGCTCATATAGAGCGTAATCGATTCTGCCAAACTATTGAAATCTCTGACTGGATGACCGAAGCTTCTGGAGCTTAAAATTTGTTGTTTGTTGAGCGCCACTTCTTCTAGGTCAAGACACACGGTGCCATTCAGCTCTCGGATGGTTTTTTCCATCACGACGCTAAATTGTTGCCTTAATTGTTGTGGATCAGCTTGCTTTAAATCGAGCACAGTATGAAAGCCTAAGGCTTCTAACTTAGGCGCAAGCTTGCGACCGACGCCCCAAATCTCCCCTACAGGTATTTGGCTAAGAAGATTGTTGAGGGTTGTTTCACTCATGCTGTTGAAGTTGCATACGCCATTAAACCGAGATTGCTTCTTTGCGCAGTGATTCGCGAGTTTGGCTAAGGTCTTGGTGCAGCCAATCCCCACACAGACAGGTAATCCTGTCCACTTCAAAATACGCTTGCGCATATGTTGTGCGTATTGGATTAAATCTCTGGATTGAAAGCTGGTGAGATCTAAAAAAGATTCATCAATCGAATACACTTCTTGATCTGGACTATAAGCACGTAATATCGACATCACACGATTACTCATGTCGGCATATAAAGCATAGTTACTGGAAAGCGCCACGATGCCGTGTTGTTTGGAAAGGTCTTTAAACTTAAACCACGGCGCACCCATGCCTACCCCTAAGGCCTTAACTTCATTACTTCTGGCAACGGCACAACCATCATTATTGGAAAGCACAACGACGGGCTTGTAGTGAAGCTTGGGGTTAAACACACGCTCACAACTCACATAGAAGTTGTTCACATCAATCAATGCAATACTGCGCATGATTGCATTACTTAAAACGACGGAATGAGCCTGTGACCACACCCCAGATTTCAAACTGCATTTCCTCTTTGATTTCGATGGGGGTGTATTGCCCTGTGCTATTGGCGGGGAGTAATCGTGGGTTGCCAGCTTTCGTGCGATTCAAGATTTTAATGGTGAAATCGCCATCAATAGAGGCCACCACAATATCGCCAATGGTTGCAATTTTAGAGCGATCCACCACCGCTTTATCACCGGGGAGCAAACCCACATCGATCATGGATTCGCCTTGTATTGTCACAAAGAAAGTCGCGTCTTCTTGATCAATTAAAAAATCATTCGGGTTTAAGCGCTTTTCAACATGATCATCGGCTGGGCTTGGGAAGCCTGCACGTACCTTGGAATTAAAAAGAGGAATACTGACGGGTTTGGCGCCTAGCTCCGGCAGTTGAAATACCTCCACTGCGTCAAGATTCAACTTAAACAAGCCTTGCTGCTGACGTCGTGTATAGGTTTCCAGAAAGTTGGACACTGCTGTTTTTTGACTCACGGGAATGCGCACGACGGTGGTGGGTTCTTTAAATTTCCCTGTGCCTACTCTGCGTCCTCGACTGACCCTGGTGCGTTGATTCATTTTTGTAACAGTATTCATGTAATTATTGTAACAATAAATAGGCAATTACTGTAACAATAATTCCCTACCTGCAAATTGAGGCAAAGTACAAATATCAAAATGCGCTACCATAGTGTCTTAACATCATCAATAACAGCAAGAATATCTTATGTTGAAATATCTATTGATTGGCATATTAAGCTTTAGCATCATTCAATCAACCTATGCGGAAGTTTTAACAGGCCGCGTGGTGGGTGTTACTGATGGTGATACGATTACAGTGCTAGATAGCACGAATACCGAACATAAAATTCGTTTAGCTGGCATCGATGCACCAGAAAAGAAGCAACCCTTTGGTAACAGTTCCAAGAAGATGCTTTCAAATTGGGTGTTTGCTAAAACAGTGAATGTAGACTGGGATAAGCGTGATCGCTATGGACGCTTAGTCGGAAAAGTCATGATTGACGGCGTAGATGTGAATCTAGAACAAATCAAAGATGGCTTAGCGTGGTTTTTTAGAAAGTATCAGAATGAACTCTCACCAGAAGATCGGCTAACCTATCTGCACGCAGAAGAATATGCCAAGGAAAACAGATTAGGCCTTTGGGTTTACCCAGATCCAGTGCCGCCTTGGGAATTTAGAAAAAGCAAAAATTCGCAAGCAGCTCTTTAATCCCCAAAGCAAATGTTTACACAATATCTTAAGCATCCTCATCTATGAACTTAACAACAGCGTTTAAAGATAGTTTTAAAAAAATTGATGCTGTAAGCTGGGACGCTTTAGTGGGAAGCATGCCATTATTAAGTCATGCATTTTTCATGGCGCTAGAAGAATCCAATTCAATTGGGGAAAAGGCTGGGTGGCAACCTTTTCCATTATTAGTTTTTGATGATGAGAATTTAGTTGGTGCTACGCCCTTATTTATTAAAAGCCACTCTTATGGGGAGTATGTTTTTGACTGGGCATGGGCCGAAGCTTATGAAAGAAACGGATTAAATTACTATCCAAAAATTCTATCAGCGATTCCTTTCAGTCCAGTGACCAGTCAAAGGCTTCTTGTTACTTCGGTTGATAACTCCTCTCAAATTCAACGTCTTATGCTGGAAGCATTAGAAAAAGTAATGCTTGATAGCGGCCTCTCAAGTGCACATGTGCTATTCCCCAATGAAGATTCGGCTTCAATACTTAAGCAAGCCAATTGGCTACAACGTCAAGGCGTTCAATTTAAATGGACAAATGAAAGTTTTCAGAATTTTGAAGAATTTCTCGGTCAGTTGACTCAAGAGAAAAGAAAGAAGATCAGACAAGAACGTAAAAAGATTTTGAATTCAGGCGTTGTTTGCTATCGATTTAAAGGTGAGGATATCACAGAAAGTCAGTGGGAATTTTTTTATCAATGTTATTGCAACACATACCGAGAACATCGGTCCACTCCTTACCTCAATCTGGAATTTTTTAAAAAAATTTTAGTTACCATGCCACAACATATTTTGCTAGTGATGGCATACCTCGATGAGGTACCAATCGCAAGCGCACTTAATTTTTATGATAAAAATGCTTTGTATGGACGATATTGGGGCTGTTTGAAATACATTCCAAACCTACATTTTGAACTTTGTTATTACCAAGCGCAGGAATTCTGCATTGCTGAAAATATTCAGCATTTTGAAGGAGGTGCTCAAGGTGAACATAAATTAGCTAGAGGATTCAAGCCTACATCCACTTACTCATTTCATAAAATAGCTAATAGTCAATTTAGTAAAGCCATTGAGGATTTCTTGTTCAGAGAAACAGACAGCATTACTCAATATACTAATGAACTAGAAGTTCGTGCTCCATATAAATTAAGTAGTGGAATGTAAAGGTGAACTGACTAAAATGTGGTAAACCATCCTAAAAATATCAATGGTCAGAACCCCGGCCTTTAGCATATCTTTCTACTGTATCCGCAAAGCAGAAGTTTTAAAAATATCCAAAACATCCTGTCGAAATTATGGTACAAAATATCAACTGATTTACATAGTTCGCATTGCTGTTAGGAGAATGCTGTGGCTTTAATTGGCAATATTATTTGGTTTGTTTTTGGTGGTCTAATAATGGGCTTAGCATGGTGGCTAGCTGGAATTTTATGTTTTATCAGTATTATCGGTATTCCGTGGGGTAAAGCTTGTTTTGTGATTGGTCAATTTACTTTTTGGCCATTTGGAAAGGAAGCTGTAAGCAGAAAGCAAAAGTCCGGTAAGGATGATATTGGTACTAGTACGTTTGGCTTAATCGGCAATGTTCTATGGTTAGTCTTTTTGGGTATTTGGTTAGCTATCGGACATATCGTTTCAGGTATCTTATATTGCATAACTATCATAGGCATTCCTTTCGGGATACAACATTTTAAATTGGTTCCGATATCATTAATGCCAATTGGCATGACTGTCGTAGATAAGTAATTTACATGTCTGCCTCTGCATTACAATAAATTAAACAAAAATCCGCAAAGCGGCCAGTCAACGTTGAGCTAACCAGCGCTGCGCGGCTTTAATTACGTAACGTCCAGCGACCAAAGGGAGCAAGGTTGAGCGCAATGTTATGTTGCCTACATGTGGAAGACACTATATTCCCAATATTTCCTGGGTGGCTTTTCAGTGGATAGCCACCCCATGCGCTTGAGATACTTTGCGACAAACCAGTTTAGCGAGCCATGCCCAACGAACAACACAGTTCCGTGAGTTGAAGCCAAGTTGGCGAGATGCTCGGCGCAATTGCGTGCTCTAGCTTTAGCTGATTTGAATGACTCTGCATTGGCTGAATATCCGAGCAACCAAGCAAGCCGAAAAAATACCAACCACGCTTGCAAAGAGAGGGTTGGAAAACGCCATACAGCGTTAGGCATACCCACTTCTCGGAACATTGGGGAGGTGACGCCTATGCGCTCGACCCCAAGGAGTTTTGCAGATTCAAAAGACCGCTCAAGGTTACTGCAAACAGTGAAAGCACATTGACTGGCCTGCGCAATTGCACCTTGCGGTGGCTGACACTCTGTATCGATACCTGCAGCGTTGTAATTCTCAACCCAAACACCAAACTCCGCCGCACTCAATCGAAGACTGTGGTTGATCTTGGGTTTTCCGTGTCGCATTAGGATGATTTGCAACTAGGTTCTCCTGCAACATTACAGCAATTATATAGACCCATGAGCCTATATATCGGAATATTAGTATATAGACGCGGTGAAATATAGTTTGAATCACGAATGACCACTTTAATCCCCGTCATAACCTTTAAATGAAGTAATTATTTAATACAGTTATTTAGAAGAACTTATCGGTAAGTACTCAACAAGTATTAGTAATATTGCTAACACAGCAAAGAACCAGCCAAAATTGGTGGGGGTTTTACCATAACCAGAGGGCGGAAGTTCATTGATTGCGGCTAGAAAATGATCTTTGGAGTTGGCTCGAACGTATGTAGCTCCAATGTCATTGGTCATTTCTTTTAAATAATCTTCTTTTAAGGCTGACAGATAATATTCGTGGGGATCCGTTGCTATTGAGTCGTCTCTCTTGCCAAGAGACTCTTCACTGACAATTTGAGATGGCTCGATTTTTGTAGCATATTGAGACCAAAAGCCGATGATTTCATTTTTACTATTAAATTTTGGAATAGGTGAAGCAGTCAGCGATCCTACACCAGCTAATAGCCATCCATTACTTTCCGGCATAGGGCGAAGATCGATTTTGGTAATTGCATTTATTGGCGCCGCTTCATCACCATCAGTTAAAAATATGATCTGCGCCGACTCTGGCAAAAAGAGTAGTACTCTTGATGCGTCTATCAAACCTAATCGTAGGTGGCTACTACCCCGCCAGGCCATACGCCATTCGATGTGGCTTAACGTATCTTCGATAATTGTATGGTTAGCACAAATTTCTAAAGGTACATAAAGTGGAACAATTTCAGCATTTGCAAATAAAGCGATGCTGACTTTAGTGCCGCACGATAACTCTTTTATCGATGCACTTAATAGGTTTAATGAGAAGTTCAATCGGCTAACGGAGTGATCATCGAAGTGCATATCTTCAACGTTCATGCTCTGAGTGATATCTATGACAAAAACGTAGTTCCTAAAATCTCGCGGAAAATTAACTTTAGGATTAACAATCGCTAGCACTAATGTAGCAATAGCTAGTAATTGATAGACTCCTTTGCTGATGAGAAGGAAATGTAAGCTCCTCATGACATGAGAAAACATTTACCATTTAAAAAATAGGCTCCATCACCTGCAACGTAGTAGATTAATATTCATTTAGCGTTGATCGAAGCACTATTACCGATGCCTTCCCGAAACCATAACTAGTGATTAAGATGCTTGTAAGCAGAAATATTTGGAAAATTAACGGCGGTTGAATTTCTGGATTATCGAGTATCGGGAAAATCGCCATGAGTAAAAATAAACTTGAGTTGGTAAAAGCGCCAACCACCATTGACCATCGAACATGCCATGGCAGTGGAACTTTGGCTGCATAAATGCCTAATATCAATGCAGTCATCAGCAGAAAATCTATGTGCGCTTGCAAAAGACGAGTAAATTTTCCAGCAAAGATGTCTTTTAATGGCGAGACTCCAAAGTTTAATCCGACCATACACCAAGCTAAGAATATCGCCATAATTAACCACAATGCCGCCCCTCGAATAAGCACAATATTTCCTGCATGTTTTTGGTCTATTTGATTCATCACTTTCTCCTAGTCTCATTATTCATTTGGAAAGATGGTTAGCATAGCTATTCTAGATTTGTAAACTTGATTGAATCAGAGGTAAAACTTGACTGAAACGGTGTTATGAAAATTTACATCAGCGTGTGTAAGGGTCTAATATCGCTTAATTAATCAATTGCATATCAGAGATAGAAATGGATAGTTCAAAACAAAATGAAACGTTGAACCGCCCGATCGTATTCTCAACGGAGAGTGTCTCCGTATGGCAAAGGCGTGAATGGTTGTGTGAGGTCATTGGTCGCGAATACGCCAATGTAGATATTAAGCCACCAAAGAATGATCGTCTGTTTAATGAGATGAACATTTACTCTTGGCTTGATATGCGACTTTCAGTCATTCGCTCCAATGCTATTAGCATTCAAAGATTGCCTCAAGAACCATCTGAAATTAGTCAGGATGCCTATTTCGCTGTCATTCTACTTTCTGGTGAATATTTACTAGAGCAAAACGGACGAGAGGTGTTTCTTAAACCGGGTGATTTAACGATTTATGATGCAACACGCCCACATCGCATTTATTGTCCTAAGAGCTTTTCCAAACTGATTGTGTCTATACCACGACAAGTAATGCATGAAAAACTACCCGGAGTTGAGTACTGCACAGCGCGTAAAGTTAATGGTGAAATTGGGCTAGGTGCCATAGCCTCAGGCTTCGTTCGATCAATCGCAAATGAAGCAAATGGTTTAACAACTAGTGCTTTTGAAGCTACTGCAGAGCAATCACTAGATTTATTTGCCTTGGCTCTTAATGACATTCGACCTTCAACAAATATCATGGGGCGAAGTAGATCGTTATCACTTAAGAATATTAAAGATTTTGTAGAGAGTCAAATTGACAATCCTGACCTTGATACAGAGACAATAGTTAAGGGAACTGGACTATCAGCACGCTATATTAATGAGCTATTTAATGAAGAAGACACATCTCTGATGCGCCATGTGTGGCAACTTAGGCTAGCTCGTTGCCATCATGATTTAATCAACTCAAAAAACAGCAAAAAAAGTATCTCTGAGATTGCCATTCGGTGGGGCTTTAACGACTTTTCACACTTCAGCAGAGCTTTTAAAAATAAATACGGATTTCCACCAAGTACTTTAAAAAATAACATCTCAGTACAGTTTCATACTTAAGTTTCATAGACAAGAGTCACTCTGATATTAAATTTCAGCAAGATACTGCTAAATTTCTACTTCAATTTATGCTCAATATTTCTTAGTGCGAATACAGTGATAAAATCCGACACCTTAATCAAACAAAGCGCATGCTCTAGATGACATTGACCACCGAACAAATTTTACGTGACCGGCTCGCCAATCAAATTTTAATATTAGATGGCGCGATGGGAACGATGATTCAGCGCTACAAACTGACTGAAGCGGATTATCGTGGTGAACGCTTTTCCAGTTTTCAAGGTGAATTTTGCCCAAAAGGGGATGCTTGCGGCTGCGGCTTACTGCATACGGCAAAACCCAGTGAGCGTGAGTTATTTGTCAAAGGTAATAATGAGTTATTAACCCTCACGCAACCACAGATTATTCAAGAAATCCACGAGCAATATTTAGCTGCTGGTGCGGATATTATTGAAACCAACACTTTTGGCGCAACCTCAGTTGCTCAAGATGATTACCAAATGGCGCATTTGGTGTATGAAATGAACCTGAAAGCGGCGCAAATTGCTAAAGCCGCGTGTGAAAAATATTCAACGCCAGAAAAACCACGTTTTGCTGCGGGCGCACTTGGCCCAACCCCAAAAACGGCTTCCATCTCACCAGATGTGAACGACCCCGGCGCACGTAATGTAACGTATGACCAGTTAGTAAAGGCTTACTTAGAACAAACCATTGCGCTAGTTGAAGGTGGCGTTGATGTGCTGTTGGTCGAAACCATTTTTGATACGCTTAACTGTAAAGCTGCGTTATTTGCCATTGATACGTTTTTTGAACAAAGCGGCAAACGCTTACCGATTATGATTTCCGGCACGGTGACGGATGCTTCTGGCCGCATTTTATCCGGCCAAACTGTTGCCGCATTTTGGCATTCTGTGCGCCACGCCAAACCGCTCACGATTGGCTTAAACTGTGCATTAGGCGCTACTTTAATGCGCCCGTATGCCGAAGAACTCAGCAAAATTGCTGATACTTATATTTGCGTTTACCCAAACGCAGGCTTACCTAACCCGATGAGCGATACTGGCTTTGACGAGACGCCAGAGATTACTGCAAGCTTGGTGAAAGAATTTGCCACTAGCGGCTTTGTAAATATTGCCGGCGGTTGCTGTGGCACCACGCCAGATCATATCCACGCGATTTACGAATCCATCAAAAATATTCCGCCAAGAAAAATTCCATCGCTCCCGCCTTACACCAAACTTTCAGGTTTAGAGCCGTTTATCATTGATGATCAGTCGTTGTTTGTTAACGTGGGTGAACGGACCAATGTGACCGGCAGTAAAGCCTTTGCGCGCATGATTATCAACGAGCAGTATGAAGAAGCTTTAAGCGTCGCGCGTCAACAAGTGGAAAACGGCGCGCAGGTGATCGACATCAACATGGACGAAGGCATGTTGGATGCCGTTGCCGCCATGACTAAATTTTTGAATCTAATCGCCGCAGAGCCAGACATTGCGCGCGTGCCGGTGATGATTGACTCTTCAAAATGGAGTGTCATCGAAGCGGGCTTAAAATGCGTGCAAGGCAAAGCGATTGTTAATTCCATTTCGATGAAAGAAGGCGAGGTGGAATTTTTACGCCAAGCAAAACTGTGCCACCGTTATGGCGCTGCGGTCATCGTGATGGCGTTTGACGAAAAAGGCCAAGCAGATACGTTTGCACGTAAAACAGAGATTTGTAAACGCGCTTATGACTTACTGGTCAGCACGGGCTTTCCGCCAGAAGATATTATTTTCGACCCCAACATTTTCGCTGTTGCGACTGGGATCGATGAACACAACAACTATGCAGTTGATTTTATTGAAGCCACGCGCTGGATTAAGCAAAACCTGCCGCATGCCAAAATTTCAGGCGGGGTTTCGAATGTCAGCTTTAGCTTCCGTGGCAACGAAGCAGCGCGCGAAGCTATCCATACCGTATTTTTATACCACGCGATTAAGGCTGGTATGACCATGGGCATTGTGAACGCTGGCATGGTCGGCGTTTACGATGACATCCCTGCCGAGTTGCGAGAACGGGTGGAAGATGTCATTTTAAATCGCCGTCCCGATGCTACAGAACGCATGATCGACATTGCAGGCACACTCACGGCCGGCGGCAAAAAAGAAGCCGCCACCTTGGAATGGCGCGGCACAACAGAAAACCCTGTCAATGTTGAAAAGCGCATTGAATACGCCATGGTGCATGGCGTGACAGATTTTATTGTGGAAGACACCGAAGAAGCGCGGCAAAAAGTGGCCGCGAATGGCGGCAGGCCGATCCATGTGATTGAAGGCCCGCTGATGGATGGCATGAACGTGGTCGGCGATTTATTTGGCCAAGGCAAAATGTTTTTGCCGCAGGTAGTAAAATCTGCACGCGTGATGAAATCTGCCGTAGCACACTTGATTCCGTTTATTGAAGCAGAAAAAGCCGAAGAAGAACGCCGCACTGGCGTGAAAGCCAAACCCAAAGGCAAGGTCGTGATCGCCACCGTGAAAGGCGATGTGCATGACATTGGCAAAAATATTGTGTCTGTGGTGTTGCAATGCAATAACTTTGAAGTCGTCAACATGGGTGTGATGGTGCCTGCGGCTGAAATTTTGGCCATGGCTAAAGCTGAAAACGCCGACATTATCGGTCTGTCTGGTCTCATTACGCCATCGTTGGAAGAAATGGCGTATGTCGCCAAAGAAATGCAGCGCGACCCACATTTTCACGATCAAAAAACACCATTGCTCATTGGCGGCGCGACGACTTCACGCGCGCATACTGCGGTAAAAATTGCGCCCAATTATGACGGCCCGGTGATTTATGTACCGGATGCATCACGCTCAGTTTCCGTAATGCAAAATTTACTATCAGCTGAGACACGCGGTGCCTATTTGGCGGAAATTCAGGCAGATTACGAAAAGGCTCGTCAGCAGCACGCCAATAAAAAAGGCGTGCCTATGCGCACCATTAGCGAAGCGCGTGCCAATAAAGTCAAGCTGAGCTTTGCCCCAGTAAAACCTAAATTTATTGGCCGCCGAGAATTTAAAAATATTGATCTCGCCTTGATCGCGCAATACATCGACTGGAGTCCGTTTTTCCAAACATGGGATTTAGCTGGCTTTTATCCGGCGATTTTAAGCGACAAAGTGGTGGGCGAAGCAGCCACCAAAGTGTTTAACGAAGCACAAGCCATGCTTAAAAAAATCATCGACGGGCGCTGGCTCAATGCAAACGGCGTAATTGCTTTACTGCCAGCCAACCGCATTGGCGATGATGATATAGCCATCTACAAAGATGAGAGTCGTCAAGAAACTGTGCTCACTTGGTTTGGCATGCGCCAACAAACGCAAAAACCGGTGATTGACGGCGTACCGCGCCCCAACCAATGTTTAGCTGATTTTATCGCCCCCAAAGGGACTGACGATTATATTGGCCTCTTCGCCGTGACCGCCGGCTTGGGCATGGAAAAGCGCTTAGCTGAGTTTGAAAAAAATCACGATGACTACAATGCCATTATGTTTAAGTCACTGGCAGACCGTTTGGCGGAAGCGTTTGCTGAATATTTGCATCAACGTGTGCGCACCGACTTGTGGGGCTATGCTGCAAACGAAAATTTACCCAATGACGCGCTGATTAAAGAGCAATATCAAGGCATTCGCCCTGCACCCGGCTACCCCGCTTGCCCGGATCACACGGTAAAAGCCAATATGTTTGAGGTATTACAAGCGGACGAGATTGGTATGACGTTAACCGATAGCTTCGCCATGATGCCCGCGGCTTCTGTTTCTGGATTTTATTTAGCACACCCAGAGGCAAAATATTTTAGTGTGGATAAAATTGGTAATGACCAACTCGAAGATATGGCAAAAAGACGTGGTTTGGAAAAAGCTTATTTAGAAAGATGGTTGGCGCCGAATTTGTGATAATTAACTCAAGCGAAGATTAAATATGTTAAGAATTCTGCTTATATGTTGCATGGCGATGCTATCAAACATGGCATTTGCAAACAATGATGAGCTTTCACAAGCTCTTAATGTGATTGACACGATATTGCACGACAACGCCGAATTTGCAGCCAAGCACAATCATGCTTACTTTGAAAAATTCTCAAAGATGCAACACCCTAGAGCAACAATTGTTACATGTGCCGATTCACGTGTGCATGATCAGGCACTTGAGCATTCACCAGACAATGATTTATTTATTGTAAGAAATATCGGCAATCAAATAAGCACAGCGCAAGGTTCCGTTGAATATGGTGTGCATCATTTACATACGCCTCTGCTATTGATCATTGGTCACTCTGCTTGTGGCGCTATTAAAGCAGCCAGCAGCAATTACAGTAATGAACCGCTAGCCATTAAACATGAGCTTTCTACAATAGTCGTCAAGCATCAAATTTCTCCAGATGATGACGAACAAGTCTTGGAAGGCGTAAAAGATAATGTTAATCATCAGATAGAGATCGCAAAAAGGCAATTTCAACAAGAGCTTAAAGATGGGCACCTCATTATTATTGGTGCCGTCTATGATTTTACTGGCGCATTACATCATGGTGAGGGCAAGTTAACCATTACAAATGTAAATGGTGATACAAACAACAACCATATTCAAAGGTTTATATCATCTACAAAACACCATAAACCATCTCTACGTAAGCATCACTCATAAATCATGCATATTCACATTTTAGGTATTTGCGGCACCTTTATGGGCGGCATTGCAGTCCTCGCCAAGGCGGCTGGACATCGCGTCACGGGCTGTGATGCCAATGTTTACCCGCCCATGAGCACGCAGTTGGAAGCGCAAGGCATCGAGCTGATTGAAGGCTTTGCGCCAGAACAAACCAAATTGAATCCTGATATTTACGTGATTGGCAACGTGGTTTCACGCGGCAACCCGTTAATGGAGGAAATTTTAAACCAAGGTTTGCCTTATATTTCCGGCCCGCAGTGGTTGGCGGAGAACGTATTGCAAGGGAAGTGGGTACTCGCTGTTGCAGGTACGCATGGTAAAACAACCACTGCATCCATGCTTGCTTGGGTATTGGAATACGCAGGCCTCGCCCCCGGATTTTTAATTGGTGGTGTGCCAGAAAATTTTGGCGTGTCGGCACGATTACCACAAACACCTAAACAAGATAGCAAATCCAAATCTCCTTTCTTCGTGATCGAAGCAGACGAATACGACACCGCTTTTTTCGACAAACGCTCAAAATTTGTCCATTACCGCCCACGCACGGCTGTTTTGAACAATTTGGAATTTGATCACGCAGATATTTTTGAAGATTTAGCGGCGATACAAAAACAATTTCACCATTTGGTGCGCACCGTGCCGCAGCTGGGCTTGGTGGTAGCGAATCAACAAACCAGTTTAGATGAAGTACTTGCCAAAGGTTGCTGGAGCAACGTTGAGCGTTTTGGCACGACTGAGGACTGGGAAATTAAAAATTTAGATGCGCAAGGCCGTTTTGATGTGCTTTTTAAGGGCGAACGCCAAGGCAATGTTAGCTGGCAATTGCTCGGCGAACACAACCGCATGAACGCGTTAGCTGTGATTGCTGCCGCGCGCCACGTTGGTGTTGCACCTTGTATCGCGATTGAAGCTCTGGGCGAGTTCAAAAATGTCAAACGCCGTATGGAAGTACGCGGTCGCGTGAACAACATCACGGTGTATGATGATTTTGCGCACCACCCGACCGCGATTGAAACAACGGTTGGCGGGCTACGACAAAAAATTGGTAATGAAGCGCGCATTTTAGCAGTACTTGAACCACGCTCGAACACGATGAAATTAGGCGTGATGAAAAACGCGCTGCCAGCGAGCTTAGCAGAGGCCAATTTGGTCTTTTGTTACGCCGCCAATTTGGGTTGGGATGCAAATGAAGCACTGCGTCCGATAGCCAATAAAACCACTGTCTCGGAAAATTTAAGTGAATTGGTGGACGCCATTGCCAGCCAAGCGCAAGCTGGTGACCATATTTTGGTTATGAGCAACGGCGGCTTTGGCGGCATCCACCAAAAAATTTTGGATGCGCTCAAAAAATAATGTCTGCTGGTTTAAGCTTTGGTTAAGAAAACAAAAATTTTAAGTGTTGCCGCGCAACGTAAAGCGCTTGAGCAAGCTGCACAGGATGCTAAACGTCGAGCAAATAAATTAGCCACTGACGGCAAAAAAGAGTGGAGCATCATGCGCTCTGCGCTAGTGCTTTCTGTCGTCATTCACATCATTATTCTAAGTATTCACTTTGAGCCAGAGCTTAGAAAAATGAAAGACCGACTGCCAGTGTTGGAAGTGATGCTGGTCAACAGCAAAACCGAAAGCAAACCAAAAAATGCTGACGTGTTTGCGCAAAGTAATCTTGATCGTGGGGGCAACACCGAACAAGACCGCATGATGAAATCTGCGCTGCCTTCTGTCTCCCAAGCGCCTTCCAACAACGCACTGACGGTAGATTTGCAAAATAGCGCGGCCAAACCCAAGCAAACCATGAGCGCGGAAGAAAAGGAGCAACAGCGCCTAGCAAAATTAGAAAATCAAGCTAAAGAGCTGTTGATTCAACTCAAGTCAAAAGCAAAAATTGAGCAGACTTTACTCACTAACAACAAAAATGAAATGGTTGACCAAAAAGGGCAAACCGCGCCCAACCAAGAAGCCTTGGACGAGATTAACCAAACCTTGCAAGAAATGAATCGTTTAGAGGCGCTCATCTCCAAACAGCAAGAAGAGTATCAAAAGCGCCCGAAACGCAAATTTATTGGCGCACGTGCTAAAGAGTATCGCTACGCGTTATACGTAGATACTTGGCGACAAAAAGTGGAAAAAATTGGCACCAAAAATTATCCTTTAGCCGCGAAACAGAAAAAAATTTATGGGCAGTTGCAATTAACGGTTTCGATCAAAAAAGATGGTTCTATCGAGAAAATTGAGCTTGACCAAAGTTCTGGCCATAAAATTTTGGATGAAGCAGCAAAACATATTGTTGAACTCGGCGCACCTTATGCAAAATTTAGTGAAGAGATTGCAAAAGAAACTGATATTTTAAGTATTACGCGCACGTGGACCTTTACGCGAGAAGACCAAGTGATCACGCAAGAATAAGTTTTAAGGAAAATTGATGACAACTCATTTTAAACACCACGTATTTTTTTGCTTAAACCAACGTGACAATGGTGAAGACTGCTGCATGAATAAGGGCGCTGAAGCCGCTTTTGATTACATGAAAAGCCAAGTTAAAAAATTAGGACTAGCCGGCGAAGGCAAAGTGAGAGTTAACCGCGCAGGTTGCTTGGATAGATGCGGCGAAGGCCCACTGATGGTGGTTTATCCGGAAGCGGTTTGGTATACCTTTGTGGATCACGAAGACTTGGACGAAATTATTGAAAGCCACTTGCAGAACGGCAAAGTAGTAGGAAGGCTCATCGTTTAATTAATTGATTTATATTAGAAATTAACCCAACAAAGCACATTCAATATGTGCTTTTATTTTATCTTTTAACTGTTGCTTTTGTTCTGCAGTTAACACAACCGTTTGATTACTCCTCACAACTTCACCCCAATGTGAATTGGGGAAATGCTTGTCGCTTTCAAAACGTGGGATGATATGCCAATGCATATGAGGCGTTTTATTACCTAGACTAGCGAGGTTAATTTTGTCAGGTTGGATAATTTCACGAATTGCCGCCTCAACTGCAAATACAACCTTCATCGTACAGGCACGTTCTTGCGGGGGTAAATCTGTCATTTCTTTCACATGTGCCAATAATTCTACACGGCAGTAAGCCGGGTAATCAGCGTCGTTCAGTAACACCACGCGGCAAAAATCGTCTTGCCATAAGACTTGATGCTGTGTTGGCTGGCAGAGTGAACAAGTTGACATAAATGACTTTTTTGTTGTGCCGAGCGTTCGCGAATAGATTTATGAAGCTTGCAGCATTCTATCAAGCGTTAATTTCGCCAGCTGCGCTTCATGCTTAGGCACTTTAATTTGGTTCACCACATTGCCATCCGCTAAGTTTTCCAAACACCACGCCAAATGTTGCGGGTCAATACGCGCCATTGTCGAGCATTCACACACCACATGACTCATAAATTGCACCAGTTTATTTTGCGGCTTCATTTGTTCAGCAAGGCGATTAACTAAATTTAACTCAGTCCCCACCAGCCATTTAGTGCCAGGTTCGGCCTCGCTCACAGTGCGTAAAATATATTCGGTTGAGCCAACGTAGTCAGAGTTAACACACACTTCGAACGCGCATTCTGGGTGAGAAATCACTTTGCCATCCGGATGTAAGGCGCGGAAATGCTCAATATTTTGTTTGCGGAACATTTGATGTACTGAGCAATGACCTTTCCACAGCAAAATTTTTGCGTCTTTAATTTGTTGCTCGGTGAGGCCGCCCATCGGCAAGTCAGGATCCCAAACCGGCATTTGCTCTAACGGGATGCCCATTTTGTAACCTGACCAACGACCTAAATGTTGGTCAGGGAAAAACAATACTTTTTCGCGTTGTTTAAAACCCCATTCCAAAATTTTTGGCGCGTTGGTGCTGGTACACACAATGCCGCCATGCTCACCGCAAAAGGCTTTTAAGTCAGCCGCAGAGTTAATGTAAGTAATTGGCGTGATGGTTTCGTCAAAATTCAGCACTTTGCTAAGTTCGCGGTAGCTACGCTCTACTTTTGCCAAATTCGCCATGTCGGCCATGGAACAGCCGGCGGCCAAATCTGGCAGAATCACAATTTGCTCTGGGCGGCTCAAAATATCCGCCACTTCGGCCATAAAATGCACGCCTAAAAACACAATATATTCGGCGTCTAAACCCTCACAATATTTAGATAATTTAAGCGAGTCGCCGGTGTAGTCCGCATGGCGATACACACTTTCGTGCTGATAATGGTGACCTAAAATCACCAAGCGCTTACCTAATTTTTCGCGTGCTGCCAAAATTCTAGCTTGGCAATCGTCATCGTTGGTAGCTTGGAATTTTTCAAATTTAATCGGAGAAACTTGCATGTACGTGTCAACTTTTAGCATTAAATGAACCTAGGACATTATTTTATAACGTTAGTTGATGGAATTCACCTAATCTTTTAATCGCATCCACATTCGTCCAGCTAAATACGCGTTTTGCAGCCTCGCGCCAATCCACCCATTCGTATCGCAAATGTTCGCGTGGCGCAAGCTGTACCGGCAAACAACTTGGTAGGGTTAACCCAAATAAATGCTCGCGATTTTCAACCACGCCCGGCGCATAACGGTGCCTCCAATGTGGGTAAATTTCGTACACGTTGCTGGCGTGCCAATCATTAAAGTCGTAGTTAAGCGCATCCAAACCAGTTTCTTCTTTCACTTCCCGAATGGCCGCCTGATAAGGTGTTTCATTTTCTTCAATGCTGCCCGTCACAGATTGCCAAAACCCCGGCTTATCGGCGCGCTCCATAATTAAAACCATTAACTCTGGCGTATGGATTAACACCAAGGCAGACACTGGAATTTTGTAGTGGGTCAATTGTGTTAACGACATTAGGTTGTCACGTTTTTTGCTTTTGCTTGTAGCAAGTTTTTGGGGAGCTGAAACACCACATTTTCAACGACACCTTGTAACTCTTCTACTTGATTTGCCCCCATATTTTGCAAAGCCTGAATGACTTCTTTCACTAAAACTTCTGGTGCAGAGGCCCCGGCCGAAACACCAATTTTTTGCTTGCCTTGCAACCATTCTGCTTTTAAATAGCTCGCGTTGTCCACCATATAAGCTTCCACGCCTTGATTCACCGCCACTTCACGCAAGCGATTAGAGTTTGAGCTATTGGGCGAGCCAACAATAATCACTAAATCGCAGTTTTTAGCCATGATTTTGACGGCATCTTGACGATTTTGTGTGGCATAGCAAATATCGTCGCTTTTTGGTGCCTGAATATTTGGAAATTTTTTCTTGAGCGCCGCAATCACCAACGCAGCATCGTCCATCGAAAGCGTGGTTTGGGTGACATACGAAAGTTTATTCGGGTCTTTCACCATCAAATTTTCAACATCTTCCGGTGTTTCTACCAAATAAATCCCCTCTTTTAGTTGGCCCATCGTGCCTTCCACCTCAGGGTGGCCCTTATGGCCGATCATGATAATTTCCAGGTCTGCCGCACGCATTTTTGCCACTTCAATATGTACTTTGGTCACCAACGGGCAGGTCGCATCGTATGGCGTTAAACCACGAGCTTCGGCTTCTTCACGCACCGCTTTTGAGACGCCATGCGCGCTAAAAATTACTGTGCTGCCGGTTGGAATTTCATCGAGCTCTTTAACAAAAATTGCACCTTTTTTCTTGAGTTCATCCACCACAAATTTATTGTGGACAACTTCATTACGCACGTAAATTGGTGCACCAAATTTTTCTAAAGCTTGCTCCACAATCACAATCGCGCGATCCACACCCGCACAAAACCCACGTGGATTTGCAAGCACAACACTCAAAGATGGTGATAATTGTGAAGACGTTTCTGATGACATACTGATGACTCACGTATAATAGGTGGACTAAACGATAATTTCTGCAGGCCTTATTTTATAGGCTTTTTCGCAATTTGGCTTATGCAAAAATTCGTGTACGATTGCAAAAATTTTTGAAATTTGACCGTAAAGCATTTATGACAACTGAAAAAAACACCGCAACCTTACTCATCACCTGCCCAGACAGCAAAGGCATTGTGGCGGCGATTGCTGACTTTTTATATCAGCATAATGGCAATATTTTGCACGCTGACCAACACCAAGATGCCGAAAATAATTTATTTTTAATGCGTGTTGAGTTTGACTTGGCCGGTTTTAGTGTTGATCCACAAGTGTTTTCAAGCAAATTTTCACCGATTGCCGAACGCTTTAAAATGCAATGGCAATTAAAATTATCAAAAAAACCGGTACGCTTGGCAATTTTAGTTTCGCAGTACGACCACTGCTTGGCCGACTTACTACATCGCTACAAAAGTGGTGAGTTGATTTGCGAAATTCCACTGATTATCAGCAATCACCGTACCACTGAGGCAATAGCCAATTTTTACGGCATTGATTTCCACTACTTACCTGTTAGCAAAGAAAATAAAGCCAAAGTAGAAGCGCAACAATTCAAACTGTTCGCCGATTACGGCATTGATTTAATCGTGCTAGCGCGTTACATGCAAATTCTTTCACCGGATTTTGTTTCGCGTTATCCGCAACAAATTATCAATATTCACCATTCATTCTTGCCCGCATTTATCGGTGCAAAACCATATCACCGCGCTTTTGAACGTGGTGTTAAATTGATCGGTGCCACCGCGCATTACGTCACCGAGGTGTTAGACGAAGGCCCGATTATCGAACAAGATATTGACCGAATTTCCCACCGTGACCAAGTGGAGGATTTAATTCAAAAAGGCCGCGACTTAGAACGCGTGGTACTTTCAAAAGCAGTGCGCTGGCATATTGAGAATAGGATTCTGCTCTACGCGAACAAAACCGTGATTTTCGACTAAATAAATTGCAACAATAACCAATTGCTGTGTTGCGCGGTACTTGTCGGCTTCGCCTTACTTTAGTATCGTCTCGCAACTGCGTCCTGTGCGCCTGACTCTTAATCCTTTCGCATATTTATTCCCCGATTTCGATCATCTAAATAATAAAAAAGCGGGTTTTCAAACCCGCTTTTTTATTGGCTAAACTCTGGCAAAACTTATGATGCTTCTGCTGGCACCATGTCAGGCAAAAGTTCAAATGGCTCATCATCATATGGTGCAATTTCTGGTAGTGCTTCTGAAGCTGCAACCGGCGTTGCTGCTGTTGCTGCTGGTTTGCTTGCGCAAGCTGAAAGTGTGATCCCCAATAATACTAATAAACAAACTAGACTTCTGTTCATGTTCATCTCCAAAGTTTTACATGGTTACAGCTAGGTTTAAATGAATTTATAGATTTTTTGGTGCCGCTGAGAGAAAACTCCCGAACGAAAATTTACGCCTAGTTACAAATATTAGCAATCGCTACTTTGTAAAATTTTCAAAATCAAGTTATTGGGGAACAATTTCATTAGAAAACAATTCGTTAATCTCTTCTCGGCGGCGGATTAATTGCACACTTTTTCCATCCACCATCACTTCAGCTGCGCGCGGTCTGGTGTTGTAATTACTCGACATGCTCATGCCATACGCACCCGCCGACATGATCGCAAGTACATCCCCTTCATTTAGGGCCAATGTACGGTCACGGCCTAAAAAATCGCCGCTTTCGCACACGGGGCCGACAATGTCATAAGTATGTTCTTCAGCTTGTTGCAATGATTGAACATTTTTAATCTCGTGAAAAGCTTCGTACAACGCCGGACGCATCAAGTCATTCATTGCCGCGTCGACAATGGCAAAGTTTTTGGCTTCGGTATGTTTTAAATATTCTACGTTGGTCAGCAAAACACCTGCATTCCCAACCAGCGCACGGCCAGGCTCAAACACTAACTGCACTTTTCTGTCACCTAATTTTTGCAACATTGCTTTGGCATAATCTGTAAATGCTGGTGGTTTCTCGTCTTGGTAACAAATGCCGATGCCTCCACCTAAATCGATATGTTGAATGGTAATGCCGTTTGCTTGCAAGGCATCTACCAACGCCAACACACGATCAAACGCATCTAAAAACGGGGAAAGCTCGGTAATTTGCGAGCCAATGTGGCAATCGACCCCGTGAATGTCAATATTCGGCATGGCAGCTGCTGCCACATACAGCGATAACGCATCTTCATACGCCACGCCAAATTTATTATTTTTTAAACCCGTTGAAATATAAGGGTGCGTTTTTGCATCAACATTTGGGTTGACGCGCAATGAAACAGGCGCTTTTTGACCCATTTCACTCGCCACTTGGTTAAGACGCGCGAGCTCACTTGCGGACTCAACGTTAAAGCAAAAAATGCCAGCGTTAAGTGCGGCTTGCATTTCAGCTTTGGTTTTACCAACACCGGAAAACACGACTTTTTTCGGGTCTCCACCCGCCGCCAGCACGCGCGCCAGCTCACCACCAGAAACAATGTCAAAACCCGACCCCAGCTTGGCAAATAAATTCAAGATCGCAAGGCTAGGGTTTGCTTTTACAGCAAAACAAACCAAGTGGTTTGCCCCCGAAAAGCCCTGAGTAAATTGCTGATATGCTTCTTTAAGGGCATTTTTAGAATAGACATAGCAAGGCGTAGAAAATGTCTCAGCTAATTTTTGTAGGCTGACGTTTTCCGCATGCAGGACATTGTGTTGATAGCTAAAAAAATTCACGAGGTCATCACTTAAGCAATTGAAATAAAAACCGTTATTAACAAAGCAAACGGTCAACTAGGTGTTGTTTTGCGGGTACTGCTTTTCGGGAATATATAACGGCCCTTTGGTGCCGCATCCGGCAAGCAGTAAGCAAAGCAGTAAAAACAATCCAAAAAATCGCAAAAATTTTGAGTTAGCACGCATTTCTTAAGCCCTTGAGATTTGATTTGACCGCTTGGCAATACGCCGGTTTGACAAAAAAAGTGGTTGGAATTTTAGCATATTTCAATAGCAGCTAACGCTGAATTAACTAGACCTCACCGCTTGTCAGTTCAAGATCACCGATCATCGGTAATCACTAGACTTTCAAATTGGTGTCACAGATGATCAGCTAACGAAAGGATTCATTATGCATACTTCATTACGTTTTGGTAGAAACTTGTTGGCAAAAAATAAAGGCTTTACGTTGATTGAGCTCATGATCACCGTGGCCATTATTGGCGTTTTGGCGGCCATTGCAATACCAAGTTACAGCGACTATGTGAAGCGTGGCTATGCTGTGGATGCCACTAATACACTTGCCAGCATGCGTGCAAGATTGGAGCAGCATTATCAAGACAATCGTGCTTACACCACAGTCGGTGCATTTACCACACCTTGTACAGCTAGCACGGTGGGTAAATTCAATATCACCTGCACATTGGGCGCTAATACTTTTACGGTTACGGCTACTGGCACTGGGCCCGCAGCCGGCTTCTCCTACTCGATTAATCAATCTAACCAACAAGCTACTGTCTCGCTACCCTCTGGATGGGGTTCAGCAACAACCGCCTGCTGGGTTATGAACAAAGGTGGCACTTGTTAGTGTTTGGTGACCCAACAATGAAGATTAATACCCCTTTCTCACCAGCAAGTAAACTTAAGCCTTCTATGCATGGCTTTGGATTGATTGAGCTCATGATCACCGTTGCCATTATTGGCATTATGTCTTCGATGGCGATCCCCGCTTTCAGTGAATGGGTCGCTGACACCAAAACCCGCACGATGGCTGAAGTTTTTCAAAACAATATCCGCTTGGCGCAAACTGAAGCGCTCAGACGCGGGCGCCAAGTACAATTTTTTCTCACTACAGCCACTCCCGCACTAAGCGTTGCCGCTGCAGCCAATGGTAAAAATTGGGGCATCCAAAGCATGACGTTGACCAACAAAGATACTGCAGAAGAGTTTATTCAAGGCGGCAATTTATCTGCTGGCAATTCTTCAATCACAGTCAGCGCAAATAGCGCAGTGATTCAGTTCAATTCGATTGGCCGCGTGAGCAATGTGAATCAACCAGTCACGATTCAACTCACCAATAGTAAAGGTGACCGAAAAATGAACATTACCGTGAGTTTAGCCGGCGGAGTCAGAATGTGTGACCCCGAAAAATCGAGGGCAAGTTATGCAGACGGCTGCTAAAAAACGCTTGAATAAAAAACCTGCGGCACACCAACAATCGCAAGTTGGCATGATGCTAATTGAAGTGATGGTGTCTATATTAATTTTCTCAATTGGCATTTTGGGGCTAGTGGGCTTGCAAACAGTTGCCACGCAAAACGCTGCCAGCGCTGAATATCGCACCATCGCGGCTACCCTAGCTAACGACATGGTTGCACAAATGTGGATAAAAAAAACGGCTAATCCGTCTTCTTCTAGCATTAGCACGGACATCACTACTTGGAAAACAAAAGTGACCAATAGCATCTTGCCGAATGCAAGCGGCACAGTGACGAGAACAAATAGTGTGACTACCGTGACAGTGACATGGAAACCACCCGCCACTGATAACAATAATCAGTACGTCACGCAGTTATCGATTCCGGAATAAATTTTAAAGATGAAATTAACAAACACATTTTTAAAACGCAAAAATTTGCCGCTTTACCAAGGTGGTTTTAGCCTAATTGAGCTCATGATTGCACTTATTGTTGGGTTGCTTGCTTCCATGGCCGTGTATTCAGTCATGTCCGTGAGCGAGAATCGCAAACGCACGACAACCTCTGTGAACGATATTGATCAAGCCGGGGCTTATGCGCTTTACCAGTTAGATCAGGCCGTGAGAAATGCTGGCTCTGGCCTTGGGTTGGCCTATAACGAATATCAGGATGTCACTTCAACGCTTGGTTGCCCGTTGTACGCTGCAAAAGGTGGTACAAAAATTATGCCTGCAGGGACATTCCCCGCGCCATTCGCCTCAGTCAGCACGACGGTTCGTCTTGCACCTATTGTGATTTTGGATGGCACAGCCGGTGTCGGTGGCGATGTGATTGTTGCGATGTCAGGCTCGAGTGGCCTTGCAGAGGTGCCGACCAAATTTTCTTCCTCGGCGAGTAATCTTTTGCAACTTAACCTGGAAAATATTGTTGGGTTTAGAGCGAGTGATTTAGTATTGTTACTGGATGCAGCATCAACACAGCCATGCTTTATCAGCCAGGTGAATTCTACCTTTGCGGCTGAAGAAGACGAATCCGTTTTACCACTGGCTGGCACATACTATCAAGGCACGATTGGTGGTAACACCATTACTTCTGCGAGCACTTTCGCAGTTAGCCTTGGCCAAGCGCCCTCCTTCACCATGTTAGGTGTAGGCGCCAATAACACTTTGTATAAGTACGACCTTTTCAAAACATCTGCCGCAACGGCTGATGATGCCAATCCCGCGATTTTTGTGGAAAATATCTATCAAATGCAAGCGTTATATGGCGTGGATATTGACGGTGATAACACGATTGCCAGCATCACATGGGTGCCACCCACCGGCAACTATTCACCAGCAAATTTACTCAATGGCTCAGCCACTGCTAGTGCCAGACTTGCCACCATTAAAGCCATCAAAATTGGTTTGGTTTTACGCACTGATTTGGACGAAACAAAAACCGTGAGTAAGAGTACGCTCACGCTGTTTAGTGACACCACTTCACCGATCACCGTGAACTTAAGCCCCGTGACTTATCGCTATCGGGCATTTGAAGCCACGATTCCGCTTAGAAATAATTTGCTTTAGTAAGGCGGGTCATCATGAAATTTTACAGACAAACAGCATTAAAAAATCAACAGCATCAGCAAGGGGTCGTGTTACCTGTCACTCTGATTTCTCTCATTATTATGCTGATCGCCAGTGTTGCGCTGATTCGCTCCACTGACAATAGCCTGCTTTCTGCTGGGCATATCAGCTTTAAACGTGACATTATTAATCAGGCAGAACGGGCAATTCCCGACATTAGAAACCGATTTATTTTGAATACTGGTGCGTTAAATAGCGTGAGTAATCGCGAGAAAAATTTAATGACGAGCAATTATTACGCATCGATTCAACCAACCAATACTAATGGCATCCCTAATGTGTTGTTGAACACAACGACGTTTGATGGATTGTTCTCTTCTAACAACATTGTTGACTCTAGCGCAGGCATCACCATCCGCTACCTGATAGACCGCATGTGTATCAAAGCCGGAGAAGTGGACATCTCAAACTGCTCAACAGTGAGCTCGACGACAGACACGGGTGGAGATGCCATGCATTTAGGTAATGAAGGCAAGGCCTCAGGGGTCGATGTGCCTGTTTATCGCATTAGCATCCGTGTGACTGGCCCGCGCAATACCGAAGCGTTTATTCAATCCACTTTTAGTTATTAATTCTCAAGAAAAGCATCTTTTTGGATGGGGAAATCATCATGAAAAATCTAAATCGAATGACTCAATGCTTTTCACGTATTCGTGAATTTGTTGTTGTCGGTTTGCAAGTTTTACTGATAAGCGCAGCTCCACAACTGGCCAATGCCGAGGTGGACTTGGCAGACAATCCCCTCTTTAGTACAGAGGTGTCTGGTAACGTTGCGCTCGCATTATCGGTAGAGTTCCCAACCGCATTAGGTTCTGCCTATACAAGCAGCTATAGCATCACTTCAGAATACATTGGCTATTTTGATCAGAACAAATGCTATAAATATTTTATTTCTACTAATGATGGCAGTTATTTTGTGCCTGTAGCAACAGCAAACAACCACGCATGTGACGCGGTCTCAAGTGGTCGGTGGAGTGGGAATTTTTTAAACTGGGCGCTCACACAAACAATTGACCCATTCCGTTATGCATTGTCAGGTGGTTATCGTGCTATAGATAAAGTGGGGTTAACTGTACTTGAGAAAGCGTGGGCATCCGGACAAGGCGGTACCGTTGCCACACCAACCATCACGGATGCAAATATCGTCAAAAAATCAACTCCATTTGACGAATTAGCTAGCTTGAAAATAAAAATCAATGCGCTAAGAAATTACTTTCACTTTACAAGTACAGGCGATATTAATTCAACTGCTGTATTGAATGACAGTGATGTTAGTAGCACCCCTGATCCTGCATCCGTCTACAAAATGTTTGCACGGGTACAAGTGTGTAAAAGTGATCTTTTAGAATCAAACTGTACGCAATATCCTAATGGAGACTACAAACCAACTGGGCTAATTCAAAAAAACGCACTTAAACTCAATTTTGCTGCGTTTGGTTATTTAAATGACCATGGTTTGCTCCGTGATGGCGGTGTTCTGCGCGCGAAAATGGGCCCTGTTGGGCCATATGCAGCCGTTTCTGGTTCAACTTATACAACGAATGCAAATGCTGAGTGGAACGTGAATACGGGTATTTTTTATACCAATCCAGCCAGTAGCGATGCGACAGCAAGTGGTGTACTCAATAGCGGAGTCATCAACTATCTAAACAAATTTGGTTTAACCGCACCGGGTTACAAAACTTATGATCCGGTCGGTGAGCTCTACTACACAGCGATTCGATATTTCAGAAACAAGGGGAATGTTGAAAGTTATACATCCGGACTCACTGATTCAATGAAAGACGGATTTCCAGTGATTGTCGATTGGAACGACCCTGTTTTGTATTCTTGTCAGGCAAACTTCATTATTGGTATTGGTGACACCAATTCTCACGCAGACTCAAACTTGCCGGGAAGCACAATTAATGCAACTAAAGAACCGGCAATGCCAAATGAGGTTATTAATGATTTTGGTAGTTTGTCAAATGCAAGTACGCACTATCTGGACGTAAAGACATCAACGAATCGCATCGGCGCCATAGAAGGGATAGGTAATATAGGAGAAATTTACACACCTTGGTGTTGTAACCAAAACTCTTTTTTTATGGCTGGCCTTGCTTACGATGTACATACCCGTGATTTCCGGCCTGATCTATCTGGCAGTCAAACCATTACAACTTATTGGTTAGATGTCTTGGAGTCTGGAGATCGCAAAAATTCTGGTGGCACAGGAATGAGAAACCAATACTGGCTCACAGCCAAATACGGTGGCTTTGATGTGCCCACAGGCTTTGCACCTTATGACGGCACGGCAACCGCCCTAACCACCAACCAATGGGATGATAACGGCGATGGCGACCCAGATAATTACTACCGCGCCAATAAACCTTCACTGATGATTGAGGGGTTAAATAAAGCCTTTGACAATATCGTCAGCAAGCTTTCTGGCTCTTCTAGCGCTTTTGTATTGACTTCTAAAAACGTAGAAAACAGTGACTATGTGTTTGCTACTGGTTACAACGCCAGCAATTGGAGTGGTAATGTAATTGCCAGCAAAATTAGCTTTAACTCTTCTGGTGATGCAAGCACCTCAGAAATCTGGCAAGCCGCAAGCACTTTAGAAACGCAAACTTCTGGCACAGGATGGGACGCGAATCGATTTATTGCTACCTCTAACTGCGGCAACAAAGATGCTGATGGCATGCAAAACTGCAAAGAAAAAGGTATTCCGTTTAGATACGCAAGTTTATCGAGCATACAGCAAGCGGCACTGACGATGGTCGGCGCAAGCGCTGTTGACCCGCAGCAGTTGGTCAATTTCCTACGTGGGGATCGAAGTAATGCAGGTAGTAGCGGAAGCCAGTCTTTCCGAGACAGAGAGAAAATACTTGGTGATATTGTCAATTCTAAAATTCGGGCGGTAGGAAAACCAAACGCGCCTTATGGCGACACCACGAATCCTGGTTACACCGATTTCAAAAACGCTTATAAAAATCGTCCTGCCGTCGCTTACGTAGGTGCTAACGACGGCATGATGCACGCGTTTGACGCTGCCAGCGGCAAAGAGTTATTTGCCTATGTTCCGCATGCATTGTTTAGTGGCCCTAATGGTACGCCAGCAGAAGATGGCTTGGCTGCCTTAGGTAAAACCTCTTACGTTCACCATGCCTATGTAGACAGTACTCCTGTCGTGTTTGATGTCAATTTTGGCGGCGGTGATTCTGACTGGCATTCTTTATTGATTGGTGGTTTGGGTAAAGGTGGAAAATCTTACTACGCGATTGATGTCACAAACCCTGCCAGCTTAACCAGTGAAGCCGCTTTAACCAGCGCAGTGAAATGGGAGTTTACCCATAAAGATTTAGGCTATAGCTACGGCAGACCGTTAGTCGTTAAAGCCGGCGGCAAATGGCTGGTCATTTTGACATCTGGCTATAACAACCAAGATGGCAACGGCTACTTCTTCATTTTAGACGCGGCTACTGGCACGTTGCTTAAAAAAATCGGGCCAGTAGGCGGCAATATTGGCAGTGCCAGCAATCAAGTTGGGATGGCGCACGTGACCGCGTTTGTGAAAGATCGCCGAGACTTCGAAGCGGATGCCGCGTATGCAGGCGATTTAATGGGCAATGTTTGGCGCTTAGATTTAAGTGGCGCCGCATCCAACACTTTCCCAGATCCAACACACTTTGCCAAATTGATTTCTCCAAGTGGTGGTAATCAACCAATTACCGTTAGCCCAGTGGTCGAAGTCGATAAAAGTACTTCTAAACGTTATGTGTTTGTTGGCACCGGACGCTTACTGGCTGACTCTGACATTAGCAGCACACAGCAACAATCATTTTATGCCATTGTTGACGGGACAGCTTCAGCCTTCTATACAGATTCCACTTTACCAAGCGCGTCAGGCGGATTCCCAATAAAACGGGACAGTATGGTCAACAATACGACGGGAACCAGTGGTATTTCTACAAGCGCTGCTTCGTCCAAACCAATGGGGTACTACGTCGATTTAGGATTTGGTGATAGCGGCATTGCTTTCCGAATCAATACTGAAATCGCCACTAGCGCCGGTATCGTTGCGTTTGCTGCCAACCTTACTTCCGGCGATGTGTGCAACGCCAGTGCTTACCACCATGGTTATGCAATGACTTATGGTCAGGGTAAAACTGTGCTAGACCCCGCTGATTTAGTCTCTGGAAAAAATTATGTCGGGGGCAGTGGCCTGATCACAGCCGTTTCGATTTATAAAAAACCAGACTCGAATACCGTTAGCGTTAACTTCAGTAACGAGAAGGGAACTAACGCAAGTTACGATACGGAAGTGGTTTCGCAAACGTATCAGCAATTGAATTGGAGGATATTGCCTACGAACGACTAACTGTCGGTGTTACTTTTGGCAATGTTGCAACGTGAAAAATGTCTTAAAGCAATTGATGTTTATCAGCAGACCCCATTTTAATATCGGGTCTGCTGTATTAGTTTCTGTACTCGCGCATTACGGGCTCATTCACTATAGCAATCCAGTCGCACAACACTCCTCGCCTCAGCGGTCTGGCAATTTTTCGGTACGTCTGGTAGTAGACCAAACCAAAGTAAAAGTCGCAGAAAACATCACAGCGCCCCAAAAAATTGCTGCGCCAAATATTTCAAATGACTTTTCAGAAAGAGTGCTCAGTAAAACACCGACAATTTTAGAGGCTAACTCGCCGCGCTATTTTTCGCCTAAAGAAGTAGAAATTCAAGCATTGCCTGTCGTCAATGTCGACTTGTCGATGCTGACCACGCATAAGAGTGCGGCAGAACTGCAACAAAGCTTACCTATTCAAATGAGACTTTATATTGACGAATTTGGGCAAGTTGCCAAAATCGAACGCATCGCGATTGTGTTACCGCAAGATGCCAAGATGGCGACGGAGCTCGAAGCACAACTCAAAGAAGTGAAATTTACCCCGGCAAAACGCGAGTTTACTGACGTAAAATCATACCAAGATGTGGCGTTTGATTTTAAAGTAAATTTCTAAGTTGATTTTTTATGGTCAACCTGTTCTAGCAATTTTTGCACGATTGATCCGTTGATCAAACCGAAAAATAAAGCGGCCAGTGCAAAAATTGGCACCAATGCCCAAATGCTGGCATGCGGAATTAACCAAACGCGCACCAAGCACAATTGCCCTGCAATATGGCCAAACGCAGCCAAGATACTTAAAGTGACAGCACTAAAATATCGACGCGGCAAAAACTGTGCGGCACATAACACGCTCAAACTTGTCAATGCACCAGATAAACTCAAAAAAAACGTGGGCGATAAAAACTGCCCCAGCAATAAACTGCTTGCAATCACCCGTAGCAAGCTCACCCAAACCGCCGTTTTTAGGCCATATTCATAAAAAACAAATAGCACCACAATATTGGCGATCCCCGGTTTTACGCCGGGAAGTGGCGAAGGGAAGGTCGCCTCCACCACATGCAAGCAAATGGCAAACGCGGCCAGTTTAGCAATCAGATGGTCTTCTAATGTGGTACTAATTTTCATTAATATCAATAGGTTAATGAATCATACAAAGGTTGCTTATTTTGCAAAGTTAAGCTGACGTGATTAGGCAAACAAATCGCCACTTGTCCGGCTTTTTTTAACCAGCCATGATGCACGCAATACTGCCCAGTACAGGGCGACTTTAAAAAGCGGGCTTCTCCATGACGGATGGCGATTACACTTTCACCTAGCGGGCCATGCACATGAACCTCGCGCTGTTGGTTTAAGCTATAAGTACCAATCACTTGGTCAGCCATACTAATTTGCACTTTGGTGGCAGGCGCTGACTGCCAGAAAGTTTGGAACATCCAAAAAATTGCCACTAAACTCAATAAAATCATCAGCCAATCACCAGCCAGCAACTTGGGCAAGCTCGCGAAAAAAAATGGCTTATTGGAGCGTGATTGCGGTGACATCGCTGACTGCCCAGTATAATTTTTTTTGGATGGCTGGCGTGACAAAAACCTTGCCTTTCGCGTCAATCACCATCACATATTGAAGCCTCAGTTTTTTCACCATTGCCGCTTTTTTTTCAGCGCTTTCAAGAAAAATTGGCTTGGATGCCATATCAGACAAAGCACCCGCTTGTGGATTTTTTGCTGGCTGTGGTGGCACAAGCACGGTGACGGCCTGCGTGTGCTGTACAGGGAAACCCGTACGTGGATCTATCAAATGGCAATAACGTTGGCCATTCAACGCAAAGTAACGCTGATAATCGCCAGAAGTGCCAATTGCCCAGCCATCTGGCAGATCAATGGTCGCTATCGCTGACGGCTGGCGCGGATGTTGAATGCCCACGGACCAAGGGTTATCACCATTTTTGCCGAGCGCAATAATATTGCCGCCGATGTTCACTAGCGCATTATTCACCCGATTTTTTTTCAGAAACTGATAAGCAAAATCGAGTGCGTAACCTTTGGCATAGCCGCCTAGATCTAAATTCACAGCTGGGTTTTTTGTTGAAATTTCTGCGCCAGAAAAGTAAAGATCCAACATTTGCGGGTGCTGACTTACCAGCGTAGCAATTTTCGCGTGATCAATTTGAACGGGCGCAAATTCGTCACGTTGAAAACCCCAAAAATGAATCAAGTGACCAATCGCAGGGTTAAATAAGCCTTCTGATTTGACTGAAAAAGTGGTGACGTCTTGCAGCATATTGGCTAAATCCGGCGCGATTTTCACGATTTCACCATTAGCAAACGCTTGGTTTAATATTTGCAACTCACTGGGCTTATCGTTGGCAATCGGCTTCCAAGGGTGTAATCTTTCTTGCAACGATTGAAATTGGCTTAACACTTGATCAGACACTGCCCGCGCTTTATTTTTTTCCACGCCGACAACTTTAATATCCACCATAGTGCCAAACACATAACTTTGGCTGTGATAAACGGTGGGCTGCTGCCAATATTGGTAGGCAAACCAGCCAACGAGTAAAAAAAATAGCGCGACTAAAAATTGACGCATGTCGCTGGCTACTGCCGAATTAAATTTTCCAGCGCATCTAGCACTCCCTGCGCGGGATCACATGGTTCTGCCGATTTTTTTGTTTGCTTGGCAATTTCCACCATACCGGTGGGGCTTGTAACGTTAATTTCGGTGAGATGATCACCTATCACATCTAAACCGACCAAGAATAAACCTTCGGCTTTTAATGTTTCGCCAACAGTTGTCGCAATTTTCAAATCTCTTGTTGAAAGTTTTTGTGCAACGCCTGTGCCGCCCGCAGCCAAATTACCGCGCGTTTCGCCGGCTTTTGGGATGCGCGCCAAGGCGTAAGGGAGCGGCGTGCCATTAACCACTAAAATACGTTTATCGCCCTGCAAAATTTGCGGCAAATATTGTTGCGCCATCACCGTTTGCGTACCAAATTTTGTAATGGTTTCTAAAATCACGCTGATATTCGGGTCGTCGATTTTTAAGCGAAAAATACTGCTGCCGCCCATGCCATCCAAAGGCTTCACCACAATATCTTGCTGCTCGGCTAAAAATTCACGTATCAAATCGTTATTCGCTGTCACTAAAAATGGCGGTGCAAACTGTGGAAAGCGTGTGACTGATAATTTTTCATTCCAGTTACGGATCGCTGCCGGATTGTTCAACACCGTTGCACCTTGGTTTTGCGCCATTTCCAGTAAATATGTGCTGTACAAATATTCGTTATCAAACGGAGGATCTTTGCGCATTAAAATGGCAGAAAAATCTTTAGGGAAATATTCTTGATATTCGCCACCATCAAACCCTTGCGCGGCAAAATTAAAAATTTGTGCGCGGATTTTGACTGTTGCGCCGCGCAAAAATACAGCATGCTGCATGGCAACAAACAAGGTATGTCCACGTTTTTCCGCTTCGCGCATCATCGCCAAACTGGTGTCTTTTTCAGTTTTTAAATGGTCTAGCGGGTCAAGAATAAACAGTAATTTCATGCTATTCACTCGTCTAATTGAGCGGGTCTTGCTCTTGCAATTCCATCGCTGCGGCTAACAACGCCAGTCGCGCTACCACACCATAAGCATAAAAACGGTTAGGCAAGGCTTCTGGCGAGTCCGCACAATCGGGCAAGGTACAAGGTTTTTCAAACGCAAGCGGCACAAAATGCGAACCGGGCGCGTTTAAATTTTCATCCACGCCACGACCAGTATGCACACGATAAAAACCACCGATCACAAAGTGATCCATCATATACACCACCGGCTCAGCCACGGCTTCGCGGATGCTTTCAAATGTATATACGCCTTCTTGAATAATGACTTCTGTGACTTGCAGGCCTTCTTTCACCACGCTCATTTTATTGCGTGTTTTGCGGTTTAAATCACGTACATCGTCGGGCGATTTGACGGTCATAATCCCCATGCCATAGGTGCCAGCATCGGCTTTCACAATCACAAAAGGCTCTTGGCTAATGCCGTATTGCGCATATTTTTGACTGATTTTACCGAGCATTTCCTCCACTTTTTTCGCTAAACATTCCTCGCCTTCGCGGGCTTGAAAGTCAACTTTTCCACAGGTATCAAAATAAGGGTTCACTAACCATGGGTCAATATTGAGCAATTGCGCAAAACTCTCTACCACCTTGTCATATGCCGCAAAGTGGTAGGATTTTCTGCGCGTACTCCAGCCGGCGTGAAGTGGCGGAATTAAATTTTGCTCAAGATTTTTTAAGATATCAGGAATACCGGCAGACAAATCATTATTCAGTAAAATGGCGCAGCTATCAAAATCGCCAAGCACTGAGTTGATTAATTTGACACGGTTACCGACGCGCACCAGTGGTTCGAGCAACAATGTTGCGCCATCATGCGCAGTCAGCTTAGTGGGTTCGGTAATTTCCGGATTCATGGATCCGACACGCACATCCAAACCCGCTTGCTTCATGATGTTGACCAGCTCAATCACATTGCGAAGATAATAGGTATTGCGCGTATGATTTTCCGGGATAATCAGTAAGCGATGCGCTTCTGGACAGACTTTTTCTACCGCCACCTGCGCGGCCTGCACGCTTAAGCTTAAAAATTCTGGGTTTAAATTATTGAAACCACCGGGGAATAAATTGGTATCCACTGGTGCAAGTTTGAAGCCCGCATTGCGTAGATCCACACTGGCGTAAAACGGCGCAGAAACTTCCAACCATTGGCTACGAAACCAATGCTCGATTTGCGGCATGGCTTCTAAGAATTTTTTCTCTAGTGCAAGTAGTGGGCCATTTAACGCGGTAGTAAGGTGTGGAACCATGGTTTTCCTCTAACCTGAAATAATTGTATGCGCCTGTATATCAGCGTGATAACTGCTTCTTACCATGGGGCCGCTGGCAGCATTATTAAAGCCCATGCTTTCCGCTTTATGTTTTAAATCCTCAAAAATGTGCGGCTCAACATAACGCATCACCGGCAAATGATGCAAGCTAGGCTGCAAATATTGGCCTAGTGTCAACATCGTCACGCCATGCGCGCGTAAATCTTTCATGACTTGCAAAATTTCTTCGTCCGTTTCGCCCAATCCCAACATGAGGCCAGATTTTGTTGGCACATTTGGGTACATTTCGCCAAACGTTTTGAGCAAATTGAGCGAATTTTGATAATCTGACCCCGGACGCGCTTGCTTATAAAGCCGCGGTACTGTTTCCAAATTATGGTTCATCACATCGGGTGGCGCTTTGCGTAAAATGTCCAAAGCCACATCTAAACGCCCACGGAAATCTGGCACTAAAATCTCAATTTTAATATTGGGTGAGGCTTCACGCACGGCGTGAATACAATCAACAAAATGTTGCGCGCCACCATCTTTTAAATCATCACGATCAACACTGGTAATCACCACATACTTCAAGCGCATTTGCGCAATGGTACGCGCTAAATTTTCTGGTTCGTTGATATCGGGCGGCAAAGGTTTACCATGCGCCACATCGCAAAACGGACAACGCCGCGTACAAATATCGCCCAAAATCATAAAGGTCGCCGTGCCGCCGCTGAAGCATTCGCCAATATTCGGGCAGCTGGCTTCTTCACACACCGTGTGCAATTTATTCTTACGCAGAATTTGTTTAATTTCTTGGTAACGGGCCGAATCCGGCACTTTCATGCGGATCCACTCTGGTTTACGTTGCACGGGCTGCGGCACAATTTTAATCGGAATGCGCGAGGTTTTTGCGGCGTCAACTTCTTTGACACCGGCGATTTTTGCAGCAGGTTTTATTGGTTTCTCTAACATTTTTTGATTTTAACGCGAAAGTAACTTGGTTTGAAAAGTGCTGACTAATTGCGTTGCAACTTCATCACAATTTTTTTGCACGCCTAAGTCTTTAAGTTGCGTGGTTTGCAAACCGGCATACCCGCAAGGGTCGATAAACGAAAATGGCATTAAATCCATATTTACATTTAAACTTAAACCGTGATAGCAATAGTCTTTTTTTACGCGCAAACCGAGCGCGGCAATTTTAGCTTCATTGACGTACACACCAGGCGCATCTTTTTTTGCTTCTGCTTGAATGCCATGCGTTTGCAAAATATCAATAACGCTCTGCTCAAGCAAGCTCACCAGTTGGCGAATATTTAAACCATGTCGCTTCAAATCAAGCAGCACGTACATGATGATTTGCCCCGGCCCGTGGTAAGTAATTTTTCCACCCCGGTCACAATCCACCACAGGAATATCGTCGCGCCAAGGTGAGCGGACATTTTTTTTATTCAACCCAAAGCTGTATACCGGATAGTGCTCGGTGAGCCAAATTTCGTCTGATGTTGCGGCTGTGCGTTCAGCAGTAAATTTTTGCATCGCTGCACAAATTTCAGCGAAATCGGTGAGGCCTAAATGGCGAACGATGATGGAAGGTTTATCTACCGTCATTCAGACAATTAAAGCACGTATTTCACAAGCGGATGCGATGTCACACTTCGATACACCGTATCGAGATGTTCTTGTGAAGTCACCCACACATTGCAAGTAAGGCTTAAATATTTGCCACTAGAACTTTCTCGTTTGTCGATATCATCTTCAGAAAATTCTGGCACATGCGTTTGCACCAGAATCTTGATTGTTTCAACAAAACCCTGATTCGATTCCCCCATTACTTTGATGGCAAAAAAACAGGGGAAATCTATTAATGAAGGTGGTGTTTCTTGGTCAGTCATATCAAAAGGATTGCAGCTTTAATTTGATGCTATCCAAAATCCTCCCCAAAATACCGGCTGACTCGACGGATTTTTGGGCAACTAACGGTAGCGTTTGAATCACTTGATCATTTAGTTTTAGTTGAATTTTGCCTATTTCTTGGCCAGCTTTTATCGGCGCGATTAGGGGCTGCAAGCTGGTGATTTCCACTTTAAGTTGTTTCACATCGCCTTTGGGTAGCGCAACATAAAAATCATTTTGCGTGGTGGCCGTGATCAACGCTTCGGCACCTTTCCACACTTTTAAAGTTTTCACTGGCTGGCCTTTTTTGTATAGCAAAGTGGTGTCAAATAGCTGGAAACCAAAATTGAGTAATTTTTGGCTCTCCGTCGCACGTGCTGCATCAGTGGGGGCGCCAAGCACCACTGAAATACGACGTACACCATCACGCATCGCTGAGCTGATCAGGCAATAGCCGGCAGATTCGGTATGGCCAGTTTTCATGCCATCCACATAGGGGTCTAACCACAGTAAGCGGTTGCGATTACTTTGCGTAATATTGTTGTAGGTATATTCTTTCACTGAATAATAGCGTTTGTACTCTTCGGGAAAATCATGGATCAGCACAGACGCCAGCAAAGATAAATCACTCGCAGTCGTATAATGGTCAGGGTCCGGCAGACCAGTTGAATTCATATAATGCGTTTGCGCCATGCCTAAACGCGCGGCTTCGCGGTTCATCAAATTGGCAAATTCTTGCTCAGAAAAAGCAATTCCTTCCGCAAGCGCGATAGTCGCGTCATTGCCTGACTGAATAATCATGCCGTGTAACAATTCATCTACCGTTACCTCAGACCCCTGCACCACAAACATGCGTGAGCCTTCGGCCTTGGCAGCGTGCTGGCTGATTTTGAGCCGTTGGGTGAGTTTTAGCTTATGCTCTTTAAGCGCTTTAAACGTCAAATACGCCGTCATAATTTTGGTGAGAGAAGCTGGTTCCACGCGCATTTCCGCGTTTGATGCAGCGAGAACAGTATTGCTGTTCACATCTTTTAATAAATAAGCCTTCACAGCCAAACTCGGCGGATTAGGCATAGCCGCTTGCGCTACCGATTGGCAAAAAAATAGGCTCGCGCCGAGTAGTAAAGGCGCTGAAAAACGTTTTAGACTGATCATGTGACTTTTTAAACTTAAGATAATGGTACTAATTTTGAACAATGGCCGACACGCCAAATTGTTTGCGTATTTGTTTTGCCGCTGCTTCTGCTTCTGCCTTTGAGGCATATGGCCCAACTTTTACGCGATGCAGGCCATCATTATACGCTTTGCTGACCTCAACTTGGTCTGGCCGCTGCAAACTTTCCATTTTTTTCACATGCGCCAAACTGTTCTCTTCACTTTTAAACGCGCCAACTTGGACATAATATTCAGCCCCAGACGATTTTTTAGCCGTTTTGCCATTTTTTGTACCGGCTTTAACAGGCTGTGCTTTCGGCTCTTTCGGTTCAAACTCCTTGTTAATTGTATCTGGGTCAGCCAATGCTGCATTTTTTTGCAAGGCTTCAAAGCTATTATCTATCGCCTCAACTTCCACCATCGCACTGCCTTGGTCAACAATTCCAAGCTTATAGGCAGCCGCGTAAGATAAATCAATGAGTCGACCATTTTTAAACGGGCCTCGATCATTGATCCGTACAGTGACCGCACGCCCATTCGCCACGTTGGTCACTTTGGCGTAACTTGGAATCGGCAAGGTGGTATGTGCGGCTGTCATGCCATACATGTCGTACACCTCACCGGTAGAAGTTCTTTTGCCGTGGTAACGCTTGCCATACCACGAGGCTTTGCCTTGTTCTTTATAAGGCGTGTAAGTTGTCATCGGCGTGTATTGTTGTTCCAGCGCAATATAAGGGCGATTTGCGCGTGTTGAAAGCTCCTCGGGTTTCGGTTGCGCATCAGGGATGCTGTCCATATCGACACCTGCATCATTTCCAGGACCATCATCAAGATAATAACCACCTTTCCCGCTATTTTCTTTCGCTTCTGCTGATGGCACCGCCGATGGTTTTGATTCGGTCGTTTTTTCTTCCTGTGTTTTTTCGGCGGCTTTTTTGTCGGGTTGCAACACCTGATTGCCTCCACAAGCACTCAAGCTAGCAATGACTGCCCACAAAAGGATGTTCCGATATTTTTTTTGCATATTCATTGCACTATCCTGTTAAAAATAATCGTTAGTAAGGTCAGCGCGCGACCAATTTTTTATGCGCTTGAATACTCATTAAAATACCAAAGCTGATGCACAAAGTCACCATCGAGGTGCCACCATAACTAATGAGTGGCAATGGCACACCCACCACCGGCAAAATACCGCTCACCATGCCCATGTTCACAAAAGCATAAGTAAAAAAGGTTAAGGTGATGCTACCAGCGAGTAGCCTTGAAAAGCTGCTGGTCGCTTCAGACGCGATGACCATGCCACGAAAAATAATCAAGGTGAACATTAAAAGCAATAAAAGATTGCCTAAAAGACCGAACTCTTCACCAAATACGGCAAAAATAAAGTCTGTGGTGCGCTCTGGCAAAAAGTCTAATTGTGCTTGCGTACCTTTGAGCCAACCTTTGCCCGCGCCGCCACCTGAACCAATCGCAATGATTGCTTGAATGGTATGGTAACCAGCGCCGAGTGGGTCCTGCGTCGGATCAAGCAGAATCTCGATCCGGCGTCGCTGATAATCATGCAATAGCGACCAAAACACTGGTGTTAGCGCCAGCAATAGTACCGAGCAGCCAACTAAAAATCGCGTGCTTAAGCCCGCTAAAAATAACACATAAAAACCAGAAGATAGAATTAACAATGAAGTCCCCAAATCGGGTTGCTTCATTATCAACAATACGGGGACAAAAAGTAAACCGCCTGCAATCACGAAGTGCTTGGGGGTGAGCTTGCTGTCTTGTTTAGATAAATACCACGCCAACATCATCGGCATTGCAATGCGCATCAACTCTGACGGCTGAATTTTAGTCACACCCAAATTTAGCCAACGCTGCGCACCATGGCTAATGTTGCCAAATAATTCCACCGCAACCAGCAGCAGCACCCCAAAAATATAAAGTGGCATAGCAAAGCGCTCCAGCGTGGTTGGAGAAATTTGTGTGGCAACCCACATCAGCGCCAGCGCCAGCGCAATGTTAGTGAGCTGGCCATAAACGCGCGGCAAGTTTTGTCCGGAAGCACTCAATAAAACGAATAAGCCAATCAGCAAGGTAAAAAATAAGCACGCCATCAAAAAGGCATCTAAATTTTTAAATAAATGTTCAAAAATTTTATTCATCTAAACTTTCCTGCACAGCTTGGCTTGTTTGCGCAGCTTGTCCCGGTTTGTTTTTTGGGTGCGCCGCCTCGTGGTTTTCTGGCGCATTGTTCAAGGTGTTTTCTGTCATAACCGTTGACGCCGGCGGTTTAATACCCAACAAATAATAATCCATCACTTTTCTGGCGATTGGCCCAGCGCCTGAGCCACCATGTTCTCCATTTTCTACAATAATCGCCAAGGCAATTTTGGGGTCATCTGCTGGCGCATACGCAATAAAAAGTGCATGGTCACGGCTACGTTCGTCCACTTGGCTCGCATCATATTTCTCATTTTGTTTGATGCCAACCACCTGCGCTGTACCTGTTTTCGCTGCAATTTGGTATGCCGCTCCAGCGCCAGCTACTGCGGCCGTCCCGCCGGGCAACGTCACATCGATCATGCCTTTTTTGACGATCTCTAAGTTTTCATGACTCAAAAAAACCCGATCTTGTATTTCAGGCTTTACAACCGTATAAGCGGCTGAATCCGGTTTTTGTATTTTCGTCACCAAGTGTGGCTTATAGGCAAGACCTTTATTGGCAAGGATGGCTGTTGCTTGGGCAAGCTGCATCGGTGTCACCAGTGTATAGCCTTGTCCGATGCCAACAATGACCGTTTCCCCCATGTACCAACTTTTATTAAAGCGTCGCTTTTTCCACTCAGGCGTTGGCAATAGCCCAGCATTTTCACCAGTGAGATCAATGCCAGATTTTTTACCAAAGCCAAAATGGCTGACAAAACTGGCGAGCCGCGTAATACCTAACTCCACCGCCAAACCATAAAAGAACGTGTCACAAGAGATCGTAATCGCACGTTGCACATCGACAAGGCCGTGTCCAGTTTTTTTCCAGTCACGATACCGATGTGTACTACCGGGCAACGAAAAATAGCCTGCATCTTGAATCACATAGGGCGGCGTTCGTAGGCCAGACTCTAACCCTGCCAGCGCCACAAATGGTTTAAAAGTAGAGGCTGGCGGATAAACACCACGGATTGGCCGATTGACCAAAGGACGATCAATCGATTCATTAAGGTACTTCCAACTGTCTGCATCAATACCATCCACAAAGAGGTTGGGGTCAAAACTTGGTTGACTCACGTAGCCTAGCACTTCGCCTGTTTTCGGCACTATCGCCACCAGCGCACCACGTTTTTCACCAAAAGCCTTCACTGCGACTTCTTGGAGTTGAATATCCAGCGATAGCGTTAAATTATCACCCGGCGCAGGAGGGTTACTCGCAAGCGTACGCACCGGACGACCATCGGCGTCAATCTCAATTTGCTGGAATCCGGTCGTGCCGTGCAATTGACTTTCATAAAACTGCTCAATGCCTGCTTTACCAATATGATCGGTGCCTTTGTAGTTAGAAAGTTTTTCATCGGCTTCTAATTGCTGTAAATCCTTATCGTTGATGCGCCCGATATAACCAATCACGTGTGCAGAAAGTTCTGCTTTGGGGTAGTGTCTAAACAGGCGCGAGTTGATCTCGACCCCGGGAAAGCGGTAGTGGTTGACCGAAAAGCGGGCCGCCTCTTCATCGCTCAAATGCGTTCTAATGGGCACAGCTTCAAAAGCATGGCTTTCGGACATTAATTTCTTAAATCTTTTTCTATCACGCGGACTGATTTCGACCAGTTGACTCAACGATTCAATCGTCGCTTCAAGGTCGTACACTTTAGCCGGCGTAATTTCTAGGGTATAGACAAAAAAATTATTGGCAAGCAACACACCATTTCGATCATAAATCAAGCCGCGATTTGGCACGGTTGGCAGCAACGAAATGCGATTATTTTCTGCTAAGGTTTGATAATGTTGATGCTGTGTCACTTGCAAATAGTAAAAGCGCGCGAACAAAATACCGAACAAACAAACAACTACCACAGCCGTAAACGCCAGCCTTAGTTTGAAGTCGTGCAGTTCGTGGCTATGATTCCTTAATTCAGCACTCATAACATTTAGTCGTTAGACCTGTCCGGCACGCGGATCTTTTTGAAAATTAATCATCAGTAAAATTTGCCATAGCAGCACCCCTGTGAAACTTGGCGCAAAATAGAGCCAGCCGACAAATGGCAGACCCGAAAATAAACGCAAAATAAGCAAGGTTAGCTGTGAAATCAACAACATTAAAAACACATAAAAAAACTGCTGCATTCCACTAAATAGTACTAACCGACTCTGATATAACACAGTAAAAAACGCAGCCAGCGTATACGCCCATGCGTGCTGACCAAACACACCGCCAGTTGCCAAATCAACCAGCAAGCCAACAAACCAAGCGGTACCAATGTTGCTAAGGTGTGGTGCACGCACTATCCAGTAAATTAGAACAACTAATGGAAAGTCTGGCATGATATGCACTGCACGATCTGACCACGGCAATAACAACATGAGATAAGCCAAGAACAAAGTAAGGTATACATGCGTGAGCTTAGTGTGATGCATGATCGCCTTCGCTCTCTGGCACATCCTCAGAAGGTAGCGGTAAAGCTTGCCCAACCACCAATACTTGCAGATGGCTTTCCACGCCACCAGTTGGCGTACAAATAATTTTTGCAAACGGTGAGCCCGCGACAATTTCAATATTGCTCACCACCGCAACCGAAACGCCCGGTGGGTAAACGCCGTCAATGCCGGAAGTCACCAAAATATCACCTTTTTTGATATCCACATTGGTCGGCAAAAACGGGATTTCAATAATATTATTTTGCCCATGCCCAAAGGCAATGGCGCGTAAACCGTTACGCTCAATTTGTACTGGCACCTCAAGTGATTTGTCTGTCACCAGCGTGACCACACTGGTGTGTGGGAACACGCGCGTCACCTGCCCCACCATACCACGCCCATCCATCACTGCAGAGCCTTGCGAAATCTGATGAGCAGCGCCGCGATTTATAATGACTTTCTTAGAAAATCGGTCACGGCTAACATACAAAATTTCCCCCATGACACTTTGTTGCGGCAACGTCGCTTTGACTTCAATCAACTGCCGTAAATGCGTATTTTCTGCTTCTAGCAATTTGAGAGATTGCAAATCGGCGCCTCTTTTTAAAAGCTGATTTTTCAGATGTTGGTTTTCATCCAAAAGTCGGTGATGTGTGGTGAAATATTCATTTACTTGCCGATAGATTGAGGTAGGCGTATTCGCCATCATCTCTAAGGGGTGCAGATAGGTTTCAAGTTGATGCCGGAATCGGTCAAGGTACTTTAGCTGAGAATCAGTTGCAATCAGTGCTAATGAGAGCGCAGAAAAAAACACCAACCTTGCAACTGGGCTAGGGCCACGCGCAAAAAAAGCCGGTTCGGCTTGATGGTTAATATTGTAATGAATATCTCTCAATGGTGACTTTGCTACCAATAAATGGCGTCAATGTTAAATTCCGGTTATTTTACATGAAGAATCGTGAGTGAACGTTGCAAAGAAAAATGGCCGTCCACTCTAACTGGACGGCCATTTGGTTAACCCACACTAAAAAATTATTCGTAAGAAAAGTAATTGGCGAGCTTGTCAATTTCCTCTAACGCGCGACCACACCCACGCGCCACGCAAGTCAGTGGATCTTCTGCCACAATCACGGGCAAACCAGTTTCTTCCGCAATCAGACGATCTAAATTACGCAACAACGCACCACCACCAGTTAACACCATGCCTTTCTCAGCAATATCTGCACCTAACTCTGGCGGCGTTTGTTCCAAAGCAGATTTTACTGCGCCAACAATCGCATTGAGTGGCTCAGTCAACGCTTCTAAAATCACACTGCTTGAGATGGTAAATTTACGCGGCAAGCCTTCTGCTAAGTTGCGGCCGGTCACTTCCATTTCCAACACAGTTGGGTGCGGAAAAGCTGAGCCAATTTTTTTCTTAATTGCTTCAGCGGTAGGCTCGGAAATTTGCATCCCGTAATTGCGCCGAATGTAATCAATAATCGCTTGATCAAATTTATCGCCGCCCACGCGTTCAGATTTTGCGTAAACAATGCCGCCTAAGGAAATCACGCCTACCTCTGTGGTGCCGCCGCCAATGTCCACCACCATCGAACCCGTTGCATCCGCGACTGGCAGACCAGCACCAATCGCAGCCGCCATTGGCTCTTCAATTAAGTAAACTTGTTTTGCGCCAGCGCGCTCAGCAGATTCTTTAATCGCGCGGCGCTCTACTTGTGTAGAGCCAACTGGCACACAAATAATAATGCGCGGGCTGGGCGAAAACCAACGCGCATCGTGCACGCGACGGATAAAATATTTGAGCATTTGCTCAGTAATGGTGAAGTCAGCAATCACGCCATCTTTCATCGGGCGAATCGCCATGATATTGGTTGGCGCACGACCCAACATGGATTTTGCCTCGGCACCCACGGCCAATAGAATTTTTTTACCGCCCGGGCCGCCGTCAATACGAATCGCCACGACAGAAGGCTCATCCAACACAATGCCCTTACCGCGTGAATAAATCAGCGTATTTGCTGTGCCCAAATCGATCGCAAGGTCATTTGAAAAATAGCTTCTGATGAAACCAAACATGTTCTCTTATCCCAAAATTAATTACTTTTTTTGTGCTGGATTTTTGTAAAAACTCACCGTTTAGCGGCGATTTTCCAAGCACATTTTTAAATGTCGTTATAATACACGATATAATATGCGCTGATTAACTTTAATTACGCACGCATTTCACTGCTAGATCAGACAATTAGCGCGCACTTAAGCAAACTCGCATTCATCAAAATCTGGACATTTTAGGCATGGCACTCACTACGCAAGACATCCGGCAAGTCGCACATTTATCCCGCATTGAGATCAACGAAAAAGACGCTGTTAGCACATTAGATAAGTTATCTGGCATCCTCAATTTAATTGAAAAAATGCAATCAGTCGATACCGCTGGGATTGTGCCAATGTCACACTCGCAAGATGTAACGCAACGCCTGCGTGAAGATGTAGTGACTTACCACAATCAACGCCAAGCATTACAAAAAAATGCGCCACAAATTGGCAACGGCTCAACAGAGCAAGCCCTTTCAGAAGGCCTATTTTTGGTGCCAAAAGTCATTGAGTAATTTAAAAAGAAATCACCCGAAAAATTCATCTAAAAACCTTAAGCCTTTATGATTAACGCTAGCCTCAAACAATTGGGAGATTTGCTCAAAACCAAGCAAGTTTCCAGTGTTGAACTCACGCAAACATTTTTGTCGCGTATTCAGCAATTCAACCCCAGCATTAACGCCTATATTTCGCTGGACGAAGAAAAATCACTCGCGCAAGCCAAAGCGGCTGACGCCATGATAGCCAGCAATCAAGCCTCCGCCTTAACAGGCATTCCGATTGCGCAAAAAGATATTTTTTGTGCCAAGGGTTGGAAAACCACCTGCGGCTCCAAAATGCTGGCGAACTTTGTCGCACCCTATGATGCACACGTGATTTCACAATTTGACAACGTTGGCGCAGTCAATTTGGGCAAAACCAATATGGACGAATTTGCCATGGGCTCTTCTAACGAAACCAGTTTTTTTGGTGGCGTTAAAAATCCTTGGCATTTTGATTACGTGCCCGGCGGCAGTAGTGGCGGTAGCGCTGCGGCTGTGGCTGCAAGGCTTTGCGCGGCTGCAACCGGCACTGATACTGGCGGCTCGATTCGCCAGCCGGCTTCTTTGTGTGGATTTACCGGCTTAAAACCAACCTACGGCGCGGTGTCTCGTTACGGCATGATCGCCTTCGCTTCCAGCTTAGATCAAGCAGGGCCAATGGCGAAATCTGCCGAAGATTGCGCGTTGATGATGAACGTGATGGCAGGCTTTGATGAACGTGATTCCACAAGTTTAAACCGCGCAAAAGAAGATTACACCCGTGATTTAGCCAAACCTTTAGACGGCTTGAGAATTGGCTTACCCAAAGAGTTTTTTGCTGAAGGCTTAGATGCCAACGTTGGCAAAGTGATTGATGATGCGATTGCCGAATATAAAAAATTGGGCGCAACGATTGTGGATATTTCACTGCCCAATACTGGCCTTTCGATTCCGGTTTATTACGTATTGGCACCGGCAGAGGCCTCGAGCAATTTATCTCGCTACGATGGCGTACGTTACGGTCATCGTGCAGAAAATTACACGGATTTAATGGATATGTACTGCAAGAGCCGTGCCGAGGGCTTCGGCGAAGAGGTCAAACGCCGTATTTTGATCGGCACTTATGTGTTAAGCGCCGGTTATTACGATGCCTATTATTTAAAAGCGCAGCAAATCCGCCGCTTAATTGCGCAAGATTTTGTTGAAGCATTCAAACAATGTGACGTGATTATGGGGCCAGCGGCACCATCTACTGCGTTTAAAGCTGGTGAAAAAGTGGGCGACCCAGTCTCTATGTATTTGCAAGATATTTATACCATTTCCACCAACTTGGCGGGCTTGCCCGGTATGAGCATTCCGGCTGGGTTTGCCAGCAACACCGCAGGGCATGCACTGCCCGTTGGCTTACAAATTATTGGCAATTATTTTGATGAAGCGCGCATGTTAAATGTCGCGCATCAATACCAACAAGTGACCGATTGGCACTCAAGAACACCAGAAGGTTTAGCATAATCATGGAATGGGAAGTCGTTATTGGGTTAGAAACCCACACTCAGTTACAAACCAACACCAAAATTTTTACGGGGGCATCCACTGCTTACGGTGCTGAACCGAACACGCAAGCTTGTGAGATCAGTATGGCGTTGCCGGGTGTGTTGCCAGTGCTTAATAAAAAAGCGGTGGAATGTGCAATTAAATTTGGCTTGGCCATTGATGCTGAGATTGCGCCGCGCAGCGTATTTGCACGTAAAAATTATTTTTACCCAGATTTACCCAAAGGCTACCAAATTAGCCAATATGAATTACCAGTGGTTGGAAAAGGCAAGCTCACAATTCAAGTACCCGCCAGCAAAAATAAAGAAGCGTACGAAAAAGTGATTAACATCACCCGTGCGCATTTGGAAGAAGATGCGGGTAAATCTGTGCATGGCGCGGTTGAGGGCATGAGCGGCATTGACCTTAACCGAGCAGGTACGCCATTATTAGAAATTGTGACAGAACCCGATATGCGAAGCTCGGCAGAAGCCGTAGCTTATGCCAAAAAATTGCACGAGTTAGTTCAATGGATTGGCATTTGCGATGGCAATATGCAAGAAGGCTCGTTCCGCTGTGATGTCAACGTTTCAGTCCGCCCCAAAGGTTCAGAGAAACTGGGCACGCGCCGCGAAATTAAGAATTTAAACTCGTTTAAATTTATGCAGCAAGCCATTGAATACGAAACCCGCTGGCAAATTGAAACGCTGGAAGATGGCGGAAAAATTCAACAAGCTACGGTGCTGTTCAACCCAGATACTGGCGAAACGCGTTCCATGCGTTCCAAAGAAGAAGCCAACGATTACCGCTACTTCCCTGACCCAGATTTGTTGCCCTTGGAAGTGACCGAAGCCGACAAAGCCAAAGTGCAAGCTGAAATGCCAGAACTACCAGAGGCGATGAAAGCGCGATTTGAAGCGAGTTATGGCTTAAGCAGCTACGATGCCGCCATGCTGACAGCGAGCCGTGATTTGGCAGATTACTTCGTCGCTACGGTAAACGCTGGCGCTGAACCAAAACAAGCGGCTAACTGGGTGATGGGCACAGTTTCTGCAAAACTTAATGCTGATAACCTGACAATTGGCTCTTGCCCAGTTAATGCAGGTTACCTAGCGTCAATATTAAAAAGAATTGGCGACAACACAATTTCAAATAACAGCGCTAAGCAAATTTTTGACGCTATATGGGATGATCAGAACTCTAATTTTTACGGAAATGATGAGAATGATTTTTACAAAGACGATGATGCACCATTTTATGCTTCCCAAAAAGTTGATCAACTAATTGAAAAGCTAGGCTTAAAACAAGTCTCTGACACCGGGGCGATTGAAGCAATCATTGACGAAGTGCTCGGGCAAAACCAAGCCATGGTCGAAGAGTTTAAATCAGGTAAAGAAAAAGCATTTAATGGATTGGTTGGTCAATGTATGAAAGCCTCAAAAGGCAAAGCCAACCCAGCACAAGTAAATGAAATTTTGAAGAAAAAATTAAGCTAAGTCACAAAATATTAAGGCGCTGAATAAGTTCAAAATTGAACGAATCCAGTGCTTTTTTTATTGTCGGCAACTTTTTTAGCGACCACTAAAACTCTCCTGAGAATCTTTGATGTTCGCCTTAATCGCGGCGATTTCTTGATCCGCACGGGAAATTTCATCATTCGCCTGCTGAATACCCTGCGTTACATGGCTAGGAATCGACTCGCCACTGCGCTTATAACGCACAGTTTCACTCAGATGCTGACTAAGCCTTTGATTCGCTTCAGCTTTCCAACGCTCAAGCTCAGCCAAGTTTTTCTTATTTACACTAATTTTAGAGAGTGACTGGTCACGTGGGCGTAATTCAATGTAACGCGTCTTATACCCTGCATACCGCGTTTTAATCGACTGAATATCGTTTTGCGTCACGACAATTTCCGCTTCAGTTTTGGTGATTTTCTGGCGCTGAGATTTAACATCATCTTCAAGATAGCTCGGTGCTGGTTTGCCGCTTTTGAGAATTTTGTTAAGCTTCTCTTCTTTTTGCGCCAAGGTTTTTTTCGTTTCAATCAGGCGTTGATTCAACACTTTTAAATTCCCTTGCTCCGCTTGCAAGTTGCGCTCCATGGCTAGATCAATTTCTTCTGCAGCGCTGTAAGAAGCTAGTAGCGCGCTATCTTTACGCATTTGCTCAGCTGTCGCCGCTTCTGCCGTTTGATCGGTTTGGCTCAACACTTTGTACGAATCATTTTTTCGTACCACTACGCCATCCTGGCTTAACACGGCATTGCCGCGTCCGGCATCCTGTGGCGGCAACGCGTCCCCATAATGCACCACGCCTTTATCATCTTTCCACTTGACGATTATTTTTGGGGCTTTGGTTTCTTCAGCGCAACCAGTGGTCGCCGCGAATGCGAGCGAGGCAATGAGACAATAAAATAAAGTTGATTTTTGCATCGTTTATCCAAACTTTGACGAATATCAACTTGGATAACGGCTAAAAAAATCAAATCTAAAATCAAAATGAACGCGGTAAAAACCCGCTAAATGTTGAAATTCGTTCTAGGCAACACCGTATTGTTGGCGATATTCCTGCATTTTTTGCATGATATTTTCTGGGAGAGTCAGCGCATTTTCCTGCTGTAAAAAGTCAATTAAAGCATTTAAATTCGCAATCGCACACACCGGCATTTGATATTGCTGCGTCACCTCTTGCACGGCGGAAAGTTCGCCTTGGCCTTTTTCTTGGCGATCTATCGCAATCGCCACACCACACACCGTAGCGCCCTGCTGGTGAATCAACTCGACCGACTCACGCACTGAAGTCCCCGCAGAAATCACGTCATCAATTATCAACACGCGACCTTGGAGTGGACTACCCACGATCACACCGCCTTCGCCGTGGTCTTTGGCTTCTTTGCGGTTGTAAGCGTAAGGAATGTTGCGGCCTTGTTTTGCAAACGCAATGGCGATTGCCGCCGCAAGCGTGATGCCTTTATAGGCCGGGCCAAACAGCATGTCGAACTCAAGGCCCGCATCATCAATCGCCTGCGCGTAAAATTCGCCGAGCTTCATCAAACTCACGCCATCGTTAAACAGGCCCGCATTAAAAAAATAAGGGCTTAAGCGCCCCGCTTTGGTTTTAAATTCACCAAAGCGTAATACCTGTTTTTCAATCGCAAATGCGATAAACTCTTGCCTGAAATTTTGTTGTGATGACTGCATATTTTTTATAAAAAACAAAAAGGTTAAACATTGAAGATTATATCGCTAAACCTTAACGGCATCCGCTCCGCGACGAACAAAGGTTTTTTAAACTGGTTGCAAATTGTTAAGCCGGATATTTTGTGCATGCAAGAACTGAAAGCCCAAGCCGCAGACATGACGCCAGAAATGCTGAATCCGCCAGGCTATGTTGGTTATTTTCATTATGCTGAAAAAAAAGGCTACAGCGGCGTAGGCATTTACAGCAAAACCGAACCAGACGTAGTGATTGAAGGTTTAGGGATGCCGGAAATTGACGCAGAAGGCCGTTACATTGAAGCACAATCTGGCAACTTAAGCGTGATTTCACTTTATTTACCCAGCGGCTCCAGCGGCGAAGAGCGGCAAAATTTTAAATTTTGGGTGATGGAAAAAATCAAGCCACATTTAATTGAGCTAAAAAAATCTGGCAGAGAAATTGTGATTTGCGGCGACTGGAACATCGCGCACAAAGAAGCGGACTTAAAAAACTGGAAAGGCAACAAAAAAAATTCCGGCTTTTTGCCAGAAGAACGCGCTTGGCTCACGCAATTATTTGACGACATCGGCTGGGTAGATGTGTACCGCACACTCCACCCCGACACCACCGATGAATGCTACACATGGTGGAGCAACCGTGGCGCGGCGTATGAAAAAAACGTCGGTTGGCGCATTGACTACCAAATTGCCACACCAGCATTTGCAGCAAAAGCCGTTGCAGCCAGCGTGTATAAAGCAGAAAAATTTAGTGACCACGCGCCGTTGATTGTGGATTATGCCTAAATCAGCATTCAATGCTTAACCACAAAATGGCAAACGCAATGTTTGCCACACCTCGCCGGTTGTAACATCCTGCACAAATAATACCGCACCCGCACTCGGCGCTTTCCACACTGAATTGAGGGGGATTGTTTTTGAAAATGCATTATTTAATGAATAACCACCTAAAAATTCACTTACCACAAAATCATGCTCTAGCTCTCGACCTGCGTTTTCACCTGTCTTCACCTTACTGACTAATTGATTTTGATAAATAGCAATGAATACTTGCGGATTGTTCGCCGGTGTTGGTTTAACAGGTTTTGCTTGAGCATGAAGCACAATATCACCACTTGCAGACTGGGTTAGCTGCAAACTCAACTCTGCGCGTGCCGGTTTCTTGGCAATCGCTTCTAGGGCTTGATCGAAGCGTTGACCCGTTACATTTCTAAAATCTTGGCCGTTTAAGGTAAATTGCGGAGTGTAAACAAATCCCGAAAAATTTAGCGCCGCCAACTTGCGTTGTCGGTCACTAAATTCAGACTTAGCATAAATATCTTTCCAGCCAATATAATCCCAATAGTCGACATGAAAAGCCAACGGCGTCACTGCTACGTTTTTTGACTTTAAACCACTTAACCATTTATCCGCTGGCGGACAACTGCTACAGCCCTCCGAGGTATAAAGCTCCAACAGCGGCAGTGTTTGTGCACCGCTTTTAACGCTACATTCTGCAGCAATGGCAGAATTTGCCACAACATTGATTAAACAAAAAGCGATGAATATTTTGCTAACGCAAGGCATGCGCGCACTCCTCTGACGATGAGGAGTTAGTCAATCAACTAACTTGAAACTTACAGATGAGTTTCATTTTCTTTATCACCGTCTTGGAGGGTACTGCGCCAAGGTGCCACCTTCGCCAACAGCAACATCCCCGGAATCGCCAATAAAAAACACAGCATATAAAAATTAAACCAGCCTAGACTTTCCACCAAAAACCCTGTGGCAGCATTGGCAACGGTACGCGGCACGGCAGCTAAGCTGGTAAAAAGTGCGAATTGGGTGGCGGTGTAAAGCGGGTGTGTGGTTTGTGCAATATAGGCGACAAAAGCTGCAGTACCCAAACCCACTCCAAACGCTTCAAAGCCGATCACTAGCGCCAGCACCCATAAGTTGTGCCCAGCCAATGCGAGCCAAGCAAAGCCTAAAATCGCCAGCATTTGCACCACACCAAAAATCCATAACGCGCGGTTGATGCCAAGTTTAATCATCCAAATGCCGCCCAAAATGCCCCCAGCAACACTTGCCCACAAGCCAGCATTTTTGGCCACCAAGCCAATTTCAGTTTTGCTAAAACCCATGTCTAAATAAAACGGTGTGGCAAGCGCCACTGCCATGCTGTCGCCCAATTTATATAAAAAAATAAAGGCCAAAATCAGCAACGCGGTGTTCAAGCCATTGCGAGAAATAAATTCGTGAAAAGGCTCGACCACGGCTTGTTTTAAGGTTTTTGGTGCGCCTTGTTTTAAGGCGGGCTCTTGCACCAACACTGTCATCACAATGCCCGGCAACATAAACAGCGCAGTGATCAAAAATACGCTTTTCCATGGCAAATGATCCGCCAAAATTAATGAGAGTGAGCCCGGCACCAAGCCTGCGATTTTGTAAGCGTTAACATGCACCACGTTGCCAAGACCTAACTCAATATCAGGTAATAATTCACGGCGGTAGGCATCGAGCACAATGTCTTGGCTAGCGCTAAAAAAGGCGACTAAGGCAGCAAAATAGGCAACCGTCCAAATATCCAGCGTTGCGTGCAAAAACCCGAACAATGGAATACTGATCAGCAAAGCAAGTTGTGTGAGCAACAGCCAACCACGACGACGGCCCATAGGTAAGGTATAGCAATCAAACAGCGGCGCCCAAATAAATTTCCAAGTAAAAGGCAGGCTGATTAATGAAAAAAGGCCGATGGCTTTTAAATCTACGCCTTCGGAACGCAACCACGCAGGCAGTAAACTGATGAGGATATAAAGCGGCAAACCAGAACTAAAACCAGTGAACACGCAAATGAGCATGCGCCGATTAAAAATAATTTCTTTCATGGGATGATTTGCCATAAACACTTTGCTAACGCTGAGAAAGCATGACATTACCATAATGAGGGGTTGATCAGGAAAGCTGGTTTTCTTAAATGGTGCTGCAAGATAAAAAAAGCCAGCCCGAAGGCTGGCAAAGTTGGAAGATTAAAAACAGTCGAACAAATTTACAAAGTAAGCACCCACTTCACGATGGTTTGGATGTCAGCATCTTTTACCTGTGGGCTATTGGGTGGCATCGGCATTGCACCCCAAACACCACTGCCGCCTGCTTTTACTTTTTGGACTAACTTAGCCTCAGCCGTTTTGTCACCCTTGTATTTAGCGGACACTTCTTTGTAGGATGGGCCCAATACTTTTTTGTCTACGCCATGACAAGCCAAGCAGCCACTTTTTTGTGCCAGCGCTTCACCAGCCTCGCCGGCATTGGCTGAAACGGCTGCCAGCATTGCTGCGATTACCGTTAAGTTTTTTAGCATCATTTTCATGAATCAACTCCTTATAAACTAAATACGTTCATGGTGCCAGCACCAGGCGCGGCGTTATATTTCACCAACTCTTTATAACCACCCGCTGCGCCTAAACCATCGGTATCGTTGGTGAGACCTAAGTTCATCGCCACGCCAGCCCAACCACCTACGCCAGACAACACACCCACATATTGCTTACCTTTAAAACCATAAGTAATCGCGTTGCCAACCACACCAGAACCTACTTGGAACTTCCAAAGCTCTTTGCCTGTTTGTGCATCTAGTGCTTTAAACCAGCGATCTAAAGTGCCATAAAACACCAGATCCGTTGAAGTCACTAACGCGCCACCCCAAGCAGAGAATTTCTCTTTGTTGTACCACTTGGTTTTGCCCTTTAGGCCATCCCATGCCATAAAGCCACCCATCACACCGTCTGGGCCAGCGAACATGGTGAGTGTTGCGCCTACCCAAGGTTGGCCAGCCACGTATTTTGATTCTACCGGCTCGTATGTCATACACACATGGTTAAGCGGCACATAGAACATTTTGTTTTTGGGTGAGTAAGCCGCTGGTTGCTCGTCCTTCACGCCCAACGCGGAAGGGCAAATACCTTGGGCATTGTAGTCTTGGTGCGTAGAGTATTTTGCATCTTTCACTGGCACGCCGGATTTCATGTCAATTTTTGTTGCCCAGTTCACAAACGGGTGCATTTTTTCAGCCACCAACAATGTGCCGTTGGTACGGTCAAAGGTATAAGCGAAACCATTTCGATCAAAGTGTGAAGCTAATTTTTTGCCATTCGCATCCCACAAAATAATTTCGTTCATGCCGTCGTAATCCCACTCGTCATGCGGTGTCATTTGGTATGCCCACTTCGCCATGCCGCTATCTAAATCACGGGCAAAAATCGTCATTGACCATTTATTATCACCAGGGCGCACATCTGGGTTCCAAGTACCTGGATTGCCAGTGCCGTAGTAGAGCAGATTTAATTTTTCATCGTAAGAGTACCAACCCCAAGTCGGGCCGCCACCATTTTGCCAACCGTCTTGTCTGGCTTGTGGTTTTAACCAAGTGCGTACACCTAAGTCTTTCTCAGGGAATTTCAATTTTTCTTTTGGCAGGTTTGCAAATGAGCCACCTTCTTTATTGCCGCCGTTCACATCTTCATACACCGATAATGCGCTGTAGTGCGGATTGGCTTTGTTAAAATCATCACCAATCAACATTTCGCTGTCTGGGCCAGTGCTGTAAGCGCGCCAAGCAAGAGAGCCGTCTTTCATGTTATAGGCAGTTAAATAACAACGCACACCAAACTCACCGCCAGAGCAACCGGTAATCACTTTGTCTTTAAAAATATGTGGCGCATTGGTGTTGGCTGAACCTGATTTTGGATCAGTCACTTTTGCATCCCAAATTTTGGTGCCGGTTTTTGCATCTAATGCAACCAACATGCCGTCATTTTGCTGCAAGAAGATTTTGCCATCGCCATAACCCAAGCCTTTATTCACATTGTCACAACACAACACGGCTTGTACGCTTGCGTCTTGCTTTGGAAAGTAAGACCAAACAATTTTTTGATTATCGTTTAAATCCAACGCGTAAACATTATTTGGAAACGCGGTATGAATATACATCATGTTATTGATCACAAGCGGCGCGCCTTCGTGACCACGATTCACACCGGTTGCAAACGACCAAGCCAGTTTTAGGCTTTTCACATTGGCTTTATTGAGTTGTGACAAACGGCTGTAACCAGTATTGGCATTATCTTTGCGTTGCGCTGCCCATTGGTTTTCATCCTTCATGAGTTGATCAAGATCAGCCGCAGCAAATGCAGTGCATGTGATCATGCTCATTAACGCAGTGCTTAAAGCGATTTTTAATTTTTGATTCATTTTAACTTCTCCAAATTGTTGCTTAACTAGGCTCTAAAAAATCAGGAACTTTGAATCGCACAGCAAATGGTCACCGTGCAGATAAACTAAATATTGCAACAGGCATACCAGCTAGGGGTTTCATCAAAAAGATTCATAACAATTCCTTTAAAAAACAATTGATTAACAATTTAAAATGATTTGAAACATTTCTATTCGCTATAATCGAAGCGGTACAGAAGTTGTATTAAAACTGCACAACTGTTCAGTTTGGATTGTTCAATATGTTCACGGTAGGCGTACTCATTCACAATGCAGGAATTTAAAAACACTGGGCTTGTGCAGCAGGCACTTTTAAGTAAAGAAGCACTGTCAAATGGACAAGTGGCTGAGGCCATTGAGCGCTCGTGGCGCAGATGCCTGAACAACGGTTTAACTCCAGATGCACCCCAAGCGCCCGTCATCATCACCGCGCAAGACCTCGCCATACGTCAGCAAAACAATCACTTTTTAATTACGCATGCTGAACCAGAGATGGCGACATTAACTGAGCAAATTGCACATACGCGCAGCATGGTGATTTTGACTGACAGCGAAGGCGTGATTTTGCGCGCCATAGGCGACCAAACATTTATCAACGATGATCAGCGCCTCGCGCTTTCACCCGGCGCGTCTTGGAGTGAGGCACACAGTGGCACCAACGCCATTGGCACGGCGCTCGTCGAACAGTCGGCCATCAGCGTGCAAGGTACCGAGCATTTCATGACTTACCACCACGCGTTAAGTTGTTCAGCAGTCCCTATTTTTGGGGCAAAAAATGAATTGCTCGCCACGTTGGATGTCACCAACGACCTCAACATTCCGCAGCAACACACATTAGCCCTAGTCAAAATGGCAGCCCAAATGATTGAAAATCGACTATTTCGCGCAAGCTACGCAGCTGGGATTGTTGTACATTTTCATGCTCGGCCAGAATTTATCGGCACGCTTTGGGAAGGCATCGCGATTTTTGATGAAGCCGGGCAGTTTATTGCCATCAATCGCAGTGGGCAGTTTCAAATGAACTTACCGCAAGAGGCCATTACCCAAACCACTATTCACTTTAACCAATTATTTGACGACACCTTGCAACAACTTAAAAGCCGGCTCGATACCCAAGAAAAATCATTGGTTTTTCAAACGCGTTTAATGAACGGCGCAAAGATTTATGCGCAAATTGAATTTTTAAACACACAAAAATCAGCAAAAATTGAAACATTCACACCGCCAAACCGCACCAGTGCGGCCAATTTGGCGTTGCTAGATAATGGCGACGCGCAAATCAAACGAGCAATCTACCAGATCAACCAAGTGCTTGAGAAAAATATTCCGATATTAATTCAAGGCGAAACTGGCGTAGGCAAAGATATTTTTGCCCGTGCGATTCATGATGCTAGTCCACGAAAATCAAATCCTTGGGTGGCTGTCAACTGCGCCGCCCTGCCTGAAGGGTTGATTGAAGCGGAACTTTTTGGTTATGAAGACGGCGCTTTTACTGGCGCGCGAAAAAAAGGCAGCCAAGGCAAATTGGTACAAGCGCACGGCGGCACGCTGTTTTTAGATGAAATTGGCGATATGCCATTATCGTTGCAAGCCAGATTATTGCGCGTGTTGCAAGAACGCAGTGTGACACCACTGGGCAGCACGCAATCCATCAAAGTCGATTTTGCATTAATCAGCGCCACCAATCAAAAGCTCAAAGAAAAAGTGGATCGCGGCGAATTTAGAAGTGACTTGTACTATCGTCTGAACGGATTGAGTATCAAACTACCAGCTTTGCGGGAAAGAACCGATTTAAAAGCGCTGATTCGTGTGGTTTTAGAAGTGGAACAAGTCGGGGATATCAAGTTAAGCCAGGAACTCATGGCCCTTTTTGCAGCGCATCCGTGGCCGGGGAACATTCGGCAGTTGCACAATGTATTGCGCACAGCCATTGCACTTTCTGATGGGAAGACGCTGACACCGCAAGATTTAACGCAGGATTTTATTGAAGAATTCAATGCAAACATCTCAACCAGCCCTGCGCAGACTAACCACCCAGAAGCGCCAACCACACTTGCTGACATGAATGCCGAAATGATCCGAAAAACCCTAGCCAATCAGCAAGGGAATATTTCTGCAGCCGCGCGCGCTTTGGGGTTGAGTCGCAACACCTTATACAAAAAATTGCGTGAAATGGGCCTTGCTTAAAACAACCACAAAGCTACTTTTCGTCTTTGCGGCTATTTTTGTGCATGCTCAGTAGACGATACATCGCCAAGCTACCCATTAAATTGGGCTTAAAAGTCACTGGCTGGTTGCCATTTAATACCAAGCGTTCTCGTACAGGGATGTTGCTGTCGTAACAAAAACGGTCAAAATCTTTGATCGTACATAAATGCACATTTGGCGTATCGTACCAATGGTATGGCAAACTTTTTGAAACCGGCATACTGCCTGTTAACACTTGCAAGCGGTTGCGCCAGTAGCCAAAATTGGGGAAAGTTACGATCACTTCGCGGCCAACGCGCAGCATTTCGTGCACGATTTCTTCGGTGTTGTGCATAGATTGAATGGTTTGGGACAAAATCACCGTGTCAAACGATTGATCTTCAAAGCCGCTTAAGCCTTCTTCCAAGTCCATCTGAATCACGTTGATGCCGTTGACCATGCAGCTTAGCCAGTTGGTATCATCTTTTTCCACGCCGTAGCCACGCACTTCGAGAGAGTCACGCAAAAATTTCAATAAAGCACCGTCGCCGCAGCCTAAATCGAGTACTTTTGCACCCAAAGGCACCCAACCGGAAATGACCGCAAAGTCGTGTCTAAACGCTGTTTGTTGCTGATTACTCATCGTCCATCCACTTCAACTTGGCTTAAATACTGGCGCATAATGGCGTGGTAATGTTTGTCCGGCATTAAGAATGCGTCATGCCCGTGTGCGGCCGTCACTTCTGCGTAGCTCACCGTGCGCTCGTTATCGAGCAAGGCTTTGACAATTTCGCGTGAGCGCGCGGGCGAGAAACGCCAATCGCTGGTAAAACTCACCACTAAAAATTTAGCTTTTACTTGGGCGAGCGCTTGACTTAAATCGCCACCAAAATTAGCGGCAGGGTCGTAATAATCTAACGCACGCGTCATACGCAAATAAGTGTTGGCATCAAATTCACCGGCAAATTTATCGCCTTGGTAACGCAGGTAAGATTCCATTTCAAACTCAGCGTCAAAGCTGTAATGAATGTCATCATCTTTGAGTTTGCGACCAAATTTCACACCCATCGCATCATCACTCAAATAAGTAATGTGCCCCAACATGCGCGCAATTCGCAGGCCGCGACGTGGCACCGTGTTTTGCTGATAAAAGTCGCCATTATAAAATTCCGGATCAGTAATAATTGCTTGGCGCGCGACTTCATTAAACGCCATATTTTGCGCGGTTAAATTCGGCGCTGACGCAATCACTAGTGCATGGCGCACCCGCTCAGGGTAAGCAATCGTCCATTGCAACGCCTGCATACCACCCAAGCTACCGCCCACCACCGCGGCAAGTTGTTTGATACCTAAATAATCGAGCAACAAAGCCTGGGAATTGACCCAATCTTCAACAGTGACAATCGGGAATTGTGAACCCCAAGGCTGATTGGTCTCTGAGTTATTCGTGGCTGGGCCAGAGCTACCCGCACAGCCACCCAAATTATTCACACCGATAACAAAAAACTTGTTGGTATCAAGCGGTTTGCCGGGCCCGACCAAATTATCCCACCAGCCTGCATATTTATCTTCTGGCTTATATTTGCCTGCCACATGATGAGTGCCAGAAAGGGCGTGGCAAATCAACACAGCATTGGATTTTTCGGCATTGAGCTTGCCGTAGGTTTCATAAATTAAATCAAATTGCGGCAATACCGCGCCGCTTTTTAAGGTAAACGGCTGATTAAAATGCGCTAATTTTGGGGCAACAATGCCAACGGAATTCGTTTCTGTCATGCGTGCATTATACTATTCTAAGGTGACTTTTTTGATGATTCCGTCAAGACGAAGTGATGAAAGATTGATTAAGCTTTTTTCTTAAACGGATATAAAAACTGCTGCCAATAGCCATTCGGCACTGGATGCCCACCAATGCCATAACCGCTCGGCCATTGATTGGGCGGCATATAATACGTACCAAACAATTTATCCAGCCACGGAAAATGAATAGCAAAATTCACGTCTATCGCTTCTTTTTCAATCCCGTGATGCCAATGATGAAAACGCGGCGTAACGATAATTGGCTTTAACCATTCCACATTAAAACGCACATTGGCGTGCACAAACGTGGCATTTAAATACACCAGCAAGATATAAATATGCAGCGCACTTTCAGCAAAACCCAGCACATACATGGGGATAATCGTCATGCTGCGCAAACCGATAATTTCCAAAATATGCATGCGCGAACCCGCAAGCCAATCCATATACTTGGCTGAATGGTGCACTGCATGAAATCCCCACAAAAATGGAATTTGGTGAAACGCGCGATGAAACCAATACTGCACAAAGTCTGTTAAAAACATGATTTCCAGCACTTGCAACCACATGGGTTGCGCGCTGACCATTTGCCGAAATTCCGCCCAGCTACCGGTGTGCTGCAAAATCGCCATCGAAGGTGCGAGCGAAAGATAGGTCAGGCTTTGCACCAGCACACTGCCGAGCAAAAAATAAAATAAATCTTCTCGCCACTCGGTGCGGAAAAGCGGCTGGTTGGTGAGTCGCCCAAATAATTTTTCTAGCGGGATAAATAACACGCCGGTGAGCAATAAATTGAGCGCAAACCAATCAAGCCCTAAATTAACGCCAACGGTGTTAGCCACGTCAAGCGCACCCAATTGTCCTAAAGTCGTGGCAAGAAATACTATGACAATCGCGCTAAAGCCCAAAATTTTGTTGCGACGTAAAATTAAATTGGCACACGCAAGCACAAAACCCAATAGCAAAATACCCTGAATAATCGTGCTGAAATAGGGCTTGCTACGCAGCACGGCGAGTTCGTGCATGGAAAAAAATGTTGGATATTGCGCACTCAACAACAAAAACAAGCCCACCAAGCTCACCACAATTGCCCCCACGCCACTTAACCAACCACTACCAAACACACGCGCCTCGGCTGAAGCTTCTAAATCGTTTCGTATCGCAAGGCGTAACTTGTTAATCATCGCGTGTTCCTTTGAGTGTTTTTTTGTGCGAAGTCAGAATTTTGTTTATCTTAATCTACAAAGAGATTGCAAGACAAATATGTTTGGCGTAATTGTGAAATTAGCAAATACGACCCATCGTCACGCGATCATTGCCACCAAAATCTTGCACTGTCGCAATGTCTGCAGATGCATACTCCGCGATTAACTCACGCACATTTTTCGCTTGGTTGTAGCCATGTTCTATTAGTAACCAACCTTGCGGTTTTAGAAAATGTAAACTCTCGCCAATAATTTTACGAATATCATCCAAGCCATCTACGCCGGAAGTAAGCGCTGACTTTGGCTCAAAACGCAAATCTCCTTGGCCGACATGCGCATCGTTTTCTTCAATGTAAGGTGGGTTGCTGACAATCACATCAAACTGCTGATTTTTTAGGGCTGAGAACCAATCACTTTGTACAAAAGACACATTTTGAATCGCCAAATTTTTTGCATTTTCTTGCGCAATTTTTAACGCGTTTGCAGAAAAATCCACCGCCGTCACTTGCGCATTGGGGCGATTTTTTGCAATTGCCAGCGCTATCGCACCAGTGCCAGTGCCAAGATCAAGCACTTTGCTGGTTTGATATTTTGAGATTTTTTCCAACGCCGCTTCCACCAAGGTTTCAGTATCAGGTCGAGGTATCAATGTATCCGGTGTGACTTTAAGTTTGAGGCCAAAAAATTCTCGGTAGCCCAAAATATAAGCGATTGGCTCACCATTTTTTCGGCGTGTAATCAGTTGTTGAAATTGTGCGAAATTTTCAGGAGAAAGTGCTTCATTTTCATGCGCAATCAACCAAGCGCGATTCACATTTAACACATGCTGCAAAAGGAGCTGAGCTTCCAATTTTGCATCGTAGTGATCGAGATGCATGCTGGATTGTGAGAGCAAGTGTTTGATTTGCATTAAAACTTATTGTTTCTAGCGATTTAGGTTCGTTTTTTAAGTCATATTCGATGCTAACAAACCTACCGTAAACAATCCTTGCTGGTTATCGTGCTATTTTTCACGAGTAATTTTACCCTCAAGAACATAACGCTCCTTACCGTCCACAATGGTGGAATAAACCTTCATGGTGTTCAGGTTGATGACTTGAGAAACTTGAATGCCAGTTTTTTCCACCCATGTGACAAAATATATCTTATCGTCAACTTTTTGGCGCTCTGGCTTTTCCACTCCACTAACACCTTTTTCTGAACCCTCAATGCACTCCCAAGCCATGGAGTTCGCATTACTTACTGTTACGCGATAAACATTACCACCGTCATACTTGTAAAGAAAACGACCCATAAAAGCTTCCTTTGCATATGCAGAAGAAGTCGAGAGCAACGCGCAAAAAAACACAAATTTAATTAACTTTAGCATATCTCTACCCCTTAACTTTCTTCACCCAAACTCGCGAGCAAATCGGCCTGATGTTCAGTCGCTAAGGCGTTAATCAACTCGTCCATATCGCCTTCGGTAATCGCGTCAATTTTGTAGAGCGTTAAATTGATGCGGTGGTCGGTAATGCGGCCTTGTGGGTAGTTGTAGGTGCGGATGCGTTCACTGCGGTCGCCAGAGCCAATTAAGTTGCGGCGCTCGCTGGCAATTTTGCTATTTTGTTCATCCACTTGTTTGGCTTTAATGCGCGCAGCAAGCACCATCATGGCTTGCGCTTTGTTGCTATGTTGGCTGCGGCCATCTTGGCATTCCACCACAATGCCAGTGGGAAAGTGCGTGATGCGGACGGCAGAATCAGTTTTATTAATGTGCTGACCGCCAGCGCCGCTGGCACGGAAAGTATCAAGGCGAATATCCGCAGGGTTAATCACTACGTCACTCACTTCGTCCACTTCTGGCAAAATCGCGACCGTACACGCGGAGGTGTGAATGCGGCCTTGCGTTTCAGTATCCGGCACACGTTGCACGCGGTGGCCGCCACTTTCAAACTTCAGCTTGGAATACGCGCCATAGCCTTCAATTTTGGCGATAATTTCTTTGTAACCACCCACTTCGCCTTCGTTTGCCGATAAAACCTCCACTTTCCAGCGTTGGCGCTCGGCGTAGCGTGAGTACATTCTGAATAAATCGCCCGCAAATAATCCAGATTCATCACCGCCGGTGCCGGCACGAATCTCTAAAATAATATTTTTTTCGTCATTCGGGTCTTTTGGCAGTAAGAGTTTTTGTAAATTAAGCGCAACTTCTTCTAATTTTGCTTTACCGGCTTCAATTTCTTCTTGCGCAAATTCTTTCATTTCCGGGTCGCTGAGCATTTTTTGCGCTTCAACAATATCTTTCCCCGCTTGCTCGTACACATGATATTGCTCAACAATCGGCGTAATTTCCGTATGCTCTTGCATGATTTTGCGGTAATTATCCATATTGTCTGTCACGCCCTCGCTACTAATCAGGCGGTTAAGTTCTTCCAGACGCTCGCTTAAATTGGCGAGCTTTTGCAACATACTTGGTTTCATGATTTTTCTTTAAGTACTTTTTTAATGTTTTATCTGATAAATTTTGCGTAGTATTTCCGCCAGTTGGTCGTGCGCTTCACCTTCGGCAGCGTTAAGCGCATGGCTAGGCGCATGCAAAAATTTATTGGTGAGCGCTTGGCTTAAATGTTCCAGCACTTTTTCAGGCGCTTCGCCTTTTTGTATCAACTTCAAGGCTTTTTCCAGCTCAGTTTTACGCGCTGTTTCCGCTTGGTCACGCAAGGCAACAATGGTTGGCACAGCGTCACGTTTTTTTAGCCAATGCATAAAGTGTTCAACGCGCGAGGCAACGATTAATTCTGCATTCACGGCGGCCTCTTGGCGATTCACCAAGCCTTCGGAAACCACTTGCGCCAAATCATCTACGGTGTATAAAAATACGTCATCAAGTGCCGCCACTTCACTTTCAATATCGCGCGGCACGGCTAAATCCACCATAAAAATCGGCCGATGCCGACGCGCTTTAATGGCTTTTTCCACCATGCCCAAACCGATCAACGGCAATTGGCTGGCGGTACAGGTGACGACAATATCAAACTCTGCAAAGCGTTCCGGCAAATCGTGCAGATGAATCGCCCGCGCATTGATGTTTTGTGCCTGCATTTTTTGCGCAAGTTCTTCACCGCGCGCAATCGTGCGGTTGGCAATCACCACTGATTTTGGTTTTTGCGCGGCAAAATGGTCAGCGCAGAGCGAAATCATTTCCCCCGCACCAATAAACAATACGTTTTGCTGCTTAATATCGCCGAAAATCCGCTGCGCTAATTTCACCGCCGCGGCGGACATCGAAACAGAATTTGCGCCGATTTCAGTATTGGTGCGCACTTCTTTTGCTACTTCAAACGTGCGCTGAAAAAGCTTATGCAACAAGGTGCCGAGCGTGCCAGCTTCTTGCGCGATACGGACAGATTCTTTAAATTGGCCTAAAATTTGTGGTTCACCCAGCACCATGCTATCCAAACCAGAAGCCACTCGGAAGGCGTGTTTCACCGCCTCATTTTGCGGAAAGGTGTAAATATAGGGCGCGATGTTGCTCGCTTCTAATTTGTGATATTGCGAAAGCCAAGTCAAAGGCTTTTCAGGATTATCCGTGCTGCAATAAAGCTCAGTGCGATTGCAGGTGGATAAAATGGCGGCCTCAGCAGCGTGATATTGCGTGAGCGCACGCAAAGCACCGCCCAAATGTTCGCTATTAATAGCAACATGCTCGCGAATTTGTACAGGCGCAGTGTTGTGGTTAACACCGATCACATAAAGTTGCATGAAACCACGCTTTAAAAACAAAGATTTAACAAAGGCGTAATTTTCGCGTATTCACTAGGCTTAAGCAAGCTAAGCCTATCTTAAAGCTTAAATTTATTGGTAAAATAGCCGTTTTATTATTTTTAAACCAACACATTACGGACTAATAAACATGGATAAATCTTTCAGAATCGCTCCGAGTATTCTTTCTGCCAATTTTGCGAAATTGGGCCAAGAAATTGAGGACGTAATTAAATCCGGCACCGACATCGTTCACTTTGACGTCATGGATAACCACTACGTGCCAAATTTAACCATTGGCCCTTTAGTGTGTGACGCGATTCGCGGCATTTCGCAAGAAGTGGGCGCGTTGATCGACGTGCATTTGATGGTAAAACCGGTTGACCGCATTATTCCTGACTTTGCTAAAGCGGGCGCAAACTTTATTACTTTCCACCCAGAAGCTTCTGAACACATTGACCGCAGCTTAGCGTTAGTACGCGACAACGGCTGTAAATCTGGCTTGGTGTTTAACCCTGCCACGCCACTCAGCTATTTGGATTACGTGATGGATAAAGTGGACATGATTTTGTTGATGTCTGTGAACCCTGGCTTTGGCGGTCAAAAATTTATCCCATCAACCTTAGATAAATTAAAACAAGCCCGCGCACGCATTGATGCTTATTACGAAAAAACTGGCCGTCAAATTTGGTTAGAAGTAGACGGCGGTGTGAATGCACAAAATATTGTCGACATTGCCAGAGCTGGTGCGGATACTTTTGTGGCCGGCAGCGCGATTTTTGGCTCACCAAAAGAAGGTGACGCAAACCGCTACAACACTGTTGTAAGCCAAATGCGAGCAGCATTAGCGACTGTTTAAACGTTGAAATGAAGCACAACGCGCGTCTCTTTCACGATAGCAAATTTAAGGTGAAAGCCGTCATGATTGATCTTGACGGCACCTTGATTGATACCGCGCCTGAAATTACGCTGGCGGCCAATGCCATGCTGGACGCACTGAACTTTTCGTCATTACCTTTAAGCAAGGTGCAAAAATTTATTGGCGATGGTGCAGCAAAACTGGTGGAGCGCTGCTTGGTGGAAACCATGCAAGAAACCCCAAGTGTTGAAATGTTAAATGAAGCACAAACTTTATTTTTTACGCATTATGCGGATGTAGTGAGCATCAGCCAACCCTACCCGCAAGCTGAGTTGGGGTTGCAAATGCTGAAAAGAAGTGGTTTACCACTCGCTTGCATCTCCAACAAACCGGCAAAATTTACTGTACCACTGCTACAAGCGACTGGACTCATCGACCATTTTGACATCGTAGTTTCTGGCGATACGCTCGCTAAGAAAAAACCTGATCCTGAGCAAATTTTTCATACTTGCCAACATTTTGGGGTAGAACCTTGGGAAGCGCTGCTGATTGGCGACTCTAACACCGACATTTCAGCTGCAAAAAATGCGGGGTGCTATATTTTTACTGTGCCTTACGGCTATAATCAGGGTTTAGCGATTGATCATAATGCAGTAGATGCACAGATTAATCACTTGCAGGATTCACTTAATTACTTAGACCTTTAAAATGTTTTTTATTCCTTACACAAATTATCGATGGTGGCGAACAACCTTTTCATTCGCTTAATTCAGTTCGCCTCGCGTTTGCGGGTCGGTCACCATGTAAAAAAATTGTAAGGAAACACCATGTTTAACACCCTTTCTCAAGCAGAGTTTTCAAGCCTAGCCAACCAAGGCTATAACCGCATTCCGCTAGTTTTAGAAACGTTTGCCGATTTAGACACGCCGTTATCGCTCTATCTCAAGCTCGCAAATCAACCTTTTAGTTATTTGCTCGAATCCGTACAAGGCGGCGAGCGTTTTGGGCGCTATTCGATTATTGGCCTACCCGCAAAAACGCGTATTGTCGCCAATGGTAACCGTGTACACGTCATTGAAAACAACACAATAATTGAAGTGGCTGAAAATACCAATCCACTGGATTTTATAAAAAGTTTCCAAGCACGTTTTAAAACGCCGCCTTATGCAGGCTTGCCGCGTTTTACTGGCGGCCTTGCGGGCTATTTTGGCTATGACACCGTGCGTTATATTGAGCGCCGCTTAGCTAACACGCAGAAACCAGATGTGTTGAATGTGCCGGATATATTGCTGATGGTATCTGAGGAATTGGCCGTAGTAGACAATTTAAGCGGCAAACTTTATTTTATTATCTACGCCAATCCTGCAGAAAAAAACGCCTATACACAAGGCATTGCACGCCTCAGCACGTTAGTAAAATTACTACGACAATCAGTCGCCGTACCTTCAGCAAAACCTTCCACCAGCACAACAGCTGTTTCTGAATTTGGTGAGGAAAATTTTAAAGCCGCCGTCAAGCGTGCCAAAGAATATATTTTAGAAGGTGACATCATGCAGGTGGTATTAAGTCAACGCATGTCACAATCTTTTGAGGCTTCGCCGTTATCGCTTTACCGCGCACTACGTAGCTTAAATCCCTCGCCTTATATGTTTTATTACGACATGGGTGACCATCATGTGGTCGGGGCTTCACCTGAAATTTTAGTGCGATTAGAAGATGGCACTGTGACCGCCCGTCCGATTGCAGGCACACGTCCACGTGGTAAAACGCGTGAAGAAGATATTGCACTCGCCACTGAATTATTGGCTGATCCGAAAGAGCGCGCTGAGCATGTACAGCTCATGGATTTAGGCCGTAACGATGTGGGTCGTGTGGCACAAACAGGCACAGTGAAAGTCACCGACAACATGATGATAGAACGCTACTCGCACGTGATGCACATCGTTAGCAATGTGGAAGGCAAGCTCAAAGCGGGGATGGACGCGATTGACGTGATTAAAGCGACATTTCCAGCTGGCACCGTTTCTGGCGCACCAAAAGTACGGGCGATGGAAATTATTGACGAATTGGAACCAAGCAAACGCGGCATTTACGCTGGGGCAGTCGGCTATTTAGGCTTTAATGGCGATATGGATGTAGCGATTGCCATCCGAACCGGTGTGATTAAAGACAACACCTTATATGTGCAGGCTGGTGCTGGAATCGTGGCGGATTCTGTGCCTGAAAATGAATGGATCGAAACGCAAAATAAAGCACGCGCCGTGCTGCGTGCAGCCGAGCTGGTACAAGCCGGGTTGGATATTGACGTGAAGTTAGGGGAATAATAATGTTGCTGATGATAGATAACTATGATTCGTTTACCTATAACTTGGTGCAATATTTGGCAGAACTTGGTCAAGACGTGCATGTGCACCGAAATGACGAAATTACGTTGGCAGATATTCACAGCATGCAGCCTGAAAAAATTGTCATTTCGCCGGGCCCATGCACGCCGAATGAAGCAGGGATTTCCGTGCCGCTCATTCACGAATTTGCAGGGAAAATTCCGCTGTTAGGCGTGTGTCTCGGCCACCAAAGTATTGGTCAAGCGTTTGGCGGAAAAATTATTAAAGCCAAAACACTGATGCATGGCAAAACTTCGCTGATTCATCATAAAAATATTGGTGTGTTTAAAGATTTGCCCAATCCATATACCGCAACTCGCTATCACTCGTTAGTCATTGAACGCGAAACCATACCGGATTGCCTAGAAATTACCGCATGGACAGACGATGGCGAGATTATGGGTGTGCGTCACAAAACGTTGGCGGTAGAGGGTGTGCAATTTCACCCAGAATCCATTTTGACGGAATATGGCCACGAGCTTTTGGATAATTTTCTAAAGAGCTATTAAATGTTTAAAGAAGCGCTGAATTTATTATTAAATCGCCAAGATTTATCCCACGACCAAATGCTGGCAGTGATGCAGCAAGTCATGGGCGGTGAACTCACGCCAGCACAAATTTCGGCTTTATTGGTTGCCTTGCGTATGAAAGGTGAAACGGTGGATGAGATTGCGGCTGCCGCAACCGTCATGCGCCACCTTTCTAGCAAGGTCAATATTCAAGACACCGCGCATTTGATCGACACTTGTGGCACGGGTGGAGACGGCATTCAAACCTTTAACGTTTCTACCGTTTCCGCTTTTGTGGCCGCTGCAGCCGGCGCTAAAGTCGCCAAACATGGCGGACGCTCTGTGAGCTCCACTTGCGGCAGTGCGGACGTGCTGGAGGCGCTCGGCGTGAACGTGAATTTAAGCCCAGAAAAAGTGGCCGATTGTGTGAATGAAATTGGCATTGGGTTTATGTTTGCACCCAACCACCACAGTGCAATGAAGCACGCTGCGCCAGTTCGCCGTGAATTAGGCGTGCGCACCATTTTTAATTTGCTCGGCCCAATGACCAATCCTGCTTCTTCTAAACGACAAGTCATGGGTGTATTTGACAAAAACCTCACGGGTAAGCTCGCACAAGTATTGCAAAAATTAGGCTCAGAGCATGTGTTAGTCGTACACGGCGCGGATGGCATGGATGAAATTTCATTCACTGGTGAAACGTATATTGCTGAATTAAAAGATGGAAAAATCAGTGAATATACCGTTAACCCACAGCATTTTGGATTCGTAACGCATCAACTCCATGAAATTCAAATCCAAAACGCACAAGAATCCAGAGCCATGATTTTGGATGTACTCAATGCAAAACAAGGGGCAGCGCGCGAGATTGTCTTGCTTAACGCCGGTGCAGCGATTTATGTGGCGGGTATTGCAGCTTCGCTCATGGACGGCATTCAACAGGCGCAAACAGCTATTGATGATGGCAGTGCGCTTGCCAAGCTTAATGCGCTAGCTCAACTAAGTAGCCGTACTTAACACGATGACTCTCCGCAGAATTTTTGTTGTTTTTTTGTTTTCCTTAAGCTTACTTGCGTGTAAGCAAACTGAAAATACTGCCCCGCAATACATAAGCACTTCTGCCACCGCGGTTAAAAAACAAGAAACCGCACTGAGCTTAAAACCGTTAAAAGGAAGTGAAAACCAAACACTCACCGCATTTGAGGCATACCAAGCAAAAAAAAGTGATGTTTTTATTGAAGATCAAGGCACTGTCGCCAAGCTATTGCCAGACGATAACAAAGGTGCGCGGCATCAAAAGTTTTTGGTGAAAATCGCCACTGGGCAAACGTTGCTTTTTGCGCATAATATTGACCTCGCACCGAGAATTGAAAATATTGCGATCGGTGACCCTCTTATTTTTCGTGGCGAGTATGTTTACAACCCCAAAGGCGGCGTGATTCATTGGACGCATCACGACCCCAAAAACCATATAGCGGGCGGCTGGATTAAACATCAGAATCAGGAATATAGATAATCAGAGCATTAAAGTCATAAGGCAAATAAATGTCAGACATTTTAAATAAAATTTTAGATACCAAAGTGCAAGAAATTGCCGCCAGCAAAGCGAATATTGATGAAGTCGCCATTAAAAAACTCGCGCTTGCCGAGCCAGACCCGCGTGATTTTGTTGGTAGTATCCACAAAAAAGTCATGGCCAATCAACCCGCCGTGATTGCTGAGATTAAAAAAGCTAGCCCGTCCAAAGGCGTGATTCGCGAAGATTTTAAACCAGCAGAGATTGCAAAAAGTTATGAGAAAGCAGGTGCAGCTTGTTTGTCCGTGCTCACTGACGTGCATTATTTTCAAGGGTCGGCTGAATATTTAAAAGCCGCGCGCGCAGCTTGCAAATTGCCGGTGCTGCGCAAAGACTTTATGATTGACACCTACCAAGTGTACGAGGCGCGCGCCATGGGGGCGGATTGTATTTTGCTCATCGCCGCGGCGCTGCCCTTAGTGCAAATGCAGTTACTGGAAGACCTTGCGCACAAACTTGGCATGGCAGTGCTGGTAGAAGTGCACAACGCTGAGGAACTTGAGCTCGCCTTACAACTTGATACGCCGCTGGTTGGTATTAATAATCGCAATTTGCGTACGTTTGAAGTGAGCTTGCAAACCACGCTCGATTTACTCAAAGTATTGCCGGATGATCGTTTTGTGGTCACGGAATCTGGCATTTTCACGCCAGAAGACGTGAAACTCATGATGGATCACGATGTGAATGCCTTTTTGGTAGGCGAAGCCTTTATGCGCCAACCTGACCCTGGTGCTGAACTTGCCCGCGTATTTTTCTCTGGAAAATAAAAACTGAGGAAATTAAGATGAATTACCCCTACACCCGCCCGCGCCGCATGCGCAAAGATGATTTTTCCCGCCGACTGATGCGCGAAAACGTGCTGACTGTGAATGATTTAATCTACCCAGTGTTTGTGCTGGATGGCGAAAATCGTACAGAAAATGTGGCCTCCATGCCGGGCGTGCAGCGCCAAAGCATTGATATTTTGCTCAAAACCGCCAAAGAATGTGTAGCACTTGGTATTCCAGTGATGGCGATTTTTCCAGTGGTCGATGCGCAATTTAAGAGCTTGGATGCTGCCGAAGCCTATCGTGAAGATGGATTGGTACAGCGCACCGTCAAAGCGTTAAAAGCAGCTTGCCCAACGCTTGGCATTATGACGGACATTGCGCTGGACCCGTACACCACGCACGGCCAAGATGGCATTATTGATGAAAGTGGCTATGTGCTGAATGACGAAACCATTGAAGTGTTGGTTAAACAAGCCATTTCCCACGCGCAAGCGGGGACTGATATTGTTGCGCCTTCAGACATGATGGATGGTCGCATCGGCCAGATTCGTGAAGCGCTGGAAAGCACACGCCATATTCACACCAAAATTATGGCGTATTCTGCAAAATATGCCTCTGCTTTTTATGGCCCATTCCGCGATGCTGTTGGCTCGGCGGGCAATTTAGGTGGCGGCAATAAATATACTTATCAAATGGACCCGGCAAACGCTAACGAAGCCTTGCACGAAGTGCGTTTGGATATTGAAGAAGGTGCGGACATGGTGATGGTCAAACCCGGCATGCCTTATTTAGATATTGTGCGCCGCGTGAAAGACGAATTTGGTGTGCCGACGTTTGCCTACCAAGTGAGCGGTGAATATGCAATGCTGAAAGCCGCCGCCCAAAACGGCTGGCTTGATGAAAAATCTTGCGTATTGGAAAGCCTGCTTGGCTTTAAACGCGCGGGCGCCGATGGGATTTTGACGTATTTTGCGATGGATGTCGCAAAGTGGTTAAAACAACAAGCTTAAATTAAAGATTTAAGCTTCAGCCAATTCAACCAAATTTAGAAACATATCTTGCGTCCGTTCCATGTGCGAAATCGTCAAGGTGTCGGTTGGATCGGTCTCTTTCAAAAAATCAATGGTTCTTTGAAAGGCGGCCGGATAATCGATTTTTGTTTCGCTCGTCACCAACTCACCAGTCTGAATATTAATCGAGCCAAACCATGGCGTTGTAAAATCCATGTATTGCTGATCGTTTAACACACCCGCCTCGCGCAACTCTTTACCCAATGCACGCACTTCATTCATACTGATGTTGTGTAAATCGTATTCTTGCATGATGTTTTTAGCCTTATTTGATTGTTCCAAATGTACATCTGGGCGCACATTGGTGGAAGAAGAGGACTCCGCAGCATACTTTTCAGCCTGCGTGTTTCTAGATTTTTCGTAGGATTGGACTAACTGCACATTTGAAGCATTATTTTCAACTTTCATTGAACCTGAGTCTCCATAGAACTTGGCGACATGTTAATCGTAATTTTTTTGATTCAATGGAAGAAAGTAATGCTAGAAAACCCTTTAATTCCAAGGATTAAGCAAACTTTCAAAGAAATTACTTCAGGAGATCAGCCAGTCCCTCAGTATTTATACGGTCTTGTTGACCGTTAATCGCACTCCTCACTGGCGTGCGTAAATCATCAAACGAGAACACACTGATTTTTTGCAAACCAAGTTCAGTCTCTAAGGTAAACATCGGCACTTTTTTTCGTGCGTCGCCTTTTTTATCACGTTTACCATCTTGAATGACCCGGTATGATTTTTCGTCTGTTTCATAGGGAATATTTTGGTTAAGCAAAAATATTTCCACATCTTTAGCACTATCGGCAAACAAATGAATATGCGTGTCAGAACCGATGCCTGCAGTGCCATCTAGCACCGCGCCAGTCAAATGTGGGTTAAATTTGGTGAGAAGTTGCATGGTAAAAAGCGCATTTTTTCTTAAGCTGTGCAAATGTGCAGGCTGCTCATCTGCCATAAACAAGGCAGTATAAGTTTTTAAAGCTTCTTCAACCTCTTGGTTAGAAGGCATCACCGCATTTTCGGAGATTCCTAATTGGCGGCTAGCCTTTTTTTTGGCGTAGGCGTAATCGTTAATGCCATCCTCTGCCATCATACGTGCGGCCTGCTGGGCAATGCGCTGCCGTAATTGTTGATTTTCTTTGGCCATGACTTCCCAATCTAGCTTGCTGGAACGATATGATTAATGCGGATTCAACATTTTTGCCGCAGCATCTTGCGCATCTGTTTTTGAATTCTGCGGTGGTGTATTTGTCTGATTCGGATTTGCTGCATTTGATTTAGCTGGTGCGGCTGGACGTGCAAATACATCTGGCTGCAACAGCTCTTGTGCTTGCGATTGCATCGCATCAGTTTCCGGCAATTCGAACTCATCGATCATAAGAGGCGGCAATGCTTTTTCAACACTCGGCGGCGGATTTTCAAAGTAAAAATACTCTGGTATTCCTGTTTCGTCGCTCACACCGGTGAGCGGATCAATATTCACAGTCATGATGCCATCCGGCATTGGCAACGCGATTTGCGCCAACCCACTAAGCGCAGCCTGCATATATTGCGTCCAAATTGGCAAAGTCGCTAAGCCGCCCGTTTCGTTTCTCCCCATGGGCTGAGGTCTATCGTAGCCCATCCAAACAACAGCCACTTGGTGCGGGCTATAGCCAGCAAACCAAGTGTCGCGATGATCGTTCGTCGTGCCGGTTTTCCCGGCAATGTCTGATCGACCTAATTTTAATGCGCGCGTTGCCGTACCGCTTTGCACCACAGTTTGCATCATGGAATTCATGATAAACGCATTGCGTGCATCAATGACTCGCGACGCGTCGACACCGGCTTCTAGCGCTTTGCTGGAAAAAATCACCTTACCGTGTTGATCAACAATCTTTGAAATTAGATTTGGCTGAACACGGTAACCGCCATTGGCAAATACTGCGTAAGCATTGGCCATTTGCCACACCGTAGTAGAACCCGCACCCAGTGCCATGGTGAGGTAAGCCGGATGATCTTTTTTAGCGAAACCAAAACGGGTGACATAATCTTGCGCGTAACCGGCACCGATAGTGCTAAGCATGCGAATCGCAATTGTATTGACCGATTTTGCCAACGCAATCCGTAAACGAATCGGCCCGTTGTATTCGCCGTCGTAATTTTGTGGCGCCCACTCTTTATTTCCGGTTTGCGAAGCAGAATAAGTAATCGGCTCATCTTCTACCACTGTCGCTGGGGTAAAGCCCTTTTCTAACGCCGCAGAATAAATAAATGGCTTGAAGCTCGAACCTGGCTGCCGCCAAGCTTGTGTGGCATGGTTAAATTTATTGCGGCGAAAATCAAACCCGCCGACCAATGCACGTATCGCACCATTTTTAGGGTCTAATGAAACCAAAGCAGATTCCACTTGCGGCACCTGTGTCACCACCCAGCCTTCAGGGCGCTTCAACACTCGAATCACAGCACCGCCTATAAGTTTGGCCGCAATAGGGTCGCGCTTTTCATTCTTGGCTAACTTTTTCTCAGCCAATTTGAGATACTTGGAGATGAAAGTGAGGCCTTTATCTTTAATTTGAATTTTTTCGTCATATTTGGTGTAAGCAATCACTTCTTTGCTACTGGCTTGCAAAATCACCGCAGGAACCAATCCGCTAATTTCTTCTAAATCATCCAAAGCACTTTGCATCAAGAGTTTTGTTGCTTCTTGTGACAGCCCTGAAAAATCCAGATTCTTTTCTGGGCCACGATAACTATGTCGCATTTCGTAACTTAAAATACCGTCACGCACCGCTGCATTAGCCGCCTCTTGATTGGCCTTGCGGATGGTAGTGAATACCTGCAAGCCATTCACATAAATTTCATCTTGGTATTTTTTATAAAGCGCATCGCGCACAATTTCCGCCACGTAATCGGCTGCCAAATCTCGTGGCTTTTTAGATGTTTTAAACACCAATGGTTTATCAATGGCTTTCTGGTAAGAAGCCTCATCAATAAATCCGTAACGTTGCATATCACGCAACACTTCTTGTTGACGAGTGACGGCACGTTTTGGATGTACAAATGGGTTATAGCCGGAAGGCGCTTTTGGCAAACCCGCTAGCAAAGCGGCCTCTGCCAAATCTAATGAAGTGAGTGATTTACCAAAGTAAGTTTGCGCAGCGGCGGCAAAACCATAAGAGCGTTGTCCCAAATAAATCTGGTTGATATAAAGCTCAAGAATTTTGTTTTTAGGCAGGCTGCGTTCAATTTTAATCGCAAGCAACGCTTCATTAATTTTTGTTGTGAGGTTACGTTTTCCATTCGGCTCAGTAAAAAAATTCTTAGCCACTTGCATGGTAATAGTGCTTGCGCCTTCATGGCTCTTGCCAGTGAGGTTGTTTTTTATCGCGCGCAAAACCCCGGTTGTATCTACGCCGTGATGTTGATAAAAGCGTCTGTCTTCAATCGCCAGCACCGCATCTTTTAAAATTTTTGGCACGCTTTCAATTTTGATGTATGCGCGACGCTCCTCCCCAAACTCATCAATCAACAACCCTTCTTCAGAATAAATTCTTAAAGGTAGTTTCGGCTGATAGTTAGTAATGACTTCTAGCGAGGGCAAGGTTGGGTAAATAAACAGTACGGCCATGGCCAATAATGCCGCCACTGACAGCCCCGCGACGACCATGCTGAGCAACAGCAATTTCCACCATCGATTAAACATCATTTATTGATTGACCTTAGCGTGAATCACAACTTGTTCATTATAAATGGCGAAAAGTGAATAAGACACCTATTTATTTCTAAAAAGCTGCCGTTATCAATCCAGTGGGCGGTAAATGTGCATTTATAAAAATGAACCCTTAATCGACCTCTATTTGAAAGCTTGCGCGCACGCCCCCTTGCTTACAATGGTGCTAGCTTTGTTGTATTGGTCATTTAAATTTTATTGGGAAGGGAATTTCACTTGAAATTCGACTTTTTTAAAGAATCTACCCCACCGTTGGTTGGCGTAGACATTAGTGCGACCTCTGTCAAAATGGTCAAACTCGCGGGCGATAAGCGCTCTGGCTTTCAGCTAGAAGCTTACGCCAGTTCGCCGCTGCCAAAAGATGCCATTGTCGATGGGAACATTCACGACCTCGAAAAGGTCGGCGACGCGGTTCGCTTAACATGGAAACTACTTGGCATTAAAGAAAAACGTGCTGCACTCGCACTGCCAGCTTCTGCGGTCATCAGCAAAAAAGTCATGATGCAAACTGACATGACCGAAGATGAAATGACTGCGCAAGTCGAATCTGAGGCGAATCAATACATCCCTTTCTCTTTAGATGAAGTGAATTTGGATTTTCAAGTCGTTAGTCCACCAGCAAAAGGCTCGAGCGAATCAGAAGTACTGATTGTTGCTGCACGCAAAGAAAAAATTGAAGACCGTGTTGCCGCTGCAGAAACTGCCAGTTTAAAAGTTGATGTGATGGATGTTGAATCTTATGCGACAGAAGCAGCATACTCTTTGGTCGCCAATCAATTACAAAAATCTGGGCGAGACCAAACAGCGATGATTGTAGACATTGGCGCCTCTGTCACCCATATCAATGTCGTTTATAACGGACAGTCGATTTACTCACGCGAGCAAAATTTTGGCGGCAATCAATTGACGCAAGAAATTCAACGTCGCTTTGGTTTATCTCTTGAGGAGGCTGAAATAGCTAAGAAAAAAGGCGGCCTGCCAGATAGCTATGCGTCAGAAGTTTTGCAACCATTTATGCAACTGATTGGCAATGAGGTTGCGCGCGCTTTGCAATTTTTTAATACAGCAACGCATGACAATCAAAAAATTGAACACATTATCTTAGCTGGTGGCTGCGCCTCGATTGCCGAGATTGAGTCTACCGTAGAAAAAATAACGAGTATTCACACGATCATCGCCAACCCATTTGGAAAAATGAAACTGGCAAGCAAATTAAAACCCCAGCAAGTCGCTAAAGATGCTCCAGCCTTGTTGATTGCTTGCGGATTGGCGATGAGAGGAGTGGCTGTATGATCCGAATTAACCTACTTCCACATCGTCAACTTAAACGCGAAGCGAGACAACGTCAATTTGGCATGATGGCAGTGCTGTCGGCGATTGCAGCCGCCGGTACCGTTTTTTTAGGTTCAACCTTAATCAACAATCAAACGGATAACCAAATATCAAGAAACAATCGACTCAATGATGAGATCGCTAAACTTGATAAGGAAATTGCCGACATTAAAGACTTGAAAGATCAGATTCGCGTCATGCTGGAGCGCAAGCAAGTGGTTGAAAATTTACAGACTGATCGCAATCAATCGGTGGTGATTTTGGATGAGTTAAGTCGTCAGCTTCCAGATGGGATGTTCTACAAAAGCATCAAGCAGCAAGCTAACAAAATTACTTTGGAAGGCGTGGCGGACACCAATGCGCGTGTAGCGACGTTGGTGAGAAACGTCAATGGTTCCAACTGGCTAACCACGCCAAACTTGGTGGAAATTAAATCCGTCACCAACAACAATGCTAAACAAAATGTATTCACTGTCAATGTCGATCTGAAGCCACGACAAACGGATACTGAAGAAGCGATTGCATCGAGCGCACATCCCCAACACTAATTCTGCTTTTGGATACGACTGTGAAACTAGAAGACTTTAACAATATTGACTTTAAGACCGCTGGCAGCCTGCCGACGCCGGTAAAGGCCGTTTTGCTGTCAATCATTTTCATTTTGATTAGTGCCCTCGGATACTACTTTATCTGGATGCCAGCTTTAGAGTCACTAGACAGCGAAAGACAAAAAGAGGAATCACTTAAACAAGTCTTTTTAGAGAAAAAAGGGCAAGCGATTAATTTGGCCGTTTACAAGCAACAAATGATCGAAATCGAGAAAACGTTTGGCGCGTTGCTCAAGCAATTGCCAGACAAATCACAAGTTGATGCGTTGCTTACTGACATCAACCAAGCAGGTTTGGAGCGTGGGTTAGAGTTTGAGCTCTTCAAGCCAGAGGCAGAAATTATGTCGGAATTTTATGCCGAAATGCCAATTGCTATTCGCGTGATCGGCAAGTATCACGATCTTGGTGCGTTTGCCACCAGTGTTTCTAAACTCTCACGCATCGTGACATTGAAGGATGTCGCAATCACGAGCGTTGCCAAAGAAAATAAAAATGGTGGTACAGCAGCAACTCAAGATGACCTACTGGTGATGGAGGCAACGGCACGCACTTACCGCTATTTGGATAACGATGAAATCAAACAAAACAAAAAAGAGCCGGTAACCGCAGGAGCACCACAGTCATGAAGTATTTCAACGCATTGTTTAAGCTGCTGCCATTGCTCCTTAGCCTCACTTTATTCGGCTGTAGCGGCGAGAGCAACGAAGACTTAGAAACGTTTATCCGTAATGCAGGAAATGACATGCCGATCAGAGTGAAACCGTTACCAGAAGTGAAGTCCTACACTTCTTTTGACTACAACATAGATGGCACATTGTCAGATCCATTCCGTTCTCGCAAAGTGGCGAATAAATCCGGCCGCTTGCAGCCGAATATGAATCGCCCACGCGAGCTGTTGGAAAATTACCCATTAGAAAGTTTGAAATACGTCGGTATTTTAGCAAAAAGTAAACTGACGTATGCGCTTTTAAAAACGCCAGATAATGGGGTACAACAAGTCAAAATCGGCCAGTATGTCGGTCAAAATTTTGGCATGGTGAGTGAAATCAAAGACAGCGAAATCGTATTGAAAGAAATTGTTCAAGACGAAACTTCTGGTGACTGGATCGAAAGAGTCGCAGTCATTGCTTTGCAGGAATAACTAGAGAAAAACAAGCGCAATTTAAAGGTGAAATAATGAATATGAAAGCACGCGTGATCAACTTCTTACAAGCGCTACTGTGTATCAGCTTGTTGGGGCTTTCCTTACTCGCACACGCTGAGGAACAACCCGATCTCGTCAACAAAATTGAGAATATTCAGTTCTCAAGCTTGCCGGGTGGCAAGATGGTGATTCTACTCAAGACAACACAGCCCATGGCCAATCCGCCAGCGGGCTTCACTTTAAGTAGTCCGCCACGCATCGCATTGGATTTTCCAAAAGTCGGCTCGCAACTTGCCAAAGATTTGATTAAGGTAGACCAAGGCCCGCTCAAAAGCATTTCTGTCGCACAAGCAAAAGACCGTACCCGCATGGTGTTAAACCTGACAAAAAGTACGCAACACGTTGCAACCGTGAAAAAAAATGAAGTCACCATTACTTTGCAAGACAATGTAGCTTCACATAACACGGTGGTTGAAACTAAATTTGCAGAACCTGTGTTGGGTAAAAAAACCAGCAATATTCAAGATGTGAATTTCTCGCGTGGGAAAAATGGTGAAGGCCGCGTGATCGTGGATTTATCTGATGCAAATACTGGTATTAACATCAAGCAAAAAGGTAAAACCGTGGTGGTGGATTTTGTTGATACCGACGTTGCCACAAATTTACAACGCCGTATGAACGTCATGAATTTTGGCACGCCGGTGCTGTATGTGGATACCGTAAAGCTCGGCAATAACAGCCAGTTAATTATTGAACCAAAAGGCGATTGGGAGCAATCCGCCTACCAAACAGACAAAAAATTTATTGTTGATATTCGCCCAGTCACAGTAGACCCGAACAAACTCGCAAGCGGCACCAAACCGGGTTATTCTGGCGATAAACTTTCGCTCAACTTCCAAAATATTGAGGTGCGTTCAGTATTGCAAGTGATTGCAGACTTTACTGGCCTGAATATTGTGACCAGCGATACCGTAACAGGCAACTTAACCTTACGTTTAAAAGACGTGCCTTGGGATCAAGCGCTTGACATCATTACGCAAAGCAAAGGGTTGACCATGCGTAAAAATGGCAATGTAGTCATGATTGCCCCAGCTGATGAAGTGGCAGCCAAAGAAAAATCGGCCTTGGAATCAAATAAACAAATTGAAGATTTAGAGCCTTTGAGAACCGAAGTATTTACGCTTAGATACATGAAGGCTGAATCACTCAAAGATATTTTAAGTGACTCCAAACAGCGCATTTTATCCAAACGTGGTAACGCTGTGCTAGACCCTCGCACCAACACGATTTTTGTGCAGGATACGCCAAAATATTTAGAGCAAGTGCAAGCCATCATTAATAAAACAGATGTCCCTGTCAAACAAGTGATGATTGAATCACGCCTGGTAATTGCCGATGACAAATATAGTAAAGCGCTCGGCGCGCGTTTTGGTGTGACCCAAACCGGCAAACCGGGGAGCGCAAATAGTACGGTAAGTGGCACCTTGGGTAATCGATTTACCGCAAGTACATCAACCTCACTGACTCAAGGCACACATAATGGCTCTATTCAAACGGCAACCAGTGGTGGTAGCGTGTTGACCAGCTCTGATGGTGAACCAGACTTAATGTCAAACTTAGGTGTATCTAATGCTTACGGCTCATTCGCCTACACTTTGTACCACTTGGGTGCTGGTCTCATGCTGAACCTCGAGCTCTCAGCCATGGAAGCGGATAGAAAAGGTAAAGTTGTTTCCAGCCCACGTGTCACCACAGCGAATCAGCATAAAGCGAAAATTGCGGCTGGTACAGAAATTCCTTACCTTGAAGCCAGTAGTAGTGGCGCAGCAACCGTAGCGTTTAAATCTGCCACATTAAGCTTGGAAGTCACGCCGCAAATTACGCCGGATGACAAAATCATCATGGAATTAGATGTGAAAAAAGACCGCGTTGGTCAGGTATACAACGGCGTGCCTTCGATTGAAACGCAAAATATCAACACGCAAATTTTAGTTGGTAATGGCGAAACAGCTGTGCTTGGTGGCATTTATGAACAAACTGAGCGCGATGATGTGGAAAAAGTACCGTTCTTTGGTGATTTACCAGTGGTTGGTAATGCGTTTAAACGTAAAACCAAACAAAATGATAAGAGCGAGTTACTGATTTTTATCACACCAAAAGTGTTGGATGAAACCTTGGTGTTGCGATAACTGAGAATCCATAGACACTTACCCCGCGATTCCTTAAAATGCCCATCTAGCCTGATGGGCATTTTTATTTTAGTGAGCCATTTTGAACAACCTATATTTTATTGGCCTGATGGGGGCAGGTAAAACTACCATCGGCCGTTTAATTGCCAAACAAACTGGGCTCACTTTTTACGATTCTGACATTGAAATCGAAAAAAAAACCGGTGTAAAAATCCCGCTGATTTTTGAGTTGGAAGGCGAAGCCGGCTTTCGCAAACGCGAAGCATGCGTGATTGAAGCGTTGTGCCAACTGGAGAATATTGTGTTAGCCACTGGCGGCGGTGCGGTATTGTTACCAGAAAATCGCGCGCAACTGAAAACCCACGGCAAAATTATTTACTTGCGCGGTCAAGTAGAAGACTTATGGCATCGTACGCGCCACGATAAATCGCGCCCTTTGCTGCAAGGTGTGAATATGCGTGAAAAACTCACGCAACTTTTTGAAGCCCGCGATCCGATTTATCAATCTCTCGCGGATTTTGTGGTGAATACTGGCAGCCAGTCCGCACAAGAAATTTGTGATGAAATCACCAAGCTTTTACAGTTACAAAAAAAACGTAATCCTAATTTTTAAGTATCTTTGACAATGAAAACTCTCACCGTAGCCCTTGCTGACAGAAGTTATCCAATTCATATTGGGCGCAACCTTTTAACCAATGTTGGTCTAATATTGCCGCACTTAAAACGCAAATCAGTTGCAATTGTGACCAACACCACGGTTGCACCTTTATATTTGCAAACACTTTCTGACGCACTCATCAACGCTGGCGTCAAAGTGATCCCGATTATTTTACCTGACGGCGAAGCCTACAAAAATAGCGAGACACTAAACCTAATTTACGATGCCTTGCTGCAAAACCGCTGCGAGCGCAGCACCACACTGATTGCGCTGGGCGGTGGTGTGATTGGCGATTTAACAGGTTATGCCGCCGCCACTTATTTGCGCGGTGTGCCGTTTATTCAAATCCCCACCACGTTGCTTTCACAAGTGGATTCTTCTGTTGGCGGAAAAACCGGTATTAATCACCCGCTCGGTAAAAATATGATCGGCGCGTTTTATCAACCACAATTGGTACTCGCCGACATCGACACTTTACAAACGCTACCACAACGAGAGTTTTCTGCCGGCATGGCAGAAGTGATTAAATACGGTTTGATTCGCGACCAAGCATTTTTTGATTGGTGCGAAAATAATATGGAAGCTTTAATGCAATTAAAAGAAGCTGAACTCACTGAAGCCATTTTTCGCTCTTGCCAAAACAAGGCCGAGGTTGTTGCGCGCGACGAACACGAGCAAGGCGAACGCGCTTTATTAAACTTAGGCCACACGTTTGGCCACGCCATTGAAAATGCCATGGGCTACGGCGTGTGGCTGCATGGTGAAGCCGTTGCGGCTGGCACCATCATGGCGGCAGATTTATCGCAACGCATGGGCTGGCTTAACGCGCAAGAAGTAGAACGCATTACTAATATTTTAGTTACCGCAAAATTGCCAATTAAAGCTCCTGATTTAGGCGTGGAAAAATATTTGCAATTGATGCAACTTGATAAAAAGGTGGCTGATGGCAAAATCCGCCTGATTTTGCAGCAAGGGATTGGTCAATCGCTCATCACGAGCGATTATGATTTAGAAAAACTAAAAGCCACGCTGGCTTTACAATAAACCATGTTGACCTTAGCACCTTACGCAGCTGATCCAGAAAAAACGCTTGGAAGAAAATTCCAAGAACCTGTTTCGCAAACACGTAATGATTTTCAGCGCGACCGCGACCGGATTATCCATTCCACCGCATTTCGGCGCTTGGAGTACAAAACCCAAGTGTTTGTAAACCACGAAGGTGATTTATTCCGCACCCGCTTAACACACAGTTTAGAAGTCGCGCAAATGGCGCGCGGCATTGCCCGCACCCTTAATTTACATGAAGATTTAACCGAGGCCATCGCCCTTGCGCATGATTTAGGCCACACGCCCTTTGGCCATGCTGGGCAAGATGCGCTCAATGCCTGCATGAAAGCATTTGGCGGCTTTGAGCATAACTTGCAATCGCTGCGGGTAGTCGAAATATTAGAACTACGCTACGCCGAGTTTGACGGCCTCAATTTAACCTTTGAAACGCGTGAAGGTATTTTAAAACATTGTTCGGTGACTAATGCTAAGCAATTGGGTGATGTCGGCGAGCGATTTTTAAACAAAACCAGCCCCAGTTTAGAGGCTCAACTCACAAACTATGCAGACGAAATTGCTTATAACAATCATGATGTAGACGACGGCTTGCGTTCAGGCTTAATTACGATTGAACAACTGGAAGAAGTAGATTTATTTGCGGAAAATTTAAATCTGGTCAAACAAAAGTACCCAACGCTTGACACGAAAAGGCTCATCCACGAAACCGTCCGCCGCATGATCAACCAATTGGTAGTCGATTTATGCACCCACAGTACCAACAACATTGCCGAGCATCAGCCAAACACTATTGAAGATATTCGCAAACTACCCGCGTTGATCAGCTTTAGCCCAGCTATCGCAGCGAAAAATTTAAAACTCAAACAATTCTTACGCAACAATTTATACCACCATTACAAGGTTAACCGCATGAGCGCCAAGGCTGAGCGCATAGTCACCGACTTATTTAATGTGTTTTTTGAAAACCCCGGCTTACTCCCCACAGAATTTCAACAATTTAGCAAAATTGACAAAGCCCGCGCTGTTTCTGACTACATTGCCGGCATGACTGACCGCTTTGCTATTCGCGAGCATCGGAAGCTTTTTACCGTTGAAGAGCAATGGTAAAAGGTAAATACCCCTCAACTCTCTGAATTGAATCAGACTGTTGCGCTTTTACAACATTTGTAAATAAATGTTTCAAACATATCGGCAAAAAAGCAAATTTTAGGTTGTGCCATCCATTTTCATTAGGCATACTACGTCTAACATTCTTGGTGATCTTATAAGCCGAGGGCGTTCCAAGTCCGATTGTGTTGTTTTAATGCAAATTAAAATTTCAAATTGGGCAAATAAAAAGTACTAGATAACTTTGGAGATTTTTAATATGAAAACTAAATTAGGTTTAGCAGTAGCAGCAGCTTTGGCTGCAGCAGCTTCTAGCGCAAATGCTGGCATCATGATCCCAGCTGGCGATTGGACTTTGGACATCGGTGGTGTTGTAAACGCTTACTACACATCTTCAAGCTACAGCGGTGATGATGCTGCAGGTACTGCAGCTTTAGGTTTAGGCCGTGGTGATCAAGATTCTACTAATAACATTACTACTGGTTTGTTACCAAACTACTTATCAGTTTCTGGTAAAACACGTCAAAATGACTTAGATGTTGGCTTCACAATCACCCTCAACCCGGGTGCTTCAACATCAAATTCTGGCATTCAATCAGCGCAACAAGAAAACCGTCAAGCATTCTTAACATTCGGTGATGCTTCATGGGGTTCTATCAAACTAGGTAAAGATTTAGGTATCTACGCTTCTGATGCTATTCTTAACGACATGACATTATTAGGTGTTGGTGGTGGTGCTGGTAATTTATCTGGCAACACAACAACATTAGGTCGTATCGGTTCAGGCTTTATGTATGCTGACTGGAAATCACAAGTTGCTTACTCATCACCAAACTGGAATGGTTTCAGCTTTACAGTTGGTCTAACACAAGGTTGGAATGCTGTTGCTGCTGAAGGTTTAGGTAGCGTTGCAAGTACTGGTCGTAGTGGTTCAGAATCAGCTTACGAAGGTAAAGCAAGCTATGCATGGGATGGCGATTTCGCTGGTAAAGTATGGGTTTCTGGTATTACACAAGATGTTGATACATTAGCTGTTGGTGGTGATGACAAAGCAACTGCATTTGATATCGGTGCTAACGTAAACGTTGCTGGTTTTGGTTTAACAGCTTACTACGGTGACGGTGATGGTATCGGTCAAACATTCCAATTGCGTAATGGTTTTGATGGTGCTGGTAAATCACGTGATTCAGACCAATGGTACTTACAAGGTACATACACTCTTCCAGGTGTAGGTACTAAATTGGGTGCTTCATACGGTGAATCTACATTAGATGGTAACAATGGTGATACATTTAACGACGTAGAAGATTCAATGTGGACAGTTGGTGCTTATCACCCACTTACAAAACATTTGAACTTAGTTGCTGAATACTCAGCTTCTGAGCGTGATGTTGACAATGTTGTTGGTGCTAGTGCTCAAGCTAAACAAAAAACTATCTCTTTAGGCGCGATCTTATTCTTCTAGGATAAGGCTGACGTAAGTCAGTGCAATTAAAGTAATAGACTAAAAACGGCATCTTCGGGTGCCGTTTTTTATTTTGCTGTAATATTCGTTCTTCTAACACGCTTACTGTGTAACAAGCCAACATTCATCTCACCGTTGAGTGTCGATGCATAGTGGCGCTCAATCATGTTCACAGATGTACGTGCATTCTTGGCCAATGTAAGCAAATCAACGCCTTCACCATATAAGAGTCGATAAGTAATTGCTGTATGCCTTAAACAATACAATGTGCGTGTTTGTCCTTTAGTCCCGTACTTTAAGTTTGCTTTATCTAGCACCCAGCTGAACAAGAATCCCATATAACGTAAAGCATGATCTCTACGTCTAGCAAGTTCTGGTAAAAATAGATAGTCATTTGGTTTGCCGTAACCACGTAATTTAGCATCACTTAATAGGCGTTTATAAATGCCAACTCCAGCGGTTAAAGTAACGATAGGTTGGTCATGTTTTTTGGTTTCAGGTAACGACAATCTTAAATAAAGATATTCGCCATCAACAATCTCGACATGCTTATGCTGTATAAATTTCAAATCACTAGGACGTATAAAGCTATTCACCATAAAGCCAATTAAACGCGTCATATCACGTGGCATGATAACTTGCATGACGGTGACGTCATTGAGATGAATCTCTTTAGGTCTATTTTGCATCATGTAAGGCTGGTCACGAAGGCGCCAAGCTGATTTAAGTAAACGTCTATACTCGACAATAGTAAATGCGCCACGCGAAGCCCTAGGTGCTTTTACTTTCGGAAAATGTGGCAAACTGGTAATTAAATTAGTGAGCAGTCCGTAATTTAAAACTTTTCTGATGATTATTAAATATTGAGTAATGGCTACCCCTTTAATTTCAGCTTCGGTAAGCCCTTCAATAAAAGATTCTAGTGTGACATAACCAATTTCACTGATGGACATATCATCAAAGTAAGGCGACACCCATTTTGCGAGGCGATTACGCGTGATGCTGAGTGATTTTGCACTGAGTTCACCACGTCTAACACGATTTTCTTCTATGCGTAGCATATGAGGAACAAGAACGCTAAATAGCGTATTTGATTTAGTCGCCTGAACTGTTAACGTTTCGCTACCTAGCGTAGTGATTGTTTTTGTTTCACTGGGGTGATAATGACCACGTAAATAATTGGCTAAATCCACATCAATAAAGAGCAATTCGTGATTTAGCATTGCACCTGGCAAATGACCTGTTTCTACCCGAGCAATAATCTCATGTGAGGGAAGACGAAGAAAGGAACACGCTTCATCTAGTGTGAGTGTTCTCATTTACTCCATCCTTCGTTTTTATCAACGATAGGCAAATCAAGTCTTTTAGGAATGCCGTCACGAATGAGTTTTTTTAATACCTTTTCTGCGGAGCCCTCAACTTCAAGCATGACATTTAAGTGCTTACCAAAACTCAATGAAGTGCAAGCTGTCATGTGGTCATAACTTATGCGAGTTGTATTTTGCATAGTACGAACACGGCTCATTTCTTCTTGAATCCAACCCGTAGCTTTAGGGTATGCGCCAGCAACATATCTACCAGGCTCTAGTAAAACATCCCAAGGAATTACTCTATCAACATTGTGAAGCTCAATTTCCCATCTAACCCATGGGCTGTTCTTATCACCAAGTTGCATACCTTTTTCGTAGATACGCATCATCTTTCCGTTTTCACGCTTGCCAATGTAAAAGGTACGCCCAGTACCATCAGGAATTAACCAATTGCCCCTTTGGTCACAGCTTGGCCTTTGTCCGCCAGCATTAAAAGAATCTGCCATGTATAACTCAACAGCCCAATCAACAGTATGCAGACCATTAAAATCATCGACAGCACCATCCCAACGTGTAATTTTTGCCTTAAGTTTATCGCGGAGTAGCTTAACTAAATTTGCCCAGGTAGGAACCGTGTGGCAGGCTTCACCTGGTATAGATAAAAATGCAGTGTTATTTTGCCCGCCATAGGCAAGGAATGTTTTTGATTCACCTAGTTGAATTGATTTTTCCCAGCCATGCAAGCCCCTAAAGCGGTTGGTAAATGGTGCAAAGGAATTACCTAGGCAGTTTACTAAATCAAATAACAATTCATCAAAATCATGTTCTTTAAATGGAAAGGTACAGTTCAGAAAATCCGTAATAGCAGCATAAGGTTCACCATCAATTTTTGGAAGTGGTGTTTTAATATCAATAACCTTACCCCCAATAGAACATAATTCATGACTTTCACCATCAATGATATTTGTACTATTAGAAAAACTTTCCCCCCGTATTACCAAACGGGGGTCGGTGGTCGATTGTGATGCCGTTGCGTATTCACGTGCAGTGGTTCCGCCTTCGTTCGGTGATTTGAATGGCGCTTGCGCGCCAATACAAATCTCCGAGCCGAACGCGGATGCATCAAAACCAAATTTATTTTTGCGAGTCATAATACAAGGAGCCTTAATATGTCCTTGCATGATAAGCGAAAAAAGAGGAGCTTGTAAAGCCCCTTAGGGAAATATTATTTATCCTTACTTAATTTCTCGACGATTTTCTATCTTATATTCACCAGAAACTGCTTTCCAAAAATTGGTGGCTTTCTTTGCTAGAGCTAGACCAATGGAACGGTTGGCACTTGGGCCTTCCTCTGGGAAAACATCGCGAATTTTAATGTTGAGAATATCTTCATATTTACGAATAGTCTTTTTGCTATGCAGTATATATAACACTCGCCATCCGAGATGATGCCCCATGCGCAACATACCAAGTGCAGATTCCAATTCATCTAACATGCCTTTAAAGTGAGTCAAGGCATTATCTTCGATAGATTGCAGTTCAATTTTTTGCTCTGGCGTAAGTTGAGCTAAGCGTTCATTAATTGGTACATCTCGTGATGATGAGATTTTGTCACCAATTGCAGTAATGATTTTCTCAGTGGTACTTAATTTTCTACTGTGAGGTATTAGTGGTTTTTCATCTTCAATGTTCATTTAATGCCCCTTTGTAATATTGATACGATAAATGAGAAAGGAGATTTCATCAACCTTTAGTTGAAAATATTCAATTAAATCAGTAAGTAGAGTAAACGCTTACTACACACACACTCGTTTCAGTGGTGACGCTGGCGCCGGCGCAGCTCCTTTAGGTTTAGGTGATGGTAGCGGTGACAACGTTGCTAACATTACTACAGGTTTGCTGCCTAACTACTTAAGCGTTTCTGGTAAAACTCGCCAAAACGACTTAGACGTTGGCTTCACAATCAGCATCAACCCAGGTGCATCAACAACATCAGCTGGTAAACAATCAGCACATCAAGAAAACCGTCAAGCATTCTTGACATTCGGTGATGCATCATGGGGTTCTATCAAACTTGGTAAAGATTTAGGTATCTATGCTTCTGATGCTATCTTGAACGACATGACATTGTTGGGCGTTGGTTCTGCTGCTGGTTCATTGGCTGGTAATACAACAACTTTGGGTCGCATCGGTACTGGTTTTATGTATGCTGACTGGAAATCACAAGTTGCTTACTCTTCACCAAACTTTGGTGGTTTCAGCTTCACTGTTGGTTTGACACAAGCATTCAACGCTGACAACAGCACTGCTCGTGGCGAAGGTTCAACAGCATACGAAGCTAAAGCATCATATGCTTGGGAAGGTGACTTTGCAGGTAAAGTGTGGGTTTCTGGTATTACTCAAAAAGTTGAAGGTCTGACAAACGCGACATCAGCAACTTTAAATGCAAACGGTACAACAACTGCAGCTACTGCTAACACAATCACAGATACTTCAGACCGTGCTACTGCATGGGATATCGGTGCTAACGTGAACGTAGCTGGTCTTGGTTTAACAGCTTACTATGGTGACGGCAAAGGTATTGGTCAAACATTACAATTGGTTGGTGGTTTCGACAGCACTGGTAAACGTCGTGATTCAGATCAATGGTACGTTCAAGCAACTTATGCTCTTCCAGGCGTAGGTACTAAATTGGGCGTATCTTACGGTGAATCAACTTTAGACGGTAACAGCGTTGACACATTCGATGAAATTGAAGATTCTATGTGGGTTGTTGGTGCTTATCATCCATTGACTAAACACTTGAACTTGGTTGCTGAGTACTCTGAGTCAGAGCGTGACGTTGACCAAGCTGCTGGTGGCAGTGCAAAAGCAGATGCTAAAACCATCTCTTTAGGCGCAATCTTGTTCTTCTAATTGAATGCGGGTTTAACCCGTCTAGGTTAGTCAACAAATCGAAACGGCAACTTAGGTTGCCGTTTTTTATTATCCATTTATGTATAATCTCGCTGTTACCAGCGTTTATTGACACTCAAAATGAATCTCTACCCAGTTACAATTTTAGAAAATTTTTACGAAGACCCTGACGCAATACGCACCTTTGCATTGAGCCAGAGATATCAGTTTCGGCATGAGTTGAAAGATGTACCCTATGTTTTTCCAGGTTGTAGAACAAAAGATTTATCGGTGATCAACAAACCTATGTTTGAAAAAGTCAGCAAAAAAATCATTTCACTTTTTCATAATACAGAAAATGATTATATGCAGTGGGGGATCTCTACTAACTTTCAAAGTGTGAGCGAAGAATATGGTCATGGGGTGATTCATGTGGATTATGATGCAGTATTTGCAGCAGTATTGTATTTATCTCCTAATGCACCACTGGATGCTGGAACGTCAATCTTCAAACCTAATAAATCCTTCGACAAGGAAAAGTATGAGGCAGCATTGGATGATGGCGTTAAAAGGTTTAAGGCAGGTAACCCAAAAATGGATACCAGCTATCACGCCATGTTTGACGAAGTTTTGCGCATTAACAATGTGTACAATACCTTAATTTTGTATGAAGGTCGTCACTACCACGCTGCCAATAAGTTTTTTGGCAAAACGTTAAAGGACTCACGGTTAGCGCAGGTGTTTTTTGTGAGCAAAATTGATGCGCAAAAATATAGCTCGTTCCCCGTGTGGCGTTCACAACAAGTGAAGATATAGATTCTAGAAGAGTAGCCCTGCTACTCTTCTATCCCCAACTCTTGGATTTTTCTCGTCAGTGTATTTCTCCCCATGCCCAACTGATTCGCCGCTTCAATGCGTCGTCCATGGGTATGTTCTAACGCCTTGGTAATTAAAATTCGCTCAAAAATTTGCGTGCGGGATTCCAAAATATTTTGTTCACCACGAGTGAGCGCTTCCATTACCTCAGTCGCCAACCCTTCTTGCCAAGATAGTGCCGCGGTAGATTTAACGGTATCTTCTTTAATTTCAGAGGGCAAATCGGCAATATCAATATTTTGCCCCGGCGCCATGACTGTTAACCAATGACACACGTTTTCCAACTGCCTAACATTACCACTCCAATTAAGCCCACTTAAATACTTTAAAGCCGCTTGAGATGGTTGTTTTGTTTCTACGCCTAGCTCAGATGCGCTATGCTGTAGAAAATGTTTAATCAAGAGTGGAATATCTTCTCGGCGTTCACGCAGGGCTGGCAAGCGTAGGCGAATCACATTGAGGCGATGGAATAAATCTTCCCGGAATAGTCCAAGTTTGACACGCTCTTCTAAATCTTGGTGCGTTGCGGCAATAATCCGCACATTAACCTTAATTGGGTGATGTCCGCCGACACGATAAAATTGACCATCGCTAAGCACGCGTAAAAGGCGCGTTTGTAAATCGGCCGGCATATCGCCAATTTCATCCAAAAATAGCGTCCCCATATCAGCCTGCTCAAAACGTCCGCGCCGTGCTGCTTGTGCGCCGGTAAACGCGCCACGTTCATGCCCAAACAGTTCAGATTCCAGCAAGTCTTTTGGAATTGCTGCCGTGTTGATCGCAATAAATGGTTTATCAGCACGTGGGCTGTGCTTATGCAACGCACTCGCAACCAACTCTTTACCACTACCTGACTCACCATTAATCAACACAGTTGCATGTGAGCGACTTAGGCGACCAATTGCGCGAAAAACTTCTTGCATCGCCGGTGCTTGGCCAATAATTTCAGGCGTTTTTTCCATGACGACTGCTTCAGTTGCTTGCCTTGTGCTTTCTTCAGCAGCACGCTTAATCACGTCAATCGCTTGGTCTACATCAAATGGTTTGGCCAAATATTCAAATGCACCGCCTTGGAAAGCTGAAACAGCACTTTCCAAATCTGAATATGCCGTCATGATAATGACAGGAATATCAGGATGTTTTTCTTTAATCTCAGACAAAAATTCAAGCCCTGAGCCATTAGGCATGCGGATATCGCTCACCACGACTTGCGGGAGTTCATCTTCAAGCGCGTTCAATGCATCTTGAATGGAAGAAAATGTTTTAAACTCAAAATCTGTGCGGGCGAGTGCTTTCTCAAACACCCAGCGAATTGATTTATCGTCATCTATAATCCAAATTGGCTTCATTGCTTACATTTCCTCAAACTCTTTTATTGTTTTCCATTGCTGGTTGAAGTGGTGCTAATTGGCAGCAACACCGTAAACTTTGTCTTTCCGGGTTCACTTTCACATTCGATCATGCCATGATGCTGCGTCACAAAAGATTGCGCTAACGTAAGCCCCAAACCTGTACCGCCAGCCGTGCCAGAAACTAGCGGATAGAAAATTCTGTCAACAATATCCACGGGAATCCCTGGGCCGTTATCAATAATTTCAAGCTTAATCGCCACGCGATAACGCTTCCTCACCAAAGTAACTTGCCGCTCGGCACGGGTACGAAAAATCAATTTAGCTTCTTTAGTTTTACTCACCTGCATTGCTTGTACAGCATTTCTGGCAATATTCAACACGGCTTGTATCAATTTTTCCCGATCACCAATCAGTTCAGGCAGGCTTAAATCATAATCGCGCTCAATCAAAATACTTCGGGGCGATTCAGCAAGCAATAAGCTCCGCACGCGCTCTAAAACTTCGTGAATATTTGTCGGCTCATATTTTGGCACGCGATGCGGAATTAATAAGCGATCCATCAACGTTTGCAAGCGATCCGCCTCTTTAATAATCACTTGCGTATATTCGCGTAAATTAGGTGATGGCAACTCATGCTCTAACAGTTGCGCAGCACCACGCAGGCCGCCTAATGGATTGCGGATTTCGTGTGCAAGGTTACGCAAAAGCTCAGCATTCGCTTGTTGTTGAATCAACATGCGCTCTTCGCGCGCGATTCTGAGTTGCGCATCCATGCGCTGGAATTCTAAAATTAAACATGCATTGGCAGATTCAATCGGGGTCACCGTGCAAGTGACTGCAAAAGACATATGTCGCTGTGTGGTAATGGTGAACTCATGTTCACGAAACGGGCTATGCTGGGCTATCGCGTTATTCACAGCGGACATGAGAATCTCACAGTCGGGAAACACCTCTTCCAACGGCAAGCCGGTAATCTGCTTAGCGCTAAAAGCAAAAATCACTTCTGCACCGGGGTTGATATAAACAACCTGACGCTGCTCATCCAACAAAATGATGGCAGTCGCTAAATGCTCTAAACCGGAAAATTGGGCTGGGGTAGGTTGCACCATGTTAGGTTCTTATTGATCATAATCATGCCTGATATTAAAGCAAAACCTAGACCAACTGGCGCACTTTATTGAAGCAATTTTAAATTGATGCGCAAATACGCACTAATCTAAAGCAGCGATTTCTTTTTGCAACATTTGAATATTGTTTTGGTGGCTTTCAAGTTCAGCTTTTAACGCTTCCATTTTTGAATTGTACTTTGCCATGTTTCTGAAAGTGGAAATGCTGCCATCGGCATTTCTTTTGTGGTACACCTCTGGTTTTGACTCACCCTCGGCATAGGCCTGCTGCGCTTGTAACAGCGCTTCTTTTTCCGCTGCAAGTTCAGATATTAAAATTTCTTTGCGCTTGTCATCACGCTGTGTTTGCGTTTGTTTATCTACGCGTGGAAAACTTTCAGGGCTTGCGGACTTATGTTGAGCGGCACCTGAACTTGGCGACCTTGTGCGATCATCCTTAATATTGTTAACTTCAGGGCTAATATCCAAACGTGTCGCACCCGGCGTTTTAACGTTTGAATAGACAATACGGCCACTCTCATCCACACGTTTATAAATTTCAGCACTGGCGGTTTTCGCGCATAGAAAAATTGCCAAACTGATTAGAATAATTAAAATTTTCATCGCATCAACTATCAAAAAACATTACTCAATAACGTGTCATTATGACCGAGTGTTGACAAATGAATTCCTTAATAAAACATATGTTCGCCTGCCAATTTACATAAAAAAAGGGGCTTTTCAGCCCCTTTCGTTTTTAGGTTTTGTCCAACAATTAGCAAGAGTAGTACATGCTAAATTCGACTGGATGCGGTGTTTGACGCATTTTTGTCACTTCTTCCATTTTTAATGCAATATAAGCATCAATCCAGTCTTCAGAGAATACACCACCACGCGTTAAGAACTCGCGGTCCTTATCCAAGTATTCCAACGCTTGCTCTAATGAAGAACATACGGTTGGAATCAATGCATCTTCTTCAGGTGGCAAATGGTATAAATCTTTTGTTGCTGGCTCACCTGGGTGAATTTTGTTTTGTACGCCATCTAAGCCTGCCATCAGTAATGCAGAGAAGGCTAAGTATGGGTTAGCAATAGGGTCTGGGAAGCGCGCTTCAACGCGGCGTGCTTTGTCAGAATGTACGAATGGAATACGGATAGAAGCAGAACGGTTTTTAGCTGAGTAAGCTAATTTAACTGGTGCTTCGTAGCCAGGAACCAATCGTTTGTATGAGTTTGTGCCAGGGTTAGTAATAGCATTTAATGCACGCGCATGCTTGATGATACCGCCGATGTAGTAAAGAGCGAAATCGCTCAAGCCAGCGTAGCCATTACCTGCAAATAGGTTTTTGCCATCTTTCCAAACAGATTGGTGAACGTGCATACCAGAGCCGTTATCGCCAAACATTGGTTTAGGCATAAAGGTCGCTGTTTTACCGTAAGCATGTGCAGTGTTTAACACTACATATTTTAAAATTTGTGTCCAGTCTGCGCGTTGTGTCAAAGTGGCAAATTTAGTGCCGATTTCACATTGACCAGCTGTAGCAACCTCATGGTGATGCACTTCCACAGGCACTCCCATGGCTTCTAAAGTTAAGCACATTGCAGAGCGTACGTCTTGCAATGAATCAACTGGTGGCACTGGGAAATAACCGCCTTTAACCGCAGGACGGTGACCAGTATTACCACCTTCAAATTTTTCTGAAGATGCCCAAGCTGCTTCTTCTGAATTGATTTTAACTGAGCTACCAGACATGTCTACAGACCAGTTGATAGAATCAAAAATAAAGAATTCTGGCTCTGGGCCAAAGTAAGCTGTATCACCAATGCCGCTTGATTTTAAATAGGCTTCAGCGCGTTTTGCCAAGCTACGTGGGTCGCGGTCATAACCTTTGCCATCTGTTGGGTCTACTACATCGCAAGTTAAAATGAGTGTTGGCTCATCCATGAAAGGGTCGATATTTGCAGTTGCTGCGTCTGGCATTAATTGCATGTCGGAAGCATTAATGCCTTTCCAACCAGCGATAGAAGAGCCGTCAAAAGCATGACCCTCAGTAAATTTATCTTCATTAAATGCAGAAACAGGCACAGTTACGTGTTGTTCTTTACCGCGGGTATCGGTAAAACGAAAATCGACAAATTTAATGTCGTTTTCTTTTACCATTTTCATCACATTCGCCACTGACATCAAGATCTCCTAAAAATGGTGTTGGGTTGTTAATAAAAATGTGGTATTCATTATTTAAAAATTATGCTTGAAACTATACGACATAATTTAGTTAGATTAGCAGGAAACGTACCAAACTGAAAAGGCTCAAACGCGTTTTTTTAGCAGGATTGTGCAAAACCGCACCAAAACAATGCGCGAATTTGGTGCATTTTATCCAAAATTTGCACCATTTTAGAGCCAATGAAAATTCGGCTTTTGAAAGGCTCATTTATCGCTATAATTCGTAAAATTTTATAGCTGATTAGGAGGTGACGAATGAACGATCTGGAAACCATTTTAGCGGTTGCAAAAAAACGGATAGAGTCGCAACAATTTTCTTACTCAGGCGCCGTCACACCAGAAGAAGCATTTGAAATCATGCAAAAAAACACGAAAGCTGTGCTCGTTGATGTGCGCACAAAAGCTGAGTTAGATTTGGTCGGCCACCTCCCAAATGCTATTCACGTGGAATGGGCCAGCTACCCAGGCATGGTTGCCAACCAAAACTTCTCTTCGCAACTGCAAGCAATCGTCCCACTAGATGCATGTGTGATTTTTATGTGTCGAACCGGTGGTCGCTCACATAATGCAGCCAATGTCGCCGCGACACTTGGCTACAAAAATGCCTATAACATGCTGGAAGGGTTTGAAGGCGAAGCGAATGCATTTAACCAGCGTACATTGATTAATGGCTGGAAGCATGCAGGCCTGCCATGGTTAAATTAATACCACTAAATAAAATAAGACGTTAGCGAAATATGTCTGACAAATACGCTGTCATTGGCAATCCAATCGCGCACAGCAAATCCCCCATTATTCACGAAGCATTTGCTAAGCAAACTGGACAAGAAATGTGCTATGAGCGCATTCTCGCACCGTTAGACGGCTTTAAAAGAACGGTTGCCGAGCTTGTTGCACAAGGTTACAAAGGTGCGAACGTCACAGTGCCGTTCAAGTTTGAAGCGTACCATTTGTGCCAAGTAAGATCGCCACAGGCATTGATGGCTGGCGCAGTCAATACGCTGATTTTTGACGGGGCCCAAATCAGTGGCCACAACACGGATGGCGATGGCTTAGTCACCGACATTCAACAGAACCTTGGTCGCACCATTAGAAATCAGCGCGTATTATTGCTCGGCGCGGGCGGTGCCGCAGAAGGTGTATTTGAACCCTTACTCAACGAATCTCCAGCGATTTTAACTATCGCCAACCGTACACTTGAAAAAGCAGCACTGATTATCAATAAATTTGTTCACCACAAAACGCAAAGCTTGGCCTGCACTTTTGAAGACTTACAACACCAGCAGTTTGATATCATCATTAATGCTACCTCTACCGGTTTAACTGATACGGCTTTGCCGATACCAAATCATATTTTTGCCAACGATGCGCTCGCATACGACATGATGTATGGTCGAGAAACGCCGTTTTTGCAGCAGGCAAAAGCACAAAATGCTGCACTGGCGGACGGCTTGGGCATGCTGGTTGAGCAAGCTGCGCTCGCATTTTACTTGTGGCGTCAAGTCAAACCTCAGACGCAAAGTGTAATTGCCATGCTAAGAAATGTCGAACCAAAACCCTCAAATAACATTTAGACCACCTTGTGATTGATTGGTTATTTAACAGCCGCGCCAAAGCCCAACCGCTCACATTCGGCGGATTGATCAAACGTGGCATTGTTTTTTTTATCCTTATTGTATTACTCTACCAAGTCTGGATATTTCTACATATTGTTTGGTGGATCAAATTCAATCCTTCTAGCAGCGCTTTTATGGAAGACCGTTTGGAAATCATTCAGGATACGCGCCCTGATGCAACGCTTAAACACCGCTGGGTGGATTACAACAAAATTTCCAACCATTTAAAACGCGCTGTAGTCGCCGCCGAAGATGCCAAATTTATTGATCACGAAGGATTTGATTGGGAAGGCATTCAAAAAGCGTACGAGAAAAATTTGAAGAAAGGTAAAATTGTCGCCGGAGGCTCGACCATAAGCCAACAACTTGCCAAAAACCTATTTTTATCGACCAAACGCACCCCTTGGCGCAAGCTCGAAGAAGCCGTCATTACGGTGATGTTAGAAAACATGATGAGTAAACGTAGAATTCTGGAAATTTACTTAAATATCATCGAGTGGGGTAATGGTATTTTTGGTGCGGAAGCGGCGGCTAGACATTATTACAAAACCTCTGCCGCTGGGTTAAGTGCATATCAATCTGCAAAGCTAGCCGCGATGATTCCCAACCCAAGATATTACGACACACATCAGCAGGCACGCGGGCTACTCAGAAAAACCAACATCATCTCAGCAAGAATGTATTACGCAGAAATCCCCAAATAACCAAGGACGTCAATTGACAATCGTAAAGATACGCAGGGTTTTCCTCTCTTTTTTCTGCATAGCAACACCCCACCAACTCTTAAAATCACATTCGACCTATAACGAATAGCTTTAAGGGTAACCCCATGAATGTCATCGACAATTTTTTTGAAAAAATCGCCAGCCTACCAATGATGCCAAAAGTGATCCAAGAAGTATTGATCATGTTGGAAGGTGACGAGATTGACACCAACAAGCTGGTTCACAAAATCGATCAAGACCAAGTGCTGGCAGCAAAGGTTTTACGTTTATCCAACTCTTCTTACTATGGACGCGTTGGCACAGTAAAAAACGTCAACGAAGCCATTGCGGTCACAGGTTTACGTAACTTGAAAACATTGGTGATTGCCTCTGGGATTAGCGCTGCATTTACTAAAATCCCAGGGTTTGATTTAACACGTTTTTGGCGCCATAGTTTGATGACAGCAAATATCGCGCGCGAAATCGCTAAAGAACAACACCTAGACACAGAAACGACCTATATTTCTGCATTGATGCACAGCATCGGCCAATTACCAATTCACCTAGTTTTTCCGGCTGCCGGTGCAGAAATTGATGACGCTTGCCACGGAAAAAGCGTGCTGGAAAGGAAAAATATAGAGTTCACAAAAGTGGGGGTCGACCATTGCATGATTGGTGCTGAACTCGCAAAACGCTGGAACTTTCCTGAAGAAATTCAGCGCGCTATTCGGTATTACGCTGACCCACTTAACGAAAATGCCTGTGATTTAGCACCGATTATTTATATGGCCGCCCATATTGCCTACAACCTTGAGGCTGGTGAATCACCAGAAAAAACCGCAAGCACGCTCAACCCGGACACCAGCAAAAAATTACATATTGATTTAGCTGAGCTGCCAGAAAAAATTGAAGGCTACAAAGCCTTTTTAGCGGAAGCTGATAGTATTTTGTAAGCCGACACTACCCACAAAAAAAGCCGGCGTTAATTGCGGGCTTTTTTACTCTAAAAGCGCTAATCCAACATTTTTTTCAAATACGTCCCAGTAAAACTGTTCGGATTTTTGGCTAGTTCTTCCGGTGGACCAGCGGCAATTAAAGTACCTCCGCCATCGCCGCCTTCTGGCCCCATATCAATAATCCAGTCTGCGGTTTTAATCACATCCAGATTATGCTCAATAATCACAATGGTATTGCCAGCGTCACGTAAGCGGTGAATCACATCCAATAACAGTTGAATATCTGCAAAATGTAAGCCGGTGGTTGGCTCGTCCAAAATATACAACGTGCGCCCAGTATCCCGTTTGCTCAATTCCAACGCCAGCTTCACGCGCTGTGCTTCGCCGCCTGAGAGCGTCGTTGCACTTTGACCCAACGTGATATAGCCCAAACCAACATCGAGCAAGGTTTTTAATTTTCTAGCAATCACGGGCTGCGCACTGAAAAACACATGCGCCTGCTCAACGGTCATTGCCAACACTTCGTGAATATTTTTGCCTTTAAATTGAATTTCCAATGTTTCGCGGTTGTAACGCTGGCCTTTGCACACATCGCAAGGCACGTAAACATCGGGCAAAAAGTGCATTTCAACGCGCAATACACCATCACCTTCACACGCTTCGCAGCGCCCGCCTTTCACGTTAAATGAATAACGTCCCGGGCCGTAACCACGGGCGCGGCTTTCAGGCACGCTGGCAAATAAATCGCGAATTGGCGTAAATAAACCGGTATAAGTCGCAGGGTTAGAACGCGGCGTTCGCCCAATTGGGCTTTGGTCAACATCAACGACTTTATCAAAAAACGCCAAACCGTCTAATTCGCCAAATGGCGCGGGCTCTGTGCTACTGCCGTAAAGACTTTTGGCAACCTCTCTATATAACGTATCGTTAATCAACGTCGATTTTCCGCTTCCAGAAACGCCGGTGACACAGGTGAGCAAACCAACCGGAATATCGACTGAAACATTTTTTAAATTATTGCCAGTCGCATTTGTCAATTTAAGCCAGCGTGCAGGGTCAGGTTTGGTGCGCGCTTTGTTGTAAACAATGGTTTTTTTGCCACTTAAATACGCACCAGTAAGTGAGTTCGGATTATTTTGTACCTCAGCTGGCGTGCCTTCCGCAACAATTCTGCCACCATGTTCGCCCGCACCGGGGCCAATATCAATCACATGATCGGCCATTAAAATCGCGTCTTGGTCGTGTTCAACCACAATCACGGTATTACCAATATCACGCAGGCGTTTTAGCGTTTCAAGCAGCCGATCGTTATCGCGCTGGTGTAAACCAATCGAAGGCTCGTCCAACACATACATCACGCCAGTTAAGCCGCTGCCAATTTGTGAAGCCAAGCGAATCCGCTGCGCTTCGCCACCAGAAAGCGTTTCTGCCGAGCGCGAAAGCGACAAATAATCCAAGCCAACATTGGTTAAAAATTTCAAACGGCTACTGATTTCTTTGACAATTTTGTCAGCAATCGCGAGTTTCGCACCTTGCAATTCAATCTTTTCAAAAAAAGTAAGTGCTTGCTTTAACGGCGTGTCACAAATTTCATGGATATTTTTACCGCCAACTTTGACAAAACGCGCCTCTTTGCGCAAACGCGCACCGCCGCAATCCGGGCAAGCTTGTGCGTTTAAATATTTCGCCAGCTCTTCACGCACGGTTTGTGAATCTGTTTCCCGATAACGGCGCTGTAGATTATTTAAAATGCCTTCAAACGTATGGGTTTTTTGGAAAAAAGTCCCGCGTTCGTTCAAATAATTAAATGGGATTTGCTCTTTACCACTGCCGTTCAACAATACTTTTTGAATATATTCCGGCAGTTTTTCAAACGCCGTTTCTAAGTTAAAGTTGTAATGGTTGGCGATACTCGCCAGCATTTGAAAATAAAACTGGTTGCGTTTATCCCAGCCTTTAATGGCGCCAGAAGCTAAAGACAAGTGCGGAAAAGCCACCACGCGTTTTGGATCAAAAAAGTTAATATTGCCCAAACCGTCACAGGTTGGGCAAGCGCCCATCGGATTATTAAATGAAAATAAACGCGGCTCTAATTCCGCAAGTGAGTAATCACACACTGGGCAAGAAAACTTGGCGGAAAATAAATGTGCTTTATCCGTATCCATTTCCAGCGCAATCGCGCGACCATCGGCCAAACGCAAGGCTGTTTCAAATGATTCTGCAATGCGCTGCTTCATATCCGCTTTAACTTTTAAGCGATCCACCACCACATCTACGCTGTGTTTGGTGGTTTTGGCGAGCTGCGGCAAGGCATCCATTTCGTAAATCGTGCCGTCAATGCGCAGTCGCACAAAGCCTTGCGCTTTGAGCGTATCAAATAAATCAAGCTGCTCGCCTTTGCGGTTACTCACCACGGGCGCCAAAATCATCAACTTAGTTTCTTCTGGCAATGCCAGCACGCTATCCACCATTTGGCTCACGGTTTGTGAGGCAAGCTGGACCCCATGTTCTGGACATTCAGGGTCGCCGGCGCGGGCGAACAAAAGCCGTAAATAATCGTGAATTTCGGTGACCGTACCAACGGTAGAACGTGGATTATGCGAAGTAGATTTTTGCTCAATGGAAATTGCGGGCGATAAGCCTTCAATCAAATCGACATCTGGTTTATCCATGCGTGCCAAAAACTGCCGCGCGTAGGCTGATAAGCTTTCCACATAGCGCCGCTGCCCCTCGGCATACAGAGTATCAAACGCGAGCGAGGATTTTCCTGAGCCAGACAAACCGGTGATGACCACCAATTTATCACGCGGAATATCCAGCGAAATGTTTTTTAAATTGTGCGTCCGCGCACCCCTGATTTTGATAAATTCCATCGTGCAATATCGAATAATGTGGGCAACCTGTTAATATACCTACTTTTTACAAAGTAGCTCAAACTTTTCTTTTCGTTTCTTAAACGATTGTTTTTATTTTATGCAAGCAGTTGACCTCCCCGATGACAAAATGACCCCACAAGAGCTGCGCGCAACCGGCAGCTTAGCGAGCATTTACGGTTTACGCATGTTCGGCATGTTTTCAATTTTGCCCATTTTTGCCGTTTACGCAGCCAACTTGCCTGAGAAACCAAGCAGCTTGATGATCGGCATCGCGCTTGGCGCTTACGGCCTCACCCAAGCCTTATTTCAACTACCTTTCGGCATCGCTTCTGATAAATTTGGCCGTAAACCACTGATTTATTTTGGCCTACTACTTTTTGCCCTCGGCAGTCTCACTGCCGCGTTTTCCACCACCATCGAAGGCATTATTTTAGGGCGCATCATTCAGGGTGCTGGCGCGATTTCAGCGGTTGTCACAGCATTGGTGGCTGATTTAACCCGTGACGAACATCGCACCAAAGCCATGGCAACTATCGGTGCAACCATCGGTGTTGCCTTTGCAATTTCCCTCGTGGGTGGGCCTATTTTGCACCGCTGGATTGGTGTGCCGGGTATATTTGCGCTCACGGCTGTGTTAACTGTGTTAGCCATGCTGGTGGTGAAGTTTTTAGTGCCAAATCCACAACACAGCCATTTTCATTCAGACGCTAGCACAGCCCCTGAGAAACTCAGCAGCGTATTGAAAGATAAGCAACTTTTACGCCTGAATTTTGGCATTTTTGCGCTGCATACAGCACAAATGGCGATGTTTGTTGTCGTGCCGTTTGCTATTACTGAAGCCAGCCAGCTCGATGTTGACCACCACTGGACAATTTATCTGCCAGTGCTGATTGTTTCGTTTATTTTGATGGTGCCCGCCATTATTTATGCGGAGAAAAAATCTAAGCTTAAGCAAGTTTTTGTCGCGGCAATTTTTTTGATGCTCGTTGCGCAAAGTATTTTTGCGCTGTCGATTCATCAGTTTATTGGCATCATTATTTCGCTATGCGTGTACTTTATCGCCTTTAATATTTTAGAAGCTTCGTTACCTTCCATCATCAGCAAAATTTCCCCCGCCAGCGCCAAAGGCACCGCGATTGGCGTTTACAACACTTGCCAATCGTTAGGCGTATTTGTCGGTGGTAGCATGGGTGGGGTTTTATCGCACCATTACGGCTTTGCCAGCGTATTTATTTTTTGCGGGTTGATGATGTTCGTGTGGTTTATTTTAGCAAGCTCGATGCAGGCGCCGCCTGCCGTGCGGACAAAAATGTACACCTTTAATGCCGAGCAACGTAACATTAGCCCTGAAGAAGCAGATGCGTTAAAATCCAAACTGATTGCGCTGAGCGGTGTAGTAGAAGCGGCAGTGTTGCCTACTGAGGGCACAATTATTTTAAAAATTGAGAAAAACGACAATTGGGATGACACCCAAGTTTACTCGCTACTTTAAGAGGTGAATAATGGCATCTGTAAACAAAGTTATTTTAATGGGGAATTTGGGTCGCGACCCAGAAGTGCGCTTTATGCCAAACGGTGAAGCTGTTTGTAACTTCAGCATTGCCACCACAGATAGCTGGAAAGACAAATCTGGCGCAAAACAAGAACGTACCGAATGGCACAATATTGTGATGTACCGCAAACTGGCAGAAATTGCTGGCGAATATTTGAAAAAAGGCCGTCCTGTATACATTGAGGGCCGCCTGCAAACGCGCAAATGGCAAACGAAAGAAGGCCAAGATCGTTACACCACAGAAATTATTGCCGACCAAATGCAAATGCTAGGTGGTAGAGATGGTGGTGGTTCTAATGCAAGTTACGATGGCGATATGAATCAAAGTTATGGCGGTGAGCAATTTGACCAAACGCCAACTCGCTCAGCACCGCAACCAAGCAAAGCCGCCAAACCAGCACCAAGCATGGATGATTTTGAAGACGATATTCCGTTTTAGCTTTCAGAAATTTTTAAAGCTAAAGCCAGCATTTGCTGGCTTTTTATTTTCTTCTTTACCTTGGTAATTCAATTAGATAGCGCTGTTCATGTATAATCAGTCTATCATTTTTTGCTAATTTGTAATTTTTAAGACTATGCCAATTTACGATTATCAATGTCAATCTTGTCACCATAAAGCCGAAGTGATGCGCAAAGTCAGCGCACCAAGCGTTGAAACTTGCCCAAAATGCGGCGCTGAAGCTTTTAGCAAACAACTTTCCGCCCCGAATTTTCAATTAAACGGGAGCGGCTGGTACGCAACAGACTTTAAAAATGGCGGCAACAAATCCACCACCAGCGCAGAAAAAACGGCTGAAGCGCCTGCAAGTACTGGTAGCTGCCAAGCTGGTTGCGCTTGCCACTGATTCACATTTAAAAAAATCACATGAAAAAATATTTTATTACTGGTTTACTGGTACTGGTGCCTTTGTTTATTACCGTGTGGGTGGTCACCAGCTTGATCGGTGTCATGGACCAAAGTTTATTGCTTTTACCAGAGGAATGGCGACCAAAAGCCCAGTTTGGCTTTGACATCCCTGGCCTTGGTGCAATTTTGACCGTGGTGATTATTTTGGTCACAGGCCTCATCGCCACCAATTTTTTTGGTAGCAAGCTCATCGCCTTGTGGGAGTCACTGTTGACGCGCGTACCGGTGGTGAAATCCATTTACGCCAGCGTCAAACAAGTATCTGACACCTTGTTTTCAGACTCCGGCAACGCATTTCGTGAGGCTGTGCTGGTGCAGTTTCCTAAAGATGGCGCATGGACGATCGCTTTTGTCACGGGCCAACCAAGCGGTGAAGTTGCCAACCACTTGCAAGGCGACTTTGTCAGCGTGTATGTGCCAACCACACCCAACCCAACTAGCGGTTATTTTATTTTGGTGCCGCGACACCATCTTATTTTCTTGAACATGAGCGTTGATGCTGCATTGAAATATATTATTTCGATGGGCGTTGTAACGCCTAGCGAAAAAATTGCCAACAAATCCGCATAACGCATAAACCATAAGTCTTTCTAGCGCAATTAAAGGCTTTCAATATTAAGTAGTTGCTTTAAAATCACTCTTTTTTATCCATTACCAACACTTTAAGAATTTTCACCATGATGCGTACACATTACTGCGGCCATTTAAACCGCGAACATATCGGACAAACTGTCACACTTTGCGGCTGGGCGCATCGTCGCCGCGACCACGGCGGCGTGATTTTTATTGACCTTCGTGACCGCGAAGGCATGGCGCAAATCGTCATCGATCCCGATACACCAGAGGCATTTAAAATCGCCGAAACCGTGCGAAGTGAGTTTGTGCTTAAAGTGGTGTGTAAAGTGCGCGCGCGACCAGAAGGCACGGTGAACCCCAATATTCCGACTGGCGAAGTGGAAATGTTGGCGAGTGAGATTGAAATTCTCAACGCGTCTTTAACGCCGCCGTTTATGCTGGATGACGACACGCTGACTGAAACCGTGCGTTTGCAACATCGCTATATTGATTTACGCCGCCCTGCGATGCAAAAAAACCTGATGTTGCGCTACAAAGTGGCTAAAAATCTGCGCGATTATTTAGATGAAAATGGCTTTATTGAAGTGGAAACACCAATGTTAACGCGCTCCACCCCTGAAGGTGCGCGCGATTACTTGGTACCTAGCCGCGTACATCATGGTCAATTCTTTGCCTTGCCGCAATCACCGCAATTATTTAAGCAATTATTGATGGTGTCTGGTTTTGACCGTTATTTCCAAATCACCAAATGTTTCCGTGACGAAGACTTGCGCGCTGACCGCCAGCCAGAATTTACCCAAGTGGATATTGAAACTTCCTTCATGGAAGAAAACGACATCATGAACATCGTCGAAGAGATGATTCGTCGCATGTTGAAAAAAATCCAAAATGTAGATTTGCCTGCAAAATTCCCACGCATGCCATTTAGCGAGGCGATGAACAAATACGGTTCAGACAAACCTGATATGCGCGTGACATTGGAAATCACCGAACTTTCAGACGTAATGAAAGACGTGGATTTTAAAGTATTTGCTGGTGCCGCCAATATGGCAGGTGGTCGCGTAGCCGCCTTGCGTGTGCCTAATGGCGCGGCGATTTCACGTAGCGAAATTGATGCTTACACTGAGTTTGTGAAAATTTATGGTGCTAAAGGTTTGGCTTATATCAAAGTCAACGACATCACCAAGTTAAATGAAGAAGGCTTGCAAAGCCCAATCGTGAAAAATATTCACCAAACCGCACTTAAAGCCGTTATTGACCGCACAGGCGCCCAAAATGGGGACATCGTATTCTTTGGTGCAGATAAAGCAAAAGTCGTAAACGAAGCCCTGGGCGCATTGCGTACCAAAGTTGGCCACGAAAAAGGCCATTTGGATGGCCGCGCTTGGGCGCCATTGTGGGTAGTGGACTTCCCGATGTTTGAACACGACGAAGAAAATGACCGCTGGGTCGCGCTACACCACCCATTCACCTCACCCAAAGAAGGTCACGAAGATTTACTCGTTTCCAATCCGGGTGCATGTTTATCCAAAGCCTACGACATGGTGTTGAACGGCTGGGAAGTTGGCGGCGGCTCCGTGCGTATTCACAAACAAGACGTGCAATCTAAAGTGTTTGATGCGCTGAAAATTAGCAAAGAGGAAGCGCAAGAAAAATTTGGCTTCTTGCTCGATGCCCTTCAATACGGCGCACCTCCGCATGGCGGCTTGGCGTTTGGTTTAGACCGTTTAGTCACCTTGATGACAGGTGCTGAGTCGATTCGTGACGTGATTGCCTTCCCAAAAACCCAACGCGCACAATGCTTAATGACCAATGCGCCGAATGAAGTGGATGAGAAGCAATTACGAGAGCTACACATTCGCGTCCGCACACAAAACACAGCGGCGTAAAATGCACTCACATCGCGATAACGTCGTTACATCCGCTTGCCGTACTACTCGTACTGTCTACGCGGATGTGCCTCGTTCTCGCTTCGTGAATTGCATTTTAGGGGGTTAAATGGCAATTCCTGACTTCCAAACTTTAATGCTGCCTATGCTTAAGGTGCTAAAAGATGGTAATGAAGTGCCATTTAAAAGTGTTGTTGATAAGTTAGCTTTCGAATTTAAGTTGACTGACGATGAGTTGGCTGAAATGCTGCCAAGTCGCAGAGCACCAACTTTTTACAATCGCGTTGCGTGGGCAAAGTTTTACCTAAAAAAAGCAAATTTAGTTACACAAACTAAAAGAAGCTTTCTTTCTATTACTGACGCTGTGAAGCGTGCCCTCAATTCCGATATTCAATTTATCAACATTCGGTATTTAGAAGCAAATACTGATTTTGTAAATGATAAAAAAGAAACCGCCTTAGAAGCGAATACAATAGAAGAGACAAGTACTCCTGAAGAAATTTTTGATTCTACCCATGAAAAATTAACACTTGCTCTAGCAACTGAGTTAATAGAAATTATCAAATCTTGCTCACCAGCTTTCTTCGAACGTCTAGTTGTGGAATTACTTCTAGCTATGGGATATGGCGGTAGCCGAGTAGAAGCAGGTCGTGCAATTGGGCAGAGTGGTGACGGTGGAATAGACGGTATTATTGACGAAGACAAACTTGGCTTAGATTCAATTTACATTCAAGCCAAGCGCTGGGAAGGTACAGTTGGTCGCCCAGAAATTCAAAAATTTGTCGGCGCTTTACAAGGTAATCGTGCTCACAAAGGTGTTTTTATCACTACATCGGATTTCACAAAAGAAGCTCAAGATTACGTAAAAAACATTAGCAATAAAGTTGTGCTAATTAATGGTTTTACCTTAGCTAAGCTAAGCTAATGATTGAGAACGAAGTTGGTGTTTCAACAGTCTCAACCTACAAAGTTAAGAAAATAGACTCTGATTATTTTGTAGACGAATAATTAAAATGCCTCTAACCGAAATCAATCACGTCAATTTCCGCACTGACCGCGAAACCATGCACAAATTGCGCGATTTTTATTGCAACATTTTGGGGCTGACGGTGGGCAAGCGCGTGGCAAGCACGACTTATGGCTATTGGCTGTATATTGGTAATAACGATGTGGTGCATTTGGCGGAATATAAAACACCTGAGCCGCCGCAGCTACATGTGCATGGTACATTTGACCATGTGAGCTTTACTTGCACGGATATGCCAGCGATGGAAGCGCACCTCACTAAAAATAATATCGCTTACACAACACGCGTTCTGGCTAATAACATCCGGCAAATTAATTTAAAAGACCCCGCTGGCAATGGTGTTGAGCTTAATTTTGAAGAGTTTAAAAATCCAGATTACGTGATGCGGCCATCGGGTGACCCAAGCATTTTGCCTTAAATAACGCAGCGTCATGCTGCGTTTTAATTAAACTTTCAAGCACTATTTTCATCTAATTTGGTGATTGTGATGTGAGTCACATACACGCTCTGTTAAAAAAACAAAAATGAGCGCACTGTGATATTTTTGTAAAACTAGAATAAAACTCGGAGGGTGTGAGATGAAGACCAAATTTTTAGCGTGTTGCTTTGCCAGTGCTGCCTTATTTTTTAATTTTACCAACCCAGCTTTTGCTGAGGCTGACCCAAAACTGTGGTCAGTCGTCAAAGAGGCTTTTTTTCCTAAACGCGATATTCAAGAAGTAGAATTTATCAAAATCGACGGCCCTCGCCGCGCTGAAAGCGGTGCGCAAGTGCCGGTGACTTTTAGTTATGACAAAGCTGCTGCCAATGGCGTGGACATTAAAAAAATCTATGTCATCGTCGATGCGAACCCGATTCAACTCGCTGCGACTTACCATTTAACCGAGCTTTTGGGCAACTTTAATATGGAAACTCGCATCCGCATGGAGACCGATTCATTCGTGCGCCTTGTGGGTGAAACCTCTGACGGCAAACTTTACATGGCAAAACGTGAGATTCGCGCTGCAGGCGGTTGTGGCGGTACGGTAGAAAACGATGAAGCTAAAACCCGCGCTGAAGCAGGCAAAATTAAAATGAATGTAGAAGAACCGATTAAAATTGGTGCAACCAACACGGCGGTATTTAACATTCGCCATGTGATGCGCACAGGCTTACAGCGCGATTTAGTTTCACAAGGATTTGTACCCGCGTTTTACATCAACAAAACGGATTTTAAATTTAACGGCAAACCAGTGATGACGGTGGATGTTGGTGTTGGCACCAGCGAAAACCCTTATATGAAATTTAAATTTACGCCAGACGCGCCCGGCAAATTGGAAGTAACCGCCACAGATAACGAAGGTAAATCGTTTAGCCACACGATTGATGTGAATAGCTAAATAGCGATTCCATAAAAATTTAAAAGACCTCGTCTGAGGTCTTTTTTTATGTCCGCCGGTGATAGAATTTCACGCAAGATTTCAACATTTTATTTTCTAAAGAACAACGACAAGGAGAAAACATGAAAAGCTATCGCAAAGAACTCTGGTTTAACATTCCCGCCCGCATGGACTTTAAAAATATCACACCAGATGTGGTTGCCTGCGTGCGTGAAAGTGGCGTGAAAGAAGGCTTGATATTGATTAATGCCATGCATATTTCTGCCAGCGTATTTATTAACGATGACGAACGTGGCTTGCACCACGACTACAAAATTTGGTTAGAAAAACTCGCGCCGCACGAGCCTGTCAGCGGCTATCGTCATAACGATACAGGTGAAGACAACGCTGATGCGCATATTAAGCGCCAAATCATGGGGCGCGAAGTGGTGGTGGCAATTACCGAAGGCAAGTTAGATTTTGGCCCTTGGGAACAAATTTTTTACGGAGAATTTGATGGCAGACGCAATAAGCGCGTGCTTGTAAAAATTATTGGAGAATAGCCTTTTATTTTTCTCTCAAGCTTGCCCTCACCGGGGCAAGCAATGCTGACAGGCCGTTATGGTCAATCTCTTGCATCAACTGCAATAATCGCCCCAGTTCACCTTTGGGGAAACCTTCGCGCGCAAACCAATTTAAATAGTTTCCCGGTAAATCAGCAATCACGCGCCCTTGGTATTTGCCGTAAGGCATTTTAAACGTCACAAGTTTTTCTAAATCTTCTGGCTGCATTTTCCACTAAACACAAAATATAGCGCGGCAAAATCGCGCTCTTTTAAAGTTTAAATCTAAGTTGCCGATGCAATACTTATCAACATCACAAGAACGCATCATGAAACCGTTTACCATGCTTTTATCCGCCATTTTTAATCACGCCACACTCGCTGTCAGGCTCAAGCACGACGGTGCAGGCATGCCTACGCAAGTACCAGCAGCAATGCTATTAGCGATTCTATTTATGCTCACCAGCATTTTTAGCTATCAACAAACTAGCGAAGTGAGTTTTGAAACGCTGCTCAAAATTGTGTTGATTGCGCAATGTTACACCTTGTTCTTACGCAACCAATTGATCGGCCTGATTTTACTCATTAGCGTGATCTGCAACGGGTTGGCAATATTCTTTGTCACCTTAGGCGGCATTCCCAAAGAAAACCATTATCTGCTATTAATCGTTGAATACATCATGATTGGTGCCGCGATTTTGAATGTATTTAAGAAATCAACAAAGATCGTCTGATTTTTTCTAGAAGCATAAAACAAAAGCCTTGTCATTTCTGACAAGGCTTTTGACTTTTGGCGGAGCGGACGGGGCTCGAACCCGCGACCCCCGGCGTGACAGGCCGGTATTCTAACCAACTGAACTACCACTCCTAAAACTGGTACTACATCACGGATCGCTGCTTTCTTGTGGTGGGTGCTAACGGGGTCGAACCGCTGACATTCGCCTTGTAAGGGCGACGCTCTACCAACTGAGCTAAGCACCCGCACCTGAAACAACGAGGTGCGCATAATACCCTTCTTTTTGTATTTTTCCAAGCCCAATTTGGGGGTTTTTGGCTAAAACCATGCCTCAATAAAGGGTCGATAAAAACTGTTCTCTGCCGGCACAGCCCCACGCACAGTACACATTGCCGCAGAAAATTGGCTGGCGCGCTGTAAAATGATTTCGGTTTTCCATCCTTGCAGTATCCCTAACATCGTCACTGCACTGTACGCATCGCCAGCGCCTACCGAATCAACAAAGGGGGTTTCTAGTACCGCTGTCCCCATGCGCTTTATTTCATCTTGATTGTTTAGCCACCAACTGCCAGCCTCACCATGTGTGACGAGTAAATTTGTTAGCTGATATTTTTTTAGTAACGCTCTGGCTTGCTGCTCCGCATCGCCAGATATATTTAACATCGGCGCAATTTCAGCGAGTTCTTCGTGATTTATTTTAACGGTGTCAGTGATTTGCAGCACCCAATCAATTACCTTTGCGGAATACCAAGGCGAGCGTAGATTAATATCGCAAAAAATTGGACAACTGATTTTTTCGACAATTTTTTTTGCCACTGCGCGTGTTTGCGCATTGCGTAAGGCCAGCGTGCCAAGGTAAAGCATGTTTGGCATGAGTGTGTTTAAAACATCAAGTGCAGTTTTTTCATCTAAAAAATCATAAGCTTGATGATTTAAAATTTCGAACCGATGTCCTTGCGGGGTAAAAGTTACTTTCACTTGGCCAGTTGGAGCGTTTTTATCGCGTTGTACTCCTGAAATATTTAAAGCATTTGCAGCCATTTCCTGCAAGATTTGTGCGCCGTATGGGTCTTCACCGACTTTAGTGAGCATGGTCGGCGCAAGGCCAAAAGCACGCAAATGCCGCGCCACGTTGTAAGGTGCACCACCAATAATGACTTGTTCGGGGAACACGTCGGCAAGGACTTCACCAAAAATCAAAATAGCGTTGGACATTTTGGGCTAACGTTTGAAATGCGAATTTATTTATTTCGCTGTTCCCAAACCTCATTCAATATTTTTTCTTTTGCTTCCATATTCGCTTTAGCATTTTCACGCGAGGCCAAAGCTGCACTTTGCTTTTCTTGCAACGCATTTAGCCTAGTCTGCTGCCCAACAACGAATTTTTCCTGAGCTTCAACCTGCTTGGTAACTGTATCGTAATCTGCACGCGCTTGCGTATAGGCATCCTGTGCTTGGCTTGCTGCTTTTTGCTCTGCGCTAATATCGCGTGCCTGCACAACGATAGAAATGCTTAATGTTGCTAACACTACACCAACCAATAGAAATTTTTTCATTCGCTTTTCCTACTTTCTGAAAGACTATTTGAGTGTACACAAAAAATTGTGTTCGTCTCAAATTAAAGAAGCACGACATATAGCAGTGCTTATTTGTGCATATGTCCAAATTATTTAAGTACCGATGACACCGCCGTCGTCTTTAGTAATCACTACGATGCCTGACCTTGGCTTAATCGCACCATTGGCACTCAAGGTCGTTACGCCATTCGCGCCGTTATCTGGCCATGCTGAATTTTCAGTAAAGGTATTTACCCAATCTTCACCCGGGTGTTGAATACCCACAAAAAAAGTTTTGCCATCCGGCGTGGCGGTAATGCCCGTAACTTCAGCATGGGGCGGCGCGGTCAAAAATCTGCGGATTTTACCTGTTTTAATATCCGCGCAAGACATACTGTTGCCGCCGATATTCACCCAATCGCCTTTAGCATCGCCCGCTTGGTCGGTCAGAATCCATAAACGCCCGTCTTGATCCAGCCACAAGCCATCCGGTGCGCCAATATCGTCACCATTGATATTGCCTTTGTAACCCACGGTTTGGCTATTAAATTCAGCGTTGGTGTACGTTGCGCCCAATGTTTTGCTGGTGTTTTTATCGCCGCACTGCGCAAAAATGTCCCATTCAAAGGTAGTTGCATGCACACTTCCGCCGGCTTCTCGCCAGCGAATAATATGACCAAAATCATTATCCGGGCGCGGGTTCGCAGCATCGTCCGGTGGATTTGCACTTGCTGCGCTAGATGTGCCGTCAGTTTTATTTGAGGAAGCTGGTGTATTGCCACGGCGGCTATTATTGGTAAGGGTTAAATATACTTCGCCAGTGTGCGGATGCACGGCTGTCCACTCTGGTCTATCCATCATGGTTGCGCCGACAAAGTCAGCCGCTTGGCGCGTTCTAACGAGAACATCGGCTTGGCTCACAAACCCATTTTCTGCTGTCAAGCCATTTTGACCAAATAGCAACGGCAGCCAAACGCCGGTGCCATCCTTATTAAACTTTGCCACGTACAAAATACCATCATCAAGCATATTTTTATTTGCGCGGCGGCTGTATGGTTTAAGTTTGCGGCTGCAGACAAACTTATATACGTACTCATTACGCTCATCATCGCCCATATAAAACGCAACGTTATTTTGCTTGTCAACCGATAAACTCGCGCTTTCATGCTTAAAGCGCCCCATCGCACTACGTTTGATCGGTGTCGATTTCGGATCCCAAGGATCAACTTCGACCACCCAGCCAAAACGGTTTGGCTCGTTACGGTTAATGGCTAAATCAAAGCGAGGGTCTACCTCATGCCAGCGAAATCCAAACCCTGTGGCGGTGATGCCATAACGTTTTTCTAGCGCGTTTGGCGTGAAAGTCGCATCTGTAGCACCAAAATAGCCATTAAAATTTTCTTCGCAGGTTAAGTAAGTGCCCCATGGCGTGTAGCCATTTGCGCAGTTATTGAGCGTGCCCAATACATTTTTTCCACTAGCATCTTGCGCGGTTTCTAATAAATCGGCACTCGCAGCTGGGCCGCTCACGTGGCACGGTGTGTTAGCAGTAATGCGCCGATTTAGTTTGGATTTTCTATTCACTTTCCAAGCTGCACCGGCTTTATTTTCCTTGCGATTCTCAATTGCCAACACGTTTACACCGTGGCCAGCTTGCTGCGCGCGTACCATATCTAACGTGATGGTAGTGGTTGCATAGCTGGCGACTGGCGCAACGGCATTTAACAGTGCAGGGTCAACATATTCGCTGTTAGAAACCAACACACCAGATTGACTACCGTTGATACTTTTACCAAAGAGATTGTTAGCAAAATAATGCATGCCATCAGTATGCGCACCATAGCAACGCAACTGCGTAGCTTCATCCATGGGTTGCGAAGCATCCCAATGCGGTGCTTGCGTTAATGAATCTCCCCAAGCCACTAACACTTCTGCTTTGTAGCCATCTGGCACAGTCACTGCATCCATCATCGAAGCAATATTTGGGGGGACTGAGGTAAACCCAATTTCAGGATCAGCCACTGTTTGTGAAGCTGATGGAACTTGCTTTGGATTGTCAGCCAAAGCATCCAGTGAAATTCCGCCCGTTAATGCGATGGCAGAAACGCCTAAAGTACTTTTGATAAATGCACGGCGCTGTGTTTGATAAGAGGCAACGACATCAAAAATATTGGCATGATTGCTATCGTTTGAAACCGAAGAACTTGGATTTAATTTACCGTCAGGGTGTAGTTTACTACTCATATACCATCTCCTCGTCATCGTTAATTTGACGAGGATTTTCCAGATTGTCTATCTCAAATAGATGACATAAAAATTAAGATTTTTTGAAAAGCGAGCGTTTGCTTGCCTTGCTTATTCACTACTTTCACGTTTAAACGGAATAATGATCTCCCGAGAGGCCAGAATAATTTCACGCATAAAGCAGCCCAACGCCAGAATGATTGAAAGCATCGAAAAAATAAACGACACCATCACTAAATGCGGCAATTTCAAACCGGTTTCTACAGACACAAACAAAGACGCAATCGACACACAGACACACAAAGCAGCCAAAGTAGCTAGCCCAATTGCGCGCCGCAACCATTTGGTGCGCTTGATAACAATAATCAATTCTGCTCGAAATTTTGATTTTTTTTCTGCTGGCATTTCATAAATGAATCGCGCACGGTCAATCGAACGACCGAGACGACCAATCAACACGCCTAAAATTGAGCCGATGCCTGTGAGCAAAAAAACTGGCGCCACCGCATCGCGTATGGCTTCAGAAACATTATGGATATCGAGTACGTTATCTATCATCAAAAAGTCTTCTTAACTAAATGCTAGATTGGAATTTATCTTTTATTGTTTGTAGCGTCAACTTGGTACAATCAACCCCATGCAAAAACCTTGCTCATGCCACAGCGGCAAAACTTACCAAGATTGTTGTGCGCCGTTCCACGCAAGCTTAAATGCACCAACAGCAGAGCAGCTCATGCGTTCACGTTACAGCGCTTATGCATTAAAGCTTGCTGATTATTTATGCAACACTTGGCACCCAAGCACACGCCCTGACGATTTAACCATAGAAAGTTTACAAGGCATTAAATGGATGGGCTTGACAGTGCTTTCCTCAGAAAACATAGACGCTGAACATGCAACCGTGACTTTTAGCGCAAAGTTTAAAATTGGCCAACAAAAAAATCAGCTTCATCATGAAACCAGCCGTTTTGTGTTTGAAAACGGCGAGTGGTTTTATGTGGATGGCGATGTACACAACTAAGTACGCATATTGCCATATTTCCTTCACAAAAAATTCACGCAACTTTATCAGACCAACGAATATCACACCCTTCAAGTATCGCAAGCATACTTTTGTGACAAAAAGATGAAACTAATGCAAAAAGTGGAAGGAGATAAATCATGAATAAAATCGTACGTGTTGCACCTTTATTGCTTTTGATATCCTGTGCGAGTGTGCAATCTAATCCGATGGAAGTGAACGGTAAGCAGCGACACCAGCTTTCCTGCAGTGAGTTTAACAACGGTATAGAGCGATGTCAGGCCAAAGCCAAAGAGCTGTGCGTGAATGATTATCAACTTGTCTCGCACGCTAAGGAAGTTTATCCAGATTCAGGTGATGGGTTTTATATGCACGCTAATCACCACATGACTATCGAATGTAAGTCTTAACTGACTTTATTGCCTAAAAGGCAGCCCTCTTAAGGCTGCTTTTTTTATTTCACCTCTAGGCATCTACTTAGTCGTTTTAATTTAATTTGCAGCCTCTCGCCTTAGCCAATACACTAGCGCATATCTTTATCAATAAAAATACATCATGTTTAGATCATTCTTCCCCGATTCACGCTGGTTTTGGCTTTCAGTTTTAGTTTGGACAACGATCTGCTGCGTTGGCTGGTTTGCTTTTCACGCACCGCTTGGCGTCACGCTCGGGCTCAATATGCAAGAGGCTGAGCCAGTCATTGGGCTTGGGCATTTTGTTACCGACCCGTTTAAACTTTTTTATGTGTACTACGCACTTTCAGTGGCGTTGTTTGCGCTGTTTTGGTTTACGGTGAAGCCAAATCGCTGGCAATGGTGGTCAATCCTTGGTTCAGCATTTATTTTGTTTTCCACTTATTATTCGGTGCAAGTTTCTGTCGCGATTAATAATTGGCGCCGCCCGTTTTTTGACGCCGTACAAGCGGCGCTTTCGCCAAACTCAAAAGTCACCACCGCGCAGCTTTACACGCTCATGCTGCAATTTGCCGAAATCGCTTTTATGGCGATTTTTATTTATGTCATCACCCGATTTTTTGTCAGCCACTATATTTTCCGCTGGCGCAACGCCATGAACGATTTTTACACCAGCCAATGGGCACAAGTACGCAACATTGAAGGCGCCTCGCAACGTGTGCAAGAAGACACCATGCGTTTTGCCACTATTATGGAAAATTTGGGCGTTTCAATGGTGGATGCGATCATGACGCTGTTTGCATTTTTGCCGGTGTTATGGAGTTTATCCAGCTACGTTTCTGAACTGCCAATTTTTGGCCAAGTCCCCGCACCATTATTTACAGCAGCGATTGCTTGGTCAGTGTTTGGCACGTTGTTATTGGCCGCAGTGGGTGTGAAATTACCAGGGTTGGAATTTAAAAATCAACGTGTGGAAGCCGCTTACCGCAAAGAACTGGTGTACGGTGAAGACGATATCAGCCGCGCGCAACCAGTGACTCTGAAAGAATTATTTGCCAATGTCCGCAAAAATTATTTTAGGTTGTATTTTCATTACATGTACTTTAACGTGGCGCGCAGCTTGTATTTGCAGGCAGATAATATTTACGCCTACTTCATTTTGGTGCCAACCATTGCTGCAGGGAAAATCACCTTTGGTTTGCTGCAACAAATCCTCACCGCTTTTTCGCAAGTAAGTAACTCTTTCCAATACTTGGTCAATTCTTGGACAACTATTGTTGAGTTGCTGTCAGTTTACAAACGGTTGCGCACATTTGAAGCTGCCATTCATCACGAACCGCTGCCAGAGATTGACCTACCGAAAAATATCACTGCCATTTAACGTGAATTATGAATTATTTATGAAACCGCTACAGGGTAGTTGATTCACCAACTAAACGATTTATACTGTTTTTAGCAATATAAATTGTTGGGGGTGCAAAGTGACCGTTTTAGAAAAAATCTTAAGCTACAACGCTGGACGCGAGGAAGAGCGTCTAAAAATGAAGTTGAACGCCATGCGCGCTGATCCATTTATATTTCTGCGTGGTGCCTGCCACTTGTTTTATGAAGATTGGCACAAACAACTTGATCAACTTAGCAGCCCAAACGCTTGGATTTGTGGTGATTTGCATCTTGAAAATTTTGGCACGTATAAAGCTGAAAACGGCCTCGCTTATTTTGACCTTAACGACTTTGACGAATCAGCTCTCGCGCCTTGTTTATGGGAGCTGACTCGATTACTAACCAGCCTGATCGTGGCGCAAGGCACACTCAAATTAAAACCCAAACAAACAGACGCACTGCTGGAAAGCATCGTGCAAAAATACGCCAGCGCGTTGGCTGAAGGCAAACCTAAATGGGTCGAGCGTAAAACGGCGCGTGGCTCGATCAAAGCCTTGTTATCAAGCCTAAGTAAGCGTTCAGACAAAGATTTTTTGGCAGACCGCACCAATGCAAAAGAGGATGGCAACGCACTTTTAATTGACAGCAAGCGCACATTGAAACTTGATAAGACGCAAAAAAAAGCCGCGCTAGAGAAATTTTTCACCGCAATGCAGATAAAAGACAAAAAAGACTTTTTTTATCCATTAGATATTGCGCGCCGCGTCGCCGGCACGGGTAGCCTTGGTGTGGAGCGCTATGTGGTGCTGGTACACGGCCAAGGGGTTGGCCAACGTGCGCTCATCGACATGAAAGCTAACAACCCCAGCGCACTTAGTCCCTACTTAAAAGTGCAGCAACCGCAATGGAGCTCAGAATCTCAGCGCGTAGCGACTATTCAAGCATGCGCTCAAATATTACCGCCCGCACTCCTAAAAGCTGTAAAGGTAGATAAGCAATCTTATTTAATTAAAGCCCTGCAGCCCAGCCAAGACCGCTTGGATTTAACACAATGGAACGGCAAGCTCAGCGTGCTTGATAATATTTTTGACACCATGGCAGAGGTTTCCGCTTGGGGGCACTTGCGCAACGCGGGTTATTTGGGCGCGGCGAATCGCGAAGCGCTGATGCAATTTGGCGCGCAAGTCGAAAAATGGAAAGCACCCACACTCGCCTTAGCTAAACAGGCAGCAGAAAAAACTCTTGAAGAATGGAAAAATTATCTTGTTGAATATAATAATAAATTTAAAGATAAAAGCTAAGATGCCCAATTTAAGGACACTTTAGGAATGGAAATGTACAAAACCAACGCTGGCAAACTCCGTGCCATTGCCTACGATGTCAGTAAACGCGTTTTAAGGGTTGAGCTAGATGACGGCAGTGCCTTTGAGTTTGCCAATGTGGGTGAAAGCATTTGGCGCAATTTTAAAAACGCAGGTGCGCAGTGGAGCTTTTATCGCGACAATATTGAGGAAGAGTTTACTAAGACTCGCGTATCCGCTAAGTCAAGCGATGGAAAAAATCCGCTGGATGATTTATTTAAGTAATTTCTAATAGCTTTACCCCTTTTGCAGATTCCCCTCTTCTTGACAGTTTAACAAAACATCAACTTAACCATTGACATAGTTAGCTAGCTAACTATAATGCACCTTACTATGTTACAAGTTAAAGACCTCCCCGACATTTCAGTCATGCGCAAATTTGCTAAGCGCTATGGCGATGTTGATATTGAAGCTGTAATTCAATTTCTCACTATTTTGCGCGTAGGGACTGATTTATCCGAAATGCTCGATAATTTTTTGGCTAATCACGGTTTGTTACAGGGCCGCTGGTGGGTGTTGATTTTGTTGATGCGTGAAGACAATTTAACCTCCACACCTTCGGTTTTGGCAGAAAAGGCCGGTGTGAGCCGCGCAACCATGACAGGACTCATTGATGGTTTAGAAAAAGAAAAGCTGGTGGAAAGGCTGAGTGACGACACTGATAGACGCAAATACGCCATCAAACTAACAGCAGCAGGGCAAGCCAAACTGGATGAAGTAATGCCTGACTATTACCCTCGCGTAAAACAATTGATGGAAATTATTCCGTCTGAGCAACGTGAACAATTGATTCAACAACTTTTACAGCTCAATAAAAATTGCAAAATATTCACTTAGTGTTTTTTAACCAAATAATTAGCCGCCTAATTAAATTTATAAAAGGAGTTTGAAATGAAAAAATTATTTACCCGGAGTTTCCCAGCGATTTTTTTACTGGGCATCACAGAAGTTAGTCAAGCGGGAAACGACGTGAAGGCTATTGTGGAATCGGCCAATACTGCTTGGAACGCCGCTTTTAACAAAAAAGATGCACAAGCTTTGGCTACACTGTATGCAGAAAATGCCACGCTTTCGCCGGGCAACGGTGAAGTCTTGAAAGGTCGCGCGCAAATCGCCGGATTGTTCCAAAGTTTCTTCGATGCCAGTGTAAACCAACACACACTTGAAATTGTAGAAGTTGGTGGCGTAGGCAACACCATCTACCAAGTTACTAAATGGAGCGCAAAAGGCGCGGCTAAAGATGGCGTTGCGCCTTCATTTAGTGGTGTGACGACTAGCGTGCTGGAGAAAGGAAAAGATGGCAAATGGTATGCGACAAATCACGTGTGGAACGCAAAACCATAAAGGCTAAATTTCGATGGTTAACTATGAAATTGTTAACCATCGACTTAATCCTCTTCATCCGAAGTATCTAAATTCGGCCTTGTCTTATTTTGTTGCGACTCAAACCCAGCTTTTTCCAAAGCAATTCGATAATCACAAGTTGGTAAATGTCCTTCAAGCAAGCCATTGATTTTAGTGGTTTCTTGCTTACAAAATGCACAGCGGTAGCGATGCATTTGCCCCTCATAATGCTCTTGAGGATAATCAATATAAAAAATTCTTTTCATTTCTTTTCCTTCTTTGTGTGGTGCTTTCTCGGTTATGCTACTCCGCCTAGATTGCTTAGTAAAGTTGGCAACTAAATGTCCAAAAGAGAGTCTTTACCTGCATTGAAAGCCATGACGGAAAACGTATGAATCACCACCAAATGAAATTGAAGCACATTCAATTAGCAAAAGCACTCACCTTCTTGGGGGCGATTCCTTTCATTGCACCGGTTATTGGGCATGTATTTGGCCTGAGAGATTTGCATCTAGCACAATTTGCATTGAACTATGGTGCGGTGATTGCGGCTTTTTTATGTGGGATACACTGGGGCTTGTTTTTAGCTAAATCAGATCAAACTCGCCTGAATTTGCTCATCACTAGCAATGCATTTACGCTGTTAGCTTGGGCATCATTGTTGACGTTGATCCCCCGTTATCAATACTTAATTCAGATTGCTTGTTTTGCATTACTGCTGATGATTGATATTGAGTTAGGCAAAGAAGGTGTGATTCCACGCTGGTTTATTGAACTTCGGAAAACTGTCACTAGCATCGTGCTAACAAGCCTCATTTTAATGACGTGGATTCGTTGGACTGCTTAGCATTATTAGCGCTTAACTTTTTTACCCATCTGGCCCAGAAAATTTGAATATGTTTAGAATTAAAAAATGGCTTTGGCAAAAATATTACTTTTTAATGGGTGTGGATCGCGCTTACGCCAAATATCTCGCTCACTTTCATCATTACCAACAAAATGTGGTAGATACCGCGTTGCAAAAAGCACTTGATCCTAAACCCATGACGAAAGAAGAATTTCTGAAAGTATGGCGCGGTAAATCGACCAAATTGTCATGCAAGCCGGGTTGTTGTGGTTAAGAAAAAGGTTGATATTACAATTTCTTCAACTTAAGACTTAATAGGCCACCAACACCTCATTGCGACGTAAAAATGGCAAAGTCCATGGTGGGTTATACCTTGCAAGTTCGGGTGGAGAAATTGGCGTAATCTGCTTGTTTTTAAGCCACGCCAATAATTCATTGGTTTTCACAGCAGTTTTTTCCTCACCCGCCAAGCCCGAAAATCTCAACACTGCAACACGGCTTGCCGATATCTCACGCAAACTTACCGCCGAGTTATTGGGTTTAGGTAATGTCGCTAACGTGTATTGGCTTGGCATCACAAAGTACATGCGCCATTGGCCTGCACTTTTTTGCATACCCACCGGAGCGGTCATGCTAATTTTCTCAGACTTTTTATCCGCTGCTTCAGGCGCCATACCAACAGGGGCTGTCATGCTGATTTTCTGGCTGCTACCTGTTTGCGATGTATTATTGCCAAAAATGTAATCCGCAATGCGCTTAAAACCTGCTCTTGAAGCTTCATCCAGATTGCCATCTACCAAGGTTTCAGCAATCACCATAGGTGCATATTCGCGCAACTCAAAGTCGCCAGACTTTTCTAACACCCTATATTTGGGTTCTTCAGTGGCCATCGCTAACCTTGTGAACATTAAAATGAGTAAACCAAATATTAATCCTATCCGCACTTTGCTAGCCATTCAGTCAATCAGTTGTTATCAATAAACGATCGCAAGTAAAAATAGATTCAATGAAAGAAGTTAGCTTGCAATACAACTTTTAGAAAAGTTTTTTGCACTCGCCAGCGCGTTTTTAATTTCTTCACACGGATAAAAAAATGTTTCATCTATAAAGTTTTCTTTTACTTGCAGGCACGCTTGCAAAGGCAAACTGTTAACTGCCTGTATAAAACATGGCGGATTTTTGACCATAATTTCTTCTAAAATCGTAGCTAGATTTGCTTTGGCAGCGTAATTATCTGTTTCTTTCAGTGCCTCATTTAACATGGTGGTAATTCTTTTTGGAGCCTTACAATCTATTGTTTGCAAATAAGACTTTTGCAACGCTAAATTTTGCAAGTTAATGCTGGGTTGTTGGGTTTGAGCTAACACTGAACAACTTAGAAAGCATGTAAAAAGTAACGTAAAACGCATGATAAAGCTCCTTCAAATATGGTTTTTGGCCATCATTAAGGTGTTATATTTTAAACGCCACACCTTGTTTTAAACAGTCTTTGGTGCATAAATCCATTGATAAGTTCAAACGCAGGTAGCTAAAACCCACAACGTGTTATTTGCGCGCATAGCAACTATAATTTCGAACTTTTCTTAATTAAATCAGTCAGATAACGTATGGTTTTACTTAGGGAGCAGCCATGAACCAAGACACGCAATTGATCATGCTAAGTTATACCAGCATTGCTGGTCATCTGATGACGCATCAGGAATTAATTGATTTACTGAACCAAGCACGCGTTAATAACAGCCAGTGCAACATCACCGGCATGTTGCTTTATATGGAAGGCTGTTTTTTCCAGGTGCTTGAAGGTGAGCGCGATATTGTAGAAGCGCTTTACGTAAAGATCGCTAAAGATACGCGGCATCACCATGTCATGAAGCTTCTTGAAGAGCCTATCGAGGACCGAGGCTTTTCAGATTGGCGCATGGGTTACCAACACGTCACTCGTGAAGAGTTAGCCCAGGTGACGGGTTTAACTGACTTTTTAGATCAAGAACACCCGGGCTTTGAAGGCATGCACAGCGATCGAGCAAAAACGTTGATTACTGCTTTTCGCCAGGGGCGCTGGCAAACGCACAATACTCAACAATACGATTACATGCATCACATCTAATTCAAATCAATCAAGCTTGCAATCTTAACCCACGTTGATTGCATCTTAAGTGATGATTACTGCTGACGTATGCCTGCTTCGAGAATAAAAAATTGTGGATTTAAGCTAGCAAGCGGAGCTTTGAGTTTTTCAACTTCAGCTATAGGCGCGTGCACCTCTAAGCGGATAATTTTTGCCAACTTTAACGCTTCGCCAAATGGTTCAGCCACATTTTCAAGGTGTGCCAAAATCGCCTCAGCATTCACATAACCTTCACGGCAATGCGCAACATTGCCACAAAACGAAAAAGCATAATGCATGCAGCCTTTTTCATGACGGGTTTTTTCAACAAATTGAGACCCAAGCGCTTTAAAAGCAGCAAGGTTTTCTTCAGGCACTTCAAAATAGGGTACCAAGGTGCAACAAGTATCTACAACAAACATATATTTCCTCTATAAGTTATTGTTAAAACCCCAATCTAGGCAATCGGATTAGGAATATCTTGGCGGCAGCAACTGGCTTAGTCAAGCATTTAAATGTGCCAAGCAATGACTTCAAAAAAGCGAGAAAAGCTTAATTTCTGTCGTCATCTGATTTTTAACCAGCCAACTTTTATTGAAGTTGTAATTTCTTTACTCTTTTTGCGACTAACCCCAAACAACAGCGGGTATTTTTAAATGTCTAACTCCAAACCATTTCTGCAACAACTTAAACTAAACTCAGTCGCGCTGATAAGCCTAATCACGGCGTTAACCGGCGTGTTTTACAACACTTGGCGCGACCATCGAAACGAGCTAAACGAGAACACCCACAACGCCGCATTTGAGGTTTTAAAAAATCTTGGAGAGTTGCAAACCATTGTGAATTACGCGCATTTTGCCGTTAACACTGAACGCGGCAACCCGTTAGAAGGTTGGAAATACGTACTGCTGGTACGCGATTTAAGCCACTTGCTACCGCAAACCAATATGCAGCAAAGCGATGCGCTGTATTACACTTGGCAACAAAATTGGGAAACCATGCAAACCAACGCAAATAGCGAACAAAAAATTAGCGATAGTATTGCCAAAGCACGTGCCGAAGCGCTCAACACTATTGAACATTTGCAATAACCGTTTAAGAAAACTTCGCCAACAGGCATGCTAAACTCTTGCCCAGTTTCACAACAACTGAGCAAGCTCCATGATTCAATACAACCCAAAAGACTGGATTACCTTTATTTTCCGATTTCATGAATCGGACACCTTCCGCCAACTCATCCCGATGATGATTTTGATTGGTAGCTACTCTGCTGGCATTGCGTATTTAGAGCTAGAGTTTTGGCAACTTTCCGCCAACAGCCATGTGAAAAATATCCCATTGATGCACACCACGGTTGGCTTTGTGCTCTCATTATTATTGGCTTACCGCACCAACACCGCTTACGAGCGCTGGTGGGAAGGTCGCAAACTTTGGGGGGCGTTGGTGAACAACAGCCGCAACCTCGCGCTAAAGCTTTCAGCCTATTTATCTGAAGAAAACGACCGTGAATTTTTTAAAAAAGCCATCCCCACTTATGCCTCGGTACTTTCAAAACATTTATCGAACGAAGAAGTTAGCCAAATGCTGTTTGAAGGCTTGGATTTAGAAATTGACCACCACAAACACCACCCAAATCAAGTGGCTAAAATTTTGTTTCATAAAGCCAACGCGTTATATACCTCAGGCAAAATCACGGGCGACCAATTTTTTATTATCAACGCTGAATTGCAATCATTCACCGATATTTGCGGCGCGTGCGAGCGCATTAAAAACACGCCGATTCCATATTCATACAGCGCGTTTATTAAAAAATTCATCTTTTTTTACATCATGACACTGCCGTTTGGCTATGTGTTTAGCTTGGGTTATTACGTGATCCCCATTGTGGTGTTTATTTTTTACGTGCTGGCGAGTTTAGAGCTGATTGCCGAAGAAATTGAAGACCCATTTGGTGGTGATGACAACGATTTACCCACCAAAAAAATCGCCGCCAACATTAAAAAACACGTAGAAGAATTGCTTTGACAGCCGATTTTAATTTTAGGCGCCCCCCGTTTAAAGGTACGCTATATTTAATCATTAGGCTGACCATCAATCTGTCCAACGAAAACTAAGTGAGACATCGCTTGATTGCACTGCAAGCACATCAAATGTAGCCACTTTAGCATATACCTTTTGGCATATACCATTCTCCTCCAACTAGCGGATTTTTCTCTCCCAAATTCTCTGCATAATGCAACCCATCAACAGAGCACTTCTTAGATACAAAATCTTATTAACGAGCAAGATTGGAGAAAATCATGAAAAGCACAAAATTAGCAATCATTTTATCTACAGTAATGTTGTCAGTTTCTAGCTTAGCGCAAGCAGATGTTGCAGACAGACTTAATCTTCAGTTTATGTCTAAACGCGCATACCATGCTCAAGTAGAAAACAGCAAAACTAATTCAGCAGATGCGCCATGGGAAGGCGCAACTTATAGACCAGCTGTACTAAGTGAAGACGCAGCCGAGGGCAAAAACTTACACAACCTGAATCAGCTAAAAATCAACTCATTGGCTAAACGCCCATTCATGTAATCAGGCGAATGGGAGGGAAACCTCCCTTTTTTATTTTGGTTAATGAGATTTCACTAGAAAAGAAAATATACATATTAGAAGTAAATACTGCACAACAAGCTTGGCGTGTCGCTTAAGTAAAAATTAGCAAACTAAAAGAAGAATGCGGCGACCAAAATTTTCCAGACAACAAAGGCTCTGCACTTAAACCATGCGTAAAAGCACGTTACGACAACGCAAGTAATAACGATGAGCTTCAAATTTATGGTTCATTTAACTATAGCAGACCACTCAGCGAAACCACGATTTGCAAGTCCATAACGGCTACCTAGAAAATATCAAAAACACGTGGAAGAATTGCTTTGATACACTGTTGAAACCCGATTAACCAACGACAAAGCGCCCATCGTGAAAAATCAGCCCACACCATTTAACAATGCATACCGCATACAACACTTAAAACATACCTATTTGTCGGGCATGGTGTGGTGCCAAGATTGCGGGTTTAATCTATTCGCAAGAGTTTTTATCGGCATTGTGATGGGCATCGCCAGCATTTTTACATTTGGCTTCCCACCCTCCAACGAGAGCAATGTGGGCGCACCGTTAAGCGCATGGCCTTATATTTTTGCCTGTTGGTTAGCCCTCTACGCACGCTGGTTTACCTGCACCTTAAAAAATCAAACAAAAATCCACCAGAAGCGTGACTCGCAGCGCAAATTTAAGCGAGTTTAATGTGATGACTTACGATTTCACCCTGCCGCTAACATACACCACCGTGCGGCTGCAAAACTTAAGCGTGGTCGAACAAACCAAACTGTTGCCGCAAGTGTTTACGCTTGCCAGAGAACAATACCCAGAATGGCCTGCTGAGCAATTACACAATTGGCTCAAGGCCTTGGCTAGCGGCAATGAGTACGGCACCAAAATGGCAGTCTCTGTGGTGCTGGATGCGCATGGTGACGTGGCTGCCACCAGCGCCTTGGAGCTTTATCGCAATGGCACGGCCATGATCAACTACAGCCTTGCCCGCAAAAGTGCCGACAGCCATTCGACCCCAAGCGATGCCGCGCTCATCTACGCAGCTACCAAAGACATGGCAGCTGGCATTAAAGCGTTACAAGCGCGCGGGGAAACCATCCATTTTGTTGGCAAAGAACACCACTTAAAAAGTTTGCGGGCGATTGCCGGCTACTATGCAGTTTGCCAAGTGCCGATTGATGGCCCGACATCGCTACTTTCGCGCGCAGTGAAATATTTTGAAGTGGCCTATGGCGACCCAAAAGAGGTTGAAAACCAAGCCAAAATTGCCCATGCCTACAAGCTCGCTGACCCGAAAGCTGGCTACACACACGAGGAAGATGTTCACCTTTGTCTGTTAGGTGACTTCACCCCCAGTGAGCCGAGCAAATCACTGGCTGAATCACTCAGGGCACTGGCGGAAACCTACACAAAAGAACACAGCATTTTCCGCGAAAAAGATTATCGCCTCGACCCCGGCTACATCTCGCTACACCAGCTTGCTGACCATTTGCCTGCCACGGTCACCTACCAACAAGCGGTGCAAGCTTCAACGCGTGGCGCCGCACAGTGGATGGGGTTGGCTTGATGAAGCACGAAACTTTATGAAATAAATTAATAACGCACTAATCGAAATTAACCGCGTCTGACACTACTGATTAACGAGAATGATTTCAATACACAACGCCACACACAAGGAACAAACATGACACAAAATGACAAAAGCCTGTTGGCGAAGGTAATCACCAGCATCACGTTCAACGCGGGGATGCTTTTAGCACTGTGTATGGTCAGCTTGGCGCAGGCAAACACATTAGAAGAAGCAAAATTAAAGCTATCGCAAAAAGACTATGCCGCCGCTCACGCCATTTATTTATCGCTCGCTAATCAAAACGATGCTAAAGCCTGCTACAACTTGGGCCTGATGTACCACGATGGTGATGGCGTGACCAAAAATTTGGACGAAGCGGTGAAGTGGTACACAAAATCCGCAGACTTAAATTATAAAGAGGCGCAGTACATGCTGGCTTCATTGGTATTTCAGCGCCAAATTCAAAGTATCACTTACCAGCAAGCGGTAAGCTACTACGAACAAGCGGCTCAGCAAGGGCATGTGAAATCGCAGCTCAACTTAGGCATGTTGTATTTTCGTGGCGATGTGATTGCGCAAGACATGGCCGCCGCCGTGAAATGGTTAAACTTAGCGGCGAGCAACAATAGTAGCGAAGCCCAAGGCTACATGGCTAACCTCTACCAACAAGGCGCTGGCGTTACACAAGATACCGTAAAAGCGGCCATGTGGTTGATGCTGGCAACGCAAAACGACGATAAGCGCTTTTTAAATCGCCACACCAAAATGCTCAATTATCTTGCTTCGCAAATGACAGTAGAACAAAAGGCAGCAGCCACCCAAATGGCCGCGCAGTGCAAAAGCCAACAACTGCAAGGGTGTTAAGTGCGGTTAAGGCATTGACCAAATTTTTCACGTCTTAATCCATAGGCTTGCATCATTGAGGCTTAATAAAATAATAAAAAAGCCAAAGTTATTTTGATATAAATTAAAAGCAAAATGGCATAAGCTTGCTACAGTGGAACAAGCGCTTAAAGGAGAACACCATGAGCCAAGAACACAAAGACAGCAAACTAGAAGCCCATTTGGACGCGTTGGAACAGCACAAAGCCTTACTGGAAAAACTGCATCTGGATGCGGATTCGAACCTTGAAGAAGTTGGCAGCTCGCTCGAACGTCTGACCCTTACGCTAGAAGAATACCTCAAAGTGCTAGGCATCCCCTGATAGGTCTTTGCGCTCAAAAACCAGCTTTGGCGCAAAAGGGGAAAATTGCTGAAGATTCACTCAGCATAAATGCCATGACTCGCCATCTTAGCGCGCGCCGTATGCAATTTTCTGTAGCTGTCGATCAGGCGATGATGCCTATCGAGCCCCTCCAGTTTCATACTGGTTGGCGTCAAGCCAAAGAAGCGTACGCTACCGTCCACTGAGCCCATCACGGCGTCCATCCTAGCATTGCCAAACATCCGACGGAAGTTAACCGCGTAGTCGTCAAGTTCTAGGTCATCATCCAGCAGCACTTCCAGCACCACATTCAAGGCTTGGTAAAACAAGCCACGCTCAACCGTGTTGTCGTTGTATTGCAGGAAGGCTTGTACCAAATCTTGCGCGTCTTCAAATTGCTGCAAGGCCAAATGAATCAGTAGCTTTAATTCCAGCACGGTGAGCTGGCCCCAAACCGTATTTTCGTCAAATTCGATGCCGATCAATGTAGCGATGTCACCATAATCATCCAGCTCATTACTCTCTAAACGTTCTAGAAGCGCTTTTAGGCTGGCATCATCCAACTGATGCAGGTTCAGGATATCTTCACGGAACAACAGCGCCTTGTTGGTGTTATCCCACACCAAATCTTCTATCGGATAAATTTCCGAATAGCCCGGCACCAATATCCGGCATGCCGTAGCGCCCAACTGGTCATAAACCGCCACGTAAGCTTCATTTCCCATGTCCGCTAAAATAGCAAACAAGGTCGCCGCTTCTTCGGCATTGGAATTTCCACCTTGGCCAGAGAAATCCCACTCAACAAACGCATAATCCGCCCTAGCGCTGAAAAAGCGCCATGACACAATGCCGCTGGAATCAATAAAGTGTTCCACAAAATTATTGGGTTCAGTCACGGCCTCACTGGCAAAGGTCGGTTGAGGTAAATCGTTTAAGCCCTCAAAGCTGCGGCCTTGTAACAATTCAGTCAGGCTGCGCTCCAGCGCGACTTCCAAGCTTGGGTGCGCGCCGAATGAGGCAAACACGCCGCCCGTGCGTGGGTTCATCAATGTGACACACATCACTGGGTATTGCCCACCCAGCGAGGCATCTTTTACCAGCACAGGGAAACCTTGTTCTTCCAGTCCTTGGATGCCGGCCACAATGTCGGGATATTTCGCCAGCACTTCCTGCGGCACATCTGGCAAGGCAATTTCCTCTTCGAGAATTTCGCGTTTGACAGCGCGCTCAAAAATCTCCGACAGGCATTGCACCTGCGCTTCAGCCAGCGTATTGCCGGCACTCATGCCATTGCTCACAAAAAGATTTTCAATCAAATTAGACGGAAAATAGACGATCTCGCCGTCTGACTGGCGCACAAATGGCAGCGCACAGATGCCCCGTTCAACGTTGCCTGAGTTGGTATCGATCAAGTGCGAGCCACGCAGTTCACCATCTAGGTTATAAATTTCCCGAGTGTAGTCATCAAGAATTTCTTTCGGTAGCGCATCTTTACGGCCCGGCTTAAACCATCTCTCGTTTGGATAATGCACAAATGCGGCATTGGCGATGTCTTCGCCCCAGAACGAACCTGCATAGAAATGGTTGTTACTCAAGCGCTCAAGGTACTCACCCAAGGCTGACGCAAGCGCACTTTCCTTAGTTGCACCCTTACCATTGGTAAAGCACATCGGCGAGTGCGCATCGCGAATATGCAATGACCACACATTGGGAATGATATTGCGCCACGAGGCGATTTCAATCTTGATGCCCAAGCTCGCCAGCAGGCCAGACATATTGGCGATGGTTTGTTCTAAGGGTAAGTCCTTGCCGGTAATGTAGGTTTGCGCGTCAGCCGCCGGCCTCACCATCAGCAAAGCCTGCGCATCAGCGTCCAGATTCGCGACTTCTTCTATCACAAACTCTGGCCCTGCTTGCACCGCTTTTTTCACCGTACAACGGTCGATAGAGCGCAAAATCCCCTGACGATCTTTATCAGAAATATCTGCCGGCAATTCAACCTGAATCTTGAAAATCTGCTGATAACGGTTTTCCGGATCAACAATATTGTTGTGCGAAAGGCGAATATTCTCGGTAGGAATATTGCGCGTGCTGCAGTACAACTTGACAAAATACGCCGCACACAAGGCCGATGAAGCGAGAAAATAATCGAAAGGGCCGGGTGCCGAGCCATCGCCTTTATAACGGATAGGCTGGTCGGCAATCACCGTGAAGTCATCGAACTTGGCTTCAAGACGTAGCTTATCGAGAAAGTTGACCTTAATTTCCATGGGGGAGAATTCCGAAAATGGTGCAAAAAATACAGTGGGCGCTATTATCCCTCACAACGCCGATGCCGTGTAAACATCAATGCCTTTGACATGCTGCCCGATTATTTTTGAAATTGCTTGTGGAAATAACGCCCACAAAAAAGCCTTGAAATGCTTACATCTCAAGGCTTTTGTTTTTCGCTTTATTGCAAAGCGGCGACGACTTAAAAGTGTTTGTAATGCTTTTTAAGTTGTTTTGTCACTTTCCAGTGAGATTTCAACCCTTTATGAAACTCAACAAAGTCACCTGCTTTTACAACCACTTTCTCACCACCTTGTGGGTAAACTTCAAACTCTCCTTCAAGCACATACGCTTTTTCAGTTGCCGTATCAAAGTTTAATTCAAACTCAGTTGGCGGGCAGTCCCAAATTTCCCAGCTAGAAACGCCTAACTCAGCCAACCTCTCTTTAGAAGGGTTGTGGTCAATAATAATTTTGCTCATGAAATATCCTAATAAAAATGTCACTTCATAAAAAATGCCACTAAACATTAGTGGCGAAAAATTTAAGTAACGCCATTATAACAGTAGCTTACAGGAGTTTTTAGTTCAAAAAATGTTAAAAGTATTCCCATCTCTGTTTTGTATATGACAGCCTTTAATCAAGGAAGTGAGCCAGAATGCTTTTATGTGGAAAAGCAATTGCGCTTTAACTGATTTGAATGCGAGCTGTTTTCATTGCTTATTCTGCAATCTATCCACACGATAAAAAATTAAGCCTCGAGAATATTGGGGCTTCAAAGCTATCTATTAATTAACACCAAACACTCGTCTTTGCAAAGTATTAACAAGGTTTTCAATATTGCCCCGTAAATAAATTTTTTAAGGGGCAATTTACTAGCAACTTATGAGGTCTTTACTAGCAGCTTTTGGGGACAAGATTGCAGCTTATTGGGTCGCCCACAATAAACTGCATTGTTTATTAGTTTCTTATATCAACCGCACTTACTATCCCCACAATTCAAACAAGTCATACACCCATCCATCAAAATACTGGCCTTAGTGTTACATTTTTTGCAAAGCTGCGCGCCTTTTGGATAGCCTTCATCGTTCACGCCTTCGTTTGAAGATGCGTGTTTTTCTAAATATTCGGCTTTTTTCTCTTCTACCAATTTTTGTTGGTGTTCATCTAAGCCCGGTTTTTTCAGCATGCCGATTTCTTGCAGGTGTTTTTCTACCACTTCACCAATTTCAGCCACTAAACTCGGCACAAATTTGCCGCCTTTTTTAAAGTAGCCGCCTGAAGGTTCAAACACGCTTTTGAGTTCTTCCACCAAAAATGTCACATCGCCACCTTTGCGGAACACGGCAGACATGACGCGTGTGAGCGCGACGATCCACTGAAAATGCTCCATGTTTTTGGAGTTGATGAAGATTTCAAACGGGCGGCGGTGTTCTTGCGGCGTGCCTTCATTCATGAGTACATCGTTAATGGTGATGTAGAGCGCGTGCTCTGTGACCGGGGTTTTAATTTTATAAGTATTGCCGATCAGCATATCGGGGCGGCTTAGCGCTTCGCCCATTTGCACCACATTGCTGCTTGGTTGTGCCTGCGCGGCTTCTGCCGCTTTTTTGTCTTCATCACTCACCAGCTTGTAAGCGGTGATTTTTTTATCAATTTTAATTGCCATAGTGTTCTCCCTATTGGAGTGCTTCAATTTTTTTAAATAATCTAAATTGTTAAGATTTTAGATGGTTGCCGTTGCGAGCGAAGCGAGTGCTAGGCGAAAAGCGTTTTTAAACCGGAGTGTACAAACAAGTACATGAGGATTTAAAAGGGCTTTTCAACGCCGCAATCGCAAGCGCAGTAGGCAAAGACTAGAATTTCCCGTAGTAACCTTCTTTCATCGCATCAAACAAATTGGCCGCGGTATGTATCTCACCATCGTACTCAATCTCGTCGTTGCCTTTGGCTTCAATCTCAGTGCCATCTTCCAGCGTAAATTTGTAGGTGGTGCTTTCCAAATCTTTCTCGGTCACCAACACGCCTTGGAATGCTTCTGGGTTAAAGCGGAAAGTCGTACAGCCTTTCAAGCCTTTGTCGTAAGCGTAGAGGTAGATGTCTTTAAAATCTTCAAAGTCATAATCGGTCGGCACGTTAATGGTTTTTGAGATGGAGCTATCAATCCATTTTTGTGCAGCGGCCTGAATATCCACGTGCGCTTTGGCCTTGATAGTGGAAGAATCCATAAAATAATCAGGCAATTGCTCTTCTAGTTTATCGCTAAACGGCATGGCGTTGGCGTTAATCAACTCACGGTAAGCTAAAAGCTCGTAACTAAATACGTCAACTTTTTCTTTCGATTTTTTACCTTCGCGGATCACATTACGCGCATAGTGGTGCGCAAAGCTTGGCTCAATGCCGTTGCTGGCATTGTTGGCTAAGCTCAGTGAAATGGTGCCGGTTGGCGCAATTGAGCTATGGTGCGTAAAACGCACGCCTTTGCTGGCGATTTGGTTACGCAAACCTTCAGGAAATTGCTGCATATAGCGGCTATATTTACCCAGCAACACTTTGCCCAACACTTTGCTGCCCACTTTAATGCCGTCGGCCGCCATTTCAGGGCGCACACGCAGCATGTCAGCGGTGACTTCAAATTTCTCGTCCATAATCGGTGCTGGGCCTTTTTCTTCAGCCAGTTGCACGCCAATTTCCCAGCCCACTTCAGCCATCACACGGGTAACTTCTTCAGTAAATTTAATCGAGTCATCTTCACCGTATTTCATTTTCAGCATGGTGAGCGTAGAGCCCAAACCCAAGTAGCCCATGCCGTGGCGACGTTTGCGAGCAATTTCTGCACGTTGTTGCTCCAACGGCAAGCCGTTGATTTCTACCACGTTATCAAGCATGCGGGTAAAAATCGCCACCACATCGCGGTATTCCGCCCAGTCAAAATGGGCTTCATCAGTAAATGGGTTTTTGACAAATTTGGTTAAATTAACTGAGCCCAACAAACAAGCACCATAAGGCGGCAAGGGTTGCTCACCACATGGGTTAGTTGCGCGAATATTTTCGCAGAACCAGTTGTTGTTCATCTCGTTAACGCGGTCAATCAAAATAAAACCCGGCTCGGCAAAATCGTAAGTGGAGGACATAATCACATCCCACAAACGGCGCGCTTTAATGGTTTTATAAATACGGCAAGCCACTTTGCCCGCTTCAGGGCCTTCAGTTTTGGTGAGGTACTTGCCTTTAATCGGCCAGTCACGCCACACTACTTGGCTCTCGTCGTTCACGTTCAAGCCGTCGATAATGGCTTCTTTTTCAGTGACAGGGAAAGCCAAGCGCCAATCAGCATCGGCTTTCACGGCCTCCATAAATTCTTTGGTGATTAAGCAGCTTAAGTTAAATTGGCGTAAGCGGCCATTTTCACGCTTGGCTTTAATAAAGTCAGTGACATCAGGGTGGCTAATATCAAAGGTGGCCATTTGTGCACCACGGCGACCGCCAGCGGAGGACACGGTAAAACACATTTTGTCGTAAATATCCATAAAGGAAAGCGGGCCAGAAGTGTAAGCGCCAGCACCTGCCACAAAAGCACCTTTTGGACGCAAGGTAGAAAATTCATAACCAATGCCGCAACCGGCTTTAAGGGTTAAGCCAGCTTCATGCACTTTGCCTAAAATATTGTCCATGCTGTCTTCCACCACGCCTGAAACAGTACAGTTGATGGTAGACGTGGCTGGCTTGTGTTCTAACGCACCTGCGTTAGAAGTAATGCGGCCAGCCGGAATCGCTCCGCGGCGCAACGCCCATAAAAATTTTTCATGCCACTCGGCTTTTTTCTCTTCTGTGGTTTCAACATCGGCGAGCGCGCGTGCTACACGGGCATACGAATCATCTATGTCTTTATCAACATGATCACCATTTTTAGCTTTTAAGCGATATTTTTTATCCCAAATATCGAGCGAAACGGGCTGAACCGGAATATCAGCAGCACTGATCAAGGCTGATTTTCCTTTGGTTTCCACGGCTTTTAACATGCAAATCCCCTTAAATTCTTTTATTCTTTTGACCACGTCAATCACTAAATCTCTTTAGCGCGAATAATCATAATGACTTCTCTTTATCTAGGCGCAAAGAGACTGCTTAACACAACATATTGTGTTACTGGCGCTAATTTATGCCTTTATATTGTGTCAGTCAACCCTCATTTTGGTGAATTTTTTTGCACTGTTTTGGGGATTTTTTTGTTTAGTAGCGCCAACATTCGGCTAGCAAGTAAGTAGACACTTACCAACTCAAAAAATAATTTATAAAAAATATTTTTCTAGCCATTTTGGTTGAAATATGCGCGCTGCGATTTGTGCAATAAAATTTATGCGAAAATGCTGCATGCACCGTTTTTTTTACACTTTACTGCTTTATGTGATTTTGCCGTTTGTACCGCTCAAACTTTTGTGGCGCGGCATCAAGCAACCAGAATATCGCAAACACTGGGGTGAACGGTTTGGTTTTTATCCGCCACTGCCGCCACAAACTAAACCTATCATTTGTTTGCATTGTGTTTCAGTGGGCGAAACGCGCGCCTCAGCGCCGCTTGTTAAAGCGCTACAGGCGGCATACCCAAACCACACCATTTTACTCACCCATGCCACACCTACCGGGCGCGAAACTGGTCAACAACTCTTTGGCAACTCAGTAGAGCGCGTTTATCTACCTTACGATGTGCCGTTTGCTGTGCAGCGTTTTTTGCGCCATTTTCAGCCTAGCATCGTGTTGCTGATGGAAACAGAAATCTGGTTTAACTTAATTTCTGCGTGCAAAAAAAATGCAGTGCCTTGCTTGGTGATTAACGCACGGCTTTCAGAAAAATCAGCCGCAGGATATGCAAAACTCGGCCAACTCGTGCGCGAAGGCATGCAAGGGTTATCGGCCATCGGCGCCCAAGCGCAGCAAGACGCAGTGAGGCTAAGTGCGCTTGGCGCAAACAATGTTGCAACATTAGGCAACTTAAAATTTGATGTTGCAGTGCCAGCCAAAGCCGCGGAGGAAGGAAAAAACTTACGCAAACAATTCGGGCAAGAGGCGTTTATTTTTGTTGCTGCCAGCACGCGCGATGGCGAAGAAGTATTATTGCTGGACGCGTTAACTAAACAGAACCTTGCGAATCTTGTCACGGTCATCGTGCCGCGCCACCCGCAGCGATTTGAAGAAGTTGAAAATTTACTCAAGTCCCGCGGGCTCGTTTATGCAAAGCGCTCTGCACCCACAGCAACGATTGCGACAGGTGTCCGCTATATTTTGGGTGACAGCATGGGGGAATTGTTTAGCTACTATGCCGCCAGCGATGTCGCCTTTGTCGGCGGCAGTTTGTTACCGTTTGGCGGGCAAAATTTAATTGAGCCATGTGCGCTTGGCAAGCCGGTGCTGATTGGGCCACATGTGTTCAATTTTGAACTGGCGGCAAAAACCGCCACGCAGATTGGTGCGGCCATTCAGGTTGAAAACGCTGATGTGTTAGTAGAAAAATTAACACAACTTGCCGCGACACCGGCATTGAGACAAAGAATGTCTGAGGAAGGACTGCAATTTGTGGCTGACAATCAAGGTGCGACAGAAAAGACCGTGGCGTTAATTGGCCAATATTTAAACTAAGCCTTTGCGGAAAATCGCATATTAACGAATCAATTTGCTGATGGCTTTAAAGGCATCGCCTTCGGCCTTACCCAGCCACTCAAACACCAGCGATTCCGTATTCGTCACCACGCAACCCGCTTCGCGCATTCTGGCAATGGCGTTGGTTTTGTTGTCTGGGTTGCGCGAAATGACCGCATCTTCCACCACAAATACTTGTTTGCCATGTGAGCGTAAATCAAGCGCGGTTTGGCAGATGCAAATATGCGTTTCCATGCCTGCTAGGATGACTTGGGGATGGTCACGCGTGAGTTGGCGCGCAAAAGCTGGCTCACCTAAGCAAGAAAAATGTGTTTTTTCAATCGGCTCAATCGTTGGAAAGTAAGCCAACAACGCTGGCACGGTATGCCCTAAGCCTTTTGGATATTGCTCAGTGAGTAACGTCGGCACTTCAAGGTGCAGCGCAGCTTGCAATAAAATGCCACAATTTTTGATGACCTGTTGCATCGCCTCTTGCGGCATCACCGCCGCCAGTTTGGTTTGCATATCAACCAATACCAGCTGACTTAAGTTTGCTTTTGCAAGTGCCAAGGCCATGTGTAAACTCCTCTACTGCGTCACAAGTTGCTGATTAATGTCAGCCAAATCCACCTCAGCCACTAAGCCAGAGGCAGCTTTGAGGCGGATAGTATTTGCTAAATACTGGTAACGCGCTTCAAGTAAATCGCGCTTTGCACTAAATAAAAGCTGTTGTGCATTGAGCACATCCACATTGGTGCGCACCCCCACTTCAAAACCAAGCTTGGTGGAATCCAACTGGCTTTGCGCACTGCTTAAGGCTTGCTCAAAAGCCGCAATTTGCGCCATGCTGGTATTTAAATTGAGGTAGGCGCGCTGCGTTTCTAACGTAGCATTGCGGCGCGCAAGCTCTATATCTTCTTCAGCACGCTGTTTATTGAGCACAGCTTGCCGCACTTGCGAACTGATCGCACCGCCTTGATACAAAGGCAATTCAAGCTGTAGACCAACCACAGCAGACTTTAAATCACTGCCAAAACCATTTACATTGCCATTGCTGTAACTTTTGGTATAGCTGGCCACGGCATCGATTGTTGGCAGATGGCCAGCTTGATTACGTTCAACCTCTTGCACTGCGAGCTTTAACGCGTCTTGCTGAATTTGGATAGTGAGATTATTTTGCATCGCCACATCCAACCAATTTTGCATGCTTTGCAGCGGCTCTGTTTGTAAATCCGCCCTAGCGGTTGCCAACTTACTTGGTGCAGCATCGGTCATCAACTGTATCGAATATTGCGCAACTTCATAGGCATTTTGCGCAGCCACCTCTTGCGCGACGATTAAATCATAACGTGCTTTTGCTTCATTAAAATCAGTGATCGTCGCGGTGCCAACTTCAAAATTGGCTTTAGCCTGCTCAAGCTGGCTTTGCGTGGCCTCTTTTTGCGCCTGTAGTAACGCTATTCTGTCTTGCGCAATCAACACATCAAAATAGGCTTGTGTCACCCGCAAAATGAGTTGTTGTTGTGCTAAATGCAGTTGCTTGTCGGCTTGGCTGACTTGGGTTTTGCTTTGGTCCATTTGCACCCAATTTTGCTTGCGGAAAATTGGCTGACGCGCATTCACGCCGTAGTTGTAGCCTTCAAAATTACTGCGGCCTTCATTTCTAAAAATATTTGCCCCGATATATTTAATGTCGGTCTGCGTGGCGTTGGCATTTGCGGTAAAAGAAACCGTTGGGCGATAAAGCGCCTTACCTTGCTCAATCAATTCTTGTGACGCTTGATTGGCTTTCAATGATGAAAGCAAAGTAGCATCTTTGGCAAGCGCTTGATGATATACATCGATCAAACTTAATGGTTTGCTACGCGTTTCTACAGTAGGGGCAGCCTGAATTTCATCAGTAGTCGCGGCGTTAAGTGGTGCTACCGCACACACATTCATCATCAACAATAAGAGGGTGATTGTTTTGAAAGGAAACTTTTGTGAGAGATGAATATGTGTTTGCATAGCTTAAAAAATAAATTTTTCTGCTTGCGGCGCGTTTTTCAACGGTGGCAAGGTGGTTTCAAAAATCGCTTCGTGCCGGAAAGCATCCTCCGTCACACGTTGCGTCAAGGTTGCCTGCATAATTGGCGATTGACCAATCACGGCAAATAAACGTCCGCCCAATGACAGCATCGCTTCCGCTTGGGTTGGACGTAACTCTAACGAGCCTGTAAAAATAATCACGTCGTACGGCGTGCGTGCCACATAACCGTTTAACGCATCTGCCACTGCAACTTCATAAGTGACATTGTGAATATTTTGTTGCTGTATACGTTTTTTGGCGAGTTCGAGTAAATCCTTATGCGCTTCCACAGTATGCACAGATTCAGCCAATTTAGCGGCCAACGCCGTTAAGTAACCACTGCCAGTACCAATAATCAGCACACGATCCGTTTTTTTAATGGCAACCGCTTGCAAAATTTTGCCTTCCATTTTTGGTGAAAGCATGGTTTCACCGTGCTCGATCGGCAATTCAATATCTGCATAAGCAAGGCCCACTTGCGAAGGTGCCACAAAACGGTCACGCGGCACGGCGTGGAATAAATCCAGCACCTGTGGATCCAGCACATCCCAAGGGCGAATCTGCTGCTCGACCATATTGAAGTTAGCTTCTTTTGTATTAAACCGTGTTTCCAACGTATTTGCGCTCATGTTCATGGGGTAACCTGTCTTTTAGATAAAAATCTTCGAGATAAAAAATATCTCTTTGATTATAAACCATGCAAGTTAGGTTAATTTTTCTCTTTAAACAATACTTATCTGTTTTAGATTAACTTTTTAACACATTATTTGGCACTTTCACGCGAACCCATGCTGCGTAAAGCGCGGGTAACGATATTACCGTTAATAGCGTCGCGACCAACAAGCCACCCATAATCGCGACCGCCATCGGCCCAAAAAACGCACTACGCGTGAGTGGAATCATCGCTAGAATCGCCGCTGCTGCTGTGAGTACAATCGGACGGAAGCGACGTACGGTCGATTCTACAATCGCTTCCCAATCCGCTTTGCCGTCTTGCTTGTCTTGTGCAATTTGGTCAACCAAAATCACCGAGTTACGCATGATCATGCCGGAGAGTGCGATGGTGCCAAGCATGGCCACAAAACCAAATGGCTTATCAAACACCAGTAAAAACAACGCTACGCCGATAATCCCCATCGGGGCGGTGAGCAGCACGAGTGTGACTCGCGAAAAACTTTGAAGTTGCAACATTAAAATCGTCAGCACCACCACAATAAAGAGCGGCGCACCTTTTGCGACTGATGCACTGCCCTTGCCTGACTCCTCTGTCGCACCGCCAACGTCAATGTGGTAGCCAATCGGCAATGTTTTGCGCACATTTTCCAAAGACTTTTCTACCATCTCCGTCACCACTGGCGCTTGCATGTGGCCGTACAAAGTCGCACGGACAGAAATAGTTGGGATGCGATCTCTGCGCCAGATCAAGCCTTCTTCAAACGTGTAATTAATGTTTGCAATATGCGTGAGCGGCACGCTGGTTTTGTTGGCAGTTTTAATCATTAAATCGCCAATGTGCGAAATATTTTTACGCTCTGCCGGGTTGCCACGCACCACCAAATCAATCCGCTCGTTTTCTTTTCTAAACTCAGTGATATAAAGCTCGTTGAGCGCGCTATTCAGCGTGTTAGCAATGTCTGCTGAGCTTACGCCTAGCATTCTGGCTTTGGATTGATCTATATCTAAATGAATCGCCTTAATCGGCTCTTCCCAATCGGTTTGCACATTGCTTAGGTGTGGATTTTGGCGCATCACAGCGGCAACTTTTTCTGTTTGCGCGCGTAAGGTATCAAAGTTGGTTTGCGCAAAATCCGCCGGACCAGACACGCGAAACTGTACAGGGAAGCCAACCGGTGGGCCGTTTTCCAATCTGAACACTGAGCCACGCAACTCAGGGAAATCTTGCTCAAACAAAGTAATAATCTTGTTGCGTAATACTTCACGGGCGGCCGTATCTTTCGCCAATATCACAAATTCAGCAAAGTTTTTACGTTGCAATTGCTGGTCGAGCGGCAAATAAAAACGTGGGCTGCCATTGCCAACATACGCCACATAATTCTCCACCGCTACATTTTTGGCTTGTATTTGCGTATTTAGCCAAGCTTCAAATTTTTTCACCGAAGTTTCCGTCGCCGCCAGTGACGCGCCTTCGCCTAAGCGTAAATCGACAATCAGCTCCGGGCGAGTGGAATCCGGGAAAAACTGCTGTTGCACTTTGCTAAAGCCAACAATAGCGAGCGCAAAAGCAACCAACGTCAACCCAATGACTAGCCAGTGACGCGCCACCACCCAAGTAATGAAGCGTCTTAAGATTTGGTAGTGTTTGCTATGGTAACTTTCATGATGCGCAGCGCCTTGCGTTTTAAAATTTGGTAGCAATTTGTAACCAATATACGGCACAAAAATCACGGCGGCGAACCACGAAACCAATAAAGCAATGACAGTCACTTGGAAGATTGAACGTGTGTATTCGCCAGTACTAGAAGCCGCTGTGGCGATAGGCAAAAAACCTGCCGCGGTTACTAACGTGCCAGACAACATCGGCATGGCCGTACTAGTGTAAGCAAATGAAGCGGCGCGCGTGCGCTCCCAACCTTGCTCCATTTTTGCCGCCATCATTTCAACAGCAATAATCGCATCATCCACCAACAAGCCAAGCGCTAAAATCAAGGCACCCAGCGAAATTTTGTGCAACCCGACATCAAACAAATACATCAATAAAAATGTGACAGCCAGCACAATCGGAATAGTGACCGCAACCACTAATCCAGTGCGCCAACCCAATGAGAGTAAACTCACAGCCAACACGATGACCACCGCTTCTGCGAGGGATTTAACAAACTCATTGACAGAGCGTTGCACAATTTCCGGTTGAGAAGTGATGGTGTGTACCGACAAACCAATAGGTAGATTTTTACCCACTTCAGACAAGCTATGGTCTAAATCGCGCCCCAAGGCAATAATATCGCCGCCTGCACGCATGGACACCCCGACAAAAATGGCAGGTTGCCCCATATAGCGCACTGTTTGTGTCGGCGGCTCTTGATACCCGCTATACACCTTTGCAATATCGCCCAAGCGAATGTCACGATCTGCTGCCCTAAAGTGCAGATTTTCCACATCTTTTATCGTTTGCATCCGCCCAGAAACCATCACGCGTATGCTTTCATCCACAAGATTAAAACGGCCGCTGGCTAGAATCGGATTTTGCGCTTGAATGGTTTGAATCAGCGTTGCGATATCCACGCCCAAGGTAGCTAATTTGGCATTAGCGATTTCAATATAAATTTTTTCTTTTTGCTCGCCGAAAAAATCGACTTTATCCACATCTGCGACCCGCAAAAATTCTGCGCGTAAAATTTCTGCCTGCTTCTTAAGCTCGGCAGGTGAGTATCCTTCACCGGTTAGGGCATACATATTGCCGTAAACATCGCCAAACTCGTCGTTAAAAATTGGGCCTTCAATATTGCTGGGCAAGGTGTGACGAATATCATTAATTTTTTTGCGCGTTTGATACCATACATTCTGCATGTCTTTAGCCGCTGTGCCATCATCAATACGCAAAATAATCATAGATTCTTCTGCACGGGTGTAGCTAGTGACATGATCCAAATGCGGCACTTCTTGAAGCTTTTTCTCTAGTTTATCCGTTACCTGCAAGGCAACTTCATTGGCACTCGCGCCTGGGTAACCGGTGCGAATAATCATGGCTTTAAAGGTAAACGGCGGGTCTTCAGACTGTCCAAGCTTGGTATAAGCAAACAGGCCAATCACGGTGAGCATCACCATAAAATACAGCACCAAGGTTTGGTGTTTTAACGCCCATTCAGAAAGATTAAATGACTTCATTGCGCACGCTCAACTGGTCTGATCTCTTGGCCTTCAACCAATGCTTGCACGCCTACCGTGACAATTTTTTCACCTGATGTCAGGCCAGATTTTAAAATCACGCCATCTTCACGATAATTTTCCACTTGGACTGGTTGGCGATGGACGCGATGTTTTGCATCAACCACCCAAACAAAAGGGCTGGTATTTTCAGCCATCACAGCGGTACTCGGCACCAAAATAGTCGCACCCAGTGACTGACGCAGAAATACTGTTGCAGTCATACCGGGGTGTAATAAATCACTCGCATTCTGAATATCTAGCTTCACCATAAAAGAACGTGTCACGGGGTCAGCCGCTGGCGCGACCTCACGCACCTTGACCGTATATTTTTGTTCACGGTTTGCCCATAAGCGCATGCTCGTTTCAGTGTGCGGCGTAAATTGTGCAATGCGAGATTCTGGCACGGGAATCTGAACCTCTAACGCTTTGGGATCCATGATCTGCACGACAACTTCGCCAGCCTCAACCACTTGCCCAGGCTCTGCGCGGATCATCGTCACGATGCCATCTCGATCTGCGGTTAGTGTGGTGTAGCGTGATTGGTTGCCTGACACTTGCGTTTGCGCTTTGGCTTGCTGTACTCGAGCTTGTGCGGCTTTATCCGCTGTTTCATATTGGTCCAACGCTGCTGCAGAAATAAATTTTTTATCTTTTAACTGACGTTGCCTTTCCAAATTGGCTTGCGCCAAGGCGAGGTCAGCCTCCGCAGCCACGATATTGGCTTGATTGGCTTGTACTGCCAAATTGGCATCAGTGCTATCTAACCTCGCCAACACTTGGCCTTTTTTAACCGTTGCGCCTATTTCCACCAAGCGTGCCGTGATTTTTCCATCCACACGAAATCCTTGAGCAGATTCATAGCGAGGTTTAATTTCCCCGACAATGCCACTGGCATTCACACTGTCTGCGCTTTGAATCGTCATCACAAATGCTGGCCTTGGCGCTAATAGCGGCTCTTGCGGCTTCTCGCAAGAGGTTAGGCTCAACACAACAATTAAAAAACCCCATTTCTGCATTTTTTATTCTCCCAGCTTGGTGAAAACGGCTTCTTTTAGCAGTCCACGCAATATCATTTTTTGCATAAAACGCACGCGCGCTTCGACATCACACCACGCAATATGGCAATCATTTTTCATGGTGATTTCTAGTGAGCAGACACCATGAATTGCTGCCCACACAGTTTGAGCAATCAGCTCAGGGTTATCATGCTCAGGCAAAAAGTGCCCAGACTGAAACACATCATTCACCACATCGTTGAGCAATTTATAAGCATCCCAACTTGGGTCAATTTCGTCTTCATCAAGCGCGTTGGGCGGCTTTTCTGTCATAAACATCATGCGATAGTGGTTAGGGTAAGCCAAGGCAAACCGCGCATACGCTGAACCTAAATCAATGAGTCGCTCAACAGAATTCGGGTTCTGTAAAATGACAGATAACTCCACACCCAAAGTTCTAAAATCGGTTAAACAAAGGGCGTGAATCAGTGCTTCTTTATCTTTAAAGTGCAAGTAAATGGTGGTGGCGGAATAGCCAATTTTTTTGGCAATTTCACGCATGGTCACGGCTTCAACACCTTTGGCGACAAAAAGCTCACGTGCGGCATCTAATATTTGCGTACGCGCCGCTTGTTTTTCAGCTTCAGATTTAAACTTAGGTGGCATACTTTTGACTATTTTCCTGATTGTTTGGCAGTATCTTGCAAAATAGCCCCAGCAATTTGCAACAAAACTTCTCTTGAAGGCATGGTTCTACTACCAAACGTTAATAATTTATTTTTCCAGCCGGGCGTAACATTTAATTTTCCTACCATCATGGCTTCATAACCCGCTTTTGCAACAGCGTGTGCATCCATCAACCCAGACTTTGCATTGGCAGCGTTTTGCATATTCGCACGGCTGACAAACCCTGTTTCCGTCACGCCCGGGCTAAGCAAAGTAACGCTAATGCCTGTACCACGCAATTCAAAATTGAGCGCTTCGGTAAATTGCATCACATAGGCTTTACTTGCGGCGTAAGCCGCAAAATTTGGGCTAGGTTGAAATGCTGCTATCGAGCCGACATTCATGATGCGACCAGCGCCTCTATTCTTCATGTCGTCAACAAAATAGGCTGTTAGCTCAGTTAAGGCCACAATGTTAAGTTGCAACATGTTTTGATAAGTGGCAATTTTACTAACATCAAACTTTCCATAATCGCCAAAACCAGCATTGTTCACCAAACAATTCACCACTAAATTTTTTGCTTTACAGCACTGATACAACATTTCAGCCTGCCCTATCAATGACAAGTCCATTGCCATGACTTCAACAGCTACTGCATATTTTTCCTCTAGTGACTTTTTGAGTGCTAGCAACGTTTGCTCGCTTCGCGCAACTAATATTAAATTGTGGCCTTTGCTTGCCATGATGTTGGCTAGCGCCAAGCCGATGCCACTTGAAGCACCTGTGATCAATGCATATTCCATCTTCTTCCCCATTTTCATCATCGATTAAGCCGATTTAAATACCATCCAATATAGATTCATCAAAGGCAACAATGTGGCCGCTAGACCATACCAATTCCAGCGCTTGCAAAGTTGCCAATACTCTTGAGGAATCTGTCCGGAAACTGCAAAAATCCTAGCCATTTTTGCTTGTTTTATTTGCGTTGGGATCAATACAGCCGCCCAGATGAAGCCTGAAAGCAAAAAAATCCCCATGCCATGCTGCAACCACTTTGCAGAATAACTTAAGCCATGCAAGTACACATTCGCCATCCCTGCACCTAACAAAATCAGTGCGCCGCCGGTTGTGAAAATAAAGTCTGTGAGGGTCACTTGTCGCTGTGCAAACGCAATTATTTGTGGGTTTTTGGTTCTATCAGCTAGATTTTTCCACCAGCCCGTTACGATAATATTGCCCAAAAACAGCACCACTCCAAAAATATGCAGCGTTTTAAGCCACAAGTAAGCGTTATCCATTATTCCACCCTCTCCCAAATTTGCGTTATGCCAAATAAGCTCACACCAATAAACCCTCGCACTTCCATTTTGTTGCCTTGGTCTTTTAATTTGAGCTTTACGCGGTAGGTGTTGCCAGTAAACGGATCTAAAATCTGATCTCCTTCAAAATAATCACCTTTTGCTTTCAAGCCCTTGATGATCACCATACCCAACAGCGGTTGATTTTTTCTCTCATCTTTGCAAACAGAACAGAACTGCACTTGCTTTTCTTCTGGCAAGCCTCGCTCGACTCTTCCAATTAAAATACCAGCATCTTCTGTTACACGTATAAATCCTGTTGGTTTTCCTTGATCATCATAGGATTTCCATAAACCGGTAGGTGAAATTTCATTCGAAAACACTTGTCCAGAGAACAGAAAAAAACACAACATGAAAAATTTCATCACATTACCCATCATGAAACCTCCAACTTAGGATTTTTTAATTAACAGCGTTAAGTTAACTGCGTTAAGTTTATAAGTCAAGAAATTTTTAATGATTGGCATTTGCCATTTGTGTGAAGTAATAAAAGAGTTAAATTTCAATTGAACTTTTGATTTTAATAAACACTCATTCACATGATTTACATTTTTAGGATAAGCGATGAGTAACCAAACATTGATGGAATCCATGAGCCCGTTTTTTATTCAATTAGCAGATCAAGGCTTATTACCTGATGTGGTCGTTCGTAAAGGGATCAAAAAACTAGTGGAAACACGCTTATCAGAAATTCACGCGTTGGATTGTGAAATCTGCCAGAAAAATATGATGCAATTTATTGCAGACATGAAGCACGCCAGCATTGCACCTTTGCCAGAAAAGGCCAACGAACAACACTATGAAGTGCCAGCCCAATTTTTTCATTATTGCCTTGGACAACATCGTAAATACAGCAGTTGTTTTTGGCTACCAGATACGAAAGGCCTAGATGAAGCTGAAGCGTTGGCACTTACCCAAACTTGTGACCATGCGCAACTCGCAGATGGTCAAACAATTTTGGAGTTAGGTTGTGGCTGGGGCTCGCTGAGTTTATGGATGGCTGAGCATTATCCAAACTCGACAATTACGGGGGTTTCAAACTCGCACTCTCAACGGGAATACATCATGGGGCAGGCCAAGGCCCGTGGACTCAATAACTTAACGATTGTTACGACAGACATGAATGTGTTTGAGGCCGAAGTGCAATATGACCGTATTGTCTCTGTAGAAATGTTTGAGCACATGCGTAATTATCAAATATTGTATGGCAAAGTAGCTTCTTGGCTTAAGCCTAATGGGTTGTTTTTTAAACACATTTTTGTGCATCGCAACACGCCGTATGCGTTTGAGGTGCAAGGTAAAGACGATTGGATGAGCCAGTATTTTTTTAGTGGTGGCATGATGCCTAGTGATGATTTACCACTCCATTTTCAAGACCACTTACGTCTGGTAAATAAATGGCGCTGGAATGGCCAACATTACGAAAAAACGGCTAATGCTTGGTTAGCCAATATGGATGCACACCATGATGCAATCACCCCACTGCTTGAAAACACCTATGGCAAACCTCAGGCAGAATTGTGGCGTCAACGCTGGCGGATTTTTTATATGGCTTGTGCTGAATTATTTGGTTACAAAGATGGTCAAGAATGGTGGGTGAGCCATTATTTATTTAGGAAAGCTTAAAGTGACTTCTTAGTATGCCAATTAACGCATGGATCAATAAAAATCGCGTCATCATCAACATCATCGGATTTCAAATTTCATGGTGGTGGTGCGTGTTGTGTGGGGTGCAAGGTGCAGACCTATTGGCAATCACTATTGTGACATTGGTCTGTGCTGCGCATTTACATTGGGTTGAAAAATGGTCAGACGCGCTCCCGATTTTAACGATTACCTTGTTTGGTTGCATGCTTGATCAAGCGTTGTTTCACTTTCAATATATCGGGTTCCCCCACCAAGGCAACGAAGTGTCTTGGATTCCACTTTGGATCGTGGGGTTATGGTTGGCATTTGCCTGTACACTTAACGTGAGCATGCGCTGGTTACAAGGGCGCTGGTGGCTAGCACTCATACTTGGTGCTACTTTCGGCCCGCTTGCTTATTTAGGGGCTGAAAAACTTTATGCCGTTCAACTGATAGAAGGCAATACAACCTTAATATTGTTAGCGGTTGGCTGGGGTTTATGGTTTCCTTGTTTATTATGGATACGCCAACTTGCGGCGCGGGGCTAACTTAAAATGGTTTTGATTCCTGAAATTTATCTTTACGCACTTTATGGCATCGGCATATTTGCGCTTTGCGGATGGTTACTCAGCGTAGCAACACACCATTACAGCCACGTAGACTGCATGTGGAGTTTGTTTTTTGCCATTACCGCATTCGTCAGCGCCATATTTTTTGAAGTGTTTAGTCTGCGTACCATATTGATTTTACTATTAGTTTCATTATGGGCATTGCGCCTAAGTATTTACATCGGCTGGCGTAATTCGGGCAAAGAAGATTTACGCTATGCGGTGATACGCCAAAACAACGAGCCGCACTTTTGGCTAAAAAGCTTTTATATTGTGTTTGCATTCCAAGCAGTGCTCGCTTGGATTATTTCTTATCCATTGTTTGCGGCGATACAAAGTGAAGCCCCTTTTGGTTTGCTTGATGTAGTTGCGCTCAACTCAGTGCTAATTGGCTTGTATTGGGAAATCGTCGCGGATTGGCAACTAGCGCAATTTAAAGCCAACCCCAATAACAAAGGCAAGGTGATGAATCAAGGGTTGTGGCGCTATTCTCGGCACCCCAACTACTTTGGTGAGTGCTTGATTTGGTGGGGCTTTTACGTATTTGCACTGGCAAGCGGAACTTGGTGGGCATTATTTTCACCGATTTTGATGACCATTTTACTGCTAAAAATTAGCGGTGTTGCCTTGCTTGAAAGTACTATCATTGAGCGTCGGCCTGACTATGTTGACTATATTGCCAAAACTAACGCCTTTATCCCAGGGTTACCAAAACCATGAATGGATTGGTAAAAATACTAACTATTTTGTGTTTAGCCTGCGCCCAACATGCTTGGGCAAAAACATGGAATTTTGATGTTTATTTAGATCAACAAAAGATAGGCACACACCGCTTCGATTACGAAAACGGCACTTTAAATAGCCTTGCAGACTTTAACGTCAAAGTGCTCTGGATGTCCGCTTATCGTTACCAACATCAAGCCACAGAACAATGGCAAGGTGAATGCCTATCTAAGCTGTCAGCACAGACACAGGAAAATAAAGTCAAAACGGTGGTTGAAGGTCAACTTCGGTCGCAACAATTTGAAGTACAAGTCAATGAAAAAAATGTATCACTACCGACATGCATCATGACATTTGCTTATTGGAACCCGTTGATGCGCCAACAATCCAAGTTACTCAATCCACAAAATGCCGAATTTTTGGATGTGACCGTGACAGGGCAAGGTGTAGCCACACTTAAAGTGCGCGGACAAAGCACCCCGACCCAAGTTTTTTTGTTAAAAGGCCGCTTTGAGGGCAAAGAAAAGCTCAATATTCGTTTGTGGTATGACGAACGCGATGAGTGGGTTGGGTTGGAATCAACCACGCCCGAAGGTTATAAAATTAACTACAAAATAAAATAATTCAATATGAACGGTTACTTACATCAATTTTCTTTCCATAAAGTGATATTCATCATGCTGTTTAGCTTTTGCTCTGCCTGTAGCCAGCTCCCGCCGATCAAACCAGTCGACCGTGTTGACTTGTCTAAATTTATGGGTGATTGGTATGTAATTGCCGCGATTCCAACTGCGATAGAGCGTGATCCATACAACGCAATTGAAAGTTATCAACTTAACGCTGACGGTTCGATTGCAACAACCTTTAGCTATCATCAAGGCAGTGCCGATGGGCCACTGAAAGTTTATCACCCGACTGGTTTTGTAACGCCAAATACCCAAAATGCGGTGTGGGGCATGCAATTTATTTGGCCAATCAAGGCTGAATACATCATTGCCCATTTAGATGCAGATTATCAAACAACAATTATTGCAAGAAACAAGCGAGACTATGTGTGGCTAATGGCAAGACAGCCGACTTTAAGCGATGCAGACTATCAGGCACTTGTGCAGAAAATTGCTGAAATGGGCTACGACACAAAGCAATTATTGAAAATCCCACAAACTAATATTAAAAAATAATCCTAGTTAAAAATAATTTTAGTCCTTATTTGAAAATGCCAATGAAGCGGACATTAAAAGTGATGCATAACGCTAGCCGCAAACTGCTTACGTGGTTTGATAATAGCGCTGTGACGCAAGAAGCCCATGACCAGCAAATTGACTGGTGGCGTATATTGCCTTTTGTCATGATGCATATTGCTTGTATCGCAGTCATTTGGGTTGGTTGGAGTACTTTCTCCATTTTGTTTGCCGTGGTGCTGTATGTGGTCCGCATGTTTGCTATCACAGGGTTTTACCACCGCTACTTTTCCCATAAAACCTTTCAAACATCACGTTTTTGTCAATTTTTATTTGCCTTGTTAGCGTCAACCGCAGTTCAGCGCGGCCCTCTGTGGTGGGCAGCGCATCACCGTACACACCACATGCATTCTGACGATGTGCGCGATGTGCACTCGCCGCACCAGCAAGGTTTCTTTTGGAGTCATATTGGCTGGTTTTTAGCAAAAGCAAACTTTGTCACCCAGTTAGACCGCGTGAAAGAGTTGGCTAAATTTCCTGAGTTACAGTTTTTAGACCGTTTTGATAGCCTGATTCCAATTGTGTTTGCTGTTATTATTTTTATTTTGGGTGAATCACTCGCACACTATGCACCTCATCTAGGCACTGATGGATGGCAGTTGTTGCTGTGGGGATTTGTCATCTCCACGGTTGCCCTTTATCACGCCACCTTTACTGTTAACTCTGTCGCCCATGTATGGGGTTCTAGGCGTTATCCCACGCGCGATCATAGCCGTAATAATTTTTTAATTGCGATAGTCACATTAGGTGAAGGCTGGCATAACAACCACCATCATTATCCTGGTTCAGCCCGCCAGGGCTTTTATTGGTGGGAAATTGATTTGACTTATTATGGACTCAAATGTTTATCAGCTTTAGGTTTGATATGGAACCTAAAACGAATCCCTGTTGAATTACGTGACGCGCATTTAAAGCAGTCAAAATTAAGCCCCTCAAAATAACCTTATATGAAAATTGCAATTATTGGTGCTGGCATTGCCGGCAACACGCTGGCTTATCACTTGCATCCAAAACATGATGTCACGGTATTTGAAGAAAATGACTATGTGGGCGGACACACGCACACGCACCACATTGATTTATTAGGGCAATCACACGCCGTTGACACTGGCTTCATTGTGTTTAATGACCGTACCTATCCTGAATTTAATGCCCTACTCTCAAAATTAAATGTCGCGTGGCGCGACACAACCATGAGCTTTAGTGTGCGCAACGAAGCCACCGGATTGGAATATAACGGAACAACGATCAATAGTTTGTTTGCTCAGCGACGAAACTTATTTTCACTCAAGTTTCATCGCATGATTCGCGATATTTTACGATTTAACCGCGAATCATTAGTGTTACTGGATGCACAGGACGAATTGCCTTTGGGCGACTTTCTAACGCAAGGCCAATACAGCCCACAATTTGTTCGTGATTATATTATCCCCATGGGCGCGGCCATCTGGTCAACCGATGCTGGCAGAATGATGCGATTTCCTGCACGTTTTTTTGTACGCTTTTTTCACCACCACGGCATGCTCACCATTGATGACCGCCCGCAGTGGCGCACCATAGTTGGTGGTTCAAAGCAATATCTCAACAAACTGACCCAAAGCTTTGCTAACAACATCAAAACCAATGTTCCGATCACGTCGGTCACTAGAACTGATAAAAATGTCCTGGTAAAACCACAAAACACTGAAGCGATTAACTTTGATTATGTGTTTTTTGCCTGCCATAGCGACCAAGCTTTAGCGATTTTAGGCAGTGACGCAACTCGGCAAGAACGGGAAATACTTGGTGCGATTCCTTATCAAGAAAACACCGTGTATTTGCACCACGATGCCAACATGATGCCTCGTAAAAAACGTGCTTGGGCGGCATGGAATTATCATGTCACAGCACAAGAGAGTGACAAGGTACAGGTCACTTACAACATGAACATCCTGCAAGGCCTGCAATCGAAAGAACCGATTTTAGTCACCCTGAATCACACCTCATCTATCGCGCCAGACAAAATTATCAAAAAGCTGAGTTATATGCACCCTCTCTACACATTGGCTGGTGCCAAAGCGCAAGATCGCCACGCGGAAATCAGTGGGCATCGTCGTACTGCTTATGCAGGCGCGTACTGGCGTAATGGCTTTCATGAAGATGGCGTAGTGAGTGCATTACGTGCGCTTGATCATTTTGAGGCCGCACAGCGTCGCTAAAATGGCAACTACAGCACCTTTAGAACATACAAAAAGTGCAATTTATACAGGTTGGGTATCTCATCAACGCTTCTTACCAAAAGCGCATGGGTTTAAATATCCTTTATTCATGCTTTATCTCGATTTGGAAGCATTACCCACCTTGTTTAAAGGCTTACGCTTTTGGTCATACAATAAACCTAATATCGCTTGGTTTAAACGAAGTGATTATTATGGCGACCCAACTAAACCTTTAGAAGCTTGTATTCGTGATTTAGTCGAGCAGCAAACTCAACGCCGCCCCAGTGGCAAAATCTTTTTGCTCACCCATCTACGTTATTGGGGTTTATGCTTCAACCCCGTGAGTTTTTATTATTGCTTTAACCCGCAAGGGCAGTTAGAAACCATCGTGAGCCATATTACCAACACCCCTTGGGGAGAAGACTTTGCCTATGTACATGACTTGCGCTTATTAAATAACAACAAACCCTATTTTTCGTTTGATAAACGTTTTCATGTCTCGCCTTTTATGCCGATGGCAATTCAATACCGTTGGCAATTTTCTGAACCGAGCACGCAATTGCGTGTCCATATGCAAAACTGGCGCGCTGAAGACATGATGTTTCACGCAACGTTGCAGTTAGATCGGCAAGACTGGCACACAAATACCTTAAACCGTACGTTGTTAAAGTTCCCTTGGGTAACACTGAAAGTGGTGTTTGGTATTTACTGGCAGGCCTTGCGATTGTGGTTAAAGCGTGTGCCTTTTTATCCGCACCCAAACACTCATTCTTGAAAATAAAATTATGCGTACACCATCATTCACTAACCTACCTAATGAGCAGCTCACTAAGCCACTCACAGCCAAAAGCCGAGCGCAATGGGTGGCTAATATGGCAAAAGAACAAGTCCTCAAACGTTTAGCCAAGCTTAAATTTGGCAAACTCACCCTGATTGATGGCGAAGAACGCTTCGTGTTTGGTGAAGCTTATAACGAAACCATCCCTGTCATTCAGGCAACCATCCGTGTGTTAGATACGCGTTTTTATGGAGAAATCGCGTTTGGTGGCAGCATTGGCGCTGGCGAGGCGTATATGCTTGGCTACTGGCAGGCTGAGAGTTTGACAGATGTCGTGCGTTTGATGGCACGCAATCAATCTGTCATGGACAGCTTAGAAGGCGGGTATCAATGGCTAAGCAAGCCACTAATGAAAACACTGCATTGGTTAAACAGCAACAGTGAAGCAGGCAGCCGCAAAAACATTGCAGCACACTACGACATTGGCAATGACTTGTTCGCCTTGTTTTTAGACCAAAGCATGATGTATTCCTCAGCGATTTTTACTAATGACATCGTCAGTTTGGAAACTGCAGCAGAGTATAAACTCAAAGTGATTTGCGACAAACTTCAGCTAAAACCCACAGACCGCGTGATTGAAATTGGCACTGGTTGGGGTGGTTTTGCCATTTATGCGGCCAAACACTATGGTTGCCATGTCACCACCACCACGATTTCTGAACAGCAATATACTTATGTACAAGCCAGAATTATTGAAGAAGACTTACAAGATCATATTGTGTTATTAAAAGAGGACTATCGCCAGTTAGGTGGTCAATACGATAAATTGGTGTCTATTGAAATGATCGAGGCCGTTGGTCACCATTACTATGACACTTATTTTGCCAAGGTGGGGCATTTGCTTAAACCCAATGGACTGGCACTGATACAAGCCATAACGATCACTGACCAACGCTTTGACAGTGCCATCAAATCTGTTGATTTTATTCAGCGTTATATTTTTCCTGGCTCTAATATTCCTTCAAATACAGCCATGCTCAATAGCCTGACGAAAGCCAGCGATATACGTCTGATTGATTTAGAAGACATCGGTGAACATTATGCGACCACTTTGCGGCTATGGCGTGAACGGTTTTTCGCCAATATCACACAAGTCAAAGCGCTCGGGTACAGTGAAGCGTTTATCAATATGTGGGATTTTTATTTGAGCTACTGTGAAGGTGGCTTTGCAGAACGCGCACTTGGCGATGTGCATTTACTCCTTGCAAAACCATTTTACCGATAATTAACTCACTTAAGTGCATATTGCTCTAACTTGTACCATAGTGAGCGCTCGCTTATTTCAAGAAGCTTAGCTGCCTTGCTCTTATTACCGTGTGTTTCGTTTAACGCATTTAAAATTAATTGTTTTTCTATCGCCGCAACGGCCATTGGTATCGACAATGAACCTGGTGCGGATTCAATCTGTGTTGGCAACACTTGTGAAGAAGTGTGTAAAATATCTAACGATAAATGAGTCGGCAAAATTTCATTTTCTCGGCAGACAATGCTGGCGCGCTCAATGACATTTTCTAACTCACGCACATTCCCAGGCCAATCGTATTGCATCAGCGCAGCCAACGCTGAAGCCGACAATTTTTTTTGTCCATGCCTTAAAAAATAAGCTGCTAAGCTAGCAACATCTTGCTTACGCTCCCGCAAAGGTGGCAAATCTAACCGAAAAACATTCAGGCGATAATATAAATCTTCACGCAATTTTCCGTCTTTAATCGCCTGCTGCGGGTCACGATTCGTCGCGGCAACCAAGCGAATATCGACACTGATCGTGCGATTACCACCCAAACGTTCAATTTGGCTTTCTTGAATCGCGCGCAATAATTTTGCCTGCAAAACGATTGGCATTTCGGTAATTTCATCCAAAAACAAAGTTCCGCCATCGGCAAGTTCAAACTTGCCAACTCGCTCTTTCAACGCACCAGTAAAAGCACCACGCTCATGACCAAATAACTCAGATTCGAGCATTTCTGCTGGAATCGCCGCGCAGTTGACGGCAACAAACAGGGCTTTTTTGCGCGGCGACTGCTTGTGCAACGCTTGCGCAACGACTTCTTTGCCCGTGCCGGTTTCACCGGTAATCAGCACAGTTGCTTTCTCCGGTGCGACTTGCGCCAGCGTGGCTTTGAGTTTTTGCATGACGTCGCTATCACCCACCAAGGTTTCATCAGCTTTTTGTTCGCGTAAAAATGTATTTTCAAGTTTTAAGCGCGAGACTGATAAGGCACGACTAATGGCGAGTTCAAGCGTTTCTAAATCAAATGGACGAAGAATATAGTCAACAGCGCCTAACTTCATGGCAGCAACCGCCGAGCTGATTTCGCCTTGGGCAGTGACGATAATCACGGGTGTTTCAATATTTTCCGCACGCATCGCTTCGAGCAACTGTATGCCGCCCATGCCGGGCATGTGCAAATCACTGACGACTAAATCTGCCCCATTTGCGCGCAAAATATCCAGCGCCTCGCGGCCATTGGCTGCCAGCACCGGTTGATAACCCGCTTGACGTAGACTAATCTCCAACAGTCTGCGCATGCTAGGTTCATCGTCTACCGCTAAAATTTTTTTCTCTGGTTTGTGATTCAAGTGATTCAACTGGACATCGCTCCCAAAATTGGCAGTTGTACGCGGAAATGCGCACCGGGATACTCGCTCTCTTTTTCGCCATTACGCACGCTAATTTTTCCTTGGTGCGCTTCAACAATGCTTTGCACCACCGCCAACCCCAAACCAATACCGCCTTCACGGCGCGTAAAAAATGGATCAAAAATCTGCAACTGAATAGCTTCCGGCACACCCTCGCCATTATCCGCCACTTCGATGACCGCAAATTCCGCCTCTTGAAAAACACGCACTAAAATTTTACCGCCTGCTGGCAACACGTAAATTGCGTTAATCAGCAGGTTAAATAACACTTGCGTCATTTGCTCACCATCACAAGGCACAACCAGCGCTTCTGATTTGCTATAACTGAGCAACACCGATTTTTTATCCGCTTGCATCCGCATCATAGCAACCGCTTGCTCAATCAAAAGTGTAATATCAGTCGGTGCGTATTCAGGCGGCCGCATACGACCCGCATCCATCAAGGTCGTAACGAGTTTGTTGAGTCGCTCTGTTTCGCTAATCATAAAGCCACAAACTTCTTTGGATTCTGCACTTAAATTTGGTTCGCGCGATAAAATTTGTGCCGATGACCGCAAAATACCCAAGGGCGTTCGAATTTCATGGTTCATGGCTGAAGCCATTTCCCCAGCCACAGCAAGTTTAGCGGCGCGGGTCAACGCCTCTTTTGATCGAGCCAAGTCAGCGATCATTTTACTAAAGGCGGTAGACATGGTGCGTACTTCAAGAGGGCCTTCTAACGGCGGCAAGCTTTTTGTAGGCGTACGTATAAAATTTTTGGCAAATTGCGTGAGGCGATCTAACGGATCAGTTAAATATTTCACCAATGGTAAGCCAATCAATATTGCCAACAAAATACTTGCCAATAATAGTCCAATAAATATATGCGTCATTTTTCGCACAGGTGCGAAGACTTCTGACTTGTGCTGCGCAATTTCAAACCGCCAACCTAAACCTAAATAACTACTTGAAACACCCTGCGCTTTAAGAGAATAGCCCTTGCCATCCGATTGCCAGCTTTCAGTATTGGCAATCAACTCTCCTTCACGGCCAAATAGTGCCGCCGCTCCGCGACCAGAAACAGAATCTTCTAATACATTTTGCACATGCTGCCAATTCAGGACAGCGACCAACTGACCGATCACCGTACCTTCTAACGTATCAGTGATTGTCGCTGTCATTGCTAAACTTTTTGCATCGGGATTTAACAAGCTAATCTCACTGGCTGGCAGGGTGACTTTTATCCAATGAGACGTTGCAACATATGGACTGCCAATTTGATCTGGGGAACTGGATGCTAAAATTTTATTTTGTGTATCAATGACATACAAATCGACGTACACATCTCGATAACTGGTTTTTAGCTCCTGTAAAAAATGTGAGAGTCGCTTGTCCACATCGCCAATCCGCGCATCTTGCATCACTTCCAAACGGCTCCATGAAGCGACATTTTGCAGTCGTTCAAACATTAGGCGATCAATTTCATTGGCAGTAGCATTGGCACGAGTTTGCATGTCGTGCGTAATTTCAATGGTCAAAGCACTTTTTGCTTCGTTAAACGCAAGGACGGACATCAACACAATCGGCAACAGGCCGACCAGTAAAAAGGCCGCCAGCAAAATATTGCGAATCGGGAAAGCTTTCTTAAGCATCTTTAGGTATAGTTTCTGCTTTGTTCCGTCCATTATTACTCAATTTTGACTGTTTTAACGGATTAACTACGCATGAAATATGCCAGCTTTCTAAATACCATTGCGACCAGTTATGTTTTTTTACTGTGTTGCAACCCGTTCGCATACGCTGAAGACCCTCTAAAAAATGACAGTTTTTTGAGTAGCTTTAGCTTGGGCGGCTATTCTAGCGCAGGCATCACCGCCCACAGCGACGGAGCGACAGAAGCAGCACTTAACGAAATTAGCCTATTTGTCGGCTGGAACAATAATGGACGTGTCAGCTTTTTTTCAGAACTTGAGCTAGAAGAGCCGCTTTCTTGGAATGACGAAAGACAATTTACGCATGACGGTAGCTACATTGATTTAGAGCGTTTTTATTTCGACTTTAATCTTTCAGATCAAGCGAATGTTCGCGCAGGACGTTTTTTAACGCCCGCAGGCCGTTGGAACTTATTACACGCTGCGCCATTGGTCTGGACAAGCTCACGCCCGCTCGCCACCAGTCGTCTTTTTCCCACCGCGACTAATGGTGTGATGATGTTTGGCGCGATCCCACTGACGCAAGTTGGGCTTGAATATAGTTTATTTGCTGAAACCCTCAAAGACCAACATCAAGATGGCGATGAAATTTTATTTAAAGATATTTACGGCGCACGCATTGATTTAACCGGCAAAATCAAAACCGGCCTTGTGTTGATGCGATTTAAGGAACGGACTGCCGGAACCCCTGAATTTAATATGGTCGGACTCGACTTCTTAACGCAAATTCAAGGTTGGGAATTCACGGGAGAGGGTTTTCAACGCTTTTATACTGGTGGAAAAAATGGCGGCAGTGGCGCGTATTTACAAGCCGTCGCGCCGCTTGGCAACCGTTGGCATGCAATCGCGCGATTAGAAACTTTTAGACGACCAGATGAAGGCTCTGATGATAAATGGTTGCTTGGCGTTGCCTGGAAGCGCACTGACAAGCAGATTCTGAAGCTTGAAATTGTGGGTGGCGACACAGAGTATCAAGAATCCCCCAAAGGCTTTTTGGCTTCATTTGCCGTGCTATTCTAAATGCGTATTTTTTTCTACATTTTTTTCTGCATGTTAGCGTTGTCTTCGATGCCAAGCATGGCGGAGGACAACGAAACGCTGGCAATTATTGTTGGGCTAGAAAACCCTGCCAAACCAATGAATAAGCCTGAGCTCGCACTCATTTTTTGGCGAAAAAAACTCTATTGGCCTCATGGAGAACGCATCCACCCGGTCAATCTAAATACTGACAATATAGCGCGTCAGCAATTTTCTAAACGCGTTTTGGGTAGCTCACCAGAATCGCAAAATGATTATTGGAATGGGCTTTATTTCCACGGTATTTCCCCACCACATGTCGTCAAGTCCAGTGAAGCAGCCATTCGTTTTGTCGCAGAGACGCACGGCGCAATCGCATATGTACCGGCTTGCACCGTGGACGACAGAGTCAAAATATTGGGCTGGCTTGACGCAGAAGGACACTTGGACAGCACACCTCTCTCTTGTAGTGATTAGCAATAAAAGTCTGCAACTTTTGCAGACTTTTATTGTTTTCTCTGCAAAATGTGCATGTAATTCTTGCAGTCCTCATTTTATTGGTACGCTTCATCATGGACAAAACCATCAAAAAATTATATAAGTATTTGTTTTATATAAAATATATATATTTTAAACCTCCTTTGGCACGTTGTTTGCGGCTAGAAACCTATGTTAAGGAGTCAACTGATGCTAGCCGCAACACCATTAAGAGAAAATTCAAACATTTCCGCCAGCGCTGCGACGGAAATGAGCACCCCACGTAAATCCAATATCGCCATCTGTGGCGAGCTTCCGGTTTTTACCAATATTGTTGAATATCATCACGCGGAACGTGCGGAGCTAGAAGGCTTTATTCAGCAAATGTTCTCGCAAGCACATGGCGCGGAAATAACGCACTTTATGCCGAAGCTATTAAGCCTGCGCGACAGTGAGAATACGCTGCGCGCGGTTTGCGGTTTGCGGCATGCCGAAAACGAAGCTTTATTTTTAGAGCATTATTTAGACACGCCTATCGAACAAGTGCTTTCTGCGCAGGTTGGCCACCACGTTGCGCGTGATGAAATTCTGGAGATCGGCAATCTTGCTGTATTAGAGCCCGCCTGCATTAGAAGCTTGCTTGCCAGCGTAAGTGTGTACTTACACGGAACGGATACCAAATGGGCAGTTTTTACTGGCATTACCACTTTGCGTAACGCATTAAGACGCTTACACATGCCTGTGCAAATGTTGGGCGAGGCAGAACTTTCGCGTCTACCTTTGGCTGACCAAGCACATTGGGGAACATATTACGATCAGCAGCCACAAATTATGGCAATTGCTCGCTTTAATTAAAACGATTCAACTAGTTGAAAGTTCCCATGATTTTTTCAGCCATCCAGCACTATGTGGCATCCACGCCCAATAAAATTGCGCTAAAGGGACTAGACCAACAACTCTCTTATGCACAATTAGCTAACGAAGTTGAACGCGCACAACATTATTTGCAGGCGGCTCAACCTAAAGTATTGGCTATCGCAATGGACAATAGCCCCGCTTGGGCGATTGTTGATCTGGCGGCTCTATCGGTTTGCTTAACTAACGTGCCATTACCATTATTTTTTTCTGCGGAACAAATGTGTCATGCGCTACAAGATGCGCAAGTTGATTTTTTAGTGACCGACAAACCCATCCAACTTTCAGCATTGTTGGCAAACGGCGGTATCAAGATTCAGGAAAAACTGGATTATTTTTTAGCGGGCAGATTTGTCACCGCCTTTAAAATGGAGGTTTCTGCTGCGCAACAAATCATGCCTGCGCAAACCGCTAAAATCACTTACACCTCTGGCACAACAGGTAAGCCGAAAGGTGTTTGCCTATCGGCCGCCACCATGGCGCAAGTAGCAGAGTCACTTAAGCTGGCAACCGATGCTCAACCAACTGACCGGCATTTAAGCATTTTGCCGTATTCAACGCTGCTTGAAAATCTAGCCGGACTATATGTACCACTGCTTGCAGGCGCAACCGCGGTTTGTTTACCGTTGGCTGATGTTGGCTTAAATGGTTCATCCGGATTTAATCCGCAAAAGTTTTTACAAGCAATTTTGCGTGAAAAGCCGACTTCATTAATTCTTACACCCGAGTTGCTTCTTGCATTAGTGAGTTTGATCGAAGCCGGAATGCCTAAACCACAACATTTGAGATTCGTCGCAGTGGGTGGCGCTTCCGTTTCACCGCAATTATTAACCCGTGCTGAAAAACTAGGCCTACCAGTTTATGAAGGCTACGGTCTTTCTGAATGCGCATCAGTCGTTGCCCTCAATACTCCAAGCGCCAACAAAATTGGCAGTGTGGGCAAACCCCTGCCGCATGTGCAATTAACTGTAAATGAAGAAAATGAAATTTTCGTTGCTGGCGTGCAGTATCTTGGCTATTTAGGGCAAGCAGAAAATGCAAAAAATAGCGTTGCCACTGGTGATATTGGCTTTTTGGATGAAGACGGTTTTTTGCATATCACAGGGCGCAAAAAAAATATTTTTATTACCTCTTACGGCCGCAACGTTTCACCGGAATGGGTTGAGCGTGAACTCACGATTTCTCCTCTGATTAAACAAGCCGCGGTGTTCGGCGAGGCGAAACCATTTAACGTGGCGGTGATCGTAGTCACTGAAAATATCAGCGCAGATGCATTAGAACGAGAAATTGAAACAATCAACCTAACGCTGCCTGACTACGCAAGGGTGAGCAAGTACTTACTATCCAACGAACCTTTTAGCTTAGCTAACAATCAACTGACCGCGAATGGCCGCTTGCGGCGCGCGGAGATTTTTCAACATTACCAAATTGCCATTGAAAATTTATATCAAGGAAAAACTTATGCAACCCTATGAAAGACTCCTTGCCGCGACCGAGCAAGAGCGCAACCAACTTTTTAGCTTGCCTATCATTCAAGCTGGCGCGCAAGGTAACGTAAGCTTGGCTGCTTATATCGCCTTTTTAACCGAGGCTTATCATCATGTGAAACACACCGTGCCGCTGCTCATGCTGTTTGGAGCGAAATTACCAGAAAGTTATGAATGGTTACGCGAAGCAACAGCAGAATATATTGAGGAGGAACTTGGCCACCAAGAGTGGATCTTAAACGACATTAGCGCTTGCGGCGCAGATGCGGAAGCTGTGCGCAACGGTCAAGCTCGCCAAGCGACAGAATTCATGGTCGCTTATGCTTACGACATGATTAACCGCGTGAATCCGATTGGTTTTTTTGGCATGGTGCTGGTGTTAGAAGGCACCAGCGTTGCGCTTGCCACACAGGCTGGTGCAAAAATTCAACAAAGCCTTAACCTGCCAAACAAAGCGTTTAGTTATTTAACTTCCCATGGCTCTTTGGATGTTGGTCATACCGATTTCTACGCCAACCTTGTGAATAAAATCGCCGACGAAAAAGAGTTGGCAATGCTGACGCACAGTGCGAAAAATTTTTACAAACTGTATGGCGATATTTTCCGCGATCTTGGTGATCGCTTTTTATAAGAGCTCAACATGCTACGCGACAAAAAAATACTCATTACCGGTGCCGCTGGCGGCTTGGGGCAGGAAATTGCCCGTCAACTCGCAAGGCATGGCACACAGCTTATTTTGTTAGACAGAAATGAACTGCAACTAACAGCCTTGTGTGAAGCCATTAATCAATCTGGCGGAAAGGCTGTCAGCATCGTCAATGACTTTTCCATGGAAAATGCAACGGATGCCATTATTCAGGAAGCTGCGCAAAAAGCAGGTGATGTTGATTTATTAATCAACAGCGCTGGCGTGCTCGACTTTACATATTTTGCACAGCAAAGCCCTGCGCGCATTTCACAAACTATGTATGTCAATGCAATTGTGCCAATGTTACTGGCACGCGCCGTGTTGCCAAGCATGGTCGCACGCAATGCCGGGCAAATTGTGAACATCGGTTCCATTTTTGGCTCGATTGGCTTCCCACATTATGCGAGTTACAGTGCGAGCAAATTTGCATTGCGCGGCTTTTCACAAGCACTGCGCCGAGAATTATTCGACAGCAATATTAAAGTCACTTACATTGCGCCACGCGCCATTAAAACGCCCATCAACAATGATGTTTCTACCGAAATGATGCGTGCGACCAACACAACAATGGATGACCCAAAGGTCGTTGCGGCTGAAATTATCAAGGCCATCATCCTGCAGAAAGACGAATATTACATTGGGCAACCAGAGTCTTTTTTTGCCCGATTAAATGGCTTATTTCCCAGTTTGGTTGGTGGTGGACTCAAAAAACCGACCTTAATTGCAAGAAAGTTCCTTAAATAAAAATGACGTTATTAGGAGAAAAATGATGATGAAAAAATTAAGCAAAATGACCGGGGGGTTATTGCTTTGCTTTGCCTTGGCCTGCTCAAGCTCCTGGGCGGATGAGCCATTTGATAGTGATTTAACCGCCATTCAACATAGTTGGGCAAAGGTGAGATACAGCATCGTGGATGAAAAAGCGCAAGAAGCGGCTTTTAAACCCATGCTGGATGAAGCGCATCAATTTTCAGAAAAATATCACAACCAAGCAGAGGCGCTGATTTGGGAAGGCATTATTAATGCTAGTTACGCCAAAGCTAAGGGCGGCATCGGCGCATTAAAATTTGCTGAAAAAGCACGCGATTTATTACTCGCCGCTGAAAAAATGAATCCGGAAGCCTTGCAAGGTGCGGCTTACACTTCATTAGGTTCCTTATTTTACAAAGTCCCAGGCTGGCCGATTGGCTTTGGTGATAAGAAAAAAGCGCTCGCCTACTTAGAAAAAGCTTTGAAAATCAACCCAAATGGGATTGATTCAAACTTTTTCTACGCAGACTATTTAAATGAACGCGGCGACTACGCTAAGGCTGTTGAGTATTACAAAAAATCACTGGCTGCGCCACCAAGGCCAGGCCGTGAAGATGCCGATGCAGGCCGCCGTGCCGAAGCGGAAGCTGGCTTAAAAATCGCCCAAAGCAAACTCTAACTAAAAACCTCCAACACACTATTTAAACAAAGCGACTTGTTGAAAAACAAGTCGTTATAGGGATTTTTTTCGCCGAAAACCATGAAAAACCATTTAAAACAACTCGTGAATTCTGCCATTTTTTGGTCATTTCTGCTTTTTTGGTATTTGTCCGGTGTGACAGAGTTATTGCTAACCACTTCTGGCGCGAGCTCATTAGAGGGCTTTAAAGATGCGACATTTGCAAGTGTTTTATGGTTGATTCCAGTATTGCTGAAACCAGATCAAGCCAGAAAAACTGCCGGATTGATTGGAATTATTATTTGGCTGACCGCACTGCCGGGCTTTGGTTATTTTTTAGTGTATCGCCAAGAACTCACGCAAAGTCTGCTTTACATTATTTTTGAATCCAACTCGATGGAATCAAAAGAGTATTTGCAAAACTATTTCTCTTTTTCTGTACTGTTAGGTTTTATTGTTTTTAGCCTGATCCCTTATTTTATTTGGCGCAATATTCAGCCATTTCAGATCAATCTTAAAAAAGCCGTTTGGGTGAGTACTGCGCTTTTATGCCTGATTTTTTTATCACCAGCCATTAAGGCAGTCAATGCTCAGAATTTTGCGTCTGCTTATAAAAGCTTAGATCGTCATTTAAGTGTTGCGCCACCTTGGCAATTGGGTTTTGGCTACTTAAATTATCAAACTGAGCTCAGTGAAGTTGAACAAAATTTGCTGCAACTCAACAAAATTCAACCGCTGCAAAATTTATCAGAAGCCTCTAAGCAGGACCCAACCACTGTTGTACTCGTCATTGGTGAGTCGACGAATCGTTTGCATATGGGCTTATATGGTTACCCGCGTGATACCAACCCAAAACTGCGTAGCATCGCAAATGAGCTGCACATCTTTAACAACGTATTCGCTTCGCGCCCCAACACCATTGAAAGTTTAGAGCAAGTACTCACTTTTGCTGATCAGCGTCATCCTGATTGGTATAAGACCAAGCCATCACTTATTTCAATGATGAAGCAGGCTGGCTACAAAAGCATATGGATTACCAACCAGCAAACCTTAACTGCACGCAACACGATGCTGACCACATTTGCCAAACAAGCAGACCAACAAATATTTTTAAACACCACGCGCAAGCAAAATGCGTATAGCTTTGATGAAAAAGTGTTGGCGCCTTATGCGGATGCGCTGCAAAACAAAGCTGAGAAAAAATTCATTGTGGTGCATTTACTTGGCACACACATGAAATACAGCTACCGCTACCCTGAAGATGCTGAATTTTTTAAATCCACTGACGATTTACTCAACACACTTTCTGACAAACAAAAAGACACCATTAATGCGTATGACAATGCGATTCGCTATAACGACGGCATTCTGTATTCGCTGATTCAACAATTGAAAGCAACACAGCAACACAGCCTGCTGGTTTATTTTTCTGACCATGGCGACGATGTATTTGACTCTGGCGACCATCATTTTCAGGGGAGAAACGAAGGCAACCCCACTTACCCGATGTATGCCGTGCCTTTTATAGTTTGGCATTCAAAAAGCTGGTTTAACCAACACCTGCTTGACGATGCAAGCATATTGAACCGCCAATATGACAACGCAGATTTTATCTACACTTGGTCTGACCTGTTGGGTTTGCGCTACCAAGGCTATTTAGCGCATGAAAGTATTGTGAACCCAAGCTTCTTAGACGACCAAATTTTGGTAGGTGATCCATTCCATAAGCGTTTGTGCCAGTTACAAGGCACGCAAAGCGTTGAATCTCACCACCACTAACAAAGTGTAAACAACATGCCAAAGATTGCTCTTTTACTGTGTTGCGCACTGTTACTGCTGGTTTGGCTACAGCAATGTACCGGGTTAGACATTGCCATTGAAGATTGGTATTTCGACCCAGTTTCGCAAAGCTTTCCTTGGAAGAACAGTCGGTTTGCCAAGGACTTGATGCATGGCTATTTAAAAAATACTTTAACAATTCTAGGCGTTGCGATTATTACGTTCTGCTTAATCGACATTTTTAAGCCGATAAAAAATGTCAGCACTTCTTTAAGAGTAAACCTTAGGTTTGTTGCCCTCTCCGCAATCACCATTCCAACCCTCATTGCCTATTTCAAATCTTTGTCGTCAGCCCATTGCCCTTGGGATGTTGCGCAATACGGTGGCCATTACCCACACACTTTGCTATTTGAGTCGCTACCCGCTTCTTTTAAAGCTGGGCATTGCTTCCCCGCTGGTCACGCTTCTACCGGTTTGTGGTTGGCGGCATTTTGTATTTTCTGGCTACCGCATGCACCACGCAAGGCATTGTTTGTGTTTTTGTTTGGCTTAACTGTTGGCTTTGTCCTTGGATGGGTGCAGCAAATGCGCGGCGCCCATTTTCTCTCGCACACTTTATGGTCAATGTGGATTGCTAGCGCAATCATTTTTGGTCAGCTGATGTTGTTTCAAAACAAACTTAAAAAAATAAAACCATAAATAATTTCTAGGTGGATACCATGCTTCAAATATTTAAAAAAATCTTTAGCCGTGAATCTTACGCGCTAGCGCTCACTAGTTTGTTTGTAATGCTCAGCGCTAACTTCTCGCTTTTTCAACATCTTTTTGCCATTTATCCGCTTAATCAACACAACGCAACTTTTTTAATGTCACTTTGTTTGTTTTTTAGCTTGGCCACGTATTTATTTTTCCTCTGGATTAGTGCAGGAAAAATTGGCAAATGGTGGGTGGCGCTGTGGCTAATGGTCAGCGCCAGTGCCGCATATTTTATGGATCAATTCGGCGTATTGATCGACACCGTGATGATTGAAAATATTGTACAAACCAGCGCCAAAGAAGCTACTGGGTTATTAGCCCCAAGCATGGTTGTTAGAATCCTATTGCTTGGCATTATTCCAGCCTGGCTGGTGTTACGTTTTTGGTCTAGTGTGCAACAAAATCGCCTCAATCTATTGGCTAGACTAAAAATGACAGGATTATTGGCGGTATTGATTGTGGCAATCATTTTGCCATTTACCGCAGGCTACATCACATTTGTACGTGAACATAAAATTGTCCGCTTTTATGCCAACCCTATTTACCCGTTTTATTCTGTGATCAAATATGGGGTGAGCTTGATCCCGACTACTCCAAAAGGGCCGCTAAAACAAATTGCTCAAGACGCCAAACTGGTTGATGTTTCACAAGATCGACACGAGCTGATTATTTTAGTGGTGGGCGAAACTGCACGCGCTGACCGTTTTTCACTCAATGGCTACGAACGCGAAACCAATCCCTTATTGGCTAAAGAAAATATCATTAGCCTGAAAAACGTCACTTCTTGCGGCACCTCCACCGCCGTTTCAGTGCCGTGCATGTTTTCTTCATTGGGCCGGAAAGACTACGACAAAGAAACCGCATTAGCACAAGAAAATGCACTCGATGTGCTGGCTGACAATGGCGTTCAAATATTGTGGCGCGATAACAATTCGGACTCTAAAGGCGTTGCAACTCGCATGGAGTATCAAGATTACAAAAGCCCAACGCTTAATACCGTGTGTGATAGTGGCGAGTGTCGCGATATCGGCATGTTAAATGGTTTAGATGACTATATTGCCCAACATCAAGATAAAGACTTATTGATTGTGCTGCACCAAATGGGCAACCATGGGCCAGAATATTACCGTCGCTACCCAAAAGCCTTTGAGAAATTCAAACCCATGTGTATGACAGGTGAACTCAAAGACTGCACGCAAGAAGAGGTAAATAATAGTTACGACAATGCAATTTTATATACCGATTATTTTTTGGCGAACGTCATCAATTTTTTAAAAAAATATGACGCAAACCATGAAACCGCCATGCTTTACGTTTCTGACCATGGCGAGTCACTCGGTGAACATGGTTTTTATTTGCACGCCGCGCCTTATGCGATTGCACCAAAAGAACAAACGCATGTGCCAGCGATTGTGTGGATGGGTGATCATTTTGATTATCAAATCAGTCAACTAAAGCCTTTTGAAAAAACCCCATTAAGCCATGACGACGTGTTTTGTTCCTTGCTCGTGGCATTTGAACTGCAATCCACAACCTGCCACGCTAAAGACCCGGTTTTGATGGAAAATTTGGATTTAAAATTGACGCACAATACGCCTCATCGGTAGAAAAAATGCTTTCCCCCAGCATTCTTCGGTAAAATTCCCGCTTTCAACTTACGTTGGCGCTGGCAATGAATTTTTTAAGCGGATTTTTAGCAGAATTTAGCAAATGCTTTTGGGGGAAGCTCAGTTTTTCTGGCCCCTATGCGGTACTGCTCGCCATTATTTTAATCAGCCTGCCGCTCCTTTCACTTTCCCGTGCCGGGTTAATGTTGTGGCAATCTGAACGCGTCGCCGCCACTTGCTTGTGGCCGTCCATTTTGTTGCAAGGTGTACGTGTGGACATGATTCAGCTTGGGCTCATCATTATTTTGCCTTTGCTACTCGCGCCGATTTTTGCTGTACTGAATATTTGGTTTGACGCATGGCAAGCTTGGCGTTATTTCACTTTTGTTTGGCTGATTACCGCCATCACCTTACTGATTTTTTTAGAAGCTGCCACGCCGGGCTTTATTGGCGAGTACGATGCGCGCCCAAACCGGCTGTTTGTAGAATATTTAAAATATCCACAAGAAGTGGTTTCCATGTTGTGGAAAGGCTTTCGCATCCACGTGTTTGCGGGTATTGGCGCAATTATTGTCACGGTTTGGTTAATGGCAAAATTTGTCTCACCTTGGCTTAGCCAACAAAATACCTTGCCTAACCTTTATTTTTGGCTGGCTTGGCCGGTTGTAGTGTTTGTTACCGCGTTTGCCATTCGCTCTAGCCTCGGCCACCGTCCTGCCAACCCCGCGCTTTTTTCTATCACTAACGATAGCATGGTGAATACGCTGGTGCTTAACTCCGCGTATTCGGTTTTTTATGCCATTTACAACTTAAAACATGAAAGTAAATCGAGCCAGATTTACGGCAAAATGTCAGTTGAAGAAATGCTCGCCGAGTTTAAAAAAGCCCGTGAAATTCTCGGCGATACGCGCCCGCTGGTGGGCGGCGAGGAAAGACCCACTCTCACACAGCAAACACCCAGCATCAAACGCGAAAAACCGCTCAACATTGTGATTATTTTAGAAGAGAGCTTGGGCGCAACCTTTGTGGAATCGTTAGGCGGCATCCCCGCGACGCCTAATTTAGAACAATTAAAGCACGAAGGTTGGTGGTTTGAGTACCTGTACGCCACTGGCACACGCTCAGTACGCGGCATTGAGGCGGTGGTGGCAGGCTTTGCCCCAACACCCGCGCAAAGCGTGGTAAAGCTCTCGCTCGCGCAAAAAAACTTTTTCACCCTCGCCAGCTTACTCAGTGAGAAAGGCTTTTTAACTGAATTTATTTACGGCGGCGAATCGCACTTTGACAACATGCGCGGCTTTTTTATGAGCAACGGCTTTGCCCAAGTGGTTGACCAAAAAGATTTTAAAAACCCTGTATTTACTGGCAGTTGGGGCGTTTCAGACGAAGATTTACTCAACCGCACGCACGAACAAATTAGCGCGCACCACGCGGCGGGCAAACACTTTTTTACCCTCGCATTTACCTCTTCCAACCACGCGCCGTTCGAGTTCCCTGATGGGCGCATCGATTTATACGAACAACCCAAAGCCACGGAAAATAATGCGGTGAAATATACTGACTACGCACTGGGCGAATTTTTCAAAAAAGCCAAAGCCAGCGATTATTACAAAGATACCCTGTTTTTAGTGGTGGCAGACCATGATATCCGCGTACGTGGTGATGACTTGGTACCGGTGAAACACTTTCACATCCCAGCACTGATATTAGGCGCAGATTTAACGCCAAAATCGATTAAAACAGTCGCCAGCCAAATTGATTTGCCTACCACCTTACTCTCACTCGCGGGGATTGAAGCCACGCACCCGATGATCGGCCGCGACATTAGCGCCGAACCAGACAATTTAGCTGGCCGAGCGATGATGCAGTACGAGCAAAATTTTGCATGGATGGAAGGCGAAAACATGGCCGTCCTCCGCCCAGACAAAAAAGCCACCTTTGGGCATTTTGATAGAAAAAATAAACGCGTAGAAAAAATGGAAGCCCCGAGCGACGCGCAAGCCTTAGAAAAACGTGCAATTGCGCATGTGAGTTTGCCTGCTTGGCTGTATCGGGAGCAGCGGTATAAATAAAGAAAATAAAATGGAAAAGTTACACGAAAAATTTGGTGTGATTGTTATCAATGATTTTTTGAATCAAGCTGAGTGTCATGCGTTTATTGAAATGAGTGAACGTCATGGATATGAGGCTGCAAAAATTAAGACTGCTTTTGGCGAGCAAGAATCAGAAGAAGTCAGAAATAATCAGAGGATTGTCTTTGATGATTTTGATTTGGCTAAAAATATTTTTGAAAAAGCAAAAAGCTATTTTCCTGAAGAAATCAACTACTGGAAGCCCGTAGCGCTAAATGAGCGATTCAGGTTTTACAAATATGACTCAAGCCAATATTTTAAATGGCACGTTGATGGGATTTATGTCAAAAATTACTATGAATCAAGTAAGTTGACTATTTTGATTTATCTAAACGATGATTACCAAGGTGGTGAAACTGAATTTGAGCAGTTTAAAGTATTACCAAAGTCTGGAATGGCCGTCATTTTTCCACACAAACTGCGTCACCAAAGTACGCCAATTGTTGAAGGTGTTAAATATGTTTTACGCTCAGATGTGATGTATGCAAAGCCATAAATAAAACACATTCTAAATGCAAGAGCGTAGGCTGGGTTGAGCTTCGCGATACCCAGCGCGAAAGCTAGTATTTTATAAGTCTTTTTATTTTAAAGTGGATTCCCGCATTGCGAGCTTTTGCTTTGCAAAACGCCTGCTTAAACCATTACGCGGGAATGACGACGCGTAATTAGATTATTGTCAGTGAATCTCGCGTGGTGTTGACTTTAATCCCCCTTCTACCGCGCCGAGGTGTGCAAGTTTGATGGGAGATTTCGGCAAGCGGCTGTTTGAACGAAGTGAGTTTCCGATTGCCGCCCAGCAAACTTGCGCATCGATGGAAAAAAGCGGTAGCAGGGTGGCGTTTTCTTTGGTTTCTTTCTTTTTGGCCAAACAAAAGAAAGAAACTCGCCGAGGGGCGAAATAAAAACTTTGCGATTTTATAAAAACTAGATTGCCACGCTTCGCTCGCAATGACAACAATCAAAAAAACTTACAAGTAAATCACCGCTGGAAAAACCGCCGCCGCAATCACAAACACCAGCCATTCCATGCCCCACTCTGCCAACCGGCCAGTAAAGTGCAAAATTAATACAGCAATGGCGACAATATAAAAAATCACAAACAACAAAATTTAATCTCTTTTAAAATAATGCGTTACGCTATTGTAGCTTAAAAAAATCATTTTAATTTCTCAACCTTAAAACACCTTATCCCATGCTGAATTACCCGCAATTAAGCGCTGCTGAGCAAGCCAGTTTACCCAAACTGATTGCGGAGCCTATCGCCATGCCCAATAAATTTGCAGATAGTACGCATGCACTTTGGCGCTGCCAAACAAGTGAAGGCGAGATGGTGTTAAAGGTTTGCAATGTCGCAACGGTGGCAAAGTCTAGCTTTTGGTTAGGGCTTAACCATTTATTTGATGTGAATTTTCCAAAAAATTTGGAAAATATCCATTTAACGCATGATTTTTTAATACAAAGCGGCACGCTGGAAGTGCCTGAGTTAATTGCCGCAAAGGCCAACCAATTTGTATTTACGCGCTTTTTAGCTGGGGTGGATTTAGATGCAAACGCAGTGGACGAACAATGGGTGATTGCGTTAGCCAAGCATATTGCCAAACTACACCAGTGCAGATATAAAAATTGGGGCAGCTTACATGCGCCTCAATTTTCAGCCCACGATTGGCCAGCGCGTTTACAACACACGCTAGCGTTTTTGTTGCAACAAAACAAAGTAGAGAACACTGCGCAAATTCAGGCTATTTTGACGCAAGCAAACAATATAAAAGAAACCGACTTTGTACCGATGATGCTGGATTTGCGCTGGGACCAACTGCGCAATTTAGAGAATAAAAGTTTGGCGCTGATTGATTTAGACGCGTTTGTGATAGGCCCCAAAAACCTAGATTTAGTGCTTTTGCGTTATGTACTTACCCCTGCGCAACTCGTTTTATTTAAACAGGAATATTGTCAAACGCACGCTTGGCCTGACGATGCCGCGCAAACGCCGTGCTACCAATTATTATTATTTTTAATGAACGTACTTGGCGAGACGGATTTGGCAAAATGGATGAAGCAAATTTAATTTGATTGCTGCTTATACAATTTTACCCAAATGATAAAGCCCGCAACAGCCAACACGGTATTCAGCACAAATAAAGCGGCAGTGGCGTAGTAGTTTGTTTGCACGTACAACACAGTAGCAGCGGCATCAATCACCATCCAGTAAAGCCAGTTTTCCAAGATTTTTTTTGCAATCAGCCAAGTGTTCATCACCGAAAAAACCGTGGTGTAGGCATCTAAAACAGGGCTTTGCGATTGCCCGGTATTTTGCAAATAAAGGCTCACTAAGCTACTAATAATAATGCCAACCACGATAAAAACGGCATGCTGCCACCCGCACCAACGGCTAATCTGTAATGTTTCAGTTTGCGCACCGCCATGTTTTCGCCAAAGCCAAAAACCATAAACCGCCATGCCCATATAATAAAAATTGAGCAAGGCTTGCATGGGGAGTTGGCCTTCCCAAAACAGCGCGGTGTAAACCAGCGTGCTTAAAAAGGCAAACAGCCAACACCATTGCGACTCTTTGGCTGCCAGCAAAATATAGGCAACGCCCATCAAGGCCGCGGTGATTTCCCAGCCTGACATTTGATGAACCGCTTGAATAATGTCTTGAAGCATATTGGTTTATACGTCCACAATGTCGGCGCGATCGGTGCCAATAAACTTCATCACAAACACACTGTGCGGTATGGCATTAAACACTGCCTCCATCTCGCTATCTAAGCAATCCATTACATCGCGGTATTCACCAAAAACTTGTGTCGCCAAACTGTTACGCTTAACCACTAAGTTTTTATTGGCTTCAAGTTTGTTAATAAATTCCAAAATTGGCTCTACATAACCTTCGGTTAATGGGTAAAGACTAATATCGACTGAAATACGCATTTTTTGCTCCTGCATCCTATTGAAAAAAGAGGGCTTAACGCCCTCTTTAAAGAGTTTTATTTAATAATCGTAGCTCACGGTAACACCAGCAACACGCGGCTCACCATATTGGATATATTTTTCTTCCGCATAGCCATTAGCCGGATTATTACCAAAGAAAAATCCTCGCGTTGCGTAATCTTTATCAAACAAATTTCTTGCCCAAACGCGTACTTTCCAATGGTTGTCATGCTTGTAATCAGCGCTTGCATTCACGATGGCATACGCACTTGATTTGGCATTGTGGCTATCTGAAAAGTAAAAATCATCTTTACCTTCTACATTGGCGCGCAATGTCCACACATCATTTAGGTAATACTCCGTACCTAAATTAAAGGTGTAATTAGGTGCATGTGCGACCTGACGACCATCAAAACTGACGCCTCTTACGGCATGATTATCAAACTCCGCATCGAGCAACCCAAGCGTACCGAGCAAACGTACTTTGTCAGTGATAAACCAATCAACACTTGCCTCTAAACCCTGATGCGTCGCGTTTGAAGCATTGCCAGTAAATTCAAGAAACTGCACGCCTTGTGCAATCGAGTTTTCCACTTGCGCATTGCGTCTATCCGTATAAAAAGCCGCTAAAGATGTTTTTAAGCGGTTATCCAGCAAGCTAGACTTTACGCCAAACTCGAAAGTGACATTGTATTCCGTATCAAAACTCAGCTGGCTTGCGGGTAGCGCGGCGTTATTATTTACCCCGCCAGATTTATAGCCGCGTGCTAACGAGGTGTAGATCAAATGTTGCTCATTGGCTTGATAATTTAAGCCAATTTTGCCGCCAAATAAGCCTTCGTCTTGGCGGACTTTCAAAGCATCTGAATCATCATAACGGGCTTTAAAATACTCCGCGCGTGCGCCGGTTGTGAGCGTCAACTTGTCGGTTAAATGCGTATCGAGCTGACCATAAATGGCGGTATTTTGCGTGTTGTAATCGCCACTTCTTGCCGTTGCACCAAAAATACCAAAATCAGAATCTTGTGCAAATGCTTCGTCTTGATCTAAAAAGTAAACACCGATTGTCCAGTCGGTAGAATCGTTAAAAATACGTCCGGCTTTATCTGACAGCGCACGCAACTCAAACGAATAATTTTCGCGGTTGCGGTCAAAACGCTCAAAGCCAATGTATGGAAATAACGAGGCATCAAACTGACCATCAAAACCCCAGTCAGCATCATAACTATAGACAATATCGCTTTTAAGATAAGTCGCTTCGGATTGGACAATCACAGCATCAGAGGCTTGCCAGTTGGCTTTCACAGCAAACGCATTGGTCAGTTGCTTGTCCTCCCCTGGATAGTCAGACAAACTGTTACGGCTGTTATCCAAAGTAAATGCGTCATAACCATTATCAATATTGAGATGGGTATAGCTTAAATCGACGGTTAAATCGTCAGAAGCTAATAATTTTAACTTTCCACGGAAAGTTAACTCGTCTTGGTTTTGTGTATTGTCACGATTTAAAAAATCGTTATCCATGTAGCCATCAGATTTATGCGTATAAATAGAGGCGCGACCTAAGAGCTTATCTTCAACAATGGTGCCGCCAACCGCTGCACCAAAATTACGCGTGTTGTATTCTGCCAAGCTAGTTTCCGCATGGGCTGAGAATTCTTTGGTCGGCGATTTGCTGCGTAGGTTGATCGTGCCGGCTAAGCCATTGGTGCCAAATTTTGTGCCCTGCGGGCCGCGTAAGATTTCAACAGAATCAATATCAAACAACGTCGCCGCGCCACCTGTACGGCTAAAATCCACGCCATCAACCACCAAGCCGACCGATGGATTGAGCGGCGCACTAAATTGGCTACGTTCACCCATACCGCGAATTTGAAAAAACTGCCCGCGTGATGCACCACTCGAAAAATTCACATTCGGCGCAAGGTTGAGCACCTCTTCTAAATGCTGTGCGCCACGTGCTGCAATGGTTTCAGCATCAATTTCGGTCAAACTCACAGGGGTTTCTTCTGCAGTGCTTGGGCGAAAGTCAGCACTGACTACCACGTCAGATAACTCAATGCCTTTGTCATTTTCTGCGGCAAACCCATAATGCGTGGCAATTAAAAGTCCAATTAAGGACAAAGGTTTAGTAATCGTTTTCATGATTATCCTTTCTATTAAAAATAAAAAGGACAGGGGAAGAGTGACAATGATGTGATGGATTTGCCTGTATAAGGAACAAACCTAACACACTGAAGTGTATATGCTCTGCCTGTCCCTACGCCAGTATTATCTGGATCAGGTTCATTGGGTCCCTCACTTTCGTGAGATCTCAGGCGTTAAAGCCACCCCAAGGCGTTTGATTTTGCAATCAAACTGATATTGTACGTTTATCACGAGTAATTTGCTAGATGACGCCTCTTTTTTGCCGAATGGCGATGCATAGGCAATGATTTTCAATAAGTATTTTGGTTGCGTTGTAAATCTAAATTACCAGTTATTTCAATCGTTTATTACACATTTAGTTCGCCATAGACCGCGCTAAAGTGCCTTACTCCCCTAAAACTCGGGAAACATCATGAACGACAACACGCAATCAAAAAAAGTAGCGGAATTTAGGCAAACGCTGTTATGGCCAGTGCAGTTAATGACCGACACAAGCCAAACAAAAATTGAAAGCCCTTGGGAAATTCTAAAAAATATTCCTGACACACCGTGGCGAGAAATTGACGATGAATTTTCTTTGGCTGGGCAAGCGTTGAGCGAGGCACGCTATCAAGAATTTGTCACGTTCATGCCGTTTGCGCAGCGTTTTTTGTATGGCGAGGGCAAGCATGGGCGCAACTCTGGTGGTTATGGTGAATCGCCAATTCATATTTTTACGCGCTCTGATGTTGCACAAGTGCGTATTTGTTTGAAAAACAAGCCTGAGCCAATTGTGCTGAAAGTGGCGCACATTGAGCTCTATTTTTTCTACGATATCGACGTGGCTTTTTTGGCGATGGAGGTCAAAGGCAATGACCTTGAACTCCAACACGCGATGGATATCTTGTATCGGCTTGGACGCACTTACCCAAATTATTGGGAAGAAAATGGCGATGCTGGGCATTGCGCAAAATCAATTGAATGGTTGAACAAAAACGGCGAAGTGCTTTCCGTTTCTGATTATCAAGACAAAAATCGTTATTTAGCCTTTGTGAAAGAAAACCATGTGCCTTGTGTTTCCCTGCATTGGGAATTTTTAATGCATCCGTTAGTTCAGCATTATTCTAGCCATAAGGGAGAAATCCGTTACCGTGAGATTGAATACCAACGCATGCCGCTGATGGCTTATTTGGCGTTTGACGAGCCTTCCAAACTCACCCGCGGAGATTTAATCCGCTTAGGTTTGGTAACACAGCCGTGGGATTCTGACACCTTGCCATTTACGGAAGAATTTTTGGCGAATTTTGAAAGCAAATATTGTTATGACCGCTACTGGGACGTGCAAAAAAAAGACCCTTGGAGTACCACCCGCATGATGTGTACCGGTCAAAATTTTATTGTGATCGGTAGCCAGCATCACCGCGTATTTACTAATAACAAAACTGGCATCAAGCACAATTATCAAAACCAGTATTTTTTACTATTTTTAATCGCGCACTTTCAAAAAGTCACTCTGTTGATGCTTTCAGACCGCATGGTACAAGCCATTAGCCGTTTAAAAATGGATAACCCTGAATCAGTTAAAGTCTTTAGGCAAACGATACGCCAAGTGGTTGGGGTATTTTTGCGCTTTACCCACCGCTACTGGTTTGAAAGTATTTCTGATCAAGCGGTGGCCAAAGATTTATTTAGCATGATGCACACACAATTGAACACTACCGATTTGTTTGAGAAAACCCGTCGCCGCATTATGGACATGGCGGAATATTTGGAAGGTGAAGAAATTAAACGCCAAGCAGATACCGTGGTGCGCCTCACCGTAGTGACGATTCTGGGGTTGATCGGCACCATGACCAGCGGCTTGCTTGGCATGAATATTTTTGATTTTACCCACGCACAGACAAGCCAGAAGCTTCTATATTTCTTGACAATTTTTGTGCCGGTTGCTGCGCTCACTTTTTACACCGTGATTAAATCACGCAGGTTGTCGCTATTTTTGGATGCCCTCTCTAGCGAAAGCATGAGTGCAAAGCAGAAATTCACCAAACTCAAAAATGTCTGGGTCGGAGAAGTCAACGATTAACGCGTATAATGCGAGGGAAATTTATTGTTAACTAATCCTTTATTTTGACGACACTTAAACTCAAAACCAGCCCCAGCCCAGCGCAAGAAGGAAAAAAACCTGTGCGCGCTCGTGCGCCAGAACAACGTGACCGTAGCAAGGCTCCACCTAAGCCTTTGGTAAACTCTGAAAAAATTGAAACTGCGGAAGCACCAGCAAAAAACAAAGTAAACACGCACACTCGCGGAAATAACGAGCGAACAAACAAACCAAACGCTATGCGCCAGCGTAACCACAAATATGACGGTAGCCTTCGTGAGGAGAGCGAGACGCGTTCTGCGCGTAACCAAGACTCTACAGGGGCAAAACCAAGCAAAAACCAAGACACACGCACGGCGCCATCCGCGCAACGTGATGAACCCCACTATCGTCAGGCGCCGCGCCGCCAAGGCAAATTAAGAGATGCCAAAGCGCTTGATGGCTTTGATGTATCCACTAAGCGTGTGCCAGTTGCCGCCAGTAATAGCGATTTGCCACGTTTATCTAAACTGATGGCAGAGCGTGGTTTATGCTCCCGCCGTGAAGCCGATGAGTGGATTGAAAACGGCTGGGTGAAAGTGAACGGCGAAATTATTGAAACCCTTGGCACGCGCGTTTCTCCTGACGCGGACATTGCGATTAGCAGTTATGCTAAAGAGTATCAATCAGAAAGCGTGACGATTTTGCTGCATAAGCCGATCGGTTATGTGAGTGGGCAGGCAGAAGATGGTTATGAGCCTGCAATTGTTTTGATCAAACCAGAAAACGAATGGCAAGAAGGCGTTATCAGCAAAGAATTTCAGCGCCGCTTTTTAAAAGGTCTCGCGCCAGCAGGCCGCTTGGATATTGACTCCACCGGTTTGTTAGTACTCACACAAGATGGCCGCATTGCCAAACAATTGATCGGCGAAAATTCCACCATTGAAAAAGAATATTTAGTGCGTGTAGAAGGCGAGCTTTCTGAAAACGGCTTAAGAAAACTCAACTTCGGGCTAAGTTTAGACGGCGTACAACTCAAGCCAGCCAAAGTGAGCTGGCAAAATGAAGACCAATTACGTTTTGTGCTACGCGAAGGCCGCAAAAGACAAATCCGCCGCATGTGCGAACTGGTTGGGCTGCATGTGGTTGGCTTAAAACGTGTTCGCATCGGCAGCATTTCACTCGGCAAACTGCCACTTGGGCAATGGCGTTATCTAAAGCCGAACGAACGGTTTTAAAAGGTAAAATTTCTTTATCTTTGTTTGGCTCCTTATTGCAATGCCTTAGAATTTGCAAACAATTTTTTAATTTACATTAAGGGAATAGCATGGGTTTATTTGATAGCGTCGCCGGTGCGGTTTTAGGCAAAATGTTGGGTGGCGAGCAAGGTAATATGGCGCAAGTTGCCATGGAAATGTTTAATCAACATGGCGGTTTGCCGGGTATTTTGGATAAATTTAATCAAGGTGGATTAGCAACTGAAGCATCCTCTTGGGTTGGCAAGGGTGATAATTTACCAATTTCTGCAGAACAAATTGCCAGCGTGCTTGGCAATACTGAAATTGCAAATATGGCCGCAAAATTTGGCATCACGCCCGATGCATTAAGTGGCAAAATTGCTGAACATTTGCCTGCGGTGATCGACAAGCTCACGCCAAATGGCGAGGTTGAGGCGAATTCTGGCAATTTGCTTTCAACCGTGCTCAGTATGTTAAAGTAATTACACACAGCTAAACCAAGGGGCCTAGCTGCCCCTTTATTTTTTAATACTGAAGAACTTTCATGGATATACTTTTACTTCTCAAAGCCGCCATTATGGGCATCGTCGAAGGCGCGACTGAATTTTTGCCAATTTCCAGCACTGGCCACCTCATTTTGGCGGGCGATTTGATGGATTTTATGGATCATGACAAACGCGGCGTATTTGAAATTGCTATTCAGCTTGGCGCGATTTTAGCGGTAGTTTGGGAGTATCGTCAGCGATTTGTCAGCACATTTGCCGGCATTGGCCGCGACCCGATTGCGAATCGTTTAATCATTAATTTGAGCATCGCATTTTTACCGCTGGCGATTTTAGGTTTGATTTTTGGCGACAAAATTAAAGCTGTATTGTTTAAACCGGTGCCAGTTGCCATTGCGTTTATCGTCGGTGCGTTTATTATTTTGTGGGCAGAAAAGCGTAAACACACTGTCACCATTGAAACGGTGGATGACATTAAACCCATCAATGCACTTAAATTGGGCTTAGCACAAGCAGTGGCCTTGATTCCCGGCATGTCGCGTTCAGGCTCAACCATTATCGGCGGGTTGTTTTTTGGTTTATCGCGCAAAGCTGCGGCTGAATTTTCGTTCTTTTTGGCTGTCCCAACCTTGGGTATTGCCTCCATTTACTCCATGTACAAAGACCGCGCGTTATTAAGCTTTGACGACGTGGGTGCATGGATTGTTGGCTTTATTTTTGCGTTTATAAGCGCCATGATCGCTGTACGCGCGTTAATCCGCTATGTCAGCCACCACGACTTTACGATTTTTGCCTGGTATCGCATCGCGTTTGGCGTGATCGTTTTGATTACGGCCTACACAGGACTAGTGAACTGGACAGTGCAATAACTGTTGACATCAATTTGGGGAGGATGCAATGAATAAATATCTCAAATACAGCTTATTTGGTATTGGCAGTTTAATTGCTTTGTTGCTATTGGTTGTCGCGATTGTCGCAGCAATTTTTAACCCCAACGATTACAAGCAGCAGATTATTGATATCGTTAAAGAAAAAAAACAACGCACGCTCACAATTGATGGTGATATTAAGCTCGCTTTTTGGCCAAAAATCGGCGCAGATTTAGGCAAAATTTCGCTTTCTGATTTTCAAAAGCCCTCTGAATTTGCCGCGGTGGATAGCGTAAAAGTTTCTTTAGCTTTACTACCACTGCTTAAAAAAGAGTTGATTGTCGATACTGTGTATATCGAAGGCGCGCGCGCCAATATTGTGAAATTTAAAGACGGCACCACCAATTTTGACGATTTACTCAGTAAAGACGAAGAGGAATCTGAAAAAGTAAAATTTGATATTGACGGCGTGCATGTCAAAAACTCCGCGCTCAATTATTTAGACGAAGCCAGCGGTGCAAAATACAGCATTTCCAAATTGAACTTAAGCACCGGCCATGTGGCACTTGCAGAACCACTCGATTTAAAAACCGATTTTTTTGTTTCAGCAAATCAGCCTGAAGTCGCTGCGCAAGTGAAATTGAAAGGTAATTTTTTAGCCGACCCGGACAACCAACATTTTTTTGCTAAAGCGCTGGATGCCAATATTCAAGGAGCGCTCGCTGGCATGAAAGAAGTCAACCTACAAGCCAACGGCGATGTTGATGCCAGAGTTAGTACCAAAGAGTTTTTGGTGGATGGCTTAAAACTGCAATTTAAGGGCGTGAAAGACGGCGCAACCTTGGTTGCCGACTTATCAGCACCCGCACTCAAAGCGTTAAAAGAAACCGTGACCAGCGAAAAAATGACCATCGCGCTTGAGCAAACCAAAGGCAGCGACACTTTTAAGGCCAATCTAGTGTTGGCTGACATCAAAGGCTCTCCAAAACAATTACAAAGTAGCGGCATCACCGGTGACATTGCTGGCGTGCAAGGCCAGCGCACAATTGCAGGTAAATTTTCTTCGCCATTTAACGGCAATTTAGAAAATTTAGTGTTTGATTTACCCAAGTTGGCGGGCAATTTAGACATCAAAGACCCCGCGTTGCCTAACGGCGCCGTGAAAGGCGACTTTAATTTGAGCCTGCACGCAGATGCGAAACAAGAACAAGTGGCAAGCCAATTTGCATTGAACGTGGACTCGACCAAATTAAAAGGCGATGTCGACGTGGCTGGATTTAAAACGCCGCATATTCAATTTAACTTAAATGCGGATACGCTCGATTTAAATAAATTACTTGGTAAACCAAGCGCGAAACCAGCTACGACAGAAAAAACTGCCAGCGCCAAACCTGCCGATTTAAGTGCATTAAAAACATTATTTTTAGATGGCAAAATCAATATCGGCCAGATGCTCTATGATAAATATCGTTTGTCAGGCCTGAATGTTGGCATCAAAGCCGATGGCGAAAAACTGGCGCTCACTGGACTGAACGTAAAATTTGACGATAGTCAAATTAAAGGCAACTTAGGCATTAGCCAATTTGCCAAGCCACAGTATAGCTTTGACATCGACATTGATACCTTAGACGTAGACAAATATGTGAGTAAAACTGACGCTACCACCAGTAAATCTACCGAAAATAAACCCGCTGATTTAAGCGCGTTAAAAGCCTTAAATGCGGATGGCAGCATTCGCATCGGCCACTTGAAATACGGCAAAACCAATGTGCGCAACATGCGTGTTGATTTAAAAGCCGATGGCGAAAAATTAAACGTGAACCCGTTTTCAGCCAAAGTAGACGACAGCCAAATTGATGCCAGCGTCGGTATCAGCCGTTTTTCTGATCCGATCTACAGCTTTAACGTAAATATCGACAAATTAGACGCGGATAAATACATCACCAAAAGTGACGAACCGCAAGCTAAAAGCACAGGCGATGCGCCCATTGATTTGAGCGCACTAAAAAAGTTAAATGCCTCGGGTGAGGCAAAAATCGGCTGGCTCAAACTTGCTAATGTAAAAACAGAAAATGTGAATATTGGCCTGAAAGCGGCGGATGGCATTGCTACCGTTTCGCCATTTTCAGCCAATTTATATCAAGGTAGCATGAGTGGTTTACTTAAAGTAGATGCGCGCGCCACGCCGAATGTCAGCTTCAAGCAAGAAATGAAAGGCATTGCCATCGGCCCATTGCTGGTGGATGCGATCAATAACGACATGCTCTCCGGCAAAGGCAATTTAAGTGTAGATGTGAACACGCAAGGCAATACCGTGGGCGCGCTTAAAAAAGCCTTGGCGGGCAACGCCGGAATGAACTTGGCCGATGGCGCGATTAAAGGCATTGATATTGCTGGCACGGTGCGCGACGTGAAGGGCAAATTGAATGTGTTGAAATCCGGCAGCAATACAGATTCTGATAAATCGAAAAAAACTGATTTTAGTGAGCTGACAGGGACGTTTGTCATCAAAAATGGTGTGGCGCATAATGAAGATTTAGCCATGAAAGCGCCGATTTTCCGCCTCACCAAAGGCGATAGTAAAGGCGATATTGATATTGGCAATGAAAAAATCGATTACATGGCAAAACCTACCATTGTTGGCAGCACCAAAGGCCAAGGCGGCAAAGAGGCAGACCAACTCACCGGCATCAGTTTGCCTATTAAAATTACCGGCACATTTGCTAACCCAAAATTTGGCATGGATTTAGCCGCGTTTGGTACAGCATTAGCAAAATCCAACCTACTCGATAATTTGGGCGGCGAAAAAGCGGAAGCGGTGAAAGGCTTGCTGGGCGATGGCAATAAAGTGGAAGCACTTGGCAATTTACTGAATAAGAAAAAATCAGATTCTGCGACGGCAACAGAAAACACGACAAATACAGAACAAACAAGCAAAGAGAAAAAATCCAAAGACAAAACCGAGAAAAAGCTGAAAGAGCTACTAAATTTTTGATGGCGCTTTTTTTCTCGCATGTCTGAATTTGCAACCCGCCTCATTGCTTGGCAGAAACGACACGGTCGGCACGATTTACCTTGGCAAAACACCCAAGACCCTTACGCGATTTGGGTGTCAGAAATCATGCTGCAGCAAACGCAAGTGAGCGCCGTGATTGACTATTACAGCAAATTTATGGCACGTTTCCCAAACATTGCCGCGCTTGCGCAAGCCTCGCAAGATGAAGTGCTTCAACACTGGAGTGGCTTAGGCTATTACTCACGTGCGCGTAATTTGCACAAAGCCGCGCAAAAAATTGTGGTCGATTTTGACGGTAAGTTTCCGCAAGATTTTGTAGCAATTCAAACCCTGCCGGGCATCGGTCGCTCCACTGCCGCCGCGATTGCCGCCTTTGCCTTTCACCAAACTCAAACCATTTTAGATGGCAATGTAAAGCGCGTGCTCGCGCGCCACTTTTTAGTAGAAGGCTGGCCTAGCGCACCCGCTGTTGAAAAAAAACTTTGGCTGCTTGCCGAAGCTTTATTGCCACAACAGGATATGATTGCCTACACGCAAGGCTTGATGGATTTAGGCGCAACCGTTTGCACCCGCAGCAAACCTAAATGCTACCTTTGCCCGTTTTTAAACACCTGCGCGGCTTATCACCATGAACGGGTTGCCGAACTGCCAACGCCCAAACCACGTAAAGCCTTACCAATTAAAAAAACGGCGATGCTGGTGCTGCAGCATGACGGTCTTATTTTGCTTGAAAAAAGACCAGAAAAGGGCATTTGGGGTGGACTCTTGAGTTTGCCGGAAATTGAAGTTGACGCGGATATTTTGCAAATGATTCAGGAAAACTTTAAAACAAACATCGCATCACATCGGCCACTTGCGGCTTTTACACACGTGTTTACCCACTTTAAATTAGACATTCACCCGCACATGATTGAAATAACGCTCTTACCCAAAAATCTAGCGGGAATTTATCATTGGCTGACGCTTGAATCTGCCATGCAAGCAGCGATTCCAACGCCAATTCGCCATATATTACAAATACTTAATGACCAAACGGGCCATTGATGCTTTCCTTTGATTGCTTTACCATAGCGCCAACATGGGAAAAGCAATCAAACTCTAAATAATGCAAACGTCCAACAAAACTTGGTTTTCAAATTTTATCTTGCTCGCTTTTTGCGCATTGCTAAGCCAGCGCGCAATGGCTGATGCAACCCTGCAAGCCACCGAAACGCCAGTGGATTTACAAACGGTTTCTCCGGTGATTGCAGATATCCAACAAGAGGAAAACATCACGATAGATGAAGCTTTACCGCTTGAAGCCCCGGACCATGCCACGCAAGAAACAATTGAAAAAATCGTCGATATTCAACCCAAGCCTTTAATTAACCCGCATGCGCTTTTGGTCGAAATGGCATTTAAATTCGGTAAATCCAATAGCAATGTAAATAGTTACCAAGAAGTGCATGACCAATATTGCAAAGCAGCGCGTGATGGCGATGCCAACGCGCAATACGCAATGGGCTGGATTTACGAGCATGGAAAGGGTGTTGCTAAAAACAGCCAAATTGCGCACCTTTATTACAGCATGGCAGCGGAGCAGCAGCATGCGCTAGCGTTGGAATCAATCTCAGAAACCACGGTTGTCAAACTCGAAGGCGATATGTTGACCGAGCTACCCAAATGTATGCAGCCTGACCCTGTGATTGTGATTCAAACGCCACCACAAACATTGGCAGCACCAACCGTTGAAGAAAACCCCATTTCCGAAAGAACCGCGGCTTTGTTTATGTCGCAAAAACGCATTTATAAAATCGTCAACAAAATTGCGGCAAAACATAATATTGACCCTAACTTGGTCATGACATTTATTGCCATAGAATCTGGTTTTAACCCACAAGCGACCTCAGTGAGAAACGCGCAGGGTTTAATGCAACTAATCCCGGAAACAGCCGCAAGATTTGGTGTAAAAGATGCCTACAAGCCCGAAGATAACATTAAAGGTGGCGTAGCATATTTAAAATGGCTACTCGCTTATTATCAAGGCAATATTGAGTTTGTTGCTGCGGCATACAATGCTGGCGAAAAAGCGGTGGATAAATATAAAGGTGTTCCACCTTACGAGGAAACCAAGCTGTATGTAAAAAAAATAGCCAAACTTTACAGTAAGCTCTTGCACCCGTATCGTGAAAACTGGGTGCCTGCTTCGCCGATTTTAGAGGCTAGCTTTGCGGATAATAAACGACGGATGTAATTGTAAAATTCTGCTCATAAAAAAAGCGGCTATATAAGCCGCTTTTTTTATCTTAGGTAGCCGGCAGGGCAGCTATTTTTACTTTTGATCCCAAGAATCTTCCCACATACAGTGTTTAATTTTATGGCGATTTTCAATCAACTCGTCAATGCTAGGCTCGTTATTCAATGCGCGTTTTAAAGCCAATTTAATCGCATCATAGTTGTTTTTATACATATCCGCTTTATCCAAAGTACCCGCTTTTTCAAGCTCGATACAACCTGGATCGATCCACATCAACGCCACAATGCATAATTCATCCACTTGATCTTTCGGAATAATGCCTTCAATCACAGCATCCAAAATACCATCTGCCAAAGCCGCTTGCACCACGCCTCCAAACAAACCAACGTCGGTACTACCTTTCAATGTCACTTTCGGCACCATCATGGTCGCCGGACGCACCATTTGGTTGATGTCACGCACGGCAAACATAGCGCTGTGGCCCTTGCTTTGCGCCATCATGTTGGCAAACGCTTGGCCAACTGGACCATCAACGCTGCCGATTAAAATTTCCGGCATCGCTGCAGTAACATCTTTACCTTCGCTGTAAACGGTGGCTTCGCCCGCTTTAAAAATAATTTTTGACATGCACTTTCCTTTAAATGACTTAAGATTAAAAAAGGGAGAGGAAATTTAAGCCAACATTATAGCTGAACTTAAATGCTACCTGTTTAGGAAAGCAATATCTCCATATCGACATGCCAAATATTCGCATCAATGTAGGCTTCACTCGTGACCACAAAACCGGCTTTTTCGTAAAATTTAATCGCATGTGTTTGGGAGGAAATATTGATTTTTGGCATGTTGAGCCTGCGACAAATGTTAATTGCTCTTTCTAGTAACGCTTTGCCTAAACCCGAACCGCGCCAACTTCTTACTACTGCCATCCGTCCGACCCTGCCTTGTTTTAAAATGCGCGCACAACCGACCGGTTGATTTTTTTCGTCTAACGCCAGCAGATGAATCGCATCGGCATCCAATTCGTCCCACTCAATATAGACGGGCACATGCTGCTCTTCTATAAATACTTCGGTTCGAATTTGCTTGAGTTGCGGCGCTAACTCTTGCCAGCGCCCTTCTATCATCTCTACCTTGGCTAACATTGTGTAAACTCTTTATAATGGCTGAACTTATAACGACTGAACGTTGGTTAAAAATTATTTTAATGAAAGTGTATTCCAATGAAAAATTATACTGAAGTGATTGCCAGAATTTTACTGGCGCAAATTTTTGTAGTGGCGGCGCTTGTCACGATTTCGCAAGTTACCAGCCACCCGGATGGCTACAATGCGTACACTGCTTATTTTGCTGCTCATGGCTTGCCGGGTATTTTTGCGCCGCTCACTATTTTGATTCAACTGGTGTTTGGCATTGGCTTGTTGCTTGGCTTTAAAACTAAAATTTGCGCTTATGTATTGGCTTTTTACGCGCTATTTTTTGCCTTAGTCATGAAGCTACAAGAACCACAAGGTTTAATTTTTGTACTGCAATATTTAGCAATTGCCGGTGGTTTGCTGTTACTCGCCGCGCATCCACAAACGCCTTGCAGTTTAGATAATCTCAAGAAAAAATAAGAAATCTGGCGCTACTCCCACTCTAGCGCCGGATAAATCGTGTTGATGTTGCGCCGATTGGCAACATCAAACAAAAGCCAGTTGTTTTTTTCACCTTGCGCGGCAGTGTCCATGGCTTGGCTTAAACTGCCGCCGCTTTTGATGATGTTGCGAATATCCGCCAGCACCGTGTTTAAGTAACGTAGCTCATTGCCCAACGCGGTCTGACTATCATTGGTTTGTTGTCCATGCCCCGGCACAATTTGTTTAAGCGGCAAATTTTTTAGCTTTTCTAACACTGCAATTAACCCTTTAATATCGCCTTCCACCACCGGTGTGCGCTCAGTAAATAATAAATCGCCGGTAAATAAAGTCTGCGTTTGCTGATCAAAAACAGTCACATCCGTGTTGGTATGTGCGTTTTCGTAAGGCGTAATAGTCAACACTCTATTGCCTAAATTGATGTCAGTTAAACCGGCAATTTGTAGCGTCGGCAAAATCATTTCTGTGCCAACTGCATCGTTACCCAAATATTTTTCATTGAGTTTTTTATAGGCATCTTGTCGAATTTGCATCGCATTGGCCAATTTTTGGTGGCCAACAAACGTTGGCTTATCTTGCAAAAATGCAGCATTGCCGTAAATATGGTCAGGATGCACGTGGGTATTGATGACATATAAAATCGGCTTGTCGCTAATTTTTTTAATCGCTTCTCGCAACTGTTGGCCGACGTTGAAACTGCCGCCAGTGTCGATGACCGCAATACCTTTGCTGCCGACAATTACGCTTAAATTGCAAATATCGCCCTGATAACCGGTATCAATATCCAAGTGTTGGCCGTGGTGTACATAAATACCCTCACCTACTTTTTCTAAAGTAAATGCCTGTGCAGTTGACACAAAAAAACCAACTAAACATAGCAATATTGCACGTAGCATGACGAATCCTTTTTTTAAATAAACGCTCGTTAACCTACAAAAGAATACGATAATATTCAACCTATCAGGAATTAATGAATGTAATTTCTGTCACACAATCACAAAAAAATTGGGAGATGGACACATGAGCGTGACGCAACGTTACACAAAAATAGCAATTTTGCTGCATTGGCTAATCGCTTTAGCAATTTTTGGCATGTTTGCTCTAGGGTGGTACATGAGCGAGCTACCTAAAGATGGCCCTAAACAATTGGCCTTTGATTTGTTTGATCTTGGCGTGTATCAATGGCAGCTTACCGAAGAAGTCAGCCCGCGTACGTTTTATTTTAATTTGCATAAATCTCTAGGCGTGACGCTACTTGCGCTGATTTTCTTTCGCTTATTTTGGCGCATTACGCACCGCCCACCTGCGATGCTCACCACTTATAAAGCTTGGGAACGCAAACTGGCCACCGGCGCACATCACCTGCTTTATCTTTCGATGGTTGCTATGCCAGTAAGCGGGCTCATCATGGCAGTGAATAGCAAATATGGCATCAAATGGTTTGGGCTAGATTTTATGGATGGCTTGGATAATTCAGCCATGCGCGATATTTTTAAAGAAGTGCATGAAGTGGTAGGCTTTTTGCTGTTAATTCTTATTGTGTTGCATATTGTGGGGGCACTGAAACACAAATTTGTGGACAAAGACAAAACGATGGAACGAATGTTTTTGAAATAAATTTTTTCAATAAAAAAACCCCGCACCTTAATGCGGGGTTTTTTAATCATCATCAACGAGTTTAAACAACTTGCAGGTCGAGATCATCATCACGATAAGGTTGCTTTTGGTCCCAAGAAAAAAACTCCTGCGCGCCGTGCATGGCCTGCTCTAGATTAATGTGCTCTGCATACAAGACCATATCCTCTTCAAAATCGCTCACAATTTTTCCCCTTCAATAGCCGTTGTATAAATATTCTAACGGCGCGTTGTTTCAATTCTTTAGTAGTTTGTAATATCTCATGTGGGACATCACCTCAATTGGACGATTTGAAAGGCTATTAGGCTGTATTTTTCATTTTTTAGGTCAAGTAATAATTTACGGACTTTGTAATGCGGATTTATAAAAATTTGATTACTATCTGGGTATTGATTTTTCGAACGCGGAGCACATGCCTTGAAAAAAAAATATTTAATCGCAGGTGTGCTGATTACACTTACTTTATTGACGCTTTGGCTGATCAATATGGACATCATTACGTTCGGTAAAACAACGGACGCCAAAATCAGTCAGCTAGAAAAAGACGGCAATGATTGCGTCAATATTGCTGAGAATTCTGTCGCGCATATGGTGGCTGTGGTGGAATTTCAAAAACTGGAGATTATTGGCCGTAAAGCGCGCGTGATGCGGATGTGTATGCAAGACCACGGCTATCAACAAAACACTGCTTGGACAAAACTTTACACTCCAGTTGCAGAGAAAATCGCACAAGAAACACAGGTTTCATTTGACGAAGCTTTTGAAAATTTGCGCCGCCAACACATGGTGACTTTTAAATCATCTGGCAAGCAACCTTTATTTTGGTTAGCTAGCGCAAAAAAATAAATGCGTCTAATAAGTGAGTGCGCCTAATCTATATCAGCAGAGTCACACTAAGCGATGACGACTCATCGGTGCATTGCTGCACTTACTGCTTTATTCACTGCACTCACAGCAAGAATAATAGCACTCAACTTTTATTTCCGTTTTCCGCTCCCCACTAGAAAGACGTTTTGACAAAAAACCAGCTTTCCTTGTGTAATCCGCTAAATTGATTGCCCAAGCCTCGCGTATAATGCGAGCCGATGAAAAGTTTATTTAAAATTCATGAGTTTGCTTTTTTAAAGCTGCTTTCTTACCGCATTTTGATGGTATTGGCTTACCAAATGCTGGCGGTTGCCGTGGGTTGGCATATTTACGAAATCACCCATGATCCACTCTCGCTCGGTCTCATCGGTTTAGCTGAAGTCATCCCTTACTTCAGCACTGCTTTATTTGCTGGATACGCAATTGACCACCATCTGAGTCGCCGTTTCTTTGCAATGTTGGCAGCGTTTATGTTGCTGCTCAACGCGCTTATTTTGACGGCAATTTCTGCTGAGTGGCTATATGTCAGCTCACAAACCAATGTCACCTTCTGGATTTACGCCTCCATCGCCTTTACCGGCTTTGCGCGCGCATTTATCGCCCCGAGTTATAACACCTTGTTTGCGATTATCATCCCTCGTAAAAAATATGCGCAGGCAGCTGGGATTGGGAGTGCAATGTTCCAAATTGGCTTAATTTTAGGGCCAGCGATTGGCGGCCTGCTGATCGGATTTGCTAACAAAACTGTGGCGTACAGCGTGGCAGCAGCCCTGTGTTTTGCTGGCTTAATCGCTATTGCGCTGATCAATGTTCAAGAACCTAAAGCTCCGGATGAACGTTTGCCCATTTTTCAAAGCATTCACGAAGGACTCAAATTTGTATTTAGCAACCAAATTGTGTTGGGGGCAATGACACTGGATATGTTTGCGGTGTTATTTGGTGGAGCAGTTGCAATGCTGCCGGCCTTTATTAAAGATATTTATCAGCTTGGGCCGGAAAGTTTGGGCATTCTGCGCGCATCGCCAGCAATTGGTGCAATTCTCACCGGCCTTTGGTTAGCTAAGCACCCCATCAATGATCATGCTGGACGTCGGTTACTTGGCGCAGTTGCCGGGTTTGGCCTTTGTATGATCGGCTTTGGGTTAACTGCCCACTTTTGGATCGCCGCATTAATGCTACTGCTATCCGGCATCTTTGATGGCATTTCAGTAGTGATGCGCCAAACTATTTTGCAGCTTGCCACGCCAGACGCGATGCGTGGCCGGGTTTCAGCGATTAACGGGATTTTTATCGGGTCTTCAAACGAACTTGGTGCTTTTGAATCCGGTGTCGCCGCACGTTTGTTGGGCTTAGCACCTTCAGTGATTTTTGGCGGGGTTGCTACCTTAAGTGTCGTCGGCATTACAGCAAAGCTAGCCCCCAAACTACGACGTTTGAAGCTACAGCAACTGCATTAATCCATTGCATGAATGATTTTTTGCAGATTCGGTGCAAGCTTGATAAACATGAGTCCGACTCTAAACCCATCATCCTTGTTACTGAATATGCTATGTATCACTTGAATATTGATATTTTGCAACTCAAATCTGCCATTCCCCATCGGCATACTGAGATCAATGCTACCTTGAATTTTCATTGGTAACGTTATTTCAGACACCACACACAAGCCACCAATGCTGATATCCAGCGTGCGTACTAGGATAGGCGAATGTCCATTAAACAACAAATGTCCACGTGTACGTATCGGATGACGCTTATATACGCGACTTTCAATTCCTTGATCTTGCATTTTCTAGGCCAGTCAAAAAAATAAAATGGAGTTGAGCAAAAGACTATCTGCTCTAGGTCAGTCGGTCAATCCGAAACAAACCCAAAAAAACATGTTTTATCAAAAAAACGTGTGTATTAATTTCTAACTCACAAATTAGCCGGTTTTTGTGAATTTGTTTATTCATTTTTTTAATCATCTGCCGATATAAAATATGGTCGGAATTTACTCGTTGAAATCTGATACAAAAAATTAACAAGAACAAAAATTAACTATTTTGCATAAAACACATACACATTCTGTGCTGAATAAAATTATCACGCTCACCAATGAGCGTGATTTGTTGTCGCTTGAGAGTTTATTAGCGTCATCCTTATATGAACTCATTTCACCGACAAATATTGGTGTCGCCAACACCATTAAAATTTACCATGCCAAAGATTTAGAACGGCAAATTTACAGCACTAAAAACAGCTTGCGGAATCCGGATGGCGAAGAGCTTTCAGGGATGCTCAAAAACGCGCTTGCCAACTGTTTTGAGTTTGGGGAAGATTGTCTTTATCAAGAAAAAAATGCCACGCCGCTTTCACTTTATCCTTTAAAAAATTCAAAAGCTGAAACGATTGCCGTGATTGCCATTCAGGCGGTGATTGAAGATGAGGATTTACGTCACACGATTGCGATGGTGCTACATGTTTATCAAAATTTTGCCAGCCTGATCCGCGATAATGAGCACGACACATTAACCGGATTACTTAACCGCAAAACCTTTGAGAGCAAAATCAACAAAGTAATGTCGCTCATGCACAAGGAAAAATCACGCAAAGACGACAAACAGGACAATCACTTTTATATCGCCGTGCTGGACATTGACCACTTCAAAAAAGTCAATGATGTGTATGGCCATTTAATCGGCGATGAAGTACTGGTACTTTTTGCACAAATCATGATCGAAACATTTCGCGAAAAAGACATGTTGTTCCGTTATGGTGGTGAAGAGTTTGTAGGTATTTTTGAGTGCTCCAACGACGCAGACATTCACTTGGCGCTGGAGCGTTTTAGAAAAAATGTTGCTGACTTTATTTTCCCGCAAGTGGGCAAGGTGACAGCCAGCATCGGCTATACACAAATCAAAGAATTTGACACCTGCGTGCAAATGGTAGGTCGCGCCGACCAAGCGTTGTATCACGCCAAAAACAGTGGTAGGAACCGTATTTTTCATTATGAACATCTAGTGGAAACCGGCGTGTTGCAAGACAGTGCTAAAGAGGGCGATATCGTACTTTTCTAGCGGCACCTTAGGCGCCAAACCTAACTTTCTCTATCTATATTTCCCATCTTAGGCATAATGCGTTGATTGATTAAATCAATAACGCTATAGTTTAAAAAATCCCAACGAGTTTAAGGTGCTGGTCATGGCTTCCGAGCGTCCTATTTTAATGATTGTCGACGATGATCCTTTAATTACGGATACGCTACATTTTGTTTTGGGCAAATACTTTGAAGTGTGCGTTGCCGAATCTTTTGGGCAGCTCAAAAGTCTGCTTCAGCAACTCCAGACACCTCCCGCGCTTGCATTGGTTGATTTAGGTCTTCCGCCCACGCCACACAGCCCAGAGGAGGGTTTTAAAGTGATTGCTGCGCTACTTGCGCACGCACCTGCCGTTAAAATCAACGTACTTTCTGGACAAAATGATGAAATAAATGTCAAACGTGCGCTGTCGCTCGGTGCCTTAGACTTTATCGCTAAACCGTGCGACGTGAATTTACTCAAAGAAAAATTATTAGCCGCACTAAAAGTACAAGATGTTGAAGTGAGCGCTGCCAAAGCACCGCAACACAACCAAGTGTTATTAGGTAAAAGCTTGCCGATGCAAGCCTTGCGCACGCAAATTATACAATTTGCAGATTCCCCTTTTCCAGTGTTGATTGAGGGCGAGTCCGGCTCTGGCAAAGAGCTGGTTGCCAGCAATTTTCACACCGCCAGTCGCCGCGCACACCATCCTTATTTATCCATCAACTGCGCGTCGATTTCCCCTTTATTGGCGGAATCTATTTTATTTGGTCATAACAAAGGCGCATTTACCGGTGCAGTCGCGGCGCACTCCGGTTACTTTGAAGAGACGGGCGAAGGCACGCTTTTTTTGGATGAAATTGGCGAGCTACCACTGGATTTGCAGGCAAAATTATTGCGCGTGCTAGAAAATGGTGAATTCCAACGCGTGGGTGAAACACAAACCAGAAAAAGCCAAGCACGCATTGTCGCGGCTACTAATCGTGATTTACGCGCCGAAGTGCGTGCCGGCCGCTTTCGGGCAGACCTATACCATCGTTTATCGGTATTTGCCGTGCGTGTGCCACCACTGCGCGACTTGGGCGAAGATCGCCATATTTTGCGCGATCACTTTATTCAATTTTACGCGCAACAAATCGGGCAAACGCCGTTTCGGCTGAGCGAAATTGCCACAGAAGCTTGGGCTGAGTATCACTTCCCAGGTAATGTACGTGAACTGCGCAATATCGTGATTCGGCTGATTGCCAAATATTCTGGCAAGACTGTTGATGAAACACAGCTTTTAGCTGAGTTTGATCTGCACACGCCTGAGCAAGCGGAAGGCATGATTGATTTAAATGATGACAATAATTTGGCCCTCCACGCTAAGCGGCACCTCAAAAGCCATCACAATATTGATTTGGATGTGATTCTCAAAAATTGGGAGCGCGCTTATTTGGAAGCCGCACTATTACTCACGCACGGCAACTTAAGTCAAGCAGCAAAGTTACTTGGGGTGAATCGCACCACTTTATACAGCCGCATGAACATGCTGCAAGAAATGTCTATCGACGAATAAAAATGGCCAAACAAATGACTAACGAACCCTCATCATGTACTACCCGCACTTTGGTTTAAAAGAAGCGCCGTTCAAAATCACCCCGAATACCGACTTTTTCTTTAAAGGCGGCAATCGTGGTGCAATTTTGGATGCGCTAGTCTACGCGATTACCAACGGCGAAGGCATCGTCAAAGTAGTTGGTGAAGTGGGCAGTGGCAAAACCATGATTTGCCGGATGCTGCAAAAAATTCTGCCAGAATCGGTTGAAAGTATTTATCTCGCAATTCCCAGTGTGGAGCCGGAACATGTGTTGCACGCCATCGCTTTTGAGTTACAACTTAAAATCCCCAAAAATGCAGACCGATTGAAAGTCACGCAAGTGCTACAAAGCCATTTGCTAAAACGGCATAGTGAAGGCAAGCGCGTAGTGATTTTTGTCGAAGAAGCGCAAGCCATGCCGATTGCCACGCTAGAGGAAATTCGCTTACTTTCTAACCTAGAAACCAATCAGGATAAATTGCTGCAAATTGTGCTGTTTGGTCAGCCGGAATTAGATATTAATTTAAATGAACTGGATATTCGGCAACTGCGCGACCGCATCACACATAGTTTTACCTTAGGCCCGTTGGAGCCAAAAGAAATTGCCGAATATTTAATTTTTAGGCTACGCGCCGCGGGTTATTTTGGCCCACACCTTTTTAGTGAAGCTGCGATTAAAAAACTCGCCAAAGCAAGTGACGGCTTGATTCGACGCGTGAACATTCTGGCAGACAAAAGTTTGCTTGCCGCTTTTGCAGAAAATGCTTATCAAGTTACACCCAAATACGTCAAAGCCGCGATTATGGATAGTGAATTTGGTAGAAAGCCATTGAACTATCAAACCTATTTTTACATCGCTAGCGCTTGCATCGCCGCTTTGATCGGCTTGGTGATTTTTTTATCACTGAACACCACAAAAAATTCGGGCGAACCAATCTCAAAAGAAGTGTCGATGCCAGAGATTTCGGCACAGCAAACAAATCTGGTCACCTCGCGTGAAACCACCGCGAACGCTATCAGCAATGACATTCAGCAATTCAATTTAGAGCATCATATCAACATCAGCAAATCGCAGTTGCTCGCCATGGCTGCCGACGCGTTGACGATCCAAATCATGACCTCTAACGATGACAACCAGCTTAAGTCAGAGTTTGAGAAGTTAAGCCAAAAACTTAACCTTGAGCAGCTATTCTTGTATCGAAAATCTAACGCGCAAACCATTGTGGTCTATGGACAGTTTACCTCTGCTAACGAAGCGCAACAGGCTTTACAAATCCTACCGCAAACCATCAAAAATAAAAAACCATACTTGCGTGCTTTAAGTCAAATTCAGGCTGAAATAAATAACGCCCATTAACAAAAATTTTCGTTGCACTGCCGCACATAACACGCTGATTCTATTAAGAGAAGCAAATTTACGGTATCATGCTTCTGATAATGGCAGGTTCGTGATCAATGTTTTTAGGACATTAAACGGTGGCTGAGAAAAATCAACATAATAAAAAATCAGGGGGAGTTAAATACTCGCTTATTTGTTTTGTTTTATTGCTTGGTGCTTGCGCACACGAATCTCGCGTACAACCTTCTAACGGTCATATCAATGCCGAAAAACCCGTTACTTCACCAGCTACCGCAAACGCAGTAGAAAATAAAAAGCCTGAAGTAACGAGCGATATTCCAAAACCCATCAAGCAACTCACTTTACCGCCACCCAAACCCACTGTTAAACCCGCCACTTACAGCATTGTGGTGTATGACACACCGGTAAAAGAAGTGCTATTTGCAATTGCCAGGGACAGCAAATTCAACATTGACATTCATCCAGCCATTCAAGGCAATGTCACACTCAATGCCGTTGACCAAACGCTACCAGCGATTTTGGACAGGCTCGCAAAGCAAGTCGATTTAACCTACAAAATTTCTAACAACGTGCTCACCATCACACCCGATCAACCGGTATTAAGAAGCTATAAAGTGGATTATGTGAACATGGCACGCGATACCCGTGGATTTATCGGTGCTGATGGCCAGATTTCTAGCGCTTCGCAGAGTTCCGGCACAGGCGGCGTGATGAACAGCACTTCTGGGAATGGCGCAAATAATAGCTCCCGCACTTCGGTTGAAAGCCGTGCAAGTAATCACCTTTGGGATTCCTTAATCCAAAACATTAAGGACTTGCTAAATGAAACGGATAAGGAGGTCATGGTGGCGCGCTATGGCAACACATTACCATCTTCAACGGTCACCCCAAATGGCAACAATATCGAATTAAGCCGCGCGGAGATCGCGCGAATCAGCAACGAAGAACGTAACCAACAGCAAATCGAATATAAAACGTTATTGGCCGCTAATGTGATTGCCAACCCTGAAACTGGTGTGATCAGCGTACGCGCCACCAGCAAGCAACATGAGCGCGTGCAAGAATTTATCGACAAAGTCATGGGCAGTGCAAAACGGCAAGTGCTGATCGAAGCCACGATTGTAGAGGTGACGTTAAAAGATGGCTATCAAGCCGGCATCGATTGGAGTCGTTTTGGCAATAACGCTAACAGTAGCGGCTTCACCTTTCAACAATCGTTAGGCCCGACGATTGATGCGGCGACCACCGGACTCTCAGTCGGCTATATCAATCCGGCTGGTGCGCTTGGCAGCATTGCTTCTTCGATCACCTTGCTGCAACAGTTTGGTGATACCAAAGTGCTATCCAGCCCCAAATTGATGGTGCTAAACAACCAAACAGCCATCCTGAAAGTGGTAGATAATTTGGTCTACTTTACCGTACAAGTGCAAAATAATTTGGTGACTAACGCTGGTAGTACCAACACCGTCACCACCACACCTAACACCGTACCAGTCGGCGTGGTGATGAGCGTCACCCCACAAATTAGTGATGCAAACAACGTCAATCTAAACGTGCGGCCGAGTATTTCAAGAAAAATTGACGATGTTGTTGACCCCAACCCATCTTTGCAAGCGCTAAAAGTGGTCAGCAAGATCCCTGTCATCCAAGTCCGCGAAATGGAGTCTTTATTGCAAATCAGCAGTGGAAGCACCGCAGTGTTAGGTGGCCTGATGGAGGATACAATTCAACGTAACACTGACAAAGTACCGGGGCTGTCAGATGTCCCCAGCGTTGGAAAAGCATTTAGAGGGCGGGATGACTTTAACAAAAAAACGGAATTGGTGATTTTTTTAAGGCCCACCGTGATTGCTAACGCGAGTTTAGAAAGTGACGAACTTGCCACTTACAAACAATATTTGCCGCAGGAGCAATTAAAACAAACCGTAGAAAGCGATAGCGAAAGGTAGCTTCACATGAGTTTGCTCATGAAAGCATTGGCGAGCGCCGAAAAAGAGAAAAAAGGCAAAGCTCCTCACACAAACAATGCGAAAAAAACCAAAGGCCTAGAGCTAGTGGCTATTGATTCAGACACATTGTCAAAAGCCAATAATGTCTCAGCATTTCCACAAGATGCGGCTAAGCCACTGATCGTTTCCCAATACTTGGCGCCTGCAGACCCTGTTAGTCAACCGCAGCAACAGGCAGCCGCAAATATTTTTAATGCAGCACGTTTACCGACTTCAAGTTTTCCCCGCGTGTTGTTGGCACTGGCTTTAATCACGCTGGCTTTGTGCATTTGGCTTGCGATACAATTTTTCCCAGTCTACTCTAGCTCTACACAACTACTCATCGCCGATCACAATGCATTGCCTAAACATTCACCACCCGTTTCTGAGAAAAATTTTACAGTTAGCCCAATCTCACAAGCCGAACATCGCGTTGCGCCTGTGCAACAAAACAATGTGGATAACCGATTGTTTGAAAAAGCTTCGCAACATCGAGATAATATTGCAGCCAACAGAGCTACTGAATCTGCCACTAAGCCAGTGGAACCGCTTTTAAAACCCTCTAACTTAGAGACAGGCGATGAAGTGTCTGCCGCCAACAATGCTACGCAAAACGGTTTACAACTTAGCCACACAAAATCCACCACCGGCATTGAGCCAACATTGATCTCTGCCTACCAAGCATTTAATCATGGTGAATTAAGCCAAGCCCAACAGCTTTACCGACAAGTATTACAAAAAGATGTGCGCAATGTGGATGCATTACTTGGCATGGCTGCAATCGCGCAAAAGCAAGCTAGAAATTCAGATGCGCTTGGCTGGTATCAAAAAGCATTGGAAGTTGATCCTACCCAGCCATTTGCGCTCGGCGCCATGGTTGCGCTACAACCAGCCTTGGATACTGACAGCCAGATCACACGGCTTAAAAATTTGATAATACAGCAGCCTGAGAATGCACAATTTCATTCGGCGTTAGGTAATTTATATGCAGAGCAAAATCGTTGGCAAGAAGCCCAAGCCGCTTATTTTGAAGCTGCGCGATTTGCACCGCAATCGGCGGAGTTTTTGTTTAACCTCGCTGTGAGTTTAGAGCATTTAAATCAACCACAACTCGCACTCACACAATATCAACGGGCCTTACAACTGGTTGAACGTACTGGTGCTACGACGCCAGACCCACGCATTCTTAAAAATCGCATTTTAACTTTACAACCCGCTTCGTAAATTTCCATGAAAGAATTTACCAACAAGTTGCGTTTGGGCGAGCTGATGGCGCAAGAAGGCCTAATCAGCCAAGACCAGCTTCGCATTGCCTTGATGGAGCAAGCCAAACACGATTTACCATTAGGCCGCCAATTAGTGCGACTTGGGTTTGTCACCGAAGCCATGGTGCGTGATACGCTCGCACAAACATTGGGACACGAAAGTATTGATTTATCAACAGTCGTCGCTGATAGAGAAGCCTTAGAACTTGTCGCGCAAGATTTTTGTCGGCGTTACCATTTATTGCCGGTGGCGTATGAGAAAATCAGCAAAACCATGGTCGTGGCGATGGCAGATATGTTTAATGTGGTAGCACTAGATCATTTACGCGCTATGCTGGGCGGAAAAATTCAGCTCAAAGCTGTGCTAGCTGCAGAAGCACAATTAGAAGAATTCATCGACCAATTCTACGGCTATGAGCTTTCGGTCGATGGCATTTTGCGTGAGATTGAAACCGGCGAAATTGATTACCAAAGTTTGGCGGCCGATGGTGACGAATATACACAACCCGTAGTGCGACTCGTCGGTGCATTGCTGATGGACGCAGTGAAGCGTGGCGCGTCTGATATCCACTTTGAACCAGAACAAGCCTTTTTACGTATACGTTACCGTATTGATGGCGTACTCCAACAAGTGCGTAGCCTCCACAAAAGTTATTGGGGTGGCGTTGCGGTAAGGCTCAAAGTGATTAGCGGACTGGACATTTCTGAGACTCGCGCAGCACAAGATGGTCGGCTCAATATGAATTTATGCGGCCGCCCGATTGATTTTCGCGTTTCTACCCATCCGACAATTCATGGCGAAAATATTGTCTTGCGTGTTTTGGATCGAGAAAAATCGATTATTCCGCTGGAGCGCATCGGCCTTCGCGAAAGCATGCTTGAAGAAATGCACTTAATGCTGACGCGCCCGGAAGGCATTGTTATTGTTACAGGTCCAACGGGGAGCGGCAAAACCACCACGCTGTACTCTCTGCTTTCACATCGCAATAATGAGTCGGTCAATATCATGACCTTGGAAGACCCCGTTGAATATCCAGTCGCCATGATGCGGCAAACCTCTGTTTCTGAAGTGAATAAGGTTGATTTTGCCAATGGCATTCGCTCGATTATGCGGCAAGACCCAGACATTATTTTAGTAGGTGAAATTCGCGACGAAGAAACCGCCACCATGGCGTTTCGCGCAGCCATGACTGGCCATCAGGTATTTACGACCTTACATACCAACTCTGCGCTAGGCGCTTTCCCCCGATTGCTAGACATCGGTATATTGCCAGACATCATGGCTGGCAATATTATTGGCGTGCTGGCGCAACGTTTGGTGCGCGTGTTGTGTCCGCATTGTAAAGTGGTACATAAGTTGGAAGATTTTGAGCGAAAAATTTTGCGTTTAAAACCGTCAGACCACCCCAAAATCTACAAGGCCAAAGGTTGTAAACATTGCCATCAACACGGCTATGCTGGGCGCATGGCGATTATGGAATTATTGCGTATTGATGGCGAAATGGACTCACTAATATCGCGGCGTGCGCATTTAGACGAGTTACAAAAGCTAGCCTTCGAAAAAGGTTTTATTACCTTGGCTGAAGATGGCATTCGGTGCATTTTAGATGGCCACACCAGTTTGTCAGAAGTCATGCGCGTCATCGACCTCACAAGCCGCATGCATCCCGTAACAATACAATCGCGGCAAAAATAAGCGCCATGCCAGCATTTCATTACAAAGCTGTCGACAAACTAGGCCGGCCGGCCATGGGGCAAATGGATGCGCAGAACGAAGCCGATTTAGAAATCCGCTTAGAGCGCATGGGCTTAGATTTAATCACTTTTCGCCCAGCCAGAAGAGCCACCTCTCTTTTTAACCACAATAAAATTTCTCGGCAAGATTTGGTCATGTTTTGCTTTCAACTCGAGCAGCTCACCAGCGCAGGCGTGCCCATTTTAGATGCACTAAATGACTTGCAAGAAAGTAACGAAAATCCTTATTTTCAAAAGGTCATCGCCGCCTTGAGCGCAGAAGTAGAAGGGGGGAAATTGCTTTCGCAATCGCTGGCCGAACATCCTAATGTGTTTGATGAAGTATTTGTCAGCTTGGTAGAGGCGGGGGAAAAAACCGGACAGTTACCAGAAGTGTTTAATAACTTATTTAACAATATCCGCTGGCAAGATGAACTCATTACGCAAACCAAAAAATTATTGGCATACCCAGCATTTATCGCCGTCGTCGTCAGCGCTGCAATCGTTTTTTTAATGATGTATTTGGTGCCGGAAATGGTAGTTTTTTTGAAAAATATGGGACAAGAACTGCCGCTGAATACCAAAATTTTGATCGCCATTTCCGATGCTTTTCAACATTATTGGTGGTTGATTTTAGGCTTGCCAGTACTGGCTATTTTTGTCGTTACTGCACTGGTGAAAAAAAATCCCGCCGCGCGTTATCAATTCGACATGATGAAACTTAACTTGCCATTTACTGGCACGATTTTGCATAAAATTATCATGGCGCGTTTTGCCCGTTATTTTGCGTTGATGTACCAAACGGGCATCCCGATTTTAGATGCGATTAAAATCTGCGAAAAAATTGTCGGCAATCGCGTCGTAGCAGATGCGCTCCGCCGTGCGCACGCGCAAATCAACGCGGGCGAATCCATGAGCGAAAGTTTTCATAATGCGGGACTATTTACACCGCTTGTTGTGCGCATGGTACGCGTGGGTGAAAACACAGGTGCGCTAGATAAGTCATTGATGAATATCAGTTATTTTTATGATCGCGATGTGAATGACGCGATGCAAAATATGCTAAAACTCATTGAGCCCACGCTCACCGTGATTTTGGGCTGCATCTTAGCGTTCATCATGTTTTCTGTGCTTGGCCCGGTGTACGATTCATTTAGCAAGTTGCATATTTAAATGTTTAAACCAAACCTCAATAAAATTATTTTATGCGCCACCGCTAAACAGCTGGTGGCTGGGATTTGGCATGCTGACAAATTACAACAAAGTTTAATTTTTTTGCATGATGAATCCGGTCAACAGGCTTTTAAACAGTGGCTGATGCTGTATCCGAATGTGCCAATTCACTTAATTGCCAACGCGGTTGAAGAGGATTATCGATTAGAACACTTGCCACACAGCAGTGGCCGTGAAAAGCGTGAACTCATTACCCGAAAACTTAACCAATTTTATCGCGGGCTGATTTTTCGTACCGCACATTTTATCGGGCGTGAAAAAGACAAGCGCAAAGACGACCTATTTTTATTCGCTGCGCTCAATAACGATGATTTTTTAGAGTCTTGGCTAAAGCTAATTCAGGAACTAGACGGAGAGTTAGTGGGCGTTTACTTGCTTCCCATGCTCAGCAAAACCTTGTGCCACAAACCTTTTTACTCACAAAAGCTTGCCCCCACCCATACGCTGCTATGTGAAAAATTATCTTCCGGCTTACGGCAAACCTATTTGCATAACGGCCACTTGCGGATGAGCCGCTTGATTCCTGACGTGCCAGATGACCCTAGCCAACTCGGTTATTTCTACTTGGTGGAAACGCAAAAAACGCGCCTCTATTTGATGAGTAAGCGGTTTATTTCGCGTGATGTAAATCTCAATTTATTGCTGGTAAGTTTGGATGACAACACACAAGAAATTCAACAAAGCTTCCGTCAGGAGCCAAGTATTGACTGTGAGGTCCTCCCCGCGACTGAAGTTTCGCGTCACTTACATATTGAAACCCATCAATTAACACAAACGCCAGAACTCGTGCACATGCAGCTTTTAGCGATGGGGCAGCAAGTTGACAACTTGGCCCCAGAAGCCCTCACTCGCACATTTCAGTTAGGTAAAGTTGGCTATCGGACAAAAATTGTCAGTGCCGCGTTGGCCATTTGCGGCGTTATTTTAACCACCTATTTCCTATTGTCCGGATTGGAGTATCAAACCCGTTTTGAAAATGCCAAAGATGCGACTGAAATGCTTGAGCGGCGTTATCGCGAGCAAGCTGGCAACAGCTTACAAACAGCATTACCGGTTCAAACTATTAAAAATGTGGTGTTGTTGCAAGAAAAAATTGATCAATATCCCAAAACACCGTTACGGGCGATTCAAGCACTGAGTTCAGGTCTCGAAAAAATGCCTGAGGTGCATTTGCAACAGTTTAACTGGTTGCAAACAAATACGACAATCGCTACCGAGGTGGCAAACTCCAATGCACCACTTAGTGAATGGGTATACGCCAGCGCAGAAATTCTCCCGTTTGATGGTAACTATCGGGTGGCAAAAGACAAAGCGCAACAGTTTGTTGCGCTGTTAAAACAACATGAAAATGTGGTGCAAATAGAAATTGTTACGCTACCAAACAGCGCAAATGCACAGCAAGATTTTCGTGGCTCAACTGCGAAAAATTCTAGCCAACATCTTGAGCGCGCTATTTTTAAAATCAAGCTACAACTTAAGGCCAACCCTTCATGATTGCGCGCCTAAAAGACTTGAATAAGCTCAAACAGCCACTTATTTTTTTAGTGGTCGTGTTGGTATCAACGATTCTATTGGTTTATGCCGCATATCAGTTTTACGAAACGCAACGGCAAGCCACGCAAATGCAAGAAAACCTGCTCAGCCACGCGCGCGGGCAACTTCAACAATATGACGAAGACAAAAATTTGCGCGCAACATTTTTGCCTCGTTATCAAACCCTAATTGACAGCGGCTTTATTGGTGAAGAGCGCCGCCAAACTTGGGTAGATGCATTGGCAAACATCCAAAAAAACCATTTCCTGTTTGAAATTCAATATGAAATTGGCCGACTTACTCCAGCAAACGCCAACTTTTTACCCGCGGCAGCGCCGTTTACTTTGTATCAATCCGATATGAAGTTAAATTTCCCACTCTTGCATGAAGGTGATTTATTAGCGCTTACCCAAGCGTTGGAAGAAAAAAAATTAAGTCCATATATCATTAAAAACTGTGAAATGGTCGCTTTACAAAACGAGGCAAATGCGACGAACACCCGCGCACAAACACCAACATTAAGTGCCTCTTGTGAAATTAGCTGGTATACACTGGCTGAACCCAACGACTTACAAGTGAGCCCAGCACCATGAATTTTTTCGCCAAAAACTGGATTCTTTTTATCTTACTATGTGGCTTTACCATGCAAGTATGTGCGCAAGAACAAACCTTCAGCAAACAATATGGCAGATTATTTAATAGTACAAATCAACGGCAGCAATTAGAAAGCCAGCGCGCAGCACCAAACCGCAATATGCCTATCAAAAAAAGTGTGATGTTAGAACAACCCGTTGAAGCGCCAGTGACAAAACCTGTGACCTTAAACGGCTATGTAAAGCGTAGCGATGGCAAAAGCACGCTGTGGGTAAACCGCCAACCTGTGCAAGAAAATGCAGTGCTAGATGACATACAAATAGGCAAACTCAACCTCCAGCCTGAAACACAACATGGCCGAAAAACTGCCACACAATCAGAAAAGCTTAACATCCGTATTCCGGCTAATGGTCAGCACATTCAACTTAAAGCCGGACAGCAGTTTGACCCAAACAAGAATCAGGTTAAAGAAATCACAACAGTAGCAAAAGAAAAACAGCTTTTGCTCTCTGAATCGCCAGATGAAATGACAGAAATTGAATAACTAAATGTAACCATGCTAAAAAGTCGCCAGCGCACTTCTTTACGGCCGCCCAATGGCGCGGCGCTGATTATTTTAGTGATGATCCTCGCCCTGCTGGCTACAACCGCCACCATACAATATTTTAGCGGTGCTAACATTCGACAATTAAAAATGCAAAAAACTCAGCAGATGCTAGCTGCCGCTAAGCAAGCGTTGTTGGCTTACTCTTCAAATGAAATTACACCAGCATCGAGAATACCGCCCTTACTTCGGTGTGTGGACAGAAACGGCGACAACATCATTACCAGTGCTGACAGTCCCTATATGCCTGAAAATTGTCACTGTGGTCTTAATTGCGCCAGGCCCGGCGACTTGCCATGCCCAGATGTAAATAATGACGGCAACGCCGAAATTAATTGCAACACGCAAGCTTCGAGGCTCGGCCGCTTACCATGGAAAACGCTAGGAATCGACGATATTCGCGATGGCGCAGGTGAAAGAATTTGGTACGCAGTTTCAGAACGCTTTAAAAACAATACGCGTGTTTTACCGCTTAATAGTGATACGCCTGGCACCATTAGCCTAAAAGATGCGCAAGGAAACTTGATCCATGATGCCAACAATGATAATGGTTTGGTTGCCGTGATTATTGCACCGAACGAAGCTTTATTGCGTGCAGACAATTTGCAGCAGAATCGCTCAAGCAATAACACCAATAATCCGCAGCATTATTTGGATATTGTTGCAAATGAAGATAACGCTAACTTTGTTGAAAATACAGCTAATGGTTTTGCCCTCGGCACACTTTCGCAAGATGACACAATGAATGATGCGATTTTGACTATTACAAAAATTGAAATGAATACGATGATGGAAAAGCGTGTTCTCAACGAAGTGATGCAGGCAATTTTGCATAACTATTGCAAAGACAGCACAAACAACAATGATGCTGATATTAAAAATCGCAGCTGCACAAAATCTACACTCACTGCTTTTTTACCTGACCCAGCGTTGGTCAGCGACGCAAGTTGCCTTGGCAAGGCAACCATTGCCGATGCCCATTGCAACGGGGACAACAGCATGCATTTTGGTAGAATTCCGGTCGGTGGTAATGCCAACTGGACAGCCAAAGATGCCAATTCAATATTGCGTGGAAATGCCGAGCATAATTGGTTTCAGCAAAATGGTTGGCGTGAGCTGATTTTTTATGCACGCGCGCCAGCATGTCAGGAAGCTACTAAAAATTGTAGTGGCTCAGGATTTTTAACTTTAAATGGTGCGATTACACCTAGTGCCGCACCTTCAAATTTTAACAAAAATATAGTGCTTATTTCAGCGGGCGGTGCTTTAGTAACGCAAAGCCGCATTGACGATGCTGAGAAAACAGTTTTCTCAGCCTATCTTGAGGAAGAAAATGTTTCGCCACAGGATGATACTTTTGTGAGGCTTGCACCTGATACACAAAAGAATGATCGAGCGTTGAGCGTGCCTTAAAAAATATGAAAACACAACGTCCATATTTTATTTCTCAAAAAATCGCTCACGGATTCACCTTGATTGAGATGGCGGTTGTGCTAGTGATTTTGGGCTTATTACTCACCATGTTTCTCACGCCATTTACCACACAGCGCGACGCACAAAACCGCGCCAAAACGCAAATTTTACTTAGCGAAGCAAAAGAGGCATTAATTGGATACGCAGTGACAAACGGCTATTTACCTTGCCCAGATAGCGATGCGGTACCGGATGGAATTGAGAACTTAAACAATGACGGCACAAACTGTCAAGATGCCGAAGGAGTTTTACCTTGGAATGACTTAGGAATTGAACGTATTGATGCATGGAACCACTACTTTCGTTATCGAGTTAACTCCACATTTTCTCGACGAAGCGGATTGTTTACCATTGCCGATGCAGAAGGTGCCAGTGACATACAAATTAGCGGCGAAAATGATGTCGCGATTGTTAGTACTAATAGCCGTCCAGCCGCAGTGGTGTTATCACATGGCACCAATGGATTTGGTGCAAAAAATTTGAATGCAACTAGTCCTGCAAATCAAGAGCCAGCACCAACTGGCGCAGATGAGCTCATTAACGCCACTGAGGATGATAAAAAGTTTGTCAGCCACACGCCCACACCACAAGGTTCCGCGAACGAATTTGATGATCTCGTTACGTGGATTTCCCCCAAGGTGCTGATAAACCGTATGATTGTTGCAGAACGCTTGCCTTAAATTTTTATGAACGACAACCAACTTCTTCGCTATAGCCGTCATATTTTATTGCCGCAAATCGCTTACGAAGGTCAAGAAAAACTCACTCAAAGCCATGCGCTAATTGTCGGTGCAGGTGGTTTAGGTTCACCTGTTGCCTTGTATTTAGCGGCTTCCGGCGTGGGGAAACTCACTATTTGCGATTTTGATGTGGTGGATTTAACCAATTTACAGCGGCAAATTATTCACACCACGCAGAGTGTTGGCATTAATAAGGCTGTCTCAGCTGAGCAAACTTTGTATGAAATTAACCCAGATGTTCAAGTTTTTACCGTACAAAAAAAATCTAGTGCCGATGAGTTTTCATCCCTAGTTTCTAACGCAAATGTTGTGATTGATTGCTCTGATAATTTTGCAACGCGCTATTTACTCAACAAACTTTGCGTGCAACTTAAAAAACCGCTAGTTTCCGGCGCGGCGATTGGTTTTGAAGGGCAAATCACCGTGTACGATATGCGCCAATCTGACAGCCCCTGTTACCACTGTTTGTATCCGGATGACGGTGAAACTCACAACGAATTTAATGATATGCGCTGCGCGGAAAATGGCGTTTTCTCGCCATTGGTCGGCATGATCGGCACCATGCAAGCAGCTGAAGCGCTTAAAGTTTTAGTGAATATCGGTACAAGTTTAGAGGGCCGCTTGCTTTTATTAGATGCGCTCAATATGGAATGGCGCATCATCAAGCTCAAACGCGACCCCACTTGCAAGGTCTGTGGTCAATTAAAATAATATCTTTGCACGAATAGGCGAGCCTAGTAGGGCTGACATTGATGCAAAGCTCTGAGCTTATTTACCACCAACTAAACTTTTAACCGCGCTGACTAAATCGCCAGGTACCACCACCATTTTGCTATTCTGCGATTCCGCCAATTTTTGCATCGATTGAATATAGCGGTCACCCAGTAAAAATGTGGCAGAAGCATTGTTTTCTTTCACGGCTTCAGCAATAAATTTAATTGACTCTGCCGAGGCTTTCGCAGCCACCAGTTGCGCTTCAGCGTCTTTACGCGCCGCTTCTAAACGCGCCTCTGCATTTAAAATCAGCGATTGTTTTGCGCCTTCTGCTTCTGTCACTACGGCCACACGCTCACGCTCTGCCGCAGCTTGTCTTTCCATCGCATCTTGCATATTGGTCGATGGCTTAATGTCTTGAATTTCAACAGATTTTACCGTTAAACCCCAATCCAACGCTTCATCAGCAATTGCTATTTTTAGTTCGCTTTTGATGCGGTCACGCGAAGTCAGCGCTTGGTTTAAATCCATACCACCAATAATGGAGCGCAAACTGGTTTGCACCATGTTACGCATCGCTTCTTTAAAGTTTTCGATGCCGTACACCGCGCGCTCAATGTTCGAGACTTTAATAAACGCCACGGCATTAGCTACAATAACGGCGTTGTCGCGCGTAATCACTTCTTGTTCCGGCACGTCCAAAATAATATCTTTGGTGGTGACTTTGTAGCTAACTTTGGTAAATATTGGGTTAATCACATGCAAACCGGGGCTTAATACGCCAGCAAATTTACCTAAGCGCTCAACCACCCATTCTTCACCCTGCGGCACAATACGCACGCCTTTAATAATTGCAACAATGATTGCAATAACAAATAGGACTGGTACAAAATCAAACATCATGATCCCCTTAAAAATTAAATTTTCTCAACTCTGAGCGTGTTTCCTTCAACCGCCACAACTTTTGCTTCTTCACCTTCAGCAATCTCCATGTTCGATACAGCAACCCACTCGCGGCTCCCCATCAAGCCTTGTGTAAAACGGATCATCCCGTTTTGTTTGGCTGAACAAGCACTTATCATCACGCCTGTGCGGCCAATTTCCTCGCCTTGCGCTTGACCGACACGCGCATTGACTTGGATTTTCTTTTCATGTTTTTTCCATAGCCACAAAGCGCCGAGCGATAACACTGCATAAATCACTAATTGGTAGGCAAATAACAAATTTGGCAACGCACTGGTGAGCGCCGCCAAACATAAGGCTGCCACGCCAAACCATAAAATATAAAAAGTACCAGTTGCCATTTCAAGTGCTAGCAACACCAAACCAACAGCCGCCCAAACCCAAGTCGTTTCCATTACTTTTCCTTGACACCTTTAAAGATGAAAGTTGATCTTAGCATTTTTTATGGTTGAAATTAAAAGGAAATTCTGCAAACACCACGCCAGCAGGGTGAGGCCGACAAAGCCGATGTGATAAAATCTAGCATTATGAATACACAAACACCCAAACACGAACTTGCAAAATCTTTTGACCCAAAAGCCTTAGAAGGCAAATGGTATGCCTTTTGGGAAAGCAAAGGCTACTATGCCGCCGGCATGAATCCGGATGTCAAAGATAATTTCTGTATTTTACTGCCGCCACCCAATGTCACTGGAACCTTGCACATGGGTCACGGCTTTAATCAAACGCTCATGGATACATTAACGCGTTATCACCGCATGCGTGGTGATAATACATTATGGCAACCGGGCACTGATCACGCGGGCATTGCGACGCAAATTGTGGTGGAACGCCAGTTGGATGCGCAAGGCGTAAGTCGCCATGATTTAGGCCGAGAAAAATTCCTCGAAAAAGTGTGGGAGTGGAAAGAATACTCTGGCGGTACGATTACTAAGCAAATGCGCCGTTTAGGTACTTCGCCAGATTGGTCGCGTGAGCGCTTCACCATGGACGCTGGCCTCAATAAAGTGGTCACCGAAACTTTTGTACGCTTGTATAACGAAGGGCTGATTTATCGCGGCAAACGGCTGGTGAATTGGGACGTGAAGCTCGGCACAGCCGTTTCAGATTTGGAGGTGGTTCAAGAGGAAGAAGATGGCTTTATGTGGCACATCAACTACCCGCTTGCAGATGGTTCAGGCAGTTTAACAGTCGCAACCACACGCCCGGAAACTATGTTGGGCGACGTGGCGGTGATGGTGCATCCTGAAGATGAACGTTATGCGCACTTGATTGGTAAAAATGTTAGTTTGCCACTATGCAATCGCGAAATCCCAATCATTGCCGATGATTATGTAGATAAAGAATTTGGTACTGGTGTGGTTAAAGTGACGCCAGCACATGACTTTAACGACTATGCGGTGGGTCAGCGGCATAAATTGCCGATAATTGCTATTCTTACTTTAGAGGGTAAAGTTAAGTCTGACTTGTTTGATGATTTAACTAATCATAATAAAAATATAGCACCAAATAGCGACGATTTAGTTGCTAATCCAGCTCCTGTCATGGGAGTTCACACTTTTAATTTAATCCCTGAAGTATATCGAGGCCTAGACCGTTTTGCCGCTCGTAAACAAATCGTTGCCGATCTGGAAGCCCAAGCATATTTAGTCAAAACCGAAAAACACAAACTTAAAGTGCCTCGTGGCGACCGCACGGGTGTGGTAATTGAGCCGATGCTGACTGATCAATGGTTTGTTGCAATGAGTAAACCCGCCGCCGATGGTAAAAGCATTACCGAAAAAGCGCTAGAAGTCGTCGCCAATGGCGAGATTGAGTTTTACCCCGAAAACTGGGTGAACACTTACAACCAATGGCTGTATAACATTCAAGATTGGTGTATTTCACGCCAATTATGGTGGGGGCATCAAATTCCTGCTTGGTATGGTGAAAGTGGTGAAGTCTTTGTTGCCCATGATGAAGTTGAAGCCAAAGAGATGGCAAACAAAGCGGGTTATACAGGCAATTTAAAACGCGATGAAGACGTTTTAGATACTTGGTATTCCTCTGCCTTATGGCCTTTCTCCACACTTGATTGGACAGGTGATGAGAGACTAGATGGGCAAAACCAAGCCTTGCAACAATATTTACCCTCAAGCGTGTTGGTAACAGGTTTTGATATTATTTTTTTCTGGGTGGCGCGTATGGTCATGATGACCAAGCACATCACTGGCAAAATTCCATTCAAGCATGTGTATGTGCATGGCTTGATTCGCGATGCCGAAGGTCAGAAAATGTCTAAGTCTAAGGGTAATGTATTAGACCCAATTGATTTGATTGATGGGATTGGATTGAATGATTTAATTAAAAAGCGCACCACAGGCTTAATGAATCCGAAAGATGCGCCAAAAATTGAGAAGCATACCCGTAAAGAATTCCCAGATGGCATTCCAGCTTATGGTACCGATGCTTTGCGGTTTACATTTGCTGCGTTAGCAAGCCCTGGCCGAGATATTAAATTTGATTTGCAACGTTGCGATGGCTACAGAAATTTCTGTAATAAATTATGGAATGCAACGCGCTTTGTGTTGATGAACACAGAAAGACAGGATAATGGTTTTGGTGTAGAAAGTTGCGAAAATGGCGGCCGCAAATTCAGCCAAGCGGATCGTTGGATTGTGAGTATATTGCAACGCACTGAAGCCGAAGTGGAACGTGCGTTTAATAACTATCGTTTTGACCTTGCTGCTAAAGCAATTTACGAATTTGTTTGGGATCAATATTGCGATTGGTATTTAGAAATTGCAAAGGTACAAATTCAAACGGGTACAGAAGCCGAACAACGCGCAACGCGCCGTACTTTATTGCGCGTGTTAGAGACTATTTTGCGCCTAGCACACCCGATTACTCCATTTATTACTGAAGAAATCTGGCAAACCATTGCGCCGATGACTGAGCTTAAAGACAAATCACGCGGCAGTGAAAGTATTATGCTTCAAATTTATCCAAAGGCTGATTTAGATAAAATAGATGAGCAAGCTGAGGCTTGGGTGACAGCACTCAAAGTTGCGGTTGAGTCCTGTCGTAGCCTGCGTGGCGAAATGAGTATTTCCCCTGCCGCCAAAGTACCTCTGATTGCTTCCGGCAATGCAGAACAACTTACAGCTTATGCGCCTTATTTAAAATCATTGGCTAAATTAGAAGATGTGACAATTGTGGATGATCTACCAGAAGCCGACGCACCTGTGATGTTGGCTGGTGAGTTTAAATTGATGCTTAAAGTGGAAATTGATGTCGCCGCTGAAAAAGAACGTTTAAACAAAGAAATCACACGCTTACAAGGTGAAATTTCTAAGGCCAATGACAAGTTAAACAACGAAAGCTTTGTAGCGCGCGCGCCTGCGGCTGTCGTAGATCAGGAAAAAGCTAGGTTAGCAGATTTCACCGCGAGCCTTGAGAAATTGCAAGCACAAATGCAAAAGTTAGGGTAAGCCCTCGATTTGTTTATCAAGCTGCAATGAATCCTAAAAGTGACGATCCTGCTGATGAGATTATGTGTTCTTGCAGCGGCACAACGCGTGGCCAAATTTATGATTTGGTACAGCAAGGCAAAGATTTAGAGGCCATTTCACGTTATTCAGGTGCGCTTTCAGGCTGTGGTGGTTGTGAATGGGATATTGCCGAATTCTGCAAAGCTTTAAAACATGACTAACTCTAACATTTAAATTGACCGCATTGTTACTCAAATAAAAGCCTTGATAGCTAAGCAGGGCTTTTTTATACACATAATAAATAGGGTCTTACCGCTCATTAGTCAGCTTAAATAGTTAATTTTTTGCGTAAACCAATAAACAAAAAGCCCCACTAATTTATAGTGGGGCTTTTTTAATAACTTAGCCTGGGGATGAC
>CAZAEN010000004.1:0-212883 GCA_964484105.1 uncultured Methylophilaceae bacterium
CAATACAGCTATCGATGCACCTACATACCCTAAACCAACGACTACAACTTTCATACCAAACCCTCTCACTCGACAAGTATTATTAGCCTTTGTAACAGCCAAATCGAATCATCTTGACCGTTAAAACAGTTGCGGATCATAGCTTTTTATCTATTAGCCCAACGTAAAACAATCCTATAAAGAACCTTCACATTCCAGCCAAGCTTAAGCACTGTGATAACATCTTTGAGTGTTACGTTAAAACCATAATATCTCGCATAAACTTGCATGAGCAACTGCTGCTGAATTTTTTGATCGGAAATGTTGTGCTTGCGAATAAAGCTCTCGCAGGCGTTTACGATTTTCAACTTACTGCCAACTGAAATCCGGTCACCTCTTGGACTAACATCAAAAATATAAGACGGAATATCCAATAACCTTGCAGGGCCGTGTATCTTTAAAAACCGATAATAAAATTCTAAGTCTTGCCAAGCGGGCATGTTTTGATCAAACAAACCGGCACTTAAAAACTTCTCTTTTGTTGAAAAAATTTGATTGCCAACACAATTAGAAAGCAACATATCTTCAGCTTTTACAGAAGATGGCTTTCTTAGCACGTTGATCACACTGTAATTTCTTAACTGGTCTTGCACATAAATAGCCGAAAACTTTTGTGATGCAGCCTCAAGCAACTGCCAATAACTCACCAATGCTGCAATATGGCATGGCTCAAACAAATCGTCATCGTCTAACCCTGTCAGAAAATATCCGCTGGCGCTCTCAATCGCTGCATTTCTAGCAGCGCAAGCCCCTTTACTTTGCGCATTGTTAATGTACTTCACTCGGTTATCACTGGCAGTTAATTGCTCCAGATACTTTTGTGTTTCGTCAGTTGAACCATCGTTAACAACAATCAGCTCAATACTTTCATACGTTTGCCTCAATACAGAATCAACAGCTATTTTTAAGAGATCAAGACGATTTTTGGTGGGGATATAAATGGAAACTTTCAATTTTTCTTTTCTTCATGGGTAATTTCAAAAACTAGTTTTTGGCAAACACAAAAAACCTATGGAACGGATTTTCTTTTACACGATATGTTTTCGTCAAACTAAAGCCCTGTAAACAAAAGTCCTTAGTTACTTTGCTCAATTCATAGCCAAACTTATTCACTTCCCAATAATGCTGACCATCAAATTGATGTACATGCAATTTGAGCTTAGGCTTACGTAGGGTGATTTCAAATTTGTTCCTAGTAAAATATCGCACTGTGATTGGCCATATCCAGTCAACGTCCGGCAGACTAATTACCACTGCTTTTTTGCCACACGAGACATTTCTTTAAATGCAAGTAGGGATTTTTCATATGGCAAATGCTCTAACATTTGAAAAGCACAAACTACGTCAATTTGTGCATCGTTAAACGGCATTTCAAAAACAGATGCAACATAGTCAGGGTTTAATACAAGGTCTATATCTAAAGTTTCGATTTTAACTCCTATGGTCATTAAGTTTACCTTAAACTACCCAGGTCCAGGGCCGATTTCAAGCACTCTCTCAGGGTTAAAGCTGATGACTTCATCGAGTTGATGCCACAGGCTTGCCCATCTATGCTTGTCTAGATATTGCTTGAACACATAATGCTCTTTCTCTACTTGCAGATTCATAATTCATCATTTTTAACTAGCAAAGCAATTGGTAGAAATTAAGCTAACTCTCATACGTTATCTGCAGCCGCTTCTGATTTTTAGGCCACAACAAAATACTATAAATGAGCAGGTAAAGTGGTCTAAAAAGATTCTTAAGCCGCACTTTAAACGAGGTATTTTTAGCTTTTGTAATACCAAGCTTTTTATCAATGCGGTCTTCACCAATGGTGGAATTTAAAAATGACTTTTCTTCAGATTGCACGCCATTAAATTTTACAAGCGCATCGTCTTGTACCAACACACATGGGATACATTGATACAATTTAACACCTGAAATTATTTGTTTATCTGGGTCAAAAAGCTCACTATCTATCGCCAAACGCATGTTTTTCAATTGGGTTAACAGATGTAATGCTGTAACTCGATTCAGCACATAACCAGCAGTGCCAGCATGACAATTGAAAATTTGATAAATACCAATTTTCCCAATGGTTTGAAATCTCGCTCTGCACACATCCATTACAGCCATGTGAGTTTCTAATCTAAAAATGGCTAGCGCATCTTTAGGGATATTGATTTGCTGAAGAACATTCTTAAATGAATCGCTTACATGGATATCATCTTCTGCTATCATCGCAGTTTCAATATTATCATCTACCATTTTTTGCCAAACACTGATATGACTTAACATGCAGCCAATTTCAGCGGAATTAAGTAGTAAGTTTTGCTGCAAGCCAAATTGCTGCTTTTGTGTATCAGTGATATTTTTACCTCTTAATGCATCAAAAAAAATTCAAACGACACCCCAGCTTCTTGCATAACAACCTGCATTTTTTCCGGCGTTCAAGCGCATCGTCAAGGCTAACAACAAAATCTCATATTTAAACTTTATATTTTTAGATTCTTACAGCACGAACAACATACTGATATGCAAGAAAGTTACGAAGAAACGGCAGTGCAAAATACCTTGCAAAACGATTTACCCTAAGCGGTTTATCAAAAAAACGGTAGTTAACTTTAACTACCTCTAATTTCAAATTAGCTCCTTCAAAAAGTTCTACTATATTTTTCTTCGTAAAAAACCTTAAATGCGTCTTGTCATGAATTCCTCTATCTTGATAGGGCCAATATCCTTTAAAAACCAAGTTACATAAAGTGCTAATATGGCGAATGTTTGGTATTGAGGCTATCACCACACCATGATGATCTAAATATTTTGTCGCTGTATTTAAGGTACTCCAAGGATCAATCAAATGCTCTAACAAATCAGAGAAAATAATTGTGTCAAACTTACTTCCATCAGAAAAACCATTGACTATCAATTCAGTAGCATCACCAATATAAACTTCATCTAAATATTTTGCGGCTTCATTCGCCATAGTCTCTGACAGTTCAACTCCAACCACATAAGCCCCAGTTAGCTCTTTTACTTGGCCGCCTAACACTCCTGTGCTGCATCCTACATCCAATACACGCTTTGCGGAGGGATGTACTAATCTTACGATATCGGGTCTTTTGTAAATATAGGCTTGGTTAATCATTGCACTCATTATCTTTATCTACCTTTTAGATTGTAAATTTTTACTAATACAGCTTTAGTAAATCGAATAACTAAAAACCTAGAAACAAATAAAGTCCTCTTATATCTATCTTTTAAAACAATCTGACTTAACTGGGATTGTAGGATTGATTTACTCGGACCCATTTGATTTATCATTGAGAAACATTCTTCCTTGACAACCCCACCTAGCCTGACTCGCGACATCTTTGCAGGAAATGTCCATATTTTCACATTATTTCTTTTAAATTGGTAAGCTAATAACGACTCGCTATGTAGCGGCAAACCCTTAGATTTGCAATACTCTAAAACGTGGTCATACCTTAAAGCGTAGGCATCAGCACTAGACTTTGTCACGATAGCAAACCTATCATTGACGCCGCCTTCATGCCACTGCCAGCTTGGAATTAATGCTGCATTTTTATTTTTCCCTTTGGCAAAAAACAGGTTAATAGGGATTGACTCTTCGATAACGATGTCAGGCCTAACAAAAAAATAAAAATCACAGTTATTTTCTTTACACTGTAAATAAGCTTTTTTAATGCAATTAAGTTGCATCAACAAGTTGCGTAATGAAACGCCACCGTTGCACCATGGGTCACCAAACTTACTAATTTGCTCATATATCGACAGGTCTAAGAGTTGAGACGGTGTTAAAAACTGATGTGAGTGACTTTTAAAGAAATCATAGTTTGACTCATTAATAGCACCATTTTCTCCTGAGCGAACACTCACGACCTGTTCTTGCCAAGAAAAACAACTCTCTATAAATACCTCATAATCATCTAGTATGTCTAAAATATATCTTTTGATCGAAGGCAAGGTTACGCTGGTGTCGCGAGGCAAACCAAAAAAAATTACGCCAATTTTTATCACGTACGAGTTCTCATGTTATTTTTTTACGTTAAATCTGCTGTTATTAGACTGAGTAAATCAGCACCATTTAGCTTTCAACTCCATAAATGGCTTTTCTATCAGTTTAAAGCTTAAAAAGCCAGTGGTACAACTATAAGTAAAGTTAAGAATGTGAGCTGGTAAAATTGGGTAGTACTGCAAAAATATATTTTGTACAGGCCATGTGTGTAAGTAAACACCATATGAAATATCTGTTTTAGTACCAATTGAGCTCAAAAAAAATCATTCTTTAAACTTAATGCAAAGTTAAACAAAAGATAACCCCAAATAGGATAAGGCTCAGTTCAGCTAACACGTCAATAAACTAACCAAAAATTGAAAATACAACAAAATAATTTTGCGGAAAAAACGAATATTACTGATGCATGTCTCCATTACTAGTGGCGATTCAGTCAATTATCCATGAATCACCCTATAAATGTTTGTCTTAATATTCTATGAGTTGATATAATTTTTTAACGCGAAGATTTAAATGTGAAGTGTTTATGGCCAATATAACTTGTAAATGCTGGCACAGCGATACCTATGGCGTGAGAAATTTCATCATTAAAATAATTTATGCTTAAAAAAGGCAAAAAATAATTAAACATCACCATACTAATAAGCCATGTTTGAGCTATAGCAAACAAGTTAACCACAATAAAAAATAATACCGTTTGATGAAGCGGCTGAGAAGAGGATTTAAAAACAAATATTTTAGCAAGAACGAAGGCAGTTAACATGCCAAAAATGTAAGCGAAAATAATCGCAGTGGAAAAACTCATCCAATTATTTAGGATTATCCTGCTTATAAAATTAACTAAAGCAGCAACTCCACCCGTCATTAAAAAAACTATAAACTCTCTGGAGTTAAACTGTTGTATCAAGCGACAATATCCTTCGCTATTTTTCTTCCAAACCCTATACTTTCTGAAATTCCACGGTCTTCAGGGTAATAATAAGAAGTATCTGCGACCCATAAACCTTTTACTGGTAATGAAACTGGCGGTAAATTTTCTAAATAGTTTGGCTCACATATTGGCTGTGCATGGCGATAACGGCTGGCTTTTACATCAATAAAATCGTCATTGGTGAGCGCTGGGTTAATTTTTTGCAAATAGCTTTTTACCTTAGAGATAAATACTTCGTTTGAATCTAAAAACTTGGGATGTTCACCCGGCATGTAAAAAGGCAAATATACAATATGTTGGTCTAGCGGGCGCAGATTTGAATACTCTACAACACCAGGAATATCCATATCATCATCATTTGTATTCAGCCAGAAATTTTCAGTCACAGGTTTACGCAACTTTGCAATCACGCAGACAACGGCAATGTTTTTTAAAGCTTTAAATTTTTCTAATATTGCACTTGGCAATTCAGGCATTATGATTGGCACATAGGGAAGTGGAATCGTGCTAATCACTTTGTCAAAATCTTCTCTACCGTTTTTTGTGATCACTCCTAGAACAACACCGTGCTGGATTTCAACTTTATGAACGGGTGTGCTTAATCTAATTTGACCACCATTATCTTCAATAGATTTTTTTAATGCGTTAAGCAGTGTGGCTGAACCGCCATCAAGATAGCCTAGTTTTTCTTTGAAAATATTATAGCGTGAGCTACCAATACGCCTGATTCTGCTCCAAATCCAAGCGGCAGATAAGCCTGAAGTATAGTCATAAAACTTTAACTCAAATAGTTTCTTCCAAAGCACGTCATAAGCCTCATCACCAACCCAGCGTTTTATCCAACTAGTTGCCTCCAAATCATCTAACGGTTGCCAGTTTTTACGTTTGGTTGATAAAAAAGCGTGTAAGCCATAGCGGAATTTTGCGATATAACTTAAACCTCTAAACTTTAAAAGAGCAATTGGGTTACCCCAAGGCTGTAATCGATTTTGGAACCAGTATCCCATTTTTGTTTCAACCCAGTGCATTTGATGGGCAATTTTAAGTTCTTCTAAAACTTTTAAAAAGGCGTGGTCTGAAATACAATGAAAATGATAATAACGCTCAATTTCAATCCCATTAAAGTCAAAAGTGGCTGTCATGCCACCAACTCTATCATCGGCCTCAAACACGACTGGTTTGTAGCCATCTAAAGCTAGTTGGTAAGCCACAGCCAAACCCATCGGGCCTGCACCAAGTACAGCAATTTTTTTATTTTTATCCAACATACTTTAAAACTCCAATACCACTTTGCTGTACTTAGGATCATTAAATGTTTCATTAATAGCATCTTTAAATGATGTTAATGGCACATTAAATGTTTTTGGCCAATCAATAACCTCAAACTCATCCTTTGCAATAAGTGCTGCAAGCTGCTGCGTTGTAAAAGGTGGGTTATTATCAAAAAGACCCCATATCCAAAGCATGATAAAAAACAATGAATAAGGAACCTTTACTATCAATGCTTTTGCGCCAGTAGCATTCTTAATCTCACGAATAATGTCGATATAATCGACTTTTTCATGCCCAGAAATATTGTAGATTCCGCCTTTCAATTGGTTTTCAATACAACTGATAATCACGTTACAAAAATCACCAACGTAAAGTGGTTGACGCATATATCGACCATGTCCAGGAATCGGAAATACAGGCACTTTCTTCATAAAGCGAGATAACCAGCCAAGGTGCTTACGGTCAAACCATCCAAACATAAGTGTTGGCCTTAATACTGGACATTTAAAACCGCTTTCAATAACTATTTTTTCTTGGGCAATTTTTGTTCGAGTATAAAAATCATCAGCCACAGACTCAACAACCGATGAGCTAATATGAACCAAACGCTCAATATGTAAATTTTTCATCACTTGCAAAATGTTCTGCGTTGAGGTGATGTTATTATCAACAAAGTCTTGATAGTCATTTCCACCAATTTGTGCTTGCAACATCACCACTACATCAGCACCTTTAAAGTAATGCGCCCAATCACCCTCCACTGCCAAATCGGCATTGTAAGCTTCAACATCTGGTTGAATTTGTTTCAATACCTCTAAATTGGCAAGGTGTTTGTCTAACACCACAATATTCGTGTAGCCATTTTCTTTTAATCTTGCCACAAGATTTTGACCAACTAAGCCAGCACCACCAGGTAAGACAACTTTTAGATTACTCAACCCCCCCTCCCTTGCTCTTAACTTTAAAAAGTGTACTATCGATTTCTTTCTAAAATCTCGATTTTCTCAAAGCTTTTTATCATGTGATAATTCTGTTTAATATAGCCATCGAGCAAATAAACGCCACTACTCAACGAACTCTCATTGGGCTCATGCCTAGCTGACCAAGAAGAGTCAAGCCAAACGTATACTGGTTTATTTTTTTGTAGATCGTTAATAATATCTTGCTGAATATTTGAACTGTTTTGCAGACCAGGGTCGAACTGGTGCCACTTTGTGGCTGGTAATCGATTTGTTTGGAAATAAGCGGATACATCGTTTGCAAACACTATATCATGACGATGCAAGCCTAAAAAAATACGACTATTTGGTTTTGTGCGGGAAATAATAAAATCTATCGCTTGTTGTCGAAATTGTTCTTTGGTTTGAAAAAGCGCGTTTAAATTTAGATTGATTTTTTTATTCTCTGATTCAGAATGGTGTACGCTAAGTTGACTATATTCCCTACGCGGTTTCTGCTTTTCTCCAATCAATGATAAATTTGAAATAACGATATTTTCTAGTTTATTTTTTTTAAAAACTTTCTTTAGCGTGTATGAGGTTGCAGAAAGTGTCGTGATTGCAAATAGAGTGACGACGAACAATTTAAACCAATTATCTTTTGCTAATAAGCCGTTTAGCATGATGCCAAGAACAATGAGCGACGGAATTAATGCAAGCTGCATATGTTCTGTGCTAACACGAACAATGCCTTTGAGATAGAAAAACAGTGTTAATAATGTGAACACCCATAAAACTTTGATTTCATGATTCTGAAAAATTGCAAGTTGATTTTTGCTTGTTGATTGATGATGAAAATGAATTTTTTCTTTAAAATTAAAAATTAAAAATGCTAGCGTAATGGCAGGTGGAAAATAAATTGCACCTGTTGAAATTTCAAGAGGTCTTGGAAATGGCAACTCTCTGGTTTTGGCATAATTTTCTATTGGAAAAGTAATGATGTCGTGGATAAAGTCGTTAAATGCACTAACCTTTAAGTACCAAACCAACAATATCACTACGGGTGTTGCACTCGCTAATGCATAATAAAATAATTTTTTTACAAGCTGGTTAAATTCAGCTCTCTCATTTTTTGAATATTGTGTAATTGCAATTGAAATTAGTGTTGAAACGCACAGAAAGAACCCAACATCATATCTGAACCATGCGGTGATTCCAGTCAAAATGCCCGAAGTAATCAAGTATTTATTTGCGAAGTTTTGATTTAACGCTTTTAGCGTTAAATAACTGCTGAATAAGGAAAAAAATAAACAAGCATAAACAGGATAACCATGATTACCTACTGCACATAACCAGAGTAAAGCAACTACCGATACAGTAAATGTCACTTTTTTAGTGCAGTTCTGAACCAATATCAAAAAGATGAAAATTAATATTCCAGCGCGAAAAAACAAATCTAACATTCTTTCAACGATGACTTTCTGCCCAAAAATCTCAAAAAGCCAAGACAAAATATAAAACTGGGCTGGGCCATAATTTAAATAAAAGTCTCTATGCGGAATATCACCTTCACTAACTCTCATGGCGCCAGTTAATATGATTCCTTCATCATAAACACCTACAAAGGTATCCATTAACATAAATAAAAAAACATAAGAAAAGCTAAAAACTGCCAAAAGCGTTATCAGCATGTTTCTTTTGATTAATGTATTCATAAAATTCTATCTTTGGTTTTTTTAGTGAACTTTTGGTGTCGTTTAATTTTTAGTTCAAATATTCAATTTGTTAAAAATAAAATTGGGCAGGTGTTGAATCACTAACATAATTAGTGCCCATTTTGCTGGGGCATAAATGACAGACTTTCTTTTTTCAATGCCATTAACGATATTTTGAGCTACGGTTTCAACTGACGCTAGTTTTGTGCCAGTTTGCTTTAAGTGTGCTGTCATCGGCGTATCGGTTGGGCCAGGTTTAATCAACACAGCTTTTACGTTGGTGCTTGCCAAGCGATGTTGCAAACCTTGTACATACCTAGCAACAAGCCCTTTTGCTGCCCCATAGATATAATTTGACTTTCTGCCTCTATCACCTGCAACTGATCCAATCACAGCAATTGTGCCATGATTATTGGTTTCCATGGATTTAGCAAAAGCCTCAACAAATAGAATTGGTGATAAACCGTTTACCAATATTGCTTCTTCACAATCTTTCAAATTATTTTGGCAAGTTTGCTGATCTGGCAAAGAGCCGTGCGCAATGAGGACGATATCAATCACGCCTGATGCGTATATTTGTTCCACCAGATTTTTAATGGCTTCTATATTGTTAAAATCAACCGTTAAATTTGTTAGCTTGGTATTGGGTGACCTTACAGCTAGGTCTTGTGCAATGATTTCTAGCTTTGGTAAATGACGGCCAACCAAGACCATTTCAGCTGGATTTTTTAATGTCCATAATCTTGCACAATGTTCTGCAATTGCTGAGGTAGCGCCGACAATGACTATTTTTTTTAGACTTTTCAAGTTAATACCCCATTAATCTTTTAGATAAAGCTGAGCTAATGCCAGAATCACGGTATTTTAAAAATTCGTTAAAATTTGGGTATCCAGATTCAAAAATTTCTCGCGGCATTCTGGCGTCTTTTGCCATATAGATACGTCCTTTTGCTTGCTTAACTATCGAGTCTAAGCGCTCAAAAAGTTGAGTGGTTTTTGTGCCTAAGTTTGGAAAATCGAGTGCAAGAGTGACACCTTCTTGCGGAAAACTCAGCATGCCTAAGGCTTCTTGTTTACCAAAAGTTTTTAAAACAGCGAGGAACGAGCCTTGTTTAGCTTTTGAAATTTCTCGTAATACTTCAGTAATTGCGTCAAATCCCACATCTCGCGGCACAACAAATTGATATTGATAAAAGCCTTTATTGCCATACATTTTGTTCCAGTCGTAAAGGTTGTCGAGCGGATAGAAAAAGGGCTCGTAATGCACGACGGATTTTCCAGCTTTAAGTTTATTTAATTGGTAGTATGCAAAATTAAACGGACGAAGTGTGAGCGTGTTAACCAGAGAAAAAGGTGGTGAAAAAGGTATTTTAAGTGGTGATTTTCTGAGGAAATCTTGAAATGTTCTTTTTGAGGGGTTCGCACGCATGAATATACCGCGCGCCTCTTTTTTTAAACAATCTATCCATGAGACTGTATGTTCCCAGTTTTTTTCAGACTGGTCTGCTAGGCTGAAAAATTCAGCTAAATTTTGAAATGGAATAGTCTCTGATTCTAACCATGGACCAGCAACTTTTTTTAACTGAAGTTCTACCTCACAAATGTATCCAGTGAGTCCTAATCCACCAATCGTTGCTTTAAACCATTCAACATTTTCTGTTTTGCTACAAATTCGGCTTTGGCCGTCAGTTGTAATCAAATTAAAACTTACGACATGATTCCCAAAACAACCCGCAACATGATGGTTTTTGCCATGAATATCGTTCGCAATTGCTCCGCCTACGGTTGCGAGTTGTGTTCCGGGAGTCACAGCTAACATCCAACCACAATTTACGAAATGAGACTGAATATCTTTCAATAAGGTACCTGACTCGCAACGGAGCCGCCCATATTTCTCATCAAAAGAAATAAAATGATCCAACCCTTTGTTTAGCCAAATGTAACCATCAGGATTGAGACAAACATCGCCATAGCTTCTGCCATTGCCAAAAGGCAAAACGTTCTTTGTGAGCGCTATTGATTCAACAATGCTATTGCGAAAACCCAGTGGTTTGATGGTGTGATTTGCTTTAAATAATCTACCCCATGAATTTACGTTATCCATACAGGTAAGCCTTTTGCCCCTAATAACATAATAAGCGCTAATAAAACCCCAGAAATCAGACTAACAGGATCTTTAGCAGCGTAAACCAAAGGGTCATCATGCATTTTGCCACGGTGGGCTTGCATCCACATCCAACTTATCCAAAATAAAATAACAGGAATTGCCGCCCAAATGACTTGTGGTAATTGATAAAGCATGGCGACTTCATCGCTATTGAGATAGAGTGCAAGCACAAGTGCGGCGGTATAGCCAGCCACAACACCCATTGATTGAATGATTGGCGCGTCACTTGTATGGTAACCACGCCCATGGACTTTCACGTATCCGCTCAATTGTTGTATTTCAAGTTCTGCGTATCTTTTCACAAAAGCTAAAGATAAAAATATGAATACTGAAAACGCCAACAACCAGAATGATTGATACTGCGCCAATGTCAAGGAGCCTGCAATGACCCTAATTGTGTATAGCATTGCCAATGTTAAACAATCAACCAGCACGAGTCGTTTTAACAGCGATGAATATGCGCAAGTCAGTAAGAAATAGATGCCCAAACAAATCAGAAAAGCTTGACCAACAAACGCGCCAATTATAAAGCTTATTAACAATAAAATGGGGGCAAGTAATACACCCAGCCAAATTGGAATCAACCCACTGGCAAATGGTCTTTTTCTTTTCCGGGGATGTAATCGATCACTTTCTAAATCGAGTAAGTCATTAGCAATATAAACCACCGAAGCACACAAGCTAAACGAAACAAAAGCAGACAATAAAACTAACCAAGAGTCTAAATGTCCAACTTGGTGGGCTGTGATGAGTGGCACAAACAACAATAAGTTTTTCATCCACTGATGCACACGCAGCATACGAATGATGGTTGATAAACTTGGCCTTGCCTGAGGGAATTTTTTTTCAACATTAAAAAGCGATTTAGCTTTATTTTCTAACGATTTTGAAGCATTAACAATAATTGATGAATGTGCAGACTTCCAAACGGCTAAATCAGCATTTGAGTTTCCTGCATAATCAAAATTACCCCCCCCAAAACGCCGCTCTAATGCTTCAGATTTACCGTGACCTGCTAAATTATTGATACCATTACTAGCAATGACCTCATCAAATATATTGAGATGAACCGCAATTGAATTGGCTATCAATGAATCTGATGCAGTACAAAGGACTAAACTCCTACCTCGCTCTTTTTCTTCCATCAACCAATCTAAAAAAGATTGGTTATAAGGTAATAGAGTCACATCAATTTTTGTTTTAGACGCGAGCCACCTTTTAAGCGCTGCCTTCCCCTTAAAAAGCCAGTAGGGTAATATAAATAGATAGAATAAGTTTTGCTTAATCAGCTCCAAGACTGACTCATGAAGCATGTCAGTGTGAATCAGTGTTCCATCAAGATCTACAACTAAAGGACGATTAACCAAACCATGAACCTATGATTGAATGAAAATTTTGTAAATTATACTTAAATGTACGCTTGTTTAACTTGGTTATTTAGTTTTACATGTCTGCGGATTTGGTTGTAGAACACCTCTATATATTCAAACATCATGCGTTTAGCTTCAGTTCTGGTTTTAAATTTGTAGTGAAGCAAAGATTCCGTTTTTAATGTGACTAAAAAAGTCAACAACAAACGCAGAAAACCGAAATTATTTTTATTCTCAACTATTTAAAATCCCACTCAGAGTTAATGAACTATTTTTCTAACAACTCACCCATACTTTCCATCCTTTTTGAAAAAAATTTCTTTTTAAAAATACTTTTAAGACTCAGCAAGTGCCTACAACAGTTTGCTTTGATTGACTCAAGCATGAGCTGGTAAGTTTTTTTGTACCTAATCGAAACACGTTGAGCCTCAATATTGGTATCGTAAACTCCTTCTTCTTGCTGCCTCGGGTGCGATAGTAAGGGCGTAAATTTAAATTTGACGTTCGAGTTTAGTGTATTTTTATGCCAACTATCAGCTAACTTAATCGCTTTTTCTTGTGATTCCAAAATGACCTTTGCTGCATCTACGCCTATCATATAACAACAGGTTCTACCTAAATACAATAAAGAGTCATGATCAAAATCATATAGTGGCGCACTAAATTGTTTGTCATGTTTATGATTTCGATGAAGAAAAATTTTGCCGTTTTCTCTAATATCCTCAAAGCCGCCTAGAAAAATTACATCATTGCTACCTATAAATGCTAACGCTGTTTTGGCTATGTTTAACTTTTCATCTGCTCCAATAATGTCATCTTCCAGCACAATGCCAGGTTTATTACTCCCTACAATCGCTTTGAGCACTTGAATGTGAGACAGAGAGCATCCAATTTCGCTTGGAGATAACAAGCGGTTATTTTCGTATAGATTGAGCTTAATTAGTTCAAAGTACTCTAGAGCATTGAGCTTTCTACCATCAATCGCATCCACAAAAATAAATTCTGAAAAATTTTTAGGAAAGCTGTCTTTCAACCTTTTTTTTCTTGTTTGCGCCTCAATCAGAGACACTACATAAATACACATAAATAATCCGTTTAATTAGCTTTGGTCTTCAAGTAATGTACGCCACTGGGATATAAAATTCGCCTTTGTTGCAGTACTTGCATAACCCACCAACTGTTGTTTCAATCGATAGATCTCCTGATCGTCCATAGACAAGATTTTTTGAATACCATTTGCAATATCGCCAAAGTCGTGTTGGTTTACTTGGACACCTAAGCCGTTTACAGCGTCAGCAAGTGCACTATCTTTTGATACTACAACAGGTACACCAAAGGCCGCAGCCTCTAGGGCTGGCATACCGAATCCTTCAAATAAGCTTGGGATAACAAATATTGCTGCATTTTTGTACAGCCAACGTAGGTTTTCATCACTCACATAACCCATTACCCTCACACTAGGGGTGTTCGCAGCCAACGATTTAATCTCATCAGAAATGTCACCATTAGGGCCACAGATGACCAGCTGATAACCTTGTAACGCAAATTCACCTTGCGCGAACGCTTTTATCGTATTGATGTAATTTTTTCTTCTATTTAACACACCAACTGAAAGAAAATATCTCTGAGGGACAAGCCCCTCTACGGGCACTTCATCACCTTGTTGCAAGTAGCTTCTTAAATACAGGGATATTGTTTTTAATAACCTATAGTTAGTGCCAAAATGCTTCATGAACTGGTTTTTAGAAGTTTCACTCACAAACACCATGCCCGGCCCAATATGCTTAATTTTTTGGTAGGCCAAATGGTACAAATCTATCGTTTTATGCTCATAAAGCTCAGGGTGTGTAATTGGACCAATATCGTGACACAACACAATATCATTGCTACTCAGTTTGTTTCTCAGTACGTACAAAGGATCAAGATATATTATACGATCACTACCTTCCTTTTCTGGCCACTGAAAAATAGGACTATCTTTTAATACTTGAATCTCTTTAAGCATGAGCCTACCAAAAAACTTTCTTACTAAGGATGCGTTAGGATATTTATTCCATAACCGCCAATACCGTATATAATTTCCGGACGAAAACGCATCAACAATATCTCTCGCGATGTAGTAAGCACCAGTACGGTTAATTAGAGCAAGACTTGCGTCGATTGTGATTTTATTATGTTGTTTCATCGTTGGTTAAGCGTCTCTACCATTTGTGCCAAGCTAAAGCTAAATTAGCTAGTCAGTTTTTTTACATTGAGTGGATGGCATTTGTTTCCGAGTATATCTAAAAAGGCCAGAAAATTCCCGTACAGTCGCCCTCTATAATCTTTTTTCGTATTAAAAGTCAATGTCCTAAACAGATTGGAAAGCACATTCCTCCACATAAGTTTCGATGCAAAATCTTTATTTAAAGTACCTTTTTTAGTCAAATAAATTGGATTAGCAATTTGCGAATATCCAAATCGTACACCACTTGTTCTCCCACCCGTAACGCCCATATGCACACCTTCACAACTAGCAAAATAATATAGCTGGCCATAACTCATTGCACGAATAGTGTAATCAACATCTTCCTGCCAACCATATAGCGGAAGATTTTCATCAAAACGCTCAGTTCTAGCAAAAGTGCCTCTAATTGCCATATTGCAACCATATAGGCCTCTGGTGACCCTATTAACACTACCAGACCATAGATGAGTCTGTGGTGGTTTGATCTTGTTTAAATAAGATAATGCATCCTCTTCCGACAATGCAACACCAGTAACTGCGCCATCTGCCAGCACTTTACCCCCCACCCCTACTGCATTATGATGCGAGTTGAGCATGTCTGAGCAATTCTTAATCCAATCTTTTGCCGGCCTAAAATCATCGTCAAAAAAAACAACAAACCAATCAGTCGGGTCAAGGTTATCCACAGTTAATTGAATTTCATTTAACCCAGCATTTCTTTGAAGAGTTAGACCTGCTTCAGATTGAATTATCCTTAATTTATTTTGGTTAAAAAATGGCTGATCACTTAAACCTTCGACGTCATAACTTTCACTGCCTACTATAATTATTTTTTCTATAGGATGAATTTGCTCAGACAAGAAACTCAAAAGATTATATGTCTCTTTTGGTCTACCTTTAGTTGCAATAACAACGAATGCTTTCAAGAAAACTCCTTGCTAGATAACCATTAAATCTTAGTAATATTTGCAGGGTTGCACTGATTCAGTGTCAAGTCGAAAATTGCTTTAAAATTACCTATTAGACGCTCTAGGCAACCTTTCCTGCGCTTGAACATGATGGTATAAAAAACGTTGGATGAAAAATTTTTAAACATCAACTTGCACGCGTAGCGTTTAGACATTGTACCTTTTCTCACTAAATATATTGGGTTAGCAATTTGAGAATATCCAAATCGTACACCACTTGTTCGCCCACCCGTAACGCCCATATGCACACCTTCACAACTAGCAACATAATATAACTGGCCATAACTCATTGCGCGTATAGTGTAATCAACATCCTCTTGCCAACCATATAACGGAAGATTTTCATCAAAACGCTCAGTTCTAGCAAAAGTGCCTCTAATTGCCATATTGCAACCATATAGGCCTCTGGTGACTCGATTGAGGTTACCAGACCAAGGGTGCGGCTCAGCAGGAACTCGATAGTTCAAATAATATATTGCATCTGACTCTGTCAATGGAGCGCCCTTCACAGCACCATCTGCGAGTACTTTACCACCAACACCAACAGCATTTTCTTCTGCAGTGAACAGGCTGGCACTATTTTCAATCCAATTGGCTGATGGCCTAAAATCATCGTCGAAAATCACGGCAAACCAATCTTTTGCCACGATATTGTTAGTAAGCACAGAGACTTCATCTAAACCAACATTACGCTGAACGCATGAACCAGCTTCTGAAATTTTGATCGTGACTTTTTGTTGCGCCGCGAGAGGATGCGTTTCAAGGCCATCCACATCAGACGCTTCGCTGCCAACGATCACAATTTTTTCAATGGGGAAGGTTTGTGCTTCCAAATAATTTAGCAAGGTATAGGTTTCCTTAGGTCGACCTTTAGTTGCGACTACGACAAATGCTTTCAAAAAAATCCTTAGTTTAATGAGGTTTCAGTTGTAGGTTAGAGGCTGGGGTAAAATACGAATCCATAATTTAAAATCTACTGTAAGTAAGTGGGGGTGAGTTTTTATCTACAGATGTTCTGTCATCATCACTTAATACTGTATATGCGCCTCTGATTAAGAACCTAAATTGCAACAGTTTTTAAGATTCGAATCAATTTTTTTTCATGAATGCGGCTCGTAAAACACCTAATTTATAACAATAGAAAATGAGAATCAGCATAACCACCAATCTGGTCAATACTAATGCAAAAGCCATGCCAGTACCGCCAAATAAACTAACTAATGGGAACGCTAATACAACATTGAAAATAGAACTAACTATAACAACTTTTGCTAGCCAGCGCTCATGATGTTGTGGAACTAGAACATAACTAGCCAACAATGTAGTGACCACGGCTATTGGAAAAACAAATGCAAAGCATTTTAGAATAGGAACACTTCCAAGAAACGCTTTGCCAAAAATCATTAAAATTACAACGTCAGCAAAAAAGTAACTTACACAAGAGCCAGCAACCGCAATTAAAACTAGTACCAGAAATATTTTTTTGACTAATTGGTAAGCTTGAAATACATCTTGCTTATACAGCTTAGTTACCTTAGGGACAAAAACGGCTCCCAATGGTGAAACCAGACCGAGTCCGGCTGTTACCAGTCTTTCAGCTGCACCAAATAAGCCTACATCATGTTGATTAGCAAGTATGCTGAACAAATATGTAGAAGACGCAGATAACAGCAATGGAGCCGATGAAAGTACAAACATGGATTTAGTTGAAGCAACAAATTGAAGTCCGTGCTTTAAATTAATTTCATAACCAATTACTTCATTTTTAATCAACCAAAAACCAGCTAATGAAGAAATTATGCCAGAAATTAATAGCGCACCAATCGCTAACATAGAGTCATCAGGCTTTCTTACAAAACCTAAAATTAAAACTAAACTTATGGCAAAACCTAGCACCTCAAGCTTTACAGATTGACGTGGTCTTTCACTACCTGAGAAATACCAGGCCAAATTATAGGAAGAAAGGATGCCTAGTAAGAGGCCAAACAGACCAGCCCAAAAATGAGTATAGAGAATTTTAGAATAGTAGATGGCTATAAGGCCTAGGATAAATGCAACCATCGAAAGTACTAATCTTGCTGAAATATGTTTTCCAAAGATTCTTGGATAGTCAACGTCTTTAGCCGTCGCCATTTCACGATTCCCAACTGTACCAAACCCCCAATTTGTGAACACCCAAGCCATCTGCATCAACGACAAAGCAGCTAATACAACGCCGTAACCTTCAACACCCAGCACACGCGCATAAAACGGGATGAGTAAAAGCAAATACACATAACGCAAACTATAAGCTGCATAAACAAATAAAACATCGGTCCGAGATTTTGTGAATACCATTTAATACTTTCTCGCGTACTTATTTTTTGTAAAAAGATGATAAGTAAGTGCTAATACAAAGCCAAACCGGAATGCATTGGCGATACCAAAGTCAGCAGCGGAAGCAATTAGTGCGTCGACCAAGAATGGTGGTAGAAATGACCATTTACAAGCGCTGATGAATGCTTCGCCGTAATGGTCTTCTCTGGTTGTGTGCCGCAAGAAAAATTGCAACAAAAACAAAGCATAAAAAATCGTGCCGACCACGCCTACACTGCTCACCAGCGCAACAACACCATTTGAGGTTCGCGCAGAGCCGAAGCCGACACCAATCCCATAAGTATCTAACAGCGCTTGCCAAGCAACCGTGTTCCACATTGAGCGCTCAACATATGAGTAAGACTCGGTTTTTTGAAACACCATACGGTCTACACGCTCAACAATCGGATCAAATAGTTCCGGATACACCAAGACCGTAATTAAAAAGCAGATTAAGGCAATATTCAAAAGCCAGAGCTCAACCATCAGACCTTGCTTCAATAATTTGTTACGCTTGTTTTTTAACGCGCGCCACAACCACTCAAACCCCATCATCACGCCTAAAAATCCCAAGCCTACATATGCCGCAGAAGAAGTAGAAAGATAAATTAATAACACCAACAAAGCCATGAGTAATGGAATTAGGCGGTCACTTAAAAAAACATCGTCAGCCGCACGCCGGAAAAAATACAGAAATGCCAAAAAATTCACGCACATATTGCCGAATGACGAAGCCTCTGGCATTAATCCAACGACGCGTTTACTGCTGAACACTTCTACATCAACCGCCAATGCGTAAGAGGCATTTCTAAAACCATTCAAGAAAAAACTCAGCGGGATATAATAACTGAGGTAATCCAAAAAACCACTGAGTACTAATACGCATCCGCCAATACACATTGCTTTGATGGTTTTTTGCTGAATTGCAGGGTCTCTCAACATCGCGGTAAATGCGATGACAGCGAGTACAGAAATGCTAATATAAAACAATTGAGAGATATTTTGCGAGGTTGCCTCTAGGGGAAATGAGTACGCCAAGCTGATGCCACGCAATGGCACCACCATCACATCGCCGGCAAATAACCGCGGCATGCAAATCGTTGTAAAAACACCAACTAGTAAAAAGAGAAACAAAAATAGGCAGTTGTGTCTGGAAAGCGCAATGGAGGTAAATAAATCCAAGCCCCCTCTCACGGTGAACATTTTCGCAATAATCAACAAAGCAATAATAGGCGTGGCTGTAAACGTCAGGCCGCCAGTGATCATTGGTGGAATCACAGCGAACGAACCTAGCGGCATGGTGCCAAACAAGAGGTAAATTAAGGCTTCAGGCTTTTTTGAGGTGTAGCTACGAAAGGCCAACACCCAAAAAATAAGAATGGTGATCACAACCATTTTTTAGTTTACTGCCACTCGTCCGGTCTATCTTTCAGCCAATCCTGCATGGCGGTTTCAAACGTGTAGTGATACGGGTAACCATCTCTTAGCAAAACCATCGGTTCAATATTATTTGAGCGTCTTAATTTTTTAATGCGTACAGGGTTAATTGGCTGCTTAATACCAAGCGGCGTGGTTGACCACTCGATTAGATAAGAAAGTGGTAACAAAACTCTATACGGCAGACTTGGCACAATACGCTTCACATTTGCGACTTTACACACGATATTGACGTAATCTTGAATGGTTGGCGCGCTCGGCATTGTGAAATTATAAAGGTAGCATCCGCTTTGCGGAATTTGATCAAACGCCCAAAACATTGAGCGCACAAGTTCTTTCACAAATCCACCAGCTTTACGCGTATTTTTATTGCCCATGTAAAAAAAGTAATGGCGCATGGTAGCCTGCACCAAACGCGTCACATTGCCGCCTTCACCGGGCCCAAATACAACACCTGGCCGCACAATCACCAAGCGGCATTGATCGCCCGCTTTTTCCCAAGCCTTGTGAATTTTTTCTGCCGCTAGCTTGGAGGAACCATAAGCAGTTTGCGGCGTAGGAATAGTATTTTCATTTTTTAAGGATTCTGAAGAACCATATGGTGCAATACTGCTGGTAAAAATAATCTGCTTACATTCGACTTTTTCCGCCCAGTCACAGACATTTTGTGCGCCCGGAATATTGGTTTCAAAATATTCATTTGGATGATGGCCCGGCTCGCGGTGAATGGCCGCAAAATTCGCGATAAGACCAATATTTTCTATGGGTAACGACCACTCTTCAACCGGCTTTCGGACATCAAGATGAATATATTTCACCTTTGATGTATCGAATTTAAAATCATCTCGTATCGGCTTAATATCAGCCAAAATAATTTGATCGTACAAATTCTCTGCCAGAATATGTAACGCCAAATGACTTCCAATAAAGCCAGTCCCACCAAAAATTACGGCCGTTTTCATTATTTTTTCCTGACTTTTAGCCAATTTTTTGTAATTGGCCGTCAATAATATGTTTTAACTTACGCTGAAACACAGACTTTTCAAACTGCATTGCATGTACTCTTAATACTTCAGCATCGAAAGTAATGGTTTTTTCTTCTAACTTTCTGATTGCTTCTACAAAACTTTCTACGGTTTGTTCAGCAAAAAATATGCCTGATTTTCCATCAATCACAGTATCAAGCGCCCCGCCTTTTTGATAGGCAATCACGGGTGCGCCCGCAGCCATTGCCTCGACAGGGACAATACCAAAATCTTCCATCCCCGGAAAAACCAAGGCTTTGCAACGTTCCAAATGGTCTTTTACCACGTTAAAAGGCTGTCTACCCAAAATAGTAATATTCGCATTGGCTTTCGCTTTAATTTCTTCGTAAAGCTCGCCCTCACCTAAAATCACCAAAGGCAAACCCAATTGATTAAATGCATCAACGACTAAATCTGCACGCTTATAAGGCACCAACTGCCCTAAATAAAGATAAAAATTTTCTCGTGGGCGTGTATGGTTAAACGACCGTACGTTGACCGGAGGAAATACGACCTCCGACTCACGACGATAAAATTTTCTAATGCGCGAAGCGACAAAAGTAGAGTTTGCAATAAAAAAATCCACGCGGTCAGCCGATGCACGATCCCACACGCGCAACCAGTGGGCAATGAACGGGAACAACATCCTAATCAGCCGACCTGCGCCTTTAAGGTAGCTATGGTACATATCCCAAACATAGCGCATCGGTGAGTGGCAATAACACACATGTAACGCATCTGGTCGCGTTATCACGCCTTTGGCGGGGCCTGACTCGCTGCTGATAATTAAATCATATTGAGTCAAATCCAGTTGCTCTAAGGCAAGTGGCATTAAAGGCAAATATTTTTGGTAGTGCTTTATCGCACGCGGGAGCTTGGCAATAAAGGTTGTGTAAATATTCCCTTTAAAATGCGCACCCAGTGTTTCCTCCAGCAAGGCTTTATCGTACACGTGCACATATAAATCAGCTTCAGGGTAAAGCTCGGTAATTGCTTTTACAACGGCTTCCCCACCACGATTGGTCACCCACCAATAATGTAAAATTGCTATTTTCATGCTTAATCATTTACACACTGGCGTAAATTCTGATCCTTTTTTCTGTGTATAAATGACGCTTTCCTCTGCCGATGCCGAGCCAGACGCATCCCATGAGGCGATGACCCACTGAGCTTCAGTGTCCCCTTCTAAACTGCCAGAGGATTTACTAAACGCAAACGCACGCTTGGTTTTACTGCCATCCGCTTGCTTTAACTCACATTTAAATGTTGTTTTAGCCAAGGTTTGCGATAGTTTGATATACGCATGGTAAGCGGGTCTTAAGCGACCATCGTTAGTTTTAAGGCCAAAAGCACCATCACCACGATCTTGTGAGCTAAACCAGCAAGTGCTTTCAACGCCTGCACTTTCAGCCAAAATATACGCACGAGGTAAATAGGCCGCGATTATTTCTTCACTCATGGCACCACCCGACCAAGCTTTTTCACCCACGCGCCAGCCCCACTCTGTTGACCAAATCGTCGGGGTTTTACCCATTTTTTTAAGCGCTTGCGCCTTGAGCCTACGCACAGCAGACTCAAAGGATTGATCCATATCGACGACCTGATAAGGCCTCGTCCAATCAGAATTATATTTTGCCGCTGTCATTTCCGGTGGCCCACCACCGTTATATGGGTGAACGGCAAAACCATCTAACTCTTTGTTCAACCCTTTTTCTAAGAAATGGTAATGCAGCACCCACATATCATCGTCAGAAATTACCTTAACAGATGAATCAAATGCTTTAATCCGCTTTACTGCTTCATTGACCATAAGTACATAATGATCAAGCCAAGGGGAAGGAGGTTTCCCATTCCAGTTACCGCCGAATTTGTCGCGGAGCTTATGCCCTTTCCCATGCGGCTCGTTCCAAAGTTCAATGACGAAACGCACGCCATACTTTTTAAACTCACGTGCTATATATTCTGCATACTTAGCAAATGCGACTGGATCAACTGAAGCTGCAATATTATCTGGCGAGTTAGGATACGCTGCCCAATTATCATAGGCCAGTACAAAAATCACGCCAACATCGTTCGCTTTGTAAAAATCCAAGCGTTTTTTGAAATTGTCTGGGAATGGCTCATACACGCCTTTTTTCTTTTCCAAACTTGCCCATGGCAGAGATTCCCTCACCCATTTCACACCGAGCGCTTTGACCATTTCAAGGTCTTTTAATGGTTGTCCCTGATTAAATTTAACCTGCAAGCACATACCATCTTCAAACAAACGCTCACCACTAGAAGTGGTCGCACTAATTGGCAGGCTAAATAGCATTAGGCCAATCAGAAAAATAGTGCTTTTTAATGTTTGTATATTCATCATGATTACCACCCTAAACTTATCGTAAAACGGATTAAGCCTAATTTTTAGACTGTTGAACCTAGATTTAATCTCTTCTACGGCAAGTCTGATACTAAATTTACTGAGTGATATGTAAAATTCTATTAACTCTCAGCCATTATTGCTTGCTTTTACTCAAAAAACTAGCGAATCAGCGTCATTTTTGATGACTCAGGAAGATGTTTAATTAACGCTTGTAAAAAAACTCGATTTAATTGATAGCTACTTTCCGCAGATTCATTATCCGCCAAGACGACTGACGCTCTGACCAGAACACCATCGACTACATCGCCAACCAGACCGCGTTTAATGATATAAAAACGTGTTTGCCATGGGCTTTGGCTATACATGTCACCGATCCTAATCCAATAACTAACAGCTTCTTTATAGTTTTGATTGACTGCCAACATGTTTTTACCAACAATCGGCTGATGATGTTCAGAGACAATACCAAAATCACTCGACAATAAAGATTTCACATCAAACCCCTGCGCGTAATAGCAAAGTTCTGGCCGATGGATTTTTACCTCTTGTCGCATGGATTTTCCATAAGCAAGTGCGAGTTGCACCTGCTGACCTTTTGCGTTGACGTATGTCCGCATCAATACATCGTCATATGGATTATCTGTGGTGCGCTCGCCCTCTTCCTTAGGGACCAAATCAACTTGCAATTGATTGCTTGGCACTTCTTGCCAATCGTCAAATTGTTTGGGGATTGAATTGATAAATTTTTGCGCTTCATTAATCTCAACATAATTGAGTGTTGGCGTCATGGCAAAGCCCAAATAAGCCGCCAATAGCATCAAGACAAAAAGCAAATAATGTTTGTTCAAAAATGAATGCATCAGCCAACCGATTCAAATTTTTCATGAGACTTTACACGGCGATCCAATCCGTATTGGATCAACGAATCGACCGACATAATCAGTACTAAAGCCACGGTAAACAACAACATACCAGCGAAGCCATGAATAAAACCTTGACCAACTTCATCGCCAAAATAATAAGTAACCAAAATAAGCGTCATGACACGAATGACATTTGCGGTGAATGAAATTGGCACAATTAAAATCGCCAAGGTGAGGTTTCTGGCAAATGAATCATGTTTTACCAAATTTAGGTAAAGCAGCCCCAATGCTTCTAGTGAAATTAAGGTGTGCATACCAGCACAGGCATTGGCTACTAATAATTTGTACTGACTGATCTGAATAATGACGCCTGTGCGCGCAACGGGATAATCAAACCAATACAGAATATTGGCTGCCACATATGAAACAGCGGTTTTCATTGGTAGCGTAATCGCGTCTAACATTGAACCCGGCAGAGGGATCATAAAAATCAAGAAAAATAGCGGAAACCAATAAAGCTTTAGTAGCTTAGTGCCGCCGTAAATGAGTACCAAGCCCAATAAAACAAAGATGAGTGACCCTAAATCGAGCGCAACAATTTCTTGCGAACGACCGACAATATAAAAACAGACCCCGACCAGAAAAAACAGGCCGCCAAACGATTGTTCGGTTTTACTTGCAGCCAACACGACTTCACTTTTTTTCGACCAAAAAAGATAAGCGACGATCATTAAAATCAAGGGGCCGTGCGCCTGCTCATCGCTACTCCACAAGGTGTCGAGCAAGTAGGAAACGGTTGGCACATACATCGCCAACAAGCCGAATAAAATCGGCCAGCCAGTTTTTAGAAACGCCAACACCTCATGCACAAGTGAGGTTTGTAGCTGCGGTATTTGAGATTGTTGCACCATGATTAATGGATTGAGAGCTCACGAATTCTTTTTAGCGCTTCGTTGACTAACAAATCTGCCCGTGTTTGGCTGGACGCTTCAGCGTAACATCGCAGTTCCGGCGCGTTGCCTGAGGGCCTAAAATGTACAATGTCATCATTCTCAAAATAAATTCTTAAGCCATCTGTCTCATCTAACTTGGCAACTGCTCCACATAAATCACCCAATAATGTTGCAATTTCCTCATGTTGCGATGACAGCTTTTGCAAAATAGCGCGACTATTTTCTGTTGGGAAATTTTGAATTCTGTCGCTAGCGGTTAATCTCGCGGGCAAAGATTGCGTGAGTTGCGAAAGCTTACATTTTTTCTGCTTTGCGAGTGCCATGACCGCCAGCATTGGCAACACCGCATCTCTAGTGCAAAGTGCGGACAATACGCCATGTTCAGATTTAAGCACTGAACCCAATAAATAACCACCATTCGCTTCAAAGCCTGCCACTTTTTGAGCGCCACTTTTCATCAGTGTTTGCATGGCTTCAATCACATAAGGCGAGCCAATGCGTGTGCGTTTAACTTCTTTGAAAGCACCACTTATTTCAATCGCAGTATTGCAACTCACAGGCGTGGCAATTGTGTCAACCTGCAAAAACTGCGCTGTGAGTAAGCCTACAATGTCGCCGCGCATCCATTGTCCAGTTTCATCGCCCAATAATGGACGATCAGCATCGCCATCGGTAGAAACTATGGCATCAAACGGATGCTGCTTGGCCCAAGCTTGCGCACGTGCAATATCCACTTTGGCAACCGCCTCTGTATCAATTGGCACAAATTCATCCGTTCTACCGAGCGAAATCACGTTAGCTCCAAGCTGCGTCAATAGTTCTTTAATTAAATCGCGCGCAACGCCAGAGTGTTCATAAATGGCTAAATTTAAGCCAGCAAGACAGTTTGGCGCAAAAAAATTGCGGTAGCGAGACAAGTAAAACTCTTTGGCAAAAACGTTAACTGATGGCAAAGTTTCGCTGAAATTTACGTTAGGAAATTGGACTTGCGCAGTGCTAATGGCATGTTCATGCGCTTTGGTAATTTCACCTTCCGCCGAGTAAAATTTGATGCCATTACGGTCGAACGGAATATGGCTGCCGGTAATCATAATGCCGGGGATTTTCTGCTGCTCTGCGTAAAAAGCCAAGGCGGGGGTTGGCAGTGCGCCACAATAATCTGTTTCTATTCCTTGAGACTTTAAAGCTGCATGGCAAGCCGCTGCGACAATAGGACTGCTCGGCCTTAAGTCTATGGCAATAGCAACACGGGAACCCGGCACAATTTTTAAGGTTTGTACAAAAGCGAGGGTATAGGCAAAACAGAGTTCATCTGTCATCGCAGAAACTAGGCCGCGTACGCCGCTTGTGCCAAAACTTACCCCACTAGTTTGCATAAGCATGCCGATATTCATAGAAGTGAATTCTGTCATAGATACTAAAGATGAAAAAACGTGAAATGGCACCTAGAAATCGTTAATCACCGCACCAACTACTTTGGCACCGGTAATTTCGATTTGGTTACGCACATCAGCAATATCAGATAATTTGGTGTGATCCAAACGGGAAATTAACAACGCGCCACCGCAACGCTCTACGGTAGATTGGGCATCCGCGCTTTCTTTTGCCGGCGGGGTGTCGACTAACACCACGTCATAATTTTCTTGAGCCAGCTTCATTAGATAAGTAAAACTTGCGCGCCCTAGTAACTCTTGTGGGTTTGGTGGAATCGTTCCCGCATTCAACACATATAAATCCTGAATCGATTCAACTTCAGCAACAGCTTCGACCCCAGCTCGCCCAACGATAATATCTGAAAGGCCAACATTATTTTTTAAATTAAAAATGGTGTGCTGTCGAGGTGAACGCATGTTCGCATCAATTAACAGGGTACGCGCACCCAATTGAGAGAAAACTACTGCTAAATTGGCAGTTAAATAACTAATACCCTCACCATGATTCGGACTCACCAACGCAAGCGCACGATGACCTTCTTTAAACCAACGCATCATAAGCTGGCTACGCAGCGCGCGGTATGCTTCGACTTGCTGACTAAACGGCTCATAGGCTGCAACCAGCTCTTTACTATAATTGCCTTGTCCGGCTTGCAAATAGTGGTAGTTAAATTGCATCGCCACCACTTGCTGAACGTCAGCATCGTTAATCAGGCCAAGTTTCATGGCGGCATCGCCAAAAAGCAGCCCTTCTTCGTGCTGTAAACGCATGATTTTCTCGGTATCTTCCGAGGTAATTTTGCCCATTTGCAACAACAGACGACCGATCTTGTTTACCCGTGCAGGGTTAATCGACATAGTGTTTTGAGGGCGAGTATCTGGAGAGTTTTGCATAAAGAATTAGAATGATCTCAGGAGCTTACGCGGCGAAACTGCCAACAATTTGTTCCCTGCACTTTTGGGTTTACTGTCAATAATGGCAAACACGGGGACTTCTAATAGGCGGCTAATATCATCCTTACTGCGCACGCGTCGATCCATCATTTCAGCAATCACACCAAAGCTTGCACCCAACAACAGCCCTAAAAATATCGAGATGAAAATATTGAGCTTCACGCGCGGCCCCGATGGCCCCATGGGCGGAATCGCGGTATTAAGAATGGTCAAATCAGATTGATTATTGCTGCCTTCTTGCATTGTTTGCGAAAATCGCTGACTCACTGCATCCATGGCTTTTTCCGCGTTCATCACTGCATTTTGCAACACAGCCAATTCTTCACGCTCCAAATTAAACTTTAGCACGCGCTCTTTTTGAACGGCCAAAGCCGTTTTAATTTCTTCTACGCGCTGCTTGGAAATGTTCACAGACTCACCCACGTTACCACTCGCGTTACGAATCTCTTTTTGTAATAAGGCGCGCTGTTTATCAAGCTCAGCTTTTGCGGAAATATATTGTGGATGACGCTCACCGTATCTTGAAGACAGCTCAGTAAGCTTTGCTTCTGCACGTGAAACTTCGAGCCGCAAGCTTTGCACAATCGGATTAAGCGCAACATCGGGCGAAACGTTTACGTCATTTTTCTGGCTTTTATTCCGCGAAGTGGAGTCATACAATTGAGACTGTGCCACGGCAAGCTGAGAAGAAAGCTCATTCATTCGCGCGATTTCAATATCGATGGTGCCATTTAAACTAGTAATACCATGCGCTTGTTGATATTTGGCGAGTTCAGACTGTGCTTTTTCCAAATTCTTTTTAAGTACGGAGGTTTGATCGCTCAAAAATTCAGCCGCTTTTTTTGAAGGCTCAACTTTCAACTCGACGTTGATATTTTCATATGCACGGGCAAATCCATTTGCAATTAAAGCGGCAAAATCCGGATCAGTCCCTTCAAAGGCTACTTCTAAGACACTACTCTGCTTGGATGGTCGCACTTCCAAATTACCAAGCAAACGTTCAGCCAACCATACGTTAATGTCGCCTTTTCCCTCAGTGGCTTTCTGATATTGCGCTTGCACAGAAGGACTCGCGGTTAAATTCAAATCCTTCACCACGCGCATTGCCACGTTTCTACTCATTATGATGTCAATCTGCGTGCCCATGTAACCTGGCATTAACTGTGCTGGGACAGTGGACCCCGTCACCGGGTCAACGCCTTTGTAGTTTAAAATTAAGGAAGCAACAGCTTCATATTTTTTTGGCAAAATTAAGCTTACTGTAGTGACAATTGCAACGATCACAAAAAAAGTGATCCATACGACCTTCCAACGCGCCCTTAAAATAAGAATTAGCTCATTAAATGTCATGTCAAATTCCTAGAACAAGCTTTCTTGAACATAAACTACATCATCGGGTTTTACCAAATCGGTCAACTTGGGAGAGACTGTTTCAATCTCCCCTTTAACGTTCCTGCGATTAATTATAATTCCACGCTCTGTTCCCCTTGGCGTCAAACCACCACCTTGAGAAATCACCTGCATCACTGTCATATTTCGTTGAATTTTGAAGGAACCGGGGCGTTGCACCTCGCCATAAATATACACCATAGGCGCTTGTGGCACATAAATACTGTCGCCACTTTGCAACTCCATTGTTGAGTTTGCATCTCCAGTTCTAAATAGACTATCCAAATCTACTTCGATACGATTAGTTTTGCCATTACGAATCGTGGTAATTGTGATGGTGTCAGAACCTACAGAGCTAATGCCGCCAGCCATAGAGAGGAAGTCAGCAACCGTACGCACGCCACTAACGATAGAATATTTCCCCGGGCGACTTACCTGCCCCATCACGGTAACATTGCGAGAGTTAACAAACACCGTCTCTCCACCGCGAATTCTGACTGTTTGTGCTGCGCTTTGCCCGTTCAATAATCGGCTTAAATCATAATCTACTCTACCACCCTTTTTATCGGTGATTGTAATGAGGTCTGAACCCTCTGAAGTAATGCCGCCTGCAAGTGCTAACAAGTCAGACAATGTCGTTTCCCGATTGATCGGATATCGGCCGGGTTTTAAGACGCCACCCAAAATAGAAACCAATTTGCTTTGAAACTCCACCACTAAGATATTCACTTGTGGCTTTTTGATGTAGCCCCCTTTTTCCAAAGCCGAAGCAATTTTCTTTTCAGCTGAAGAAGGCGTTATACCACCAATTTGTACGTCGCCGATGAGGGGATAAGTGATTGCACCTGACTCTGGCACACGAGTTTCTAAGGTTAAATCAGGGTTGTTAAATACGGTAATCCGAATTAAATCACCCGGATCTAACACATAGCCGGGCTCTTTGGGCGCGATCTCTTTAGGCGCCGCATGCAAAGAAAGTGAAAACATCACCAGTAAAACCAAACCAATGTGCTTGAAAAAATTCGACATCTTTTCCTTTTGAAACAATTTGTTACAAACCGAGCTTCATCTAAAAACTTAAACTCAGCACTGTGCGCAAGTATCCCATAATTTTTAAAGGTCAGACAATCCTTTTTCTACTGAGGCATTAATTTTCTCATCTTCAGCGGCTTTGGTCGCCGCATCTACAGGAGAAATTTCAGCCTTTTTTTGCTCGTCCATCGGCTTTACGTCGACACTTGGCACACCACCCTCGGAAGAGGGTTTTACCGCACCAGAAACTTGCTGCATGCCCTCAAACTTTTTGTCCAGATAAACAATTTGGCTCGCCTTACGTAAGCGTTCCATTTCTGCAACTGCTAGAGACTTTTGCTTTTCATTGAGTAAAAGACGCTGGATGATAGGCTTGGATTCTGCAATTCCAATCGGCTGTGACTTTGTTTCCAATAATCTTGCAACAGAGTATCCATTGGGTCCATGTACAAATAGCAAGTCACCGTTATTCAGTTGACTCATTTTAGTAACTAAACCCGGCGGAATAGATTCCGCAGCACGCGCGGCTTTGTTGCGGGCATATTTAATTTGCTTCGCATCCAACCAAGCAGTGACTTCCTCTAAGGTTTTTGCGGCATCACTTAAACGATCCAGCTCTGCATTTAAAGAAGGGTCTAGTGCAAAAGTGAGCTCTTCAATTGCGTAAAGCTTACGATGTTCAAATAACGCTGGATTCTTCGTTCTATATTCTGAAATTTCTGCATCCGTTGGCTTTGCCACATTCGCAACTTTGTTTTCAAGAAAAGCTTTGGCCAACAATTGCATCCGACTTTCTTCTAATGCTTGCATTACTTGAGGGTTTCTGTCCAACTCAGCTTTAAGCGCTTCTTGCACGAGCAACTGGCGATCAACCAAACCGCTGATCACTTGCTTAGCCACCGCATCTTTATTTTTTTCATTGACTTGCATCCGCTGCATTTGAAAATTAACTTGATGTACGGTAATTTCATCGTCGTTAACGCGAACGATAGATTGACTATTTTTACCACCACTCTGATTACCACAAGCAACCAATGTCGCGGTGAGCAACACGGCTAACAAGCATTTAAAGTTTTTTAACTGACGCATAAATAATCCATTAACATAATTGTGATATAAAAAAATTACAAGAAATCCATAGATAAAACGGCAAAAATCTTACAAAATTAAGCGCCTTACCTCGCGAAAGGTGCAGCCAAAGGCTCACCGACAAATAACCCCTGCGCCGGCCATGCAACACTTTTCCAATACGCCTCTATTGCCGAGGCGCCACTCACGTACCATTGTAGCAACACCATACTATTTGGAAATTTTTGCCAATGATTACATGGCTCAGATACTGTACCATAACTTGCCGTTGCACCAGCTTCTAACCAGCGCAGCACATTCATTTGGCCTCTACCAAACAAATCTCCGCCGTAAGAAGTTAAGTGATCAGCCAACGCACCCGGCAAAAAATTCAATGTTTCCAAGCCAGGCACCCACGCTTTGCCTGTTTGATAAATCATCACATCTTTAGCATCCAGCAACTTATCTGACCTCATAGTCACCACACTTAAGCCTGTTCTTGGAATCGTCATACCATTTTTTGGAAAATATACTGCACGAGAACTTCTCGCCACATCGGTTGTTTGTAAAAAATAAGCGGTCGCTCTAAACACACCTTGATCACTCAGCACACCATTATCCACGACTCTTTTTGCGGTATCCAGCAAATGACTAGGTAATAACATGCTGAGCCTCAGCTGATAATCTCTCTCCGGATTTCTGCTTGGCTGATTAAAATAAGGGTTCGGCTTGCTCGCCCCACAGCTATTCTTACAAATATCAGCATCAAACCCCAAGGTAAAAGCCGAGGTAATAGAGTTACATTCCACCGCAAATGGTTTTGACCATGCGAATAAGACTACTTTTTGCTCATCAGTGAGTTGCTTCGTAATACTTTCTTTTAACTGGGCAAATTGTTGTCGTGTTATCGAAGATTGCGGGTTGATCAGATTGACGTGAACTAAATTTTTTTCTGGGACTTTACGCGCCTCAAGATAATAATGTGCGGCTTGCAAGCTATTTGGATCAGCATCATTTACAATGACCGCCACATTCTCAGGCGTAAGCAAAGTGGAGTTTGCGGAGAATCGATCAGTAAGCGCGGCGACACTTTTCTGCGCAGACAAAACATAAAAAACTAGTGAAAGAATAAAACCTAAAAACTTCAAAATACTTGCGGCTAGAAGATGAGGTTAGCTGAAGCAGAGGCCGTTGTGTCATCGAAATCAAAACCTGCGGTGTTTGAATCTTGATTGGTTTGCTGAATACTCAACCCCAACGTTAAATAGTTAGTTGGAGACCAGTCAACACCAATGCTAGCAGAACGAATGTCGTCAACACGTCCATTTGATTGCAGCACACCATCCCCTTCAAAATTTCGTTCCGAGGCACTCAAACTCGCCCGTAGTTTAATTTTCTCGGTCACCTCGTAGCTTGGAGAAATTATTAAGCTATTGGTTCTTGTATAACTATTAATGTTTGATTGAAATGCTGCCAATCTAGAATTGGCTGAAACAAGCAATTTGATTTTAGCGGTTGGCGCCCAACTATAGGTCAGCCCACCCTGCAACCCTGAATAGTCACGCTCAGAAACATGGTCATGATCGCGATTCAAATAACTCGCAACAAAATTCAATTGTGACTTCGCAGTGACCAGCCAATTGAGTCGCACCTCATACTCTTGCTCTTTGTAACCATTATCTAACAAAGCAGCTTGATTGATTGGTCGATCATCAAAGTTACCCTTGCGCACATGATTCATCATGGTAATGGAGCTACCAGATTTGAAGGCAAACCTAGCCCCTACATCTAACGAGTTAGCAGAGAAATTAGCTTCTTGTTGAAACTCTTCAGAGTTTTTCAACGTTCTGCGACTCACCCCTGCTAAGAAATGCCAACCTCCTCCTGGTGCAAAATCTGCCTGAAACAACTGATTTTGAATAACTCGCGTATTTCTCACAGATATATTTCTAAAATCATTAAAATCATTCAAAGATTCACTTCTATCGGCTGAGAGGGTCCCCGTCAACTTTGGAGTAAGTGCCCAATACCATGCAGCATCAAAGTTTTTGCTGGTAAAGTTGAGAAAATCGTTATTTTGATAATCCAAGTTGGTAATGGTCGCATCAACTTTGAAACGCTGTAACGAATATTTTTTTTCAATTCGCATACCAGCATAAGCCGATGTAATTCTTTCGGACTCTTCGCCACTTTCCCTTCTGAAAACATTATCGTCATACTTAGCAGAAACGCCAGCAACAAAATTTAGTGTATCCAATTGATCCGCATGAGCAAAGGCCACCACCGCGAGCAAGCTAGCTAGCAAAATACAACGTTGAAAGAAATGGGCTTTTATTAAAGTTTTCATCATATTTTGGCAAAAACGCATTACGAGATACGCAATTGCAAGTCCGGTGCAGTTTTATCTAACTTACGTAAACGCAAGGTAAGGTTTTGCATTAGCGCCAACAACAATTTATTTCCTAAGCGCGGGTGATTCACCAACATCTCACTCAGGGCTTCACGCGTGAGTATTGCAAAATCTGTTGGCATAATTGTGACGCCGTTTGCATGCCATGGTTGCTGATCCACCAAGGCTGACTCACCCAAAGCCGAACCCAGCATACAGTCCGTTGATTCTTCGCCATGCGCTTTAGCTTCAATCAAGCGAACACCGCCTGAAAGCACCAAAATTAAATGATCTGCTTGATTTTCAGGTTCAAACAAAATGTATCCGCGTGGTGCCGCATAGCAATGCAAGTAGCAACAAACCGCCTTTACTTCATCATGACTAAATGAATGAAGCAAATCGATTTGGTCAACATTCTCCCAAATATCTTCGATGTAGTCAGTCGCACATCCAAGATAGGAAATATTTCGATAAATTTTTTCGTTAAAATATAACATTATCAATATGATATGACAGAAACTTAAACTGTTCAATTACTAATTATCTGTAACTATTAAAGAAATAACAATTTTGTTCGTTACATTATTTGAACATGACCTTTTGTCATGAAATTCACTGATCACCAAGCTAAAGTATATTGAGCCCAATGGCAGCTTAATTTAAAAAGAAAACACCCTTTTACGATATTAATTATGTTAATAACGAACATTCAAAGCGTTTCTGAAGTAGATCATCGCGATTTATTGATCGAAGCGATTCAAGAATCCCTGCGCATCAAAACGCATTTTGAGCTCTTCATTTGGCTACAAAGAAAAGCGCAACATTTTATTCCACATGAAATTCTAATTTCCGCTTGGGGCGACTTTTCACTTGGTTTAATTTACGTTGACATCGTGTCAGCTCACCCGATGTTGCGCACGAAAAACATTTCAGAGAACACGTTAACGCCACAAATTATTGAGTTATTTAACCAATGGTATGCCCAAGATAAATCTGCATTAATTTTAAATGTTAATGATGGCGTGTTTAATGAAAAAACTTTATTTAAAGATCATAGAAAAAGAAGTGAGTTCACCAATTTCCGCTTCAACGAGATGAAATCTATCATCGTGCATGGCATCAAAGATAATCGCGGCAGTCATGACTGCTTATACATTCTGATGAACCGCACACCCATCTCAAGTAGCGCCAAACATGCGCTGGAAATTTTAATGCCGTTTATAGACTGTGTATTTAGGCGCATCGACCAACTGGAAGACATTCACGCAAAACAACAACCTAGCGGCATCAACGAACCGCTGACTGTGCGTGAAATAGAGATTATGGAACATTTAAGAGAAGGCAGAACTAACCGCGAAATTGCCGAACTACTGGACATCAGCGCTTTTACTGTAAAAAACCATTTGCAACACATTTACGAAAAGCTCAACGCAATTAACCGCTCGCAAGCAGTTAATAAATACTCAAAAATCTTATAAAACAAAAAAGCTCCAACTATTAAGCTTTGCGCCGACGCGATGCGAAGCCTAACATAGCCAACCCCAACATCATCATGCCATAGGTTTCAGGCTCTGGTACAGCGGTTGTTGTCTTTGAAGCCAAAAGCACTACGTTGTCTAAACTTGTGCCTCGACCATCTTGAAAACCAAGCTCTTTAAACATGAAAGTGTAACTCCCAGATTGCAAGTTAAACTGATTTGTATAGGTCAACCAATCACTAGCAGTTACATTAGGAGTTATTGGATTTAGTATCTCTTGCAAAACAGAGTTGCTGGAACTATCAAGTAAAGAAAATTGCAAGGAACTAGTGTTAACTTCGTTGTATACTAAAACACGAGCAGCATAATCAAAAGAAAAATCGTAGAGACCCGCTGTAGTAATAGTTACACTCTGAAACATGCCCCCCAATCCAGTATCGAAACCAGTCTCACCAAAATTAACAACATCGAGCTCAGCAAAATTTACTCCTTCAGAGGCTACCCCTCTGAAGTTATTTCGCGTTTCAACATATGGGCTACCAGAACCAGGCGCGCGCTCCCAACCTGTTAATGGGCTAGCATCAGAAAATAATGTAGCTGTTCCTGGATTATTTGACTGCAACTCGAAAGAACCATTCACAATCAAATTAGCATTTGCACTTAATGACGCTAACAACCCCGCTACCAATAAAGTTTTCTTCATGTTTTAACCTCTCGGATTTTTTAACTACTAACAAATTCAAAACGCTGTGCTGATTCTAAACTTCATAAATATTTTAACAATAGCCCATATGGTCTGCACGAATCAAAATAGAAGGAAAATTACGCACAGTTACAAAAAGCACAAATTAAAAGAGGCAACTTGCAAGCCAACAATTTTAGCTCACAGACATCATTGAGTTAATTTAGTTTAAATTCAACAGGTTGAAAATAAATCTATCAAAAAAATGAATTAATTTAATCCTGTTTAAGGCGCATTTTTTTAAGATAGTTTCGAAAAATAAGACATGAATGTCGAAATTTCGTCGTTTAGATGAAAGGTTTGGGCAGAATTTGAATAGCTAAAACAAACGTAATAATTTGTAAACTATTACTATTTAAAATGAATTAATGATTGCTTTACGCAGTAATTCCGTTACGAATACTCGAGGAGGATTTTGTTTGACCATTTCGACCATATGTTTCACTGGACTTTACGGCACCTTGCAAACCTTGCAATATTTGACGGTTACGATTGAAATGTTTGTTAATCAATATACCATTCAAACGATTGGTTTCTTTGGCTTTAAACAACAATTGTTGAAAAGCATCCCAACGTTTTTTTAATTTTGCATCAGCACAATCAATCACCCAAGCGACCATGCCGTTTTCATTGGCTTCAAAATGGCGTTCCGCAAGAAGCGCGTATCTTTTTTTTGCCGCATCATTCATATGCTGCAACAAGGTCGTCTTATCAGCGACGATCAATTCAATTTCAGCCACATTGTTCGTGATTAAGCTTTTTTGTTCACGTTCAAGTAACTGAAGAAATTCGCTCATCAATCGGGCGTCTTCTTCAAAAGAAATTGTTTCAATCGTCATACAGCACTACCTTTAAGATTTGTTACCTAAAATATCTTTCACGGATTGAATCAAACCATCCGCAACTTTCTCAGTGTCAATTTTAAAATCGCCACGCATGATTGCGTTTTTGATTTCATTTACTTTGTCGGCATCAAACACACTGTCTGTACCCATTTTTGATTGCAGAGATTGCAATTGCTGCGCAAGTGGCGAAAGCGTTACGCTGTCATCAGATGTCGGTGTTGATGCTGCCGCACCACTGACACCTTTGTTAGATTTTTCGTTAACCTTATCAACCGACAGCTTATCTAAGCCTAAATTCACAGCATTATTTTTTGAATCATTAATTTTCACGATTTTGTTCCTTTTTCGCTTAAATCAGAATGACATGAATGACAATTCTATGACCATTTATCGGCATAGTTTAAGCGAACTTTAATGCTGATTCACATATTTTTATAAAAAATCGTTGTTAACTTACAAAAAACTCTTAAAGTAACTTATGAAATCCAGTCTTCTCTAGAACTTCACTTCCACTTGCCCACCTGCTTTGGCAATGCCTGAAATTACCTGCCCGCTCCCCACCTTAACTTGAACCACTTGCCCGTCGGCTGCGTTTCCAAGTGCCTGCCCTTCCGCAGCCACTTTAAAGCCGTCACCTTGAGAAGTGACTGTTACTGTCTGCCCACGTTGCACAACTGGTGATGCTTTCAAAATATCTTGTCGCAACACTGTACCCGCGGGCACAGATATATTGACCGTTCTGCCTAAAGCTTGTGATATGTCCGTAAAAATGCCGACTGGCAATTGTGTGAGATCCCCACTTTCAAATAAACAATGCTCTTGTGAAACCACAGTGCCTTGCGCTAGCGGGGCTGCTGCAACCAAATATTGTGCCAACACACTGATATTAGCCTGCACATAAATTGTCCAATTCGCCTCACCGCTACAACGCGCACCAACACTAGTTTTCCCCCAAGCGCGACTGCCATTTGGCATAAAAATTTCAAGGTTTTGGCAGGCTGCCAATTTGATATTCGGGTCGATATTGCCAACAAAAATATTGGTTTTCCCCGGATAACCAACAGTTTGCTTTTGTAGAAATTCAGCGATTGTCGCTTTAATTTCAGCCAGACTCTGTTTTGCTGGCGCTTGCGTTTGCGCATATGAAAATTGCGGAGTGAGTGCTAAAAAAAGGTAAAAACTAAATATCAAAATGAAGCTGTTTTTAAGGCTTATTTGTAAGGAAGTTTCCGCAGAATTTTTGTTAACTTGGCACATCATCGTCGAGTTCATGTTTACGGTTTTAAAAACCTTTTTTGCACAGACTCAAAGTATAAATTAGCGCCGGCATTCTAAAGGGCAAAATAAACCAGCCTTTCCCCTTCTACTTCATCAAATGCATTTTGAGTGCCTAATCTATACTCAAACCTAATAAATTCGGGCTTTTAAAGGTGGTAACGGCAGCCTGAAATCAATACTTAAATTTGATTTTTTTGCTAAAGATTTAATTTTTCAAAATAGCGGTTTAACTATCTGAATTTAAAAGGGTTAAGCAATGATAAAACAATTAGACGCGGCGTTTAGTTTTCATGAAAATGCTTTGCGCGTGCGCGGCAAGCGGCAAGAAATCATTGCGGCCAATATTGCCAATGCAGATACACCAAAATACAAAGCGCGTGATATCGACTTTAAATCCGTCATGCAGCAGTCTTTGGGTAACAACAAAAATCCATCTGAAATCAGCCCCTCTGCATTAAATGCCGAAGCGTTTAGAAGCGCAAGCACCTTACTCAAAACCTCATCTAGCCATTTAGAGGGCGCGCCAGCCAGCGCCAATCTTTTTAGCAATCCATCAGGTGATGCGCTGTATCGCCCGATGGTGCAAGGTAGTGTCGATGGCAACACAGTAGACATGGATGTAGAGCGCAATGCGTTTGCTGACAATGCGCTGCGTTATGAGGCCAGCGTGACCATGATTAATGGGCAGATCAAAAAAATGTTGACGGCAATTAACGGTCAATAAACGTTTGTAAGGAAGATGCATTATGTCACTTTTTAACGTATTTAAAATTTCCGGCTCTGCCATGAGTGCGCAATCACAACGCTTAAATGCCGTTGCGAGCAACCTAGCCAACGCCGATAGCGCAACGAGCGCAAACGGCACACCTTACAAAGCTAAACAGGTGGTGTTTAGCGCAACCCCAACTGGGTCTGCCGATGCAAGTGGCGTGAAAGTGGAAAAAGTGGTGGATGACCCTTCTCCACCTAAAATTGTCTACGACCCAAAACACCCAATGGCCGACGAAAAAGGCTATGTGGCGATGCCAAACGTCAACGTTACAGAAGAAATGGTCAACATGATTTCGGCCTCACGCGCTTACCAAAACAACGTAGAAACAATGAATGCAGCTAAAAGCATGTTGCTTAAAACGCTGACAATTGGTCAATAAAAATAACTCGAATTTTTAAAATTTTGATTGTTAAGGAAAAGTAATGGCAACTACCGTACAAAACTCCACCAGCAACGTTTCTCAAGATTTACTTGATGCTGTCAACACGAGAAGTTCTACGACTTCAACCGCTGAAGATGCGCAGAACCGCTTTATGACACTGTTAGTCGAGCAGATGAAAAATCAGGACCCGTTAAACCCAATGGATAACGCGCAAGTCACAAGCCAAATGGCGCAACTTTCAACGGTGACTGGGATTGATAAACTCAACGAAACCATGACAACAATGATGTCTAGCTTTAACTCGTCGCTCCAGACCAGTCAAACGTATCAAGCGTCCAGCATGATCGGCCACGATGTGCTAACTGCGGGCAAAAACATTACAAAAACAGACAGTAGTGACAACAAATATGGGTTTAACTTAGCTGAAAATGCCACCAACGTCACGGTTACGATCAAAAGTAACTCTGGGACAGTTGTGAGAACTATGGACCTAGGTGCAAAAAATGCTGGAGTATCCACGTTGACGTGGGATGGATTCAAAGACGACGGTACTGAAGCTAACAACGCCAATTACACATTTGAAGTGGCCTACACAAAAGGCACAACGAAAGGCACAGCAACTGCACTCAATATTGCAAAAGTATCTAGTGTGTCCACCAGCAGTTCTGGCGTGAGCTTAAATTTGAACAACAACTCGAGTGTCACTTTAGATGACATTAAAGAAATTTATTAAACCCAACCATTGACTTATTTATAGGAGCACACCATGAGTTTTCAACAAGGCTTAAGCGGCTTGAACACTTCATCTAAATCAATTGAAGTGATTGGCAATAACGTTGCAAACGCGAGTACAGTTGGGTTTAAACAATCCAAAGCTATTTTTTCTGATGTATACGCCAACTCTTTAAATGGTAGTGGCGCATCACCCATCGGCATTGGTGTTAATTTATCTGCCGTTGTCCAACAGTTTACTCAAGGCAACATCTCTGGCACCAATAATCCCTTAGATGTAGCCATTAACGGGAATGGATTTTTCCAAATGGACGATGGTGGCGTACTGACTTATTCGCGAAACGGACAGTTTCAGTTAGATAAAGAAGGTTATATCACCGATGCTTCAGGCAAACTAAAACTTACCGGGCAAGCATTTGATATCAACAATGGCAATCCGACTGGTGACCCGGATGATCCGATTCAATTAGACTTTACCGACATTTCACCAAATGCTTCAACAGAAATTGAAACCAAAGTAAACCTTGACTCAAGAAAAACTGTTTTAACTGCCGCTGGGTTTGATCCTGATGACCCGACGACTTATCATGATTCAACAGCGATTACCGTGTACGACAGCCTTGGCAATGACCACACGATGCAAACTTACTATGTAAAAACAGCAACCACTGCCACTAACAACACATGGAGTGTATTCGTCACGATTGATGGCGATGCAACGTATACAACCCCCACCCCAAATGGGACATTAACGTTTGACTCTACCGGGATTGACCCTACACCAACCACCCCAATTAGCATTGCATACACAACATCTACCGGCTCAGCTGCGCTCGCCATGGATCTTGACCTTGCTAACAGCACTCAGTTTGGCTCGTCATTTAGCGTCAACACCAACAGACAAGACGGCTATACATCTGGCAATTTGGCGTCATTTGATATTTCAGACACCGGCATGATTCTTGGGCGCTACACCAATGGTGAGTCAAGAGATTTAGGGCAAGTTAGACTTGCGTCTTTTGCCAACATGAATGGTTTAAAACCTTTGGGCGGTAACAACTGGGCTCAAACGTTCGAGTCAGGACAAGCCATCATGGGGATCGCAGGCACGGGTCAACTGGGCGTATTACAGGCATCCGCAACGGAAGATTCTAACGTTGATTTGACGGCTGAGCTGGTCAACATGATTACAGCGCAGCGGGTTTACCAAGCCAATGCGCAAACTATTAAAACACAAGACCAAGTGATGCAAACGCTGGTCAACTTACGTTAATCATTTTCTTAATAGTTAATTTGGAATCGACCCATGGATAGATTAATTTACACCGCCATGACAGGTGCAAAACATATCCTCGATCAACAGGCGACCACGTCACACAACCTTGCTAACGCCACCTCTACCGGGTTTAAGGCGCAGCTGGATTCTTTTCGTGCGGTGCCAGTAATAAGCGATGGGGTGCCAACGCGCGCCTTTGTGGTGGATGCAACTGTGGGTTCCGATTTCAAAGCTGGCGTCATTCAAACCACTGGCAGAGAGCTAGATGTTGCTATACAAGGTGATGGCTGGCTTTCTGTTCAACGAGATGACGGCACGGAAGGTTATACAAGAAATGGCGCTTTAAAGGTTAACGAAAACGGTTTACTACAAACCTCAAGCGGACAAGCCGTTATGGGAGATGGCGGCCCAATCAGTATCCCGCCCGATGTTTCAATTTCGATTGCTAAAGATGGCACGATTTCAGCAGTTAACAATGGTGACACCCCTGGACCAACCAGCGTACTGGGGCGATTGAAATTAGTAAACCCTGATGTAGCAAACATGGTGCGCGCATCTGATGGCTTATTTGTGATGAAAGATGGTAATCCAGCAGAAGTTGATGCCAATGTGATTGCCATCAGTGGCGCATTGGAAAGTAGCAATGTCAATGTGGTCGAAGAGATGGTGAATATGATCAGCCTCGCAAGACAATTTGAAATGCAAATGAAGCTACTGCAAAACGCTGAGAATAACGCGAACAAAGCTGGTCAGCTCTTGAGTTTAACCTAAGGGCCTCGCGAGTAATATTGACATTACTGTAGCAGGTTTAACGAAGCAATTTTGACAGGACAGTCACCATGATACGCTCACTTTGGATTTCTAAAACGGGTCTTGATTCACAACAGATGCAAATGGATGTCATCGCCAATAACTTATCCAATGTAAGTTCTAATGGCTTTAAACGTTCACGCGCTGTTTTTGAAGATTTGTTATATCAAAACATCCGTCAGCCGGGTGCGCAGTCCTCGCAACAAACCCAATTACCCTCTGGTTTGCAGCTCGGCACTGGCGTACGCCCTGTCGCAACTGAGCGTATTTTTACGCAAGGCAACTTGCAAAAAACAGACAACGAAAAAGATGTTGCGATTAACGGCCAAGGTTTCTTTCAAGTGTTAATGCCGGACGGCACGACCGCTTATACGCGTGATGGCTCGTTTCAAGTCGACAACCAAGGTCAATTAGTCACTTCTAGTGGCTACCCGATCCAACCGGCCATTACTATTCCATCGAATGCACAATCATTGACTATCAGTAAAGATGGCGTGGTTTCTGTGACCTTGCCAGGCTCAACGGCTGCGACACAGGTAGGCTCATTGCAGTTAGCCACATTTATCAACAATGCTGGCTTACAGGCTAAGGGTGAGAATTTATATGTGGAAACTTCAGCTTCAGGCAATGCAAACACAAACACACCAGGTTCAAACGGTGCTGGCTTTTTAACCCAAGGTTATGTTGAAACTTCCAACGTGAATGTGGTGGAAGAATTAGTGAATATGATTCAAACCCAACGCGCTTACGAAATTAACAGTAAAGCGATTACGACATCTGACCAAATGCTTCAAAAATTGACGCAGATGTAATTTTTTAATTTGAGGATATAAGGTTACTTCCCCCCCTAGTGATGTACATATCTCCCAAAAACCATTGAACAACTATTTTAAGAGCCATGTTAAGAAATACAATTTTCATTTTTTATCACCCGAGCCTTGTTTTAACATTGCTCAAAAAACTGGTTTTTAAAATTAATTGTTTTAATCGTTTTTGCGTACATCACCTTTTTATTCCGGTGCTAATGAGCAGTGTATTGTTAATGAATGGCTGCTCATTCACACCAACCACGGTTGTGCAGCAACCGCTCACAGCGAGGCCTGCAGCCACACCTCCTGCTAATCCAAACAGCGGTGCCATTTTTAATAGCCGCGCTTATCGCCCAATGTTTGAAGATAGAAAAGCGCGTTTTGTCGGTGATATTGTCACCATCAATATTCGTGAAAACACCAGCGCTACCAAAGCCGCTGGGAGCTCTGGCGGTAAAGAAGGGGATATCAGCACCTCAGTCACCAGTATATTTGGCAAAGCTTTTCCCAAAGCCACGGTGGACGCGAGTGGCGAAAGCTCTTATGAAGACAGTGCCGCAGCCAACGCTAGCAATGTATTTAGTGGCTCAATCACCGCGACTGTGATCGAAGTTTTACCGAACAACTTCTTAGTCGTCAGTGGTGAAAAACAAATTTCCTTGGATAAAGGGACTGAATTTGTCCGGTTTTCTGGCGTGGTTAACCCTGACACCATCACAATCGGCAACTTTGTCAGCTCAACCAATGTGGCGGATGCCCGCGTTGAATATCGCACCAGCAGCAAAATTGATGCGGCAGAAATTGCCAATACATTATCAAGATTTTTCCTAAGTATCAGCGGAATTTAATGGAAATAGTACTATGTTAAAAAATCTTTTCTTCCAACTTATCAAATATAGCCTGAATATTTTAGGCATTGGCTACCTCGTGTTTTTTGTGATGATCCTTGTCACCCCGCAAGCACAAGCCGAACGCATTAAAGATTTAACCACCATTCAAGGCGTGCGCGGCAACCAACTCATTGGCTATGGCTTGGTGGTCGGCTTAGATGGTACGGGCGACCAAACGACGCAAACCCCTTTTACCGTGCAAAGCATTATCAGCATGATGCAGCAAATGGGCGTAACCTTACCTCAAGGCACAAATTTGCAACTTAAAAATGTTGCATCAGTCATGATTACCGCCACCCTGCCCGCCTTTGCTCAACCCGGCCAAACATTAGACATTACTGTTTCATCAATGGGTAATGCAAAAAGTTTGCGTGGCGGCACCTTGCTCATGACGCCGCTCAAAGGTGCTGATGGTCAAATTTACGCAATCGCACAAGGAAACTTGGTGGTCGGCGGCGTAGGCGCTGCAGCCAATGGCACAGAAAAACAAATTAACCATTTAAGTGTAGGCAGAGTTTCTGACGGTGCAACGGTTGAGCGCGCTTTGCCAAACATGATTGCGCAAGCAAATTCATTTAATTTGGAATTAAAAGAATCGGATTTTTCTACAGCTAGTGCAGTCGTAGACGCAATAAACAAAAAATTTGGTCAAAATACGGCTTATGCGCAAGATGGCCGCGTCATTAAAGTGCAAACACCCAGCAGTCAACCTAATCGCGTGGCTTTTTTGGCTTCACTTGAATCCATTAACGTCAACCCTGCCACGGGTGCCGCCAAAATTATTCTTAACGCGCGCACTGGCTCGGTAGTGATGAACCAATCAGTTACCTTGGAAAATTGTGCCGTTTCACATGGCAATTTAACGGTGGTGATCGACACCATGCCAGTCATCAGCCAACCTGGTCCGCTTTCAAATGGTCAAACCATTTCAACGGCAAAATCTAATGTAGACATCACCAAAGAACCGGGCAAATTACTGCAGTTAAATAGTGGCGCAAATTTGTCAGATGTCGTCAAAGCACTCAACGCGATTGGCGCAACCCCGCAAGATTTATTGGCAATTTTACAAGCCATGAAAGCGTCTGGTTCATTGCGCGCCGAACTAGAAATTATTTAATTTTTTATAAACGCACATCATGAAAAATGTTGATTTGTCCGGTACCGCTGCGTTTGATGCAAAGAGCTTGAATGCTCTAAAAACCGCAGCTTCAAAAGAAAACTCACCTGAAACAATCAAAGAAGTTGCTAAGCAATTTGAAGCAATTTTTATGAATATGATGCTCAAAAGCATGCGCGAGGCGACCCCGCAAGAAAATCAATTTGACAATGACCAAAGCCGCACCTTTATCAGCATGTTGGATCAACAACTATCTAGCAATTTAGCCTCGAAAGGGTTAGGACTTTCGGAAATTTTGGCCAAGCAATTATCGCAAGGCGGCATGTTGGCTAGTGATGCCGTTTCAAACGCGATGGAGCAAGCGGTTTCTGACCCCAGCTTATCAAATAGTCAAAGTGATATTTCTGGCGGCAATGCCCTACACAATTACTTGCTCAATCAAGCCAATGGTTTTTATCCAAAACATTTTACCGGGCAACCACAAACAAGCTCGACAAACAATGTCAAAGCCGCTCAACCAACTGAACAGAGTGGCCTTTCAGCAAACCCTTCACTCACCACCAATGGGTTATTGAATACCATCAAAAACAGTGAAAAAACGAAAGAAAAACCTGCGCAATCCAGCAACACGTTAGACTTTAAAAACCGTATGACCCAACACGCAGAAGAAGCGAGCAAAACAACAGGAATACCCAGTTCATTAATGCTTGGCCAAGCGGCACTAGAAAGTGGCTGGGGCAAGCGCGAAATTAAAGGCAAAGATGGCGCACCGAGCTTTAATTTATTTGGCATCAAAGCTAACGCCAATTGGAAAGGCAAAGTGGTGGAAGCTGTCACCACTGAGTACGTCAACGGGGTAAAGCAAAAACATGTAACGAAATTCCGCGCTTATGACAGCTATGCAGATTCATTTAAAGATTTTGCCAATTTAATGCAAAACAATCCGCGCTACCAAAGTGTGATGAACAATTTACATAGCGCAGATAGCTATGCACAAGCCATGCAAAAAGCCGGCTATGCAACAGATCCGAATTATGCGAACAAGCTTGCTAGCGTCATCAACAAGGTCAGCAATGCTTAAAAGCGTTTAGCCAACTTTCCATACAATCAAAAAAACTAAATAAGCTTAAAGTTTTATTAAATTGTTGCCGTTATGGAATTAACCAACCTTATTTGAGTAGTACATCATGGCATCAAACATATTATCTATCGGGCAAAGTGCATTAGCAGCCGCACAGGCAGGCATTAGCACCACTGGCCACAATATCGCGAACGCCTCCACGCCGGGCTATAACCGGCAAATTGTCACACAAAGTGCAGCAGAAGCGCAAAACTTTGGCTATGGGTATGTCGGTCAAGGAACGAGTGTTGCCGGTGTGACGCGCGTGTTTAATGAATTGCTACATCGCCAAATGGTGAACAGTCAAGCAGCGAGTGCTGCGTCTGACACTTATTACAATGAGCTTAAAGCCATTGACAATATGTTGTCCGATAGCACAGCCGGACTTAACCCAGCACTCAGTGCATTTTTTTCAAGTGTCAAAGCAGCAAGTGCGAATGCAAGCGACATCCCAACACGTCAAACCATGCTGTCTAATGCACAAGCGTTGGTCAATCGACTCAATACAATGGGTGATCGTTTAAGCCAAATTCAGTCAGATGTAAACACGCAAATCTCCGGCCACATCACGACAGTTAACTCCTATGCAACACAGCTTGCAAGACTGAATGACACCATTGAGCAATCAATCAGTGTGGGTGGCAATCCGCCAAATGATTTAATGGATCAGCGCGATCAACTCGTTTTGGAGTTGAGTAAAATTGTCAAAACGACCGTTGTGCCACAAGGTGCAGGGAGCTACAACGTTTTTATTGGCAATGGATTACCGCTGGTGGTCGGCAAAGACTCTTTTGCTTTACAAACCACAACATCGCCAACAGACTCAAGCCGCATTGAAGTTGGCTATGTGAGTAACAATAAAGTCACCATTTTAGGCTCGCAAACGTTAGCCGGTGGTGCGCTCGGTGGGTTATTAGAGTTTAGAGAAGACTCTCTTGATGCGACAGAAAATCAACTAGGGCAAATTGCATTAGTACTTGCCGAACAATTTAATGATCAGCATCAAAGTGGGTACGGCCTAGATGGGTCAACGGGAAATGACCTGTTTACATTACCCAATCCAACAACACAATTAAGATCATCTTACTCCGATGGACACACACCGGGCGGTGCAGTACTGAGTGTGACAATTGACGATGCTACTGCCGTTTTATCCAGTGACTACAAACTTGATTACAACGGTACAGATTACACCATCACTCGAGTCAGTGACGGTCAAGCTGTTGCATCAAATGTTACCCTACCACAAACGGTGGATGGTTTAACCTTCACGATCAGCTCCGGCACCATGGTGTCAGGCGATCAATATTCAATTCGCCCGACAAGAAATATCGCAAGTAGTATTTCACTCGCGATTACGGATGTGAACAAGTTAGCCTTAGCTACAAATGACCCCACTGACACCTCAAATACCAACTATGGCCCTAGTGATAACGGTAATGCCTTGTTACTTGCTGATTTACAGCTTGCAACCATCGTTAAAGGTAGCAGTTCTGGCACACCGATCACCCTATCAGGCGCCTTCGCACAATTAGTCAGCAATGTCGGAAATAAAAGTAATGAATTAAAAATCACTGGCGCGTCAGAAGCACAAGTACTGGAATCGACAACAGCAGCGATGCAAGCTGAATCTGGCGTAAATTTAGATGAAGAAGCAGCGAATTTAATTCGTTACCAGCAAGCATATCAAGCGGCAGGCAAGATGATGCAAATGGCTAGTGAGTTATTTCAAATCTTGTTGAATTTGAATAACTAATTGCGAGGGTTATCATGAGAGTCAGTACCAATACAATCTACAATGAAGGCATCAAAAGGCTTTCAACAATTCAGAGCCAGCAAATCAAGCTGCAAGAGCAAATTGCAACAGGGAAAAAGTTTAACTCCCCTGCGGATGACCCGATCGCTGCGGCACGAGCGTTAGAAATGGAGTATTCGATTAAAGTCAACGACTCTTACGCAGACTCAAGAATCACAGCAAAAAACAACCTTAACCTACTTGAAGGCAACTTGAACAGCGTTACCTCCTTGATCCAAAAAGCACAGGCAACATTAGTTGGCGCTGGCAATGCGAGTCTTTCTGATTTGGAACGCGGATTTAAGGCGCAAGATCTACAAAACTCCTTAGAGGCGATGCTAGGCCTAGCCAATGCAAAAGATGCAGCTGGTAAATATATTTACTCAGGATACAACACGGATACCCAACCGTTTGATAGCGACCCAAGCTCTGGCACTTATTTAGACTACCAAGGCGGTACGGATGAGTTAAAAATCAGGGTAGACTCAAACAGGGAAATGGCAATTAACGCCACCGGAGACACCGTATTTCAACCTTCAAGCGGCACAGATGTCTTTAACGCATTAAAAGACATCATTACTTTATTGAACACGCCAATTACCAATGATACCGAGAGCGCCGCATTTACAACCGGGTTGACTACCGCAATTGGCGATATGAAAAATGCGCTTAATAGTGTGTTGAACGAACGTGCAAGAATTGGTGCTCAATTAAACGAATTAGACGAACTTGACATCGCTGGCGATGCAATGGATTTACAGTACAAAACCAGCTTATCGCAAATTCAAGACTTAGATTATGCGGATGCACTCTCTAAAGTTGCAAAATATGAGGTCATTATGGAAGCGGCACAAAAAACTTTTGCTGCTACTACGCAACTTTCTTTATTTAATTTTATGTAACCCTTTTTAGTCGCCCCTCCAACTGACTATCGCCCGACCTCCATCGGGCGTTTTTTTATAGCTTAAGGGGTGACTGAGACAACATCGCGCACGTGATTAAATCCTTGCTGAATCAGATGCTCAATGGGTTGCAGCATACCTGGCAAGGCCAACGCCAAAATCAAAAAACCCATACTTAAAGTCACAGGAAACCCTATCCCGAATAAATTAAGCTGCGGTGCAGTGCGCGTCAAAATCCCTAATGCCATGTTAATTATTAACAATGTTGCAATGCAAGGCAAGGCCAACAACAACCCAATACTAAACATTTCTCCGCCCAACTTCGCAATTTTGACTGCGTTAATACCCTCTCCAGTAAGCGTAATAGGCATGCTGGTAAAACTTTGGCTCATCACGGTGACAATCAACAAATGCCCATCGAGACTTAAAAAAATCAGCATCCCCAACATCATGATAAATTGGTTAATCACTGTAGTTTGCCCTTGAGACGATGGATCAAAAAATGTGGCAAAACCAAAACCCATGGTTGAGCCAATGAGCTGACCAGCCAAATCAATCGCCGCAAAAAAAAGCCGCAGGGTAAAGCCAATCGCAGCGCCAATCAATAATTGCTGAGCGAGTAAAAGTATCCCTTGCAAAGAAAATAAATCAACGGTTGGGATAGGTGGCAATGTAGGCATCACCGCTAAAGTAAGTAATAAACCCATACCAAGTTTGACGCGCGTTGGGTGCGCACGGTGGCTAAAAATTGGCGCAGTGGCGATCACCGCAAGAATACGCGTGAGCGGTAACATGAGTGTGATGACCCATGTTTGCAACAATTCACTGCTAATCGAAACCATAATGCTGGCGCATTAATTTGCTAAATGTGGGATGCTCGTAAATACCAAATGCATGTAATCCACCATCGTCGTTAACATAAACGGCCCGATGATAATCAAACAAGCAAACACACCCACAAGTTTAGGAATAAAAGTTAACGTTGCCTCATTAATTTGTGTGGCTGCTTGAAAAATACTGACCAACAAACCAATGATTAATACCACTATTAAAATTGGCCCTGCCACCATTAACAACACCTGCATGGCATCTCGCCCCATGGTCATTACGCTTTCTGGTGTCATCATTTACCCCTTAATAAAAACTCTCGACAAGCGAGCCTAACAATAACTGCCAGCCATCCACCAATACAAATAGCATTAGCTTGAACGGCAATGCAACGATTGCGGGCGATACCATCATCATCCCCATCGCCATCAAAATACTAGCGACCACCATGTCGATAATCAAAAATGGGATAAAAATCGCAAAGCCAATTTGAAATGCGGTTTTTAGTTCACTGGTCATAAATGCTGGGACTAACACACGTAACGGTACATCGTCAGGCGTTGCAATTTTGTCAACCTTGGCCATATTGGCAAATAGCGCCAAATCCGCCTCGCGCGTTTGTTTCATCATGAAAGCTTTGAGTGGCAACGCGCCCTTATCCATCGCTTCTTGCATAGAAATTTTATTTTCTGAAAGTGGCTGATAAGCATCGACATAGATTCTGTCGATTACCGGACTCATGACAAAAAACGTGAGGAATAGCGCAATGCCAACTAGCACTTGGTTTGGCGGTGCTGATTGCGTACCTAATGCCTGGCGCAACAAAGAAAGCACAATCACGATGCGAGTAAAACCCGTCATCATAAGTACAACCGCAGGCAAAAATGTCAGTGAGGTTAATAAAATGAGCGTTTGGATGCTCAATGTATAGTTTTGGCCGCCACCAGCAGCCGGCACAGCATTCACTAATGGCATGCCTTCAGCCGCCAACACGTGGCTCGGCATCACAAAAAATGCCAATGTAAAAATGACCAATGCATGGATGACGAATATCCAGCTGGGGGCGTTATTCTTGTGCATCTTTTTTCTCTGAAAATTTTGAACTAGCGTTTTTTAACCAGCTAGAAAAATTTAGTGAATTCGCTTCTTCTGGTGTTGATGGATGATTGGCAGTAACTTGTCCTGCCTCTAAATTTGCCAACGCCGTCATTTGCCCAGCACCCACGCCGACGACAATCCAGCGACCAGCCACTTCAAGTACCACAACGCGCTCACGTGTCCCTAAACTGGTACCGCCGACCACGCGAACTACTGAAGTTTGTTGGCTGACACCCGGCATATATTTTTTCACAGCCCAAGAAATTACGGCCAATATCATTAACACAACAGCTAAGCCAACCAACATTTTGAACACACCGGCACTTGCGTTGCTCGTCGCCTCAGCTGCTAGCACTTCATTAGCAAACATCGCCAACAACCAAATAAATGTTTTTCCTAAACGACTTTTCATCATTTCTTATTAGCGATTGATTTTTTTAATACGTTCTGCTGGTGTAATAATGTCGGTTAAGCGAATCCCGAACTTGTCATTCACCACCACCACTTCACCTTGTGCAATCAAGCAACCGTTCACCAATACATCCATCGGTTCGCCAGCCATGCCATCCAGTTCCACCACTGAACCTTGCGCCAATTGCAATAAATTTTTAATGGCAATTTTTGTGCGGCCTAGCTCTACGGTGAGTTGTACCGGAATATCCAAAATGAAGTCGATATCGTTTTGCGTCTCTTTCATTTTGTTTTTGGGTGAAAACTCTGTAAACACTGGCGTTTGTGCGGCACTACTCTCTTGTAAGGCTGAAGATTCCGCCTCAGACTGCTCGGCCATCGCCGCACCCCAGTCGTCTGCAGCACCACCTTCTTCTGAGGCAGCCTGTTCGGCCATCGCCGCGCCCCAATCGTCCGCCGCAGACTCTACGTTTTCATTCTCATTCGCCATGCGGCTCTCCTTTTACATACTCAGACGAGTTTGATCTTAATAACTTTTCAACACGCAAGGCATATTGCCCATTAAATGTGCCATATTTGCATTGCATCACTGGCACGCCGTCAATTTTTGCCTCGATAGATTCTTCAATATGTAAAGGGATAATGTCACCCGCTTTCATATTGAGCACATCTTCTAACTGCATTGAAGTATGTGCAAGATTTGCCACAATAGAAACTTCCGCGGCTTGCACTTGCTGTGTCATGAGCTTCACCCAGCGCTTGTCGACACCCAGCACCTCACCCTGTAACGGCGAGGATAAAATATCGCGGATGGGCTCAATCATGGCGTATGGCATACAGAAATGAATCTCACCCGTGTTAGAACCCATTTCAATGGTATAGGTAAAAGCGACGACAACTTCGTTTGGCGTGGCGATATTGGCAAACTGCGTGTTCATTTCTGAACGTAAAAACTCAAACTTGATGGGATGCACCGGCGCCCATGATTTCTCATAGGTTTCAAAAATAATGCCTAAAATGCGCTGAATAATGCGATGCTCAGTGTGTGTAAATTCGCGGCCTTCCACTCTGGTATGAAAGCGACCATCGCCACCAAACATGGTATCCACCACTAAAAAAACCAACGTGGGGTCACAAATCACCATCGCCGTACCGCGAAATGGTGTGATATGCACCAAGTTAAGATTGGTTGGCACAATCACATTGCGAATAAAATCGGTATATTTAACAATTCTGACCGGACCGACTGAGACTTCAACGGTGCGTCTTAGAAAATTAAAAAGCTCCACGCGCACCAAACGCGCAAAACGTTCATTGATGATTTCCATCGTAGGCATACGCCCACGCACAATACGCTCTTGCGTAGCTAAGTTGTATGCACGAGGCTCACCGCTGTCAACCTCGGTTTTCTCATCATCAACATCGCCAGTGACGCCTCTTAACAGCGCATCTATTTCATCCTGCGATAGAAATTTATCGTCTGCCATCTAACCCTACACCAACTTCAACACAACGTTGAAAAACAACACTATTACTGAATCACAAATGAAGTGAAAAATACACCTTTCACTTTTAGTGGCTTCCCTTTTTCAGTCAATGGTTTATTAATTTCTTCTAATAGCTCTTTGCTCAACGCTTGTTTACCTTCCAAGGTATTAATTTGGCTAGCTTGTTTGCTTGATAACAAGAGCAAAATGCGGTCACGAATTGCTGGCATTTGCCCCTTAAGCGCAACCTCTTCTTCAGGCGTTTTGACTTGCAATGATAGATCTAGCTGCAAGAATTTCTCATCTGGGTCTGGCTGTAAGTTAACAGTGAAAGTCTCTAAAGTAATAAAAACGGGTGGCGTTGGATGCTCAGGATCTTCATGCTCTTCATCTGCGACTTCTTCAGCATGTTCCCCCGGTTTTTTGGCGGCCTTTTTCGCATCTTCTTTAGATTTCATAAAAAACCATGCACCACCAGCTGCTGCAGCTAGTAACACAACGGCCACGATAATAATGATTAATTTTTTCTTAGGATTACCTGCCGGTGCCGGTGCCGGTGCAGCATCCGCTGCTGCAGGCTCTTTTGCTTTTGGATCTTTTGCCATGATTTTTACTCCGTAAAATTACGTTTTTCAGCCCAAACAAGCGCCAAAAAATCCATGAATGAATGATGTCATTATGGGAATAAAGCCGGAGAAAAGATGGGGAGATAAGAAGGGGAAAAAGCCGTTTAATTCATGCTTATTGCTGCAGCCCTTGCGACTGCAAAACTAAACGACTTTTTCCTGAGGGGGGAACCAAATTTTGTCGAAAACTCTAAAAATTACGCAAATGTATCCACTAAACCTTGGCTTTCACGAACGGTGATGCCAATGCTAGGAAGTTCCGTGTCCATCATTCCTTGTTGTGATTTTAAATTGTTAGCAAATTGCTTTTGTGCCAATTCCTGAAAGCCTTGTTGTGATTGCTGACCGGAATTCACATTAGCCTGTCCAAGCTGCAGACCGGAAGACTGCATACTTTCGCGCAAATGTTCCAAGCCATCCTCTAGCGCCTGACGCACCTCCGGATTATCCGAGAAGAAAGCCGCATCAGCTTGGTTATTATTCACACTAATCACCACTTGTAATGGCCCTAAATCTGGTGGATTTAATGTTAATGTAGCAGATTGCTCACCTGCACCGACCATCCAAACCACTTTTTGACTCACTTCCTGATTCCAACCAGTGCGACCAGGATAAGCCATAATTTGATTGCTACCGCCCAACTGAGAAGCTGCCTGTGTTGATTGATGCATTATTGCTTGCGGTGAAACTTGGTTCTGTAAGGCGTTTAAACTGGCTGAATCTTTAACAACTTCTTTACCAAAAGCTTCTTTCGCTTTCTCACTTTCTAAAAACTTAAATGCGCTGTCTGGTGCTGGCGTGTTTTTTTCGACTAGCGCACTTGTTACCAAATCCTGATCACCTTCAATATTTTTATCAGAAACGCCCTGCTCACCGTTTAGCGCTGACGCTCTTTCAGCCAATGTATTTTTCCATCGATCCGTATCAACGGAGACTCTATCGTCTTGAAATGATTGCGCTCGGTTTTGAAATAATGCATTTTCCAGACCAGAAGTACTAAATTCTTTGAACGATTCGTCATCAGCCGCTAGTTGACCTTCTAATTTTTGCGAAGTATTTCCCGAATTATTCGGCTGTAATTGTGCCCGCAGTAAGGCTTGATCAATCGAGCTTTGCGGTTGTAACTGATTCACCGTCTCCGCGAGTGCATTTAATATCTCAGCATCTTCATCTTCTTCAGAAACTTCAGCTCCCGTCGGTATGTCTTCATCACTTAACTGATGCTCTTTAAGCTTGGCAACCAAATCATCAATATTGGCGCGATGCAGACTACCTAAAGAATCCTCATCTAAACCAGTTTCTTCAACCTGTTGATTTTTATGCACATTATCAGCTTTGGTTGGCGTTTTGTTGACAGCTTTCGCGGCTAAATGTTCTTGCGTGCGTTTAGCCAATACCTGTTTATTCAGCATCTGTTGAAAAGAATTTTGTGCGTTTGAATCGTCAGAAGTTTGAGAGTTATTTTGACCAGATTTACCGGTGACAAGATTACTTTTGGCTGGTTCTTCAACTGGCTTTACCGCTTGAGAAGGTGGGATAAACGATAAATTTTGCATTTTTTACTCCAGTTTTTTAAAGTATCTGAGGTCTTTACCAGCATCAATACACCCCAATTCTAAGAAATTCACTGGATTTCAATTGAATGAATAAACAGGTTTTTACCTGCTTATTCTTCTTTTTGGAAAAAATACTATTATTTGGTTCTGGAGATGCGTGATGCAAACTCATCCATCATTTTTTGATCACGTTTCGCTTCGGCTTTTAACGCACGTTTATCAGCGCGTTCAAGCAACACGTCATAAGAAAGTTTTTTACGCTGACTCTCCTGTAAAAGCTGTCTTTGAACCTGTAGTTTACCTTCTGCAAACTTTACAGCTTCACGTTGGCCGGTAATCGCTTGCTCCAATTTCCCCATAAACTGTTGGTAATTTTGGTAAGCATCCACGGTGACACCAGCGTCCAGTGATTTTTTCAAATTATCAAGATAATCTTGTTTATATCCCTCTAGCATGGTTTCTTTATTTTTTGCCTCGTCTAACGCTTTTAAGGCTTTAGCTAAGGCTTCAGTTGCAAGATCAACCTCTTTCACGGCCATTTCTTGTAACATTTTGAGTACTGCGGTAGATTGTGCTGCCATGACTTATTTCTTATACATAATTATTGTAAATTAATGCCTTGAAGAACTTCTGCAAGTTGCTTCAAACTTTGCTGCAAACCAGCCCGCTCCAAAATATCTTGCTGCAAAAATTGTTCTACTTTTTCATGCTTGGCAATGGCTTGGTCAAGTAACGGGTTGCTTCCAGACTCATATGCGCCGACATTAATTAAATCTACACTGCGCATATAACTTGAATTTAATTGTTTCAGCTTACGCGCCATTTTTTGATGTTCAGGGGTGGTAATGTTGTGCATCGCGCGGCTGATCGACTGCTCAACATCAATCGCCGGATAATGGCCACTCTCAGCCAAGCTGCGGTTTAATACAATATGCCCATCTAAAATCGCACGTGCAGAATCTGCAATCGGGTCTTGTTGATCATCGCCCTCAGTTAATACTGTATAAAATGCAGTAATAGAACCGCCGCCACGTTTACCATTGCCTGTGCGCTCTACCAGCGCGGGTAATTTTGCAAACACAGAAGGTGGATAACCTTTGGTCGCAGGCGGCTCGCCAATCGCCAATGCAATTTCACGTTGCGCCATGGCATAACGTGTGAGCGAATCCATAATCAGCAACACATTTTTGCCTTCGTTTCTAAAATGCTCGGCAATCGTGGTCGCATAACTTGCGCCTTGTAAACGCATGAGCGCAGAAGCATCAGCTGGCGCCGCCACAACAACGGAACGCGCCAAGCCTTCTTCACCCAAAATTTGCTCAATAAACTCTTGTACCTCACGGCCCCGCTCACCAATTAAACCAACGACAATCACATCCGCCGTGGTGTAACGCGCCATCATGCCAAGCAACACACTCTTACCAACGCCAGAGCCTGCAAACAAACCCATGCGTTGACCGCGCCCTACCGTAAGCATGGTGTTGATCGCACGCACACCAACATCCAAAATCTCTTCAATCGGGGCGCGCATCAGCGGATTCAGTGGGCGCGCATTGAGCGGCGCACTGTTCATCGCCTGAATTTTTCCTAATTCGTCCAAAGGGTTACCTGCTGCATCGATCACGCGACCTAATAACTCCATGCCGACAGGCAAATGCCTAGCGCGATCTGTCACGCGCCGACGTGGTGGACGGCTGTAATGCGGCTTGGGTAAAGATTCTGAAACTTCCAGCGCAAACACTTTTGCGCCCGGCACCACACCATCAACACTGCCCTGCGGCATCAACAACATACGGTCACCGTCAAAACCCACGACCTCAGCCTCTACGCGCCGACCTTCTGGCAACGGCACAAAACATGCGCTGCCTATTGGCAATTGAATCCCAACCGACTCCATCACCAAGCCTGTTAATTTGGTAATGCGCCCAGCAACTTCTAACGGCTCAACAATGCGTAAAATTTCTTTGCAATCGCGAATATGTTCGTGCCAACGTTGACGGTGTGGATTCGCATCATCCTGATCAATTACTTTTGGTGTCTGTTTGGGTTCAGCGGATTTTTTTTGTGGCGCTGTCACAGTTTCGCTTGTCACTGATTTTGCATCAGATACAGGTGATTCGCTCATGTCACGTTCCAAGGATTATGTTTTGAAAAAGCCTCGGTAATACGTTTCCAACGCACTTCGTTGGTTGCATCAATTTGGTTAGCACCAGTTTCTACCAAGCAACCGCCGCGCTCAATATTGACATCTTCTTGCACGAGCCAATGCTGGCTTTCTAGCTCATCAGCCAAATATTGCCGTAAAATTTGCGCATCCTCGTGATGCACCGTAATCCTTGCTGGCTTTTGCACATATGGTAAATAATGAATCGCATCCATCACTACAGGCAATACGGCAGCAGGATCCACATTAATTTTTGTTTTGAGCATGGCTTTAGCAATGTCTAGCGCCAGTGAAAGCACATCATCAGCAATTTGCTCATCTGACTTTTCCAGCGCGTCACTAAAATTGCGCATCAGCTTAATTAAGCTTTGGCGCTCAACTTCTGCAATTTCTCGGGCTTTTTCTAAGCCAACTGAAAAGCCTTCTTGCATGCCTTTGGTATAGCCCTCTTTGCGCACGCTTTCGTACACCTGCGCAATTCTGGCAGAAATAATTTGCTCTTCTTTACTGGGCTCCTGCTTTTTTGCCTTAGGTTTTGGGTCAGAAAAAGAAGTTGGCTCCCAGCGCTCGTAGCTAGATTGCTTATCTTTGGCGGGTGTGGCGATTGTCATATATCCCTCGTTACTGCGATCAATGCACTAAACGTACTGATCATCATCGCCTTTACCGGCCAACTGAATCTGACCTTCGTCGGCCAATCTGCGCACAATTTGTAAAATTTGCTTTTGCTGCGCTTCCACTTCAGAAAGCTTGACTGGGCCTCTTGATTCCAAATCTTCTTTCATCATTTCTGCAGCACGTGTAGACATATTTTTAAATATTTTTTCACGTAATTCAGGTGCAGCACCTTTGAGTGCCACAATCAGCATATCGGATTGCACCTCGCGCAAAATGACTTGAATGCCCTTGTCGTCAATGGTCATGACGTTATCAAACACAAACATCTTGTCCATGATTTGTTGCGCCAAATCTTCATCATAATTTTTCAAACCATCCATGATGACAGCTTCAGTGTCACCATTCATAAAGTTCATAATTTCCGCTGCGACTTTAATGCCACCCATACTTTGTTTTTTAATGTTGTCATTGCCAGTCAATAACTTAGTCATCACCTCATTGAGCTCTTTTAAGGCAATCGGCTTTACACCATCCAACGTTGCGATGCGTAGCATCACATCTTGCCTTAAACGATCTGTAAAACACTTGATAATTTCGGCCGCATGATCAGATTCAAGATGTACCAAAATTGTCGCGATAATTTGTGGATGCTCATTTTTAATAAACTCCGCAACAGTTGGTGCGTCCATCCACTTCAAGCTTTCGATACCCGTTGAGTCTTTCGATGACAAAATCCGGTTCAAAATACCTGAAGCTTTATCTTCACCTAATGCTTTATTCAACACCGAGCGAATATAGTCATCAGAATCTAAGCCAAAATCACTACTTTTTTCCGCTTCTACTAAAAAATCAGTCACCACCGCATCCACTTGGTCGCGTGGAATCGGCTTCATGGTCGACATCGCAGCACCTAGCTTTTGCACCTCCTTAGGTGATAAAAACTTCATCACTTCAGCAGCTTCATCTGCCCCCAACGCCAACATCAATACAGCGCTTTTAATTACTCCATCGTCAGCCATTTAACTTGGGTTCCCGCTAGTCCAACCTGAAACAACATTTGCCACAATACGTGGATTGTCTTTTGCCAATTGTTTAGCAACTTCTAAATTCTGGTTCACAGCAACAGCGCCTATTTTTCGCACTTCCCCTTCTAAACCAGCTTCTGTTGTGAGTCCCTCAATCCCACCTTCACCACTCAACCTGACGACTGCACCATCGCCATCGTCAACGCCTAACTGCGGTGGCGCTGGTACTGCCATTAATTTTCCAATCATCGGCTTCATGGCTTTTTTATACACCAACATCAGCACGATAATACCGGCCAAAAAGCGTAAGGCATCTTTAGCATATTCAATCGCTTCCGGATTTTTCCATAACGGCACTTCCGGCAATTTTTCGGCCGCTTCTACGGCAAACGGCGTATTCACAACGGTAAGCGCATCGCCTCGATCTTTATTAAAGCCCATCGCTTGCATGGCTAAATCATTAATCTGCGTTTTTTCTGCAGCGGTGAGCGGACGATACGTCACACTCCCTTTTGCATCTGTCACCGGCATATTGTTTAGCACCACCGCCACATTTAAGCGTTTAATTGCCCCCATACCTTGTTGAGAATAACGTACGGTTTTATCCACCTCAAAATTTGTGGTTGAATTTTTTTGTGAATTAATTGGTGGCGTATTGGCAGCTACCCCAGTTGTCGCCGCATTGGGTGCGGTAATCGGCGCCGTTGCATCTGCAGGTGGTTGATTAGATAAAGCCCCAGGAATGCCGCCAGCTGCACCGCCATTCACGGTTTGCGATTCATTACTTTGCTGGCTACGAATTGCAGCATCGGTCGGATTTTGGTTCGGCTTGTATGTTTCTGCAGCCAGCTCTTGGCTGGTGAAGTCAACCTCTGCACTGGCTTGCGCGCGGACATTTTTTGCACCAACAATTGGTGCAATAATCGCTTCAACCCGTCTGACGATGCTTTGCTGAACCTCATCCACATATTTCAATTGTGAAGGATCAAGATTATTCGCACCCGCTTTTTTGGATTTATCTGATAATAAATTACCGTTTTGGTCGACTACTGTCACATTTTCTGCTGGCAAATTTGGCACACTGCTCGCCACCAAATGCACGACAGCACCGACTTGTTGCGCGTCTAACGAACGACCACCGCGTAAATTCAACAACACTGACGCAGTTGGTTTTTGCTGATCCCGAACAAAAACGGATGGCTTTGGAATCGCCAAATGAATACGCGCGACTTCCACAGCGGCAATAGATTGGACACTACGCTCCAATTCACCTTCCAACGCACGCTGAAAATTCACTTGTTCGATAAATTGTGAAACACCAAATTTTTGGTTTTCTAAAATCTCAAACCCAATATTGCCGCCTTTAGGTAATCCTTCTGCCGCTAGCTTTAAACGCGCCTGATGCACTTGTGCAGCTGGCACTAGAATTGCACCGCCATTATCAGAAAATTTATAAGGCACGTTCATTTTTTCTAACGCGGCAACAATAGCGCCACCGTCTTTGTCAGAAAAATTGCCATAAAGAATGCGATAGTCAGGCTGCTGGCTCCAAAGCCAGAACACCACCATCAAGGCAATAATGACAGCAATCGCCGCTAATGCGACTAATTTATTACCAAGCTGCCCGACTGCGCCTGTCATTCCGGTTGCGTTATCAGGCAACGCTAATTGATTGTCAGCCGCCATAAAATATATTCACCATGCTTTATGCTTTACTAAATACTCAGTTTTTTCACGAATGTTCGCACAAGGTGTTTTTACACCAATAGACGAGTTTTGATTATGCACAAGCACCTGTGTAATCAATCGGATGAATAAAGCACTTTTCGTCATCCTTATTCTAAGCACGTAAAACACCGCTGGTGATACATTATTCACATCATAAAAAGGGATCATTTTGGGGTCATCCCGAGGAACCAAAGATGAAAGTTACAGGCATTGATTCAGGACAAATTCAAGCCATGTTGGCGCAGCTTAAGGCAGCAGCACAAGGGCCACATGCTGAGGCCGCGGATGCGGCAAGTTCTACATTAGGCATTCAAAATCCGGTACAGGGTAGCGCACAAAGTTCAAGCAGCGTCAATTTCTCAGACGCGTTAAAAAATGCGCTCGACCAAGTCAACAGCGTGCAGCTACAAGCAGAAAAAATGGGTAAAGATTTTGCCACAGGCAACGACAGCGTGAGCTTGTCTGATGTGATGATTGCTGGGCAAAAAGCGAATATTAGCTTCCAAGCCACCGTACAAGTACGCAATAAACTTGTTTCCGCTTACAACGACATTATGAATATGCAGGTTTAATAAACTTAAACCTCATCAGAATTCACTCATAAATTCGATTGACATTGTCATCGACAATCGCCACTACCGCTGGTGATGATGCAGTTTCTACGGAAACGACTTCTAGGCCATATGAAGAATTCGGTTCCCAAGTATAAGGACCACCGGGTGCAAACCAGCCTGCCAGTGTTCTTTCATCCATCGCCAGCAATAAGCTGGCTCCATCAGTAATTTCAGTGACACTATTTGAACCTGCCGTTTTTGCTGCAAAATTTAATTGGGTAGCCACTTTAGCTGCAGCAAGTAACTGGCGCATAGCAGCCTCATTAGCTTCGCTTTTAACATTAATAAATTTTGGAAGTGCTGTCGCAGATACAATTCCAATAATTATCACAACAACAATAAGTTCAATTAAGGTAAAACCCTTTGATCTTTGATTCATAACGCCCTTTCAAAAGTTAAGGCTTCTTCAGAATGTACTAAGGGCGAGTCAGTGAGGCCATTTTCTAACTGATACAACCAAGCTAAAATTTCCGCAATCGCCAAATATAGCTGTGGCGGAATATGGTCGTCCAAATCTACCTGCATTAACAAAGCCACCAGCTCTTTAGATTCATGCACGAACACTTGGTGTGATTTAGCTTTTTCGATAATTTGTTCGGCAATCAAGCCTTTGCCTTTTGCTACCACACGTGGGGCAAAGTCACCCGCGCCGTAGGCAAGCGCAATGGCCATTTGCTGTTGCCTTGAATGCAAGTCGTCCAACATATCAGGCAAAAATTTTTCTTGTGTCGCCATTATGATTTAGTCACAATTAAACCATCTAGCGCCTGTCCATTTTTTTCGAAAGCATTGGCTAGACGTTGCTGGTGAACTTTTAATGTGCTCGTGGCATCAGCTGATTCCGCCAAAATGTTGATGCTTAATCGACCGTTGGCAAGCGATAGTTTTGCCGTGACCTTGCCAAGATGAGGCAAATGCAGCGTCATTTCGCTTTTGATCGGCATCTCCTCTTCACGCGCATTTGAAGCTTGGCGCTCTTGCACGGATTGGTGCGGACTTTCCTTATAAATATCCAACTGCATTTGTTGATTCGGCCAAATTTCGCCATTCCAAGCAAAGCGCTGATGCTCTAATACATTAAGCTGTTGTGAAACCAAATTTGCAATGGGAATCGCAGTTTGATTCTGCGGCTCTTGCCGAATGGCTTCTAACGATTTTTGCCCATGCACAAATGCTTGCAAATGTGATTCGTAAAATACGCCGGATTGGCTGATCGCCTGTTTTAAATCTTTTGCCAACATTTGCGGCTGCATCGGTTGTTCGCTGACCACTTTAACTGCTTGATAACGCCCATCTGCGCCCTCAGATTTAGCTTCTTGAATAAATTGGTTAATTAATTGCGCGGTTGAACTGACTTTTACTTCAGCTTCCATACCGTAAGCTGATACATTAGGTAAATTAAATACAGGTACAGACTGACTTTGTACCAATTTAAGATTCGCAGCTTGGCCAGCATTGGCTTGCGACGATAACGCAACGCCACCGGACATTGTTTTTATCAACGCATCATCACCTTCAGAAATTTCAGCTTCAATTTCTTGCTGTGGGTGTTGTACCAACAAAAATGTGGGTGATGGCTGACTTTGGATAAATTTGAACGGGACGGTCTGACCAACATGAACGAGATTACCAAGTGGCATCTTAACGAGCGTGTTATCCATTTTCACCAGATAAACATCGTTGTTGAGTTTGTCTAGAATTTGACCTTGGTAAATTTTGCCGGCCACAAAAGGTTGTAGCTGCTGTTGTGTGTGTTGCTCTGCACCATTGACGGGTTGCACCATCAAAACGGGGTAAATCCTTGGTATTGAACTTAACCCGTTTTGTTGATAGTTAATATTCGTCTGGTTTAGCATGGGGTGTAGGCGTGATTACTCACGCGATCAGTTATGGATGGTAAGCGCGCGTGAGTTTTCTCTCAGTGCTGCTGTGGTTAATCAGACCATTTAATCTCTTCATCCAAGGCGAAACTATCTCGCGGATTTGTCTATCGTTCTCAAGGATGGCTTTGATGTAGTCCATTTTCTTGTTCTGCATCATTTGATTGACTGACCAATTAGCATTGAGCGCTTTTAGCTTTTCAGTATAGTCTAAGCAGCTTGCCTCTAACTCACAAAGTAAATCCCAATCTTGCTCCTGCGCCGCCGCCAACATTTGGCTAGTGGTCGCGGAAATTTTTGCGTAAAGATCTAAAGCCAATTTTTCGTTCATGATGCGGTTTTTTCTAAAATAACACTGGTTCTATTTCCGATTGCTTGTTTTTCCACAGCAGCTGGATTTCTACTAATTGCAACCCATGCAGAGCGCAAGTCAACTAACAAATCAATCACTTCTTGTACTGGTTCCGCCTGCACGCGCAAATTGGCGACATATAAGCGATCACTCATATATTGGTACATCGCATCCAAATTCTCAGCCACTTCACCACCGGCTTTTTTGTCTAAACTCACACGCAAGCCGCTCTCAATAATCATGATCGCTTTGGTCAATGCCTGACCTTTCTTTTCCATGCTTCTATTATGAATTTGAATGACAGCCGACTTGCACGAGCTAATTGCACCATCGTACAAAAGAATCACTAACTGAATCGGGCTGGCAGCAACGACCTTGGTTTCTAAATCAATTTCTTCGTACTCTTTCGCCGCCTTGAACGATGATGATCCAAACATTCTTTTCTCCCTATAATACCCTTGGTATATGGTATTGATTACGGCAGATTTTTTTATTTATTAAGTACGAAATGTACAATTTGTGTGGATAGATCAGCATTATTTTCTACAAATGCTGATCTATTTAATGGCGCTATGAGCTTAGCTGTTGGGTTAAATAACTGCTGATGTTATTCATGCTGGACATCAACACATCTAACCGTTGATATTGGGCACGATACCTGGCCTCAATAATGGTCATACGGGCTTCCAAGCGCTCTGTCTTATCGTCCAAGTTTTCAATAGAGCTTTCTAAACCTTCGGTTTTGCTGGCAAGCAGACCATCTTCATCGTCTAGATAATCCTCTAACATTTCATCTAACAAGGCAGCAAACCCCTTGGTAAAAGTGACTGTCCCTCGGCTTCCCGTTGTGCTACCGGAAATCTCAATTTCAAGCCCCTCACTGTCATCACCGGGAGCGCCTTTGAGCCCTGTTGCTGAACCAGTTGCGCCAACACCATTAATGGTACCGACAAAATTTGCGCTACTTGAACCAATACTTGTCACATTAATGGCATAAGTCCCTTCTTTAGTCGCAGTAGTGCTGCCAACAAATTTAATTTGTGCGTCTGTAAAGGTTGCGTTCGCAGCAAACAACGTCGCAATATCACTGAAGTCGCTCTCAATTGCATCGCTTAACTTATCTGCATCTAGCGCTAAATTACCGCTATCATCAAAACTCACGCCAACATCACTTAGCGTTGTCAGATCACCGCTGCCAATCGAGTTAGTAAGCACTGATTTAATTTGATACGAGATGGTTCTTAACGTCGAATCGCCTATCAACTTACCACTTTTGGTTTTATCTGTTTCGTTATATTTTGTTAGGTCTTCAAAAGTACTATTGAGCTTATTGTAAGCATCAACAAACTTTTGAATAGATTCTTTAATCGCATCCACATCACTCTCTATGTCCAAACTTACTGACTCATCAGTATCTGTGGTTTTAAGTAATGTCAGGGTCAAGCCATCAACCGCGTCATCTATCGTATTGCTAGATTTCTCAATATCAATCCCGTCGATCGTCAACAAAGCGTTTTTTGCCTCTTGAATCTCTGACATATTTTTGCCGCTATTTGTCGCGGCAGTTGGGTCATACGCAAGTTGTGAAAGGCCAGATGTATTCGTATCGTTACCATCATCGTCATCCACACTAATTTTTAATGTGTTTATTTCACCAGAATCTTTCGAGGTAACGACCAATTGACTAGTTGTACCATTGTTAATAATGGTTGCCGTGACATCACCGTTCAAATCATTAATCGCGTTGCGAATACCTTCCAAAGTGTTATTGCTACTATCAATCGTCACAGTCAGATCATCTTTATCTGCGTTTGCCGTGAAAGTATTGCCCCCGGAATCATATGTCCCAAACGAAATGGTTAACGTCCCGGTGCCAACCGTTGTACTTGAAGAAGCAAAGCCGCTCGAAGCAATTTTTTGTGATTTAGCTAACTGGCTTACTGTAATGTCAAAGTTACCAACGGTTGAGGAACCGTCTGTCTTCGCTGTGAGAATGCTGGTATCTGAAGAAGTTGCTTTTTGTGCATTAAACTTAGACGCAGAGGAAAGCGCACTCACAGACGATTGAAACGTTGTGAGCGCGCTTTTTACAGTGCCATAAGCAGAGATTTTTGATTGAAAAGCGGTTTTTTGCGTTGCAATCGCTTGCAAAGGTTGTCTTTCAACCTGCATAAAACTAGAGATAATTGATTCCAAATCCAACCCGGAACCTGTTCCTAATGCAGTAATCGTTGCCATGATACGTTTCCTCTACCTATCGCTAAAAAGTTACGCCGTTTGGCGAATCACCAACCCTTGTAACTTATCGAGTGTTTTAGAAAATGCTAATACTTCCTCATTAGGCATTTGCCGAATCACTTTTTGTGTTGCTTTATCTACTACTTTTACAATGACACGATCAGACTCTTCATCCATGGTAAATTGAACGGTTTGCAACGCTGGGGCAACTGTTTCGTTCAACTTACCTACAGCCTCTTTAAGGGCCGCTTTATCTACCACCACAGTTTGTTTAGCTTGCAAAGCCACATCCACTTTAGAAGTGTCATTGGGTTTTGGTATGGCATTTTGGCCGCTTACACTTTGTGTAGCAGCCATCTTGCGTATCCCACCGTATGCATCTATCGAGTTAAACATGATAATCTCCTTATCAAACACCTACAGAGCTTGCGCAAGCCCTGCAGGTTTCCAACTAATCTGCTATTTGCGTTACCCTTATCTTAAGAGTGACAACACGTTGTTTGGCAATTGATTAGCTTGCGCCAACATCGCTGTACCGGCTTGTTGCAAGATTTGTGCACGAGTCAAGTTTGCAGTTTCTTGAGCAAAGTCAGCATCCATGATACGAGACTTAGCTGCCTGACCATTTTCAACGCTTACTTGTAAGCTACCAATCACAGATTCAAAACGGTTTTGAATCGCACCTAAGGTCGCACGCGCAGTATTTACATTACCTAAGGCCGTATCAATTGCCGCAATCGCTGCAGTAGCACCTGCTGTAGTTGAAACTGTGCCACTGATTGTTGCAGCAGCTACTGAAGCAGTGGTTAAGGTGTCCGCTGTACCAGCACCAATTTGGTAACTAGCACTTGTAAATGCATCTACACCGTTAAACTTGGTATTGTCTTTCAAACGTGTTAATTCAGCAGAGAGTTGCGCAAACTCAGTATCCAAGTTTGCTTGGTCAGTTGAAGAGTTGGTGCCGTTAGCCGCTTGCACTGCCAATTCACGCATACGTTGTAATGCGTCGGTTTGTTTTTGCAATGCACCCTCTGCAGTTTGCGCACGAGAAATTGCGTCGTTTGAGTTACGAATCGCCACTTGGTTACCACGAATGTTTGAATCCATTGTGGTTGCAATCGCCAAACCCGCAGCGTCATCTTTTGCAGAGTTAATCCGCATACCTGATGACAAACGAGCTAGAGCTGTATTCAATGCACCTTGTGAACCATTTAAAGAACGTTGTGTGTTGAGTGATGCAACGTTGGTATTAATAACTGCAGCCATGATAAATCTCCTAAAAATAATCTTAAATATTGGGTCAGCTTAATATTCTTAAAACAAATATCTCGCTGTTGTTACCTATATCGGTGAGGTTTTTAGGAAATTTAGGGCGATCTTCAAAATTTTTTAATATTTACAACTTTAAAGATGACAACTTAAATCTACTCACACCGACAAAAGCAACGTCGTTGAAGACAATGTCGGCGCGAATTAAGCTAACTTTAGTACTGATATAAAATTTTTTGCAGCGCAAAAAACATGCGCATGGTGAAATAGTTAGCCTAATGCTTTAGGCGTAATCATGTTGAGGTTGAGATTTTTTCAAGTATTGCAGCCACATTTTTTGGAAAGCTTTTTCAAGCGCATCTGCTAATAAGTCTGGCTGTGCAATTTTAGAAGCATTAAACGTATCACGCATCTTTAGACGCAACACATTTAATGCAGCATGATTTTCTTGCCAAGCGCTGGCCAAAGCAACAAGCTCTTTAGGCGTTTTAGCAATCATTTTTTCTAAACCCAAGTGCGACATCACCGCCATCGCTCCTCGGTTAGTCACCGTTTTTCCTTCTATACATAAGGTTGGCACACCCATCCATGCAGCAAAAAATGCTGGTGTCACACCGCTAGAAGGTTGCGTATCCAAACAAATATCCACTTCATGGTGTAGGTCCAAATACTCCCGCAACGATTCACGCGGATAAAACTGTAATCGTTCAGCCGCAATACCTTTCGCCAAAAATGCTTTCTGAATCATTTCATACTGGCCTTTTTGCGGCATTGCACCTAATAACAGTTTAGCGTTAGGAATCGCTTTTAATAAGTTTGCCCAAAGCGCGATGGTGCTTTGGCTGATTTTGCTGGGTCGATTAAAGCTGCCAAACGTTAAATATCCATTGTGAAGTGCTGGCAATGTGTTCACGGCAGGTGTGAGCGTCGGTGGTGCAAAATTTGCGCTCACCGGTAATCGAATGATTTTTTCTGAAAAATATGCGTCAGCAGATGGCGGCGCTAAATATGCATCCGCCAAATAATAATCCACCGCCTTTAACCCGGTAGTTACCATATAACCATACCAACTCACTTGTATAGGCGCTGGCTTCATAGCAAACACAGTCAAGCGATTTCCCGCTGTGTGACCAGATAAATCTACCAAAATATCAATCTCGTCTGCCTGAATTTGCGCAGACAATTGTGCATCTGAAAAGCCAGCGACGTCGCGCCAGGCGTGAAAGTGATTTTTTAAGCGCTGTGTATAAGCGTCTTCAGTGCTGTGATTATAATAAGCCACTAAATTAAGCTTGGCGGATTTAGCAAGTGCCTGCAAGGTTGGTTCAAAACAATAAGTGATGGAGTGGTCACGAAAATCTGCCGACACAAAACCAATGTTTAACGTTTTATCTGACGTTGCTTTAAGCAAATGCTTGGGCCATTGCTGCGAACGTTCAAACTGCTTAGCAAACTTTAAGTGCTCTTGATATAGCGCTTTGGCATCGTATTTTTCATAGTGCGATAAGCAAAATAATAAATTGCTCATGCAGCCAGCATATTGTGGGTTTAATTTCAGTGCTTGCCGATAGTGGCTAACGCCAGCCTCAAGGTCGCCTAATTCTGTTTTAATGACCCCTAAATGATTATGTGCTGCGGCGTAATCTGGCTTGAGCTTCACAGCCTTTTCATAGACCTGCGCCGCGCCCTGTAAATCGCCATTTTTTTGCAGAATCATGCCATAGTAGCAATGCTCTTGCGCATCTTCTTGATTTAGTTGCAGCGCTCGGAAAGCAGGCGCTTCAGCACTTCTCCCTTGAATCAAATAAGTGTCACTTAAAATTTTCCAACCATTCAGCCAGCGCGGATAAGCATCTAATTTTGCGAGTACCGTTTGTTCGATCTCCTCATAGCGTTTAGCCATAAATAAATCGATCAACTCCGCTTCAAGATCCTCAAAAGAGGTCAGCGCATCTTTAAAAAAGTCTTCTACCTTAAATAAAATATCTTGCGGCGCGACAGACATACACGCAAAGTTAACGTTTTCGACGCATGTCGTTTGGCAACAATATTGACAAGCCACCGTTTTATTCACTGCAATTTCAGCCCCTAAAATATTAGGTTGAAGTGGGCCTGAAATCATTAAAGTTGGGCAACCGACCAACTTTGCCAGCCACTGCGTAGAGGTCGGCACGCTGATGAGTAAATCCGTTACTTTCAAACGTGCCAACGTCGTTTGCATCGGCACACTGCCATCAAACTCGCCCCATACAAAATATCCCTGCGTTTGCAAATATTTGGTTAAGGTTTGCTGAAACGGGTAACGTTTTGAAACTTTGCTGCCTTGCATAGAAAGTGCAATAATTTTTTGCCCGTTGGCACGTGCTCTGAATGCTTCATCCGGTTCAATTTCCAAAGAAATATCCACAGAGTTTTTATATCCGCAGCAGTGGTTTAAGTAAAAATTAGGGTAGCCATTTGCTTGGGGAAACTGATTCCACCACGGCTTTAGCCAATCACGCATATTAGGGAAAGTGCTTTGCATAAACTGACCAGCATCACTGAAATATTGCTGTGTCAGCGTATTTTTTTGCATTTGGCTGAATAAGCGCTCAACTGATTGATTAATAAAATTGCCTTCTACTTTTAAGCCCGCATCTTTTAACACGCGCGCCAAAAAGCATGGCATAAACCAAGTGTCAAAATTAATGACCAAATCATACTGTTGCGCTATGACCACTTCGGCGATCTGCATAAAGTGCGGAATCGCTTGCTGAAAATCATCCGGCCATTGTTCTGGCTTCACCTCTAAAATTGCATTGACTTCAGGCACTAAATTCATCAGCTCAACGCCAGCCGCATAAGTCATCACATCTGTTGTCGCTTGCGGATACTGTGCGCGCACTAATTTAAGTGCGGGAACCAGAATCGACGCAACATCGCCCAAGCCCATCAGGCGGATTAATAATATTTTCATGTTTTAGACGTGACTCTTTAAAAATGAACGACATTTAAAGACAAAAAACCATGGTGTATTTTTAGGCAAGATCACACCATCAAATCAGCTAAGTAGATGGGTAAAACCCACGCTGTCTTAATAATCAAAGCACGCCTCAAATTTTATAATTTGCATTATTTGCCAAAAATGTATGCGGAAGTTGCCTATGAAAGCAGTGATATTGGCCGGCGGGTTCGGCACCAGAATCAGCGAGGAATCGCATTTAAAGCCCAAACCGATGATTGAAATTGGTGGCAAGCCGATTCTTTGGCACATCATGAAGCAATATTCTTTTTACGGCATCAACGAATTTATTATTTGCTTAGGCTACCGCGGCTATTTTATTAAAGAGTATTTCGCCAATTATTTTTTGCATATGTCCGATGTCACCTTCGACATTCAAAAAAATGAAGTGCAAGTGCATGACAATAAATCCGAGCCTTGGCGCGTCACTTTGATTGACACTGGCATGCACACCATGACCGGCGGGCGCTTAAAACGTGTGAAAGATTACATTGGCGATGAAGACTTTTGCTTTACCTATGGCGATGGCGTGAGCAATGTCAATGTTAAAAATTTAATTGATTTTCACAAAAAAAGCGGCAAGCTCGCCACCATGACAGCCGCGCAACCGCCCGGGCGTTTTGGCGCAATTTCATTTAATGACGATAACTTAGTCACCCAGTTTCAAGAAAAACCCAATGGCGATGGCAGCTGGATTAACGGTGGATTTTTTGTACTTTCACCCAAAGTGATTGACTACATTCCAAGTGATGCAACGATTTGGGAAAAAGAACCGCTGGAAGGCTTAACCAAAGAGGGTCAATTACAAGCGTGGTTCCACCATGGTTTTTGGCAACCGATGGACACCATGCGCGACAAAGTCTATTTGGAGCAACTCTGCACCGAAAATCGCGCACCTTGGAAAGTATGGGAAAACGCCTAAATGCAAATGAATATGGCAAACCCAAACTTCTGGCAAGGCAAACGCATTTTTTTAACTGGTCATACTGGCTTTAAAGGGGCATGGCTTTCACTTTGGTTGCAATCAATGGGTGCAAAAGTTACTGGCTACGCCCTACCGCCACCCACTAGCCCAAGTTTATTTGCGCTCGCCAATGTTAAAAAAGGCATGAAGCATATTGAAGGCGATATTCGCGATTTAGAAAAGTTAACGGCCGTGATGCAAGTCGCACAACCTGAGATTGTCATCCACATGGCGGCTCAAAGCCTTGTGCGTTATTCCTACCAGAACCCGGTAGAAACCTATGCTACCAATGTGATGGGCACGGTTAACGTGTTGGAATCTGTACGTAAAACAGCAAGCGTCAAGGCAGCAGTCATTGTGACCAGCGATAAATGCTACGAAAATCGCGAGCAAATGTGGGGCTATCGTGAATCTGACCCGATGGGCGGTTTTGACCCCTACAGTAACAGTAAAGGTTGCGCAGAACTCGTCACCGCGTCTTACCGCGCATCGTTTATGCCAGTGAGTGACTATGCCAAGCATGGTAAATCCGTTGCTTCTGTGCGCGCCGGCAACGTGATTGGCGGCGGCGATTGGGCAACTGACCGACTAGTCCCAGACATTATTAAATCGCTGATGGATCACCAACCCGTGACCTTGCGCAGCCCGAATGCGGTGCGGCCTTGGCAACATGTACTAGAACCTTTGGGCGGCTATTTATTGCTCGCTGAAAAAATGGTTGAAGACGGTGCTCAATTTTCTGAAGGTTGGAATTTTGGACCCAACGATACTGACGCCAAAACAGTGGAGTGGATGACCAAAACCTTAATCGACGCATGGGGCAAACATGCGAGCTACCAAGTGCAAGATGCGAATTTACACGAAGCGCAATTATTAAAGTTAGATTGCACCAAGGCGAGAACCTTGCTGAGCTGGCAACCAAAATGGGATGCGCAAACCGCAGTACGAAAAATTTGCGATTGGTATAAAGCCTACTTGGCTGGTGAGGATATGGCTGAATTTACCTTGAGCCAAATTCGAGAATATCAGCAAGTCGCAACAAGCGCGCCAGAGGCAGCGCTCACCATGCCGGTCAGCAGCACAAAAAAACCAGATATAGAAATCGCATCAAGTCTGACACATTAAAAAAATAACATTTGGGGAAACACCATTTTGACTACCACTGAAACCATCCGCCAGCAAATTGCCAGCCTCGTGCAGCAATATGCTGACATTCAATTTGCCGAAAAAACCTTTATCGGCGGTGAAACTGTCATTCCACCTTCCGGTAAGGTGTTAGACGCCAATGAACTCAAACTGATGGTCGAAGCCTCGCTCGATGGCTGGCTTACCACTGGGCGTTTTAACGCCGCGTTTGAAAAGCGCTTGGCAGATTATTTAGGTGTGAAATATTTGCTCACCACCAATTCTGGCTCTTCTGCCAATTTGTTGGCATTTTCCGCCCTCACCTCTCCTAAATTAGGTGACAGAGCGATTAAGCAAGGCGATGAAGTCATCGGCGTCGCAGCTGGCTTCCCCACCACCGTGAACCCGATTTTGCAATTTGGCGCGGTGCCAGTGTTTGTGGATATTGAAATTGCCACGCACAACATTGACGTGACAAAAATTGAAGCCGCGATTAGCCCAAAAACCAAAGCCATTATGCTCGCACACTCGCTCGGCAACCCATTTAACCTAAAAGTGGTGATGGAGATTTGCCGCAAGCATAACTTATGGTTGATTGAAGATAACTGTGATGCGCTCGGCTCACGTTACAACGGGCAACTCACAGGCACGTTTGGCGACATTGGCACCTTAAGTTTTTACCCTGCGCACCACATCACCATGGGCGAAGGCGGCGCGGTATTTACCAACAGCGCAGAGCTAAAACTCATTATTGAAAGCTTCAGAGATTGGGGGCGCGATTGCTACTGCGCACCGGGTAAAGACAACACCTGTAACAAGCGCTTTTGCTGGAAATTAGGCAATTTGCCTGAAGGTTACGACCATAAATACACCTATTCTCACCTTGGCTACAACCTAAAAATTACTGATATGCAAGCCGCCTGCGGCTTGGCGCAAATGGATAAATTAGATGCATTTGTGCAAGCGAGAAAAGACAATTTTGCCTATTTAAAAAAACGCTTACAAAGTTGCGGTGAGTTTTTAGAACTGCCTGAAGCCACTGGAAATAGCGTCCCTTCTTGGTTTGGTTTTTTAATGACGATTAAGCCAGAAGCCAATATTCAGCGCGTGGATTTACTTAAATTTCTAGATCAACACAAAATCGGCACGCGGCTTTTATTCGCTGGCAACTTAACGCGCCAACCGTACATGATCGGCCGCAACTTTAGAGTGAGTGGCGAACTCACCAACACCGATATTGTGATGAACAACAGCCTTTGGATTGGAGTATACCCGGGCTTAACGATAGAAATGCTAGATTTTGCTTGCGAAAAAATTGAAGAATTTTTTGGCGTTGGCGCTGCGTTTGATTAAGGGAAAATGATGATGACAAAAATCCCTACCCCGCTTTTTATTTTGGAAATGGCCAACAACCACATGGGCGATGTTGCGCATGGCATCGCGCTCATTCGTGCGTTTGGCGCAGTCTGCAAAAAATACCCATTTAATTTTGCCTTTAAATTGCAATATCGCGATTTGGACACATTTATCCATCCGCACATGCAAGGCCGTGATGATGTGAAATACATCAAGCGTTTTTCTGAAACCAAACTAACTCGCGCTGATTTTGACACACTGGTGGCTGAAATGCGCGCGCAAGGTTTTTTAACCATGTCCACGCCGTTTGATGAAAACTCGTTGGATGTGATTGAAGCGCAGAACTTGGATATTATTAAAATCGCCAGTTGTGCGTTTACCGATTGGCCGTTGCTTGAGCGAATTGTAAAAACGTCGCAACCCATTATTGCCTCAACTGCGGGTGCGAGCCTAGAGCAGATTGATTCTGTCGTGAGCTTTTTGGCGCATCGCAAAAAAAACTTTGCCATTTTGCATTGTGTGGGCGAATACCCAACACCCGATGAGCACATGAATTTATCGCAGGTGAATTTTTTAAACGCGCGCTTTAAAGACCGTCATCCTGAGTTAAACATTGGTTTTTCAACGCACGAAGATCCGAACAATACTGACATTGTGAAGATGGCAATTGCCAAAGGCGTGAAGATTTTTGAAAAACACGTTGGCCTCGAGACTGAAAAATATGCACTTAACGCGTATTCTGCTTCGCCTCAACAATTGGACGCATGGCTAAGTGCAGCGCAATACGCAATGACTGTGTGTGGTGAAGGCGGTCAACGTTTTAACAATAATCCTTCCGAAGCCGCGAGTTTGCGTTCGTTACAACGCGGTGTGTTTGCAAAACGGAAAATTCAAAAAGGTGAAACTTTAAATAGTGAAAATGTGTATTTTGCATTCCCACCGCAAGATGGGCAGTTCACTGCCAACGATTGGTCAAAATATAGCCAATTTGTGGCAACGGCTGATATTGAAGTAGATAGCGCAGTTGCACCAAGCAATTGCCAACGCACCGATACGCGCGCAAAAGTGCTAGAAATCGTACAGAAAGTGAACCAGTTTTTAAAACAAAGCCAAGTGGTCGTCCCCGGCAGTGCTGATTTAGATATTTCACACCATTACGGTTTGGAAAAATTTGATGAAGTGGGCCTAACCCTAATTACCGTGGTAAACCGGGATTACTGCAAAAAATTATTGGTCACCCTGCCCGGCCAACAACACCCGGAACAATTACACAAAATTAAAGAAGAAACCTTCCATGTGCTTTATGGTGAGGTGAAGTTATTGCTGGATGATGTGGAAACACTTTGCCGCCCCGGCGACGTGGTGACGGTGGAACCCGGCACCCGCCATGCGTGGATGAGCGACACAGGTGCGGTGATTGAAGAAATTTCCACTACCCACATCATCAACGATTCGTACTACACCGACCCAGCGATTATGGTTAACAAAGAAAGAAAAACGTCACTCACTTATTGGTTGGAGAGGTAGTCGTGAGTTACTTTGAAGAAACTGGATTTACTTTGGTTGAACTAGTGTTGATCATCGTAATTTTAGCCATTTTGGCTGCAACAGCTTTGCCTAAATTTATCAATTTAGGTGCTAATGCACGCATTGCAACTGTCAAACATCTTCATGGAACAGTAAGAGCTGCGTCAGAGCTTGCCCATGCAGAGTGTATTGCCAAAACAGCCTGTAAAGATGATGCTACTGCTCAAAGCAACATGATGACTAGCCCGACTGGCTTGAGTGGATATATGTTCCATGGATACCCAACAGGAAAAACTCGTATCAATAGCTATTTTGGAATTAAAGAGTGGTTAAACATAGGCGACAATATGACACTACAAGAAGACACTTGTTGCAATACCGAAATACTCGTTAGCGCGGCGCCAGATCCAACAAATTGCAAAGTCAGGTACTCCGAATCATATGGAAGTGGCCCAACTATTACCGCCTATACGAGCGGATGTTGAATTGCTAACGCCGTCAACAAAGTTGATTGTATGAAAATAAGTAAAACCACACAATCGTATTGGTTAGATAGATAAATATATAAACTTCATAAAGAGAAACACCTTGAACTCCCTCTACCGCGTTGCCGACTTTATTGCTGATTTTATTGCTGACATCGGCGTAAAACATGTGTTTATGCTGCCGGGCGGCGGCGCCATGCATTTAAACGATGGCCTAGCACAATGCAAGCGCCTACAAGCCGTCGCATGTTTGCATGAACAAGCCGCAGCGATTTCAGCCGAAGCTTACGCACGCATCAACGAAAATATTGGCGTGGCAATGGTCACCACCGGCCCCGGCGCAACCAACGCGATTACCGCAGTGGCTGGCGCGTGGATTGAATCCGTCCCGCTTATGATTATTTCTGGCCAAGTGAAACGCGCCGACATGTTGCGCGGTGCGCCGCTGCGCCAAAAAGGCGTGCAAGAAGTCGATATTATCAGCATGGTGAAAACCACAACTAAATACGCAATCACCATTGAAAACCCTGCCGATATTAAAAAGGTGATGCAAGAAGCTTACTACCGCGCGCGTGAAGGCCGCGCTGGCCCAGTGTGGATTGACGTGCCGCTGGATGTACAAGCGACGCCGATTGACCCAAACATGTTGGTAGAGTTTATACCGCCAAAAACCACAGAAGCTATCAGCCTGACCGCAGAAATTGAAGCATTGAAAAAACTACTGCAAACTGCGGAACGCCCAATTTTATTAGCTGGCCATGGTGTGCGTTTATCAGGCGCAGCTAAACTCTTTAAACAAGTGGTTGAACAATTGGGCATTCCTGTCATCACGACTTGGAACGCCTTGGATTTGCTGCCCTTTGAGCATGATTTATTGATTGGTCGCCCCGGCGTGGTCGCGCTGCGCGCGCCAAACTTTGCTGTTCAAAATTGTGATTTACTCATCAGCATCGGCAGCCGTTTAGATAACATTATTACCGCTTACAACCCTCGAGGCTTTGCGCGTGCGGCCAAAAAAGTGGTGGTCGATGTTGATAAAAACGAGATTGAAAAACTTGAAATGGACATCACGCTACCAGTGGTGGCAGATGCCAATACCTTTTTAAGCCAACTCGCCGCTACGCCTTTAACGAAACTTAACTGCCAAGCTTGGCGCGAGCGCTGCTTGAGCTGGAAAAAACGCTACCCAGTCAACGACGGGCAAGGCTTTGGCGAGATCAAACAAATCAGCCATTACCAATTTGCCGATGCGCTTTCTAACGTGGCAAAACCTGACACGCTGATTAGCACCGGCAGCTCCGGCTTGGCTGTGGAAGCGTTTTACACCATTTTCCGCAATAAAATCGGCCAACGTGTCTTTTTAACTTCCGGCTTAGGTTCTATGGGTTACGGCCTGCCTGCTGCCATTGGCGCTTGTTTTGCTAACGGCTTACAACCGATGATCGCGGTAGAAAGCGATGGCAGCTTGCAGCTTAATATTCAAGAGCTTGCCACCGTGCGCGCGTTTAATTTACCCATGTGCATTTTGATTATGAACAACGGCGGCTATTGCTCCATTCGCAATACACAACGCAATTATTTTAATGAGCGTTATATTGGCACTGGGCCAGAGGCTGGTTTATGGATGCCAGATTTAGAAAAAATTGCCGAAACCTACGAGCTAGCATTTTTACGCATTGAAGATCCAACCACTATTGAGGCAGAGCTTGAAAAAGCACTCAACATGCAAACGCCATGCTTGATTGATATTCTGCTACTCGAAAACGAAACGCTCGCCCCAAAAGCCAGCGCCATGCCGCAAAAAGACGGTAGCATCATTTCCATGCCGTTAGAAGATATGTCGCCACTCTTGCCGCTAGAAACGCTGAAAAATGAAATGTTGATTCCGCTGACGGAAGGTTCGCTGAAGACGCAACGGTAATTTTAAGGCTGTTTGTTGCAAGCGTTATTTACTGGTAGGATTAAGCCAAGATTGATATAAAAATTTGAGGTAATGCCGTGCAAATTTCAGATTTAGCAAACTTGAGTATGCAAGAAAAATTACTTGCCATGGAAACGTTATGGGATTCACTTTGCCATGAAAATGCAGCCGCGATACCATCGCCAGAATGGCACGCGCGCGAATTATCTAGCCGATACACAGCCTTGAAAAATGGCGAGCAAGAAACCAATTCATGGGAATCTGCGAAAGAATACTTACGTAAACGCACTGAGTAATGGCAATGCAGTTAAAAATCTTAGCAAGCGCCGAGCAAGACTTGCTGGATGGATTTAACTTTTACAACACGCAGCAAGATGGCTTAGGGGCATATTTTCTCGATAGTTTGTTTGCCGACATTGACTCGCTGCAACTTTACGCTGGCATCCACCCCATTTACAACCAACATTTTCACCGCGCACTTGCTAAACGTTTTCCATTTGCCATTTATTACATGCTTGAAAATGAAACGATTATCGTGATGGCTGTTTTGGATTGCAGACAAAACCCTGCTTCCATTAGAGAGCGTTTGGTTTGATATAAAAAATTGAGAGCAATTCAAACACTAAAATCGCAGTGGTAGCGTGAGTGGAGCAACGCAATACCCGCGAATGTTTAATCACTTTTTTGTGCCGATAAGCTCGACCCACCTTACGCGCTGGAAACGCTGAAAAATGAAAAACTTAACGCTCGTTTACATGCCTTCATTGGGTTGGCTACTTAATAGTTAGCGACTATGCGTTTCACAATCTGCGTACTATTGTTTCTCTTTGCTGTTATTGCTCTCTCAACAGAAGCATGGGCTGATTCAGCACTTGTTGGTGCATCCTACAAATGCGATAAAAACAAATTCTCACTATATGCATCCGTTGAAAGCACTGAAGGCAACATCCCATCACCACCCAACATGCAGGCCATGGTAGTTGGAGAAAACAAATTACGTTGCCACATAGATAAATCAGTTATTGAAACAAACGTTTATCTCTCTGGCCCCGGACAGAATGGTCTTTGTGGTGACCCCGGAACAATTTATATAAATGGCTTAAAAATTGATGGGGCACAAATCATAGAAACAGAACCAATGCTTCTTTATTGTGAGCCAAAACCCACAATAACTAATCTTGATATAAAGAAATCTAAAAAATCTCTTGCCTTCCTTATATGCAAAGGCCAATGGAATTAGGGCGATACTTACGATAATTTCAAATGTGAAGAGAAACCTATCGCCAACCGATCCATCAAGCGGAACGGGCTAAAGCCAGCTCCTTAATTCAATGGTTTACTTCTCAAAAACTCCAACATCGTTTCTGGATTTTCAAACCCCAACGCCGAATCATCCACTTCCGCGTCATACCCCCACTTGGCATAACAAAAATATAAGCCATTCGCTAGCGCGGCTTTTTTATCTTCTTGTCGATCACCAATATAAATCGCTTCTGTCGATTGAATCGCATTTGAATTTAACACATAAGCAATCAGTTCTGCTTTGGTGCTGGCTTGCGCTTCTGGCATATCGAGCGCATAAACGCCTTTAAAATAATCGCGCCAGCCCAAGTGTTGCATAATCAGCAAGGTGGGTTTGATTCTTTTATTGGTAGCGATATAAAGCGGGATGTTTGTCTCAGCCAACGATTTTAATAAGTGCTCAACACCGGCAAACACGCTGGTTTTTTTATAGCCCACGGTGTCGTATTGCTCTTTAAAAAGCTCCGCGAGCATGGCGATTTTTTCTGGGTCGTCGCTTCCTAGTAAGATTTTTAAGGTTTCTTTGAGTGGCGGGCCAATAATTTCTGGCGCAAATGGTTTTACCGCTTGTAAATTAGCTTTTAAAAAAGCGCCTTCAAACGCGGCCAAAATACTTGGCGAGCTATCAATCAGCGTGCCGTCTAAATCAAAAATAATGTGTTGGATGTTTTTATGAGTTGCCTGCATGGTTTGTTAGTTTTTTATAAAATGTGTATTATTCTGAAAAAGAAATATAATAATCAAACAGTTAAGAAGTATCTTCCAAGTTAATTATTAAGTTGATTGTGAGGTTGCTGTATGTCGTATACACCGCCGTTGGTCAGCATTATTATTTACAACTATAACTATGGTCGCTTTTTGCGTGAGTGCATTGAGAGCGCCGTCACGCAATCTTACCCGAATATTGAAATTCTGTTTTCCGATAATGCCTCGACTGACGACTCTTGGGAAATCGCACTGAAATTTAGTCAGCAGTATCCCGATAAAATTTTCTTAGCACGTAACCATCAAAATTTTGGCCCAACCGCTAACCTAAAAAATTGCATGTCGAATATTCACGGCCGCTATTTTATGATTCTCTGCTCGGATGACAAACTTGATAGCAACTGTGTTGAACGCGCAGTTGCGCAATTAGAGGCGCACCCGGATGCGTGTATGACGTTGATGCATCGCTATATTTTGAGTGAATCTGGCCAAGTAACAAATGAAGCGCCGTTTTATGATCAATCATGCAAAATCTTCCCGCCCATGCAAGCGGCGGTCTATATGATGGCATCAGTGAACCCAACGCTTTCGCAAATTTTGTATCGCACCGATTACCACACGGCGACCAAAAATTTTGAAGGTGCAAGCGGCCATGCCAATCGTTTTTTGGGCAATCGCGTATTAGACTTTACTCTTTCTTGCCTTTACCCAATTATCTATTTGCATACACCGTTGGTGTATCACCGGGTGCATGCCTTGAGTGATACCAACCTTGCCAAAGACCATTTGATACAAATTATCGGGCCGTATTTTTTAAACATTGAGTTTTGTGAAATCGCGCGCAGTTTTCACTACCCGGAAGTGTATGAACGGTGGGAGGCTTCGGTAGAAAAATTAGCCACCCTCGCCTTGCGCTATGCAGCTGATGCGTTTATGCAAAAAAATGAAGCACTCGCCAAACGCTATTTTTATTTGGCAGGCGCTTTTTTTCCAGAGATAGAAAGTAATGAAACTTTCAAAGAATTTTCAGCTTATTGGTGTCAGCAAAGTACTCGGGCTGCGCTAGTGAAAGCGCTGGGGAAAAACAAAGTGAGCTTGCAGAGAACAACCTCTTACCCTCCACCCGAAGGCAGCGAATTACTCAGTGACAGCGAGGCCCTCAGCGCGCTTGTCTGATTTTTTCACTTTTTTAGCGTAGGTTGGCAAGCCAAACATTTCTACATAACGCTGCCAAAATGGCTGTTGTGAATATTCTTTATATTTTGCCAAGTGCGTTTTATATTGCACATTTTTACCCAGATTTTTATAACATAGCGCCGCAAAATAATGCGCAAATGCGTGGTCATATTTAATGCGGATCACGTTTTTAAATGCTTTAAGCGCGGTTTCATAGTCACCAAACTTCATGTCATTGTTATGCACAAAGTTCAAATCCAAGTTCATACGGTACTGAAATTGCTGGATAAACTCTGGCGTAAAGTCTTCGGTTTGAATCACCGCCGTGCGGTAATCCGAACCCAAGGTATTGAGCTTAATGTAATTTTTCTTAGCGGCGATTTCGTGCATTTCGCTGCCCACAATCGGGCTGGCGCAGGCGATATTAAACCAGTTGGTTTGCACTTTTCTTAAGTTATTCAAGCCTTCTTCTAGATCGGCCACCGTTTCGCCCGGCATGCCGATCAAAATATTGGTGTTGGTGTAAATACCAAGTTCGCGGCAATCTTTCGCCACTTGTTCAGAAATTCTAAATTTGAGCGGTTTGCGCATTTGCTCTTTGAGCACTTTTTCGCTGCCAGACTCTACCGGCAATACCAAATGACGCACGCCTGCGTTGTAAAAAGCTTCGAGCATGGGTCGATCTAACGCGTATAAAGTCAGGCCATTTTGGTATAAAGATTCCAGCTGTAAATCGCCCACCACTTTTAAAATATTTTTAACGCGTTCTTTATCCGCCATAAAGTGGTCGTCTTGAAAAACCACCGTACCCGCATTGTATTCGTCGCGGAGTTTGGTTAAATCTTCCGTCACGCGCTCTAAGCTGTGATAACGCATACTGCGGCCGTGGGTGCGATGTGAGGCGCAAAACGTACACATAAACGGGCAGCCGCGTGACGTCATGATATGAAAGCCACGTTTATTTTCTACGCTATGAAAACTGCTGGTGACTTGGTTACTCGAATGCTTGTCCATGTCGCACAAGTCGTAATCGTAAAACGGGATTTCATCTAAATTTTCGATAAAGTCATGCTGCGGCATGAATAAATTTTGTGTACTTTTAACTTTTTCTTTGGTCAACCAAGAGTTGGATTCCGCCATGTATGCTTGCGGATTTTCTGCCTGCAAAAGCCCGAGCAATGGCTTTTCGCCTTCACCATAGCAAAGCCCATCAAAATAGTCACAATTAAGTTCGCCATAAATATGCTTGTAAGAATTGGTCGGGATATTGCCACCGCCAAGCACTAAAGCACTGGGGAACAAATGTTTCGCCGCTTTGCCGCAATCCATAAAGTTAAAAAATGACGGACTAAACAGTGATGAAACACCAATCACATCGGGCGTAAAATCTATTTTTTGCATTAAATCTACGCAGCAATCGTAAAAATTTTCGTAAGGAAAAGCATCGAGCGCATTAATTTCCGCATTGAAATCCAGCAATTTCACTTCAATATCCATGTGCTTTTTGAGGTAAGCACTCATGGAAATTGGGCCTAAGGGCAAATCGGTCGATAAGCTGTTGTAATAGCGATTATCATTTTTTTTGAAAAACATGCGCGAGTTATGCGCGGGGGCAAGAAACGACTCAAAAGAAATGTGCATCGGCACAATAAATAATAGTTTTTTTGCTGACGCTTGCATGCGATTTTTCCTTGCAAATTACGCTCACTAAAGTGCGCTCATCTTGACGGCAAAACATTGGTTTTAACTTGCAGAATAGCGGGATTGTTCGGCAAAGAAACTGTGGAATAGCTGCTAAAAACCAGCCTAAATTAACAATTATAAAATTTCTGGTAGCACAAAATAAGTACGCAACTAGCAAGCCTTGCATTACGCAGACTTACTCTGTACTTCCTTAGATGCTAGCGGTTTTTATAATCGCTTCTTCAAGCGGAGTCCAAGCGTCTAGTTGTAAATCTTGTTTGGCAAAATCAATATTTGGCACATACCAATGACGGTTGATATTTCCAACTGCATGCTGGTTGTCACCCAACACAACCAGTGGCTTTTGTGGCGCCAAGATTTTTTGCACAGTTTCAGCAAGAGCAAGAATCGAAATTTCGCGGTCAGAACCAACGTTATAAATTTTCTTGTGTTGCCCATCCGCTAAAAGCGCTAGTAGCCAATGCACTAAATCGCCCAAATATAAAAATGAGCGCATTGGGCTACCATCGCCTTTGACAGTAATTTTTTCCGCATGCAGTGCATCGTGAACAAAATTACCAATTGCGTAATGAATATTGAGCGGCAAACCATGGCCAACAAATGCAAAACAGCGCGCAATGGTTGATTCAAATCCAAACTTTTCCGCGTAATAACTACATAAAAACTCGGCCGCACGTTTGCCTTGCGCTAAGCCACTCACCGCGTCGAGTGGGCTAGGTGCGCCTTGATAACTTTCTGAAACAGCCCCTTCAGGAAAATTGCCATAAGCCACACCTGAACTTGTGAACAATACTTTTTTGACGCCACTTTTTGCCGCCAATTGCAATACACGCTCAGTGCCGTTAGAGAGCATATGGAATTTCGCCAGCGAATCTTCCCCCGCAAATGTTTCTTGTGCTGAAGTTGTCGCCATATGCAACACATGCGTAAATTTTGCGGCAGGAAAATCAAAGTTTGTTACATCGCCCTGCCAAAGATTGAGCACATTAGTGCCAGCATGGTTAGCGAATTCAGTCAGCAATTGCGTCGGGGTGCGCGTCAGTATTGTCGCTTGAATGTTAGTACCTAACCGCTGGTTTGCATCTAACAATGCCGTTAAAAACCAGCGCCCAAATAAGCCTGAGCCGCCAGTGATAAAAATATGTGCGTTTTGTAATTTTTTCCAGCGGGCATCGCTGTCTTCGCGATGGCTTAAATAAGGGGTTAATTGCATTATATGTATGCCCGATACATTTCGTGCTGCGGAATAATATTGTCAGGGCAACCGTCGTGCCACAGCCAGTGACCGTTCTGATTAGGCTGATCCACTAGATACGCTTGCGCAGAATTTAACAAACCGGCTAATTCGCATCGGTAAAGCATCGAAACAAAATGCCCGCGCACATCACGATTGTTTGCCATCACTTCTTTGACGCAAAGTGGCGTTTTTTCTGCGAACACACCCACGCCGAGTTCAGATTCTGCCACTTTTTGAATGCGCGTTTCAGCCAGCTCTTTAAAGCGGATAATGCCGCCAGGCACATGCCAGCCAGGGCCATAAAATTCATCCTCGCGCCATGTTAGTAAGGTTTGTCCTTGTGAATTTTTAATCAGCAAATCCACGTTCACCATCGGCACGAGTTGGCTAACAAAGAAAAAAACCGGCTTTGGTAAGCCTTGGCGTGCGTTGCCAACAGCAGAAAGAATCGAAGAAAAATGAGCGGATAAATCTAACATCGGTGAATGCTTCTTAAATATGTTCTAAACCATCATCGCGCAAAATGGCGATATGTTTGATATGTGGAAATTGCCTTTTAATGTTGCGCGCCACTTCATCCGAGTAACTTGCCGCCATCACAATCACAGCTTCCATCGGGTTGGTATTTAAATGTTCTGGCGCGACAATCGGCAAATGGCTAGCTGGCGTAAATTTGCCTTGCTTAAATGGCGCGGAATCGACCACAAAGGCAATTTTTTGTGAAATGTCTGCCAGTGAAATCACAGCTAACGCTTGATGGCCAGCGCCCCAAACCGCCACTTTTTTTGCAGAATATTGGTCTATGTAAGCATGCAATTTTTGCGAAATGTTGGTTCTAAAATCGGCAAAAAAGCTTAAATCAGTCGGTTTACGCTTCTTAACCACGGCAGACAAAATATAGTCCTGCCAAACTGGTTTGCAGTCCAACACGTCAAAACCATTATTTTGTAAAAACAGGCGTAAAGTCGCCTCGGTGAAATACAAAAGATGATCAGCAATAAATTCTGAAAATAAGCCTTTTTGCACGATCATGTCAAAATTTGGAACTTCCACCAAGCCAATCGCGCCTGCGTTTAATTTAGGCAACAACGCTTGCATACTTTTTTGTGGGAAAGGCCAATGCTCTATAAAATTGAGGCAAACAAAACCATCAAACAAGCCGTCTTTAAACGCGAATTCTTCATCGTCACCCAAATAACCTTGCGTTGCTTTTAAGCCGGTTTTTTGGCAAATTTCTACAGAGTCTACTGCATGTTCAATACCGTAAGCATTTAAACCACAGGCTTGCAGTAACGATAAATATTCACCTTTACCACAGCCAATTTCCAGCACTTTTTTGTTGGTTAAGGCAAATTCTACTGCCCAATCTTTAAATTGTTTTAGGCGAAACTCTCCCATTTCTGGTGAGTAAGCCGCCGCGCGAATGACATCGCGATAATAAGAAACCGGTGGATTAGTGAGTTGCACCAAGCCACAACCAGCACATTGCACCACCTCTAGATTTTCGCCGTGATCTTGCGTCAAGGTTTCTTGTGTGGGGAAACCCTGTGCTGTGGCCGGCATATTGCTGTATTGCAGCAACAAAGACGCATGATGCGTTAAGCCGCAAGCACGGCAGTTTAGTTCTACAGATGGTAAGTTAGACAATTTTGCAAAGATAAGACTTAACCAAGCACAACGAGACCACTCGTCCAACTTTCAGCCGCTTGATCCAAATGCACGCGGCGGTTGAAAGTTAAATGATAGCCGTAGGCTTCAAAGTGATAGCCTGCGCCAGTTTTCTCAGCATCGAGTGCTGCCATCCAAAGCACTGGTGGATAGCCATCTTTACGCAATAATAAATCTGGCGCAGCCACCATCGCCGCGGCCGTGTCTACTCCGCCTGCTAATAAAAATTGCTCTGGCAGTTGCGTCATTTGCTCAATCGCCGCTGGGACAGAGTATTCCATGACACATGGGAAATAATAGCCAACCAATACTTGTGTCTGCTGCGCTTTGAGTAATTTTTCATGACGAGAACCTAGTGCAATAGCAAGCTTACCCGCCAAGCCCCCTTTATGGTGGTTGCTAAAATTTTTATCTGGGAATGCATCAGCAAATGCAGACTGCACGGCTGGCAGATATTTATTTTCCAGCAAGGTACCAATATCTGCCGCAGCTTCTACCGGCAACATAAATGGCACACGCACACCATTTAAAATATTGCTCAAATTAGCATCGCTACGCAATTTCTCTAAAATTTTCTCTGCGCGCTGCGTAAACTCAACTTGTGAAACGGTATCGCCAATATTCAAATGTTTGGTTAAGCGCGCATACATTTTTCCGTAATCCACTTCAGGCTGTGTAATGGAAAAATAACGGCGACTTTTAGCTAATACGCCATTTTTTAAATTGCGCGGAATCAGCCGCCCATGTGCATCAAACAAGGCGTTGTCAGTATTTAACAGTGTTTTTTCTAAGACTTCCATTACGCTTCCACTCCGTCTGTTAATGAGTTTTCATCAGAAAACCCTTGTCCCCAAGGCACTGGCAAATGCGTATAACCTTTGGTTTTTTTGCTATGGAATTGAATAAATTGCGGGTCTTCGCCAATTAAACAATCTGGACGATAAGCGCCTAACCAAGGATTACGCATACCGCGCGCCAACACTTCTTTTAAGTTGGTTTCTCTTAAGTTGCCTAAAGACATATCAATATACGGGCAAGGGGTCACTTCGCCAGTCGAAGTGACCGTGATAATACCTTTCACCGTGATGCAGCCTTTGTATGAACCGTAAGTGGGTGTCATGTGGGTAAAGACGTTATATTCTTTTTCCAGGTCACGCAGAATATCCGCATCTTCTTTATCAATCACAAATTCTGGGTGGTCTGAGCACGAACCAGTCGGTTTGGCATAAGACACATACAAACCCACGCCTTTTTTCGTGGCGTATTCACACATATCAATAAACTCTTGTGTTTTAACGCGGCCTTTTACCAGCACGGTTGATAACAATAAATTTAAACCTGCATCCAGTGAGGCATCTACCGCACGCAATACGCGTTTATATGAACCCGGTTTGTTACGAAAATTATCGTGGTCTTGTTCAATCATGCTATCGAGTGACAATTGCACTTTTTCCACGCCAATGTCTTTTAAATGTTTGGCGCGCGCATCGTCTAAAAACCAGCCGTTGGTATCGGTAATAATGTAATGTTTGTCCGGATCAAGCGCGGCGACTACGTCGTCAAAATCCTTCATTACCAATGGTTCGCCGCCGGTAATCACAAAGCGAGCAAGGCCGAGATCATCCGCTTCTTTGGATAATTTACGCACAAAATCCAAGTCAATTTTGGAACGCGTATCTTCAATTTTAAAGACTTTTTTCTTGTGTCTATCCATGTAATATTCGGCGGAGCAATGCGTACATTGGAAGTTACACAAATAACTTTTTTCCAAACGAATAATCGGGCTAATTTCGCCACGCTCTTCCATCGCCGATATATTGGCGAGTTTTTGAGCCACATAAGGTTTGCGCGCTTTAAGGCCTTCGCGCTTGGCTTGTTCTGCCGGGGTCAAATTACTTTCTGCAATTGTTTCAGCGTAATGCATGATGCGTCCCTTAAATAATAGGTGATTACTTATATAACGAAATGTTTTTTGATTTTCTGTAGTGTTTCTAACAATTGTGCTGGATAACTTTCTACTTGCCCCATGTATTCCGCCTTGTGCGCCTCTATCACTGACATGGCATTTTCAGGAATATGCACGGTAACTCTTTCACCATCAATTTGGCAAAAAGTGCGCAGGTGCTTTGCCAAGTCGTGATCATCCAATTCGTCAAACGAAGCAAATGGCGCAGGACTCATAAATACCGGGATCGCTCCACATAGAATCGCTTCTGTGATAACAGCAGAACGATAATCCCATGTGAAAAAATAGCGCGTATTTCTTAACACCAAAGCCAATTCCTGCTTGGCTTTAGGATAGATTCTGGTTATTTCTAAAGAGTTTGGCACAGTGAAACATGCGCCATAAGTATCACCTTTACCCACATAGGTCACATCTAATGTTCTCTCGTGTGTTGGCAAAGTATTTTCTGCATTAAATAGCGGGTTATATGGAATTTTCGTCAAGAAGGCATGTGGATATTTACGGTATACCGGTGAATAAGAAAGAATGAAGTCATCGGGTGATTCGTGCATTTGGTTTTGCGCAACAAACCCTTCAGTATTCAATATATAACGCACGACTTTCTTCGCACTGAGTGGGTTGCCTTTAACAATTTCAGGGTAAATCACCACGCCTTCATGAATAAATTTCTGCAGCTCAGCTTCACCATTTAAAGCGTAATAATCTAAACTTGGCCCAAAATAGGTTGGGTTATTAGAATAAGTCACATCTTTCACATCTGATAACACAATCGCCGTTGGATAACCTAATGCGTTTAAGTCATGGCAGAGCTGATGCATGACTACAATCCCGGCACTTTTTGAGGTATATGCTGGCGCCACAATTAAAAATTTAGTCTGTTTATTTTCTAAAGGAGTGCGACCACTAAAACATGCAAGCTTTTGGTTTTGTTCCCACAATGCGGTGTCAATCTCATTAATCATCGCATCGGCATTTTCGGGGGTAATGGCAATTTTTCTGCCTTGTTCAATCGCGGCTTTCGCCGTTGCCGTATCACCAAGCATATTCAGCGCATCAATAAAGCTCACCCAGAACTGTTCGCGATGCGGATTTTCTGTCAGCGCAATTTCAAACCGAGGCATCGCAGCTTCGGCACCTTTTTGTGCTGTCTCGATAAAGCCTAAGTTGTGATTAGCATCTGCATGCCTTGGATGCACATTGAGAATTTCAAGATAAAGCTGCTCCGCCTCCACCAACTCACCTTTTAGTTGATGATCCAGCGCGAGTTGATAAACTTCTTGAATGGCTGTGTCCAAGTTTGAACTTTCGCTCTCACTAACCGCTTGTGTTGTCAGAGTAACGTGCTTCGACCCATCTGCATTTTGCATCTTTTCGCTCCACATATTGTGTAAAACCTGTTCTAAATTTCTGGCAAATCGCGCCCCGTCCCCCACCATAGACTGCAGCATCTGCGTTCTTAATTGGCTACGTAGTTGAGACAGGCCTGCAAGATCACGCGCAAAATTAACCGCTTTTTTCACAAAATCTGCTTGATCAACGGCCACCCAATTTTTCATTCCAACGGCAGTCATAAAACTCGCACCTTGACGTGAAACCAAACTATTGCCCGGCAATGTCAGGGTCGGCACACCCATCCACAAGCCTTCGCAGGTTGTGGTGCAACCAGAAAACGGAAAGCTATCCAACAGAAAATCAATTTCATGATAGGCTTTAAAGTAATCTTGACGTGCCACACTACCTATTAAACGCACACGTGCTAACGCAACGCCTGCCTTTACCAAGCGGGCTTTGGTTGCATCTAAAACTTCGTGATCTTTGAAGGAGCCGGTTTGCCAACGCAATTGGGAATTTGGAATAGACTCCAACACTTGTGACCAAAGCTGCAATACTTCATCGCTCACTTTGGCAAAATTTTGGAAACATCCTAAAGTGAGATAGCCATTTTCAAGCGCTGGCAATGCTGATGGCTGAATGTCTAAATTAGGTGGTGTAAAGCAAAAGCGCGTGTCTGGAATATATTGAATTTGCTCTGTAAATTGGTCTTGAATCGCTTCTGGCAAGCTGGTTTCATCTGCAATCAAATAATCGATCTGCTCTACGCCAGAAGTAGACCAATAGCCTAACCACGTGGCTTGTACCGGTGCGGGTTTAAGTGCAAAGACTGGTAAGCGATTGCCAGAGGTATGTCCTGATAAATCAATGAGAATATGCATCCCATCCGCATGAATTTTTGCAGCAGCTTCTTCGTTATTCAACCCAACCAGTGAATTCCATTTCAGATGGTTTTTTAACATCGCTGTTGCACTATCTTCTCTAGCATCAGTCGTGTAAGCAAATAATTCAAACTTATTTTTATCGATATTTGCAACGACATTTCTTAAAAAATATGAAACCGGATGCTCTAAAAAATCACCCGATACAAAACCAATACGCATGCGCTGATTTGCAGTTTCAAGATGCCAGCTTGTATAAGGATTTTCAGCGTTTTTTGTGAGTAGTTGACCGAATTTACGTGCATTTTCTACTTTGAATACAGTTGGATAAACGTCCGTGTATGAAAGATCAAACAACAAATTGCTGTAGGCTGCTGTGCTGTCTGGGCTAATTTCAATCGCTTTTAAGGTAGATTCAATACACTCAACCATACGGCCTTGCGCTTGATAAATCGAAGCTAAGTTTAAATGCGCATTGAAGTAATCCGGTTTAATTTCAATGGCACGTTTTAAGTATTTTTCTGCAATCGCTAGGCGGTTTAATTTTTTGAGCGGAATCGCCAAATTGGCCATTGCCATAAAATGGTCAGGGGTTGTTTTTAATGCGGCTTCAAAATGTTCAATCGCTTCTTCATGGCGATTCATATTAATCAACACCAAACCGAAATTGACATGCGCACAGTCGTAATCTGGGTTAATTTCTAGCGATCTTAAACAAAACAATTCTGCTTGTGCAAATTGCCCGGTTTCTAGCATCAACAAGCCATAATTGCTGTATGCAGCAGCAGAGTTTTTATCTAATACCAACGCTTTTTTAAAGCAAAAATCTGCCTCTTTAATGCGATGCTGCTCTTTGTAAATAAACCCTAAATTGTTGTAAGTCCCCGAAACCTGATCATTCACGCTAAGGGCCTGTTTCAAAACATTAATCGCCTCATCTACGCGCCCTAAACGGTTTAGCAATAATCCGTAATTGTTAAATGCATCCATGTGTGTAGGTTCTAGCGCGATGGTCTGTTGATAATGGCTTAGCGCCTCATCCTCATGACCATGTTTTTCGTACAAAATGCCTAGGCTAAAATCGACTGCTGCAATTTCCGGTGCAACAGATTTCACATAATTAAGTATGTTGATCGCCTCTTCGTCTTGCTCAGCATCGGCCAATGCGGACGCATACGACAAGCAAATTTTAATATGGCTTGGCTCAAGGGCATGTGCATTTTTAAAACACGCTAACGCCAACGTTTTATCTTCTAGCGCTTTGTAAACACTGCCCAAGTTAAAGTACGCAATGGCAAACGTTGGGGTTAATTCTGTGGCTTTTCGATAATGTTGAATCGCTTTTTCATGCTGCGCTTCATCAAAGTAAAAATTTGCGAGGTTGTAATGGGCTTCCGCATCTTTTGGTAACAGTTTAACGGCTTGCCGCAAGGCTTTGCCCGCTTCTGCTTTTGCATTCTTTTGTTGGTAAATTGCCCCTAAAACTTTCCAAACCGCACCTTGTTCCGGATATTTTGCCAAAATTTCCACGGCAAGATTTTCGCATTGCGTAAGTTCTGCTTGATTAAACAAAACCATTAAACGCTCAAATGCTGCGTTCAGATAAGAAATTTCTGATGCTTGTTTATTTTTTGTGCTTTTTGCGTGCGGCATTCTTGCTACAGCAGTTTTTTGCAACAAATCATCTAAAATGTCTGACATAAATCACCAAATTGGTTATGCAAATACAAGTTTGGCAGTGATGTTAGACAAAACCGCCCCTCCCGAATTATTCCAATTTAGGAAATCAAACCAAGCAGACAATAAGCGGCTAAATACCGTTTAATTTATATGATGAAAGATAAGAAAATTTTCTGACAGTGAAAAATAAAAAAGCCAAACACGAATGCTTGGCTTTTAACGCTGACTTTATTAAAAATTACTCGACCAAATGATTTCTAATCGCGTAGTGCGTTAAATCGGCATTATGACGCAACTGCATTTTTTCAAGCAAACGCGTGCGGTACATGCTAATGGTTTTGACTGAAAGAGACAGTTTATCGGCGATTTCACTCACAGAATAACCGGATGAAATCATGATGAGCGTTTGAAACTCACGGTCAGACAAAGATTCATGTGGTGCTTGCGCATTCTCTTGCCCAACCTGATTGGCTAAAATTTCAGCCACTTCCGGTGTGATATATTTTTTACCTTTGGCAACAATTTCGATCGCATTAACCAGCTCAGATGAGGCGCGTTGTTTACAGACATAACCGGAAGCACCGGATTTTAGCGCTCGCACGGCATACTGGTCTTCCATATACATCGAAAGCATTAATACCGCCATGTGGCTATTTTCACGTTTGATATACTTGAGCGCTTCAATGCCGTTACGGTCAGGCAAGCCGATATCCAACAACATCACATCGGCATCAGAGGTGCGCCCAAGTTTAATGGCTTCGGCAGCATTTTGCGCTTCACCAACTACAGTAATATTGTCAGTTTCGGCCAAAATCTGTTTCAAGCCAGCGCGAAGAATCGCGTGGTCATCAGTGATGATGACTTTAATTTTGTTTTTTGTCATACCTGCTTCGATTCTTAAACTTTTGTGCAGACGCTGCAGAAAAGCTCAAAATGTTTTCTTCCCCGACAAAATTGTCTAAATCTCGTCACAATTGGTGACTTAATGTTTTAATAAGCTAATCGACCTATTCTACAAGTTAAAAATTACTTCATCAATATAGGCTAACTCTATGATTTATCAAGTTTGAAATTTTTACCTATGTTAAGTTAACCTTAACACTTGCCACATGTAGTTAGAATTCAGCAAACTTTATGCCACGATAACCGGTAATTTCACATTCACTTGTGTACCTTGTTTGTCTCCGCGTAAGCGAGAAATTTTAAAGTTCCCACTCAACGCAGCCACTCTCTCTTGCATGCCACGCAAACCAAACGAGTTATCTTTTAATTTATCGCTTGGTTTGATGCCAACACCGTTATCGCTAATCACCATCTCAATTTCATTCGGCAGCTTGTTCAAATTTAACGTGACCTCAGTTGCTTTGGCATATTTGGCAATGTTTGACATTGCTTCTTGGCAAATTCTAAATAACGCCATGGCTTGGTCAGGTTGCACTTGAATATCTTGCTCGTTCACGGCAAACAGGCACGGAATACCGTATTGCTTTTCAAATTCACGTGACTGCCAATCCAACGCCGCCACAATGCCTAAATTCAAAATATTAGGTCGCAAATCACTGGAGATACGATGAATCGCGTCATAAGTGCTATCGACAATTTCATCGAGTTGTACCAGCTTTTCCATCGTGACCTCTTGGCCATTTGTCACGCGTTGCATAATCGACGAGAGTCCAATTTTAATAGCCGTTAGATTGCCGCCTAAATCGTCATGAATCTCACAAGAAATTTTATGCCGCTCAGCTTCTTTAATATCGTTCATGTGCATGGTCAATTCCGCCAAACGGCGGCGAGATTCTTCGATCTCAAATTTTTCCTGCATGCTTTGGGTAATGTTGGTAATAAACCCTTCCCACTGCAACGTGCCATCGCTCAACGTTCTGGGAATTGACCGCATGTTAATCCATTTGGTGTCTTGCCAATCATCGATCCACAAACGTCCATCCCAGTTCAACATACTTAACTCAGAGCGTGAATATTTGAGCCGCATTTTCAGCAAGGTCTTGTCACGTGGATTCATCTTTTCATAAAACAATTTAGAGTTAAGCTTAAGTTGATCCGGGCTAAAACCGAGCAGTTCGTTACAGCGATCACTCAAATAAATAAATTGAATATCACCTTCAGCGTCCAGCTGGAACTGACAAACTAAGCCGGGGGTGTTAGAAACAATCGCTTGAAAACGCAGCTCACTCTCACGCAGGGCTTTGGCAATCGCCTCTTTTGAAGAGGCGTCATTTTTAATGACAAGTAGATAATTTTTATTGACAGCATGAATGTTTAAAACTTTTAACTGGATTTCATGATGGTAAAGAATTGAAGCCGTATTGAATGGCTTACAATCGTGCACTTGGTTGCATTCCAACTGCATTTGGTGCAACAAAGCCTCTTGACTCACTTCTAGCAACTCATCAAGAGGCTTTTCTTGTAAGGCTTGCAAATCCAGGCCAGTATTCGTGTAAACACTCTCACTGACCGCTACCAACTGCATTTTTTCGACATCAATCACATACGCTTCGTCAAAGATACCATGCAAAACTGATTGTAAAAAAATGGATTGTCGCAGCAGATCTTTCATCAGGGTATTTTACTTCATTACGCAGAATTTACCTTTATATCATTTTCTGTCATGGTTTTGTTCTTGCCAGATTTTTTCGCTAGGTACATCGCCTGATCCGCCCGATGCAATACGCTCGCCTGATCATCACTTTCTTGATAAAGCGCCACACCTGCGCTAAAGGTAATTAAAATCTGCTCGCTATTTCCCATAAAAAAGCGTTTGGTCAACGCACGCTGTAAGCGCGTCATCGAGGCCATAGCTTGTTCAATATCCGTATTCGGTAGCAGCACCACAAACTCTTCACCGCCAAACCGCGAAACAATGTCCGTTGGCCTGATCGACTCTTGAATCACCGTCGCCAAATGTTTGAGTGCGGCATCGCCAACATGATGCCCATAATTGTCATTGAGTTTTTTGAAATTATCAATATCTAAGAGTGCTATGCTCAACTTTGTGCCAGCCCTTGCAGCGCGCGCCACTTCACGCGTCATCGCTTCATCCATACCACGGCGATTCAGTACGCCAGTGAGTTGATCAATGCGTACTTTTTCACTCAAACTTTCCAACTCTTGCTCGAGCTTTTTGATTTTCTCCTGGGCTTCATCCACCACACTACGCTGCGCCAATAAATCATCACGCGAACGCACAATATCAGCCTGCATCACGTGCGTATCTTTCATTAAGTTTTCCAACAAAAGATTGATTGTGGGAATGTCGTCCGTTTCAGAAAGTTTGCTGACAAAATTTCCCATCGTTTTTTCGTAATTGCCTGTCGAATCAGACATATGCCCAAGACGATCCACAAAAGTTGCCACCATACTTTTGAACGAATTTCTCGCTTCTGCCAAACTGTGTTTGAGTACACCTTGTTTATAGATCACTTCTTTCAGGCTTTTTTCCGCGTCATTAATGGTGACGCGTTCAAGGGGACTTGAAATAATGGTTTGCACGGTTGCAATTTGACCACGTAACCATTGGTCGTCAGACACCAATTCGCCGATGTTATCGACCAATAACTTTAATAATCGTAATAAATCTTGCTTAATACCTTCTTCATTGGCACCAATCAGCTCCACTTTCACTAATAATGCTCTAAATTGCTTGGCAACTTCTTGCCACTCTTTAATTTTTTTGGCTTTTTCGGCTAATTCAGACACCTCAAAAGCAGAAACCTGCAACTCCGGGTAACCATCCAAGCGTGGAATCAAGCCGTGTTTGAGTGATTGCCTCAATACCTCATGTAGCATCTTGAAATTTTCTTGGAACGGATCCGTGACTTGGTTGCTTAAAATCGCCCCGTCAACATTAGTCGTTAAATTTTGATTAAACTCTGCCGCGCTTGCTGCCGTATTTTCGTCTAGTAACGAAACGCTTGCAGAAGAAGCAACTGGTGTCGGCGCACCCTCTACCAACGCATATTTTTTATCAGGTGCTGATGCACTGACTGAAGGCTCTTCTACCAAACTGACATCGGAAGATTTATCACCAACATTTTGGTATTCCATCCAGCTATTACTCATGGTTTGGATTTTTTGTGCCAGCGTTGGGTCTGTCGCAAATTTTGCCAACATCCGGTCCAACGCCTCTTTTTTCTTGGCATCGTCCATACCAAGCAATTTAGCATCCCAGGCTTTTAATAATGCGCGAATCGCTTCTGGCCATTGTTTGGAAAAATTTACACTCAAATCCAAACCATCGCCCAGAATGTCCGGCAAACCATCCCAATTTTCTTGGCTGAGTAATTTATTCCAAGAGTTTACCCATTTCACTTGCTCACTGGTTTCATGCGGTAATTTCAATAGCGCTTTTTTAATGGCGGTATCTAAACCATCTTTGGGTTTAGTGCCAGCAAGCTCATTGTAAACACGCTCATAATTTTCCGGCGTCGGCACCATGCGCCTTGCCACGAGCTGCTTAAATGTCTCTTTCGCAATGTCTAACGGAGCTTGTGATGGTTTTTTATCCACGGTATTTGTCGCCATAACTGTTGTGTTGTGCAAAAAGTTTCAATAAAAAAATATCGGCAAGTTTGACATTAACTTAACTAAATTGCGGTAAAATTGTTGCCGGCGGGTCTCCCCGCATTGTAAGGTAGCCAATCTGGTCAGGTGCGGAAGCAAGCAGCCACAACTATCAAGCAAGTGCCGGGGTTAAGGCTCGCCTCCTTTATTCTCAAGCGTAAGCAAAATATGAGTTATCAAGTTCTCGCGCGAAAATGGCGGCCTAAGTCATTTGAAACCTTGGTCGGACAAGACCACGTTGTGCGCGCACTCAGCAACGCCCTTGCGCAAAATCGTTTACATCACGCGTATTTGTTTACTGGCACACGCGGTGTGGGTAAAACCACCCTCGCCCGTATTTTGGCAAAATCTTTAAATTGTGAAACAGGCATCACCGCTACGCCTTGCGGCGTTTGTAACGCCTGTGTCGAAATTGACCGTGGAAGATTTGTTGATCTAATTGAAGTCGATGCCGCCAGCAACACACAAGTGGATGCCATGCGCGATTTACTCGACAATGCACAATACGCACCGACCAGCGGCCGATTCAAAGTGTATATTATCGACGAAGTCCACATGCTGTCGAAAAGTGCATTTAACGCGATGCTCAAAACGCTGGAAGAACCCCCAGCGCATGTCAAATTTATTCTAGCGACCACTGACCCGCAAAAAGTCCCCGTCACAGTGCTTTCGCGCTGTTTGCAGTTTAATTTGCGCCAAATGGCGGGCACATCTATCGTCAGCCACTTGCAAAACATTTTAAACCAAGAAAATATCCCATTTGAGGTCACGGCCCTGCATTTAATTGCCCGCGCCGCCAGTGGCAGTATGCGTGACGCACTCTCGCTGACGGATCAAGCCATCGCTTACGGTGGGCAAAATGTGGGCGAAGCTGAAGTCAGAAGCATGCTCGGCACGGTCGACCAAGGTTATTTGTATCAAATGATCGAAGCGTTGCTGAACGGCAACGGTCAAGCCTTGATCGATCAGGCAAAGTCGATGGAAGCGCGCAGCTTTTCATTTGAAACCGCGTTGAACGATTTAGCGCAAATTTTCCACCACCTCGCCATGCTGCAAGCAGTGCCAGAAACCTTGGCTGATGACGTACCTGACCGTGCAATTTTACTGGGGTTTGCAGAAAAAATTTCCGCTGAAGATTGTCAGCTTTATTACCAAATCAGCTGTTTAGGTCGGCGCGATTTAGGCTTAGCCCCAGATGCATTCGCTGGCTTCACAATGACACTGCTACGCATGTTGAGTTTCACGCCCAACCAATCGCAGAAAAATTTGGCTATACCAGAAAAATTAGCGCAAACCCCAACACAACACGGTGCAGTAAAATCAAGCATGCCGCCAGTTTCAGCCAAAGCTTTATTGCAATCCGTGCATCAAGATGCAGAAAAAGCAGAAGCTCCTCTATTGGCACAACCTTTCAGCCGTGAAAAAAATGATGTTGCACAAGCAGAAGTTGATAGTGCTGAAACTGAAAAACCAACCGTTGAAGGCCGCGCCTTTGATGGTAATTGGCGAAAACTACTCAGCCAATTAAAACTGGGTATTACTAAACCACTCGCTGAGCATTGTGAACTGACGCAGTTTGATGAGCACAGTATGTCGTTACGTGTGCCAGAATCGAAAAAGGAACTGCTAAACAAGCAATATCAAGAAAAATTAGCCAGTCAAATTTCACAACATTTTGGCCGAAAAATTAAATTAGATTTTAATCTTGGCAACACCGACAACGCACCCGCGCAACAAATTCGCCAAGAAAAAGCCGAAGCGCAATCCAATGCTGAACTGGCGATTAGACAAGATACTTTTGTGCAAGCACTGGTGCATGAGTTTGATGCAACAATTATTCCAAATTCCATAAAACCGGTTCAAATGGAACCGCAACAATCCCAAGGAGAATACTGATGATGAAAGGTGGCATGGGCAACTTGATGAAGCAGGCCCAACAAATGCAAGCCAATATGGCAAAAGCGCAGGATGAGCTCGCTCAGATTGAAGTAGAAGGTATTGCTGCTAATGGTCTAGTAAAAATCACCATGACTTGCAAAAACGAAGTCAAACGGGTGAATTTAGATGACAGCGTAATGGACGATAAAGAAACGCTGGAAGATTTAATTGTGATTGCGCTCAAAGATGCAAATGCAAAAATTGAAGCCACAACTTCAGCCCGCATGGCGAATTTTATGCCTGCTGGCATGAAACTCCCCTTCTAATTTTTTCGCGTACCTTTGAAAAACCCACCGGCTCTCGAACAACTGATTGATAGTCTGCGCTGCTTGCCCGGCGTTGGTCCAAAATCAGCGCAACGCTTTGCTTATTATTTATTGCAACGCGATAGACTCGGTGCGGACACCCTCTCTAGAAGTCTAAAAAACGCGCTTAAGGTCGTAGAACATTGCGAGCTCTGCAATACCTTCAGCGAGCAAGCCATTTGTCCATTGTGTGCGTCAGAAAGCCGCGATGCACGTCTTTTATGCGTGGTTGAAATGCCGACTGATTTATTAATGATTGAAAACACGCAAAGCTATCAAGGCTTGTATTTTGTGTTGATGGGAAAGTTATCGCCGCTGGATGGCATTGGCCCGAAAGAAATACACTTAGATAAATTGATCAAGCGGGCGCAAGATGGCATCGTCGAAGAAGTGATACTCGCCACAAATTACACGGTAGAGGGAGAAGCCACCGCGCATTATGTCAGCGAGCTTTTACACGCGCGTGGCATCCGTACAAGTCGCATTGCACGCGGCATGCCAATGGGAGGAGAAATTGAATATGTAGACAGCGGGACGCTAGCTCAATCTCTACTAGAACGAAAAAATATCAAATAAACTGCAATAACTCTAGGGGACGATTTAATTGATAATCCGCGCCCCAATCATCTGGTTTATCAGCTTCTGATAAATAGCCAAATAACGCCACAGCCGTTTTCATACCAGCCGCTTTACCCGCCACTATATCGCGCTCCGCGTCGCCAACGTAAATACAATTTTTAGGATCAGTATTGGTTTGCTGGCATGCCAACAGCAAGCTGTCAGGTGCTGGTTTAGCTTGCGGCACATCGTCAGCGCACACCAAACACGCAGCGCGCTCATACAAGCTGCCTTTTTGTGTCATCGCCACTTGTAACAACGGTAAAGAAAATCGCCTTGGTTTATTGGTAACCACGCCCCATGTCATATTTTTTGCTTCCAACAAATCCAGTAATTGCTCAATTTCTGGCAATAAAACCGGTTGCTCCTTCAGCGCCTCAGCGTATAACGTTAAATATTCTGCTTTAAGCGCTTCAAATTTTTGTACATCTGGCAATACACCAAAGCCTAATGTCAGCAAAGCCGCTGTACCATGCGAGGCTACTGGTCTAATTTCTTCATGCGGCAATGTCGGCTTATCGTACTTTGCCAGCAATAAATTCAAAGCACGCCCCAAATCATACGCGGTATCCACCAAGGTACCGTCTAAATCAAACAACATCATCAAGACTTCACCGTATGGACTAAATAATTAACCGAAACATCATCATTCAAAAAATAACGCTGCGTGAATGGCTGATACGACATGCCTTTTAACGCAGATACATTTAACCCTGAAGTTCGCGCCCAACTAGAAAGCTCAGCAGGTTTAATAAATTTTGCGTAATCGTGCGTCCCCTTTGGCAACAAGTTGAGCACATATTCAGCGCCGACCACGGCAAATAAGTAAGATTTTAAATTACGATTAAGCGTGGAAAAAAACACCGAACCGCCCGGTTTGACTAGCCTCGCACAAGCAGCAACGACGGACGCAGGGTCAGGCACATGTTCCAACATTTCCATACAAGTCACAACATCAAAACTTTCAGGCTGCAACTCAGCAAGCGCTTCAACTGCAATACATTGATAGTCTACTTTTGCACCGCTTTCCAACTGATGCAGCTTAGCGACACCCAACGCCTTTTCACCCAAGTCGATCCCAGTGACTTCGGCACCGTTAAAAAACATGGATTCAGATAAAATTCCGCCACCGCAGCCGACATCTAACACATGCTTATTTTTTAATGGGGTCTGTTGATTCAACCAAGCCAACCGCAGCGGATTAATTTCATGCAGCGGTTTAAATTCACTATCTTTATCCCACCACTTATGTGCAAGCTCGGCAAATTTATTGAGTTCATGCGAATCGACATTCTGCGTATTAAAAGTTTGTACCATCTAAAATTCCAGCACGATGCGTTGTCATTTAAAAAGGTTATTCTAAAAAAAAAGCCCCGCAAATGCGAGGCTTTTAACTCAAGCGATTTAATTAGTTACCGCAACCAACTTGTTTTGTACCTTCAGCGCGAATTTCAACGCGACGGTTTGGTTGTAAGCAAGAAATTAATTTTTTGTTAACTTTACCAGCACATTCAACCACTGGCTCAGATTCACCTTTACCTGTAGCTGAAATCAACGATGAATCAACGCCTTGTGTCACTAAGTAATCAGCCACTTGTTTTGCACGACGCTCAGACAATTTCTGGTTGTAAGCTTCAGAACCAATGCGGTCTGTATGACCAGTCACAATCACCGCTTTAATTTCTGGGTTAGCTTTGATTTTAGCAGCAGCTTCATCCAAAGCAGTTTTACCTTCAGTTTTCAAGTTAGCTTTATCAAAACCAAATAACTTTTCTGCACCCACTGTAATTGTTTCAGTGGTTGGCTCACATTTTACTGGTTCAGGTGCCGGTGCCGGCGCTGGTTCAGGCGCTGGTGCTGCAGCTGCAACAGGTGTTGGTTCTGGTGTTGGCTCAACCACTGGTGCTGGTGCTGGTGCGCCAAAGCGGAAAACACCACCCAAATTAAACAGGGTGTTGCCAATGGTTTCAGTTTCGCTGTCACCGTTAAATTTCAATTTCGCACGGCTCCATTGGTGACGCAAATCTGCTTGTAAACCAAAATTGTCGTTAAACAAATATTGCGCACCCAAACCTACGTTTGCTAACCAAGAAGTTTTTTTGCCATCAATGTCATTGCCAGCCAGCTTGTAATCTACATTATTACGCGCAGCACCCAAACCTGCTAATAAGAATGGACGGAAATTATCGCGGCTAAACATGTACAACGCATCCAAACCTAAGGTTGTTTGTTTGTATTTACCATGAACACCAGGAATACCAGTATCTTCAGATGCACGGTTGTAACCCAAGCCACCTTGGATATCCCATTTTTCACTCAATTCTTTACCAAGCTTGATAAATGCACCACCACCATTATTAGCATCCAAGTCACTGTCCGTGTTCAAGTAGCTAACACCAGGCACTGCGTACCAAGCACCACGGTACATATCTTCCGCATTGGATGCAAAAGCTGTTACAGCTAAAGCTGCTGCAACGGTAAATTTGATCATATTTTTTTTCATATTGACTCCTAAAATAAACGCTTGCATTTAAAAAACCGACAAGCTAGCAAACCACAAATACAAAACTGATAGTCGAATCATACGCACTCAACCACCTTGATGCAATGCAAAAAATCAACAAAATTAAAGTAGTTACACAATATTGTTGGGAAATTACAACAAAATTACAATAATTTACACAAGGCCTGCATTTTTTCTTCGCTTAAAGAAAATGTACGATTTTGCGCCTCGCAGACACCGCCTCTGAAGCCTACATAGTCTGGATTCAAATTGTTGACAGCCACCCAATGCGACTGATTCAATGAGCCGGCAACCCCGACTTTTAAACCTTTTTCCTGCGATTGATGTATAAAAGCAACACGTTTTTGTGGTGCGTAATGATCGAATAAAGTTTGACCATTTTTAACCGCTGTATCTAACATCACACCAACAAATCCGGCTTGGCAAATATTTTCAATTAAATCTTCCGGGTAATTTTTTTCAGCAAATAATACGGCGATCAGTTTCACGCCACTTTCTACTAACGGTGCTAATGCGTCCAAGCATGCTTGGTAATTTTCCGAAGCAAAAAAGCCAATTTTGACAAAATCCACCCCTGTGGCCTGCATCGCCTTTACCGCCGCTAAAATTTGTTCTGCATCCTTGTGTGTATCCATAGGCAAATCACCAATCGTTGCACTGACGATTTTTTGCCGATTCACAAACTGTACAACTTGCCCAATTATTTCAAGCGGTAAGGCACCAAGCGCACCCTGATGCGGATTTTTTAAATCAATAATGCCTGCGTAAGGCATCGCCAGTTTGGCCTCTACAACGCTAGTGACACTGATCAACAACTGCGGCATGACGACTTTTTCTTTCCAAACAAATTATTAGGCCAATTTTTAAACAACATTTTCACCGTCGACTGCGGCATAAAAATTGTCAACTTTTTCATTAAGCCAACCCCAAGCTTCCCACTCACGTTCACCGGCGGTTTTATCCATAGCAATTTGCAAATAATTTTTTTCTTGCATGATTTTTTCTTTGGGCAACATGGTTAAGCGGCTCGCCAACACCGCAAGCTCAATCACAGCAGATTGTGCGCGGTTAAAACCTTTAAATGGTTGATGATTTTTTTCATACGCAACACGCATCCAAAGCTGTGGGCGCACTTCGTCTTCGACGATTCTTTCTAACGTTAACTCTTTGTGTGACAATGTTTCTGCCAAACGAAAGCCTTGGACTTTTTCTACAGGGACAACCTCTGCCCGATATTTTTTGGTGATCGCTCCAGCAAACACGCGTACATCGTCAGTTAAATTCATCACTGCAGACTTTGTTGTCAAAATATTTTCTAAAGTAGTGGATGGCTTAAACGGTGAAATAATCACAAAACCGTCTTGTTCACGAATACCAAACGGTGTGATATGCACATTACCCGTGCTATCCATGCTGGTGATGATGGTCTCAACAATCATCGTCATTTTTTCTTTTCCGCTTTTTCTTTAATAGAAGCCTCGCGATGCGCCGTTTTTTGTGAGTTTTCTTGCAACCGATTAATGCCCCAATCTAACTCCTGATCTTGCGCATAGCGCTTGCCAAGCTGCCAGGCAATTTGCGCCCGTGCCAGCTCCACGCCCAAATAGAACGCGTGCGAAGCATCATCACTCACTTTTAAATGTGGATACAAGGCAAACGGATCGGTGCTTTGGAAAATCCCATCGCGATTATAAATATGCATGCCTGCTTCACTTACCTGAATGCGAAAACTCGGGTCTTTAATTTGCGTGGCAAGCTCAGCAATTTCGTCAGACGTATATGTAAACGGCCGTTTTTCATGCAGCGCCATTAAATCAGCACTGTAACCACGCGGCAAGCGTTCATCCGTTTTTGCCGCAAACATTATGCGCCGCGCAATATCAGCCTCTTTTACGGCATTTACCGCGTGGCTACTTACTGAGGTGGCCAATACCGCGTCAACATTCAGTTCGCTAATCATGCCAAAAAGTAACGCGTTGATGCCAGTGGTATCGGCATCCGTCAGCTCCGTTAAATTGCCAACGCCCATCATGATCGGAATATTAGGGTATTTTTTGCGCAAACGCTGATAACGCACAATCGAATCAGTCAAGCCAAAATGAATCGGGTCTAAAATCGCATCGGCAAAAAAGTTACGGTTCATTTTTAAGCAAGTTTCAATCGCACGATAAAGCGATGGCATGTGATGCTGCTTGGCTGGAATCAAAATCGGTGTGGACGAGACTTCATTTAAAATCCACAGTGTTTTTTCGGTAAGGCTGAGTAAAAAATCTGCGCCGGCTTTGCCTGCTGCCAGCAAATCTTGCGTTTCAAGCGAATCAACACTCACTTGAAAACCAGCTTGCTTGAGCGCATCAATCGTCTCAGCCAAGTGCGGAAAAGGCACGGCTGGAATGCAGCCTAAATCAATCACATTCGCGCCTTGCGCTTGAAAGCGCTGGGCTTTTTCAACAATCGCTTCCACGCTTAAAAAAGGCGCATCGACAATTTCAGCAAATATTTTTACGCGATATTGGCTTAAGTCTGATTTTTTACCCGCTTGACCAAAATATTGCGGCAAATCTTTGAGGTCTTCAGGCCCGCGCTCGACCGGCACGCCAAATTGCGAGATCAAAGGCGCGATATCACCCTGGCAAAGCCCGGGCAAAATCACTTTATCAGCATCACCCGTCTCTTTGACGCGGCGCAGAATTAAGTCGGGGGTCATTAGCGCAGCGACAGAAACGCCAATTTGCTGAATACGGTATTTAAAAGGGGGTGTTTTGGCGTTTTGCTGAATCTCGGTCAGCACTTTATCCAAACTTTTTTCCGCCAATTTTCCGGTTAAAAAGAGGAGATTTTCAGCCATGGGTGAAAATAATTTGAACGCGCTTTAGTATCGCGCTTGAATCGCCTGCGCGAGTTGTTGCATGTCTTCAACGACGATCGTCGCCTCAAAACTTTTGAGTTTTTCAATATTTTCTAAGTCAATTTTACGCGGATAGACTTTTACCATGTTGTCACGCGGCGCTTCCGAAAGAATAGAATCAGAGTCAAGCTCTGGCGCGGTATCACAAGCGAATACAATGCTCGGTACGCGCGTTTTCCCAGCTTGTGCGTATAAATTTGTGACCAAACTGTCAGAAAATCCATACACCATTTTGGCAATGGTATTTGAAGTGACAGGAGAGATTACAAGCGTGTGATAAACACCTTCATAAAAAAATCCAACCGGCACACTACTTGCGGTTTTATCGTGAAAAATGCGGTGACCAGCAGCCTCTAATTTTTCATAAAAACCGTACTGTTTTAAAATTTCTGCCGCAGCTTTACTTAAAAAAACATCCACGTCTTGAAGCGCATTCAAAATATCTAACGATTCACGCAAATAATGTCCAGAGCCGGTAATGGCCCAAGCGAGACGTTTTTTAGTTGTGTCAGTCACAGTCGGCTCTTAAGAGAAAGGGTGTTGTAGAACAATCGTCTCATCACGCTCAGGGCCTGTCGACACAATCGCAATCGATACGCCGCACAACACTTCTAAGCGTTGCAAATAATTTTGTGCATTTTTCGGCAGCGCATCCCAAGTTTTAACACCAAACGTATTTTCCGACCAACCTTTAACGGTTTCGTAAATCGGCTGACAACGCGCAACATCGTCCGCACCAATTGGCAATAAATCGAGTTCTTTGCCATCCAGTTTATAACCCGTGCAAATATTGAGTTCTTCAATGCCATCCAAAACATCGAGCTTGGTAATACAAAGTCCTGTTAACCCATTAATACGCGCAGAACGACGCAAGGCTGCGGCATCAAACCAGCCACAACGGCGTTTGCGTTTAGTCACAGTGCCAATTTCTTTGCCTTTATCTGACATTTGGAAACCTGGCGCACCTTCAGTTTCAATATCTAATTCACTTGGGAAAGGCCCACCACCCACGCGCGTAGTGTAAGCTTTAGTGATGCCAAGCACGTAGTGGAGCATATTCGGCCCAACGCCTGTGCCTGCAGCAGCTTGCCCAGACACGCAGTTGCTCGATGTCACATAAGGATACGTACCGTGGTCAACATCTAACAATGTGCCTTGTGCGCCTTCAAATAATAAATTTTTGCCTACAGCATTAGCTTCATATACCGCAGCGGAAACGTCTGCAACGAGCGGCCTAATGAGTTCAGCTTTTTGCAAGGCGCTGTCTAACTGCGCGTTAAAATCGACTGCCTCAGCACCTAAATAATTAGTCAGGACAAAATTATGGTAGTCCAATACTTCGCGTAATTTATCGGCAAATTGTGCTGGGTAAAATAAATCATAAAGCCTTAAAGCGCGACGGGCTACCTTGTCTTCGTAAGTGGGACCAATACCTTTCCCTGTGGTACCAATTTTTTTCTCGCTGCTGCGTTTGGCTTCGCGCGCGACATCTAAACGCACGTGATAATCCAAAATCAGCGGACAACCGGGACTGACTTTTAGACGACTCTTCACTTCCAAGCCATCTTTTTCCAACGCAGCAATTTCTGAAAGTAAATGGCCAGCATCTAACACCACGCCATTACCGATATAGCAATCAACGCCTTCGCGTACGATGCCAGAAGGCACTAGGTTTAATTTGTAAATACGTTGCGCATCGCCTTGACCAACGACCAAGGTATGACCAGCGTTGTGCCCACCTTGAAAGCGCACCACACCTTGCGCATGATCAGTGAGCCAATCGACAATTTTCCCTTTACCTTCATCGCCCCACTGCGTGCCGATCACTACAACATTTTTTGCCACTTTATTTGTCATCATCTAGTACTTAAAAATTTAAAAGAAATCGTTTAGGAAACGCTAAAGGTCAACCACATGCCAACCGGACGCATAATGCACCAATTTTTTAGTGCAATTTAACTCAGCCGGATTTGTGACAGAATCAACAATCTCTTGCACCACAATAAGCCCTTCTGAGCGTAACGCATCAATTTTTTCGACCAATGTCATTTGAAGTTCTTGTGGTTGGCGTGATATCGCTGGTGCCAAAATGGCTGTTGGCATATTTGCTGGCGGCAATGCCGTGACAATGCCGCGCAAATCTACACTAAATCCAGTCGCAGCACGGGCGCGCCCAAAAATTTGGCCAACCTCATCATAACGCCCGCCCAAGGCCAGCGGCCCTTTAAAGCCCTTGGCATAGGCAGCAAACACAATGCCGCTGTGGTAATGATAGCCGCGTAATTCACTTAAATCTACGCTGCAAGTCACACCGACATCAGCCATGGCCAGACAAACCGCCTTTAGCTCTGTCAACGCATTTTTAATTGCATCGGTTTGCGGCAACAGTTGCGCCGCCTTTTCCAACACCTCCACACCACCATTCAAACCGGTTAACTTTAATAAAGCATCGCGCACATCAGCTGGCAAAGGGTCGGCCAATGCCACAACTTGCGCCTGATCTTTTGTTTTTAACGCGTCGAATAACGCTTGTTCTAACTGCGGTGAAATTTGGCTGGCTTCAACTAAGCTGCCAAATACATTCACATGACTAAAATCAATATGAATTTCTGCAATACCTAAATTTTTCAGCGCTTTGACCATCAACTGCTGAATTTCAATATCACTCGCAACGCCAGAATGCCCGTAAAGCTCAGCACCTAACTGCAGCGGCTCACGCGTGCTTGCCAAACCATCCGGTTGCGTACGCAACACACTGCCTGCATAGCAAAGCCGTGTCACCCCTTGATGATTTAATAAATGTGCGTCAATGCGTGCGGCTTGCGGCGTCATGTCAGCACGCACGCCCATCAAGCGCCCAGTGAGCTGGTCAACCACTTTAAAAGTGGCCAAGTCAAGATCATGCCCGACGCCAGTGGTGAGTGATTCCATATATTCCAACATCGGCGGAATCACAAATAGGTAGCCATGCACCTTAAATAAATCAAGCAAGGTGCGGCGCATGGTTTCTAAACGCGCAGCCTCAGCGGGCAGCACATCTTCAATATATTCTGGCAATAACCAGTTACGCATGTTTATTCACAAAATTTGGGGGTTATAGGACGAGCGAATCGCCACAAAGCGTGTATTTTAAGCGAAAAGCGTTTTGAATAAAGCGGAAATTGTGAAAATTATTCACTTAAGAAAAGTAGAATCAAACCGCATGCCACTGAAATTAACCCAATAAACCTGAGTTGCCCATCTTTGAAGTCAATCATTTTTTTAAAAGTTTCGCGCCAAGATTGAGGCATTAAAAGCGGCATCAGTCCTTCTAATACAAGCATCAAGCCCAGCGCGGTTAAAAAATTTTCACTCATGTTTTATAAAACTATTTTCTTGCAGGGCCACGCATGTACTTAAAAAAGTCTGAGCCTGGGTCCAACACCATCACGTCACTTTTGTTTTTGAAGCTATTTTTATAGGCTTCTGTGCTGCGATAAAATGCATAAAATTCCGGATTTTTGCTGTAGGCTTGGTTGTAAATACTAGCCGCCTCAGCATCACCCTCACCTTTAGTCTTTTGCGCTTCACGATAAGCTTCAGCAATAATGACTTCTCGTTGTTTATCGGCATCAGCACGAATTTTTTCTGAAGCAGCTGAGCCTTCTGATCGCAACTGGTTTGCCAAACGTTTACGTTCCGCGATCATGCGGTCAAACACGGATTTACTAATTTCCTCAGAATAATCCACACGTTTTAAACGCACATCAACAACTTCTATACCCATTTGACGCGCTTCAACGTCTGCTTTTTGACGTAAATTATCCATGACTGCGCCACGCTCGCCTGAAATTACCTCCCGCACGGTGCGTTTACCAAATTCGGCACGCAAACCGGCATTGACGACCTTAGACAAACGGTCTTCAGCCGCAACCTCACCACCTTCTTTGATCGATACATAATATTTAAGTGGGTCAACAATCCGCCATTTAACGAAGGAGTCGACCATCATGTATTTATTTTCACTGGTGATAAATTTTGCTGGCTGCTCCCAATCGAGCGTCAAAATCCGATTATCAAAATACTTTAAGCTATCCACAAACGGCGCCTTGAAGTACAAGCCGGGTTCTTTATGTACGGCAACAATTTCACCGAGTCGCTTCACCAACACATATTGTGTTTGGTTCACGGTAAACGCCGATGCTGATAGCACTAACAGCACAGCAAGCAGCGCTACCAAGAAAAATTTGAGCTGATTCATGATATTTCCTTATCTGCTTTCACGGTCGCGACTTCTAAATGCCTCGCGGGTTCGATCAGTATCCAGTGACGCACTTTCCGCCGACTCATTAGACATTAAAGTCTGTGATGCAGCGGCTGTCGAAGCATTGGTAGCCGCTGAGGATGTTCCCCCCATCAACTTATCCAGAGGCAAGTACAACAAGCTGTTACCTGCTTTTTGATCGACCACCACTTTGCTCACACTCGATAATATTTGCTCTTGTGCATCAATATATAAACGTTGACGTGTCACCTCAGGTGCATTGTTGTATTGCGTCAGAATTTGTTCAAAACGACTAGCATTACCTTTGGCCTCACTTACCGACTTTAACTTATAGCCTTCCGACTCTGACAGCAAGCGTGACGCGGTCCCTCGTGCTTTCGGAATCACATCATTAGCATAGGCTTGGCCTTCATTCACCAAGCGCTGGTTGTCTTGATTCGCACGGTTCACATCCTCAAAGGCCTCTTGTACTTGTTCAGGCGGCTGCGCACTTTGTAACGAAACACTGATAATTTTCACACCGGTTTTATAACTATCCAGAATGACTTGCATGCGCTCCGAAGTATCTTGCAAGCCTTTTTGCAATAAATCATCTAACTTATTTTTGCCCACCACTTCACGAATAGCCGTTTCTGCAGCGGACATGACAGCATCGTCAGTTGAACGATTATTGAATAAGTAATCATTTGCATTCTTAAGGTTGTATTGCACAGCAAATTGAAGATCAATAATATTTTCATCTTCCGTCAGCATCAAAGCTTCTCTCGGCACCTTGGTTTTACCGCCAGAGCCTTCAGCACCACTTCTGTAACCCACTTCCAGACGGCGCACTTGCTCCATATTCACCACTTCGACACTTTCAACCGGATAAGGTATATGCCAGCGCGGGCCAGGTTCAGTGGTTTCATCGACTACTTTACCAAAACGTTGCACGACACCTACTGAGCCCTGATCAACAATGTAAAAGCCTGTGCCAAGCCAAATCAATGCAACCACAGCCAAAATCGGCACAATAGGAAAATTAAACGGTTCCTCCTGCTGATTTTGATTTTGTTGATTAGAGCGATTGTTGCCGTTGGTTTTACCAAACATGGCATTGATTTTTTTGCTCAAATCACGCATGACCTGGTCCAAATCTGGCGGCCCGTCATTTTGATTTTGCCACCACCCGGGAAATTTCATCATTGATTACTCCGAAATTAGTTCAGACTACTTTAAAAATTGGTGCAATTTTTGATCAATTTTAAAGGTAAGCACTTTCTTCTGTGCTTTTCTTTTTTAAATATTGGTAATGCTCTGCCATCGCTAGCCGTATCAAATCCATGCCTTCACCAGTTATCGCTGAAGCATGAATTGCGACGATTCTACCATACTCATCTCGCGTCACACCGGCTGGTAAACCAAGCTTATCAATTTGATTATGGATCAAAATTTGTGGTACTTCACTGGCGCCAATTTCATGCAATACTTTATTCACCTGTACAATTTGCTCATCCCGATTTTCGCTCGCGGTGTTCACAATATGTAGTAATAAATCAGCTTGCGCAGCTTCTTCCAGCGTCGCACCAAAAGCTTCCACTAAAGCGTGCGGCAAATGCTTAATAAAACCAACGGTGTCAGACAACACCACCGTGCCACACTCTGGTACGTACATTTTGTGTGAGGTCGTGTCTAGGGTGGCAAATAGTTGGTCAGCGGCATAGATGTCTGCTTTGGTTAAACGGTTAAATAGCGTAGACTTCCCCGCATTGGTATAGCCCACCAACGAAACTGTCATCACATTTGAGCGCTTACGCGCCCTGCGTTGCATACCGCGCTGCTGCTTGAGCTTGTCCAACTTTTCACGCAGCTGTTTGACGCGTACGCTCAGCATACGCCTATCTAACTCTAGCTGCGTTTCGCCCGGGCCGCCACGCACGCCAATCCCGCCCTTTTGGCGTTCAAGATGCGTCCAGCCGCGGACAAGCCGTGTGGACAAATGCTCTAATTGCGCGAGCTCAACTTGCAGTTTACCTTCATGCGTTTGTGCACGCTGGCTAAAAATATCAAGAATTAAACCAGTGCGATCTACCACCCGCGCTTCAAGCACCCTCTCAAGGTTACGCTGTTGCGATGGGCTTAGATCGTGATTAAACACTGCGACACCTGATTCTGTCGCTTGCATCATCAACTTCAGTTCATCCGCCTTACCGCTACCAATAAAATATTTGGCATCCGGTGTGCTGCGCTTGCCTTCCAGCGTACCACGCAACACCAAGCCAGCACTCAAACCTAGCTGCTCTAACTCGTGGAGGCTATCCGCGTAATCCGCTTCGCCGAAATCGACACTCACCAGCACGGCGGCACCAAAGCCGCTCGGCCTTTCAAACAGATCTTTCAAATGCTAGTCGTCGCCTTCAGCCATTGGCATGGAAACAGCGCGCGCCGGCACAATGGTCGAAATTGCGTGCTTGTAAACCATCTGCGTCACGGTATTTTTAAGAAGAATCACGTATTGATCAAAAGAATCAACCTGCCCTTGCAACTTAATACCGTTGACAAGATAGATGGAAACTGCAACATGCTCTTTACGTAAAGCGTTGAGGAAGGGGTCTTGTAAACTTTGCCCTTTGTGCGTCATGATGGCTCCTATGTTGGAGTTAATTAAAAAATGATGTGGCTAATGCCGAGCTTATTGCTTTAAAAACAGGAATCGATATGACCAAATGACAACAACTTCGTTCGCAAAGATTAATCCTATTTTTTGACCATTTCAACGGATTTTTTAAGCGCCGCAAAATGTTCTAAAGCAACTCGGATTATTACCTTCATGAGATGAGGATGATTTGATTTAATTCAATAGGCCTTTAGAAATTTCTTCCAAATATTTCTTCAAAATTTTTCGAGTGTTTTGTGTATTCTGGTTAGTACTTCTACTTTCCCTAAAATCGCCATCACAGAAAATAAATCCGGCGATTGCGTTATACCGATCAGCATAGTGCGCATTGGCATAAACACTTTGGGAATTTTAAGCTGCTTTTCTTGCATAAAATCATTAACAACTTGGTGGATTTTTTCTTGCTGCCAATCCTGAATATTGTCTAACATCGTGGCCAGCTCTTTTAAAAGTGGCACAACATCAGGCGTGAAATGTTTTTCCAGCAAAGCAACATCAGGCGATTGACTTTGGTAGAAAAATTGAATTTGCGCAGCTAATTCATTCAGCGTATTCACGCGAGATTTATATAACTCAATCGCATCGACCAAGATAGGTTGCGCTGCCACGGTAACACCCAATTTCATTAAACGCTTGGTTTGATCCGCTACCAAATCGGCTGATGGCTTTTGCTTTAAATAATGCGCATTGAGCCAATTAAGTTTTTCAGTGTCAAATTTTGCTGCAGATGGCGTGATATGGTCTAAATCAAACCACGCACAAAATTGTTCCATACTAAAAATTTCATCATCACCGTGGCTCCAACCCAAGCGCGCCAAATAATTGAGCACCGCCTCTGGCAAATAGCCGTCGTCGTCATATTGCATGACACTCACAGCGCCATGGCGTTTGGATAATTTTTGCCCGTCACTCCCCAGAATCATCGAAAGATGTGCATATTGCGGAATTTGCGCGCCCAAGGCTTTGAGCATATTGATTTGACGTGGCGTGTTATTCACGTGGTCATCACCGCGAATCACTTGCGTCACACCCATTTCCCAATCATCTACCACAACGCAAAAATTATAAGTCGGCGTACCATCGGCGCGAGCAATAATTAAATCATCTAACTCTTCATTGGCAATTTCAATGCAGCCTTTAACTAAATCATCCCAAGCCACTACGCCAGTTTGCGGATTTTTAAAACGCACAACGGGCGGAATATCTTTTGGTGGTTCCGGCAAAATTTTGCCTGCTTCTGGCCGCCAACGTCCGTCATATCTTGGTTTTAAATTTTGCTGCATTTGGCTCTCTCGCAGCGCATCTAATTGGTCTTTCGTGCAATAGCAATAATAGGCACGATCCTCATCCAACATTTTTTGGATGATTTTTTTATAAGTTTCCATACGCTGCATTTGGTAAAACGGGCCTTCGTCGTGTTGAAGCCCTAGCCACTGCATGCCATCCAAAATCGCCTGCACTGCTTCTGGTGTTGAGCGCGCTACATCAGTATCTTCAATGCGCAAAATAAATTGTCCGCCATGGCGTTTGGCATACGCCCATGAAAAAAGCGCTGTGCGGGCGCCGCCAATATGTAAAAAGCCGGTTGGGCTAGGCGCAAATCGAGTACGAACAACCATGTTTTTTGCTTCAAATTAAAAATGATGGCGCATTTTAACACGACAACCCAAACGGCTAATCACGCAAAATCAAGCCTTTAGTAAAATCTTTTCGCCTACGAAAAGTAAAAGCATAAATAACCCTATGATTATGCTTCTATTTTTGCAATTGAATTGACAAGCGAATTTTAGAATTGAACCATCAAATTGAACTTATCACCGAATTACTAAAAAAAGTATCGTGCCATGGAAATTCTAAGCTTACTTAAAAATACCAACTTGCATCTCCCGCCCAGAAATGAAGTGCTGAACTTTCGGCATAAGGAGTCTGAGGACATTGCAGCGATTGAGTTTTCTTCTCAACGCTTAGAGTTAGACTTAAAAAAAGACCTTTTCCACAACGATCACTATCTAAATTATTTTTTCTCTGTCGATGAAAAAACACGGATATTGGTAGAGAAAATCACGCAAAGTTACCTTGGCATCGACATTATTAATCACCAGCATAAAATGCGCATTGCTGCAGCTTGTTTTATGCATCACCGCTTAATGTTCAGTATTTACTTCAAGTTAATTGTTGCACTGGCGCCAGAAAAACATCCACAACTTGGACTATTAATTGGTCGCGCAATTGATAATGCCACTGAAATTATTAAATGGCGTTATTTCAACCATCAACATGCACCTGGCAACGTGTGGCTGCAAATTTGTAACTTGTTCGACATGGCAGAAAAAAACAGCCTGATTGACGAAAAAATTAACTTTTATCCAGACCTAGCCAACGCCGAATTGATACCGACGAGCATTGCCTCTCAATTTATTTCCATCAATATGTTGGGCAGTTTGGATCACGCAAGCTTTAGACCAGCTCAAATAGATTTTTTAAGTAAGATGTTGGCGAAATGGACGACAGGACTAACCGTAGAGAAAGAATATAACGAGAAAAAACATTTATTTAGTGTTGATTTGGCAAAAAATTTACCGGCAAAACGTATCCGTAATTTCCACAACAGCATCACTAATCGTTATTGGTGCATGGACGGTATTAACGTCAAATTGCAAATATTGATGAATTGCATTGAAACGAATCGCCCACCAAAACAAAAAGCGATGCGCACACTGGCAAACCACCTGTTTGCTTACCCAACCTTACAAATGGTTCAATCAGAATGGTCTCTTTCTGATTACAAACGCCAACGCCGTGAAAGCCCACGCATCAAAACAGACAAACCTGCAAGCGATGTTTACGGCTTTGAAGACATTTATTATCAGATTAAGCATTACGAAGATTCGCTGGTAGAAGTGAAGAAAAAATCTTTCTCTGAAGAAGATACTGGCGAATTGTCACACCTAGACGATGAAGAAGATTCCGCATCAACGGCGGCAAATCAATTACGCAAATATGTTGAATCGCTGACCACTTATATCGATGCGAACAAAGGTTATTGCCATATTGTGGACGAAAGCGCCAAAGGTCTCTGCATTCACACCAGCAGACACGCGCAAGAACTCTCGGTCGGCATGATGTTGGGCGTGGCCGCAAAAAACCAGAAAGTTGGAACACGTATTGGCATTATTCGCAGCATTAAACAAATGCAAAACAACATGCTACGAATCGGCATCGAAATTTTAAGCCGCGCAGCATTTAGCATTGCGGCCACCAATTTAAAAATGCTGCCCAGTAAACCCGTTTATGGTTATGTGGTCGAATTTATTGAAGAAAATACTGAAACTAACGATTTGGAAGTTCACAACCCGAATGAAAACAACAGCAAATTCGAGTGTTTATTTTTGCCTAAAGAATTCTCTTACGGTAAAGACGAGTCGTTGATTTTGCCTAAAAAACAGTTCCAAAAAAATCAGCAATACCTGTTAGATTTTGGTAACAAAGCACGAACAGTTACCCTGACTGAAACGCTGGATCAACATGACAACTGGGTGCGCAGCCATTTTGTAGATGTGGAAAATTAAAAAATGCGGGCACATTTCATGCCCGTATGTTAATTTTCACGCATTTCCCAACCGCCGCCTAACGCTTTAAACAAATCCACACTGGCAACAAGCCTTGCTTCCATCGCCAGCGCTACATTGCTTGTCGCATCGTTGTAAACACGTTGCGCATCTAGCACTTCCAAATAAGACGAATACCCATCACGATAACGATTTTCAGATATTTGTAGCGCCTTTTTTGCGGCTTCAGCACTTAAACTCAGGGCATTTTCGCGTTCGGCGTATTGTCTGACATTTACCAAAGCATCGTTTACTTCTTGAAACGCTGTGCGCAAACTCCCCGTATACTTTGCCAGCGCTTGCTTTTGTCTTGCAGTGGCTTGCTCTACGCGCGAGTTCAATCGGCCAGAATTAAAAATGGGGATGCTGATATCTAACCCAGCCGTCCAAACGCGGCTGGCAGACCTTAAAATATCGGATAGCGCCAAACTTTCAGCACCAAAAGCACCCGTGAGCGAAATGGTCGGATACAGCGCAGCTTTGGCTGAACCAATATTAGCGTTCATCGCAATCAATTGCTCTTCGGCCTGACGCACATCCGGGCGACTTTCAAGTAGGCTAGAAGGTAAACCGGCTGGCGGCGCAGGTGGTGTTGGCAATTGCGTGCCATCGCTGCTCGCCAGGGTTGAATCCAATTCCCCGGTAAGAGTCGCTAATTGATGCATATAAATGGCGCGTTGACGTGTTAATTCAGCAATATCTGCCGTTAAATTTGCATTAGCCACCTCCGCTTGGTGTACATCGAGCTTTGACGAAACACCACCTTCAAAACGGCGCTTGGTGAGTGTCAAACTTTCTTCTCGGCTTTTTAAATTATGTTGCGCAATTGCTAACTGCGCCTCAGTGCTGCGAAGCGCCAAATAATTGCGTGCAACATTGCTGCTTAATGTCCAATCAACGGTTTCTTTGGCGTATTTTGTTGCTAACATTTGGGCTCGCGCTGACTCTTTCGCGCGACGAATTTTCCCCCAAAAATCAATTTCAAAATTACTCGAAAATTGGTAGGTGTAATTTCGGCGTGGGTTAGCCGCAAATACTGGAAACGGGCCAGATTCTGTGACACGAGAACGCGTTCCCGCCGCATCAAAATCCACACTCGGGAGCGTTGCTGCACCGACTTCACGCGCATATGCGTCAGCCTCCTCGATTCGCGCAACGGCATATTGCACATCCGTATTTTCTTTAAGCGCTTGATCTACCAAGGTATTTAACGTCGCATCATTAAATAGAATCCACCAGTTTTTAATCGCCAATCCTGCTTGTGTTGGATTGGCCAACGCCTCAGTATAGTTGATGGGCAGCGCGCTTTGCGGACGCACATAATCTGGGCCAACCGCCTGGCAAGCCGTCAACGCTGCCGCCACACTAATTAATGCAATTCTTTTGATCGAAAAATTATTTTTCCTCATACTGAATCCTTTACTGTGCCCATTTCAGACGCATCCACATGACCATGGTGCCGCACTTTATTTTGATTGGTGAGCCACGTAAAAAAGAGTGGGATGAAAATCGTCGCAATAAATGTCGCCAAAATCATGCCGCCAAATACGCCCGTACCCATGGACTGCCTTGCTGCAGCACCCGCGCCAGTTGCAACCATCAGTGGCGTAATGCCTAACACAAATGCCATGGAGGTCATCACAATCGGTCTGAAGCGTAAGCGTGCACCTTCCAACGCTGCTTGTAACATCGGTACGCCCTCTTCCATTTTTTGGCTCGCAAATTCCACAATCAAAATCGCGTTTTTCGCCGCCAAGCCGATTAACGTAATCAGGCCGATTTGGAAATAAATATCATTAGGCATGCCACGCACCAGAACAGCCAACAACGCCCCAGCCAACGCAAATGGCACCGCCATAATCACCGCCAACGGTAAAGACCACGTTTCAAATTGTGCGGCCAATATCAGAAATACCATGATAATGGCAAAGCCAAAGGCAAATAACGCGGCCGAACCTGTACGTTTTTCTTGATACGCTTGGCCGGTCCAAGCGATTTGGTAGTTTTCTGGCAAATTTTCTTTGGCCAATTTTTCCACCAATTTAATCGCATCGCCAGAACTCACGCCGTGCGCACCTTCACCCAGCACCTTTGCCGACAACAAGCCGTTAAAGCGCTCCAATTGCTCTGCGCCAACCTCACGTGTGATACGGCTCAATGAAGACAATGGCACCATCTGACCGCTATTTGACCGCACATAAATTTTGCCAATATCCTCCGGGTTCGAACGGAACTGCGCTTCTGCCTGTAATTGCACACGGTAGGTGCGGCCAAATTTATTAAAATCATTCACGTAAAACTGTCCCATCGTACTTTGTAGCGCCGCATAAATGTCTGCAATTGGCACGCCCATCGAGAGCGCCTTAGGCTCATCCACCTCAATATGCAACTGTGGCACGGTTGGCCTAAAGAAAGTGTTAATGTTGGCAAGCTGTGGATTACTACGCAGCACCCCGGCAAAATTATTGAGCACTTCAGCCAGCTTTTGCGGATCTGTACTGTTGCGACTTTGTACATAAACTTCAAAGCCCGCCGAACTACCTAAACCACGAATAGGCGGCGGATTGACCGCAAACGCAAACCCATCTGGCTGCATAAAACCAAGCCCTTTCAACTTACCGGACATATCATCAGCAGTGGTGGTACGTTCGGCCCAATCTTTGAGTCTCACAAACATGGTCCCCGCGCTGGTTTTGTTGCCACCACCAATAAAATCCAGCCCAGCAATTGCGAATGCAAATTGAACAGATGGATCAGTTGCAACGCCTTCGCGAATCGATTCTATTGTTTTTTCGGTTCGGTTTAAGGTTGCACCGTCCGGCATAATAATCATCGTAATCACATAGCCTTGGTCTTCTTGCGGTACAAGGCTGCCCGGGACACGGTTAAACAGCACACCACAAAGCGCAATAATGGCAGCAAAGACCACTGCGCCAATAATTTTATGATGCAAGGTGATATCGACAATACGGGTATAGAAATTCGTAACGCGCATAAACCCGCGATTAAACGCCTTGAAAAAAGCGTTTTCTCCATGCATGTTTTTGAGCAAAATCGCGCAGAGCGCAGGTGTCAGTGTCAAAGCGACAACGCCGGAAATCACCACAGCAATCGCAACCGTCACCGCAAACTGGCGATACAAAGCACCGGCGATGCCGCCCATAAATGCAACCGGAATAAAGACGGCACATAACACCATCACAATCGCAATCACCGCACTGGAAACCTGTTCCATGGATTTAATCGCGGCTGGCAATGGTTTCAAGCCTTCTTCTTGCATCAATCGCTCAACATTTTCCAGCACCACAATCGCATCATCCACCACAATCCCAATGGCTAAAATCATGGCAAACAATGTGAGTAGATTGATCGAAAACCCCATTAAATAGAGGCCGGCAAATGTACCTATCAGCGAAATAGGCACTGCAATAATTGGAATGAGTGTCGCGCGCCAGCTTTGCAAAAATAAAAACACAACCAAAACAACCAACACCAGCGCTTCTGCCAGCGTTTTAAACACTTCACCGATGGTTGCTTTCACAAACTCGCTGGTATCGTACGGAATGCTGTATTCCAAGCCTTGCGGAAAGCGTGTTTTAAGCTCCTCCATTTTCTGCTTGATATTATTTGCTGTATCTAACGCATTTGCGCCAGATTGCAAAAACACGCCCATCGCCACGCCGGGCGTGCCGTTGAGCCTTGAACGCACGTTATAGTTTTGTGCGCCCAGCTCAATCCGCGCCACGTCTTTTAAGTACAAAATGCCACGCGGCCCATCAGCCTTAATGATGATATTGCCAAACTGTTCTGGCTCTATGAGTCGGCCTTTGGCATTCACGGTATAAACAATTTGCTGATGATTTGGCGCAGGATCTTGGCCGATTTTCCCCGCCGCATATTGCGCATTTTGCGCTTGAATCGCAGCCGAAATATCAGTCGTTGTCACGCCCAACTGTGCCATTTTGTCGGGTCGCAACCAAATGCGCATGGCGTAATCTTGCCCGCCAAACACTTGGGCATTGCCAACTCCCGGAATGCGTTTAACCTCATCCAGAATGTTCAGCGTGGCGTAGTTACTGAGAAAAAGCCTGTCATGTGCAGGATTTTTTGAAGTTAAAAACGTGACAAGTAAAAAATCGTTCGATATTTTTTGTACCACCAGCCCGTTTCTACGCACTTCTTCTGGCAAGCGTGGCGTGGCAATGTTCACGCGGTTGCTCACGTTAAACGTCGCCTCATCGACATTAGTGCCGACTTCAAATGTTGCAGTAATGGTGAGTGTGCCACTGGAATCAGCCACAGAGTTGAAGTACAGCAAATGCTCCACACCACTGAGTTGCTCTTCAATCGGAGCAGCAACCGTTTTAGAAAGCGTTTCCGCACTCGCACCAGGATAACTTGCGGTAACGGTCACCGTTGGCGGTGAGATTTCCGGATATTGCGCAATAGGTAGTTTAAAAGCAGCAGCTAAGCCTGCAAGCACAATGATGATGGACAAAACGCCAGCAAAAATAGGACGCGTAATAAAAAATTTAATCATAATAGAAAAATTTCATCCTTATTTTTTAGCTTCAGGTGTTGCATCTGGCACGCCAGCAGCATGCGGCGTGACAGGTGCGCCGGGCGGCATCATGTTGAGTTTGATTAAATTATCTGTAATGACATTATCACCGGCTTGCAAACCACCCAAAATCACCCAATCAGCGCCTTTCCATTCACCCACCGTGACTGGGCGACGCTCGGCTTGATTTTTTGCATTTGCAACAAAAACAAACATGCCTTGCGCACCGTTTGAAACCGCCGTTTGCGGCACAATAAAAACACCATTTTTTTGGCCTGTGGTCACACGCACACGTACAAACTGGCCAGGCAACAAGGCTTCATCTTGATTCTCAAACGTAGCACGCAATTGCTGCGTACCTAACTGTGGGTCGATCGTGCTGGCAGAAAAATTAATTTTCCCTGACTTTGGATACACTTTGCCATCCGGCAGAATCACTTGCACATCTTGTGCTTTGTTTGCAGAGACGCGCCCGCCCACACTGGCAAGCTCACTTTCAGACAAGCTAAACCGCACCCAGATCGGGCTGAGTTGACTCACCGTCGTGAGCAAGCTGGAGTTCGCACTCACCAATGCGCCTTCAGAAAAAGCAAATCTGCCAGCAACACCCGAAATCGGCGAAGTCACAGTGGTGTACGATAAATTCAATTCAGCTTCACGCACTGCCGCTTGGTATTGCAATAAAGCTGCTTCAGCAAGTGAAGCATCTGAAGCGGCATTATCAGTCTCGCGTTGGCTAATTGAGTTAGTCGCCAACAAGTTTTTTAAACGTTGTGCTTCACGTTGCGTTTGTTCAACGCGTGATTTTTGTTGCTCCAATTGCGCTTTGGCTTGCGCTAAGGCAATTTGGAAAGGCACAGGATCAATCAAAAACATTGCTTGGCCCGCATTGACAGAAGCGCCTTCTTCAAATAATTTTTTCAGCAAAATGCCGCCCACGCGCGGACGAATCTCCACCTCTTTTGCACCTTCAGTCTGTGCAACCGCCTCAACGCTAATAGGAACCGTTGTTGGTTGCACGTTAATCACACTCACCGGCAACGGAGGCATGGGTGCCCCCGCCTGATTAGTTTGCTCATTTCTTCCACATGCCGCCAGCAATAAAAAACCCAGCAGCATTGAAAATTTAGTCATTTGAAGAAGGCGCATCGGTGCATCCCTTAAATATTGAATCGATGAAAATTAAATAAAATTAATTAAAATGAATGACTTAATCTATAACTTTCTAACAACAAAGCTTGCTTACATACATTCTTGAATGTATATTAACATCATAATTAAAAAAACTACAACATAGATTACGAGGAAAATGAATTGGTACGCAAAACAAAAGAAGACGCTGAAATCACCCGACAACGTATTATCAATGCCGCGCGTGAAGTTTTTTTGAACAAGGGTGTGAGCAAAACCAGCTTAGAACAAGTCGCCACACACGCGGGCGTGACCCGTGGTGCGGTGTATTGGCACTTTAAAAATAAATCTGAGCTTTTTCACGCCATGCGTGAGCAAATTTTTTTACCGCTGATTGACCGCATGGATGATTTACTACTTAGTGAAAATGTGTCACCCGGCCAGAATAATGATCCACTCTCGCGCTTAGAAGCCTCAATGCAGCACACGATTGACAGGCTTACTAACCATGCTGAAACACAACAAACCTTTATTGTTATGATGAGCAGATGCGAATATGTCGATGAATTTGCAACAGTACTTCAAGAAATGTTAAATAATTGCAGCGATATTGAAACTAAATATGAACGCATTTACACCCTCGCCCAACAACAAAATATTGTCACCGCGGCACTATCTCCAGCCGAACTAGCCGTTGACACGCATTTGTTTTTTGGTGGATTGTTACATATGTGGGTGAAAGACAGCGAAGGATCACGCTTTCGGAAACAAGCGAACGCGCTGATTTCCAAACATATCCGACTAAGAAGAAAAAATTAAAAACTATTGAAAATCAAATAGAAAGAATTTAATATTCATAAAACACATCAGGAAATTTTATGAATTTACCTTTAGAAAATTTAAGCACCTCTAAAGATATTCAATGTGGTGAAATTTATGGTAAACAAAGTGGTCACAAATTTGTGATGTACAACGTATTAAAAGTGACCAAAGCAGGCGTGCTTTTACAAAATATTGACAACCCACTAAGCCAGTTTGAAACGACTCAACAAAAAATAATCAATTCTGGCTACATCCGCATCAGCCAAACACCGTTCATCAACACCGATTTACCCAAAAGCAAAAAGAAAATAGCAAAAAAACCAACGCGCTGCCCATACACACTTGATTTTTTAGAGTCTCGCGCTGATTCTGAGCGCCCGGCGCCTATCATTGCTGATTTATTTGCAACGACATCATAAACTTTCCAAGAAAATACGTCTTGAATAGTCGCGTTTAAGATGCGCTAACGTTACTTTGAATTAAGTTTAAAGGTTTTGGCGGAAGGAGCGGGATTCGAACCCGCGTTAGGTTATTCACCTAAACACGCTTTCCAGGCGTGCGACTTAAACCGCTCATCCATCCTTCCGATATTGATTTTTTTGAGCGTGCGCATTATAAATCATTCCGCTTTGATTTTTTCATCGCCATAAAAATGATTTGTCATTCTTTGATTTTTCACCCAAACATAAAGCAAACTTATTCATATAAGCCATCGAAAAGCAACTGAATTACTCAATCAAATAAATGATATTAAATACATGTCCAACACTTGATTTAACTCTGAGATAGGTTTAATGTTACCCCAGAGTGAATAAATAAAACTCTATATTTTTCATTGAGTTATATTTAAATTTTACGTTTAGAGATGAAACTAAATATTAAATGATAACTACAGCAATATAAGCGGGTTCTGGGGTGGATTCGCCATTTAAACTATAGCAACATTAGAGGAGTGAGTATGAGTTTGGATTTATTAAAAGGTCTTGGCGTGACTGTGCCTTACAAAGCCAAGTACGACAATTTCATCGGTGGGAAATGGGTTGCGCCTGTCAAAGGCGAATATTTCGATGTGATTTCCCCTATTACCGGTAAGCCTTACACCAAAGCAGCACGCTCTGGCGCTGAAGATGTTGAATTGGCTTTAGATGCAGCCCACGCCGCCGCAGACAAATGGGGAAAAACCCCGCCTGCCGAGCGCGCCAATTTATTATTAAAAGTGGCTGATCGTATTGAGCAAAATTTGGCCTTAATTGCAACCGCTGAAACGGTAGATAACGGTAAACCTATTCGCGAAACCATGAACGCAGATATTCCTTTATCTGTAGATCACTTCCGCTATTTTGCTGGCTGCCTGCGTGCGCAAGAAGGCAGTTTGAGTGAGTTGGACGAAAATACTGTTGCCTACCATTTCCATGAACCTCTTGGTGTCGTTGGTCAAATTATTCCATGGAACTTCCCAATTTTAATGGCCGCGTGGAAACTAGCGCCAGCCATCGCTGCTGGTAACTGCGTGGTAATGAAGCCTGCTGAATTTACACCGATTAGCCTCTTGATTCTGATGGAAACTATTGCGGACATCCTTCCTCCCGGCGTGATTAATATTGTAAATGGTTATGGCCGTGAAGTAGGTGCGCCGCTTGCCAATAGCAAGCGTATTGCAAAAATCGCATTTACCGGCTCTACTGCAACTGGTCGAGTGATTGCACATGCGGCGGCAGACAATTTAATTCCTGCCACGTTGGAACTCGGCGGAAAATCCCCTAATGTGTTCTTTGAAGATGTGATGGCGGCTGACGATGACTTTTTAGATAAAACCATTGAAGGCTTGGTGTTGTTTGCTTTCAACCAAGGCGAAGTCTGTACCTGCCCTTCTCGCGCACTCATTCAAGAATCTATTTACGATAAATTTATGGAGCGAGTTTTACCGCGTGTTGCAGCAATCAAACAAGGCAACCCGCTTGACCCTAACACCATGATTGGCGCACAAGCTTCGCAAGACCAAATCAACAAAATCATGTCTTACATGGACATTGGTCGCCAAGAAGGCGCGCAAGTGTTGTGCGGCGGCGAGCGCAACGTGTTAGATGGTGATTTGAAAGATGGTTACTATGTGAAGCCAACTTTGTTTAAAGGCCATAATAAAATGCGCATTTTCCAAGAAGAAATTTTTGGCCCCGTGCTTGCCGTGACAACCTTTAAAGATGAAGCCGAAGCACTTGCGATTGCAAATGACACTATTTTTGGGTTGGGTTCAGGGGTTTGGACACGCGATGGCAGCCGCGCATACCGCATGGGTCGTGGCATTAAAGCGGGTCGTGTGTGGACAAACTGCTACCACGCCTACCCTGCTCACGCCGCATTTGGTGGCTACAAAGAATCTGGCATTGGTCGTGAAACACACAAAATGATGCTAGATCATTACCAACAAACGAAAAACTTATTGGTGAGCTACAGCCCTAAGAAACTTGGCTTCTTTTAACATTTGAGAAAAAGTTTATAGTTTGATTAAATAGAGGCGATAAAAAAATCGCCTCTATTTTTTTGTGGAGAAAGAAAATGGCTACTCGCGTTTCAGCAACCCCTAGCGCCCAAGCACTGATTAACGAACTGATAGCAAAATTCGGCCCAATTATTTTTTTTCAATCCGGCGGTTGTTGCGAAGGTAGTGGCCCGCTATGTATGCCAGCTAACGAATTTAGACCAGGTGCGTCAGATGTGATTTTGGGTAAACTAGGTGAAAATGCAACTTATTACATGAGTGACAGCCACTTTTCGTTCGCTGAAAACATGCACACCATTTTAGATGCTACCCCCGGTTCTAGCGGTTCTTTTTCATTAGATTGTGGCACAGGCATGGCGTTTATTACGCGTGGAAGGTTGTACAAAGATCATGAGATTGAAAGCCTTCCTCCCGTTCAGAAAGTTGGCTACTAGTAGAAAGTTATTGGTATCCGTTAGGATTTAAAGATTGCCAATTCCAAGTATCGCGGCACATGGCGTGAATATCGTAACTCGCCTGCCAGCCTAACATTTCTTTAGCCTTTGCAGGATCGGCATAACAGATCGCAATATCACCAGCTCTTCTGCCGACAACTTTATAAGGGATACTTTTTCCACTTGCCACTTCGAACGCTTTGACCATATCTAGCACGCTATAGCCTATGCCTGTACCGAGGTTGACCGTGAGAATGCCAGCTTGTCTTTGTAAAGCATTCAGCGCGGCTAAATGCCCCTTTGCCAAATCAACAACATGAATATAATCGCGCACACCTGTGCCATCTGGCGTTGGATAATCGTCACCAAATACACTTAACTCTTGCAAGCGACCAACTGCCACCTGTGAAACAAATGGCATTAAATTATTGGGGATTCCGTTAGGATCTTCGCCGATCATGCCGCTAACATGCGCGCCAACCGGGTTAAAGTAACGCAAAATAGCAATGCGTAAATTAGCATCAGACACAGCAAGATCACGCAAAACTTGCTCGACCATAAGCTTAGATTGGCCGTACGGATTGGTCGGCTTCAGTGGAAAATTTTCTTGAATTGGCTTATCACCGGGCGCATCGTAAACAGTGGCGGATGAACTAAAAACAAAGCACTTCACGCCGAATTCTGCCATGACTTCTAGCAAAGCAACGCTACCAGAAACATTGTTGTCGTAATATTTCAGCGGAAGTCTGACAGATTCACCAACCGCTTTTAGGCCTGCAAAGTGAATGACTGCGTCAATCGTCACCGCAGAGAACAGTGCGCGCAACGCATTTCTATCGCGTACATCACCTTGTATAAACTGTAGTTTTTTTCCAGCAATCGCTTCAACGCGCTGCAATGAAGTTGCCTTGCTGTTACTAAAATTATCGAACACAACCACATCAAAGCCTGCATTTAACAGTTCAACGCAAGTGTGCGATCCAATATAACCTGCCCCGCCGGTGACTAAAATACGCATCATTTAAACAAAAAATTTAAGCGGCACCAAGAACGCCATACTCGTTACGATCGCGCAAGACATCCTCTACCAAATTCACATCCAGTTTTTTTGCGCCGCTAGAGAACCCGTACACCAATACCATGTCGGCCAAAATATTAATATTTCTCGGCACACCCTTACTTGCTTCGGCAATTTTCTCCATCGCCTCTTTGGTGAATAATTTACGTGCGCGACCAGCCACTTTCATACGGTGTTCGATATATTTAATGACCTCTTCTTTACCTAACGGTGGGATGAAAAAATCAACAGCGACACGCTGAAAAAATTGCACCATGTCTGGACGTCGCAATAGTTCACGCAACTCTGGCTGACCGACCAAAATCACTTGTAACATTTGGTCTTTATCCACATTGATGTTGGAAAGCATGCGCAACGCTTCCATTGAGTTTGGATTTAAATTTTGCGCTTCGTCAATAATCAACACCAACCGTTGGCCGGCAATGTAGCTCGAAATCAAAAACTGCTGAAAAGCATCAAACATAGCAATGTCAGACAACCCATCATAACTTTGACCAAATGCCAGCATGATCCAGCCAAGCAAATTATCTAAATTTTTGTGTGTGTTATAGACAATGCCCACCACGACATCATCCTCAATATTATTCAAGACATGACGCACTAATGTGGTTTTTCCACATCCAATATCTCCACAAATCACAGTAAAACCAGCTCGATTTGTAATGCCATATTGCAACATTGCATAAGCCATGCTGTGGCGATTACTTAAAAAAAGGAAATCCGGATCAGGCTGGATGGAAAAAGGCCGCTCAGTGAGGCCGTAATAAGCTTCATACATATTGATTACGCTCTACATTCACCAGAATCTTAAAGGAGTATTGTATGTCAAATAATAGGGTTATTTCACTAGGTAACTTAAATTATTCCAGCGGATAACTTTTGTAATTTCAGCGTTTGGGTGAACTATTTTCACATCTTTTTCTAATTTATCTAAGCTTTTTTTCATCAATAAAAACAAACCCAAAAAACCAAAACTCACGTAGGCTGAATCGCTTAAATCAAGGTAAAAATGTTTATGCATATGCGAAGCTTGCTTAAATAAATCGCGAATTTCAACCGAAACCGGATCACAAATCACGCCAGAAATTTTCATGGTGACGGCATCTTCACTTTCCGTCAGAGTGGCCTTAGTGTCAGCCTTTAACACATCAAACCGTTGTTGATTACGTTTCAACCAACAACGCAACGGCAATAGCGTGGTAAACAACAACTTAAGAAAATACAGACCATCGTTCCAATAACGCCGCCATAGCGAAGGTTCTTCTTTAATGCGCCATAGCCATTCAAAACCTATTTCTTGAATAAACAAGGGCGCTCGTTTTAGACGATTAGCCTCAAAATTAATCACAGCCCCTAAATGACTGACCAGCGGAATTTTGATTTTATGCTGATTTTTTAAAATCCACGCCTGGCCTTTTTTTGCACCTAGCGCAACCACTAAAAAATCAGCGCCACTCGAATTAATATTGTTGATGATGTCATCGGCACTTATTTCTTCAACAGTGCCAAAGCCGGGTGAAAAATGCCCAACGCATGTCAAAGCTGTTGAGTGCTGATTTAGACGCTCACTGGCTTCTTTGGCCACGCCATCTGGCCCGCCCAAAAAGTAGACCTTCATTTTTCTACGTTTTTCTTGGCTTAAAGTCTCAAACAAATTGGAACCCGCCACCCGTTGCCGAATCGGAATCCCCAGCAATTTTGACATCCAAATAATTGGCGTGCCGTCAGCAATGACCAAGTCACTGTAAATCACCGAGTTCAAAAATTTTTCATCTTGATGCGCCAGCGCAATGAAGTTGGTGTTTGGCGTGGTCATAAAACAACTTTTATTGTGAAACTTAGCATTACGCAGCACACTAATGGCCTTGTCCATATTGAGCGCATCAATAGGCAAGCCGGCCACACAATAAATATCTCGATCAAAGTCACTCATGACCTACTCATGCTCTCTTTTTGTTTTGTTCCAGCTACTCTGCCTTTTGAAAAGAAAGCTGAAGTAATTAGGAATTTTTAGCAAAATATAAAACGGTACAAATAGCATATTGGCCAATGAAAGAATTTTTCTCCCCCAACCCCACCATGCCAGCAGAACAGCCAGCGATAATACAACAAAACTAAGTAGACTTAGATAAAAAGCACTCACACCCAAATCAAAATAAGTAGAAAATACAAAAGTCAGTGTAGTAAATCCACCGATTGCCCCCACCAACAAAGCCAAAGGTGGCACGGCTAGATCCAATGCCATTGCCAACAGTGGTAAATTGCCTTTACGCATTGCGTTGAGAATCATCGCAGGCGCTTCTGACAAAATCATCGCCATATGCCCATGTTCCCAACGCTTACTTTGCCCTTGTTGCACATCGGTAACCGTTGGAAAAAAACTCCACACCTTAGCTTGCGGGTAGAAAATTGGCGATTGATTGTTAAGCGCGTAATCCACACCGAGTTTCATGTCTTCGACGATATTGCCATTAGCTAAATCAATATCACGAACACTTTTCCAAGGGAAGGCCATGCCAGTACCCATGAGCTGGCATGGCATGCCAAGGTTGAGGCAACCCAATGGACGCACCCAGTTTTTTACGCACCAAGCGAACTCAGCCACTTTACTTTTCAAACCGGCATTCGCTTGGTTATGCATGAGGTAAAGCGCTTGTACTGGGCGCTGATGCTGCGCTGCGTGCGCGGCGATTTTTTTAATCGACCCTTCTTCTGCCATGCAATCAGCATCTACAATCACCAAAATTTCTTTGGGGTTTTTCGCTAAATGTTGAATCCCAAAATCAAGCGCATACCCTTTGCCACGACGGGTTGCATCTTGCCTTTCGATGACCTCAGCACCGTGTTGTCTCGCGACTTCTGCAGTGTCATCCGTGCAGTTATCGGCCACGACCAACAGTCGATCTTGCTCGGACAGTTGTGGACGTAGAGAAAATAAGGTTTCAATAATGCCGGTAGATTCATTATGTGCGGGAATAAGAACGGCAACCGAAGGAGATGCTTGGTTTACCGGTATAGATTGGGGGCGTAAAAAAACCGCAGCCAGCACTTCGATAAAAAACACCAGTGCCGGCATCATCAGCAAGACAGCTAACGCCAATAATATCACTTCTAAAAACATGTGCTAAATTCCAAATTCATTTTTAAGTCTAGGTACTTAAAGTAGTATTAACGGCACGATTTAATATGTATTCATTTGCTTGGCAAACGCTTGCGCTAAAATCGGTGCAATGGTTTTTAAATTATGCTCTGCTTCCACGCGCTTTCTACCCTCTTTACCCATTTTTTCTAGCGTTGCAACAGGTGTAGTGAGTGCGGCGCGCATGGTATCGGCAATGCTGTCAATCGAACCTGCGGGCATCATCCAACCGCAAGACGCGTCAACTAATTCAGGAATCCCAGCAATGTAGGTAGAAATCACTGGACGACCTAACGCAAACGCCTCCATGATCACCACTGGTAAGCCTTCGGCAAAACTCGGCAATAATAAAGCGCGATTTTGCACCACCATTTTCCGTACTTCTAAATTGGCTTTCCAGCCGTGGATAGTGACAAATTTTTCCACTGCATATTTTTTGATTTCAGCTTCCAATGCCGCTCTTGATTCACCATCACCAATCAAATGCACGTGCATGCTGGGGAACTCATCTTTGATTTGCGCAATGGCGGCTGGGAAAAGCAGCTGGGCTTTTTGTGGGCAAATTCTGCCAACGCAAATAAGTGACTGATCGTTTTCATCAAAAGTGAAACTTGGCTCAAACTCATCGACATGAATACCGCAATGCACAATGATAATTTTTTCCCAAAACGCATAGCTGCTAAATCGCACCAACTGTACGCGACAATAATTGGATATTGCCACCACAAATGCTGCATGCTGTACTTTCAACAACATGCTCGCGGCGGTTGGATCAACAAATTCGTCTGGGCCATGCGCGGTAAAACTATAACTTGGGCCGCCCATATTTTTAGCGAGCATGGCTACCGTGCATGCATTAGTAGAAAAATGTACATGCACATGCTTTAGCCCTTCTTTTTTTGTTTCGCGATAAAAATAAGTCGCCTGCAAAAAATAGGCAAAATGCTTGATGCTTAATCCCGCGTTACGACACACTTGCAACCAAACATTTGCTGCACGAAAAAAACCTGCGGGCTGCGTGAACAGCACGACAAAAAATGATAAAAATAAATTCAACACATTTCCGCTTAATAAATAATGCGTCCGTGCTTGATCTGCAATATCGAGTGGGTCAACCAGCTTGCCATCCCAATGGCGAACGGCATAGCGTTTAATCTCAACCCCCATCGCTTCCAGCGCCTCCATCTCACGGCGAATAAAAGTCGTGCTAGTCAGAGCATAGGTGTTCATTAAATAACCGACTTTCAAACTAAAGCTCCATTATCAATATTTTCATTTAATGTAATGCTAATTGATGACTTTGGCTGGGATGCCAACTGCAGTTTTACCTTCAGGCACGTCTGTTAAGACTACTGCGTTTGCTCCAATCTTCACATGATTTTCAATATTGACATTACCCAAAATTTTTGCGCCTGCGCCTATATCAACATGACCACCAATTACAGGCACACCTTCACCTCGCATCCCAATGGTAACCTGCTGAAAAATTAAACAATTTGGGCCAATCACAGCATCTGGACTAATAACTATCCCATTTGGATGTGGCATGTAAAGACCACCGCCTATTCTGGTTCTTAAGGGAATATCAGCTCCAGTAACAACACTCCATACAATATGCCTGATATAGGCAACCCTTCTTAAAACGTGATAATAAATAATATTTTTTGAAGCACTGTAAAACTGGTAATCACGAATAGTTTTTAAAAGTGATTTTGAAGGTGACCATTCAAAAAACGCTTTGTCTTCTCTTGACCAATCTGGCATTTCTGCTGAAACGTAAATCAGTTGCTTATTTGTATCTTGCATTGCAAACACTTTCCTTTGTAGAACGCCGAACATCCTAATAGGAAACTAAAGGCTTAGAAACTGAATGCATCAGATAAAGTTTTCTATCAAAATACGACATCATTTATTAGCCATTCAAAGCCTCATCAATAATTCATGAATTACTTCATAAACTCTTTAACAGCTGAAACAATTCCTTTGTCTACCAAACCGTCATAGTTTCCAACAGGTTGCCAACCTAGTACTTTTTTAGTTTTACTATTGTCGTATTTTGCACGGTGGCTACGTGAGTCCCAGTCGCGATAACTTGGGATTTTTCTATTTGGATGTTTAATTAAATTTTTTGCTGCCTCTTTGAAAGCATCAATGATAAAAAACTTCCAAATAGGTGTCGGCTCTGCTCGTAGCTTTGTGCCAACCACATTGGAAACAATGTCAACATACTCTTGACCACTTAATAATGGAGCGTCCGTTAATAGGAAAGCTTGTCCGGAAATATCTTTTCTTCCGAACGCCAAAACGAGTGCGCTTGCAACATCATCAACCAACACCAGCGGTAATTTATTTTCGCCAGAGCCCCAAAACTGTACGCGACTTTCAGACTGAAACATACCAACACCCCAATGTGCTGGCGGACAGCCTTTACCAATTACAACGCCTGGTCTAAAAATTGTGACTGGAAACCCTGAATTTTTATGCATTTCCATGAGTAATGCTTCACAAGTTGCCTTAGAGCGGGCATACAAATTGCGATTTTTGTTGGAATCAAGCGGTGTATCCGCAGTGATGACTTCATTAGCGTTGGCCGAGTAGTATGAGTCAATTGTTCCCGTGTAGATAAATTGTTTTACACCCGCCTTTTGCGCGCATTCTGCAATATTTTTGGTGACTAAGACATCATTGTTGTAATAGTCTTCCCATTTGCTACCAGTTGCTTTTGCTAAATCGTAAACAACTTCAATACCTGCTAATGCTTTTTCCATAAAGTCTGGTTCAGCAATATCACCTTGAATTAACTCAACAGGCAAACCAGCTAATCCAATATTGCCCGCACTCATGCCACGCGTAACCACGCGCACACCATGTCCTGCCTCTGTAAGTTGTTTAACCAAGTATTTGCCAATAAAACCAGTTCCACCAATCACCAAAATAGTAGGTGACTTAAGAGGTGGAACGACTGTCCAAATTTGCTTAGTTTCAGGCATGACAAAAGGTGCGGATTGTGTAATTTTTTCACAGGCACGAATCACATTTACACCAAACTGACCGTCTAGACGGCTATCAAATTTGCCATCTAAGGTTTCGTAATAGGCTTTTACACTGCGAGCAATACTTATTCCAAATGGATTGGATTCTGGTGATTTTTTAAGCGTATTTTTTATGTCACCCACTAAATTACACAGTGCATTTTTGCTTTGTTGTTTTGCTACTGACATATTGGTAACGAAACTGTCGAACAACATGCCATAACCACTTGGTTCGTCACGGAAATAAATATTTCTGTCAAAATCACATTTTGCTGTCGCCGCATGTCCACGCACCGTAATACTTCGGTCCGTAAAACCTGGTGCGACAGACATATTTAAATCTATTGTCGCATCACCTTTAACACCATGTATATGCCATTTACGATACACACGGCTTCCACCAGGCAAATCAATTGGCCTTGTCACTTTTGTTGTGATCTCATCAGGTGTGCCGAGTAAATCCAACATAAACGCGGTTAAATGTGGCCCTAATTCAAACCACAAATTTTGCGGCTCACGCAGCATCCAGTTATTAAATGGGCCAAATTGTATTAAGCCAAGTGCATATAACCAATTAATCGTAATTTGATCCAAGTTACCCAAAGTGCCATCACGCGCTTGGTTACGTAATTGCTCATATGCAGGCAGAAATAAAAAGTTATGGTTTACCGAAAGTTTTAAGTCTTTTGACTTCGCAAAATCTACCAACGATTGACAGTCATCACTATTCAGGCCCATTGGCTTTTCAAGAAACACATGTGCGCCGGCTTCTAAAATCTGACGAGTAGTTTCGATATGCAAATCTGGAGGTAGCAACACATGCACGACATCTAAATTGAGTTTCAACATCTCTTTTAAATCAGCGAACACATGTGGAATGCCATAAGTTTTTGCAGCATCTTCTGCACGCTCAACAGCTCGGTCACATACCGCTGTAATTTCAACATGTGGTATGGCTTTTAGTGCTTTCGCATGAGAATCGATAATAAACCCTGCACCCAACAAACCTACTTTTAAACGTTTTTCCATAGCATTTCCTAAAAAATATACCTAAATTAAATCTTTAACTCTTTGAAATTTTTAATCATTGCGCTGACATGTGATTGCGCTTATTTATACTCAATTAGCACATATTGTTTTTTTAATGTGTTCATATAAAACTTGAGTAAGCCAATACCATTAGCCAACTTACCCACAACAATAAAAAAAGTGTACGTAAGTGCATCTTTGGTGCTCATACCCAACTTTAAACAATACAAATGCACTTTTAATCCCAAAATGCCGTATAGCATCAGTATAAATACACTCAAAATCGGCTTAATTATTAACAATATTAGCCATAATATTGGCATTGCAATACCCCAAATAAGGGTACTTTTCCGTTCTTTCACGCAATCTTTTACTGTTGTTTTTCCATTTATGAAAGCACGCTGGCCGATTGCATGGCCAGCACGCACTGCTCTACTCCACCATTGAGAAAATTTCAGCATATTGGCGTCATGCGTTTCCATGTGGCAATCAATTTTTTTCATCTTGTAGCCAGCCAAACACATCCTAACGCCAAGCTCAGAATCTTCGCCTGCAATCACATTGGTTTTAAAACCATGCATAGCGCGAAAAACTGCTACTTTGATTAAAAATGAGCCAATTAAACAGCCAAAATTAGTTAACTCTCCGACGGGAGAATTCCATTCCATAGCGGCTAGATGGTTATAAATCGTCAATTCCGGCTTAAGTTCTTTGCGATGCCCCAACACCAAGGCAAGGGCTGGATTTTTATTAAATGCAGCCAACGCGCCATCAAACCAACTAGGCGCAACAACACAATCGCCATCGACAAATTGCACATATTGAATATTGGGAAATTTTTGCGTTAATACATCAAAGCCTTCATTACGCGCTCTCGCCGCTGAAAACGGGCTGGAACGATCAAGTTGATGCACACAGCTCACATATTGCCTAGCAAGTTGCACGCTTTGGTCTGTTGAGCCTGAATCAACGTAAGCGATAGGAAAGCCAAATTTTTGGACAGATTCCAAGCATGTTTTCAGGCGCTCGCCTTCGTTTCTGCCAATCACAACAATGCCCACTAAAGCTTGATTCATGTCATTTTGCATTTTTAATCCACCTTCTCTGACTTGAGCTGCCACACTTGAAACGTAAGCAGTGACTTAATATCGCCATATAGCAAATCAAACATAAACCATTTTGGGTCATTATTGGGCTTTTGAGCGCCAAGTTTTAAAAATCGCCTTGAAATATAACTAATGCGCCCAAAGAGCCAAAGCACGTCAGCGACAAACAAACCGATTACACCATAAAGTTTAACGAATAAACGCCTTCTTGATTCGTACCAATATTGCGGCCGACGGCGCACAAGTTTAATGCCCGTTGAAGCCCCTTCAATATGCATGACCCGAGAAGCAGGCACATACCATGTTTGCCAGCCTATTTTGTTGAGCCGATAAAATAAATCTACTTCTTCAAAATATAAAAAATAGTTCTCATCAAAAAAACCAATCTGATCAAGCACTTCTTTGCGTATCATCATGCTGGCGCCCGAAACCCAATCGCACTGAAATGGTACATCTTGCATTGGAGGTGTTAAATCATGATTGTGTAATAACTTGCTAATGATGCTTAACCTTGCGCTTTCAATTAGCTCATTAATCGGCGAATGAAAACGATGCGCCGAACTTTCAACAACGCCTTCAATATTTTCAAGCTGGCTACCCACTACACCTACTTTTGGATTTTTTTTCATAAAATCAACCAGCGGTGTGAAAGCATTGCTTCGAGCGACTGCATCTGGATTAAGCAAATGAAAATAATCGACTTTCCAGTTAGCTAATGCATAGCGAAATGCGAGATTATTGCCATAACCAAAACCGCCATTCTTAGGTGCTGTAATCACTGTGACCCAATCTGACCAACCATTTTCATGCACAAAAGCGTTGATATATTCAGCATCGCCTGAGGCATTATCCACCACGATTGCCCTAATATTGAGCGATTTATTACTGATTTTTTGTTCATAAACAGAGTTGAGCGAATTTTTCGTCAACGCCGCAGACTTATATGACACGGTCACAACCGTGATATGGGTTTCCAACATGAATAAATCATTCCTTTTTTGTTTTACAAGCTAGCCGCATATGGCAAAGTGCTTTCAAAGACATTTACGAATATAACTTAATTTATACTTAAAAAATTTGGCATATCGTGAACATCTTTGAAATCAACGAACATTTGATCGCAATAAAATAGCTATTTGAGGCACCAAATAGCGTAATAAATCTATGGATTTTTTATGAATACTGCAATCGACTTTGATGTAAACATTTATGCCTTATAAAAACAAATACTGATTTTTGTATCGGCAAATTTGAGGCAATCTGTAAATTTTGTAAGAGAAAAAACTGCCACCCAACTACTTGGTTTATGACCTAACTTTGTGTTGTTGAAATTTCATTAAGCGCCATTTCAAGCTGTTTGATATCTACGGCAAATGGCGAACTTTTATATTTCACAATCGTATCCCAACCATTGTAAGGAATTTTTTGGTCAAAATAAGACATAATTTGAATATGTTTTTCGATTTTATGACCAAAAGTTACGGGAAAATAATCGTGATAAACATTCGGCGGCATAATTTCAATGAGACTGGAGATTTTTTTTCTAAGTGCAAGCATCCCCATTGAAGCGCCATGTATAGCAACTATCTCATTTGCCTCAGAAGCAATTCCCAACTGCACTTCAATAGAATAATCTTCCATAAAAATGGTTTTATAGCCTAAAGAAGTAAGCAAGCTTTCAACTTCAGCTAAATTGGTGACGCCTCTTTGCCCTCTTCGGGCAATAAAAATCTTATTTGTTTCTTGAAGGCCACTTTTGAATTGAAAACGCTCATATATGGCAGGCATAAGCGCGTATATGGAGCTATCAAATAAATCCATGATTGGATGCGCAGCAAGACCCCGTGTTGTGTATACCTTGATGAATTTTCCTTGGATTTTACGTCTTGTAAAAATTGCATGAATACCGAAAACTTCTAACAATTTTCTAAATGGCGCATGTAATTTGTCTAAAACAATCGTCACTTCAGCGTTGTACGATTGCTTTACATGTAAACATAAAGGAAGAATATGCAACATGATATGTGCAATGTTATTGGGTATAAATGTTCTAACATCCAAAATGACTGAATCTCGAAATTCAACTGGCTTTGCAACATTAAAGAATAAATTACTACAATAATTTCTGACTGCCACTGCGAATGATTTAACAGAGTTCACCTTCACAGAGGTGTGCAAAAATGGGCCCGCAGTATCCTCGATTACAAACGTATCGAAACCATCAATTTTCACAGGGACAGTTGCAGGAATTACTTTTTCCTTGATGCCTTCGGCATCGTTATATATCAGCGTAAATTCAGTTTGAGGTGCAACAAAATCCATCCTATCTAACACAACAACGTCTTTTAAGTTTAGATTCATATTCGTTTAAGTTTAATCGGGTAAATTTAATAAAAAAATTTAGTTCAATGCTTAGTTAAGCTTTATATCGAACATTAAAAAAATTTCTTTACTCAAAAGAATCTAATATCCCCAATATTTGGGGCATGACTGCTTGATCAGAAAACTCATTCAGCATTCTTGTATGGGCGTTTTGCGCCAGAGAATTTCTTAATTGATCGTCATGCCAAAGTCTTTCAACAGAATTACGTAAGCCATCAAAATCCCCAATATCGACTAAAAGCGCTTCAGATTGGTCTTTTAAATAATCTGAGACTGAGGGCGTTTTTGAAACCACCTGCGCTTTTGAAAACATCATCGCATCAATAATGGTCACCTGACCAGATGCCGTTGTTTGATTCGCCAACGGGGTCACACTAAAACGTGCTTTTTGGAGTAGTTCATAACATTGTTCAATGGTTAATCCACTCATGATTTTCACATTTTTAGGAATCTTTACACCAGCAACTGCGTGCGCACCTGTGACGATAATTGCGGGAAGCTGTAAAGCTTCTAGCACCTCTAAATACAATCTGTAATCGCGCCCCGCCGTACCAAGAGAAATAATATACGGTGAAGATTTATCTTCTTCTAAAGTAGTATTTAAAATGTGCCTGTGATACGGCACAAATTCAAAACGCGATGGTTCAATGTCAAGCCACTCACTATACTTACTAATTTCATCACGCGAGTAAACCATAAACTTACTGACATTTTTAAAAGCGAACTTAGAAATTTTTTGCCTAAGCCCATAATGCAAATTACCGACATTAAACGACCACGCAAGGATAGGCACTTTTTTTAAAGTAACACTATTTCGTAAGCCAATAATCGCCGGCAATTGTGGCCAAAAAGTAATAATGCCAGACCTATCTTTGTCACTTTGCGCTGCATTGAAAGTGCGTACTCCATGATGGTAAAAATCACGCCATTCATTTGAACCAGATTTAAAGCGAGATCTATCATGCGCGTAGTCGTCTGAAATACAGGTAAATGTATGCTTTTCCTTTGGGATAAAGGATTCTAGCCAATGATTATTTGCACTTTGTGTTGGGATGTACCATTTCATAATTCAACCTTAAGATTGGAAAAAAATTAGTTTAGCACCAAGCAAATAATGCACCAATTAGGCTCTTTGTGAATAACTTAATTAAAAAAAACTTTAATCACAAAAAGCTATTTTGAATTAAACCGGCTAAAATGTGCGCTGAAAAAAACAAGATAAAGTCCCCGTGGTGAAACCGGATATCACCAGAACCTCCTAAGTTCTAGTTACAGGTTCGATTCCTGTCGGGGACACCAGATTGAATCTATTTTCCGCGCATAAACATTTTATCTAAGTCTTGCATACTGACTTGAAACCAAGTCGGGCGCCCATGATTGCACTGCCCGCTGCGCTCGGTATTTTCCATGTCGCGTAGGAGCGCATTCATTTCTTGAATTGTTAAATGACGATTTGCGCGCACAGCTGCGTGGCAAGCCATCGTGCCTAACATTTCGTTTCTACGTTCAGTCAGCGCGCGGCTCGCGCCAAATTCGCGCAAATCTTTCAGCACATCACGCGCAAGGCTCACCACATCAGCTTCTTGCAACATGATTGGCACGGCGCGAATCGCCAATGTGGTGGGAGATAAAATAGCCAATTCAAACCCCAACTGTCGCAATGCATCACTGCCACTTGCCAGCATTTCCTCCACCACCGCCACTTCCAATTTATCTGCCTGAAAACTTAACGGCAATAACAAGGGTTGCATGGCAATTTGCTGGCTGTCGAGCGAGTTTTTCAATCGCTCGTACATAATGCGCTCGTGCGCGGCATGCATATCCACCACCACCAAACCTTGCGCATTTTGTGCTAAAACATACACGCCATGCAGTTGTGCAATCGCAAAGCCCAATGGAAAAACCTGTGTAGACGCTTCGTTTTCTTGAGGTTGTTGAACGAGACTTTCAGCGTTTTTTGCAAAAAACTGTGGTGGGAAATTTTCAGCACCCACGCCCGCTTGTTGGGGATTTTTCGCTGCGATGTCGCCAAACATGGTTTGGTAAAACGGTTGCGGCTCACGTGCGCCAAATGGCATTTGCGACTGATATTTAGGATAAGAAACGTCTGGCGTTGCATAAGCGTTGGCTGAATTGGATGGCTGATTGATTTGCCCAACCGGCGCAGCCAAGGCCTTGTGTAGTGAGTGGAAAATAAACCGGTGAATCGCTTGTCCATCGCGAAAGCGAACTTCAGTTTTACTCGGGTGCACATTTACATCGACCAAACTTGGGTCACATTCCAAAAACAACACATAAGCAGGGTGACGATCATGATGCAACACATCTTGATATGCTTGCCGAATGGCGTGCGCCAACAATTTATCGCGCACAAATCGACCATTCACGTAAGTGTATTGGGTGTCACGATTATGCCGGTTGTAAGTCGGTTTAGCCGCCACGCCCCAAAAACGCAAACCAGCCGCACTTTCATCAAAAAAAATCGCTTCATCAGAAAACTCTTTACCCAAGACATCCTGAACCCGCTTTTCTGCAGATGCTTGCGGGTACCTTGCCGACACTTTACCGTTATGTTGCAGCGTAAACGCCACCTCTGGCTTTGATAGCGCAACACGATGAAACGCACTCTCACAGTGGCCAAATTCCGTCGCTTCTTGCTTTAAAAATTTTCGCCGTGCAGGCGTATTAAAATATAAATCCTGCACTTCAATCACTGTACCCTGAGCCAAAGCAGCAGGCTCTAGTGGTGCAATTTCGCCACCATTGGCAGTCATGCGCCAAGCATGTTTTTCGTCTAACGTGCGGCTCGTGACTTGCATGCGAGAAACCGAAGCAATACTCGCCAGCGCTTCCCCGCGAAAGCCCAAACTCGCTACAGATTCTAAATCTTCCAAACTGGCAATTTTGCTGGTCGCGTGGCGCATCAGCGCCATGTTGAGATCTTCTTTCGGAATACCAATACCGTTATCGGCCACGCGTAGCGTTTTAATGCCCCCTTGCATCAGCGCAACTTGCACATCGCTACTGCCTGCATCCAAGCTATTTTCCAGCAATTCTTTAAGCGCCGAGGCTGGGCGATCCACCACCTCGCCTGCTGCGATTTGGCTAATTAACTGATCGGGTAGTAACTGTATGCGCATGAAATCCTCTTTTGTTAAGACACTATTCTACCTTTTTTGAGCTAAACTCTTTGGCATGGTTTCTAGCAATTTTAATGACTACATGCAAAGTTTTCCCCACGCCCGCGCACTTAACCGGCAGCATCATTTTTATTTGGGGCCGACCAATTCCGGCAAAACTTATGCGGCTTTGCAAGCATTGCAGCAAGCCGATTCTGGCGTTTACCTTGCGCCTTTGCGCTTACTTGCCATGGAAGTGCGCGACCGTTTAATGACCGCAGGCGTGCCTTGCAATTTAATCACCGGCGAAGAGCGCGTTTTGGTGACGGGTGCACGCCACACTGCATCAACGATTGAAATGCTCAACCCGACAAAAATTGTTGATGTAGCGGTAATTGATGAAATTCAAATGCTGCAAGACCCTGACCGTGGCAGCGCTTGGACGGCCGCGCTAGTGGGCGTGCCAGCACAAACCGTCTTCATTTGCGGTTCAAATGCGGTCACGCAGCCATGCGTGCGTGCGATTCAAGCCATGCAAGAAAGGTATGACACCACATTTTTAGAGCGGAAAACGCCACTTGTGCTTGAAGAAAAAAGCCTGTGCGGCAAGCGCTACAGCAAAAACCAGTTAAAACCCGCCATACAAAAAGGTGACGCACTGATTGCCTTTAGTCGCAAAGATGTGCTGACATTATCAACGCGCTTAAGGAATTGGGGATTTTCCGTTGCCAGCATTTACGGCGCGCTTGCGCCGGAAGTTCGCCGTGCAGAATCCGAACGATTTTTAAGCAACGAGGCTGAGATTTTAGTCGCCACCGATGCGATTGGCATGGGCTTAAATTTACCGATTCGGCGGATTATTTTTACGCAAACCTATAAGTTTGATGGCGCAGCAACAAGGCCGCTCAACGCAACCGAAGTGCGCCAAATTGCAGGCCGTGCAGGCCGATTTGGCATTTATGAAACTGGCTTTGTGAATGTGATGGAAGACGACGAACAACTGCATATCGCGCACATGCTGGCAACCAGTGATATTGCTGAATTAGAAAAATTACCAGTGAGTTTAAATTTTTCTGATCTGCACGGTTTAGCAAATAAACTGCACAGCAAAAAACTGGCTGAGATTTTAGAATTTCACCGTAGCCGTATCAAAACGCAGCACAATTTATTTTGCGCCGCGCCACTTGACAGCCAAATTGCGCAAGCTTTGTTAATCGACGCACACGCACCGGACATGGCGCTCAAAGACAAATTCATATTTGCCTGCGCACCGACTTCGCTGAACGTGCCGTTTGAAAAAAATTATTATTTACAGTGCTTAGAAAGTGTCTACCATGCAACAGCGCGTAGACTGCCACCAATACCAGATTGGCTTCAGTCAGATAATTCCAAACATTTAGAAACGGCAGAATTATTGAGTCAAAACTTAAGTTTGTACGCTTGGCTAGCGTTTAAATTTCCACAAATTTTTACTGAGGGTAAAAAAATTGCGGAGTATCGAAGTGGAGTGAGCCAATATATTCAACGTGCTCTTCGCAAGCAAATAGGCTATGGCGACACCGGTCGTGAGAGCGAGCATTTGCCCAAACGTGCAAAAACGTTTTCTCGCCGAAAAAATTAATCGCTATCCACTGCCGCCATCACGAGCTTATCAATTTTATTGGTGATATTCACTAGCACATTGGCAACCACGGCAAATTCTTTGCCAGAATCTCCAGCGCGTGAGGCAATAATTTGTGCGTTAAACGAGACAATTTGCGCCTCTTTGGCAATTTTTCGGATGTCATCCAACAAATCGGCCTGACGTTTTTTTCTTATCTCGTCAAAACTTTTCGATTTATTTTCAAACGCTTGTGTAATGGCATTTTGCAAGTCGACAATGCTGGTTGCCATCCCGCCTAGCGTGAGCGATAACTCTTCCACTTCAGACAAATTACGTTCTTGCACTTCAATCAAGCGCTCAGAAAGCTCAATAAACGCTTGGATTTTTCGGTCTGCATGTTCAGCACCAAAAAATAGTTGCTCCAACTCATCAAAGAAAATCCCAGGGAATTCTTGATTGCCATGCACCAAAATGGCATGTGTTTCTTTAAAAAGTGTTAACGCAGTTTTGGCAATTGCCAGTGCCTCTGGCTTGCCTAAACGTGCCAGCAAAGTGTGCAATATAATGCGCTGAGACAACATGCGCTGACGACCGGAAATGTTAATCAGGCGCCGCATAATATCATTTTAAATCAAATGATTATGTGAATTTTTGGTGATATTTTTTTGTGTAGCGACTGTCATTCCAACCCTAAAATATTTTCTAGATTTTTAAGATGATTTTAACAAGCTTCTAGGCAACTCATGCTGATTAGCTGCAACTTGCTCTGAGGGTTAAAGCAAAGACCGTTCCCAAGAAAGTTAGGAAGAAGTACGTGTTTGGGTTTTCACCAGCGCGGGGTTAGACGCAAAATATTTTTTAATCCCGGCAAGAATCGATTCAACCAATTTATCTTGATATGCATCGTCATTGAGCTTTCGCTCTTCTTCCGGGTTACTGATAAACGCAGTTTCCACCAAAATTGAAGGAATATCCGGCGATTTCAACACCGCAAACCCAGCTTGCTCTACGTGATTTTTATGTAGTTTGTTAATTTTGCCGATATGTCCAAGTACCGATTTTCCTAGCTTGAGGCTGTCGTTAATCGTCGCGGTTTGTGATAAATCCAGCAAAATTCTCGCCAGCATTGGGTCTTTATCGTCCAAACTCACGCCGCCAATCAAATCAGATTCATTTTCTTTTTTCGCCAAATAACGCGCGCTGGCGCTGGTGGCGCCACGTTCAGACAGCGCAAATACTGAGGAACCCCGTGCTGCTTGATTGGTAAACGCATCGGCGTGAATGGACACGAATAAATCTGCTTTTAAATTACGCGCTTTCACCACGCGCCCGTGCAAGGGAATAAAGTAATCACCATCGCGGGTGAGTTCGCCTTGCATATTCGGCTCACGATCAATCGCTTCTTTTAATTTTTTAGCAATTTTTAAAGTGATGTCCTTTTCATGGCTACCATTCGCGCCGCGAGCACCTGGGTCTTCTCCGCCGTGGCCAGCGTCAATTGCCACTACAATTACGCGCCCTTCTTTGGGTTTGGCTTTTTTTTCTTTGGTCTGCGCTTCTGTACTTTTTTCAGTGGCGTTAGGTCCTTCAATGATTTTGATCGACTCGCCACCTAACGCTTCTACCGAAGGAGGCTTTGCGGCATCGACAGGCGAATTTTCGGCAGATTTTTGTGGTTCAGCGTCCGAGGCAACGCCCTGTTCGAGATTTTCCAACATCGTCATGAGCGAATCTTTAAGCGGAAAAACATCTAACACCAAACGGTGTTGATACTCGCCTGCAGGCGGCAAATGAAACAGTTTGGGTTTTGCTTCGGCTTTTAAATCCACCACCAAGCGCACAATATTTTGTTGAAAATAACCCAAACGAATTTGCTTGATGTAAGGATCATCAGCGGCAATTTTAGTAGAAAGCGCTTTGAACGCATCATCCAGCGTAATGCTTTGTAAATCCAGCACAATACGGTCAGGATTTTTAATTTCCATCATGCTGTAGGTAAATGGCTGTGGTGATTCAAGCGTGATGCGCGTGTAATCTTGCGCAGGCCAAATTCTAGCTGAAGTCACTGTTTGTGCAGCGTACACATGCGTCACCTCAATAGCTAAAGAAACCAGCAAGCATTTCAGCAAACCGTTAAAAAAACGCACGTTCACACACGGCCTTTTTGCAAAAACGCCAACCACGCGTGAGAGATATTTTTTCCAATTTCAGTCAAGCCTTGCACTGCGGCTTGGCGGCCTACGGTTGAATTTTCCGGTATGGATTGCATCGTTAATGTCAGTTCAATATCTGGTTTTGGTAAAATACCTGCCGCTTTTTCTGACCACTCAATCAGGCAAATGCTTTGCGGATTAAACGCCTCTCGAAACCCTGCGGCTTCCCATTCTTCATCATCAGTAAACCGATATAAATCAAAATGGTTAACTGTAAGTATTAAACCATTTTCTCTAGAAATTTCATAGGATTCTAACAAGGTATAGGTTGGGCTTTTGACGCGACCGTGAAAGCCTAGGCCATCCAACAAACCACGTACAAAAGTGGTTTTGCCTGCGCCTAAATTGCCTTGTAAAAAAACTTGCAACCCTGGCTGGATGGCTTGCGCGAAAGCCCGACCAAATTGCAGTGTGGCATTTTCATCAACCAAATCACGTGTAAAATTATCCGCCATGCACACTCCAGAAACCACACCACCAGCCCCGCCCGATGCGCTTGTGCACCTCGCCAAGCAAATAAAAAATTGGGGGCAATTGTTAGGATTTAGCGACATCGGCATTACCGATACCGATTTGCACGCACATGAAAAACAGCACCAAGCATGGCTTGCTAAAGGTTTTCACGGCGAGATGGATTATATGGCAAAACATGGGACGAAGCGAACACGCCCCGCCGAACTTGTGCCGAACACAATGCGCGTAATTTCTGTGCGGTTAGATTATTTACCAGAACAAGCAAAAAATAGCTGGGATGTGATTCAAGATTCAGAAAAGGCGTTTATCTCGCGCTACGCTTTGGGACGTGATTACCACAAAGTACTACGTAAAAAATTGCAGCAACTATGTGACAAAATCCAAACCGCCACACAAAATTTTGAATACCGTGTGTTTACCGATAGCGCGCCAGTGCTTGAAGTAGCGTTAGCTGAAAATGCCGGTTTGGGCTGGCGCGGCAAGCACACCTTAACCATCAACAAAAACCACGGCTCTTGGTTTTTTCTGGGCGAAATTTACACTAACCTCGCGCTGCCAATCGACCAACCTGCAACAAACCACTGCGGCAGTTGCAGCGCGTGTTTAGATATTTGCCCGACCAAAGCCATTGTCGCCCCGTATGAAGTAGACGCGCGGCGCTGCATTTCTTACTTAACCATCGAGCTCAAAACCGCGATTCCGGAAGAATTTAGAAAACCCATCGGCAACCGCATTTATGGCTGTGACGACTGCCAACTGGTTTGCCCGTGGAACAAATTTGCAAAATTAAGCCAAACACCTGATTTTGCAATTCGACACAGCTTAGACGACATTAGCCTTGTGGAATGTTTTGCTTGGAGCGAGGCCACCTTTAACGAAAAAATGGCCGGCAGCGCCATTTACCGCATTGGTTACCCACAATGGCTACGCAATATCGCCGTGGCGTTGGGCAACGCAAAAACATCAGAAAAAATAATAGCCGTGCTTAAACAACGAGAGAATGATGAAAACCAGCTAGTGCGTGAACACGTTGCATGGGCACTTACGCAGCACCAGTGAAAAAACGATTTATCTCTATTTTTTACAACTATAATCTTTGTAAGTTTTTTATATAGTTGTCAGCTAAACCATCAAGGTGTGTTTAAAAAAAATTTAGTAAAAAATTAGGTTTACTAAAAACACTTAACATTATGATTTATATATTTTTTAAGTTTTAAAAATGAAAATTTCAACCATCCCCAATAAAATATTAGGTTTTTATTTGGGGTCTACTTTACGTTAGGTGTAATGAAAAAAGTTATACAAATAATTAAAATTCTTTTCGCCTCATTTGGCTTGGGTTTTGTTTTATTCGTTATGCTTCAATTGATTTTCATGGTTATAGGTATAGAAATGAGCTTAAACAATCTTAGAGCATTGTTTTCTGGCTGCTTTATCATTTTCATACCCTTTGCTATAAAGTACTATAAATGCAAGTAACATGACTCCTAACGCATCATTCAAGCGTGACGACTAACGGCGTCCATTAATTCGTTAGCCTCAGGATTAACACATGGCACAGCAATATGAAAGTCTTGCTCAGAAACATATCGACTTTATTGGCGAGCAGAAAATGTTTTTTGTTGGCACTGCAACGGCTGACAGCCGTGTGAATGTTTCTCCAAAAGGGATGGATTCGTTCAAGGTGCTTGGCAGCAACCGTGTTGCTTGGCTCAATGTGACAGGAAGCGGCAACGAAACCGCCGCGCATGTGCAAGTGTTGCCCAGAATGACAATCATGTTTTGCGCATTTGAAGGGGCACCACAAATTCTGCGTTTATACGGTCAGGCCAAGGCCGTTCACAGAGCCGATGCGGCGTGGGACGAACTATATAGTTACTTTGATCCACTGCCCGGGGTGCGCCAAATTTTTGAGATGCAAATCGAAATGGTGCAAACCTCATGTGGCATGGCCGTCCCCTTGTACGCCTACGGGGGAGATAGAGAGCAACTAAAAAATTGGGCGATGAAAAAGGGTGAAGCAGGCATTGCAAAATATTGGCACGACAACAATCAACTGAGCATCGACGGTATCGAAACCGGTATCGTTGAGAAGAATAGCTAATCAGCTTAAGTCAAGTCACAGCCCTAAATCTCTTCCACCAGCCAAACCATTTGTCACCTAGCAAGCTTAGGCAGCGCTGGGGAAAGCGGCAGCAGGGTAGCGTTTTCTTTGGTTTCTTTCTTATTGGCTAAACAAAAGAAATTCGTCGAGGAGCGAAAAGAAACTTTCATATAGCGCAATAGATGCTTTGCTAGGCTCAGCATGACGACAATAAAAAAATTGAAGTGACTAGATTCCGGCCTCCGCCGGAATGACAACTAAAAAAATATCTTAAACTAGCGGTAAATCAAAGCGCATTTCAAAACCGCGTGGCAGCAAATTTTTTGCTGCCATTTTTCCGCCATGCGCTTCCACAATTTGTTTGGCGATGGCGAGGCCAACGCCATAACCATCTTTCGCTTGGCTGTTGCTGCTGCGCATAAAAGGTTGAAAAATAGCTTCCAGCTCACACTCTGGCACGCCATAACCTTCGTCTGAAACGGTTAACGTTAAGCCATTTTCAGCGCTTTTGAATAATCGCAACACAACTTCGCCGTGGTCATAGCTATATTTAATAGCGTTGCGTACGACATTTTCAATGGCGCTGTAGAGTAAATTTGCATCGCCTTGCATGTTTATATCAGCCTCAATGTACTGGGTGATTTTAATGCCGCGCTCTTGTGCTTCAAAGCTGGCATCTTCCACCATGCTTTGTAATAATTGGCTTAACTTTACCTCTTCTTTTTTAATTTTCATGGCACCAGATTCTAATTTTGATAACCATAAAAGCTCGCCTATCAAGCCGTTCATGCGTTCTGATTCGACCTGAATGCGGTCTAGTGAAGATTCGACTTTTTCTGGCGTTTGTTTGGCGAGACCAATAGCAATTTGCATTCTGGCCAATGGTGAGCGAAGCTCATGTGAAACATGGTGCATCAACCTACGTTGCCCTTGCATCAAACTTTCTAGTCGAGTGGCCATGGTGTCAAAATGTCTCGCCAAATCAGCCAATTCATCGCGCCGATATTCCACGGCGTGGCCGATTCTTGTGGTTAAATCCCCTTGCGCAGCCCGTGAAAAAGCTGCGCGTAAGTATTTGATTGGTTTAGAAAAATACCAAGCAATTAAGAGTGCAAAAATCACACTGACTACCGAACCAGCCAACATTGGCCCCAGCAAAAATTGCGGATTTTGAAGTGGTGGCGGCCGCCCGTGGGTTCTATCTTGTGGTGGCCCATGCATTTCTAGATTGGGTGATGCTTGCGGCGCCATTTGCTGCGGCTCACCTGCAGCATCTGGCGGTGGCGGAAAATGTGAAGGTGGGCGACGGCCAAGATCAGGTACAAAAAATAAATAGCTTTTGCCATTTGCCCTTTGCATTTTTTTTGCATATTGAGACTGCTGTTCAGACTTGGCGAGTTTTTCGGCTGCAACCAACTGCTCATTTGAAAAATTTCTGCCTAAAATTTCCTTTTTATCACTGCCAACCACATAGACTTGGGGCATGTGCTGATGTTGAAAGCTATCAAGCAGCGCCACCAACGCTGGCTCACCAGAAAATTCCAAAGTTTTGGTCGCCATTAAAATCACATCTCTGGCTGGGCGAGTCACTTCAATGCCAGCATTTTCTGCAAATTCTTTTTTGCGTAATGTCCAAAAATAGAAGTTTGTTCCCGCCAGCGTCGCTATCTGTGCGAGAAACAAAAAAACAAAAAACTTCCAAAAAAGTTTACCCATTATGATTCTTTAACTAATTGATATCCCATGCGATAAACGGTTTGGATCATTTGGCTATTGTTGGAATACTCGGTAATTTTTTGCCGAATACTGCTCAAATGTACATCCACGCTGCGATCAAACTTTGCTAATGGTCGGCCTAAGCCTTGTTGCGAAAGCGTTTCTTTCGAGACAATGCGCCCAGCATTGCGTGCCAACACTTCGAGTAAGCTGTATTCAACACTTGTGAAATGAATCGGCTGCCCCGCCCACTCTACTTTGCGTTGCTCAGGGCGAACACATAGCTGGCCGATCTCAATCACCTCAATTTTGTGTGGCGTATTTTGCTGTGTCCTACGCAGAATCGCACGAATACGGGCAGACAATTCACGTGGCGTACAAGGTTTTGGCACGTAGTCATCTGCACCCAATTCCAAACCATTAAACCTATCAGCTTCGTCGCCTTTTGCTGTCAGCATAATCACCGGGGTTTGACTACTTTTGCGAATCAGCTGCAAGGTTTCAATACCATCCATTTTTGGCATCATCACATCCAGCACAACAATATCGTATTGATTTAGCAGCACATATTGCGCGCCGCTAATGCCGTCATTGGCAATGGAAACATCAAAATCTTCACCATCCAAAAACTCTTTGAGCATGCTGGTGAGCTCAATATCGTCATCAATCAAAAGTACTTTGTTCATGTTTAGAATCTTTCCTAAGGCTTTGAAAAATCATCTATGTCTAATTAGTTGCAAGCATCTTAACACTTGTAATGGCGTACATCTTAACGACTAGCATTCGACCTCTGCAATGTGTAGCTAGTCACTTTTACCTAACTTTACTTTCTCTTAACTGCGCTTAACGGTGACGACCAGCAAAATGTATTTCATCAACAAGTAACACATTTTGTATGTTTGTATTTTTTGTTAGTGCTGTTCTCAGAGCAGCTTTTAAGGAGACCATGATGCATCCATCATTTAAAACCAAAACTATTTTAGGTAGTATTTTTTTAGCGCTTGCCTTGGCTGGAACTGCCTATGCTAAAGGAGCAGACCACGAAAAAGGTGGCGATCATTGCAAAAGACATGCTGAATTTGCAAAAAAATTTGACCACGATGGCCTACCTCCATTTTTAAAAGGCGTTGAATTAACCAATGTGCAAAAGGAACAAATTACTGCGCTGATGAAAGAGGAAAAATCTAGCTTTGAAACGCATCATGAACAACGCGGTGCGCTGATGAAAGAGTTACACGCGCTATCGAATGCGCAAACCTTTGATGAAAAGCAGGCTGAAGTGATTGCAAATAAATTTGCAACGCTTGAAAAGGAAACATTTATGAACCGCGCAAAAAATGGCTATAAAGTTTTTTCATTACTTACCGCAGAGCAGCGCCAGAAAGCGAATGAGAATATTCAGAAGCACATGGAAAAAATGGATAACATGAAGGGAAAGCCTGTTAATTTTCGTCATGAAAGAGAAAATTTTCCTAGTAAAATCAATGGGTAACAGGTTTACCTAACTTTACATGCATTAAGCTCATGTTGCCATTCTTAAAGCCGTAAAAGGATTATCGCGAAAGCGATACATCATCTAAAAACGAAAGGAAGACAACATGAGCAGCATTATTTCAAGTATCTCGTCGCATTTGGCGAGTAATATTTTTTCTAAGTTAGACACCAGCAGTACAGGCTCTATCAGCCAAGCTGACTTTACGAGTGCCATGAGCGAGCTATCGGGTGACGATACGAACGTTTCTTCACTTGTCAGTTCAGTGGACTCAGACAGTGATGGTCAGATTACCGAGAGTGAACTCACCACTGGGATTGAGAACTTGCTTAGCCAATTAACTAGCAGTTCAAACAGCGCGTCGAATAGAATGCCACCGCCAAGAGGTGATATGGGCGGCATGCCGGCAATGGGGGGCATGGGTGGTGGGATGCAAAGCATGGGCGGTATGCCACCGCCACCGCCGCCATCAGGTGAAGGTGAGGATGAAGGCGTGACCGCTGATCAAGCCTCTGAAATTGCTTCATCAACAGACGATACAAAACTCTCTGAACTCATGACAGAAATTTCCGAGAATTTTGATGAAGTTGATACGGACAGTGATGGGAAAGTGACAAGAGATGAAGCCATGTCATATCATGAATCGCAAAAAACAGCCTATTCAAGTAGCTCGGAAAGTAGTAATAGCGCAACAAGTGCGAGCGCTACGGATGCCTTGATTAAGGAACTTATGGCGAAACTGGTCGAAACTTATGGGTTGTCTGATTCCAGCTCGGAAAGCTCAAGCGTGACAGAGACGGTTTAAGCACTCTGATTTTTTGCTACATAAGAAAGCGTTAAATTTTCAATGATTTAACGCTTTTTGTTTTCTGCGTCTTTTTTTGCTTTTAATTCAGCTCGCTGCGCTGTTTTACGGCGGCGCATGCTGACAATCCCCTCTTTGGGCTTACGTGTATCTTCATCTTCCGCAAACGGATTGTCACCTTGTTTGTATTGCACTCTTAAAGGCGTACCGGAAAGTTGAAACGCACGCCTAAAAGTTTTTTCTAAAAAACGCGTGTAGGCTTCTTTCACGCCTTGCACATGGTTACCGTGAATCACCACAACAGGCGGATTGCTACCGCCTTGGTGTGCATAACGCAACTTAGGGCGAATACCTTTGCTAATTGATGGCTGATGTTGTTGCGTCGCATCGAGCAACACACGCGTAAGTTGCGGGGTTGCAAGCTTGACAAACGCGGCTTTGTAAGCAATATCGACCGACTGAAATAACTCGGTTAACCCTTTTTTACGCAAGGCAGAAATATAGTGAAATTCAGCAAAATCTAAAAATGTCAGCTTGCGATCAATTTCACGTTTAATCCAATCGCGCTCTTCTTCTTTTAAGCCATCCCATTTATTGATGGCAACCACCAAAGCACGCCCGGCATCCAAAATATACGCCGCCACGTGCGCATCTTGCTCGGTAATGCCTTCTCTGGCATCCACCACCAAAATCACCACATTGGCATCTTCAATCGCTTGAATGGTTTTAATGACAGAAAATTTTTCAATCGCCTCAAAGACTTTGCCGCGTTTTCTCACACCGGCAGTATCAATCAAGGTATAGGTTTTGCCATTTTTTTCGAGATCAATATGAATCGAATCACGTGTAGTACCGGGCTCGTCAAATGCAATCACGCGGTCTTCACCCAACAATGCATTGACCAACGTAGATTTACCAACATTCGGGCGGCCAACAATCGCCACTTTAGGAATTCTATCGCCAGAATAATCCAGCACTGGGGCTGGCATTGCATCAGGAAAACTTGAAAGCGCCAACTCAACAATATCTCTAACGCCTTCACCGTGGGCTGAAGAAATTGATAACGGATCACCCAAGCCAAGGGCGTGAAAGTCAGCACTGACAATCGCCTTTTGCATGCCTTCGGTTTTGTTCACCGCCAGCAATACCGGGCAAGAAGATCGGCGTAAGCGATTAGCGATTTCCATATCCTGTGGCGTGTAGCCTTGTCGGCCATCAACCAAGAAAATAATCACGTCGGCTTCATCAATCGCCAACAACGTTTGTGTGGCCATGGCCTTTAAAATGCCATTATCGGTATTCGGCTCAAAACCACCGGTATCGACCACTAAAAATGGGCGACTTGCCCCAACACCGCGCCCATAATGGCGGTCACGTGTGAGGCCAGGGAGGTCAGCCACTAGCGCATCCCTAGATTTAGTTAATCGGTTAAATAGCGTGGATTTGCCGACGTTAGGTCGGCCCACCAGCACAATGGTAGGTGTCATTTTTTGAGTGTTTTAGTTGATTTGAATGGCCAAAATATCGCCATCGCGGGTTTGTCCTAACACCGTTGAATTATTAATCAACTGCATTTTAGGCATAAAAGCACTACTGCTAGCTTTTATGCGGCCTTCTATGGCGCCGTCATCCCGGTTTAAGAAATGCACATAGCCCTCAATATCACCCACAGCTACCCATGAGCGCATTGGGACAGGCAAAGTCAACTGGCGATTTTTTAACGCAGCTTGTCGCCAAAATGATTTGCCGCTGGAATATTCAAGCGCGTAGACAGAACCCAAGGTGTGTGAAATATATACGCGGCCTTCTTCACTACTTAAGCCAGACAAGCTGGAAATATCGCGATTCCAAGCCACACGACCAGTTCTTCGATCCACCGCCGCCACTTTACCTTGATAAGCGACTGCATAGACTAAAGGGCCATCCGTGACGGGCTGGCTCGTAATATCTGCAATTCGCTCAATTTCGGTTACGCCTTTCGGTTGTGCAACAGAGGCTTCCCACAATAACTTTCCATTATCAGCGCGCACGGCAACCAGTTTTCCGCCAGCAAAGCCTGCATAAACTGCACCACCATCTACAATCACGCCAGCACTACTACGCAAAGTAAGTGCTGGGCCGGTTCTGTCGTACACCCATTTGCGGCTACCGTCGTTGGCGTTAATGCCATAAATTTTGCTGTCGCCACTGCGCACGATCACCATGCCATCAAAATATTGCGGCGCGCTGAGGATTTCACTGCTGAGTTTTGATTTCCATTGCAATTTACCCGCCAAATCATAGGCAAAAATAGCTCCACGTTGTGTACCGACCAACACCAAGCCACCACCAGCACCCACACCGCCAGAAACAGGTTCGCCAACGATAGTCCGCCAGATTTGTTTACCGGTTTTTTCGTCTAACTTGAGAAGTTCGCCGTCAGAACCTACCGCGTAGACATACCCCGCTTCTACTACAGGAGAGAATTCAAAATTACCGGCATCTTTAACTTTTGCCTGCCAAAGAATTTTAGAGGTCACCGTCGGCTTAATCTCAGTGAGTGGTTCTGGCGGGTCGGTATCCTCACGGCCAAAAACAGACTCAGTTACACTCGTTTTAACATCATTAAGCGTTGAGCAAGCATTTAGGCCTAGCAGTACGCATAGCGCAAAAATAGTTTTTTTCACCAAAGGCGTAGCAACAATTTGTTGAGAAAAATTAAACAAAATAACCTCAAATAAGACGATAAATGATGATTTAAACGTGCTTAGGCACTAACCCAAAGACTCTAACTTTTGCTCTGTGATCAGATGATACTTGCCTTGCGCATCTAACTTGGTGAGTGCGCGTTGATAAGCGGATTTAGCATCCTCTTTCTTACCCATCGCCAGCAGCACATCGCCTTTTAAATCCCAATACAAGCCATCAAAACCGCTGTCATGCTTGGCATCTAAAATTTTCAGTGCGGCATCGTAACTTTTCTCTTCCACCAAAATATTAGCGAGTTGCAAACCCGCCATAGCCGCCACAGCAGTTTCTTTGGCGTTATTCATAGCCCATTCCAACTTGGTTTTGGCATTTTTTGCATCATTATTTTGGTAATTAAGTTTCGCCACGTATAAAGCCGCACGTGCAGCGTAAGGCGTAGAAGCATAATTTTCGATCAAGCTAGTTGATTTTTCCAAAATAATTTTAGAATCTTTAACATCACTCACCAACAACTCTTGATAAATGGTTGAAGCTTCGACAGCCTGCTTACGCTGAAAATAGTTCCAGCCGTTATAGCCGGCATAGCCAAGCAATAACACTACGCAAAAGGCAATGGTTTTTTGCCCGTTTTTCTTCCACCACACTTTAAATTCATCTAACTGTTCTTGTTCTTCTAAATCGTATGCCATGTTGCTTCCTGTTATATCTGACTGACTCTAAAAATTATTTAACCAATTACTTGCATTTTCGCAGCATGCCCTGGGATAGCCGCGAGTAAATTTTTGGTATATTCCGCTTGTGGGCGGTTGTAAATATCTTCCACCGCGCCCTGCTCAACCACTTTACCCTGACGCATCACAACAACATCATCGGCAATATGCCTTACCACGCGCAAATCGTGACTAATAAAAATGTAACTTAAGGCCATTTCAGCCTGTAATTCTTTTAACAACAACAAAATTTGCGCTTGAATCGACACATCCAACGCAGAAACCGGCTCATCACACACCACCACTTTGGGGTTCAACACCAGCGCTCGCGCAATGCCGATGCGTTGCCGTTGACCACCGGAAAATTCATGCGGATATTTTTGCATATCAGCCTCTGCAAGGCCGACACGCTTTAACATTGCAATGACTTTTTGCTGTTGCTCAGCACGGTTTCCAATAGCATGCACTAGCAAGCCTTCGCCAACAATTTCGCCAATCCGCATTCTTGGGTTAAGCGAGGCAAACGGGTCTTGAAACACCATTTGCAAATCTTTCCTGACAGCTCTTAAGGCGTTGCCATCCAAAGCTGCTAGGTTTTGCATGACGCCATTTCGCGCAAAAAAAACTTCGCCACGGTCAATGGGCTGTAATTGTAACAGACAACGTGCCAAGGTGGATTTTCCGCTGCCAGACTCGCCCACCACAGCCAGCGTTTTTCCGCGACGCAACGTCACGCTCACATCTTCAAGCGCGGCAATCTTAACAGTATTGAGACCAAATCGCCCGCTACGCTGACGGTAAGTTTTACAAAGATGCAGTGCGGTTAAAATCACATCCGTCATGTCATTGCCTTATGCGCTAACCAGCTGTAATCCATTGGTTTGAGTGATTTTTTACCTTCAGCGTCGGGCACACAATCAAGCAATGCCTGCGTGTAAGGATGCTTCGGGTGGTTCAACACTTCATTTTTTTCGCCAGCTTCAACAATTTCACCGCGAAACATCACCACGACATCATCAGCAATATCCGCCACCACACCAAAATCATGCGTGATAAACAGCATCGCCATATTCATACGCTGTTTTAGTTCATCCAGTAATTTCAAAATTTGCGCCTGTACGGTCACATCAAGCGCAGTCGTTGGCTCATCTGCAATAAGTAAAGCAGGTTCACAAGCAATGCTCATGGCAATCATCACACGTTGACGCTGCCCGCCGGATAGTTCATCAGGGTAACTAGTGGCGCGTGCGGATGGAATCCCAACCATGTCTAATAAATGCGCCACTTTATCCTGCAACGCATGACCTTTTAGCCCAAAGTGAGTGGCCAAGCCTTCGCCAATTTGGTAGCCAATCGTCAACACGGGGTTTAATGAAGTCATCGGCTCCTGAAAAATCATACCGATTTTTGCACCGCGAATTTTCCGTAGCGCCGCTTCGTCAAGTTTGGTTAAATCTTGCACACCCAATGTTGGATCATTTAACAGAATTTTCCCGGAAGTCATTTGTAGCTGCTTAGACAGCAGACCCATCACAGAAAGCGCAGTTAAACTTTTGCCACTGCCGGACTCGCCCACTACGCACGTGGTTTTACCTGCAAACAATGAAAGATTAAGCTGATTCACCAATAAGCGCTTGGGCGCATTTTTTGGTGTGATGCTTAAATTTTCTATGGTTAATATGTCACGCATGAGTATTTGTTTAAATTAACAGGCGATTCTTTCAGCCACTTCCGTCAATTTGCAGCGCATCTGCTCACCTTGCCCCAACAATGGCTTGAGTGAAATTTCACCCGCATTTGCTTCATCGTCCCCCAATATTGCGGCATAACGCGCACCAGATTTATCCGCCCGCTTCATTTGCGATTTAAAACTACCGCCGCCGGCGTTCATCACGACGCTTAAATGTGCATTTCGCAAGGTTTCTGCTGTTGTCATCGCCTGTTTTTCTGCCAACTCACCGGCAAACACCAAATAAATATCCGGGGTTTGCGCTGCCGTGACACCATACTCCTGCATCAGTAAAATCACGCGTTCCATACCAATGCCAAAACCACAGGCAGGGGTTGGGTTGCCGCCAGAGCGCTCCACTAATCCATCGTAGCGCCCACCGCCGGCAATCGTGCCTTGCGCGCCTAATTTATCTGTCACCCATTCAAACACGGTGCGATTGTAATAATCCAACCCGCGCACCAACCTGTGGTTAATGACATACGCCACGCCCGCTTGGTTCAGTAAAGCACAAACATTGTCAAAATGCGTTTTACTTGCCTCGCCAAGCGTATCAATCAGTTTTGGTGCGGCCTCGCACATGGCTTGCATACGCGGGTTCTTGCTATCTAAAATTCTTAATGGATTTGTATGCAATCGGCGTTTAGCATCTTCATCCAAAAGCTCGGCATGCTGCTCAAAATACGCAATTAGGGTTTGGCGGTAAGCCGCACGTTCATCAGCATCACCGATGGTGTTGAGCTGCAGTTGCACGTCAACAAGGTCTAACGCTTTCCACAATCGTGCCAGCAAAATAATTTGTTCGGCATCAACATCCGGCCCAGCAAAACCAAAGGCCTCGCAGCCAATTTGATGAAACTGGCGCTGACGACCTTTTTGTACATTTTCGTGGCGAAACATCGGCCCTGTGTACCACAAACGTTGCGAGGCGTTGTAAGTCAAACTATGCTCCACCACAGCACGCACCGTGCCAGCCGTTCCTTCAGGGCGCAGCGTTAACTTATCACCATTGAGCTTGTCTTCCCAAGCGTACATTTCTTTTTCAACAATATCCGTATGCTCACCCACGCTACGCACAAATAACTCCGTACTTTCCACTACTGGCGTGCGGATTTGGTTGTAGCCGTACTGCGCCATGATTTGGCGGGCGGTGTCTTCCAGCTTAAACCACAAAGGCGTGGCCTCTGGCAAAATGTCGTAAAAACCTTTGATGGATTGAATTTTTTGAGCCATTTATTTGAATGAATTACTTTGCTGCTTGAATTGGAATGGTTTTAGGAACATAAGCGGCACGCAATTTGCCGCCTTCTGCATAATTTTTTTGCACATAATTTTCAACAATCGCCTGAAATTCTTGCGCAATAAAGTCGCCTTTCAGCGTGACCGTTTTTTCACCATCAACAAAAACAGGCGCCACTGGTACCTCACCCGTACCGGGTAAGCTGATGCCGATGTTAGCAAGTTTTGATTCGCCTGGGCCATTCACTACACAGCCCATAACAGCTACATTCATATTTTCTACGCCCGGGTACTGGCTGCGCCAAATTGGCATTTGATTACGCAAATAACTTTGTATTTGCATCGCCAATTCTTGAAAATAAGTACTAGTCGTGCGCCCACAGCCCGGACAAGCAGTCACCAAAGGTGTAAATGATCGAATGCCCATGGTTTGCAAAATTTCTTGTGCGACGACAACTTCTTTTGTACGTGATTCGTTGGGCTCTGGCGTGAGTGAAACACGAATCGTATTACCGACACCTTGTTGCAATAAAATTGCCAGTGCTGCGGTAGAAGCCACGATGCCTTTGGAACCCATGCCAGCTTCAGTTAAACCTAAATGCAGTGGAAATTGACAGCGCGTTGCAAGTTCAGAATATACTCTAACTAAATCTTGTACATTACTGACTTTACAAGAAATAATGATTTTATTTTCTGGCAAACCCCATTGAATTGCTTGTGCTGCACTCTCTAACGCAGACTGAATTAATGCTTCGCGCATCAAGGCATCTGCTGATAATGGATTTGCCGATTTGGCATTTTCGTCCATCATTTTTGCCATTTTCGCTTGATCCAAACTCCCCCAATTTACGCCAATACGCACCGATTTATCATACTGAATCGCGGCTTCAATCATGGCAACAAACTGCTCATCTCGTTTGGAACCCTTGCCCACGTTGCCGGGGTTGATGCGATATTTCGCCAGCGCCTCGGCACAATCCGGATAAGCTTGCAACAATTTGTGACCATTAAAATGAAAATCCCCCACCAACGGCACATTGCAACCCAACGCATCCAAACCACGACGAATCGCGCCCACTTGCGCGGCAGCCTCAGGCGAGTTCACAGTGATTCTGACAATTTCACTCCCCGCTTGCCATAGTTCATATACTTGCTTGATGGTCGCTTGCGCATCGGCTGTATCGGTATTGGTCATACTTTGCACAACGACAGGCGCAATAGGTGTGTCATTCAGACCACCGCCGACCGGCACATGGCCGACCATCACTTGATAGGTCGCATGAGAAATCATTTGAGCATTTGTTCCAGACACGCGCTACTCCAAATGCAAGCGAATAATATTTTTAGATGTTGCCGGCGCAAGGTCAACCTCTTGGCCATAGAACTTGACCTTGGCTGCAGTGGCGTTGCCAATCACGATATTAAACGGCGGCTCGCCATCTAAATTTTCAGTTGATCCAGCAGTAGCAGTTTTTTCCAAAAGAATCTGCCCTGTTTTATCCTTCACGCGCACCCACGAATCTGCACTAAATTGCATCTCTAATTTTTTAGCAACCAAAGGCTGTACTGACGGCGCGGCTGGTTTCAATGAGATTACTGTAGGTTGATTAGCGATCGTACCGGCCGATAGAGGCTGTGCTGGCGTTGAAGGCACGTCAATATTTTGCCCGGTGACTGGATCAACATTTTGACCGTCTATTGGTGGAACAATTTCTTCAGGTAAATTCTGACTAAGATTTTCAGCTTCTGTCACCGCAGCAACATCTTCTTGCCCAGCGTCTCCAGGCGCTTTTACCGAGTCCATGTAATAAAACCATGCGGTAAGAAACAGCAACACTAGAATACTGCCCAGTACATACATGAGCCACGGCTGATGTGTATGCTGCGACATCACCTCGTTGACGTTGGCTTTCACTACAATTGAACGTTCCTCTTGCGGTACCGAACTACGGTAGTGTCTTAACAAAGGCTCAACATCGACATCCAAAAAATTGGCGTAATTTCGGATAAATCCGCGCGTAATCACAGGTTCTGGCAAAAGAAAAAAATCATTATTTTCAAGCGCTTGAATCTGCTTTGCGCTTAAATGAATTGCTTGGCTTACTTGATCAATACTTAATTTTTTACTGACCCGCGCTGCTTGCAACACTGAACCCAACTCGTTGCTTTTGCTAGATGAAGCTTCTATTTTTTTTTCCGACATTTTTTTGACTATCGCATTTTTAAACAATTATTCTGTTTGTAATTTTTTTGCTTGTTCTGAATTAGGGTATTGCTGGTAAAGCTGCATGCGCGCATCGCGCTCAGCCTCATTCAATCCCAAACTTTTAGCAAGCCGAACCGTGAGTAACAATACCTCTGGACTAGGCCGTGTCATCAAGGCGTTTTGCAACGTTTTGTAGGCCTCAGCAGCATCTTTACGTTGATACTGCAACAACGCTAGCTGATAAGCCGGCTGGTGCAACAAAGGATCAATCTCTAACGCTTTTTTAAAGTAGGTTTCAGCCCCTAAAGTATCTTTTTTCTTGAGTGAGCAAACACCTGCATTGGTGTAGGCCGCTGCAGGGGTTGCATAAAGCGGATTTTTAACTGCCGCCATATATTCTTGAATAGACTCGTCATAACGCCCACGCGAACACAAAAAATTACCGTAATTGTTGTGGGATTCCGAACTATTGGGCTCTAATGTAATGGCTTTTTTGTAATATTCATTGGCTTCTTTATCTTGCTTCAGCGCTGCATAAACCAAGCCCAACCCATTAAAAGCCAGCGCATAAGTTGGGTCAAACTCTGCTGCCGCTTTAAATTCATCCAAGGCAATGTCCATCTTGCCTTGTTGAAAATAAGCCGCCCCTAAATTAGTGTGCGCCTGTGCACGAATACGAGCGTCTTCTTTTTCTTTTTGAACCTGCTGTGGTGAAACACAGGCCGACAAAAGCGCAAACATCACGTTGAGAACCAGCCATTTTTTTGTAAAAAATTGCATTATCGCGCCACCTCAATCGAAATACGTTTTTCCGTGCGTTTTGTTTTATCGAGTACTTTTCCAGCCAGTTGACCACACGCTGCATCAATATCTTCGCCACGTGTTTTACGCACAGTCACCACATAACCGGCTTGCATCAATATGTCACGGAACACGCGAATTTGTTGCGGTTTGGACGTGTCGTAGCCGCTATTGGGGAACGGATTAAATGGGATTAGATTAAATTTGCACGAGACATTTTTCACCAAATTAATGAGTTCGTGCGCATGTTGTACCGTATCATTCACACCGTCTAACATCACATACTCAAATGTAACAAAATCACGTGGCGCCTTTTCCAAATAACGGTTGCACGCCGCAATTAAATCTTTGAGCGGATATTTTTGGTTGATCGGCACGATTACATTTCTCAATGCATCATTGGGCGCATGCAAACTCACCGCCAATGCAACTGGACAATCTTCTTTGAGCCTATCCATCGCCGGCACAATGCCACTGGTTGAAAGCGTGACACGGCGACGACTCAAACCATAAGCGTTGTCATCGAGCATAATCTGCATTGCAGTGACTACACTGTCATAATTCGTCAGCGGCTCGCCCATGCCCATCATGACTACATTGCTGATAATTCGTTCAGAAGCTGGCAGCATATCGTAGCCCGCTTCTTTGCGTAACGAGCGATTCGCAACCGCCAACTGACCAATGATTTCACTCACTGACAAATTGCGGTTAAACCCTTGCGCGCCGGTGCTACAAAACGTACATGCCAGCGCACAGCCTATTTGACTGGAGACGCACAACGTACCGCGATCATCTTCAGGAATAAACACGGTTTCAATGCTGTTGGCAGCATCCGCGCCAATCAGCCACTTACGCGTACCATCGTCAGAAATTTTTTCTAACTGCACGGTAGGCAACACAATTTCTGCCTGCGTTTTTAATTTCTCACGCAGGGCTTTGGCGATATCGGTCATTTGCTCAACTTCATGCACACCGAAGTGGTGCATCCAGCGCATCACTTGTTTCGCGCGAAACGGCTTCTCGCCCATCGAGGCGAACCACTCCGCGAGCTGCGGTTGATTAAAGTTAAGCAAATTGACCAAAATATTCCTTTTTAAACAAACAAATCAAGCATCATGACGAAAGTTGATTTATTTACCGAAGAAGTAAGTAATCTCAATCGCAGCATTCTCTTCGCTGTCTGAACCATGCACTGCATTTGCGTCAATGCTTTCAGCAAAATCAGCACGAATCGTACCCGCTGCAGCTTCTTTCGGGTTCGTTGCGCCCATCAATTCGCGGTTTAACAACACTGCATTTTCGCCTTCTAACGCTTGAATCATCACAGGGCCAGAAATCATAAATTCTACCAATGCGTTAAAGAAAGGACGCTCTTTATGCACGGCGTAAAAACCTTCTGCTTCAGCACGTGTTAATTGTGCCATTTTAGCTGCAACAATTTTTAAGCCCGCATTTTCAAAGCGTGTGTAAATTTTACCAATCACGTTTTTTGCAACTGCGTCTGGTTTGATGATTGAAAGCGTACGTTGAACTGCCATAAAAACTCCAAAAATTGAGTGGTTTAGAAAGACCGTTAAAATACCATTTTTGGGGCTTAAAATAAACCAAAAACGGAACGTTATACTAAATTTAACGCTTGGATCGCATGTGACACCACAGAAAAAACTGCTTTTAATTTCAATAGTTACTAGCCTTTTCTCACATAAACCGAGATTTAACCAACTTACACATGACAATTCATTCTTTTCAGGGATCTGCAGTAAAACGCCAAACTAAGCCCGAAAGTCACGGCTAATAATAAAAATCAAGTTTGACCCTTACATTTATTATCCAAATTTGCGGGTAATCCAATAGACGCAAACAAAATACAAGCTTAATATAAAGTTAAAGTTTTACTTTAAATAACTTTGCTAATAGATTCAAATGACAACTATGCAAAAAAATAATGAATTTAAAATCGCCACCTGCCCTGCCTGTGGGTTACTGTGTGACGATGTCGCAGTGGACAGCGCAACAGGTAAACTCGAAAACGGACAGTGTGAAAAAAGTGCGAAGTTTTTTTCAGTTGGTTTTGGCGCAAATGCAGATGCAACCGTAAGAGGCAAAAAAGTGGGATTTGATGCGGCTATTGAAGCAGCTGCGGATATTTTAAAAAATTGCCATCAACCTCTTTTTGCTGGTTTGGGGACGGAAGTCACTGGCATACGCGCTGTAATTGATTTGGCTAAAAAATCTAACGCAACGCTGGACCACATGCATTCTGAAGGCACAGTGAACAATACCTTGTCGATGCAAAATATGGGTTACCAAACCACGACGATGACGGAAGTGAAAAACCGCGCCGATGTAATTTTGGCGATTGGCACAGACATTGTGGGTAGCACACCTAGATTTTTTGAAAAATTGGTGTGGAACCAAGAAAGTTTATTCAGCAAACCAAGGCCTGAAGTGATTTTTTTAGGTAACGCTGAAAGCGAAGCGATCAAAGCTGCGACTGCGCCGGACGGCAAAAAACCAACGGTGATCACTATAGAAAAATCCAACTTACCTGAAGTGGTGAACGTACTAAACGCGTTACTCAACAGCAAAAATCCACTCCATAAAAAATCTGGCGACGAAACAATTGCTGGCGTTTCGCTAGGAACGCTTAAAAATTTAGTCGAAAAATTACAGAAAGCGCAGTACGGCGTGGTGATTTGGTCAGCAAGCAGTTTAAAAACAATTCCACAAGCAGAACTTGTCACGCAAAGTATTATTAAATTCATTAATGAACTCAATGAAACCAACCGTGTGGCTGGTTTGCCGCTCAACTCTGGTGACGGCGACACAACGGTCAATAACACTAGCACTTGGGTAACCGGTTACGCAACGCGCAACCGTTTTGTGAACGGCGCACCTAGCTACAACGCACATGCGTTTTCAACAAAAAAACAGCTAAAAAGTTGTGATGCTTTGCTGTGGATAAGCACATTTAACGCAACACCAGCACCACAAACCGACGCACCGACTATTGTTATTGGCCACCCTGCCACCACTTTTGAAACCGCTCCAGACGTGTTTATCCCAGTTGCGATTCCCGGCATTCATCAAGGTGGCAACATGTTCCGCATGGATAGCTCCGTGACGCTACCCTTAAAAAAATTAACTGAGTCGACATTGCCAACTTTGGCGAGCGTTCTCCAAAAAATTGAGAGCTTATTAGCATGATTACGCGATTAAAAAATGGCAAACTCTACGACCCTGCGCAAGGCAAAAACGGCGTGGTGCAAGATATTTATATTCGTGATGGCCGGATAATTGACAAACCTGCCGACAGCGAGAAAATAGACCAATCCTATGATTTAACAGGCAAAGTGGTGATGGCAGGCGCTATTGATATGCACAGCCATATTGGCGGCGGCAAAATGAATATTGCCCGCATGATGTTGCCCGAATATCAAGAAACCAAGAATTATTCTGAGCCTGAAGCGCACGTATGCGGGCCAAATTGCTCGCATAATGCGACGCCAAATACGGTGGATACAGGCTTTAGGTACATTGAAATGGGCTACACCGCTGCGTTTGAGCCTGCACTACTGCCAGTGAATGCGCGCCAAACACATTTGGAGATGGGCGACACGCCGATGATCGACAAAGGCGGCTACGCCATGCTCGGCAATGACGATTATTTTTTACGCATGCTCGCAGCAAAAAAAGACCAAAAAGCCATTAACGATTATGTCGCGTGGATTTTGCATGCCACTCAAGCCATTGGTATTAAAGTAGTGAACCCGGGTGGCATTAGCGCATTTAAATTTAACCAACGCCGCTTAAATTTGGACGAACAACACCAGTATTACCAAGTATCCCCGCGCGAGATTTTAAAAAGTTTAAGTACGGCAGTAAATCAATTAGGCATCGCCAAACCATTACATGTGCACTGCAATAATTTAGGTGCAGCTGGCAACTTCCAAACCACCATTGACACCATGGGCGCTAGTGAAGGCGTACCGATGCATTTAACGCATATTCAGTTTCACAGTTACGGGACAGAAGGCGATAAAAAGTTTTCGTCGGCCGCCGCGCAAATTGCCGAGGCCATTAACAAAAACAAACACATCACCACCGACGTTGGACAGATTATGTTTAACCAAACGGTTACTGCATCTGGCGACAATATGATGCAGCATTTGAATGCCAAACATGCCAACCCGAAAAAATCGGTGATTATGGACATTGAATGCGAAGCTGGTTGCGGCGTGGTGCCATTTAAATACAAAGACCAAAACTTTGTGAATGCGTTGCAATGGGCAATTGGTTTAGAGATTTTCTTAAGTGTCGAAGACCCATGGCGGATTTTCTTAACAACAGACCACCCAAACGGCGCGCCGTTTACCAGCTATCCGCATCTCATTCGGTTACTGATGGATAAAACCTTCCGTAATGAAGCCTTTGCAAAGCTCAATTTAGATGCACAGGGCATGAGTAACTTAACCAGCATAGACCGCGAATATAGTCTATATGAGATTGCGATTATGACACGCGCTGGGGCGGCCAAGCTTATTGGCCTCAACAACTGCGGACATTTGGGCGCAGGAGCGCAGGCTGACATTAGCGTTTATACCGACAATGCTGACCGTGAATCGATGTTTAGCAAACCAGATTATGTGTTTAAAAATGGTGAGCTCGTGGTTAAAGATGGCAAAGTGGTGAAAGTGGTTTGGGGCGCAACACATACCGCCAAACCAGCTTTTGATACTGGCGTGGAAAAAGATTTAAAAGATTATTTTGACCGCTACCACACGATGAACGTGGAGAATTTCAAAATCTCAGATGATGAAATTGCCGAGGATGGTCGCAACAAAGTGGTTGTAAACAAAAATTAAAAGAGACATGAGAAATGGTCATTAACGGAATCCAAATCGACGACACCTTTGCCGAAGCTTTTAACATGCGCGGCACACGGGTGATTATCACCGGACAAAATTTAAAATGGGCTTACAACGCTGCCAACGCAATGACAGGCTTTGCGACTTCAGTCATTGGTTGCGGCGTAGAAGCAGGGATTGAGCGCGAATTAAGCGCAGATGAAACGCCCGACGGCCGCCCTGGCGTGAGCATTTTAATGTTCGCGATGGGCAGTAAAGTGTTGATGCAACAGCTAGAAACGCGCATGGGGCAATGTATCCTCACCTGCCCGACTGCGGCGGCATTTTCTGGCATTGAAAGTGAAGAATCTATTAACTTGGGTAAACATTTGCGCTTTTTCGGTGATGGCTTTCAAACCTCCAAACTATTTAAAAACCAAGCTGGCTTGATGAAGCGCTATTGGCGCGTGCCAGTGATGGATGGCGAATTTTTATGTGAAGAATCCACCGGCATGGTGCGCGCGATTGGCGGCGGTAATTTTTTAATTTTAGCGACATCACAACCCGCCGCATTAGCCGCGGCTGAAACGGCCATTGAAGCCATGAAAAAAGTCAAAAACGTCATCATGCCTTTCCCAGGCGGTGTGGTGCGTTCTGGCTCAAAAGTCGGCAGTAAATATAAAACCATGTTTGCCTCCACTAACGATGCATTCTGCCCAACCTTAAAAGGCGTCACCAATACTGAACTTTCATCAGAAATTGAAAGCGTGATGGAAATTGTAATTGACGGCCTGACTTTTGAAGACATTGCACTTTCGATGAAAGTGGGCATTCAAGCGATTTGCGACATGGGCGAAAAATCTGGCGTAAAACGCATTTCGGCCGGTAACTATGGCGGAAAACTTGGGCCACATTTATTTAAACTACACGATATTATGGGCTTAACAGCATGAGCGCACTGACCTTTACCCTAAAAACCACGCTGAAATTTGCACTCAACTGCGCGCCTTTAAACCCAAATGCGTTGAATAATCTTTCAGCCAGAGAAATTGCGGCGATTAAATTGCAATATGGCAATCAACAATTGCCAGCTTCAGATTTTTTTGAAATTTCTGGTGAAGACGCACAAAACATTGTGGTTGAAAAATCTAACGCCAATTTGCACTATTTAGCCGCCAATATGACACAAGGCAAGCTCACCATTATTGGAGATGCGGGCGATTATTGTGGCTACAAGCTTAAAAATGCTGAGATCATTTGCCAAGGCAACGCGGGCGATTTTGCAGCGTGCGAAATGGCGAGCGGCACATTGACTATTCACGGCAACGTAGGTGATTTTTTAGGTAGCACCACAGCTGGTCACAAAAAAGGCATGCGCGGCGGCACGGTGATTGTAAAAGGCAACGCGGGCGACCGCGTGGGTGACCAAATGCGCCGCGGCATCATTTTGATTGAAGGCAACGCTGGCAATTACTGCGCCAGCCGCATGACAGCTGGCACGATTGGCGTGCTAGGAAAACTAGGTGAATATGCTGGTTTTAATATGAAACGCGGCACATTACTGGTAAAAAACCTGCCAAAATTACACGCCACCATGCAAGACTGCGGCACGCACACCCTACCCTTTTTAAGCTTAATGTTTAAATCGTTCGCTAAACTCGGTAGTAAATTCTCACTTGTAGAAACTAAACGTGTACAGCGTTTCGTTGGCGATGCGACTAACAAAGGCAATGGCGAGATTTTGCATTTACTCGCTTAACTTTAGCCTTGGCTTAAACAATAAAAAATGGGAGCATTTGCTCCCATTTTTATATAACTACTGATGTAACCCTCTTAAAATAACTTAAGCTTTTTTACGAAGTGGACTACACACGCTTTTGTAGACACCTAGCCTTGTTTTTGCTTTAAAAATAGGCATAAAAATAAATTAATTCAACAAAAGCATGACGTTACATTTATTTTTTATAAAAAATATCAATCCTCTAAATTTTAGCCTATAGACAAATGGACTAGATTTTTTTAACTTTCAACTCATTATTTTTTATTTAGTTAAATCAATAGGTTATTTTTAATTTAATAAATATTTTTAAACTTTAAAAAACAACAATGTTAAAATAGTGTTAATTTTTAATTAGATTTTGTTTTTACAAATGCCTGCTCTTCAATCACAAAAATTCTTAACTGCCGCGCTTTATAAATTTGTCAGCCTGCCTGACTACAAAGCCCTACAAGCGCCGCTACTTGAAGCGTGTGTGCTGAACAAAATTAAAGGTACATTATTGCTAGCAGAAGAAGGCATCAATGGCACCATTGCTGGCTTACCAGAAAACATTAAAAATATCCTTCGTTTTTTACGTACCGCACCCATGTTTGCAGGCCGTTTGGCAGATTTACAACATAAAGAATCTTGGTCTGATGAACATCCGTTTTATCGCATGAAGGTGAAGCTGAAAAAGGAAATTGTCACTTTAGGTGTGCCGGGCGTCAGCCCAACCAAAAAAGTAGGGAAATATATCAAACCACAAGATTGGAATTCGCTAATTTCTGACCCTGAAGTGGTACTCATTGATACGCGAAATGATTACGAAGTGGATATTGGCACGTTTAAAGGTGCGATTGATCCAAAAACGGCGACGTTTCGCGAATTTCCAGAGTATGTAGCGACACATTTTGATAAAACAAAACACAAAAAAGTCGCCATGTTTTGTACGGGTGGCATTCGCTGTGAAAAAGCGTCTTCTTTTATGTTAGAGCAAGGGTTTGAAGAGGTTTACCATTTAGAAGGTGGCATTTTAAAATACCTTGAAACCGTGCCTGAAGAACAAAGCATGTGGCAAGGCGAGTGTTTTGTCTTCGACCAACGTGTGGCAGTGAAACATAATTTAGAAGTGGGTAAATTTGACCAATGTTATGCGTGTCGTTATCCGCTTTCGCCTGAAGATTTAAAAAGCCCACAATATACGCTTGGCATTTCTTGCCCGCATTGTTATAACAGTTTAACCGAAGAGAAAAAAGCGCGGCTAACAGAGCGCCAAAAACAAGTAATTTTAGCCAAACAACGCGGTGAAACGCATATTGGTGAAAATCAAAAATAAGGTTTCGTTATTTTTTTGCAGAAAGTTTAAAGACGTGACTGGCAAATTGTTCTTGGTGTGTTTTGAGATAATCTAACAATTCAACAGCTGATAAATTCGGATTTTCTTGCTTTGATGTGTCAAACGGCAAGGTAAAAATAGCAATTTCACGGTCCACAATGTTTAGCCCGTTGTGGTGAGCTTCTTGAATCACGCCGAGAATTTTTTCATAAATATTTTCACTAAATGGCGTGTAAGGAAAAATCACCCAAAAATCGCTGCCATTTCTGCACACTAAATCTGTTTTGCGAAAAGCCTTTTGCAAATCAGCAGTCATGGCGACAAGTTGTTTAGAGGCTTCCGGTGCGCCATAGGCTTCGCCCAGTTCGTTACCATGACCAAAAGCAATTTTTACCAACGCGAAATTAAAATTATCTGCATAGCGGTTGACCACCAAAGATAACCAATCTAAGGTATTGATAAAAAATTCTCTTGATTTTGCATCGTGATTAACCATAAAACCTACTTTAAACGCTAAATATAGTTGGATTTTACAAGATCATGGTCAGGCGACATTCGTTGAAATATCAGCGGTTTATTCATTCAATTATCGAATTAGCGTTATTTAAGTAACAAAACCGTTATTATTCTGCCTATTCATCCAAATTTAGATTTAGCGAGCTTTTACTCGACAAATTACCAATATAATTTGGCTAACTTCTAATAGAATGCTGTTAGTTAACTGTTTTTATCTTAAGTTTTTACGTGAAAATACTTTTATTCGGACAATCTGGCCAAATTAGTTGGGAGTTACAACGCAGCTTAGCACCACTTGGTGAGCTGATTGTACTTGGTTCAAATAGCACACAGATGTGTGGCAACTTTACCAATCTCGTTGGGGTCGCAGAATCAATTCAGAAAATTCAGCCTGATGTGATTATCAATGCTGCAGCGCATACGGCTGTGGATCAGATTGAAAAAGAAAGTGACTTAGCTTATCAAATCAATACTTACGCGCCTGAAGTATTGGCATTAGAAGCAAAAAAAATCGGTGCAGTATTAGTACATTACTCCACTGACTATGTATTTGATGGGTCAGGAACCCAAGCTTGGCTTGAAACCGATAAAACCAACCCTTTAAGCACCTATGCAAAAACCAAATTGGCGGCCGAAGAAAAGATTGTCGCAAGTGGTTGCAAGCATTTAATTTTCAGAACAAGTTGGGTGTACGCTGCGCGTGGCAAAAATTTTGCTAAAACCATGCTACAGCTTGCTCAAGAACGTGATTCTCTGAGTGTGATCCATGACCAAATTGGCGCACCAACTGGGGCGGAATTAGTTGCAGATGTCACCGCACATGCGCTGCGTACTGCAATGCAAAATAATGTGTCCGGTATTTATCATATGACTGCAAGCGGTGAGGTTTCTTGGTGTGATTACGCAAGGTTTGTACTAGATTACGCGCAACAAAAAGGCATCCCTTTAAAACTTGCGCCGAGTGACATCAAAGCCGTTTCATCGTCTGAATATCCAACACCTGCACAACGGCCACTCAATTCAAGACTCAACACCACAAAATTACAACAAACTTTTAACATTTATTTACCACCTTGGCAAAACGGCGTAACACATATGCTGGATGAATATTTTGAGAGGAAATCATGACTAAACGTAAAGGTATTATTTTAGCTGGCGGCTCCGGCACCAGATTGCACCCTGTCACACGCGTTGTTTCAAAACAACTGCTGCCGATTTATGACAAACCGATGATTTACTACCCTTTAAGCACACTGATGATGGCGGGCTTGAAAGATATTTTAATCATTTCTACTCCGCAAGATACGCCCAGATTTCAACAATTATTAGGCGATGGTAGTGAATGGGGCCTCAATTTAGAATATGCCGTGCAACCTAGCCCAGATGGCTTGGCGCAAGCGTTTATTATTGGCAAAAACTTTATTGGTAACGACCACAGTGCTTTGGTGCTGGGTGACAATATTTTTTACGGCCATGATCTCACTACACAATTACAAACAGCTAGCCAGCAAGAATCAGGTGCGACTGTATTTGCTTACCACGTGCATGACCCTGAGCGTTATGGCGTGGTAGCCTTTGATAAGAATGGCGTTGCCACCAGCTTAGAAGAAAAACCTGCAAATCCGCAAAGTAACTATGCTGTCACTGGTCTCTATTTTTACGACAACCAAGTGGTGGATATGGCAGCGAATTTAAAACCTTCACCACGTGGCGAGTTAGAAATTACCGACATCAATAAATTGTATTTAAATAAGCAAGAGTTGAGCGTTGAAATTATGGGCCGCGGGTATGCTTGGCTAGACACTGGCACACATGAAAGTTTGATTGAGGCCAGTAACTTTATTCAAACCATTGAAAACCGCCAAGGCTTAAAAGTATGTTGCCCAGAAGAAATTGCTTTCCGCAATGGCTACATTAACGCAGAACAGTTAGAAAAATTGGCGAAACCCTTAGCTAAAAACGGTTACGGCCAATACTTAATGCGATTATTAAAAGATGGGGCGATTTAAATGAAAGTGACACCATGCCATATTCCTGATGTTTACGTGATTGAGCCACAAGTATTTGGAGATGACCGTGGCTTTTTTTACGAAAGTTTTAATCAGGCAAAATTTGAAGACGCGATTGGTAGAAAAGCCAATTTTGTGCAAGATAATCACAGCCGTTCAGTTAAAAACGTATTGCGCGGCCTACACTATCAAATTCAACAACCGCAAGGCAAATTAGTGCGTTGCATTGTTGGTAAAGTCTATGACGTTGCGGTAGATATTCGTAAAAACTCCCCAACCTTTGGCCAACATGTGGGCATTGAGCTTTCTGCCGAAAATAAAAAAATCTTTTGGATTCCAGAAGGCTTTGCCCACGGGTTTGTGGTGTTAAGCGATACCGCGGAATTTGTGTATAAAACCACGGATTACTACGCGCCAGCCTTTGAGCGCAGCTTGCTATGGAACGACCCTGCGTTAAACATCGACTGGCAATTTGAAGGCACGCCAGCATTATCGAAAAAAGATATGGAGGGTAAAGTGCTGAAAGACGCGGATATTTTTGAGTCGCTGTAACGCTCAAAAGTATCGAATAAAGCTAAAGGAGGCCATGTGTCTCCTTTTTTCATCTTGGCAGCCTGATTGAAATTTTGGTAATTCACCTAAGTTATGTTAATTTTGCCGCATGGAACTCATCTCAAATTTAGCACTGGCGGGCGGCTTAAGCTGGGCGAGCGGCATCCGGCTATACGCGACGGTTTTTATTGTTGGCGTATTGTCAAAATTTAACTACATACATCTACCTGACACATTAGAAATTTTAAGCAACCCGTATGTGATTGGCGCTTCTGGCCTTTTGATGACCATCGAATTTTTGGCCGATAAAATTCCCTATATTGATAGCGCGTGGGATGCGTTTCAAACCTTTATTCGTATTCCTGCTGGCGCCCTGCTCGCCATGGGCGCCATCAACACCAGTGACCCTATGATTGCAACGATTGCCGCGTTGTTAGGTGGCTCACTCACTGGCATGACGCACGCCACCAAGGCGGGCAGCCGCGCACTCATCAACACCTCACCAGAGCCTGTCACCAATATCGCCGCTTCATTTGGCGAAGAAGGCTTACTATTGGGTGGCGGCTGGCTGGCATTGATGCATCCAGCTCTATTTATTGGTGTGCTATTTGGCTTTGTTTTGCTAATCTTCTGGTTACTACCAAAGGTTTGGCGTGGGGTAAAAATGGTATTAGCTAAGTTAACAATTCAGTCGTCAAACTAAGCGTTCATGCCCACACTTAAATATCTTCAACACTATCCGCTTGAATTGCAGAGCAAAATATCGCAACTTATCGCGCAAGATAAACTCGGTGACTACATCACGCAGCGCTACCCAGAAAAACACACCATACAAACAGACAAAGCGCTTTATGATTATTGCAACGCCCTGAAACAAACCTTTTTACGCCATACACCTATATTAGATAAAGTGCTGTATGACAGCCGTTTAAGTATTTCGCACCATGCATTTGGATTAAATACGGCTGTTTCAAGAATTCAAGGTGGCAAGTTGAAAGCAAAAAAAGAAGTGCGGGTTGCCAGTATTTTTAAAGAAGCTCCTTCAGCATTTTTAAAAATGATTGTGGTGCATGAATTGGCGCACTTAAAAGAGCGCAATCACGACAAAGCATTTTATCAACTTTGCCAACATATGGAACCTGATTACCACCAGCTAGAATTTGATTGCAGGGTATTTTTAACTTGGAAATGTTAGCTTAAAAGTCAATGCGGACGCCTGTTTTAACACATTAACCTTGCGCTTTCCAAAGCTTAGTTTGCAGTACTGCTAGCAAACCAATCAACCAATAGGCGCCCATTGCCCAAGCCAAACCAAGCGGTGCATCCCAAATTAACGGCACAATCAATCCCGCAGATACTGTAGAAAGCAACATTTGCATAAATGCTTGGCCAGAAGCTGCGGTACCACGAATTTTTGGATGGCGATCCAAGGCGGCAATGGATAACACCGGCATACAAAACGCCATACCAATATTAAACAAAGCTATCGGGAAAATATTCATGACGACATTTATCGACTGCGTAGCGCAGATCAAAATATTTAGTAGTGCAAATATCCCCATCCAAGCATAGGAAAAGAAAATAATTTTACTTGTTACAAACTTGCCAGCTGCCCGTTTAGCAAAGTAAGAGCCTAGCACCATGCCTGTGACGGTGGAAACAAATAAATAACCGTATTGCTGTGGCGATAAGCCTAGGTGTTTACCCAAAAAAACCGGGCTCGCTAATACATAAATAAAAAATCCGGAAAAATTTGCGCCAACGGCAATGACTAATTTTAAAAATTCAGTATCGCTGAAAAGTGTGCGATAACTCTTAATGACGTTGTGCGCTGAAAGTTTTAAGCGTATTTCCGATGGCATGGTTTCTGGTAAAAATCTCACCGCCGCCCACAAAGTTAACGCCGCGTAAATCGCCAAGAAAATAAAAATGCTTTGCCATTCAAACCCCAATAAAAATCCGCCAATGATAGGTGCAACAGCTGGTGCGATGCCAAACAGCATTTGCACTGTTGCCATCACACGTTGTGCTTGCGCACCTTCAAATAAATCTCGCACCATCGCCCGTGCCACCGTGTTGCCTGCCCCGCCGCTAGCACCTTGTAACACCCTAAAGAACCAAAGCGTTTCCACATTTGGCGCAAAGGCACAGCCGATGCTTGCCAATACAAAAATACTTAGCCCCCACTTGATAGTCGTGATTCGGCCAATCGCATCTGAAATCGCACCATGCCAAAGCGTCATAGCGGCGTACGGCAGCAAATAAAACGTCAAGCTTTGCTGAATTTTCAAATCAGATGCCTGCAACGCCTCTGCCATTACATGAAAAGCTGGCAGATAAGTATCGATAGCAAATGGAGCGAGCGCAGCCAATGCGGCTAGTACATAAACAAGAAAAATAGAATGTGTTTTCAATAGTTAACTCTGGTTATTTTAAACTGCATGAAAAAAGGCGCGTTTGCTACGCGCCTTTCATTATAGCTGAATCAAAAATCCGGAATTACGGAAGCGAGTGGAATTGGCTAACGCGCTCTCGATCACCTTCTACATATTTTTTAGAATTTTTATCGGTTCTGAAAATAATGGGTTGTTCACGGATCAGCGGATTTTGTGCATCTTGAATGGCCTGTTCAATTAAGTGGTGATGTGGCGATTTTGAGCAAACAGGGTCTGCCGCTTCAGCATCGCCGGTTAACATATAGGTTTGACAGCGGCAGCCGCCCAAGTCTTTTTCTTTCTCGTCACAGCTGCGACAAGGCTCTTTGAGCCACTCCATCCCGCGATATTTATTAAATGCCGGACTTTCATTCCACGCCCAAGCCAACCCATTCTCACGCACATTGGGGAATTCTAAACCGGGCAAAGAACGTGCAGAGTGGCAAGGCAACACATCGCCATTAGCGGTGACGATCATAAAGACTTCGCCCCAACCGTTCATACATTTTTTGGGTCTATCATTAAAGTAGTCTGGCACCACGAAAAAGATCTTCATCTTGCTGCCAACTTTTTCACGGAACTCATTGGTAATGCGCTCTGCTTCATCAATTTGCGCTTTAGTTGGCATCAATTGGCTGCGGTTGACCAAGCTCCAGCCATAATATTGGGTGTTGGCCAACTCAATATAATCTGCGCCCAACGCATCGGCCATCTCTAGGATTTCTTTCATATGACCAATGTTGTAACGGTGAATCACCACGTTAAGCACCATCGGATAACCATGGTCTTTAATCATCGCGGCTACTTTTTTCTTAAGCTCAAACGTTTTAGTATTGGTGATGAAATTATTAATTTCTTCGGTAATGTCGTGCATGGAAAGCTGGATGTGATCCAACCCGCCCTCTTTAAACGCTTGAATGCGTTTTTCAGTTAAGCCAACACCGGAAGTAATCAAATTACTGTAATAACCAAGTTTGTGTGCTTCAACAACAATTTCTTCAATGTCATCGCGCAATAAAGGCTCACCACCAGAAATGCCGAGCTGAATAGCGCCCATTTTGCGTGCATCACGCAAAGCGTTAATCCACTGTTCGGTAGAAAGCTCATTTTTGGTATGTTTGTCGTAATCCGTCGGGTTATAGCAAAACGCACAATGCAAGGGGCAGCGATACGTGATCTCCGCCAGCAACCAAAGGGGTTGTTTTTGGGTGATACTTGAAGCGACTCCGTTATTTACTTGTGCCATTTTGCTACTTCCTTTTATACCAACGACTTAGTTAACTTTACGCAACCAAGCCTTACCAACTGCCATTTCAAACATGCCTAAAATATCATTTTCGATATTTTCTGCGTTAGGAAATGTGGCTTTCAAATCCGCCACAATCTCACCAACACTGGTTTTACCATCTACGCGTTTAATAATTTCACCAGCACCACCATGGAGTTTTACCATACCTTCAGGGAAAAGTATCACATAGCTTTGCTGTGCTTCTTCCCATTGAAAACGGTGGTGAAGCGCAATGGCGTAGATATCGGAATGTTCGATTTTATTTTCCATAAAAAACTAGCTTTCGGCCTTATCTAAACTTAATCACCGGTTGACGCAAATAATCGCGACCTTCAACTTTAATATCCGTACTTGCCAACATGATCGCGTCCGCCATCACCCAAAGTACATCCAACTTAAATTGCAGAATATCTAAAGCGCGCAATTGCATTTCACGGCTCACACTAAAATAATCCAGTGTGATGTCTAAACCCTGTTCCACATCACGGCGTGCTTCAGTTAACCGCTTTTTGAAGTAAATAAAGCCTTCTTCTTTGACCCATGGATACACCGAAGGCCAAGCACTAATGCGTTGTTGATGGATATGCGGCGCAAAAAGCTCCGTCAAACTTGAGCAAACACTTTCTTGCCATGGGCGTTGGCGCGCAAAATTCACGTAGGCATCCACCGCAAAACGTACGCCAGGAGATACCATTTCAAGCGACTCTACTTGTTCGCGAGTTAAACCAACCGCTTCACCCAATTTAACCCAAGCTTCAATTCCGCCTTCCACACCATCGTAACCATCATGGTCAGTAATACGGTGAATCCAACCTTTGCGTACTTCAATATTTGGGCAGTTAGACATAATCGCTGCATCTTTTTGCGGAATCATGATTTGGTAGTAGTAGCGATTGGCTACCCAACATTGCAGCTGTTCTTTGCTTAATTTGCCTTCATACATCAACACATGAATTGGATGGTGAATATGGTAGCCTTGGCCTTTTTCACGCAGTTTTTGTTCAAACTCTTGGCGTGACCAAGGCAAGTTGTTATTGGTTACAGCATTCATTAAAGCTTCTCCTAAAGAATAATATCCATGCCATCAAAGGCAACTTCGATACTGTGCGCATTCAATGTCGCACGTTCCGCTGAATCTTCCCTTAGTATGGGATTTGTATTATTGATATGAATTAGTACTTTACGTACTTTTTTGTCCAACCCAAATTTATCTAAATTTTCAATCATGCCATTTGGCCCGGATTGCGGGTTATGGCCAATACTGCGCGCGGTTTTGGTCATTAGCCCTAAATCAATCATTTCTGTGTTTGTCCAGAATGTACCATCGACCATGATGCAGTCCGCCTGATTCATCAAAGGTGGCAAATGTGGCTCGATTAACTCTAACCCAGGCGAATACCAACATTTTTTACCGGTCGAAATTTCTTCGATCAACACGCCAATCGTATCACCTGGTGTTGGATTGTTGCGGTGCGGCGAATATGGAGGTGCCGCACTTTTTAATGCCACAGTCGTAAAACGTAAATTCGGCACATTCGGTATTTCAAAACTAGTGCTACCATCAATCGGTACATCATGATGGTTGATGCCACAGTAATGACCGAGAATATTTAAAATTTGGTTACCAGTTGTTAGATCTTCATAGACCATTTTAGTGCAATAAATTTCACGTTTCACGGTACCTTCACGTAACATGAAAAGCCCAGTGGTGTGGTCAATTTGCGCATCAATTAATACAATCGCTTGGATTCCAGAATCACGAATGCCACGATTGGGTTGCAAAGCAGGGAAATCTTGAATCTGTTGCAACACATCAGGTGAGGCGTTAAAAAGCACCCAATCTACACCATTACTAGAAACACAAATCGAAGATTGCGTACGCTTGGTGGCTTTGATCGTCCCTTTGCGTAAACCGTTACAATTGAAACAATTACAGTTCCATTGTGGGAAACCACCTCCTGCGCCAGCACCTAATACGTGAATATGCATATCTATAACTTTTCCATCAATAAAGTAAATTTTTAATTAAATTGAGTAAGTAATTCGATTAAAAATACACTCTTCTACAAAAAAAGGCCACCTGTGTTGGCAGCCTTTTTCCGTACATAATGAATAATTATCTCTAATTATTTGTTCATTACGTACATTGTTACTTCAAAACCGAAACGCATTTCAGTAGCAGCAGGAGTTGTCCACATGATAATTTCCTTTAAAGTTAACTGGTTAATTTTCGCTGATTCAGACTTTCGTAAATCGTCACAACGTGAGACGCATTGTGAGCCGATTTATCAATCAACAACACTGATAACTTGCGGATTAAAGACTACGTAAATTCATGATGCGCGCGTCTTGAATAAACACAGAGGATATTTAATGTTGGCGCCGCGCACGCACAGAAGCAGCTAACCCTTCTAATACCGTCACTGTATCCTGCCAGCCAATACATGCGTCCGTGATTGATTTGCCGTACTCCAAGTCGCACCCCGGCGCATGGTCTTGTCTGCCCGCGTTGATGTGCGATTCAATCATCAGACCAAAAATACGCTGATCACCCGCCGCCACCTGCGTACCGACATTTTTTGCCACATCAATTTGCAATTCAAATTGTTTTTGGCTGTTGGCATGGCTGCAATCAATCATCAATTTTGGGCTCAAGCCTGATTTAGATAATTGGCTGCACACATCCTCCACACTGGCTTGATCGTAATTCGGCGTTTTGCCACCACGTAAAATCACATGGCAATCGTCGTTGCCGGTGGTAGAAATAATGGCCGACTGCCCTTCTTTAGTGACCGACAAAAAATGATGCGGACTAGACGCAGTTTTAATCGCATCAATCGCCACTTTGACACTACCATCTGTCCCATTTTTAAAACCTACCGGGCAAGATAACCCTGAAGCTAATTCGCGATGTACTTGTGATTCGGTCGTCCGCGCGCCTATCGCGCCCCAACTCACTAAATCAGCCGTGTATTGCGGCGTAATCGTATCTAAAAATTCCGCGCCTGCTGGCATGCCAATCTCGTTCACATCCAGCAAAAATTGACGTGCTTTTTCCAAGCCTTCATTAATATCATAACTGCCATCCAAGTGAGGATCGTTAATTAACCCTTTCCAGCCAACCGTGGTGCGTGGTTTTTCAAAATACACACGCATCACAATTAACAAGTCTTGGTTTAAGTGGCTACGTAATTCGAGTAAGCGCTTGGCATAATCTAAGCCCGCAACCGTATCATGAATTGAACACGGCCCTACAATCACCAATAAACGGTCATCTTCATTGTGCAAAATTTTGTGAATGGCCGCGCGCGTCGCCAAAATATTTTGCATGGAAGCCAAGCTTTCTTTTTGGCGGCTTAAGAGTTCCACAGGCGTGACCAATGACTTAATTTCACGAATGCGAACATCATCCGTGGCTAATTTTTCATAGCGAATTTTTTCTGATTTAGTCATGCAAAGTTATGGATTCAATATTGTTTTTAATACTTCTAAAAAGCGCGCATTTTCACTAAATAGCCCAATGCTCACGCGCAAATAATCTGGCATCTCGTAATTGGCAATCGGCCGCACGATCACGCCATTTTTTAATAATTGTTGATTCACCTGTGCCGCATTTTCTACTTTAAAGCTGACAAAATTACCAAACGAAGGAATAAATTCCAAGTCAAGTGCTTTCAAGCCTTGGGTAACTTGCGCCATGCCCGCTTGGTTAAGTGCATAACTACGCTCCACAAAATCATCGTCACTCAAACTGGCTGTTGCTGCCGCCTGAGCAATGCTGTTCACATTAAACGGCTGACGTACACGGTTCATCATATCGGCAATATTGACGTGGCATAAACCAAACCCGACGCGCAAACCGGCCAAGCCATACGCTTTGGAAAACGTGCGCGAAATAATTAAATTTTCAAACTCTTTTAGCCAACCAATTGCTTCAGATTTTAAATCCGCTGACAAATACTCATCATAGGCTTCGTCCAACACCACTAATATTTGTTTGGGTACTTTTTTGAGGAAAGACGATAAAACATTTTTTTCAATCAAAGTACCCGTCGGATTATTTGGGTTGGCGATAAAAATCAGTTTGGTTTTTGGCGTAATCGCTTGTAAAAAACCATCCAAATCATGTGCATAATTGTTTGCTTTAACGACTACGCCTTTTGCGCCAACCGCTTGCGTGACCAAAGGATACACCGCAAACGCATGCTCCGAATAAATCGCTTCATCGCCCGCTTGCAAAAATGTCCGTGCAGAGAGCTCTAAAATATCGTTGGAGCCATTGCCAAACACAATCTCGTTGTGGGCAACGCCAAATTTTTGTGCAACCGCGTCACGCAAGGTAAAGCTATTGCCATCCGGGTATCGCGCAATATCATCTAGCGCATGTTGAATAGCAAAGTCTGCTTTAGGGCTAATGCCGAGCGGGTTCTCATTCGAGGCGAGTTTGACAATTTCCTCAACTTTTAAGCCCATTTCGCGCGCAAGCTCTTCAATCGGCTTGCCGCCTTGATAAGGTGCAATAACGCGGATATGCGCTGGTGCGTAATTGATTTCGTCCATGAGAAATTAAAAAATTATCAGAAAATTAAATGATGGCCTGCGGATACGAGCCCAAGACTTTTAACATCGAGGCGCGATCATTGCAATCAGCCAAAGCTGACTTTACTTTTGCATCCAAATGATGCCCTTCAATATCCACAAAAAACACGTAATCCCACAGCCCTTGCTTGGATGGACGTGACTCAAATTTAGTCATACTCACACCATGTTTTGCCAGTGGCTCTAACAAGCTCACCATCGCGCCCGGGATATTTTTTGACATCATCACCAGCGAAGTTTTGTCTTGCCCAGAAGGTGCAACATCGTGCTTGCCCAACACCAAAAAGCGCGTAGTATTTTTTGGGTCATCTTCAATATTTTCCGCCAAAATATTTAAGTCAAATAATTCTGCAGCGCGTTTGCTGGCAATGGCCGCCGCAAAAGTACCATCAGCCGACACCAAGTCATGAATCATCTGCGCCGCCCGCGCATTACTCGTCACCGCTTCACGCTCTACATTCGGTAGCATCTTATACAGCCATTCATGGCATTGTGACAACGACTGGCTATGGGAAAACACATGCGTAATTTCATGAATATTGGTTTGTTTGGAGAGCAAACAATGGTGAATAGGCAACGTGATTTCGCCACAAATTTTTAGCGGCGTGGTAAGCAATAAATCCAGCGTTAAATTGATAGCGCCCTCAGTTGAATTTTCTACCGGCACCACGCCGTAATCAGCTTGACCAGATTCGACAGTTCGGAACACCTCGTCAATTGAGCCACAAACAATCGCCTGACGCCCTTGACCAAATTGCTTAAGCGCTGCCTCTTCGCTGTATGTACCCAACGGCCCTAAAAACGCGATGGAAAGCTCTTTTTCCAAAGCGCGACAATTGGACATCACCGCTCTAAAAACATTGCTCACCGCCTCATTGGACAACGGCCCTTGGTTCTCTGTCTGCATGCGACGCAAAATTTGCGCCTCACGTTCTGGGCGATAAATCACGCCATCTTCTTTAAGTGAACCGATTTTGCGCGCGAGCGACGCCCGCTCGTTCACCAATTTTAAAATTTGGGAATCGATGGCATCAATTTGGTCACGATGTTTTTTTAATTGCTCGCTCATTCGAACGGTTTCTCATATCAACAATTATTTTAAAAGTTAAATTTCTTAAGTCATGCAAGGCGAGAACAAAAAACCAAGCGCCGCATACACAAAATATGCAAGCGAAGATTTTTTGTGAACAACGCCGCATCACGACAGAAATTAAACTTTTAATGTGCGTTTTCAAATTCTTTCATAAAGGCAACCAATGCCTGCACGCCTTCAGTCGGCATCGCGTTATAAATACTCGCCCGCATGCCACCAACCGCGCGATGACCTTTGAGTTGCAACAAACCGCGCTCAGCCGCGTCTTTTAAAAAGGCTTCATTCAAACTTTCATCGCGCAAGAAAAATGGAATATTCATGCGCGATCTGTCGGGTTTCGCCACACGATTCACATAAAAATCGGTGGAATCCAAATAATCGTAAAGCAAATTAGCTTTGGTAATATTAATTTTTTCAATTGCTTCCACGCCGCCTTGTGCCAACAGCCATTCAAACACCAAACCCGCAATATAAATACTGTAAGTGGCTGGCGTGTTAATCATCGATTGATTTTCAGCCTGCGTTTTCCAATTAAATACGGCTGGAGTCAGAGGTGATGCACGGTCTAGTAAATCTTCACGCACAATCACAATACACAAACCGGCTGGGCCAATATTTTTTTGTGCGCCAGCGTAGATCACGCCGAAGTCTCTCACATTGATCGGTCGCGATAAAATATGCGAAGACATGTCTGCCACAATCGGCACCCCATTCGTTTCAGGCATATCTAAAAATTCAATGCCGCAAATGGTTTCATTCGTGCAAAGATGCAAATAAGCCGCGTCTTTATTAAGTTTCCAGCCATTTCTTGCAGGCGCGTGGGTAAATTTATCCGGCACATTAGAACAAACCACATCAATTTTGCCATAAGCCTTCGCGTCTTCTACGCTGCGCTGACTCCAAGTCCCAGTAATGGCATAATCTGCACTTTTACTAGCCAATAAATTAAGCGGAATCATCGCATTTTCTGCAATCGCACCGCCTTGCAAAAACAGCACCTTGTAGTTGTTTGGAATTGCAAGCAAGCTGCGCAAATCAGCTTCAGTTTTTTCTAAGATACTGGTGAACTCTTTACCACGATGCGACATTTCCATGACGGACATGCCTGAGCCATGCCAATCTAACATTTCTGCTTGCGCACGTTCTAATACCGCTTTTGGCAACACCGCTGGGCCAGCGGAAAAATTAAAAATTTGCTTTGTCATGCCTGTCACTTTTCTTTGGAAAACGCGTTAGTTATTCAGCGTCTTCTGCCTCAGTTTCTACAATTTTTTCTAGGCCGGACAATTTTTCACCTTCACCTAAATTAATCAGCGTCACACCTTGCGCCGCGCGACCCATGTCACGAATTTCTTTAACCCGTGTACGAATCAACACACCACCGGTGGTAATCAACATGATTTCATCGTCCTCACTCACCAGTTTAGCTGCAATCGCTTTACCGTTACGCTCGCTAATAGCAATGGCTTTCACCCCCTGCGTGCCACGACCAGAAAGGCGGAATTCAGACAACACTGTGCGTTTACCGTAGCCATTTTCCGTCGCCACCAAAACAGACTGCTGATCACTGTCTGCAATTAACAGCGACAACACTTGCTGTTTAGGCGCAAGCTTCATACCGCGAACACCGCGTGTTGCACGCCCCATGGAACGTACGTCATCTTCACTAAACCAAACCGCTTTACCGCCGTTTGAAACCAGCACGACGTCATTTTTACCGTTGGTGATTTCAGCTCCAATCAAGTAGTCGTCTTCATCTAAATTAATCGCAATAATGCCGGATTTACGTGGATTCGCGAACTCAGTTAACGCAGTTTTCTTGACTGTCCCCATGGCAGTTGCCATAAAAATAAAATGATCTTCATCAAACTCTTTTACAGAAAGAATGGCGTTAATTTTTTCGCCTTCTATTAGCGGGAACAAATTCACAATCGGCTTACCGCGACCAATGCGGCTGCCTTGTGGCACTTCATACACTTTCAGCCAATACACGCGGCCTAAGCTGCTAAAGCACAAAATATAATCGTGCGTATTAGCAACAAACATTTTGTCAATAAAGTCATCTTCTTTGGTCGCTGCCGCTTGCTTACCACGGCCACCGCGACGTTGCGCACGATACTCGTCCAATGGTTGCGATTTAATGTAGCCCGTGTGTGACAACGTTACCACAACGTCTTGTGGCGTGATGAAGTCTTCAATCGATAAATCTTGCGCATTTTGTACAATTTCACTGCGGCGTTTATCACCAAATTGCTTCACAATGTCAGTCAACTCACCCGTGATAATCGCGGTGACGCGCTCTGGCTTAGATAAAATATCCAGTAAATCAGCAATCAAATCCATGACCTCTTTATATTCACTGACAATTTTTTCTTGCTCTAAACCAGTCAAGCGTTGCAAGCGCATTTGCAGAATTTCTTGCGCTTGCACATCAGATAATCTGTAGCCGTTTGGTGTAAGGCCAAAATCCACACTCAAACCTTCTGGGCGCGAAGCTTCCATCGCCGCACGCTTGAGCATTTCTTCAACCACAGGTGATTGCCAAGTGCGTGCCATCAAGGCCACTTTAGCTTCTGGCGGCGTTGGCGCAGCCTTAATTAAGGCGATCATCTCATCCACGTTAGCCAACGCAACCGCTAAACCTTCCAACACATGGCCGCGCGCGCGCGCTTTTTTCAACTCGAACAAAGTTCTACGTGTGACGACCTCACGGCGATGACGCAAGAACGCTTCCAAAATTTGTTTTAAATTGAGTAAGCGTGGCTGACCATCAATCAAGGCCACCATATTCATGCCGAAGGTGTCTTGTAGTTGTGTTTGTTTGTACAAATTATTCAGCACAATATCCGGCACTTCGCCGCGTTTGAGTTCGATCACCACGCGCATACCGGACTTATCTGACTCGTCACGTAAATCAGAAATACCTTCAATTTTTTTCTCGTTGACCAGCTCAGCAATTTTTTCAACGAAAGTTTTTTTGTTCACCTGATAAGGCAATTCATCAACAATAAGCATTTGTCGACTGCCTTTATCCATGTCTTCTACATGTGTGCGGCCGCGCATGACCACTCGGCCACGGCCTGTGCGATAACCCTCTCTTACACCAGCAGTGCCATAAATAATGCCCGCAGTTGGAAAATCAGGTGCTGGAATTAAATCAATAAGCGCTTCGACACCCATTTCAGGGTCTTTCAGCAACGCCAAACAAGCGTTAATCACTTCATTCAAATTATGTGGCGGAATATTGGTCGCCATGCCCACCGCAATACCGGAGCTACCGTTGATCAGCAAATTGGGAATGCGTGCCGGCATAATGAGTGGCTCATGCTCACTGCCGTCATAGTTGGGACCAAAATCCACGGTTTCTCTGTCAATATCTGCCAATAATTCGTGGGCAATTTTTGACATGCGGATTTCGGTGTAACGCATCGCCGCCGCGTTGTCGCCATCGACCGAACCAAAGTTACCCTGACCGTCGACCAACATGTAGCGTAAAGAGAAATCTTGCGCCATCCGCACAATTGTGTCATATACCGCAGTATCACCATGCGGGTGATATTTACCGATGACGTCACCAACAATACGGGCGGATTTTTTATAAGGCTTGTTGTAATCGTTAGAAAGTTCATGCATCGCAAACAACACGCGACGATGCACAGGCTTCAACCCGTCACGCACATCAGGTAGTGCGCGGCCTACAATCACGCTCATCGCGTAATCAAGGTACGAACGACGCATCTCATCTTCTAGCGAAATTGGCAGGGTTTCTTTGGCAAATTGGTCTGGATTTTGACTCATGATCGACTAACTTTTTAGTTGAATTTTATCCTGCAATTTTAGCATGAATCGACTCGAGCCACTAAAGCCATGTCGTTTTTTTGGAGAAATACCCCAAAAACATAGTCACAAAAAAATAAACGTCAACAAAAAAGCCACGACTAAATCGTGGCTTTTAATATTGCAAAATTTACTAAGTTCGTAACTTTGTTTTTGGCTTTTGCTCAACCTTACAAACGCGTTTACAGCCTGTAATCATCGCCCAAATTAAATTATCGTGATGAATGACGCTTTCAATAATAACGCCGCTGACATGCACAAAAACAATCAGCAACCAACCCCAAGTCAAATAATGATGGATGGTTTCTGCAAGATCACCATCAATCCATCCCCAGCCCTCGTTATACACCACACAGCCAGAGCCAACCGCTAAAATTCCAACGGTTAACATGGCATAAATGGCAATTGCACCAACGGGGTTATGCCCAATATAGTGCCTTGCTGTACCCCGCAACAAACTAAACAAATAGCGCGTTGCCCGCACCGGGCTGAAGGGGAAAGTTTTGAAGCTGGCATAACCATCCGCCAGCAAACCATAAGCGATACGCCCAAGAATCAGCCCACCAGCCACGTAACCGGCTTCCACATGTAGCAATCTATCCCAAATGGAAGCATGGGAATAAAAAGCCACAGCAAAAGCTGCTACGAGAGACCAGTGAAACAGCCTAACAAATGGATCCCAAACATAACGTAACATTGAAAATTATTTAGTTGGTTTTTCTTCTGTCAGTAAATAAGCAATGAAGTTTGCTTTTTCTGCTGCTGTACAATCTGTACCGATAATATCATTACAGTGCTCAGTGAATTTATCTTCCACTTTTTCCAAATCGTTAAATCGTTTTGCATTCACAAGCGGTGATAGAGGTGCAATCGCCCTGCCAGTAACAATATTTTTTCCTGTATTCGCAGGATTGCTTGTGTGACAAGAAGCGCAAGCAACCTCTTTACCGTTTGGCGCTTTGATCTTACGGTTAAAAAACATTTTGCCATCCATTGAAGAAGGCGCGTCATAAGACGCGTTCACAGTTTTGGCAATTGTCGTGTACTTTTTCGCCAATTTTTCAGCGTTTTCAGCATCCGCACTCGCAGTAAGTGAAACGCCTGCAAGTAATGCTGCTACTACATAGTGAGCCATTTTAATTTTCATGCTGCATCTCCTGTTATTTAATTTAGTTAAAGTGAATTATAAAGTTAATCTGTTAAGAAAATGTTGCGCTTTTGTTGTGATTTTGTATTGATATAGATTAATTATTCACTTAATTCTTACAACTACAGTCCATTCTGCCAAGATAAATTCCGAGTCACATTGTATCTGTAGTTTCTTTAATTTTACGTGAGAAAAAGAATCTATTTTATAAGCAATTCCAAGTCTGCCTTCAAATCTTCCACATGCTCCAGGCCAACGGCAATCCTCACCAAACCATCACTAATGCCAGCTGCCGCACGCGCTTCTGCCGTAACGCGACTATGCGTCGTGGTTGCCGGATGCGTAATGGTACTTTTTGCATCGCCTAAATTGGCAGTAATTGAAATCAACTTAGTGGCATCTATCAACCCCCAAGCGGCTTCTTGTAAAATTTGGCCGTTTTTTGGCTTCACTTCAAAACTTACAATGCCGCCGCCGTTAGTTTGCTGGCGCAGGGCTAATGCGTGCTGAGGATGCGAAGCCAAACCCGGATAATGTACACGCGAGACACCTGGCTGCTTTTCTAACCAACGCGCGAGTTCTAGGGCATTTTTCGCATGCGCCTCCATGCGGATAAACAACGTTTCCAATCCTTTTAAAAACACCCAAGCGTTGAAAGCGCTCATGGTGACGCCAGCTGTACGCAAAAATCCATAGACTGGTTCCATATGCGTTTTTGATCCCAACACAGCTCCACCTAAACAGCGCCCTTGCCCGTCAATATATTTAGTAGCGGAATGAATCACAATATCCGCCCCCAGTTGCAGCGGTTTTTGTATCGCCGGCGTGCAAAAGCAATTATCAATCACCAGTAATGCATTATTTGCATGGGCAATATTAGCCAGTTTTGTAATATCGCCAATTTCCGTCAATGGGTTTGATGGGGTTTCCGCGAACAATAATTTGGTTTTTTCTGTCATCGCTGCTTGCCACGCATCGGCATCGGTCAGTGATACAAACGTTACTTCCAAACCCCAGCGCTTTAAAATATTGCCAAACAATTGCACGCTGGTACCAAAAATACTTCGAGAAGCCACTACATGGTCACCAGCTGAACACAACCCCATCACGCACGCCAAAATAGCTGACATCCCACTGGATGTCGCCACGCATTGCTCTGCGCCTTCCAACGCGGCAAGTTTGTTTTGCAACATCGTTACCGTTGGGTTGGTAAAACGAGAATAAATATTGCCTGGCTCAGTACCGCCAAAGCGTGCTGCTGCTTGTGCTGCACTTTGAAAACGAAAACTCGAATTTAAAAACAAAGCCTCAGAATTTTCGCCATACTCGGTCATTTCTGAACCAGCCCGCACAGATAAGGTTTCTGGGTGATAGTGATTTGTGGTCATAACTTTCCTTAATCTAAAAAACCTAGACATTTAGGAGTTCAAGGTTTTCTGAGAATCCAATCAAAAAATGCTTATTGTGGATTCGAAAAATAAAAAACCCGTTTAAGCAATCAGCCAAAACGGGTCTTTTTTACACTCGCTTTAGCTGAATTTATAATGCGCCCGCAAGCTGAGTAAGACTTTCATTAAGTTGAGTCACTCAAATCAGCGCAATTCAATGGTATGCCTGTAAAATAAAATGGTCAAGCAGTTTTCTTATGCTTCAACCACCAAATCCGTATCCACCAAATTCAAATCTAACTGCGTGCTTGAATTGGCTGGTTTATTGGTTTTAATTGCATCACCGCGCGCGGTTTCAATATCCGCCAAATACGCTTCGTTGATGTCGCCAGTAATGTATTCGCCATTAAAACAGGAACAATCCAAATTTTTAATTTGCGGGTTATTGGCTTTGACCACTTTGATTAAATCTTCCAAGTCTTGGTAAATCAGCGCATCCGCACCAATTTCTTTGCAAATTTCTTCGTCAGTTCGCCCAGTTGCCAACAGCTCATTCCGGCTTGGCATGTCGATACCATAGACATTTGGGTAACGCACCGGTGGTGCGGCGGAAGCAAAATACACTTTGTTTGCGCCAGCATCGCGCGCCATTTGTACAATTTGTTGCGAGGTTGTTCCACGAACAATAGAGTCATCAACGAGCAGCACATTTTTGCCTTTAAACTCAATGCCAATCGGGTTAAGTTTTTGGCGTACAGACTTTTTGCGCAAGGCTTGGCCGGGCATAATAAATGTGCGTCCTATGTAACGATTTTTAATAAAACCTTCGCGGTAATCTAGACCTAACGCAATACCAAGCTGCAACGCGCTTGGGCGGCTGGTGTCAGGAATCGGAATCACCACATCAATTTGAATATCTTTCCATTCGCGTTTGATTTTTTCCGCCAGTGTCACGCCCATATCTAAACGGGTTTGATACACAGAAACATTGTCAATCACTGAGTCAGGGCGCGCGAGGTAAACATACTCAAAAATACAGGGGTTTAATTTAGCGTCAGGCGCGCACTGGCGCGAATAAAATTGACCGTCCATGTCAATGAACACGGCTTCACCCGGCGCAACATCGCGCACCAATTTGAAGCCCAATACATCGAGCGCAACGCTCTCGGAAGCAACAACATATTCGATGCCCTTTTCTGTTTCAGCTTTACCAATCACCAACGGGCGAATACCGTTCGGATCACGAAAGGCAAGTAAGCCAAAATTGGCGATCATCGCCACTACCGCATACGCACCTTTGCAGCGCCTATGCACGCCAGCAACGGCATCAAACACCATATCCGTATTTAAAATGGCATTACGGGAGGTTTTTTCAATTTCGTGCGCCAGCACGTTAAGCAACACTTCAGAATCAGAAGTGGTATTGATGTGACGTAAATCTTGGCGGAACATTTCCGTTTTGAGTTGTTCTGAATTAGTTAAATTACCGTTGTGACCCAACACAATCCCGAAGGGGGAGTTCACATAAAACGGCTGCGCCTCTGCTGCGCTAGAAGAACCTGCAGTTGGGTAACGCACATGGGCAATGCCAACATTACCGATCAAGCTACGCATGTGTCGCGTTTGGAAAACATCTTTCACCAATCCATTATTTTTATGCATGTAAAACGTGTTGCCCTCGGCGGTGACAATGCCCGCCGCATCTTGTCCGCGATGTTGCAACACCAGCAAGCCATCGTACAACTGCTGGTTGACCGGATTTTTACCTACAATGCCAATAATTCCACACATGAGAGACCCTACTTAATAATTTAAAAAAACCGATTCTCGCGCACTAAGGCCGCCACCAAAGTTAACGACAAATTTTCCCTAATGTTCAAGAAAATCTAATCAAAATGCACATGCTTAGCGATATACTCTGGCAGGTAAGGCAACGCGCTGGTGATCAATGCCTCAATTGGCGCACTAAACATCGCATTTTGCCAACGTACATCTTGAGGAATACTGGTAAGACCAGCTAAAAATACGATCAGGCAAACAATTAACATGCCCCGCGCAAATCCAAAAAAAGCACCCAAAAAGCGATTAAGCCAGCCAAGCCCCAATTTACTAAATACTGCGGACAATGTGATTGAAATTAAGCTAGCAATCAACAATGTCGCTAAAAATAAAATCACAAACGCGGCGAGAATTTTTAAACCTTCGGTCGGGATACTTTCTGGCAACAAAGGTACCAGTTGGTACGAATACATTTTAGCGACGTAAAAAGCAGCAAGCCATCCAATGATGGACAACACCTCTTTCACTAGCCCGCGCATCATACTAATCACGATGGACAAGCCGACAACCACCAATACGCTATAATCAAAAATAGTCATTGTTAGGCCGTCATCATTCGTCTAACAACACCATGCCAGTTAACCCATGTGCTTCCAACTTTTTAAGCGCCACAGCCGCGGCATCACGCGTAACAAATGAGCCAACCCGTAAACGAATTTTTTCACCTTTTGCGGTCATAAGTTTGGCCGTGCGAGAGCTAAACCCAGCCTCGGAGATTTTCGCTTGTAATTTTTTTACATTTTCCGCGTCCGAAAAAACACCTACTTGGATAAGAAACCGTGTTGCTTTGGCATCATTAGGATTGGTAGCAATTTGCGGCGCTGGCGGAGGACTCGCTTTAGGCGCATCTTCAGGTGATGGGGCGACTGGTGTTGGCTCTGAAGCGCTTGTGATATTTTCTGCAGGCACCACTTGCGGTTCTGCTATCTCTGGTGATGGTGAACTGATTTGATCCGTCACAGGATTTTCTGTTGCACGCTCGGAAACAGATGCTGTTTGCGGGGACTCCGGCATCGTCAGCGTGATTGACGCACGCTGCACTTCTTGCGCGCGATCTTTCAGCACATTCGGCAAAATTATCAGCATTAGCAACACCAGCGCAATTGCCCCGACTAAGCGACGGCGCGCTCTTTTTTTTAGCGCTAATGCTTGATCTACGGCTGCTTCTACCGCCATGTTTGATAATTCCTTTATTTTGCTTGAAAACGGGATTTTGCCCGATTTTTTATTATTGTTGATTAAGTAACCATTGCTTGACACTCGCAACGGTATAAAAAGACCCGAACGCGATTATTTTATCATTTTCACTCTCGGCTTTATAGAATTGATTTTCTTTTAAAGCTTGTTCACAAGCGATTGCAGCATCCGCATAACAGTGGATTATTGCATCCGGCACTTTGTTGCGAATGATCGCGGCAATATTTTCCGCCTTCTCGCCGCGCGCATGGGCAATATCTGCCACATACCAAACGTCAATATCTTCTTTAAGAATATCCACCACCGCAGCAATATCCTTGTCATTGAGCATTGCAAATACCGCAATGATTTTTGCTGGTTTTTTTACTGCAAATTTTTTTAGATTTTCTTTTAACGCACGCGCTGCATGCGGATTATGTGCAACATCTAAAAAAATTATCGCACGATTTTTTTGACCGCCTTGCTGTACAGGTACCAATATTTTTTCAAAGCGGCCCGCCACAAACACTTGCTTTAACGCGGCATGGATCGCTGACAATGTAACTGGCAATTTTTCTTGTAGTTGAAAAACCGATGTCACAGCACAAGCTGCATTGTTAAGTTGATATTGCCCGGAAAGCGCTGGGTAAGGCAATTGTTCAACCTTTGCCTCCCCAGATTTTTTTTGCAGCGCATATTGCCAAGAATTTTCTAAGGGTGTGATTTTAAAATGCTGACCTATCGTCAAAAAATCTGCGCCTATTTGTTTAGCGTAAGCCGTGAGCGACGCTGGTGGTGCGTCATCACCACAAATTGCCGGAATATAGGCGCGATATACCCCCGCTTTCTCAACACCGATTTTTTCGCGAGTATCGCCCAAATAGTCTTGATGATCCAAGTCCACATTGGTAACAATCGCACAATCCGGAGTCAATGCATTGACCGCATCCAAGCGCCCACCCAGACCAATTTCCAAAATGGCTACATCAATCGACGTTTGCACCAAATGCCAAATCGCTGCGAGCGTGCCAAACTCAAAATAGGTCAACTCTATTGGAGAGCCTCGCAAACGTGCCGCTTCCACCGCAGCAAATGCAAGGCAAAGCGCCTCATCATCAACTTCTTGTAGATTGATACGCAAACGCTCGTTGTAACGCAATAAATGTGGGGAAGTATAACAACCGACTTGGTAGCCAGCGGCGTGATAAATATTTTCCAGCATGGCAGAAGTAGAACCTTTGCCATTGGTTCCGGCAACTGTAATTATACGAAATTTAGGGGTAAGCGCCATGCGGGCAATCATGGCATTCACCCGATCCAAGCCCATTGAGATGGTCTTCGGATGCAAGCTTTCTATGTAACTTAGCCACTCGCCCAGAATTTTTTTCATGTACAGAAAAAACTTGGAATGGGGTTTTTACCGAATAATTATTGATTAACTGGCGCTGGCAAACGCATCATTTTTGCGAGCAATGAAGCCAAGGTATTACGCATTTCACGGCGGTCTACAATCAAATCCACCGCGCCGTGTTCAAGCAAAAATTCAGAACGTTGAAAGCCAGCCGGCAACGTTTCACGTACGGTTTGTTCGATCACACGTGGACCTGCAAAACCGATTAAAGCTTGTGGTTCAGCCACAATCACATCTCCCAGCATTGCAAAACTTGCAGAAACACCGCCCATCGTTGGGTCAGTTAATACTGAAATATAAGGCAATCCAGCTTTGCTTAATTGCGTCAGCGAAGCACTGGTTTTGGCCATTTGCATGAGAGAAAGCAAGCCTTCCTGCATGCGCGCGCCACCGCTTGCGGCCACGCAAATAAATGCCATTTTGTTTTCGATTGCAGTTTGTACACCACGCACAAAACGTTCGCCAACGACCGACCCCATGGAGCCACCCATAAACTTAAACTCAAACACGGCGAGCACCACTGGTACAGATTTCATCGCACCCTGCACCACAATCAACGCATCTTTTTCACCCACTTCTCTTTGGGCATCTTTAATGCGGTCAGTATAGTTTTTGCTATCTTTAAATTTGAGTGGATCAATCGGCATCACATTCTGGCCTATTTCAAATTGCCCTTCTTCATCCAGCAAGAGCGCTATTCTTTGTCGTGCGCTAATGCGATTATGGTGGCCACATTTTGGGCAAACTTCCGCATTTGATTCTAAATCTTTTCGATACAAAACGGACAAGCAAGAGTCGCACTTGCTCCACAAACCTTCTGGTACGGTTCTCTTATCGCCACCAACAACTCGCTTAATTTTTTGCGGAATTTGATCTAACCAACTCATTATTCTGTCCTCAAGTTAACATCTAGGCTTGTTAACACACTTATATTTATTCAAATTTTAGGCTGCATTCACTGCGGTTTTTAATTCATTCATCAACGCAGCGACATTTTGCAGCAAATTTTCATCGGTTGAATCTTCCACCACGCGTACCAAACGACTACCAATCACGACTGCATCGGCAATTTTTGCTGTCGCTGTTACTGTTGCGGCATCACGAATGCCAAAACCAACACCAATCGGCAAACTAGTTTTTTGTTTGATGGCTTTTACTTTTTCAGAAACTTCATCAATATTCAAGTTTGCGGCACCTGTTACACCTTTAAGCGAAACATAATAAACAAAGCCACTTGCCTGATTCAAAATCAAATCAGCACGCGAAGGCTCTGTGGTTGGTGCCAATAAAAAAATCGGATCAATATTGCGATCACGCAATTGTTTAACGAAGTCACCACACTCTTCAGGTGGATAATCGACAGTAATTACCCCATCGACATCAGCCGCTTTCGCTCGATCTGCAAAAACGCTCGCACCAATTGCTTCGACAGGATTTGCGTAACCCATCAAAATAATTGGCGTTTTTTGATCAGTTTGGCGAAACTCTTTGACCATTTCCAATACTTTTGAAAGCCCAACGCGATGCGCCAATGCGCGCTCACTTGCCCGTTGAATCACTGGGCCATCTGCCATCGGGTCAGAAAAAGGCACGCCAAGTTCGATCATATCTGCACCATGGGCAACCAAGGTGTGCAGCAAACTCACCGTGTGTTTTGGGTGCGGATCACCTGCGGTAATGTAAGGAATCAGCGCAGCTTTTTTTTGTGCTTTTAACGCGTTAAATGTAGATTGGATGCGTGACATAAACTCAGAGTATTTATTTTAAGGAAATTTGTAATTTACAAACTAATATTGGCGAGTTTAGCGACCGTATTAATATCTTTATCGCCTCGCCCGGAAAGATTCACCAACACAATTTGGTCTTTATCCAAGGTACGCGCTAATTTTTCCGCATACGCCAACGCATGGCTGGATTCTAACGCAGGGATAATCCCTTCTGTACGACATAAATTATGAAATGCCGCCATCGCTTCATCGTCAGTAATTGCCACATATTCAGCGCGTTTAATATCTTTTAACCAAGCGTGCTCTGGGCCGACCCCAGGATAATCCAAACCAGCTGAAACAGAGTGTGTTTCAATAATCTGCCCATCAGCATCTTGCATCAAATACGTGCGATTACCGTGCAGCACCCCAATCGGACTATTAGCAGTTAACGGTGCAGCATGTTGACCCGTTTCAAGGCCATGACCAGCTGCTTCCACGCCAATCAGGCGAACATTTGGCACATCAATATACGGATAAAAAATACCCATAGCATTAGAACCACCACCAACACAAGCCACTACTACGTCTGGTTGGCGACCCACCATTTCTTGCATTTGTTCTTTTGCTTCAATGCCAATGACAGATTGAAAATCACGCACCATCATCGGGTAAGGATGTGGGCCCGCCACCGTGCCAATGATATAAAACGTATTGTGTACGTTGGTGACCCAATCGCGCATCGCTTCATTGAGTGCGTCTTTAAGTGTTTTGGAACCACTTTCAACTGGCACAACGGTTGCACCTAATAATTTCATACGGAAGACGTTTGGCGCTTGGCGCTTCACATCCTCTGACCCCATATAAACTACGCACTCCAAGCCCAGACGGGCGGCAATAGTGGCGGTTGCCACGCCATGTTGACCGGCACCAGTTTCGGCGATCACACGTGGCTTGCCCATGCGTTTAGCCAGCAGAGCTTGACCAATCGTGTTATTCACTTTATGCGCACCGGTGTGATTTAAATCTTCGCGTTTTAGATAAATTTGCGCACCACCCACTTTATCAGATAAGCGCTTGGCATGATAAATGGGGCTTGGGCGACCAACAAAATGTTTTAAATCGTAGGCAAATTCTGCTAAAAACTCTGGGTCATGACGATATTTTTCATACATCACGCGCAACTCTTCGAGCGCTTCCACCAATGTTTCCGCCACAAAAGTCCCTCCAAACGGCCCAAAGTGTCCGCGCGCATCTGGCATATCATAAGGTTGCATAGTCTAACTCTCCACTCTTTACTTTATTGCAAGCGCGCTTGCTGCTACTTGCTGCATAAACCGTTTAACTTTGTAGGCATCTTTAATACCTTTTGCAACCTCAACGCCGCTACTAACATCGACCGCATATGGCTGCACAGTTTTAATTGCCTGCGCAACATTTTCCACATTTAATCCGCCAGCCAAAATTACTGGTGTTGCAAGGTTGCTAGGTATTAATCCCCAATCAAAAGAATGCCCAGTACCACCCGGCAAACCTTCAGCGTATGCATCAAGCAACAAGGCTTTTGCATCAAAAAAATCATCAGCATATTGTATCAAATTTGTGTCCAGCTTGACGCGAACAACTTTAATATATGGACGATTAAATTGACGACAGAATGCCGGAGATTCATCGCCATGAAACTGAATAAGGTCAATACCAACTTCAGCGATTATTTTTTCAATCTCAGATTTTTCGGCATTCACAAACAAACCAACCACTGTGACGAATGCCGGTACGCTAGAGACAATTTCTTTGGCCTGAGCAAGCATCACTGAACGCGGGCTTGGCGCGTAAAATACGAGACCAATCGCATCGGCGCCAGCTTCCACCACATCCAAGGCATCTTTCACGTTAGTGATACCACAAATTTTGACTCTAGTTCTCAAGCAGCTTTCCAAAAAATAATGAAAAAATTATCGAGCAGTATTGTAACGCCTAAACCAACCAATCAACGATGTCCGCAACGACTTTATCGCTCGGCAAGCCCCATTTTTGGTCATAACCTACGCTAGTTAAATATAAACCATGGGGTGAAAATGTGGGTGGTGATAATGTTCTGTCTTTTTGCTGCAATAAATTCTGCATATCTTGCGGTTGCAATGTGCCTTTGCCCACGTAAATAAGCGCACCCACCATATTTCGCACCTGATGCTGCAAAAACGCATTGGCGCTAAAGCTAAATTTAATGTATGCGCCCCGCTGCTCCACGTTAGCCACATGCATAATTTTGATGGGGCTTTTTGCCTGACACTCTGACGCTCGAAACGCACTAAAATCTTGTTCACCCAGCAAAAATTCGCTGGCTCTTTGCATCGCCACAACATTTAGCGGTAAATGAAACCAGCCACTTTTATGGTGCATGATGGCAGAGGCCACAGGTGCGTTGTACAGCAAATATTGATAACTTCTAGAAATCGCAGAAAAGCGTGCGTGAAATTCTGGCGCAACTGCTTGCGCCCATGTAACACGCACGCTGGCCGGCAAAAAAGCATTCACGCCTCGGATCCAAGCTGAGATTGGGCGCACGGTATCGCTGTCAAAATGCACAACCTGACATAGCGCATGCACGCCAGTGTCCGTACGGCCAGCAGCGTGTATGCGAACCGAATGGCCAGCAATTTGCGCAATTCCCGACTCCAATGCATCCTGCACGCCAACGCCATCCGCTTGGCTTTGCCAACCACAAAAATGGCTACCATCGTAAGTGACGCCAAGCGCAACCCTTTTTGTCATCTTTGAACGCCAGCCATCACAAACCACACATAAAAGATTGTGAGCAACACAGCAAACACATCGACGTATTTAAAAGACATTGCAGACAGATGTATATTTTGAAAACCTTGCGAGGCATTTTCTTGTTGCACCTGATTGAACAAATCCAAGAAATTTTTTCGATTAAGCGTCACCAAAGTAAATTGATCAACATATTCTAACGTCAGCATTAAGCGAGCAATAAAGCGCGAGGCGTCAATTTTCAACCAGTTCAGTGGGTGCAACAGTGTGTGCAAACCCAACATCAACACTGCTGGCTTGGTTTGGTGAAATAAAATTCCTAACAATGACAAAGCGAGCAAAAGCTTGGCTACTTGCATAAACCCAGAATAAATCCCTTCTTTAGTAGGCAAATAATCCCATGCTAAATTTGAAATATATTCGCCCGGCGTGCCGAATGCGCACACAATAAAAATTGACAAAAAAAGCCACCTGAGCCGCAAGCAACGTGATAGAAACTTTTGCTTTTGCAGTATAAAAACCAGAGCAATCGCAACTGAAAAAAAAACCAAAAAAAATTGTTGGGTCATCAACCCCATCGTCAGTAGCACTGTGAAATAAATAAGAATCTTAATGGACGGATGCATAAATGTGCATGGTAGCGGCTAAAGCAAAACTTGCCCAATATTTTTTCACTTTAAAAGCTTAAATAAAAAAACCGAGCACTCTGGCTCGGTTTTTTTAGCCAACTTAACAGAAATTAGGCTAGGCTGTCTAACATCATCTGCGCCTTAACCACCTGTTCCTCATTGCCCTCTTTCAATACCTCCTCTAAAAGCTCGCGTGCGCCTTCTTTATCATCCATATCGATATAAGCCGCGACTAAATTCAATTTCACGTCCACATCGTCATTCGCTGCGATACCGGCTGTGGCAGCCACTGGTGCCCCTTCTGGCGCTTCAATGGTCAGCTCAGTCGGCGGGCCGTTTAAGTCTAAGCTAATATTTGAAAGATCGAATGACTTAAGATTGCCTTCTGACGCTTGCGGCGCAGGCGTTTCATCAACAGAAAGGTCAAAATCCAAATCTTCGACAGACATCTCTGACTGCGTGACTTCCATCCCAGTATCTGAAGCTAAAGAAAGATCAGTATCCAACGAAATTTCTTCAGCATCAGTCACATCAAACTTATCAGCAGCCGATTGAATGCTTGACTTCACCGAGTCTTTTGCTGCTGTTAGATCTGCGGCAACTTCCGTGGTGAAAGTATTTAATGCCGTTTCAAAAGAAGCAATCGGCTCATCTTCTAACTTTTCTTCCTCCACTTCCGCCACAGCGGCCACTTCAATTGCTGGCGCATCTAAAATATCAGATGTTTCAGATTGAAAATCCTTTGTAGTGAAAGTCAGCCCTTCTGCCTCAGGCGCTGTAAAATCTTCTTCAAACTTTAAGGTGCTTGGTGCTTCTGCCAAATTAACTGGCTCTTCATTCACTTCAACATCCACTACTTTATCACTCGCCACGGGTACATCCGCAGCAAGTTCTTCCACCACTTCTTGGGACGTATCTTTTGCCGCTGCTTTTGCTGCATAAAGCGGATTATCTGGCTCGAGCTCCCTGCCTAAAATCGCCACTTTTTCCCAATTTGGATCATCTGAACCTAGCGTGGTGTAAAGCTCACCAGCAATCGCCTCAAATGCAGAGGTGTCTTTTCTGCCTGCATACATCTCTAATAATTTAAGGTGCAACTCGTAACGCTTAGGCTCTTTGGTAATCGCATCTTTCAAAATTTCTTCCGCTTGCGCATCGCGTCCGTAAGCCATATAAACTTCAGCTTCGGCAATTGGATCAACATCGTGCGTATCCATCATCGCACCGTCAGTACTTTGTGCAAAGTCAGTCAAGAAAGAGGTATCTGTCGAGCTTGTGCTGCCAGTCGTATTACCAAATACAGTATTTGCTTTAAGGCCACCAGACGTCAAAATGCCACGCTCAAAACTTTCCAAATCTTTTCTACGTTTATTGCGCAAATACATCCAACCTGCCGCTAACAAACCGATACCGCCAACACCGGCAATTAATGGAAGATTAATAGACTCAAGCAAAGTGGCAATAAAGCTTGGCTCTTCAATCACTGGTTCAGGCGCTTTTACAACCGGCGGTTTAGCTGCAGGTTTCGGCTCTTCTTTTGCTGGCTCTACTTTCGGTGGCTCTTCCGTGACGGGCGGTGTTGCTTCAGTTTGTGCTGGATCAGATGGAGTTTCTACTTTAGGCGCTTCTTGAGTCGCTGGATCCGCTGGCTTTGCTTCCGCAGTAGCAGTTTCAGCTTGATTTTGTGAGGCTAAGTCCGCCTCGGCTTTTTTCTGCAAATCCGTCATGGCTTTGTTTTTCATCGCCAACAGCTTTTGCATATCTTCAATTTGTTTTTCTACCGCAGAGGTACGTCCTTGCGCCTCGGCTAATGCTTTATCGTGCGCAACTTTTTCTTCCTGTGCAGCAGCTTTTTTCGCATCTTCTGCTTTTTTAGGATCTTTCGAAGTTTTGTCATTTTCACCAGCTGAAAGTTTTACCACGTCTTGTGACTCAGCTTGCCCTGTTGGCACAGTTTGTTTTTCTGCAGCAACTACCTTGCCGGAATCTGTTTGGCTTGGAGTTGGCGTTGGCTCAGGCGTTTTGGTCTCTGGCACGGCACTTGCCAAGCCCGTGCGGTAAGCTTGCCAATCGCTCACATGCAACTGTACGGTTTTATTTGCTTCTGAACGCGATGTTGCAAAAATGGCTTCTTTTGAAGGCAGCTTAATGACCTTGCCTACTTTGAGGCGGTTCATGTTCTCACCGACAAACGAGTCTTTATTGTGTTCATAAAGTGCGACCAGCATTTGATCTAGGCTCACACCATCAACACGCATGGCGCTGGCAATTTTGCTCAAATTATCACCAGATTTTGTTTTGCGCTGCGTTGGTTTTACACGAACAGGTTTAGGTGCATCTTGCATCGCCTTGAGTTGATCATCCACGTCAGGCGTATCCGCTTGCGCTGCCGTTGCTGCTGGAGCTGTCGCATTAGTCGCTTCCGTTGGCGTGGAGGAATCTGGAGATTTTATTTCCGCAATTTCTTCATTTTTAAGCGCTTGCTTGTAACCCGGTGGGTCAAGCAAAACGGTATATTCTCGTTGCAATCTACCTGCAGCCCAATCAAGCTGAATCAGCATGTCAATGTAAGGCTCAGTCACAGCCTGTGTGGAAGTGAGTTTCAGTTTTGGGGTAGCGCCTTTTGCATCAACAATTTCAACTCTGATGTCGTTATGAATACCTAATCTTGTGATGCCTTGCGCCGCGTATGCTTCTTCTGAAGCGATCACAGCGACCAAAGTTTCCATTTCCTCCGGTGAGGTTTCGAGCAGTTCAATGACACCCTTAAACGGTTCCCCTAAGTTCGAGGTCACCGTTAATTTACCGAGTCCAGCGGCGTTAGACGACAGCGGCAAAAAGGCCAAACAGACAGCGAGGGAAAGTTTTTTGATTTTTAATGTGCGCACACCGTTACCTTCAATCATTCATTAGAATTTCGAATAAGAAAATAACATCAAACAGTTAGGTATGCAAGCTCAGAATACACTTCATATTCCAGCTTTAATTAGCGGATTAACCCTCAAGAAATATAGTCCCTTTGGACTATATCTAAAGCCCTCACTAATTCTATTCGACTAAAATGCGGAGCATTCTGCGCAAAGGTTCCGCAGCCCCCCACAAAAGTTGATCACCCACTGTAAACGCTGACAAATATTCACCGCCCATTGCGAGTTTGCGCAAGCGTCCAACAGGCGTGTTGAGTGTACCGGTAATCGCAGCGGGGGTCAGTTCACGCATGCTGATTTCACGCTCATTCGGGATGACTTTCGCCCACTGGTTCGCTTCAGCCAACATTTGGTTGATTTCGTCTAATGGCACGTCTTTTTTAAGTTTAATAGTCAACGCTTGTGAGTGACAACGCATCGCGCCGATGCGTACACACAAGCCATCAATCACAATTGGATTAGCCTCACGACCCAAGATTTTGTTGGTTTCTACGCCACCTTTCCACTCTTCTTTGCTTTGTCCATTGCCTAAATCTTTATCGATCCAAGGAATCAAACTACCAGCCAACGGCACACCAAAATGTGGTTTTGGGAAAGCATCAGAACGAATGGTATCCGCTACAGTTTTGTCGATTTCTAAAATTGCAGAAGCTGGGTCTGCCAATAAATTTGCTACAGATGCGTTAATCACGCCCATCTGTTTAATGAGTTCGCGCATGTTTTGCGCCCCGGCGCCGGAAGCGGCTTGGTAAGTCATCGATGTTGCCCATTCCACCAAATCCGCTTTAAACAAGCCATTCAACGCCATCAGCATGAGGGAAACAGTACAGTTGCCACCAATCCAGTTTTTGCCACCTTGCGCGAGCGCATCTTTAATGACGTGCATGTTGACAGGGTCGAGGACAATCACCGCATCCTTTTCCATACGTAAAGTCGAAGCCGCATCAATCCAGTGACCTTGCCAGCCAGCATTTCGCAATTGTGGGAAAATCTCACTAGTGTAATCGCCACCTTGGCAGGAAACGATCACATCCATATTGCTTAATTCAGCAATATTTTTAGCGTCTTTCAGCGCTGGTGAATCTTTGCCCACATTTGGCGCAACACCACCTGCTTGCGAGGTCGTGAAAAACTGCGGCTCTATATCCGCAAAATCATTTTCTTGTATCATGCGCTGCATCAGCACACTGCCCACCATGCCGCGCCAGCCGACAAAACCTACCTTTAACATATTTAAACCTTTAATTTAGCCGCAGATTAACACGGATAAAAGCTGATAATTAAAACCCTGCTTACGCAAGAATGACACTGAATGTGTACTTTACTTAGCCGACTTTTGTACAGCTTCACCAGCTTTTTCAATATCCTTACCCATGCCGTTGATAGTATTGCAACCAGCAACCGTGAACATCAATATCACTAACACAAAAAATTTTGACATTTTTCACTCCTGAAAAAACTTAAGTTGTAACGTAAGCCAAACAACAAGGCGGCACTTTTTTTGAAGATGCCGCCTCGCTCACGATGCCGAATTGATTACTGCTGCATCGCCAGCACCAGCTGGTCACCCATTTCTGAACATGATACTTTCTTCATACCTTCTTCGTAAATATCACCGGTACGATACCCTGCTGCCAATACTTTTTTAATCGCATTTTCAATACGCGTTGCAGCGGCTTCATTATCAAAGCTGTAGCGCAACATCATCGCAGCAGATAGCACTGTTGCGATTGGGTTTGCCAAATTTTTGCCTGCAATATCAGGCGCTGAGCCATGTGATGGTTCGTACAAGCCTTTTTTACTTTCATTCAATGATGCCGATGCCAACATGCCGATAGAACCAGTCAACATGGACGCTTCGTCCGATAAAATGTCACCAAAAATATTGCCGGTCACCATCACATCAAATTGTTTCGGGTTGCGAATCAACTGCATGGCGGCGTTGTCCACGTACATGTGCATGAGTTCGACTTCTGGGTATTCTTTCGCCACATCAATCACGATTTCTTTCCAAAATTCAGTCGTTTCCAGCACGTTCGCTTTATCTACAGAGCAAAGTTTTTTACCACGTTTCATCGCGATATCAAATGCCACATGCGCAATGCGGCGCACTTCAGGCTCGCTATAAATCATGGTATTGAAACCTTCACGGATACCTTGCTCGTTCACACGCATGCCACGTGGCTGACCAAAATACACGTCGCCCGTCAATTCACGCACAATCATAATATCCAACCCAGCAACGACTTCAGGTTTGAGCGTTGAAGCATTTGCGAGTTCAGGATACAACACGGCCGGACGCAAGTTTGCGAACAAACCCAAATCTTTGCGAATCGCCAACAAACCGCGCTCTGGGCGCAATGGGCGATCCAAATTATCATACTGTGGGCCACCTACTGCGCCGAGCAAAACAGCATCAGCTTCACGGCAGATTTTTTGCGTAAATTCTGGGTATGGATGACCAAATTGATCGTAAGCCTGACCGCCCAAAGGCGCTTCAGTAAAGGTCATGTCCAGACCTTCTTTTTTCAGTACATCCAGCACGCGTAAAGCTTGTTTGATAATTTCTGGGCCAATGCCATCACCGGGTAATACTGCAATATTTAATGCCATATTTAATCCTCTAAATTTTCAAGTTCACTTAACTATTAAGCAAATAGCCAAGGCTGGTTTTGTTTGTGTTTTTCTTCAAAAGTGCGAATCGCATCTGCATGCTGCAAAGTCAAGCCAATTTCATCCAGGCCATTAAGTAGGTTGTGCTTGCGGGTTGGTGTAATCTCAAAGCTGAACGACTTGCCGCTTGGCGTTGTCACGGTTTGTGCTGGCAAATCCACACTCAGCGCATACCCTTCATTTGCCTCGCACTCTTTAAACAAAGCGTCCACTTGTTCACTTGAAGCCACAATCGGCAAAATGCCGTTTTTATAGCAATTATTAAAGAAAATATCGGCAAAACTCGGCGCAATAATCACGCTAAAGCCTTGATCTTCAATCGCCCAAGGCGCGTGCTCGCGGCTAGAACCACAGCCAAAGTTATCGCGCGCTAATAATACTTGCGCACTTTGATAACGTGGTTGATTCAACACAAAGTCTTTATTCAAAGGACGTGTGCTGCAATCCATGCCTGGCTCGCCATAATTGGTGTAGCGCCATTCATCAAACAAATACGGGCCAAAGCCAGAACGTTTGATGGATTTTAAAAACTGTTTTGGAATAATCGCATCGGTATCGACGTTGGCGCGATCGAGAGGGCAAACCAAACCGTTTAATGTAGTAAATGCTTTCACAGTGTTCTCCTCTTATAAACTACGCACATCAACAAAATGGCCTGCAATCGCAGCTGCGGCAGCCATTTCAGGGCTCACTAAATGCGTGCGGCCACCAGGGCCTTGACGGCCTTCAAAGTTGCGGTTGGACGTCGAAGCACAACGCTCACCCGGGCTCAAGCGGTCAGCGTTCATCGCCAAACACATCGAACAACCCGGTTCGCGCCATTCAAAACCTGCTTCGATAAAAATTTTATCCAAGCCTTCAGATTCCGCTTGGCGCTTCACCTGACCAGAACCTGGCACCACCATCGCTAATTTAATGCTAGTGGCCACTTTTTTGCCTTTAGCCACCGAAGCAGCCGCGCGCAAATCTTCAATGCGGCTATTGGTGCAAGAACCAATAAATACTTTATCCAACTGAATTTTTTCGATTGGCGTATTAGCAGTTAACCCCATGTATTTCAACGCATTTTCAATGCTGGTGCGTTTCGTTGCATCAGCTTCTTTAGCTGGGTCTGGCACCGTTGCGCCAATTGGCAACACTTGTTCTGGTGATGTTCCCCAAGTGACTTGAGGGGCAATCTCAGCGCCGTTCAATGCAATCACCGTATCAAATTTCGCATCAGCATCAGAGCTTAAAGTATTCCAATAGGCCACCGCTTTCGTCCAGTTTTCGCCTTTAGGCGCGTGTAAGCGGCCTTCTAAATAAGCAGCCGTTTTTTCGTCTGGTGCAACTATCCCGGCACGCGCGCCCGCTTCAATCGCCATATTACACAAGGTCATACGGCCTTCCATGCTCAACGCGCGAATCACGTCACCGCCAAATTCAATCGCATAACCCGTACCGCCCGCGGTACCAATTTTGCCAATAATCGCCAAAGCAACGTCTTTTGCTGTCACGCCGGCGCCTAATTTGCCATCCACACGCACCAACATGCTTTTGGATTTTTTAGCCACCAAAGTTTGTGTGGCTAACACGTGCTCAACTTCAGAAGTCCCAATCCCGTGCGCCAATGCACCAAACGCACCGTGCGTAGAAGTATGGCTATCGCCACACACCACCGTCATGCCAGGCAAGGTTGTGCCATTTTCAGGGCCAATCACGTGGATAATGCCTTGGTCTTTATTTTTGAACGGGAAATACACCAATGCACCAAATTCTTTGATGTTGTTGTCCAAGGTTTCCACTTGCAAACGGGAAATCGGGTCTTCAATACCTTTATCCCAATCCTTGGTCGGCGTGTTGTGGTCAGGGTTAGCCACAATCGTACTATTACGCCAAGGTTTACGGCCTGCCATACGCAAACCTTCAAACGCCTGCGGACTGGTGACTTCATGCACTAAGTGGCGATCGATATAAATTAAGCATGTCCCGTCCGATTCTTCACGGACGACATGAGAATCCCATAATTTGTCGTAAAGCGTTTTTCCCGCCATTTTCCTGCTCCTAAGAGGTGATTTCTACAAAACAGGCGAACGATACGCCCTTTTTAATACCCTGACAAGAATACAAGTTATACTAGTACTAAGACTAACAGGATAACGAAGACACCGTGAAAATAAATGGATAACAAACGCAAAGAACTTGGTGAATTTTTAATCGCAATCCGTGGGCGCGGCACGCCTGAGGCTTTTGGTTTTCCAACAGGTGCGCGTCGCCGCGCGCAAGGGTTACGCCGCGAAGAAGTCGCGCAACTCGCCGGCATCAGCGCCACTTGGTACACATGGATAGAGCAAGGCCGCGAAGTGAATGTTTCCGCCGAAGCGCTTGATAGACTCGCTATTGCACTCAAACTCTCAAAATCAGAACGCACGTATTTGTTTGACATGGCCGACAGGCGCGACCCGCAAGCCCATTCGTCTGACGCGGACACCGCCCCCGAAACCTTAGTCAATATGTTAAGTAGCATTCAACTCCCCGCCTACATTATGGGCCGCACTTGGGATTTAATGGCATGGAACCAACCCGCCAGCGATTTATTTGCAGGCTGGCTAGACCAAATAAACAAAACAGATCAGCGCCCCAACCTACTGCGCTTTGTATTTTTAAACCCAGTCGCTAAAAACTTTGTGGTGAACTGGGAAATGCGCGCCCGCAGACTGGTGGCAGAATTTCGCGCAGATTGCCGTAGTCGTTTAGAAGAACCGGAGCTTAAAAAATTGGTTAACGAATTAGCCCTTGCCAGCCCAGAATTTGAACAATTTTGGAAACAACACGACGTACTAGAACGACAAGGCGGACAACGCGAATTTAACCACCCAAACGATGGCATAATCAGCTACAGCCAAGTCACCTTAAGGCCAGTGGAACAAGAACAATTGAAATTGGTAATGCTAAACCCTGAAGGTTAAATCTAACTTACACATTTTATAATGCCCTCGCCAGCTACCCTTCAGCCAATGTCTCAAACGCAGCATTGAGTTCTTTAACATCCATTGATGAGATGAGTACTAATAAATTTTGCTTAAGCAATGCAAGTTGTTCCGTTTGCATTTTCATCAGCGCATCAGGCAATACCCCCCGAAACGGTGTGGGTGCGTCTTTTAAAATGCTACGACCTAATTCTGTCAAATGAATATTGACAACACGTCTATCAACATTGCTTCTCACTCGCTGAACATAGCCAGTCTTTTCTAGCTTATCAACGAGGTTGCTTGCAGTGGTTTGGTGTATAGACATGGCTTTTGATAACTCAGAAATTGTAATCGCCGTGTTCCCCGCAATTTCCGCTATTGCCCACAATGAGGCACCACCAATGCCGGTTGCTTTTTCAACTTCATGAAAATGTCTGTTGTTAGATTTAAAGATAATCCGGAACAATTTAAGTGTTTCAAGTGCCAACTCTAAATTCATCTTTGCTTGCCCATTCGCTGTCATTTCTCTATTACTCATAAATACTCAGGTAGATTTATTTTTATGAATTTCGGCAAGGGTACTATAAAGCGGTGGGCTAAACAATTTTGAAATGATGGAAGATAGCAATGCAATCGCCATCAGGCTAATGACCATTTCATGGCCATCAATCATTTCCATCACAATCACAAATGAGGTAATCGGCGCTTGTGTCACTGCTGCTAAAAACCCAGCCATGCATAAGGCACAGATTGAGGCTGTTTGATAATGTTGCCCAAACACGAAAAGCATGTCATTGCCAATGCCAGCGCCAATTGATAATGAAGGTGCAAAAATGCCCCCAGGTATACCGCTTAAGTAAGTCAGTATTGTGGCAAGGTATTTGACTGGGGCGTACCACCAAGATTCCACCACATTGCCAGCCAGCATATCACTCGTGAAAGTATAGCCAGAACCATGCGCGGCCCCATTGGTCACAAACCCTAACAATGCGACTAACAACCCGCAAAACCCAGCCCACCATATTGGGTGGTGCTTTTGAAAAAAGCCCTGAAGGACACCATGAGATATATCGTTTGAACTAATGAGGATTTTACTAAAAATGCCCCCTAATATGCCACAGACCAAGCTACAGACAACCACAGGATAAATAATGGATTTATCGACACTTGCAACCGACAAATGGCCAAAGTATACGTAATTGCCTTGCAGAGAGACAGAAACGAGGCCCGATAGCACGATGGCCGCAATGATCACCCCATTTGTTTTTTCCTCAAAACGCCTACCCAATTCTTCAATAGCAAATACAATACCCGCAAGTGGCGTATTAAATGCGGCTGAGATACCAGCCGCACCACCAGCCAAAATAAGGTGCTTAGGGTGAACAGAAAAACCTTTAGGTAAAAAATGTCTAAAACTATGCATCACACTGGCAGCAATTTGCACAGACGGCCCTTCTCGACCAGATGAAAATCCAGCAGCGATTGCGCCCATACCAAGAAAAACTTTGCCAAAGGCAAGTTTCAGACTAATTAGAGTCGGGTAGTGATTGCTTGTATTTTCTTGGTGTAAAGCAGTGATTGTCTGCGGGATCCCACTGCCGGCAGCGCCTTTAAACCAACGATTTGTAATCCAAACAATGAGCATACCCGCCGTTGGGGTTAACACTAAAGGGAGCCACCAATATTGGCGCTGCATTGAAAAAAACAGATTAATAGCATACTCCGTGCCTTTTGCAAAAAATACCACAACCAACCCTGCCGAAATTGCTGCGATCAATACGACCATTCTGCCATGCCATGCCACAAGATCGGTATGTTTAGCCGCAATGATTTTGCCTTTTATTTCTTGAATAACTTTTACTATTTGCATGCTAAATCCTATTTTTTTATTACATGATTCATTCCCACTTAAGTCATGTGGTACACCTATCAGCAAAATCTGCGAGCGATGCTTGTCTAACCATCAAACACATATATGACTAACTTCAATATGTTATTTATTCTATGATTGTTTTAATGGTTCTTCATGAATGAGAAAGCTTTGATTGCTTTTAAACTCAGGGGCATAAACAGTTAAATGTGGGAATGGAATTTCAATATTGTGCAAGTCAAAGGCCGTTTTAAGTTTATGCAAAAACGCTCTTTTGATTCCCCATTGCTGCAAGGGCATCACCTTAATTCGCATCTTAATCATCACAGAAGAATCAGCCCACTCCTCCACGCCAGCAAGCTCTAAGTTATCTAAAATGGCATACTGATATTCTTCATCTGCGCGCATTTGATGCCCGACAGATTCAATTAATTTAAACACTTGGTCTAAGTCTTCTTTGTATGCAACCCCAATATCGATAACAGCATATGAATACTCCCGACTCATATTTGTGACAGTCTCAACATGTCCATTCGGCACAAAATGCACATTACCATCGTAACTCCGAAGCTTTACATAACGTAAGGTTATCTCCTCAACCAAGCCAGCTTTTCCTGCTACTTCAACCACGTCACCATGACGAATTTGGTCTTCTATCAACAAAAATAGCCCACTAAAATAATCTTTCACCAAACTTTGCGCACCAAAGCCCACCGCCAAGCCTAGCACACCAGCAGCGGCAAGAATAGGCGCAATAGAAATCCCCAGCTCACTTAGCACTAACATGCCAGCCACCAAGGTGATGATCACCGTAGCCGCATATCTAAATACACGACCAAGCGTTTCTAGTCGTTTTTTTTCTTCGTCAGAGTTAGTTTTATTCGAAATGTAAACTCTGAAATTTCGAATACCCTTATTTGCCACAACTTTAAGAATCGATGCGACGACAATAATTAATACGATGTGCATCAATGTAAAAAAAGCAGGTTCTAATTTTCCAACCTGTATTAAATCACCCATTTTTAGACCTTTACATTAAAAATATTTCACTTAACTTAGCGGCATCTAACCAAAACAAACATGTGCATTTTTGTCTGTTTAACTCGACATTGGCATATTGTATTGTGCAAATTATATTTGTTCAAATGTATTTTATTAAGTAAAATGATTTCGTGTTCCAAAAAACAAGACCAACTCAAGACTGAATGAAACCCATTTATCGGCATATCAAAATCAAAAAAATGGCGTGATGTCCAAGAGGATAATTTGCAGCGCCCTTTCAAATCACTGAGCTTCTAAAACGTCGGACATTCTGCAGTTGGTGAAAGACATGCATTACAACGGACGAGACATTGAAGACAATTAAATATCCAATAAATATCCAAATGACCATCAACATGATGAGATGTATGAATACGGAGGTGTAAATGGAAGTTAAAACAGCGGATATCAACAAAACTGACAGCAAGTTTGTTAATCCAGCCTTTGAAAAACAGAGATCATACCGAACCAGTACGCCCAAAAATATCATGGTTTTTGGAGAGGTATTGGCAGATGTTTTCCCAGAAAAAACCATCTTAGGCGGTGCGCCATTTAATGTTGCTCGTCATCTACAAGCATTTCATCAGCACCCCGTATTATTATCTAGAAGAGGCAGCGATACATTAGGTGATGAAATCCTTACACAAATGCAAGCGCTTAACATGGATCCGTTGGGAATGCAGGTGGACCAACAATTTCCTACCGGAAAAGTCTTGGTCAATACAGTAGATAAATCACACAGTTTCGAGATTCTGCCGAATCAGGCATACGACCACATCCACTCTGGCGTCACGCATTTGGTCACGCTGAGCACACACCCTGATTTGGTCTATTTTGGTACACTTGCGCAACGCAATATCGAATCTCGGCTAGCACTCGACACCTTTTTAAGTGATGCAAAGTGTCCAAGGTTTTTAGATATCAACCTGCGAAGCCCATGGTTTGATACCCATATTATCAGACGGTCACTTCAGCGCGCAGACATCGTTAAACTCAGTGATACGGAGCTGGAAAATATCACGGATTTATTTAATCTATTAGGCAATAGTCCGTTAGAAAACGGCCGCTATCTAGTCAAAAAATTTAATTTAAATTATTTATTTGTCACTTGCGGCCAAAATGGCGCATGGCTCTTAAACAAAAAAGGTGAAGAGGTCAGTATTGATGGCGTAGACCTCGGTGAGCGTTTGGTGAATACCGTGGGCGCCGGCGATGCTTTTTCAGCCGTGTGTATTTTAGGTTTATTACATGGTTGGTCCGAAAGTTTAATACTAAATCGCGCCACACAATTTGCCACAGCAATCTGCTTAGAGCAAGGCGCAACCCCTGCACATCTAAGTTTTTATGATGCGTTTATTTCTGACTGGGGGTTATCATCATGAGCCCCATTAAAGAAAGCCATCACGCTGGCGCACAACTTTATATTTTAATGATCAGCATGCATGGCCTCATCCGCAGCCATGACCTCGAATTAGGTCGTGATGCAGACACAGGCGGACAAACGACTTACGTGGTCGAATTAGCCAGAGCACTCTCTCGTCACGCTGAAGTTGGCAAAGTGGACTTAATCACAAAACTGATTGACGACGCAAATTTATCACCTGACTATGCTCAACCTGTGGAGGCATTGGGCGGATGCGCGCGCATCGTGCGTTTGCCCTGCGGGCCAAAAAAATATTTCCGAAAAGAATTACTTTGGCCGCATTTAGACCAAGTGGTTGATCATTGTTTACACTTTTTGCGCCAGCAAGGCAGACTACCTGATGTTATTCATTCTCACTACGCGGATGCAGGTTATGTAGGAAAGCAACTTTCTACCCTATTGGGGATTCCACTTGTACACACAGGCCACTCTTTGGGGAGGAGTAAAAAATCTCGATTATTAGCCGATGGCAAAAAAGAACGCAGTATTGAACGACAATTTAACTTTGAACAGCGCATCAAAACGGAAGAAGAAGTGATTCAACATGCTTCGCTCTTGGTGACAAGCACACGCCAAGAAATTGAAGAACAATACGGCATGTATACAAATCACGAACAGCGCAAATGTTCAGTCATTCCACCTGGCACCAATAACAGCCGCTTTTCTCCACCAGGCCGTAAACTTGCAAACGTACGCTTGAATGAAAAAGTTGATTGTTTTTTATCTGAGGCTGATAAGCCGATGATTCTTGCAATCAATCGTCCAGTATTAAGAAAAAATCTCAAGGGCTTAATTACTGCTTTTGGTGAAGACCCTCGCCTACAAGAAATGGCCAATTTAGTGATTGTGGCTGGCGAGAGAGATGATATCCGCAATATGGAAGAAAACCAAAAAACAGTGTTGAATGACATATTATTAGATATTGATAAATATGATTTATGGGGCAAAGTTGCCTTTCCAAAACATATTACGCAAGATGAAATTCCAGATTTATATCGCTTAGCCAATCGAAGAAAAGGCGTGTTTGTAAACCCTGCCCTCACAGAGCCTTTTGGGCTTACCTTGATTGAAGCTGCCGCGAGCGGATTACCAATTATTGCGCCAGATGATGGGGGTCCCAAAGATATTATTTCAAATTGTGGAAATGGTTTACTCACCAATACACTCGATTCAAAAGCGATTGCAGATGCAATTCATACTGCACTGACTGACAGCAAGCAATGGAAAAGCTGGTCAAGAAGCGGTATTACTGGGGTAAAAAATCATTACACCTGGGATGCGCACGTAGAAAAATACATGAAGCAAGTAGGATTGCTGCATCGACGTGACAGAAAGCGTATTCGTAGACAACAAGCCATGACGTTAATTGCTGGAAAGTCGCCGATGCCTTTAGTCAGCATGGCGCTGATTAGCGATATCGACCACACACTGATTGGTGACAAAATAGCATTAGAACAACTGATCGATTGGTTAAAACCGCAGTCACAAAAATTTGCCTTTGGCATTGCAACCGGTAGAACATTGGAAAGTACGCTAAAAATCTTACAGAAAAATCGCGTACCGACACCAGATGTTTTAGTCACCTCAGTTGGCAGTGAAATTAATTATGGGCCTAACCTTACACCAGACATTGGCTGGGCTAATCATATTCGTCATTTATGGCGGCGCGATGATTTAATGAAAGCCATGACCAACATTACAGGAATTGAACTTCAATCTGATGAAAATCAACGTGAATTTAAAATCAGCTATTTAGTATCGCCCGAGTTAATGCCCCCAGTAGAGGAAATATACCGGGTATTACATGAGCGGCATTTGCATGCGCAAGTGATATATTCACACAATGCATTTTTAGATATTTTGCCGGTACGTGCGTCAAAAGGTCATGCCGTTCGCTACCTAGCCTACAAATGGGGCCTGCCCCTCAAAAACTTTATTGTCGCTGGCGACTCTGGTAATGACAGCGAAATGTTGGTAGGTGCAACCCGTGCTATTGTGGTTGCCAACCACAGTGATGAACTTGAAAAGTTGCGCGGCTTAGAGAGTATCTACTTTTCCAACTGCAATTATTCAGCAGGGATCATCGAAGGCTTAAACCATTATGGATTTGACATCCCATTAACAAGCATCAGAACTGAGTAAAAAATATTAGGGTAAATATATGTATGAACAAGTATCACATTCATTATTAAACGATATTCTCATTACATTAAAACCTGACATAAAGCACCAAAAACTGCAGCATTTTTACACCCGTTTAGGGGCAAATTTTTACGCCATTCACTCACTGTTTCATACACTGTATGGCAATCGACCCGACTTTAAAAAGCAAATGTCAACCCTGGTGGAAACCATGGCTCGACAATATATTGCAAGACCCGCCGCCTTAAAAAAACTCGATCTGACACGAGAAAAAGACCACACCTGGTTTTTAAGTCAACAATGGGTTGGTATGGCGATGTATTGCGATGGTTATGCCGACAACTTACAAGGCATGCAGTCCAAATTGCATTATTTGCAAGATTTAGGCATTAACCTCGTACATATCATGCCATTGTGCGACTGCCCAAAAGGTAAAAGTGATGGTGGCTATGCCGTGCGTGACTTTCGTAAAATTGATGCGCGATATGGCACACTCGAAGATTTAGATGCATTATCAGCCAACCTAAAAAAACGCGGCATTCTGCTCACCTTAGATGTAGTAGTAAACCACACGTCAAACGAGCATGAATGGGCTGTAAATGCGCGCGCAGGCAACAAAGCTTACCAAGATTATTATTTCACCTATGCCGACAGAACCATACCGGACATGTTTGAAGAAGCAATGCCAGAAGTTTTTCCAGAATTTGCGCCAGGCAACTTTACATGGGATGCAGAAATGGGCAAATGGGTGATGACCATTTTTAATGATTTTCAGTGGGATTTAAACTATCAAAACCCCGCTGTATTTATTGAAATGCTCGATATTATTTTGTTCTGGGCCAACCGTGGGGCAGACATTCTCAGGCTAGATGCAGTGGCCTTTTTATGGAAAAAAATCGGCACTACATGCCAAAACCAATATGAAGCTCATCAAATTTTGCAGTTAATGAAAGACTGCTGCCAAGTGACTGCGCCTGGCGTGCTTTTTATTGCTGAAGCTATCGTGGCGCCTTCAGAAATCATTAAATACTTTGGTGAAGATGCCATTAATGCAAAAGAGTGTGAAATTGCCTACAACGCCTCTTTCATGGCATTGCTGTGGGATGCCACAGCCACTAAAAATGCGCTATTACTGAATAAAGGCATTCGCAATATTCCTGCGAAATTAGATCGCGCCACTTGGCTAAACTATATTCGATGTCACGATGATATTGGTTGGGGATTTAACGATACGGATATTATTGCTGCTGGCTATGACCCTAAATTACATCGTCAATTTCTAGTGGATTACTACACCGGCGAGCATCCTTTATCAAATGCCACAGGCTTGGCTTTTGGCTTGAACGCACACACAGGGGATGCACGCATCTCAGGCGCACTGGCTTCATTGGTTGGCTTAGAAGTAGCCATCAAAACCAACAATAGTGCGCTCATTGATTCCTCAATCAAAACCATTTTGCTATTACATGGCTTAATTTTATCGTTCGGCGGGATTCCACTACTTTATTACGGTGACGCTATTGGCACGCTCAATGATGACTCTTACATAAACGATACGAATAAGCGCAATGACAATCGCTGGGTTCACCGGCCTCAGATGAACTGGGATCACGCTGCTAAGCGTCATCAGGTTGGGACCATCGAATATCGAATATTTAACGGTATCAAAAAAATGATTGCTTTACGAAAAGAAATATCTGCATTTGCCGACTGCAATAACCGCGATTTAATTGAAGTCGACAATCCTCATCTTTTTGTATTCTCACGCTTTGATCCGGTGCATGGCAAAGGCGCAGTATTGGTCATCGCAAATTTTGATCACAATCCACAATCATTACACTTAGATCAATTAAAACGCTTGGGATTTGTGCAATTTGATCATGCGATAGACTTGTGCGGTGGCGAATTGAGCAATGTTAACGCGAATGAATACGTCATTCCCGCTTTAGGAATTTGCTGGATAGTTAACCACAATTAGCCGATTGCCCTAGCTGTTTAGTAGAACCTGAACTTAAAAAATTGGTAAACGATCTAGCTCTTGCCAGCCCTGAATTTGAACAGTTTTGGAAGCAACACGACGTGCTAGAAAGACAAGGAGGGCAAAGAGAGTTTAACCATCCAAAACTTGGCTTAATCAACTACAGCCAAGTGACTTTAAGACCTGTGGAGCAAGAGCAGTTGAAGTTAGTGTTGTTACAACCAGCATAAAGCCCTCAATCCACGCGACCTAAGTTCCATCATATAAATCGCTTTTACCGATATTGCATTGTTCACAAAGTGTTTGCAAATTGTCCAACACAGTTTCACCGCCTTTAGACCATGGTTTAATATGATCTGCATGTAGCTTAACCTCTGGGTCTTTTGCTGGGCTTGCACCACACATACGACATATGCAGTTATCTCGAATTAAAACTTGTGCTCGAAGGCGCCAATTAATCTTTCTACCCGTTCTTAATGCAGACTTTGATTCAACCTTTTTCTCACTTATTGGTATAACAATCTGCCCATCATTGATATAAGAAGAAAACGCTAATAGTGCATTATTCCACGATGAAAATCTTTTTTCATAGGTTCCTAGAGAAATTGAAGAAAGACCACCTGATTTATCCATATCTTTTCCAACAGGCTGTCTACCAAGGCTCGCCCATACAGAAGCAATATTCTCAAACAATTCTTCATCTGGAATATTTTGTCGATTTGGTGCTTTAAGACCCGCTGCTTCAAGTGCCGCATTCCAGCTACCAAACCTTCTTAGAAAAGTATTTACTCCATAGGAGCCTTTCTGTGAATACTCTACTGCTGTTAGCGTATTAACCGAGAGTACTAATGCACAGCGCTTTAAATCTTCTAATAATTCCTCGTCTGGAATATTTCTTTTGCGAAGCTTTATCGTGAAATTGTTCACAACTGTGTTCTCTTGTTCTGTTTGAGTTAATTATAAAACGTCACATTTTCTAAGAACGCATCAACTTGACTTCCACCGCATCCTTCAACGCCAACCAAGATGCTTCGATAATATCGGTTGAAACGCCAATCGTCGTCCAGCTTTGTTGTTGGTCGGTGGATTCAATCAATACGCGCACTTTGGCAGCGGTGGCTTGGCTTGAATCAAGCACTCTCACTTTATAGTCGATCAGCTTGATGTCGTTTATAGCAGGGTAAAAATCCGCCAAGGCTTTGCGCATGGCTTTGTCGAGCGCGTTTACAGGGCCATCGCCTTGCGCGGTAGCATTAGCATCTTGACCGTTGACGTTAATATGAATGGTGGCGGAAGAATTTAAGCCATCGGCGGAAGGCTCAAAAATACTGACGTTGTATTGTTTTAAGCTAAAGAACGGCTCAAATTTACCCAACAATTTATGCATGAGTAAATCAAACGAGCTTTCAGCGCTTTCAAATTGGTAGCCTTCGTGCTCCAACGTTTTTAAATGCTCCAGCACGCGGATGGTATCGGCGGAATCTTTGGTCAAGCTCGGCTCAATTTGCTGTAATTTAGCCAAAATTGCGCCACGCCCTGCCACTTCAGAAACGAGAATATGCCGCTCATTGCCAATCACATTTGGGTTGATATGTTCGTAAGAAATCGGGTTTTTGTTGACGGCGTCAATATGCATGCCGCCTTTGTGCGAAAACGCATCATGCCCGACATACGGCGCTTTTTCGTTAAACGGCATGTTGGCGACTTCATTCACAAAACGCGCGGCAGCAGTAAGCTCCACCATATTTTCTTGCGGAATGCAGGAGAATCCCAATTTCAACTGCACATTAGGAATAATCGAGACCAAATTGGCGTTGCCACAACGCTCGCCAATCCCGTTGATGGTGCCTTGAATTTGCGTCGCGCCTGCTTGCACAGCAGCAACAGAGTTAGCCACCGCCATTTCGCAATCATTATGGCAATGGATGCCAATGTTTACATTGGGAAATTGCGCGACCACTTTTTGCGTGATTTCAAAAATCTCGTTCGGGAAAGTGCCACCGTTGGTGTCACACAGCGCCAGCACATCCGCGCCCGCATCAGCGGCGGCTTTTAAGGTGGCTAACGCATATACCGCATTAGCTTTATACCCATCATAAAAATGTTCGGCATCAAAGGTGATTTCTTTGACTTGCACTTTTAAATAAGCAATGGTGTCGCCGATCATTGCCAAATTTTCTTCTAGTGTGGTGCGCAAAATATCGGTGACTTGGTAATCCCAACTTTTACCAAAAATCGCCA
>CAZAEN010000005.1:0-186489 GCA_964484105.1 uncultured Methylophilaceae bacterium
GCCCTTGCAACACCTGCGAGGCTTATTGCTCAAACGTGATGGCGGTGATCGCATGTCAGCGGCTATTTAGCGCATCAACAAAACCCAGCATCTGGACGTAGGCAAAGAGATCAACGATTGATTACCCACATCCGTGCCGCGCATGAAAGAGGCCGTGGCAGTTACGGCCCCAATAAGATTCAAACGGAGCTTGCAGAGCAAAGTAGCATTCACTTGGGCATTAACAGCATCAAGCGGTTGCGAAAGATCGCTGGCATTCGCTATAAGCAAAAGCGTAAGTTTAGAGTTACCACGGATTCCAAACATAAACTGCCTGTGGCGCCTAACTTGCTCAATCGTCAATTTAACCCAAGCAATCCTAACCAAGTCTGGGTGGCCGATATTACCTATATTTCCACTGATGAGGGTTGGTTATACCTTGCTGCCGTTAAAGATTTGCACACCTGTGAAATTGTGGGCTGGGCGATGGATGAACGGATGACCAAAACATTGGTGTGTGATGCCTTGCGTGCAGCTTTCTGGCGCAAAAAACCAACGCCAGGCCATGCATCATTCAGACCGCGGCAGCCAGTATTGTACAAAAGCTTACCGCGCATTACAAACCAGCTACAAGATGCAAACCTCAATGAGCAATAAAGGTGACTGTTGGGATAATGCACCGATGGAAAGTTTCTTTGGCACTTTAAAAACTGAATGCTTACATCACTACAAATTCAAAACCAGAGATGAAGCGAAACGCGTGACGTTTGAGTATATTGAAGTGTTTTACAACCAAATCCGCAGATATGCAAAACTAAACAACCAAGCACCTGCGCAATTTGCTAAAACTTATCATCAAAACTTAAAGAAAAATGCTGCATAATATTCGTACTTGCCCTCTCACTAAATCGGGTCTAGCTCACATAAGCATAAATTTTAATTATGCAATGATAAAAAATGTTAAATAAGCGCTTCTAGCCCTTTTCTATCTAAAATATTAAGTAATTTTAGAGATGTTCCACTTGGTTTCTTATCTCCGATTTCCCACTGTCTTACAGTTGATAAAGAGGTATTTAAGACCGCTGCAAATACAGCCTGACTTAGGTGATAACGACTTCTTAATGCTTTGATTTTTGATTGATCATAAAGTGGTACCGGGGCAATGCAAAGAGCGTCATACTCTTGCATTCTATTTTTAGTAATTAAACCAACTTCACTTAATCCTTTTGCGGTTTCATGTACCGCATTTAATATGTCACTCACAAGAGACCTCCAATAAATTTCCTGATTCAATAGCTACTCTTATTTCATTATCCTTGAACTCCAGCAAGTCATTTCCAAGTTTGGTTAAAGCTTCCTTTTCCTTACTTGAAATATTACTTTGCGCATTTTTAGAAAATCCATAAATAAAAAACCATCTATCTTCTAAATAGGACGCTACGATGGTTCTGGCCCCACCACGCTTACCTTGTCCTTTCATTGCAACCCGCTTTTTATAAATATTACTACCCAAATTCGCATCGATTAGACCATCATGCATTTCAGCGACTGATATACATAATGCTTTGTCATCTAAATCAATTTTAGTCATCCAGCGATGAAATAGCTTTGTTTTAAATATTTTATGCATAGAATAACTATATCACTTAGTGTTACTTTCATCAACAAAAATGAAAAATAGTTTCATTAAATTTATGAGTCCAAATAAAAAGTCATATCACTAATCATCGATAGATGATGATCAATATTTAACATTTGTTAAGGATTACAAATATCATGAATAAAGTCATTAACTCTTGGCTTGTACGAATAAAGTACTGATTATTTTTGACTGTAACAATTGCAAGTCTAGACTATTGCTATTATTTTTAATCAATCCAATTCAACGTTTTAGACCATTTTTTGATAATTTACATCGTTTAAAACTATGAAAAAATGTTCGGACTGCTAATCATAAGGCCTGCAGCAATGCAGGCCTTTTTGTTTTCCTGATTGTGCCCAATTTGCTAAGAACATTGATCTTGAAATTATCAATCGCGTAGTGGCGGTAATTGACCACTTAGAGTTTGAATACTAAACCTGTTATTTTATTGCGGGCAGGTCATGAAGATTTAGTTGGAATTCACATAAAATTGCGGTTTTATATTTCTCAAACCCATTCAATTGTCCCAAATTTTGTGGGAGGATTACCCTCTCCACCCCTTGTAAACCGCCTGCCATGAATAAGATTATTTACACCACCACGATTGAAAATAGCTGTTTAAAACTTGCCACAAATTACTTTGCGGATGGCGATCAAGTCGTGATTATCCCGATTCCAGAAAATAGATTGCGCATTTACCCGCTTGCCATTTGGCAGGAGGTTCAGCAAAGCCTTGAAGCGCAACCAGTTTTGATTGAGCCAAGCCCGTTGCCGCAATTATTAAAAGGTGTCGAAGCCGTTGTGGTGGCTAAGCAAGCTATTCAGCTTGATGAAATTTTGCTGAATTACATGAACGTTAGTGCGCAAGTTTGGTATTTTGAGCGTGAGCGTTTTATTGAAATCCGCCCGATTAAGGTTCCGACCAAAACCAAATTGGACGAAAACTATGCGCAGCTAAAATTAACCATACAAAGCTTGTTGGATGATTTAAAAGCGCAACGCGATTCAATGCGCGCATTGCAATTTGAAACGCTAAATTTAAATACATTAGACGATGCCGCTCAAAGTGTGATTAAACGCATCACACTGGGGGCGTGTAAAGATTTTAAAATCCCCGCACTTGCACATGATTTAATGGTAAACAAGGTGATCGCAAAAGTGAGGCAGCAACGTAAGAATGCGCCAACACACACAAAACCAATCTTTTGGGTGTATGCCATTGCAAGGCAAGTGTGTTTAGGGTTTGCGAGATAACTTAACATGCAAGTTGAAGAAAATAACTTCATCCACCAATTGCTTTGGTTTATTAACCAAAAAAATGGAGGATTACGCACTACACTCTTCCACGCCGCTTGGCGAATGCTCAATCATTAGCCCACAAGCAACGTCAGAGCATTATCTTGCTACGCTGTATATTTGGGATGACACTTTTCACGACGCACATTTAGTGGCAAGCTGGTTTAATGCATTTGGTATTGAATATTTAAGCATTATGCAAACGCTTTATGATGTGAATAATTTGGATGACGAACTTGAAGAAAACGAACGCAGGTGGGAGGTGTATTTTGCAGTGCAAGAAACATTAACAGCCATCGCAAATGAAGACTTTTAAATAAACTTGAATGCGCAGAAATATTAAATACCTTCAATGCTCTTCCATATCCACCAAGCGATAACTGGTGCTACGCCCACCACTTGGGTTTTGAATCAAAATGCCACGGGTTTTAAGTTCTTGAATATCACGCAAAGCGGTGTCGTTTGAGCAATTGGCAAGTTTGGCGTATTTTGACGTATTCATATGCCCGATAAAACCTTCTTCTAACATTTGGTTAATAATGTTGCGTTGCCGTTCATTCACAGGTTGTTGGTTAATGGTGTGCCAAAGTTGTGCTTTGTATAGCACCGCAGCCAAGGTTTGCTCGGCGCGGGTGATGGCAGCACTCAAGCAGTCTAAAAACCAATTCAGCCATTGGGTAATGTCTGGCGTGTTGCGTTGTTGGCTTTCTAATTCCTTGTAGTAGTCTTTACGTTCTGCTTCAATTTGGCTGGATAAACTATAAAAACGGTCGGTGCTTGCATCGGCGCGCGCCAGTGCCATATCCGCAATCGCTCTGGCAATGCGACCATTGCCATCTTCAAACGGGTGAATAGTGACAAACCAAAAATGTGCAATGCCTGCTTTTAAAACGGGGTCAATAGTATTGGGTTGGTTAAACCAAGTTAAAAAAGCCGCCATTTCATGGTTTAATTTTTCGGCACTGGGCCCTTCAAAATGAACTTTTTCACGGCCAACCGGGCCAGAAACCACTTGCATAGGCCCAGCTTCTGCCGTGCGCCAGCCGCCCACGGTTATGCGGTGCATGCCGCTACGCCCAGTGGGGAATAATGCAGCGTGCCAGCAAAACAAGCGCTCTTGGGTGAGTGGATGCGCATTTTGTTGGGTCGCGTCTAACATCATCTCCACCACGCCTTCTACATTGCGGCTGGCTGGCACAAGGCCAGCAATCTCCATCCCTAGTCGCCGCGCAATGGATGAACGCACTTCTTCTGGATTTAAGGTTTCGCCTTCAATGGCAGAAGATTTCACCACATCACTGGTCAGCGTCAACAAGCTGGCTTCACGTTTCAGCGCAAAGCCTAGCCCTTCCATTTTTCCCAGCAATCGCCCTTGCCGATGGCGAAGCTCTACCAACTTGGGCGCAATTAACCCAATATCCCAATTAAAGTTCGGCCAATCTTGATGTTCGTATATCCACATAGCTTAATCACCGCATAATTTAAGGTGATTATAAAGTGCATAAACCGCAAGCGCAAATAAATACTGCATTTTATGCGGTGAATAATAGGGATATTCACCGCAAATGGCTTGATAGAGAGACAGAGAACACCGTAATTCGTGAAGGATATCGGATGGATCGTGGTTATGGTCCACTTGCAGGAAAGATGTGCATATCTGCTAAACATTACAGATGTTCGTTTGTATAACCCACAAAGCCTTGATCAACGCGCATATCTGGATAGTGCCGATGCCGATAAAAAAGGAACAGGAATTAATAACCAGATTTATGGTGGTTCTCAGGTTTATGGCGAGAACCCGATGTTTCGTGCATCCGAATATTCCCCGATTTTAAAATCCACTCGCGTGACCTATGTTGTCGCCAACCCGAACAAAGGAAATGAGGGGGGAGTTTTATCATCAACCCCTGAAGGTGAATGGCTTCGCAAGTTTACCAAAAAAATACCCAACGCCCAAAGCGGTTACGCCAATGTTGACCATGGGGCGATATTTACCCCTGCTGGTGCAGATGTTGCATCACAACAAGCGGCAAAACCGCAATAATCACTTTTTGCTTGCATCTATTGAGTAACTCTCAGCATGCTTCCACTAACCCCATTCACCTTAAAAACAGCATTGCAGACAGAAACGATTGTTGCGTGTTATACCACGACACTACGTGATCTGCACCTAGTAATACCCAGTAAGTTTTTTAATCATGGGGACGAAATTGCCATCTACCCCAACCCAGAAGGTTGCTTGATGGTTTACCCCCAAACGGCTTGGCTAAAAATTGAAGAAGGCTTAAAAAAGCGCCCTACTTTTGACCAAACTGTAGATGGTATGTTTGCGCAATTATTGAATGAAGTGGTGACTAAACCAGTGCAAAACCATAACTTAGAAATCACTGAAACTTTAAAGCAATTTGCAGCACTGAAAAGTGAAGTGATATGGGCTAAAACCGCAAGCCACGTGCAGCTTTGGCAACCAGCACGGTTTGCTGAAAAAATTCAACATAACACCTAGAATTCAACATAAAATTTTAGAATGCAATAAGGGTTTCAACATGGCAACACTCAAGGTACTTAACGAATTAAGCTACATTTTAGAATGCGCGGCGCTGGATTATTTGGGTGAAGGTAAATCTGCACTCAGTGGTTTATGCCAACATTTAGAGAGCGACTCCCCTGAATATGCGATAGAAAATCGCAAGCTTGTGGCAAGCCAACTACGAACAGCGCTTGAAACTTACCGCAAAGGTGACAAAATGACGGGCACCAGCTTATTGGTGCAGGTTAACCGATCACTATGGGAAAGCCAAGTTGGCGCTGCGTAGCGAGAGAGATTTAAAAAAAGTGAGAGCAAATAATGCCCTCCCTTTTTTATTTAAACGGCATATTTAACTTTCAGCATGCTCAATTTTCTTGGCAACTGCGATGCCATTTGCAATATTGCGGATTTCTTCCAAACTTTGCTCACGCATTAGTTTGCCGTTTTCAAACACCACATCCATCGCATCCATAAACCCTGCTGGCGGGTTAATATCTGTCATGAAGTCGCCTTGGCTATTCACCCATAAATTGACCTTGCCTTTTTTCGAGGTTTTGCCACTATCGGTGATAGGCGCTTTAAACACATCGCGCCATTCTCCATTCATGCGAATGGCAGAAGTTTTCATGGCAAACTTTTGCGTATCCCGATTCACCTGCTGCAATAAGCCGCCACCCATGCCAAAGGCAATATTGTCAGCACTAAACCCCGCGTAATACATGTTCATTAAAATACCGCGGATGGCTGTTTGGTTGACACCATCTCCTTGAATGACACGCACATGATTCAGCACACGAAAGCCTTTGCTGTTGGTGGTGCTACCAAACTTTGCTTCTAACAAGCGCAAGGTGTTCATGACGACTTCCACCGGCTTACCAGAATCTGGCCGCACCACTAAAATACTTTGGCTTTGGATGACTTCGTCACGTAATTGGGTGCCCCATAATTGCTCAACCGCTTTATAAATATCGTAGCTATCGGACACCACGGCAAATAATTTCCCCGGGCCGCCAAATTGACGAATCATATTGCGATAGGCTTCCACTTCGTTTTCACGTCCCCAACTGGTGATGGTGCTGTGCTCAGCCGCTGGGATAGAAAATGCTGCCATAGGCGTGTTGTAATAACGGTTTGCCGCCACAACTGCCTCAACAGTATCGCTCCCCATAAAATTCACCAAGTGCGCCGCACCACCAATGGCGGCAGATTCACCACTGGAAACCCCGCGTGCGCCAAAATCGTGTAACTTAAAGCCAATTTGGCCTTGTGGGTCGTCTGAGGTTTGGTTTAAGTAGCCCCAAATGTCTTGCCGTACATGCCATGACAAGGTAGCAACCGTGGTTGGGTACCAAACCGCACGCAACAACATGGTTTCTAGAAATGAAACCAACCATGGGCTTTGGTCATCGGTTGATTCGATGGTGACCAACACATTCCCCGTGGGAACAACTCTCCCCTCTTTGACTGCACGAATGCGAACTGGTAGATAGCCATTAAATACATCAATGATGCGCAACCAACCTACTTCGTTAAACGGTTCACCGTGCATTTGATAAAAGGCTTTGGCTTCATCCACCATGGCTGTTGTGATGCGCTGCGTTAAATAGCGCTTGATGAACATTTGCAATCCAAAAAATGTAGTGTTGGTAAATTGTCCACCGCGCGATTCTATGTAGGCATACATGCCATCGGTACCCGGTGGATATTGCAACCAGTGGCTCGCTTTGTAGCTATCGGTTGATAAAATAGGATTAAATTCAGTGTTAAAAACTGTCTGTGTATTCATTTTGAGAATCCCTCAAAAAAAGTTAAAACAATGCGGTCTATCCGCAAATGGTTAAGTGTGTGCTAAGTGTTGTGTGTGTTAATGCCCTCCTAAAAAGAAAGAAATAATGTCGATATGGTCTTCAAACATCATGGATTGCATCGCAAATAATTTGGAGATGGGTATCCATTTGGCTTTTTCAGCATCGTCCGCACCGCGCACAGGAGGAAGCTCTCCGTACGGAAATTCCATATAAAACGCGTGAGTCACGGTTCTACCTCTTAAGCTACGCTCTGGGTGATCAAACACCGCTTGGTCTTTGATTGAACCGCGCAACACAGGCTCTGGGATTTTAATGCGGGTTTCTTCACGCAGTTCTCGAATTACGGCGTTTTGAATGGTTTCTTTTTGGTTTAAAAAACCACCCGGCAGCGCCCACAAGCCCTTACCCGGCATGGCTTTACGTTTCACCATCAATACGTGGCCTGAATGCACCACAACTGCATCGACAGTGACAAAGATGGGTGGATACGGCGATTGATGCCAACCCGCTTTATAGCTTTGAATAAACTCGAACTCACCTTTTAATACCGCAAAAGCTTCAGTGGTTTTAAACTCCTGCAGATATTGCGCAACCGGCTCCGGTGCACCTACTGCTTTTAAATCCCTCTGGCCAGAGAAATAGGCTGTGCGAATATCCGAAGCATGCAAGCTAAAACTATCACGCTCTTCCACCAAGGCCCATTGCGGAAACATTTTGAGGTAAAAAGAACTATCGTCTTTAAAGTGTCCAATTAAACCAATTTGCACATCGCTGAGTTTGTTTTGGCTAGGGGTGTTGGCAAATATAAGCGCTTCAACGGATTGCTGCACACTCGCCACCCACTTTTGGTCGTTATAAAGTTGGTCTTTCACCTCAATAAAAGCAACGCGTTCTTTTTGTTCAGCCATTAAATTGCGCCGAATCATGATTTCCCGCTCTTGCGTTGTCCATGGGTCTTTAATGGTCCGTGGCCGCTGCGCAGAGCCAAGCACTATAATCACTTGATCAGCCAACGCAAGCGCTTTATTTAAAATAGCTAAATGCCCAAAGTGGAACGGCTGAAAGCGCCCAATAAATACTAAGTAATGAAATTTTTTGCTGGCGGATACCTCTTTACCAGCGACTACAGCAGTCGGTGAATTTGTCATCCCGAGAACCCCTCAAGAAAATTGAATGTACTGGTCTATCCAGTGAGTAAAATACTACGCTTTTGAGTGGGGATGTCAAGCTTGGATTAAGCCATTACAAACGAAGTATTTATACAACGAAAAATAAGTATTTAAAAAATTATAAAAAATTTAATTTTTTTAACTTTCCTCACTTTATTAAAATTTTAATTAAATAAGAAAACAAAAATCCAATTTCCTTCAATTTTTATTTCCAGAATGTGAATTATGAGGAAGAATTGGGCTAAAAGTAACAGTTTACGCTGACAAAACCATTTAAAAAGGAAGTAAAAACTCAGAATTTCTAAAAAAAGAATATTTCAACCTAATTTTTAACACATAAGAGTTGGCACATGTTTTGCGTAAATCTCTCTATAAAGGAGAATCGCATGAACAAAAATTCAATTTTTATTAATTTAATCAATGGGTTGGATATTAAATTCCAGGACAAAAAAGTTTTAGGAGAAATCCACAAAATCAAATGGGATGACTCAATCAATCTATCAAATTTGATCCGCCAAATCTATAAAAAAATCTACCCTGACGATAAAGTCACCAGTTCAGAATTCTTAGGACTAAGCGAAGTTCAAACTGCCGCCGGGATTGAGCTAACGATCTATTCAGATGAAATTAAAAATGATGAAATTAATTGCATCATCCAGCATCTCTTACGTGAGATTTTATCCAACACTAAAAATCTTTCTAGTCCAGGAAAATCAATCTCGGAAATGCATAGGGAACTTATTCAGCCTTTAATAGAAACGTTCGTTGAATCAAACACAAGAAAAAAAATTCAAAATCCAATTTCCATTGAAATGACCTGCCCCCTGTAATACTACCAAGTTATTCTGAAAAAAGTCCGTTTAAAAATCATGTTGCCTGCCTGAGCTTTTGTGCATAAATGGCTGGTGGTATGCGTCCACAGCTACTATGCGGTCTTACTTCGTTATAATCCCTGCGCCAAGCTGATATTACCTTCCTAGCTTGCGCCAATGTTTCAAACCATTGTTCATTTAAGCATTCATCTCTAAATTTACCATTGAATGATTCAATATACGCATTCTGGGTTGGCTTGCCAGGTTGAATCAGTAAATGCTCTATACCGTTGGTGTGCATCCAGCCCATAAATACTCGACTGGTAAATTCGGGACCACAGTCGGTTCTAATCGCCTGTGGAAAGCCTCTAAATATTGCTGCTTGCTCTAAGACTCTGGTGACATACAAGCCACTGATGCCATGATCCACTGCAATATCGATACATTCATGGGTCTTATCATCCGCGATGGTTAAGCACTTGAGCTTGCGTCCATTGGCCAAGCTATCCATCACGAAGTCGATACTCCACACTTGGTTAGGTACATCAGGTATGAGCAACTCTGCCCGTTCAGTGATGGGTCGCTTGGCTTTTTTACGGCGCTTTACTGTGAGCTTTTGCTCAGTGTAAAGACGATAAACGCGTTTGTGATTCACCGCATACCCTTCAAACTTGAGCATGTCGTGGATACGTCGATAGCCAAATCGTTTGCGCTCATGGGCCAAGTGCTTAATGCGTTGCTTAAGCGTTGCTGTTGCTTCATCATCCTTTGGCGGATTGCGCCATGATGATCTAGATAACCCCACCAAGCTACAAGCTCTACGCTCTGACAAGATGTCTGCGTCAAGGATGCGTTGTATGCCTACTCGTTTTGCTTGTGGGGTTAGCGCTTTACCCCAAAAGCCACTTTAAGTGCGGATATATCTAAATGCGCTTCTGCCAACAGTTTCTTTAGGTCAGCATTCTCGCGCTCAAATGCACGAAGGCGCTGCGCTTCGGTGCTGTCCATACCACCAAACTTGGCACGCCAACTGTAGAAGGTGCCAACACTAATGCCTTCTCACCGACATAAGTCAGCAATTGGAAATCCTGCTTCTGCTTCCTTCAAAAAACCAATGATTTGTTCTTCTTTGTATCTGCTCTTCTTCATTACGCCACTCCTAAAAGTGGACTTTATTTCAATTTAGATTGGTACGGCAAGCGGGGAGCAGGTCAGAAACTGAAACACAAAAAATTAATATCAAAGGCGAGTATAAAAAAATAATAAGGATAAGATCTATTTGCAATATGTTGAAATCGTCGCGCGAATCGACCTCCTCGGCAAACAGACAACGATGTTCACTGCAACTCATCCTAAGGAAAAAACACTCACTGTTTTCTACGAGCCAAAAGATTACGAAGAGTTACAAGAATTACAAGGAAAAGAACATGTCGCAATTTTCGAAATACAACCAATTCAAGGAAAAAAATTGGAGTATTTTCTGAAAAAAATCAAAAAAATTGCCCAAACCTCGGATGCGTTTAGCAATCCAGTTTTAATTTAACGGATTACTATAAACTAGATTTTGCTGCGCATAATTTTTTGCATCAAATCAAGCAGCTTCAAGCATAAAGTCTACATGAATGGCATCATAACCAAAGACTATCTTGCCATCAGTTGACTTCTCAAGAACGCCAGCCTTGAGAAGTACCTGCACATCCGAATGAACTGCCTTAACATCCCGACCAAGGCGTCGTGCAATTTCTCGTAATGCCAGAGGCTCGCTTCTAGTTAAGACTTTAACAATCGCCATACGATTGGGCGCCAATACCTTCCATAGCAATTCAAGACTCGTAAAACTGATGTGCTCACCTTGTTGTTCACCACTAAAGGCTTTTAGTGCGCTTTCAACCACACTTTTTTCTGATTCAACCGATAATGTCACTGTTTTCATTTTGTATTCTCCATCTGCTTAATTTGAGCAAAAAAATCCTTCAGCAACTGTTCAGGGGAGACAAAATCATAAGCATACTCTTGCTCATTTAAATGCAGATGATTTCCTTTGCCAGCCTCATTGTCGTAACGCAATACACAAATGCCATTAACCACATAGTCGAGCCGATATTTGTATGCATGGGCTGAACCAACTAATGGCGAATCAAGTTGCCAAATCACGATTTCCGCAAAAGACGATTCACTCAATATTAATCTTCTTCTGAGCATTAATTTGGCTTTCATGTTGTTCATTTTAACAACACTCTATCTGTTGTCAATTAAAACAACAAAAATGATATAGAGGATTAACAACTCGTATCTATTTCTAATGAATGAGATACTATTTTTTCATAGACAAGACCACAACTAGCTTCAACATGGAAGCCTGCATCATGATCCCAAACAGTATCTAGCTGTATTTCTTTCCTACCGTCATTTTCTGATAACCTTTTAACATTAAACTGGTATTTTTTGCCATTTCATTAAAGCTGTACTCAGCTTTGTTTGTCTTATAAAGTTCTGATAGCGAACACACACAACTACACAGGTAAATGTTGAAGTAAGCAAGGTTGGATGAGTTAGACATTAAAACAGAACATAGACAACCAATATTTTGGCTAAATATAGCCATTTTTTGGCAAGTAATAAAATATCCTATTGATTCATCAAGAGTTTGTAATCGGCATGAATATTGCAATTCAACACAGGTAGGACATAAACAATAATACAAAGGAATCTTATGAAATTTCGCTTTAATAAAAACGTACTCGCTTTAGTTTCAGTTTTAGCAGCTAGCCCGGCCGCCTTTGCTGCCAACCCTTATACTGACTGCGGCATTGGTGCGGCGCTCTTTCCAGAAACACACTGGGCAGCTGTTTCATCAAATGTGATTTGGGATTTAGGGAGTACGGCGATTACCTCTGCAACATCTTCACCTAACACATGCTCTCACAAAAATAATGCGGTCGCTTTATACATTCGCGATACCTACAATCAAATTGTTGAAGAGTCAGTCAAAGGGGATTACACACATCTAACTGCAGCACTGAATATTTTAGAGTGTGGTGTCAGCCATTCTGCTGCCACGCAAAAAATTCGCAGTGATATTGGGCAATTGATTACGGCAGATGACTATCAAGGGAAAGCGCATTTGGATAAATCTGCGGATTTATTCAATGCGGTGACCGGCGCATGTAACTCATAACAACGCGAATCACTCGTTAGGAAACAGGTCAGACGGCCTGTTTCTTTTTTTATGCGCGCCCTGATTGTGATGACCTTGTTCATGTGTTGGCAAACGGTTTGCCATGGACATGAATTGAAACCAGACCAACTCAAAAGAATGTCTGCTAGCCAGACTTGGCTTAAACTTTTACATCTCGAAAAAAAACTGACGCGCTTTAACAACTATGAAAGCGCCATCCAAGAATCGGGATTCTTTCTGGCGAAAAATGGTCACCAAGATCCACATCAAGAATTACTTGCCACGGTGGATGCCATGGCAGCACCTGTCGCAGCGGAAAACACACACGTCAGATGTTTATTTCCGGCTCGCGTGCGCTGGATAGAAAGCACACTAGGACTTTCCAGCAACTTCGACCTTAAGCAACATTGCCCGCAATATTCCACTTGGCGCTTTGAAAAAAGAGCGACCTCGATTAGCGTGATTTTAGCCACTGGCTACCTTGGCAACCCAGCTTCTTATTATGGTCATACCTTTGTTAAGTTTAATAGCGATGGCGCCAATAAAACTAAAGATTTAATGAACATGACGATGAACTATGGTGCGATTAACACCAAAACTGACCATCCTGTCATGTATATCGTGAAATCGGTGTTGGGTGGCTATGATGCTGCGTTTAGCAAAATTAATTTTTACCATCACGAACAAGTCTATACAGAAAATGAGAACCGCGACTTATGGGACTTTCAATTAAATCTCACCCAAACGGAAGTAGATTTCATTGTCGACCATGCGTGGGAAATCCTTGAGAAAAAATATACCTACTATTTCTTTCGAGAAAACTGCGCCTTTCGGATGGTGGAGTTACTTGAGATACTGCCAAGCATCGATGTGACCTCGAAGCATCAGCTGTTTACCATTCCACAAGCACTCATGCAAAATCTCGCCAAGATTGAGCGAAATGGTCAGCCATTAATTGTCAAAAGAACCTTTTATCCTTCACGTCAAACACGCTTTTACGATAAGTACAAACAGTTAACATCCAGTGAGCAAGCATCCTTTAAAGCCTTGTTGTCACGGAATATTGATACCAACCTGCCAAGTTATCAAACACAAAGCATTTCAAGTCAGCAGAAGATCATCGACACCGTGATTGACTATTATAGTTTTGTTGAAGAGGACAAGACCAAGCAATCCCCGAGTAAACACCCCAATTACCTGAAGGCGTTGGCAGAAAGATTTAAATTGCCACCATCTGAAGGGATAAGCAACCTCGCAAAACCTTCGCCTGATCAAGGCCGCGCATCTTCATTGGTTCAACTGGGTCTGGCGCATAGTGAAGCCTTTGGTGGCGCGACATCGCTTCGCGTTCGTCCTGCTTACTATGATGCATTGGATAGTGATACCACACATGTGAGAAATTCTGCGTTAGTGATGGGCGATACGCAATTTTTTATAAAAAATGGGCAGGTGAAATTACAAAAAATTGATCTCATCGCAATTGAGTCTGCCAACCCAGGCCTGACAGGACTAAAAGGTGATAAAAGTGTGGCGTGGAAGGTGAAATTGGGCGCTGAACAATATCAGTTGGGTTGTATGAGTTGTTTGGTGCCAAGACTACAGGGTGATTATGGATATGGCTTTATGTTATCAGACCATTTTTATTTAGCGGGATACGTCGGCGGTGGGTTGCAAAATGACCGCTTCAAACATGAAGATGCCTTTGTTCGCACGAGCTTAGATGCGATTTATCGACCTACAGAACGGTTTGGCGTGAAATTAAATTATGAGGAAAGGTTTAATTTTAACCATGAACAAAACAGCCGCTTTATTCGTTCAGATTTGCGCTACACATTCATGACAGACTACGACATCAGAGCCACTTATGAATACCAAACAACAGAGGAACGTGATCATGTGTTTGTGATCGGATTGGGGTCGTATTGGTGATATTTAATAGTAGAGTACTCATCAATTCAAAATAAAATTTTCTTATTGATGAAGAGTTATCCAAAAATATGGCTGAATTTAACCAACTTGCAGGCTGCATATAGCCACACTTTTTGAATATCCGTGTTTTATAAATAGAAGATTAGTTTTTAGAATAATCTCCAAACACGTTTCATGAAGGTCCAAGAACCTGTTAATAGAGAGTATTTCCATGAAAATTATTTAGTTAAGTATTTCTAAAAATAATCCAATGGATTACAATTGAAAGCATGATCACAATTGCTGAAGTACCTGAATACATTCGAGAAGCTGATAAGCAGCAAAGTGAGACAGAGCGTCAAGACGTATTAAATTATCTGTCAGCACACCCGAAAGCTGGTGACCTTATTGAAGGTACTGGTGGTATTCGAAAATTGCGCTGGGGCAAAGGTGGGCGTGGAAAAGTGGTGGCGTCAGGATCATTTATTACTACCATAGTGATTTAATGCCACTTTATTTGTTATCAATTTTTGCAAAAAATGCACAGTCAAACTTGACCAAGGCCGAGCGCAATGAGTTGGCCGGTTTGGTAAATATATTAGTGAATACATGGATGGAAAGATAAATATGGAAAATGCATTCAAAAGTATCGCACGCGGCTTGAATGAGGCAATCTCTCATGCCAGAGGTGAGAAAGTTGCTGTTAGGCAGTTTAGACCAGAAGAGGTGAATGTTTCTGAGCTGCGCCGCAATATGGGCATGACCCAAGAACAATTTGCGGCAAAATTTGGATTCTCTGTTGCAACGTTACGTCATTGGGAGCGAGGTGATCGCACGCCTCAAGGGGCATCACTGGTTCTGCTAAATGTCATTAAACATGCGCCAGAAGCCGTTACCAATGCTTTAAATCATCCATGAACAAGTGGCATCTATAACTTTGTTATTCGATACTTTAAGGTGTATCGTTTGATAGTAATACGATGTAAATAGCAAATAGCAGAACTAGATCGCTACCAGACCTAATCAAATGATGGCTATTTTTAACGCAAACCACTGCGGTTTTAGATTCAACCAGCATACCATTTTGCCTAGACTTTAAATACTTCACCAAAATTTATTGAAAAAATAATGGTCGCTGTACCGCAACCGCTATAATCTCGTTTTATTTCAAAACGCACTAACGCCCAACGTTTCTCATGCCGCAGCCACTATTGCCCACTCCAAAATCAGGTCAACAAGCACGTGTTTCTATCCCCGCTAAAGGGGTGGATGGCTTAGCGCTCGCACAACTCGCGACTGAATTAAAACAAAGAAAACAAACTTTAGTCATCATCACTGCCAATGGTTTTGATGCACAGCGCTTGCTGGAAGAGCTGCCATTTTTTGCGCCTGATTTAAGCATTCATTTGCTGCCAGACTGGGAAACACTACCTTACGACCAATTTTCGCCGCACCAGGATTTAATTTCTGAGCGCCTCACCACGCTTTACCACATTGCGCAAAATAGTTGCGACGTTGTGATTCTGCCGCTTTCTACCGCGTTACTTCGCTTGAGCCCAAAAGCCTTTTTAAGCGCGAATACGTTTATGCTGAAAAAAGGCCAAACGCTGGATACCGAAGCGCTGCGCAGCCAATGTGCTGAGGCAGGTTACCACCATGTGACGCAGGTAATGAGCCACGGTGAATTTAGCGTGCGTGGTGGGCTGGTGGATTTATTCCCCATGGGCTCTGCCCTGCCTTACCGGATTGATTTATTCGACAATGAAATTGAATCCATCCGCACGTTTGATGCAGATACACAGCGCAGTTTGTACCCTGTGCCAGAAATTCGCCTCTTACCCGCGCGGGAATTTCCGCTCGATGAAAAAGGCATTGCGCTGTTTAGAAGCCAATTTAGAGAACAGTTTGAAGGCGACCCACAGCGCGCAAAAATTTATAAAGATGTGAGTAAAGGCGTGGCTTCTGGCGGGATTGAATGGTATTTGCCGCTATTTTTTGAAGAAACCGCCAATATTTTTGATTTTCTGCCCAAAGAATCGCTGCTTTGTTTACATGGCAATTTAGATGCGAGCGCGCAAGATTTTTGGCATGAGGCCGCGTCACGCTACCGTACGCTGGCGCACGATGCCGAGCGCCCGATTTTGCCACCAGAAAAAATCCTGATTAAATCGGAAGATTTTTTTAAAGCATCACACGCCTTTACCAGAATTTCGCTCGACATTAGCAGCAACCAAACTGGCTTGCCCGCGCAGGATATTGAACGGCGCGCAGAAAAACCGCTGCACAAGCTGCAAGATTTTATTCAAGATTTTTCTGGGAAAATTTTAATCGCTGCTGAGAGCTTAGGCCGCCGTGAAACCATTGCACAATTATTTTCTGAGCATGATTTATCACCCAAAATTGTTGAAAATTGGGCGGAATTTACCAGCGCCACTGAAAAAATATGCCTAGGTGTCGCGCCGCTGCATCAAGGTTTTTTAAGTGACACTGTATCAACTGACATTTCTATCGCCGTCATTACTGAGGCTGAGCTATATGCAGCCACTGTTCGCCAACAACGCCGCAGAGAAAAAGAAAAAGCGCGCAACCGCGAAGGCATGCTCAAAGATTTATCTGAGCTCAGATTAGACGACCCCGTTGTGCATGAGCAGCACGGCGTTGGGCGCTACAAGGGGCTTATCAATTTAGATTTTGGCGAAGGCGAAACCGAGCTTTTGTTGTTGGAATATGCCGATAACGACAAACTCTATGTGCCGGTTTCTCAATTATTTTTAATTTCACGTTACTCCGGCGGCCCGCCAGAATCTGCCCCGCTCCACCGTTTGGGGAGCGGCCATTGGGAAAAAGCCAAGAAAAAAGCGCTGAAGCAAATCCGCGATACTGCAGCCGAACTCCTCAACTTATACGCCCAACGCGCTGCTCGGCGTGGGCATGCGTTTACGCTCAGCCTCAAAGATTATGAAGCGTTTGCGGATGGTTTCCCGTTTGAAGAAACTCCCGATCAATTGGAAGCCATTGAAAATGTCATTAAAGACATGCAATCGGGCAAGCCGATGGACAGGCTAGTGTGCGGCGATGTGGGTTTTGGTAAAACTGAGGTTGCCTTGCGTGCCGCTTTTGTGGCGGTAATGGGCGGCAGGCAAGTGGCTGTACTGGTGCCAACAACGTTACTGGCTGAGCAGCACTACAATAATTTCTGTGATCGATTCGCGCAGTGGCCAATTAAAATTGCTGAAATTTCTCGCTTTCGTACTAAAAAAGAACAAGAAGAAGCCCTTGCCGGTTTAGAAGCGGGCAAGATTGACATCATTATCGGCACGCATCGCTTGATTCAAAAAGATGTGAAATTTAAAAATTTAGGCTTAGTGATTTTGGATGAAGAGCATCGTTTTGGCGTGCGCCAAAAAGAACAATTGAAAGCCTTGCGTGCTGAAGTCGATGTGCTGACGCTGACCGCGACGCCGATTCCACGCACCTTAAGCATGGCGATGGAAGGCTTGCGCGAATTTTCCATTATTTCTACCCCGCCGCAAAAACGTTTGAGCATTAAAACTTTTCACACAGATTTTTCTGAAGGCATTATTTGCGAAGCCGCGACGCGCGAATTTAAACGCGGCGGCCAAGTGTACTTTTTGCATAATGAAGTCGATACGATTCACTCCATGCGCGAAAAATTAGAAAAAATGTTGCCCGATGCGCGCATCGCTGTCGCGCATGGTCAGCTACGCGAGCGTGAGCTAGAACATGTGATGCGCGACTTTTATAATCAGCATTACAATTTATTGCTCTGTACCACGATTATTGAAACTGGCATTGACGTACCAACCGCCAACACCATTATCCTCAATAAAGCGGATATGTTTGGCCTCGCGCAAATGCACCAATTGCGTGGCCGTGTCGGGCGCTCGCACCACCAAGCGTATGCTTATTTGCTCACTGAACCTGATCGAAAAATTACCGTGCAAGCGCAAAAACGCTTGGATGCGATTCAACTGATGGAGGATTTGGGCGCTGGTTTTCACTTGGCGATGCATGATTTGGAAATTCGTGGCGCAGGCGAATTATTAGGTGATAGCCAAAGTGGCGAAATGCAAGAAATCGGCTTTCATTTATATTCCGACATGCTCAACCACGCAGTGAAACAGCTAAAAGCTGGCAAAGAGCCAGACTTAAACGCGCCACTGGGTGTGACGACTGAAATCAATTTGCATGAACCTGCGTTGTTGCCAAATAAATATTGCCCGGATGTACACGAACGCTTGGTGATCTATAAACGCCTAGCCAATTGCGATGATGAAGAAAATTTAGATTTATTGCAGGAAGAATTGATTGACCGCTTTGGTTTATTGCCAGAGCAAGGCGAAACCTTGATGGCCTGCCATCGTTTGCGTATTGCGGCAAAATCGATGGATATTGTCAAAATAGATGCCTCAGACAGCGCAATTACTTTGCAATTTAACCCGAAAGCGAATCTTGACCCAATGAAGTTGATTGGGTTGTTACAGCGCGATAAGCGTTGTCGCATGAATGGGCCGGATAAATTGCGCGTGAGCGTACAGCTTGCCAACATCGCCAAACGTGCTGAGATGATTCAAGAAATCTTTAAAGCGCTCACCTAAACTTCACAAAATAAAATATTAGTGTGGATTGCCCGCGCTTATTAGCGCTTCGTTGACTAAAGATTTAGTCGCAATTTCCGTAAAGTGAGTTGTATGCCTAAAAAGGTGGACTTTACGGATTCGTTTTTTCAATGAAAATACCCAACACAAAATATAGATGGGACGACATGATAGAAATCATTCAGCGTTCCTACCGCATTCAATCACACTTAGATTTTTATGAGTGGCATCAGGACTATGTTACGCCGACGTTTCCGCACGATGCCTTGATTGCAGTGTGGGGAGATTTCGACAACGGCCAATTACACTATGATGTGTGTTCAAAAGATAAAAAAATTCGTACGCAAAATATTTTTGAGCAGCCAGAAAACTTTAATCATTTTGTCAATTTTTTATACAAAAATTGGCTAAGTAATGGCAAACGTTGGTACAAACTTAACGACTTTACTTCCTCACTTGATGAAGAAGATTTACCGCATTTTTTCATTGAACAGCTGCCAGACATTCACTCCATGTTGGTATATGGTGTGAATGACATTCGCGGTAATAATAATTGTATTTATATTTTTTTAAGTGAGACAAAGGACTTTCACGCACCTGATTTGGCGCTTGGCATGATCATGCCGCATTTGGATGCCGCTTTAAGCAGAATTGAGAGTTTTGAGTATCAAACCGAAGAATTGCGGGGGAATTACAACGCTCAAGGACTCACTGAACGTGAGCATGAAATTCTGCATTGGGTTAAAATGGGCAAAACCAACACGGAGATTAGTATGATTTTAGGTATTAGTCTAAACACAGTTAAAAACCACTTAAAGCATATTTTTGCAAAATTGGATGTATCTTCGCGCGCCCATGCGGTTGCAACCTACGTTCCACCAAAAATCAAAGTTTCACAATAATAAATTTGGTATAAAACTCAAAAGTAATCATCATTTATGGCTTATCGATCACAATCTACAAAAACGCTCCTCCAAAGACGCAGCAGTGTCAGCAATATGTTTCAACAAGCGCTTGACGGCGCATCTGTGATTGGGGTGACTTGGGGATTAATTAAATACAATTACACATCGGTCGCTGTATATACCGATTTTTATTTAATCATGCTGTTGGTGTTGCTTGGGGTGTTGGCGATTACTTACGACCACTTTGGGATTTATCGCTATAATGCCAACTTCGCCATGAAGGCAATTGTTCTATTTAAAGCATGGACAGTGACATTTTTAGTACTACTCGCCATTGCCTTTTTAGCCAAGCAAAGCTCAGTCTATTCACGCTCAATAATTACGCAAATATACATATTCGGTTACCTCACGCAGCTGATACTCCACCTAACCACACGCTATATCTACCAAAAATATTTCCTTAAAAATGTCCAAAAAGAAAAAGTGGTGATTATTGGCCAATGCCGTTTGGCGCACTACCTACAACACAAAATTTCTTCAAACCCCTGGATCGCACAAGAAATTGTTGGGTTTATTCCTCTCCCCGGTGACGTAGGCCCGCGCCGTGGCCGCAAAACTGACCCACAAATCTTGGGGGGTATCGACGAGTTAACTGCACTCATTGACCAACATGACATTGATACGATTTATGTTGTCACCCCCATTATTTCAAGCGCAGCGCTTGAAGATATTTACAACAAGGTATTGGATCAACACGTTTCTGTGCATTGGATTCCCGATATTTTTTCACTGCGTCTGATCAACCACAGTTTAAAAGAAATTTCCGGTATTCCGGTCATTACGCTGTCTGAAACGCCTTTGGTCGGCGTGCGCCTGTTAGCAAAAGAGATTGAAGACAAAATTCTTTCTGCGATTATTTTATTGCTGATAAGTCCGCTTTTACTCGCCATCTCCATTGCCGTGAAGCTCAGTAGCCCGGGACCGGTTTTCTTCCGCCAAAATCGAGCCGGCTGGAATGGAATAACTTTTAAAATTTGGAAATTTCGTAGCATGGTTGTCCACGAACCAGAAAACGGTGTCGTCAAGCAAGCAGAAAAGAATGATAGCCGCATCACAAAAGTTGGCGCATTTATTCGCAAAACCAGCCTAGACGAGCTACCGCAACTCTTTAATGTACTGCTCGGCGATATGTCCTTAGTTGGCCCACGCCCGCACGCAATTCAGCATGATGAAGAATATTCACAACGCATTTTTGATTACTTTGCCCGCCATCACATCAAACCAGGTATCACCGGCTTGGCACAAGTACGTGGATTGCGTGGCGAAACAAAAGACATTGATCAAATGATTCAGCGTGTGGAATCTGACATTGAATACATCAACAATTGGTCAATTTCTCTGGATATTTCAATTTTATTTAGGACGGTATTTGCATTTACCGGCAAAAGCGCTTATTAAAAGATAAGTGTCTGCACTAGCGAACTGCTCTGTTACGCGCGACTAAGATTGCTCATGCACTTCAAGTACATACTGCTATTCGCGTTCCGTGCGCCTTACACTTGATCCAGCTCGCCAACCTATCCGAATCTACACCCAAAATAGGAAATCCGAGCTTCTCGTCAGGATTTCAAGGCAATTCCCCTCGTTGTTCAAACAATTAAATCCAACGCTCATTCCCTAAAATTCATCCTAGCATAGGAACAATTTTAGGTTGACCACCACATGGCACGTCCAGAAAAAGTTCGCTTAGGTGAGCTTTTAATACAACAAAATCTACTTTCTCCAGAGCAACTAAATAAATCTTTGGAAGAGCAAAAACGCACGGGGAAAAAACTCGGCCGCGTTTTTGTGGAGCTTGGCTTTGTCACGGAAAAGCAAATTTCCATGGCACTCGCACGCCAGCTTAACATCCCGTTTGTGGATTTATCGCAGTCAAATGTTAACCCTGAATTTGTTAAAAAACTGCCTGAAACCTTGGCGAGACGCTTTAGATGCGCCGTGCTAGATGAAAAACCGAATCACTTTATTGTGGGCATGGTTGACCCGACCGATTTATTTGCTTACGACGAAATTGTCCGCGTTTTAAACAAAGACATTCAGCTTGCGGTCGCGCTTGAAAATGCTATTTTGCAACTGATCGAGCGTAGCTATCGCAAAACCTCTGAAATAACCAACCTCGCCCAAGAGTTGGAGCAGGATTTAGGGGATACCAACGCAGATTTTGCGACGATTGGTGTCGCTAAAAGCGCGGAAGATGCGCCGGTAGTTAAGTTATTACAAACCATTTTTGACGATGCAGTACAAGCAAAAGCATCGGACATTCATATTGAGCCACAAGAAAATAAACTGATTATCCGCTTTAGGATTGACAGCGTGATGCACATACAAACGCAAGCTGATTTAAAAATTGCGTCAGCATTGGTATTACGTCTAAAACTCATGTCCGGCTTGGATATTTCCGAAAAACGCTTACCGCAAGATGGTCGCTTTGGCATTAAAGTCAAAGGACAAGCGGTCGATGTACGTATTTCCTCCATGCCAACACAGTACGGTGAATCTGTTGTCATGCGGTTGCTGATTCAAAACACGAGCGGTTTCTCGCTCGATAAAATTGGCATGCCGCCCAAAATGTTAGAGCGTTTCCGCAAACTCATTCATAAGCCCAGTGGCATGGTGTTGGTCACAGGCCCAACCGGTTCAGGCAAAACCACCACGCTTTACGCCGCTTTAAATGAATTAAATTCTCCAGAAAATAAAATTATCACGGTAGAAGACCCGGTCGAATATCGCTTGGCGGGCATCAACCAAGTGCAAGTGAATGAAAAAATTGATTTGGATTTTTCTAAAGTGCTGCGCTCTACCCTGCGGCAAGACCCGGATATTATTTTAGTCGGCGAAATGCGCGACCAAGAAACCGTCCAAATTGGCTTACGTGCCGCGATGACTGGTCACTTAGTACTTTCCACTTTACATACCAATGATGCACTTAGCTCACCCGTGCGGATGATTGACATGGGCGCACCAAAATTTATGGTGGCAATGTCGATTGTCGGCGTGGTTGCGCAGCGCTTGGTACGCGTCAATTGCCCACATTGCTTGGAACAAATCACGCCCTCCCCCAATGAGTTAGCTTGGCTCTCATTGGAGCTGGGTAGCCATGCCGCAGGCCATACTTATTTTGCTGGACGCGGTTGTAATCAGTGCAATGACTCTGGCTATCAAGGCCGCATGGGGGTTTATGAACTCCTTGAAATGAACAATGAGCTGGTGGAAGCGGTGAATCGCAATGATCCAAACCTGTTTATTCGCCTTGCGCGTGAATATATGGAAGGCCAAACTTTACGCAGCAACGCAGTTGAAATGGTGTTGCAAAAGCGTACGACCATTGCTGAAGCCATGCGCATCAGCAATCAGTTTGATGAATAAGGAGCACATTCGTCATGCCGTTTTTTGCGTATAAGGGAAGAAATGCTCAAGGTGCACTCGTTGAAGGGCTACTTGAGAGTGTGGACAGCCGCACGCTGGCCAGCCAACTCCTGAGCCAAAGCATCACACCGGTAGAAATCAAGCCAAGCAACGGCCCCAAAGTATCGCAAGAGATTGAACTCAGTTTTTTAAAAGAAAAAATTGATACGCTCGATGTGATGTTGTTCAGTCGGCAAATGTACACGCTGCTAAAAGCGGGTATTCCGATCATGAAGGCGCTAGGCGGCTTGGAAGCTTCCACCCAGAAAAAACCGCTGGCCGAGGTGATTGGTGATCTGCGCAATGGCTTGGATAGTGGTCGCGAACTTTCTAGCGCAATGCAAACGCACCCTGAAGTTTTTTCTGGTTTTTTCGTCAGCATGGTCAGGGTTGGTGAAACAACGGGGATGCTGGACACCGTATTTTTGCGCATGTTTCATCATTTAGAATTTGAACGTTTTATGCGCGACCAGATTAAATCTGCCCTGCGCTACCCAAGCTTTGTCATGATCGCGATGCTCATCGCCATTATCGTCGTGAATATATTTGTGATTCCGGCCTTTGCCAAAGTGTTCCAAACCATGGGTACAGATTTGCCTATTCTCACAAAATTTTTGCTTGCTACCTCCAACTTTATGTTGAATTACTGGCTGGTATTACTGGCCGCCGCTGGCGGATTGTTTTATGGTTTTCGCCGCTATATTGAGACTGAAAAAGGCAAATTACAGTGGGATGGGTTTAAGCTCAAAACACCGATTGCCGGAAAAATCATTCAAAAAGCAACACTGGCGCGCTTTGCTAGAAGCTATGCACTCGCGGGTAAAAGCGGCGTGCCGATTATTCAAGCACTCACCTTGGTTGCGCAAACGGTAGACAACGATTTTATTGCGCAAAAGGTCATGAAAATGCGTGAAGGCGTGGAGCGCGGCGAAAGTATTTTGCGCACCGCTAATGCGAGTGGCATTTTTAATCCGATTGTACTGCAAATGATTGCCGTGGGTGAAGAATCTGGCTCACTTGATGAATTAATGGAAGAAATTGCCGATATGTTTCAACGTGATGTGGAGTATGAAATTAAAACTCTCGGCGCGCAAATTGAACCAATTATGATTTTATTTTTAGGTGCAATGGTGCTGGTATTGGCGTTGGGTATTTTCTTACCAATTTGGGATTTAGGCAACGTTGCGTTGCATAAAAACTAGCAAAAAAACCATGTCGCTTTCGGAAAAACAAGGTAATTTGTGGCGATTTAAATTTGCCATTTCTGCCATTTTGATCGCCTTTTTAATCGGCGTGACTTTAAGAAATTTGACAGATTTTGGTGTGTCACTGGAAAAAGATAATGTTTACAGCCAAGTTAAAAATTTTAATTTGGGGCTTACCGAAGCTTGGATCAGCCGAAATATAAACCACAAAAACACTAATATTTCTGCATTTGAAAATACCAACCCCATGTTATTAATATCCGATGTGCCAAAGAACTACATTGGAGAGCTGAAGGAAAACCCGACCCAAGAGAAAGCTGTCTGGTTTTATAACACTCAAAATAACCGGTTGATTTATATTCTAAATAATGGCGAATTCGTTCAATTTAGGTTAATAAAAAAATCAGTTTCCACCACTAAAGTTGGTGTACCAAATGGCGGACTAGATTTAGTCCCAGTAGAAAATGGCTAAGATTTTTAAAGGAAAATGCAATGAAATTGACAAAAAATAGTGCATTAAAAGTAAGCGGCTTTACTTTAGTAGAGCTGATTGTGGTGATCTTGATTTTAGCTGTACTGGCTGCCATTGCCTTACCACGTTTTACTAATCTGCAAAGAGACGCCAGAATCGCCAAACTAAATGCCGCTAAAGGCAGCGTTTCTGCAGCAGCAACCATGCTGCATGCCGCCGTACTTGCAAAAAACGGTATTGCCGATTCAGTCAACTGTGCGGGTGGCTCTTCGGCTGCTACCAATGTTGCAGCCAGCGGAACGGTTTGTACAGAAAACGGTTTGGTCACATTGGCAAACGCTTATCCTGCGGTGATTGATTTCGATGCAGTACCAAAATTTGCTGGAATTTTGGCGGCAGCTGGTTTAACAACAACTTTTAATCCTATTCAGTCAGAACTTCAAGCTGAAGGATATGATTATGTAGTGAAAGATACAACTGCAATATTTATAGTTAAAGGTGGTACAGATGAATACAATTGCTCATTCACATATGCTGAAGCAGCAGCAAACGCTGCACCTGTGATCAGTGGCGTCACGACCACTGGCTGTTAATGGTTTGAAGTTATTTTTTGTTAAATTAAATAAGGAAATTGCTTAATATGAAAAATATGCATAAACAACAAGGCTTCACGTTGATCGAGCTAATTGTCGTCATTGTGATTTTAGGGATTTTGGCAGCGACGGCTCTGCCAAAATTCATCAATGTTTCATCTGATGCTAGAACTGCCTCAGTCAATGGACTTGTGGGTGGCCTAAGAGCTGCCGTAGCTTTAGCGCAGGCCAAATATGTTGCCGCTGGGAGCACAAGTGCAACAACTGTCACATTACAAGATGGCTCTACTCCCACCGTTAACGCAAGTACCGGTATACCAGTAGGTACGCTACTAGGTATTGGTGCGATGATGCAAGACTTAAGTGGTTACACTGTTGATTACACAACTGCGACAGCTGTTACATTTAGACCAACCGGTGGATCGGCAACCTGCCAAGCAACCTATAACGGCACGACAGGTGCAGTCGCCAGTACGACTTCCAGTTGTTAATTGATTAAAAAAAGATGTTTATTTATGCGGTCTCAGCAAGGCTTTACGATTGTCGAACTCATTGCGGTGATTACAATTATCGGCATTCTGGCGGCGCTTGCTGGCCCAAAGTTAATTGGTAACGATACATTTGCTGCACGGGGCGCGCATAGCACCCTGCTTTCAGCATTACGTTTAGCGCAAAAAACAGCCGTTGCGCAGCGCACCACTGTTTATGTAAGCCTGAATACTAGCACCCGCGTGATTTGTTTGGGCTATACATCAAACTGCAGTACCGCTGTGATTGACCCTGCCACCAAAGCAGCCTACAGCAAAACCTTGCCTAGCACAGTCGATTTAACACAATCCCGTACTGATTTAGCCTTTAACAGCCAAGGCTACCCAGTTTCTGGTAGCGATACGGTATTTACCATTACCAACAATGTTGCCTCCGAAACAGCCAGAAGCATCACCGTTTGGAGAACAACGGGTTATGCGCAGTAATTTTAAACAGCATGGTGTGACATTAGTTGAGCTGATCGTCTTTATTGTGATCATCAGCGTGGCGATTGTTGGCGTATTAAAGGTGCTGGAAGTAACAAGCCGCGGTAGCGTTGACCCAATGGTCACCAAGCAAGCATTGAGTATTGCTGAGTCACTTTTAACTGAAATTGAGCAGCAACCTTTCACCTTTTGCGACCCTGACGATGCCAATGCATCAACCGCAACATCCGCCTCTGACTGTACCAACGACCAAAATAATGGCGGCGGCACGTTAGGCCCTATGCCAAGCACCGAGTCACGCTACAGCAGTACCAACCCGTTTGACAATGTGGCGGATTACAACGGCTTTACAATGCCAAGTGCAAGCTGCGCGAGCATTTGTATTGCAGGAGACAATACGCCGATTGCTAATTTATCTGGTTACACCGCCACGGTAACCATCACCCGTGTTGGCAATGTTTCGCCATTTTCACTGGCGGCGGGTGCAGTGCTAAAAATCAATGTGCAAGTCACCGGCCCCGCCAATACCAGGGTTAATTTAAACGGCTACCGAGTACGTTATGCGCCAACGATCTAAAAAATCTTACGGCTTTACGCTGGTTGAGTTGATTGTCGTCATCGCCATTATTGGCATTTTGGCAGCTGGCGCGGTGCAATTTATTCGCAACCCGCTACAAATGTATATTGATATTGAAACGCGCGCACAGCTTACGGATATTGCCGACTCGACCCTAAGAAAAATGGCGCGTGACATCGAAAAGAGCTTACCAAACAGTGTCCGAGTGACAACAAATGGATCAGACAGCTTGATTGAATTTGTACCAATTATGAACGCCGGGCGTTACCGCGCATCCATTGGCTCACCAGATACTAGGCTGACAGATGAAGCGTTAGACTTTACTGCAAGCTCAGGCACCTTTGATGTACTAGGCAAGTTTTTTAATATTTGTACAACTTGCTCAGCACCACCCGCAAGTACAACATTTTGTGCCGTTGAGAATGCGACCTGCACCATTCCAAGTGGCGCAGTTGCAACGGTGTGGTATGGGAAAAATAATAACTGGTATAGCACGCCAAATGTTGTGGATAGTATTCCTTGTCGAAATCTTTTGTACGGGGATCCGTTAGTGGGAACCGTTAAAGAGTGTCGCTATCAAATCACCTCCCCTTCAACCGGGCAATTAGTCATTTTCAATCTAGGTGTGAGTGGTGCAGATGTATATGAGGGGAGCAATCGCAGAACAATTTCCTCAATTACCACTGACTCAACTTACTTTGACACGAAAATTACTTTTAGCGGCGGCGCGTTTCCATATCCTTCTCCCGCTAGTCGGTTTTACACCGTTAGTCCACCAGTTTCATATGCTTGCGATATGACGACTGATACAAACAATAAAAAATTATACCGTTATGACAATTATGGTTTTCAAACCAGCCAACCCGCCAGCATAGCTGCGCTAAATACACTAGCTGCCAGCACTTATAAAACACTTGTTGCCGAAAACCTAAGTGCATGCTCCATCACCTACAATGCCACCAATCAACGCACAGGTATTGTCAGCATTGCATTAACGCTCACAAATAACGGTGCAACAGTCCGCTTAATGCACCAAATGCGTGTGATTAACTCGCCGTAAAATTTTGGTATGTATAACTCACATCAACGCAACCAAGGTTTTTTGCTGCCAGCAGCTATTTTTTTAGTCGTCATTTTGGCTGGCTTAGGCGTTTATGCGCTTAACATTAACGCCGTGCAACAAGCCAACAGCATGGCAGATGTGCAGTCTATCCGCGCACACCATTTGGCTCGTGCGGGCGCTGAATTAAGTGCCTATTATGTGTTGCAAACTGCCACTGTGACAGATATACCAACTTCATGCGATGCGAACGCCAGTACCACCATTTCACTAGATGGCTTTACGATTGCAAGAACTTGCACAGCAATAAATTCACCCTATTACGAAAATGGTTCTGACAGGCAAATTGGCATTTACAGCATTACCAGCACAGCCAGCTATGGCACTGTTAATACGCAAAATTATGTTCAAAGAGAAATCAAAATTGATTTAAGTAAATGCCGCGCAATCGATGCTGTAACACCCTACCAGTGTTCATAACATTAACTATTTCTACAAAATGATTACTTTTTTTAAATCAGTCATTTCCATTAAAAGCTTATTTATCAAAGTTTCGCTTGCCGTTCTATTGGCAAGTGTAAATCAGGTATTAGCAGCCTACACATTTTCTTCTAACGGCAGCAGTAGTGGCGCACCTAATTGTACTGGCAACGCAAGTGGCGTTTATAACTGTACTTCTGGGTTTGATAATAACAACGAAACAACAACCATCAACAACGCCTCTGGCCCAGTAACGATAAACATTACGGGCGCAATGAGAGTTAGGAAAAACATTTCGATTGCCAGCCCTAATCATGTAGTTACTATTAACGTCACTTCCAACTTAAGGATGAACGATGACAACAATAGCATTAGAGCTTCTGACGGTTCAACAACATATACAAATGTAAACATAAATGTTGGGGGCAATACGGACATTGTAACCAGTGGTTCCGTGTTAGCTAGCATCAAAGCAACCAGTTCAGGCAGAATCACTTTAGGAAGTAACCCGACAATTTATGGTTCATTAACAACTACTTCAGGCAATATTTCAGCCTATGGCACAATTAACGGCTCACTGGTTTCAACCACCGGCACAATTACTAAAGACGCCGGCAGTGTTTCAGAAGCGATTATCACCACCTCAGGCGCAATTAGTTTAAAAAACCAAGCTTCTGTAAAACACATTACTTGTGACTGCGCTTTGACAGTCGCTTATGGCATAACTGTCACCGGCAATATCCAAGTGGCCAGTATGACTGAAGACCCTGATGGAAGCCAAGGCACTTACAGTGGCAGTATTTACACCACAACAGGCGGCGTGAAACTAAGATATTCATCCGACGTTGCAGGCTCAATTACCTCTGCCACAACGGTTAATCTTGCTGATCAAAACACGGCGAACAGTTGCGTCAAATCAACATCATCGTCCAGCATTACGCTTGCTTGGGGGGTGCATGCTAATTCGGTATGTTGCGGCAGTTCTTGCAGTAATAGCTGTGTGACAAACAATACCTCTTACGCTATGCCACCTGCATGTACCACTGAGCAGGTTGTGATTAACGCACGGGGCGACCAGTTTTATGGCACCTACCCAATCATGGAGCTTTGGGTCAACGGCACTAAGTATGGGTCTGTCAGCGTAACAAACACTGATAAAGACTATTTCTTCAATATTGTTTTACCAGCAACTATCACCAGCCTTGATGTTGTGTTCCCGAACGATGAAGCGAACTCAAGTGGCGACAGAAACTTAATTCTTAATACAGTCACTATTAGAGGCAAAACTCTAAGGCCAACAGATTCTGGAGTCATTCTAGATAGAGGTGACAGTTCTTCTTATCCTACATTTTTTGATGGCGTAGATACCGTTCCAGGGCAAGTTGGCATTTGGTGGGAGGCTGCAGTCAGGTTTGTACCAAGCTTTACGGGTGAGTTAATTGCTGCTTACCAGTTGGATGAAACCTCGTGGGATGGCACTACCAACGCCAACGAGCCCAAAGACACTGCAAGCTATACTAGTGTTCCATTTGATGGTCAGGGAATTGGTAGCCCCAAACCAACGGCTTCAACTTCTTCACCAGCTCGCTCAGGTGCAACCGGTACCTGCGGTTATGCAACATTTACTGGCTCAACTTCAGGAGGTAGCGCATTTACTTTTGATGGGTTGCCGGTAAGTACAACCACTGGCGCAAAAACATCTGTGAGCTTTTGGATGTATTGGGATGGCAATACATGGAAAATGCCAGTTGGCTGGAATAAGTATAACTTGGTGTTTGGAGATACTTATTTTGGGTTTAATACATCCAACTCTGATCTCTATGGAATGAGTTCTTCTGGTTTAGCAAATGGTTGGCATCATGTTGTAGCTGTTTTTACAAACGGCAATGTCAGCTCAAATAAAATTTATATTGATGGCGTAAACAAATCTCTGACCCAAAAATTAGGCTCACCAGCTAATCAACATGCGGTAGTTCAATCTACGCTTCAAGTGAGTGGTTGGACAAATCCAGATTGGGAAACGACTAACTATCGATTCACCGATAGTCGTATTGATGAAGTCAAAATCTATAATGGTGAGGTTTCTTCGACACAGGTTACATCTGACTACAACGCTACCCATGCATGCCCTGTTTATGTTTCCAATGTAAACGCTAATAGTTTTAATTGTACAGCCTCGCAAGAGAGTAACGTTGCAAGTGGTAGGCTTTACACCCAAATGGCAGGCAGCTCTTTTGACATTAAAGTCATTGCGCTCAAAACTGGCGGTACTGCTGCAGAAACCAGTTTTTCTACTGCATCTAGCCGAGATGTAACATTAAAGTTTATTGATCAAACAAATTCTTCTGAAATTACCTTTAACGATGGCAGTGACAAAACATCAAAAACGTTAACTTTTCCAGCTGGTGATACCACGGGAGTATTATCAATCAGTGGGTTAACCATCAACAATGCGTTTAAAAACTTAAAATGTCAGATTTACGACGCAACAGCAAGCACGCCCACATCATTATCCAATGATAGTTTTTCTGTCAGACCCTATCAGCTCGTCATTACATCAACGAATGCGACAGACTCAACAAGTACAAGTGCAACAAACACGCAAAAAATTATCGCTGGTGCTAATTTCAATTTAACCGCCACTGCTAAAAATTCTTCTGACACAACACTTAGTGGCTACAATGGCACGCCTAGTGTTTCACTCACCAGCATCACCCATCACACTGGCGCGATTGTGACTGGAACACTGAGTGGTAGCTTTTCTTCTGCCGCATCTTCTGGCGTTGCTTCCGCAAACTTTACCTATAGCGAGGTTGGCTACTTTAAATTGAATGCTGGTGCCGTCACCGATACAAGCTTTATAGCGACAGTTGACTCTGCTGCGAATGGTGATTGTACTGATGATTTTTCTGTAACAGCAGTTTCAGGTAAGTATGGCTGCAAAATTCAAAACATTAGTGAATCCAGCTATTTTGGTCGATTTATCCCAGAAAGATTTAATGTGGACGACGCCTCTGTGACCAGCTCAAATGCTTGTGGCAGCTTTAGCTATTATGGTCAGGATGGCTTTAACACGCAGTTTATTCTACGTGCACAAAATACTAGCGGTGGTCGTACACGAAACTATCACGGAAGCTATGCCAAACTCGACATCAACACTTGGACTGATGACAGCGCACTGACTGGCTTGAAGTTTTTAGCCACAAACTTGCCATCAGGCGTCAGTCTTTTGGCTGGCTCAAGCAATCCAACTGGCAGCTGGAGTGAAGGGCAAGCGACAGTTTATGCAACACATAAACTGTCAAGGCCGACTAATGCAGTTGCACCTGTAAATCTAATTCTAAATACGAATCCCTTGGATAACGATGGCGTCTATGTCATCAATCACACCCCAGAAGCTGCCAACATACCTGCCAATAGTCTTTTCCGTTACGGTCGTTTGTGGGTTCCCAATCTGTATGGTTCGGAGCTACTCAATTTAACTGTGCCAATCGAAGCGCAGTATTGGAGTAGCAATAACGTGTATCAACGTAATCAGTTAGATAGCTGCACAGCCATCGCGCCAGCCAATATTGCTATGGGGAGTTATAAAGGAAATCTTACAGCTTGTGAAACCGAGATCTCTGGTGGTGGAACAATGTCATCAGGCAAAACAACCATGACATTATCTAAACCGGGTAACGGTAATAATGGTAGCGTGGATTTATCAATAAATCTAAATAGTGCCGCTGGCAGTACATGTATTTTATCCACAGCACCAAGTGCAACCAATGCTAACTTGCCGCAATTTGGCACCTCCAACCCCACGGCCAGAGAGACCTTCGGGCTATTCAAATCGCCGGTTATCTATATGAGAGAAAACTATTAAAACAATGCGTTACTGCGATTAACTAAACGATTACCCAACAAACACCCCGCTATTTACGAAATCACTTCCCTCGCCCGCCAAGCATAATATCTACAACGGCGTAAAAGTATGCCTTGATAGTTGAAACTGGCTAAAGGTTTGAAGGATGCAGTGGTTTAAATCAAAGAAAAGTAACGGATGGACGGCGATTAGAAGTACTGATCAGGGTACCTATATTGCCCGTGTCTTGAAACGTGCTCAGCAAAAACCACTTGTCACGCTTGCAGCTTCTGAGAATATGTCCGTAAGAAATGATATCGACCTAAAACCATTGGCTAAAAAATACCAATTGGCGCACTCAAACGTTTCTCTTTTGCTTGATTCAAGAGATTACCAACTTGTGCAAGTGGAAAAACCCAAAGTACCGGACAGCGAATTGAAAGAGGCTGTGCGTTGGCAGCTCAAGGATTCAATCAACTTCCCCGTTGAAGATGCCACAATCGACACGATTAAAATCCCGCGCAACCCACAAGCTGCTGTTAGTGAAGAATACATTTACGCACTTGCTTGCCCAAACACGTTGATTGCTGATCTCAGCAATCGTCTAATTGATGCAAAAGTGAATTTACAAGCAATTGACGTGCGCATGATGGCGCAACGCAATATCGCTAACTTGCTTGCAACAGAAGGCCAAGGCGAGGCAATTTTAACCTTTGGCAGAAGCGCTGCGCTACTCACATTTACCTATCAAGGTGAAATCTACAATGCCCGCCGGATTGACATTGACGAAGATAAAACCTCGAGTTCATTTGAAAAAATCTCTCTGGAATTACAGCGTTCTTTAGATGGCTTTGAGGCCAAATTTCGCCATATTTTTATTAAAAAATTGCTAGTTGCGCCTTTTGATGCACGTGAGCAATTTTGCGAACACCTGCGCGATGCGATTTATACCAAGGTTGAAACATTTGACCTTGAAGATATTTTTGAATTTGAAGATAAAAGCGCAATGCAAGACCTTGGCAAGCAAGCCAGTTTCTTGCATGTATTAGGTGCTGCCCTGCGTGAAGAGGTGGCGGCGTAATGCAACAGATTAACCTCTTAAATCCGGCTCTTATCAAAAATACGGAATTATTAAACCCGAATAACATAGCGTTATTGTTGGGTGTGATGTTGCTGGCATCACTTGGTTACGCATGGATGGAAAACCAAGCGCTTTCTAAATTGCAACAAACAAGGGAGCAAGTGGCCAAGCAACTTTCAAGCACTGAAATGCAAATGACAGAAATGCGTGAGATTCAAGCGAAAAAAAATGATGTGAGTGCACAGCTTAAACAAATTGAGGCACTTGAGCAAAAAATTACCATGCAAAATGAAATGATTAAAGCGATTGGTTTAAACAAAACAGAACAAAGCCAAAGCTATGCTGAAGTTTTAAAAGCTTTTTCAAGACAGAGCATCGATGGGCTTTGGATTACTGGCTTGAGCATTGATCAAAATACTGAAGTGTTGAGCATCCAAGGCCGCACACAGGACGCAAATTTATTACCAACATTTATCGCTAATTTAAGAAAAGAAGCGGCATTAAAAGGTAAAACATTCACTGACTTAAGCATGCAAAGTAATGAGAAAAAATTACCAGGCAAAAACGAGGGTATCGCTCAGGCAAGCGCTTTAAGCAATGCAAAATCTGAAAATGACTCAACGCAAGTTGCGGCAAGGCAAACACCCTCCTATGTTGAATTTGTGTTGCATTCCGTGATTGATAAAAACGCTCTGCCAACCACACAAGAAAAACTTGGAATCGTAGAAGGAGTATTGCATTGAATAGCTCACTCAAAGATTCATGGCAGCAAATGATCGCCAAGTTTAACGCGCTCAATCCTCGTGAGCGCTGGATGATTTTTGGCGCCCTTCTTTGCGTGTTTTATGGTGTATTCGATTCATTAATCGCACCAAGTTTGGCAAAACAAAAAACCCTGTCGACTGAAATTGCAAATGACCAAACCAAGTTAGAAGCACTTAACCTTGAAATGCTTGCATTTGAAAAAAATGGCGGCCAACAAAAATCGCAAGAGCAACAAAAAATTGACGCCCTGCAAACCGAGTTGCAAGGCTTGGAAAATACGTTTGCCAACTTAAAAAGCTCGCTGGTTAGCCCAGAAAAAATGCCAGATTTACTGAGCGATTTATTGAAAAAAAATAGCGCGCTCAAATTAGTGTCTCTCAAAACATTGCCAACTAAAGAAATGTTTGAACAAAAAAATTCTTTACCGCAAACCGCGCCGATTTTTAAACACGGCGTAGAAATGACCATTGAAGGCCGTTATTTAGATTTGCTTGACTACGTGGGTAGCGTAGAAAAAATGCCTTGGCACGTGCTTTGGGAGCGCGCAAATTTGGTTGTTGATAGCCAAAACACAAGCGAGACACCTGTCAGCCAACTCACGCTGACGGTTTACACACTTGGGTTAGATAAAACTTGGCTGAGTATTTAAATTGGATGGAGGTGCAATGATGTGGCGATTCACGCTTGAAGTAAAAACATTCAGTTCCATACTGCTACTGGTTGCGCTTGCCGTCACCGGTATTCTTTCATTGGTTGAATCTGCTTGGGCTGAAGCTTTACGCGATCCAACGCAAATACCCGCCAACATGGTAGCAGGTGATGGCACGCAAGCCAACGTAAGCCAAGCTGAACAACATGCTGGCCCAGTATTACAGTCGGTCATGTTAGGTGCGCAGCATCGCGCAGCCATTATCAGCGGTAAAAAAGTGAAATTGGGCAGCAAATATGAAAAGGCAACCTTAGTTAGCTTGACAGAAAATTCTGCCACTTTGAAAAACAGTGACGGCACCACTCAAACTCTGGTGATGTCATTTGGGGCGATTCAAAAGACACCAGTAAAAGTGACTTATCAGCCACCAAAAACTAAACCCTTAGCATCCACAGAAACGCAAGAAAAACCGGACACATCGTTGCGCATCAGTTCTGATAGCAATCCGATGCCGGGCAGTAAGTAAGGTCGCCACATGAAAAAGCTTAAGTTTTCAACTTGCATTATTTTGTCACTGTTGACAGGCTGCGCCACCACGGAGCCAGTCAGGGAGACAAGTACGCTAAATAAAATTAAATCTGAGATTAAACAAGCCTCCGAACAAAAGGTAAAAGAGGTACCGCCAGCCGCTGTAAATGCTGCCTTGTTACCTCCACTTAAAATTGAGTTACCCAAAACGGCAGCCGCAAAATTAGAGCCAAGGTTTGATTTAGTCATCAACAACGCCCCAGCCAACCAAGTGTTGATGGGCATTGTGAGCGGCACGCGTTACAGCATGTTGGTGCACCCTGATGTCAACGGTGTGATTTCAGTGAATTTAAAAGATGTAACCGTATTTGAAGCACTTGATGCGATACGCGAGCTGTATGGCTATGAATACAAAGTTGAAGGCAATCGGATTTTTATCGAGCCGCAAACCATTCAAACCCGCGTGTTTCAAGTCAATTACATTGTTGGTCAACGTTCTGGATCTTCCGAATCACGCGTTACCTCAAGCTCAGTCTCGAACGTAGGCTCACAAAATGCTGGCGGTGCTGGTACAAATGGCGCAATGAATAACACCGGCAACAACGTAAGTAGCAGCCAATTGGTCAGCTCTAGCATCAAAACTTCGTCAGATACGGATTTTTGGAAAGATTTGGCCGAATCGCTAAACGCAATGATCGGTAACGAAGGCGGGAAAAAAGTCATTATCAACAGCCAATCTGGCTTGATTATGGTGCGCGCGATGCCTGCCGACATTCGCAATGTGGAAAATTTCTTGCGCCTCATGCAACTGAACATTGAGCGCCAAGTCATTTTGGAAGCAAAAATTCTCAACGTTGAGTTGAATGAAAACTCACAAAACGGGGTGAACTGGTCAATTTTTGGTAAGCATAACTCAACAACAGGCATTGTTGGCAATATCAATACTGACACCACACTGAGTCGTACAGGTGGCACATTAAACTCCGGAAACTTAAATATCACGCCGGGTGATGCCATTACCAATGTCGCCACAACAGCACTTGGCGGGCCGATTTTTGCGGTCGCTTTGCAAGGGGCAAATTTTGCTGCGCTGCTACAATTTTTGGAGAGTCAAGGCGATGTGCATGTGCTTTCTAGTCCACGTATTGCCACCATTAACAACCAGAAAGCGGTGTTAAAAGTGGGAACAGATGAATTTTTTGTCACCAACGTGCAGCAAAACATTGTGGCTTCTGCCGCAACCACTACCAATTCTCCATCAGTTACCTTGCAACCATTTTTCTCTGGCATCGCGTTAGACGTAACACCGCAAATCGACAAAAGTGACAACATTATTTTGCATATGCACCCGTCGATCAGCAGCGTTTCCACGGTGAACAAACAGGTGAATTTAGGCTCAAGCGGCACGCTGAATTTACCACTTGCCTCCAGCAGTATTAGCGAGACTGACAGTATTGTCCGCACCCGTGATGGCTATGTCATTGCGATTGGTGGCTTGATGACGGAAGCCACAACGGGTAATAGCTCAGGCATCCCTGGTTTAAGCAAACTTAAAGGCGTAGGTGCCGCATTCAGACAACAAGGCAAAGCCACCACCAAAACTGAATTGGTGATTTTACTCAAAGCCACCGTGGTACAAGGCCAAGAAAGCTGGTCGCAAGACATGCTTGCCAGCCAGCGCCGCCTGGAAAATTTACGCTCGACACAAGAAATTGCGGAAAGTAATAAAGGAAAATAGCATGATCTACCTTTCACACTTTGGGTTAAAAGAGCCACCGTTCAGCATCACGCCGGACACCAGCTATTATTTTGCAACCAAAAATTATCAAGAGGGCTTGAACACGCTGCTTTACGCGATTCATGCGCGTGAAGGGTTTATCAAAGTGACGGGCGAAGTTGGCACCGGCAAGACCATGCTCTGCCGCAAACTAATCTCCAGCTTAGATGAAACCTTTAAAGTGGCATATGTGCCCAACCCCTACCTTGAGCCGCAGTCACTTTTATTGGTGATTGCCGAAGAGCTACGTATTCCATTGCCAAATGAAATTACCCAGCACAGTTTGCTCAAAGAAATTACCCGCAGTTTGCTTAGTTTTGCGAAGAATGGTTTTAAAGTACTCATCTGCTTGGATGAAGCCCAAGCCATGCCGACTGAGACCTTAGAAGCGCTGCGTTTATTGAGTAATTTAGAAACTGAAAAACGCAAATTATTACAGGTGATTATTTTTGGCCAACCGGAGTTGGAAGAAAAATTAAACCACGAATCCATTCGGCAATTGAAGCAACGCATTTCGTTTAATCATCAGTTAAACCAATTGTCGTTTGATGAAATGACGCATTACGTTAATCACCGTTTAATGATCGCGGGCCATCAAGGCGGACGCTTATTTAGTAGCGCGGCGCTGTATTTGATGTATTTAAAATCGCAAGGTGTGGCACGTTTAGTGAATATTTTGGCGAATAAAGCTTTGCTCGCTGCCTACGGTAAAGGAAAAAAACAAGTCGGCGTGAGTGAAGTGATTGCCGCCGTTTCGGATACCGAATCCATCAAAACTGGCGCGTTGACCCGAAAAGTGTTGGAAAATATTGCCAAGTGTGTTTAAGAAAATAGTTAACCATTTAAAAGAAGCAAAAAAATAATGAGTTTAATTAATCAAATGTTGCAAGATCTGGAGCGTCGCAGTAGTGGCTTGCCCTCTAGTACCAAATTTGAGCCGGCAAAAAGTAAAAGCTTGGGCACGGAGCAAGCAGATAAACCCAAAACCCATGCGTTTTTGAAAGTCACTGGCACGCTGATTCTGCTATATTGCGCGGTTTTTTTATGGGTAAAAAATCCAGAAATTTTTAGATTGTCTAATCAACAAACATCTGTAGAAAATCCAGTTGCTCAAACAGTGTCGCAAGCACCTCAAGCTGCACCGGCCCAGCCTGCGCCTGCAGTAGAGCCGATAATCACAGTTGAAAAAGAAGCCCCTGCGCAAGAAACAATTGCACAAACACAACCATTGCCAGCAAACCCAGTGGAAGCAGCAGCGAGTGATGCGAATGAAGAAATCAAAGAAGAAATAAAAAAACCGACAAAAAAAGTGGTGACACGTCACAAGCCTAAAACCAATTTAGCGCCCTTGACCGACGATGGCATCCCGATGGCTGTAGCCGTTGCACCACAAAATGCGAATGAGGCTAAAAAAGCAGAATCGGTACTCGCAGAATTTAATAAATCTAAATTGCGCCAACCGAACGGACAAACGGAAAATGGCTTTAGCAAACGCGAAAATACACAGCAGAAATCTGACAACTTGTATCGTCAAGCCCTGTTAAATTTGCAGCAAGGCAGAGCGCATGAAGCCATGGCGCAGCTCTCGCAAGCCCTTGAGGTGAACCCAGCCAACGAAGAGGCGCGCCAAACGCTTGCAGCATTGCTGGTGGACAACAAACAAATTGCAGAGGCCATGCAAACTTTGCAAGAAGGCCTCAAACAAAACCCCAAACAAATTGGATTTAGAATGGCACTGGCACGCTTGCAGTTAGAAATGCAAAGCACGCAACAAGCACTTGAAACCATGACTGAAGGCCTAAGTGATGGACGTCGTGATGGCAGTTATCAAAGTTTTCTGGCAAATTTATTGCAAAGAAGTGAGCGCCATGACGAAGCCGTTGCACATTTTAATACCGCAATTCAACTACGCGGCTTGGCAACTGATTATGTGGGTTTAGGCATTTCTCTCAATGCACTTAAAAAATATGACGAAGCCAGACAAGCATTTGGTCATGCGCTACAGAGTAATAACCTCACCCCTGATTTGAAACTGTACGCTGAGCAACAAATGCAGCGTGTAAGCCAGATGTCAGTTTCTGCAAAGTAAATATTGCTACACCTTCATTAAATATTCCAATTTAGGAATATTGCGCTTATTTGAAGGTGGCTTGATTCCTAGTCAAGACGTTTGGCAGATAGGTAAATTTCCAATCTTGATAAGTGTTGGCTTTTTCAAAGCCAACTTCTGTTGCGGAAAAATTCACTTTCTTGCGTGGCGATAATTTGGAACGGCTGTATACCCCAACGATATAGCCATTCTGCTCAACTGCCATCATCGGCAAACCTTGCGTAAATGGGTCTGAATATATGCGCCTTAAGTGCCTTCTTGGGGTTGAAAACCGCTTATCAAGCACGAGTTCTTGCAAATTTTTTGGATAGCGATTGATGCCATCTGGGCTAGTTTGATAAAAACGTTGAATTGCTTTTTGGTATTGCCTGCCAACAAACAGTAGTTCTTTTTCACGTTGAATTTGTACCCGATATTGCCATGTGATACTCACCGCAGACATCGCCATGCCTGAAATGGTGATAAAAATCAGCAAGCCAATAAATGTAAAACCAAGCTGGCGATTACCAACTCGCATAAGGGCTTCCATCTGCGGCTTGTGCTGGCGAGCCGCTATGTATGTCCGAGACATTTCCTTCAAAATCGCTGGCCGGCGCGACAATCTCCCATGTATCATCTTTTTCAGTAATGGGGTCGTGAGGCAACTTGCTGAGGTATTTTTTCTCCACTAATTCTTCTAAAGTATCAGGAAACTTACCTTCATCCGTATAAAATTTGTCGATACTTTGACGCACAGTTTGCAGTTCTTGTTTAAGCAAACTTTCTTTGGCTTTGTCGAGGCGGTCTAAATATCTAGGGGCAGCCATCGTCACTAACATCGCCAAAATAGCTAATACCACCAACAGTTCAATCAGCGTAAACCCGCGTTTTACGCGATTTCGCAAGCTACCATTTTGAATAAGGCACGCCATGGCTATCTTTTTCGGTGCTGAGTGAATACACATCAAAAACATCTTTTTCATATTTTGGGTCGTCATATTCACTGTCATAACTTCTTAGGCCCCATTGCGGCGCATCATCAGCACGCGCTTTCAGCATAGGATCGGCAGGGATTCTACGTAAAAATTTAATTTTTCTGCCTTCTGGACTTTTTAAATCTTTAACGCCATCAACCAATACCTGTAGATTGGGTGGATAACCTGAATCCTGAATTTTTTGTTCGATTCTGCCCTCTTCCGCCGCTTTTTTATAGGCATCAATCGCCTCTCTGATTTGGATTAGGTTATTTTTAAGCGTGACTTCTTTATTTTTTTTGACCGTCATTTGTAGCATCGGCAAAGCAACACTTGCCAATATCGCCACAATTGCCAATGTCACCATCAGCTCAATCAGGGTAAACCCTTTAAAAAAAAGACGTGGTTTGCGCATTATGGACTGGGGAAAGTCACTGTTGAAGCTGGAACAGCTTCAGGCATTTTTGGGAAACCCGGATTAGCTTGTTCATTCGTAAGAGCCTCGGCTTTTTTGGCATCAATTTCACGCATTCTTTCAAGCATTTGCGCTTTTAGCCTTTCCTCTGGCGTGGCTGAAACATCTTGGCTAGGCAAATTCAAGCCTTCTTCTCGTACTGCGCCGGTTGAAGAAGCGGCAGGCGCTTGGAATTTTTTCAGTGAATCAGAAATCTCATTTTCAGTGCCAGACCATAAATCAAACACATTGGCTTTGGGCAATTGCAAATTGGTCAACACTCTTGGTGTAATCGCTAACACAATTTCTGTCTTGGTTTTTTTGTCTTCTTGATTTGAAAATAAACGCCCCAGAATCGGAATATCACCTAAGCCTGGGACACGTGCGGCATTTTTTCTATCTTCGTCCTGAATCAAGCCCGCCAGAATTTGCGTTTCGCCATCTTTCAAACGTAATAACGTTGCCGCGTTTCGAGTGCCAATGGTGTAAACCGTCGCGCCGTTTTTTGTTACAGTTTTATCGCCAAGTGAACTTACTTCTAACCCAACTTTAATCGAGACAAAATTTTCTAAGTTGATTTTAGGCTCGACTTCTAATTTTAAGCCAACATCTACATAGGTGACGTTTTCAGAAACGCCCACATTGGCGGTTGAAGTCGTAGTGATGATTGGCACTTTGTCCCCCACCAACACTTTGGCTTTTTCATTATTTTTTACCCGAATTCTAGGGTTAGAAAGCAAATTAACATCGCCCACTGTTTTTTTGAAATTAATGGCGGGATTCGGTGAAACGCCAATCGCACTAGCGTTGAGGTTTTTCAACGCGTCTAACGTTAACCCGGTACTTTCGCTGATCACAGAAAATTGATTAGGATAAACTATGCCAAGCTCTTGCAGTTTGCTGCGGCTCACTTCCAACACTTCAATATTGAGCATCACTTCAGAATCTGCAACGTCAATCACACTCACCAGTTTTTCTGCCAGCGTAATGGCTTCTGGCGTATCTCTCATCACGACTAAATTTAGACGCTCTTCGATATAAATGTCTTTCGTTTTTAATATGGTTTTCAACATATTAGAAACTTCTTTTGCACTGGCGTTATTTAAATAAAAACTTCTAATTTTTAAGTCTTGAAATTCTTTTTTCTTTTGCGGGGTGTTTTGAAAAATAAATAGTGAGTTTTCCGACAACACTTTTTTCTGAAACCCATTGCTGGCAACCACCATGTCGATGGTGTCTTCGATCGACATATTTCTCACAGAAATATTGATTTTATGATCGGATTTGATTTCTTTATCTAACACAAAATTAACACCCGTTGACCTTGAAAGCGCCTCAAACCCGGTTTTAGCTTGCACGTCTTTTAACTCTAACGAGATTGGTTTGCTGTGGGTAATTTTTAACTTTGGCTGTTTGCTTTTTTCTGCTGCTTGTTTAGCTTGAATGTTGTCAGACAAATTGCGCGCATCTTCGTTTTTTGGATTACTCAACAAGGCTTGTTGCACGGTTTCTTTGGCATCTTCTGTACGGTTTTCTCTTAATGCTTTTGCGGCATGTTCAACCTGCTCTTGGGTTTTTAATTCGTGGTCAACCTCTTTAATCCCTGCAATCGCACTTTGGTTTTTAGGTGCAAAAGCAAGCACTCTTTCGTAAAACTGTTTGGCCGCAACAAAGTCTTTTTTGAGCATCGCTTGCTCAGCCATGGTGAGCAACTCGTATGTGGCTAACTCTTTGGAAATATGTAAATTTTGGCGATTTTCTACCGAGTCAGATTTTGCATTTAAGGCATCATTCGCACTTTCTACTCTGTCTTCAGGTTTTTGTAAGGCCTCATTTTTCTTCTGTCCAGCAAAATCCATGGCACAGCCAAGCATCACTTGCATGACAAAGGCCCCAAGCATGAGCATCTTTAAATGCCTTGGGAATGTTTTTATCAGACGAAATCTCATATTACTGTTGCACATAGTCTGCATTTTTCACTGGTTGCTCTTCTTGATTTTTAATCAGCACTTGCGGTTTATTTTTTGGCAAATACGTGAACTGAAGACTTAACAAAAACTCCTCATCAAAACGCCAAAACGCATCCACTTTTTCACCTTTTGCAACGGTGTAAAGTTTGTCGTTGGCAGTTAAATACACAATAGACCCTTTGGGCGAATCGTCCATTTTCCCAACATATCGAAACGGAACGGGCGGCACGATAAACTCTTCGTCACTTAATTTTTTTTGCTGACTAGGCGGCGCAATTTTTACCACTGACGCTAGATTTTTAAACGCCTTAAACAAATTGTTAGCATGGCCTTGCTTAAGCACTCTATCTCGCACAATCAAGGGTTGCGTGCTCATGTTCGTTATGGCGGTTTGTTCCATGACTGATGCCTGTTTACGCGTCTGAGAGATTTTTTTTGTCGGCATCACCACGGCTGGCGCAGATTTGTCTTCTAAATGACCAACATAAAAACTCGTTAAAACGGTAACCGCCAGTGCAATCCACACCCAGTTTTTGCTGATTTTTTCTAAGCTAACAGTTGCCATTTGCCTATGTTTCACTCTTTCACAAATATGACAAATACCAGCTCAGCTTCAATCTCAGATAAAAACACGTTTTCTCTTTTAAATTGCAACTTAGAAACTGCCAGCATTGGATGCGCATGTAGCACCGCACTTAAAAAGTCTCGCACTTTGGTGTATTCACCTTTAATCGGTAATTGCATTTCATAGCGACTCGCCGCCAATGTTGATTTTTCTTCCGCTCGGTTGGCGACCTTAGTAAAAGTGTAATGGCCTTGATTGAGTGTTATTTTTTGAAGACTGGCTTGCTGAAAAATACTGGTTAACAACGCTGAAATTTCGGCAATTTTGAGCAATTTTTGTTGGGAATTTTCCGCAAACTGTTGCTGTGCGTCCCCCTGCTGATCGGCATGACGATTCGCTTGTTCAGCAGTTGCATGCTGTGCAGTTTGTAATTGCGCAGGATTGTTTTCAATTTCCGTACGGAGACTATTCAGTGGTTGCCAATAAAGATACACGGCGGCTAGCATGCTAATAATGGCGACAACGCCCCAAGCGCCAAAGCAGTCACGTGTGGTTTTTGTCAACCAAATCGCCCAAACCAAAGCGCGATTACTCATGATGCCACTTCGCGATGATGGTGAAATCAATAGGCGTATTGCTTAATTCTTTGTTGACTTCATGTTGTTGTAAAAATACGTCTTTCAGTACTTTGCTTTGCGCCAACGCATCTATATACAAAAGCACCGCCTTTAAATCTGTCGCTTTACCTTCTACGGTGACATGCTGTGCAGATGCATCCGGCAACACTTGCATTAAATAAACATCGTTCTGTTGTGCGTTTTCCAAAGCGTCCAATAGGTCATCCCAGGGCAGTTGCGTTGCCTGCTGAATGGTTTGATAAAACCGTAACTCTTCATTTGAAAAAGTAATGGCTGGAGTTTTTTTGATGATTATTTTTTGCTGATTAGCCTCTGTCCTTAGTTGCTGCAATGTAGTTGTCAGCGCGGCATGTTGCTTTACAAATTCAAGCCTTAAAAAAACCAGCAAAATAATCGCCAGCAGTACCATCGTCATGTTGACGGCATTGACATTACGCAAGCTGAACGGCGATTGCGTGATTAAATTTAGATTCAGTTGACGTTTCATTTGCAAAACTCCAACAGAAATTGCTGATTTATTGGTGTGGCCAACTGTGGCAACATCAACTGATAACCAGATAGCGAGGCAATATCTAGGGAATCATGACTGAGATTGACGATACAAAGGTTGCGTTGATTTTCACTCAGCGTTAGTGTGCGATGCATTAACTGTATGGGCGAAATTTCGTCTTGCAAAGATTGTGTAATTTTTTGTACTTTTATTTTTTGCAAATCTTGCTTCTCAACGTGGATTGTCATCAACCGATTGTTTTCAATAAGAAAAAACACATAACTTTCTGCTTGAATTTTTTTAGCACAGGCATTAAAAATAGGCGCAAAACATGGCGTGACTGTGCTTAAATGACATTGAAAATCGGCAGCCAAACTCTTTAGCGCTTCAAGCAATTTTTTTTCAACGGCGTAAGCCACGATATTTTGTTTGGCAATTCCGTGATCGGTTTGAATATGCCAGTGCGCATCTTGACCATAGACTTTATGAAACATGGCCTGAACATATGCGTCTTTTTCATCTTGGCTCATCGCAACAGTTGGAGCTGGCAAACAAAGGTAACGCGCCATATCTGTGGCTAAAAATATACGGCCGGCCGTATTTTTTTTAAGTGGGATTTTTTGCAGCAACGTTTTTAATGCTTGCATTGCCACAGTAACATTTTCCTCCGCCGTATTTTGTATATTCAGGCGCTCACTGAACCGCAGTTTTTTCGTTAGCCCAGTTTGGTAGCGCACTTCAATGGTGTGCATCCCCCAAAAAACCTTGAGTTGATCAGCCCACAAAGGTGACACGGTTGATCTCCTGTAAAGTGGTGATGCCTTCTTTCACTGCTTCTAACGCAGCTTCGCGGATGGTTTGCATGCCACTTTGTTTTGCGGCTTCTTTTAGTTGTCGGATGGGTGCTCGGGCAATAATAAGCTCGCGGATTTCGTCATTTAAAATCAATAATTCAGCAATCGATTTTCGGCCTTTATAACCGGTGCCTCGGCAATGCCCGCAGCCACTGGCGGTTTTAAATTGCATTTGCGCTGCAGCTTCAGCAGAAATATTAGATTCTTCAAGTAATTCAGTACTTGGTGTCAATGGTTCTGCGCAATGTGGGCAAAGTAGTCGAATCAATCGCTGCGCTAAAATGCCGTTGACGGAAGAAACAAAACTGTAAGGGTCCACGCCCATGTGCATAAAGCGGGAAATCACATCCAGCACATTGTTTGCATGCACTGTGGTGAACACCAAGTGACCAGTCAACGCAGCTTGAATCGCAATTTGCGCGGTTTCCGCATCGCGAATTTCACCGACCATAATTTTGTCGGGATCGTGCCGCAATATTGAGCGAAGCCCGCGCGCAAACGTTAAGCCTTTTTTCTCATTGACTGGGATTTGCAACACGCCAGGCAGTTGATATTCAACAGGGTCTTCAATGGTAATAATTTTATCGTGGCCAGTATTGACCTCTGAAATCGCCGCATAAAGTGAAGTGGTTTTACCGCTCCCCGTTGGGCCTGTCACCAGCACCATACCGTAAGGTTCTAAAGTTAAACGGCGAAATTTTTGGATGATGCTTGGGCTAAAGCCTAAACTGTTTAGACTCAAACCATGAATTTCATCGGTCAGCGATTTGCGGTCAAGCACGCGCAACACAGCATCTTCACCAAAACTGCTCGGCATGATAGAAACGCGCAAATCAACCTCACCCTGCTGGGTTTGCACTTTGAAGCGCCCATCTTGCGGAATTCTGCGTTCAGAAATATCAAGCTGCGCCAACACTTTGATACGTGAAATGGCTTGGTCTGCATTTTCTTGGCCTTGAATATTGCTGATGGTGGCCAGTACGCCGTCAATTCTGTACTTAATCGTCAACCCTGCGGCATGACATTCCAAGTGAATATCGCTCGCGCCAGACTTTAAAGCGTCATACAAAGTTGAGTTGACAAGCCGTACCGTCGCGTTGGTATCTTCATTAATGGTTTTTAATGAAAGATGAATCACCACCTCTTCTTGTTGCGATTTATTTTGGATCGTTTCAACGTCAATCGCATCCATCGCGCGCATGGAATCTTCATGCCGCGTTAAATATGCAAAAATTTCCTTTTGATGTGCTAGTCGCCACGCAACGGCGTCTTGTATATTGGCGAGCACCCAATTTTGTAGTTCTTCATCAAACGGGTCTGCAAACGCTAAAATACAATTTTGCTGTTGATCTTTAAATGCAATGAGGGATTTTTGTTGTGCAAGTGAAAATGGTACCAGGGTAAAATCCACCTCATACGCCTGCATTTCTTTGATGCTAATCGCCTGATACTGCAAGGTATTTGCCAATGCTTCTACAAATGCATCTTGGCCTAGCGTTGAGATTTCTTCTAACACAGCAAGCATTGCGCGACCCTGTTGCATAGACGCCACGCGTGCTCGCTGAATCAGCGCTGTGTTAATGTTGTATTGCGGTTGAAGGCTTTGCATTATTCGATCCCACCAGCCAGCTCAAAAATGGGTAAATACAATAACAACACCACGACACCAATAATCAGGCCAATAAACAACATCAGAACCGGCTCAAACAATCGTGTAAACCAATCAATCCAACGCCCTAATTCTTCATCAAAAAAACTGGCAATGCGTTCCATCATTTCGCCAATGTTGCCGCTTCGCTCACCCACTGCAAGCATTTTTGCGGCTACTGGTGTTGTGAGACCGGCTTGTGAGAAAGATTCAGAAATCACTTGTCCTTGGCTAATGAGCATGACGGCCTTGGCTAATTTTTGTTGTAGATTTTTGTCGAGCAAACCTGAAACCGTTTCTAACCCATTTAAAATCGGCAAGCCTGCTTTAAGCAGCATACCCAAGGTTCTATAAAAGCGCGCCAACTGAAACACGCGCAATTTGCGACCAAATGCGGGAATTTTTAGTAAGAGCTGTCGAATTTTTATTCTGAAACTGGGCTGCATGAATGCAAAAACCACTCCGCCCAAAAGCAGCATGGCGAATAACAGGAATGTTTGGGTATTGTCGTAAATAAATGCGCCTAATCTAAATAACAGCGCGGATAAAAATGGTAGCTCGCCTTGTGTACCCTCGTAGATATGGCTAAATTTTGGCACCACAAAGCCTAATAAAAACAAAATGACCAAACTACCGACTGCCAACAGTAGTAGTGGGTAAATAGATGCATTGATAATTTTCTTTTTGACCGCTTGAATCTGCACTTCGTAAGCGATGAAGCGACTCAGCGCTTTAGACATTTCACCCGTTGTTTCACTGGCGCGGACTGTTGCAACAAAAATCTGCGGGAAAATATGCGCTTGTTTTTCGAGGGCATTCGAAAAGGTTTGGCCTTGGTAAAGCGTGAGCAGTAAATCATCCAGCACGGCTTTTGCATCTTTGCGACGCTCTTTGAGTGTGAGCGTTTCAATCGCTTCAACAATTGTTAAGCCAGAATCAATCAGGACTAATAATTCACTGACAAATAAAAGCAGCGGGAAGCTACGCGTGCCTCGTAAGGCGTTCATCTGCTTGAGTTGCTTGGCTGAAATTGGCACAAGCCCTTTTGCACGCGCCTGCGACAAAGCCTCCGCCTCACTAATGGCAGAAATTGTTAGCTGAATCACTTCTTCAGCTTTGATGGCTTTGACCAAATAATCCATAGCCTACTACCATAACGCATCAACAGCTAATTGCTTACTTGGAAAAAAGCCTTTAAATAGGCGTTATTTAAGGTTGCCTAAAAAAATAGCCAGCACCTTTCAATAAGGTGCTGGCTATTAATAGAGCGAAAATCTAACTTAAGACTCTTTTGAGGCGCGTTTGCGTTCGTGTTCCAATAAATAGCGTTTACGTAAACGAATCGTTTTGGGTGTAATTTCCACCAACTCATCATCGTCAATAAACTCAACGGCGCTTTCCAAGGTCATTTTAATAGGGGTTGTTAGACGCACTGCTTCATCAGTGCCAGAAGCGCGTACGTTGGTGAGTTTTTTACCTTTAATCGGGTTCACGACCAAGTCATTATCACGGCTATGAATACCAATAATCATGCCTTCGTAAAGTTTGTCGCCTGGGCTAACGAACATACGACCGCGGTCTTCTAAGTTCCAAAGTGCGTAAGCAACAGCTTCGCCCTGCTCTTGCGAAATCAACACACCGTTACGGCGGCCGGGCATATCAGCTTTAACTAGGGCATACTCATCAAAAATGTGCGCCATTAAGCCTGTACCACGGGTTAAGCTTAAAAATTCACCTTGAAATCCAATCAAGCCACGTGCAGGAATTCGATACTCTAATCTTGTGCGACCATTACCGTCTGACTCCATGTTTGTCATTTCACCACGGCGGCGACCTAGTTCCTCCATCACCGCGCCTTGGTTTTCGTCTTCGACGTCTACGGTCAAAATTTCGTAAGGCTCACATTTTTCGCCGTTGATTTCTCTGTACACAACACGCGGTTTACCCACGGCGATTTCAAAGCCTTCACGGCGCATATTTTCCAGCAAAATAGTCAGATGTAACTCGCCACGACCAGACACACGGAACACGTCGGTATCTTCTGTATCTTCCACACGTAAGGCTACGTTAACCAACAATTCTTTTGTTAAGCGGTCGCGAATTTGGCGTGAAGTGACAAATTTACCTTCGGTCCCCGCAAGCGGAGAAGTATTCACCATAAAGTCCATGGTCAAGGTTGGTTCATCCACACCTAAATGCGGCAACCCAACTGGGCTATCACGATCCGCAATCGTGAAGCCAATACCAATATCTTCAATACCGGAAATGATCACAATGTCGCCTGCTTCAGCTTCTTCTACGGCAACACGCTCCAAGCCCTGAAAACCTAATACTTGGTTGATGCGACCTTGTGCGACTTGTTCATTTTCACGCATCACAGCAACTACTTGGCCGGGTTTAATGCGACCATTGGTAACACGACCAACCCCTAGACGACCAGTGTATGTAGAGTAATCTAACGCGGAAATTTGCAACTGCAATGGCGCATTACTATCACCTTGTGGCGGTTGCACGTGGCTTAATACAGTCTCAAACAACGGGCGCATGTTATCGCTAGGATTTTTCATATCCAGCGTAGCAAACCCATTCAATGCAGAAGCATACACAACCGGAAAATCTAATTGCTCATCAGTTGCGCCCAAATTTGCAAATAAGTCGAAAGTTTGATTAATCACCCAATCCGTGCGTGAGCCGGGACGGTCTACTTTATTAATGACCACAATCGGTTTCAAACCCAATGCCAGCGCTTTTTTCGTCACAAAGCGGGTTTGTGGCATCGGGCCTTCCACTGCGTCCACCAGTAAGACAACTCCATCCACCATCCCTAACACGCGCTCTACTTCACCGCCAAAGTCGGCGTGTCCAGGCGTATCCACGATATTAATATGTGTGCCTTCATAATTCACTGCCGTATTTTTCGCTAAGATCGTAATACCGCGCTCTTTCTCAAGGTCATTACTATCCATCACACGCTCTGTCACCTGTTGGTGTGAGGCAAACGTACCAGCCTGTTGAAGAAGCTTATCGACCATTGTGGTTTTACCGTGGTCAACGTGCGCGATAATGGCAATATTACGAAGATTGCGAGACATATTTAAAAGATACCAATTGATTCAAAGGGCGCGATTTTAGCACACTCAGGTTGCAAGTCATTCAATTTGTTTGACTTTCATGAAAATCGGGTTATACTGAGCGCTTATTTCAAACACGCCATTACTGTTTTAGGTAAAGTTTGAATGATTTTTGCCCTGACCCATTTGTTGCCCGTGAAATTTTGTGGTGACTATCAAAATCAAAAAAAGTTGATTTTTATTGGTTAGCGGCTTAAAGCCCGTGCGCTGGTAAAATTGATTATTTTTGTGTCATTCGTAAAAGTATAGTGTTTAAAAACTTTTAAAAATCGCAATTTCTTCTTGCATTGATATTGTTGTACTGCAGTCTTGTGATTGCTGCTCAATGTGTCACTCGTTGCTTAGCGCCCTTGATTATTTATTTTGAAGGGGACTCACTTTGTCTTTTGAAGCATTAAATTTAGATTCTACAATTCTGCGTGCTATTGCAGAAACTGGTTACACCAACCCAACACCAATTCAAGCGCAAGCGATTCCAGAAATTATGGACGGCCACGACTTGATGGCCTCTGCACAAACCGGCACAGGCAAAACCGCAGCATTTATGTTGCCAGCACTTAACTTATTAGCCACTCCACATCCGGTAAAAAATCGCGGCCCACGTATTTTGGTGTTAACACCGACACGTGAATTAGCAGCGCAAGTAAACGAAGCTGCACGCAAATATGGTAAATTTTTACGCGCCCGCACAGTGAGCATCGTTGGCGGCATGCCCTACCCGTTACAAAACAAACTATTGTCACAGCCTTTAGATATTTTAGTGGCAACGCCGGGCCGCTTGCTTGACCACATGGAACGCGGTCGCATTGATTTATCTCGTTTGCAAATGCTGATTTTGGACGAAGCTGACCGCATGTTGGACATGGGTTTTTTACCAGACGTTGAGCGCATTTGTGAGCAAATTACTGTGGAGCGTCAAACATTAATGTTTTCAGCCACTTTTGATGGCGACATTGCGCGCATTGCGAAACAAATTTTGAAAAATCCAAAATCAATTCAAATTGCCGCACAAACTGAAAAACATGCCAATATTGAGCAGCGTTTGCATTTTGTGGATGACATGACGCATAAAAATAAATTACTTGAACATTTGTTGATTGCACCTGAAGTTAATCAAGCAATTATTTTCACTTCAACGAAACGTCACGCGGATGTTTTAGCGGAAGATTTATACGCAGCTGGTCATAAAACGGCCGCTTTACATGGCGACATGACACAAGGCGCACGCAATCGCACCTTAACCAAATTGCGTCATGGCGATATCAAAGTTTTAGTTGCCACTGACGTTGCCGCACGAGGTATTGACGTGCATGGCATCACCCACGTGATCAATTACGATCTACCAAAATTTGCAGAAGATTACGTACATCGTATTGGCCGTACTGGTCGCGCGGGCAACACTGGTACCGCTATTTCTTTTGCCTCTGGCGCTGATCGCCACTTATTACGCAAAATTGAACAATTTACCGGCAACCGTATGGATGCAGCGGTGATTGAAGGGTTTGAACCAAAGCGCCCAGTGTCTATGGATGCCCCAAACCGTGGTCGCCGTAGCGAACATAAAGCGGGTAGCCGTGGTGGTTTTAAACCAAGAGACGATAAATTTGGTGGTCAGAAATTTGGTGAACAACCACGTCAACGCCGCGATGGCGCGACGCGTAGTGAAGGTGCGCCACGCAGCGAGGTAAACGGCAATTCCGTTCACTACCAAGGTGCAACCAACGCTAATTCCGCCTTCCCTTCCGACAGACCAAGAGGTCAGGGTCAACGCGGTCAACAACGTCAAACGTTTGGTGAGAGCGTTGCATTTGGCAAAAAACCTGCAAACCGTGATGGCGCTCGCCCACAACAAGCAAAACGCAGCAACAGTGATTCTTTTAAATCAAACGGCCCACGTTCGGATGACCGCGCACCACGTCGCCCACGCAATTTTGCTTAAAACATCACCAGTATGGATGCTAGCGAGAGTTTAAATTTGGAAATTACCTTTGACACACTGAACCTTCACCCAACGCTCCTTAAAGCGCTGAGTGAAGCCGGTTACACCCAACCAACGCCGATTCAAGCACAAGCGATTCCTGTTGTACTTGAAGGGCGTGATTTGATGGCTGGTGCACAAACAGGTACGGGCAAAACGGCGGCATTTTCTTTGCCTTTGCTGCAAACATTATTGCCACTTGCAAGTAGCAGCACCTCTCCCGCCAAGCATCCAGTGCGCGCATTGGTGCTCACGCCCACGCGCGAACTGGCGATTCAAGTAGAAGAAAATATCAAAACCTACGCCAAACATACGTCACTAAAATCGCTCGTGGTGTATGGCGGTGTAGACATTAAAACGCAAACACCGCACTTAAAAACTGGGGTGGAAATTTTAGTTGCAACGCCCGGTCGGCTGCTCGATCACGTTGAGCAAAAAACTGTGCAGCTCAATCAAGTACAAATGTTGGTGCTAGATGAAGCAGACAGAATGCTAGACATGGGCTTTATGCCCGACTTAAAACGCATTTTGGCCTTATTGCCAAAACAGCGGCAAAATCTCATGTTTTCCGCGACCTTTTCTAATGAAATAAAAAAATTAGCCGATGACTTTTTGACTAACCCGCAACTGATTGAAGTGGCACGCAGCAACGCCACCAACGAAAATGTTTCACAAAAAGTCTATAAAGTTGGCTCATCAGAAAAAGAGTCGTTACTGATTCAACTATTAAAAGTAGCTGACGCAAAGCAAGTGATTATTTTTAGCAATAAAAAAGTCACCGCCAGCCGCTTAAGCCGCAATCTCGTGAAAGCGGGTATTAGCGCAGACGCGATTCATGGTGATAAATCGCAGCAAGAACGCATCAAAACGTTAGATGCATTTAAAGCCGGCACGATCACCGCACTGGTTGCCACCGATGTCGCCGCGCGTGGTTTGGATATTAGCGAAATGCCAATGGTGATTAATTATGAAATCCCCACTGCACCAGAAGATTACGTTCACCGCATTGGCCGCACCGGCCGCGCGGGCGCGTTAGGACAAGCCATCTCGTTAGTCAGCGCCGACGAAGAAAAGTATCTCGTTGAAATTGAAAAGTTGATTAAAAGGGAAATCCCCAAAGAAAACGCGCCAAAAACCAGCGCAAGCGTTGAAAATAACAAACGTGAAAGCGTTAGAAAACCAACTCACAAGAAAACTCAAGACCCGTTGTTTGAGCAACCGTATGAACCAAAAATCCCAACTTCTGTTGAGAAAAAACCGCTGATGAAATCAAGTACAGCTAAAAAAGTACCGGTCGCGGCGCTACTTGGTGGGCTTGCGCGACAAAGATAGTTTTTTAACCTTCCTTATTCCGCATAAAATCAGCCACACCATAAAGTTGGCCTGCCAAATTTTTCATTAACGCTTCATCCATACCAAGCTGATGCATGGCTTTAATCATGCAATACATCCATTGGTCACGGGCAGATTCATCAATCGCAAAAGGCAAATGCCGCGCGCGCAACATAGGGTGGCCAAAGCGCTCGATATAAAGCTGTGGCCCGCCTGTCCAACCGGTTAAAAACATAAATAACTTTTCGCGCGACCCCGTTAAATCTGCCGGATGCATGGCGCGCAAAGGCGCCGCTTTTTCGTCACTGTCCATAATGTCGTAAAACGTATCGACTAATTTTCTGATGTTTTCTACGCCTTGTTCTTCACCACCGAGCAGATCAAAAAATGATTTTTTATGACTGCCGGGTTCTTGTACCTGACTCATGTTTAATCTTTAAATTCTTAAAAAAATGTAATGAAAAGCATCACTCAACAATGTCAGCATTCTCGTCTGCACCACCTAGTTGCCCATCTGCGCCAAGCGAAATTAAATCAAAATCTCCATTTTCACCGGGAATACGATATTGATACGGCTTGCCCCATGGATCGTTAGGCACAGCTTTTTCAAGATATGGACCTTGCCATTTTGTACTGCCTTGAGGCGCAACGACAAGCGCATTAAGACCTTGCTGTTGATCTGGATAATTTCCATTATCAAGTCGGTATACATCTAATGCCTTGTGCAAAGAACTAATTTGCATCTTTGCAGCTTTTACCTCTGATTTACCCAAATGCGAAAAGTATTTAGGGCCGACATACCCGACCAATAATCCAACAATAACCAGCACCACCAAGAGCTCTAGCAAGGTAAACCCTGTATGTAATGCCCTGAATACTTGATGATTTTTTTTCATACCACTCCTTAAACCCTCAATAAAACTATAAATATATTCCACATATGTTAAAACTGCATGATGAAAGCCATTTTTAAAAACTTGCGTTGGGAATTACCTAAACCTTTAAAGTACCAGCATACCAAAGTTATGGTAACAGCAAAACTATCAGAAAACTTAAATTCTCTTGCATGTTGATAAGCATTAAAATCTTAATGTTCACGCTAAATAACTTTTAATAGAAATTTCTTGAAAAAATGTCAGCCTATACCGGTCGCTTCGCGCCCTCACCCACAGGGCCGTTACACTTCGGTTCACTCATTGCCGCGCTCGCAAGCTATTGTGATGCGAAGTCAAATCAGGGATTGTGGTTGGTGCGTATGGAAGATTTAGATAAGCCGCGAGAAATTAAGGGTGCGGCAGACAATATTCTTGCAAAGCTAAAGTTATTTGGCTTCACATGGGATGGTGAAGTGATGTTCCAAAGTTTGCGAAACGAAGCCTACCAAACGGCAATTGATCGTTTACTTGTTAGAAATTTAGTGTACCCCTGCACTTGCTCACGCAAAGAAATTGCCGACTCTTCCTCGTTTCGCGGTATTGAAGGGTCAATCTACCCAAAAACCTGCCTTGAACATCCCGTTAAAAATAATGTTAAGCCAGCATATCGAGTTAAAACTGAAGATAAATCAACGTTTTTTATAGATCGCATTCAGGGGGAAGTTCACCAAAACATTGCAAGAGATATTGGTGATTTTGTGTTGCGTCGCGCGGATGGAGTTTTTGCTTATCAACTGGCGGTGATCGTCGACGATGCAGAACAAGGCGTGACACACGTCGTTAGAGGTGCTGACTTATTGGATTCCACACCACGGCAAATTTACTTGCAGGAAAAACTATCATTACCTCAGCCCACATATGCTCACGTGCCAATTGCGTGTAATGCTAATGGAGAAAAATTGAGTAAGCAAACCTTAGCGCAAGCTATTCGCCCTGAAAATGCTGCCGAGTTAATGGTGAAAGCTTTAAATTTTTTAGGGCAAAATCCAGAGGGGCATTTAACGAAAGCGCAACCAAAAGCCATTCTAGAATGGGCAGTCGCACACTGGAACTTAAACAAAATCCCCAAAGAACGTACGATGATATTCGTCGAAAATTAGCCAGAAATAGTGTATAAAAACATACACCTATCACAGAAAAATTAAGGTAAAAGATAAAATTTAACTAAACTTACGGATATGCACAGAAGAATTACTTGACACATTTATAAGACACAAGTAAAAATTTAAAAAGGTGGCTGACCTAAATAAATGTCAGTCACTGTACTCATGTTAACAACACAAAAAATTTTGGGGAATGGGGGCGGACTGATTATGGCTACAGGTTTAGTAAAATGGTTTAACAACGCTAAAGGTTTTGGTTTTATTACACCAGACGAAGGCGGCGAGGATTTATTCGCACACTTTTCAGCGATTACTGGTGGCGGCTACAAAAGCTTAAAAGAAAATGAGCGCGTTAGTTTTGACGTGACTGAAGGCCCCAAAGGCAAACAAGCTTCCAATATCCAAAAACTCTAAATACTTTTTAAAATAACAATGACCCGGATTTGGGTCATTGTTATTTGTGTTTCTAGCTTACAATCTGGTTTTTAACCATCAGTATCTTCAATGAATTTCAGCGAAACTATCGGCTATTGTGCTGCTTTTTTAACCACTGTAGCTTTTGTACCTCAGGTCTACCACTCTTGGCGTTCACGTGATTTATCCGGCATTTCACTGCCAATGTATAGCTTGTTTAGTACAGGCGTATTTTTCTGGTTGCTATACGGATTAATGATTAGCAGTTGGCCAATTATTATTGCCAATGCCATCACGCTCACACTGGCTTGCGTGGTTCTATACTTAAAAATCAGGCACCGCTAATGTTTTAAACGGTACACCAGTACATTATCACCATAGGTGTAGCCAAAAATGGAATTACCTCCAGCCACCACAGCCACATACTGCTCGCCGTCAATTTCGTAACTAATCGGCGGCGCGTTCACACCTGCATCGGTTTTTGTTTGCCATAACAGTGCGCCGTTTTGGCTATTGTAAGCATTAAAACTGCCATCGCCTTCGCCCATAAATAATAGGCCTGACTGCGTCGCCAATACGCCCCCCATCAACGGTTCTGCGGTTTTAACCTGCCATTTTAATTTCCCGCTCACTAAATTAATTGCTGAAAGCGTTCCCCAGCGTGCATCTTTGGTCGGTTCGGAAGACGCATAGCGAATGGCTGGCCGATCCGAAGTTGCTGGTTCATCGACCAAAGTATATTTCACCGGCGCATGAATGCCTGCCACAAAGCTGATTTGGTTTTTCTCATCCAACGCCGTTGGACTCCAATTTGAGCCCCCCAGAATACCCGGATAAAGTACTGTTCCTTCTTTGCTTGCCTTGGCAAACATATTTTTTTGCGGCACAAACGCATCAGATTTTTTGAGTAATTTGCCAGTTGCTCTATCATTAATGTAATACCAGCCGGTTTTGCCTGCCTGCCCAACAGCTGGGATTTTTTTACCATTCACAACATACTCAAATAACACTGGCGGACTTGCCAAATCGTAACCCCACACATCATGCGGCACTTGCTGATAGAACCAGTTAAGTTTGCCAGTTTCGGTATCCAACGCCACCAAAGAAACCGTGTATAAATTATCGCCGGGGCGTGAAATGTCATTCATTTGCGGCGAAGGATTACCCGTACCAAAAAATAATGTATGCGTTGCTGGATCAATCGCTGGCGTACTCCAAGCCGAACCGCCTCCAAAGCGCCAAGCCTCTGTATTATTTTTTAGCTGGATTTTTTCAGAGGCAATATCACGGTTTAATAGGATACCGTCAGATGTGGTTTCACTAAAATTACCTTCCCAGCCGGCCGGTGGAATGGTATCAAACTGCCAAACGCGCACGCCTGTATTCACATCAAAGGCCGCTAAGAATCCGGGGCGACCGAATCGACCATCCACACCAACCACCGCACCTAAAGGCGCGTCTTTGGTCGGGGTATCAATATGTAAGCCGTAACCAACGCCAGTAATACCAATCATCACTTTGCCACGATAAACAACCGGTGCCATCGCAATGCCAACACCTGTGCCACCGTATACATTTTTCTGACTTTTTTGGTCAGATTGGCTCAAGTCGCTTGCGCGCTCAGTTTTAGTAATATTATCAGCAACATCGATATCCCAAATTTTTTCTCCATTATTCGCATTAAGTGCGATCAAGCGTGCGTCTACTGTACCAATAAACACTTTTCCTTCACTCACAGCAACACCACGATTCGCTGGGCCACAACATATTTTCCAACTTTCACGGCGTTGATGCGTGTAGCGCCATTTCAGCTGACCGGTTTTTGCATCTAAGGCAACAACGTGGTTATAAGGCAATGCCACAAACATCACGCCATCGACGACAATTGGCGTTGCTTGAAAGCTCGCAGAGACACCAGATTTAAACTGCCATGCGAGTGCTAAATTTTTAACATTTTCAGGGGTAATTTGCTTAAGTGGCGACATGCGCTGATTAGAATAATCACGCCCGAAACTGGGCCACTCTTTACTGACTGTGTAGATGTTTTCTTGACGAATGTTTGAAGGATTTTGCACACAGGCAAGCAGACTTAAACTTAAAAATAAGATTGAAATTCTAAGCATGAGTTTTATCCACCGAATGAAAGATTTGATAAGACTATACAGATTTGTATAGTTAAATGCAAAACGTAAAACGTGAGAACAGCAGGGGATGAATTGGTTACAAGCCGAGCGGATTGTCTGCGTTCAATTCTTGCAATGCGCCGTCAGCAATCAGTTGCTCGAAGTTGCAAGTCATGTTGCGACCATGGTTTTTCGCATAATAAAGGGCTTGGTCTGCGCGGCTCACGACGTGTGCGGATTCATCGTAACTAAACACTTCAGAATAGCCAATGCTTACCGTGATATGCCCTACTTTTGGGAACTCTGCTTTACTAACTTTCACCATAAAGCGCTCAAGAATCTGACGAATATCTTTGGCACTCGCGCACTCAAAAATACCTAAAAACTCTTCACCGCCGTATCTAAAAATCAGGTCTTTTTCACGGAAAGACTCTTTCATCATTCTGGCTATTTGTTTAAGAACATCATCGCCCACCAAATGTCCGTAAGTATCATTCACGCGTTTAAAATGGTCGATGTCGAACAAAGCCAGAAAATATTTGGTATGAGCTTTGTCATCCTTACGTTTGGCAGATTTGAGCATTTGCTCAAGCACTTTACTCAGCTTACCTTCAAAGGTCTTGCGGTTCAGTAAACCCGTTAGTGTGTCATGCTCGTTATCAGTAATTAAACCGGCAAAATTTTGATGAATTTGCAACAACATGGTAATCGTGTCATGCAATTGCGTGTCATTAATTTGCGCACGAATCGCAATGATTGCGACGGTTCTATTTTGGGCATTTTTGAGTGGGTATAAATTAATATGCCCCAGCTCTGCACTCTCAAAAGAAGAAAATTCGCCGCCAATAAAACAATTAGCAAGCACTTCTTTAAAATCGCTAGAAGGCGAACCAATTTCTTCTGTTTGGTCAATGACCACAGAATTAAACTGGCGTTTATCGACATTAATCGCGCGATAAATCACGACAGGGTTTTTAATATCGCCGGTGAGTGGTCGAATTAAGTCGTACAAAGACTGAGCCAGTAAAAGCTCAAGTTGAAATACATCTCTTTCGCTCGTGAGCGCAATAAGATTCGTTAAAACGGTTTGTATGCTGGGCGGATTCAAAATTCTACGTTTTTAAAATTATTCTCACATCAAACACCTACATATCAACCAGCGCTTGTCTGTATTGACATTAGGCGGAATTATTACACATTAATAGAACAAAGTATAAAAATCATTAGGTAAATTTGCGAGAATTTTGCAAGAAAAATTGCACTGCATTCGCGCACGTTTCCATTTAAAATTAACCTTAATATTGATCATAAATGACAAAATCATCATGACGGACTTCATGACACACTGGACAATTTACCAAGCAGGATTGATTGCGATGGTCTATCTAGCGTTAGCTGGCTGGGTACTGAGCTTGGCGCGAGATAAGGTAAGCCACGCCAGCAGCATTTGGGTACTTTCTATCAGTATGGCGGCTTTTTGCTACGTTTTATTTTTTTATGAATTGCATACGCGTACTTTAGTCGTATTAACGCTGGTGAGCATTTGGGCGATCAGACTCTCCATCTATCTTGCCACGCGAGATTTTGCAAAAAAAGAAGATTTCCGATATGCAGCCATTAGAAAGAGCCAAGAACCATTTTTCTGGCTGACCAGCCTTCTTACCATTTTTGGCCTACATGCCATGTGTGCTTGGCTAATTTCAATGCCATTATTTTTTGCAATTGAAAATAACGCACCGCTGAATTTTTTCGACTATTTTGGTGCCACGCTAGTGATTTTTGGCATCACAGTTGAAAGCGTCGCCGACGCGCAACTTGCGAAATTTAAACAAAAGACCCAACAGCAAAATATCGTCATGCAACAGGGGCTTTGGCGACTTTGTCGCCACCCCAATTATGTTGGCGAATGTTTTGTATGGTGGGGATTTTACTGTATTGCCCTCGCGGTAAATGCTTGGTGGAGCGTCATTTCACCTATTCTTATTATTCTTCTACTATTCAAATGGCACGGCATTCCACATATTGAAAAACGCATGCTAACCCACTACTCGGGATATCGAAATTACATGCAAAGCACCCCTGCTTTCTTACCAAATATCTTTAAAAAATTGCCGCCACTTTCATGAACACAGCAAAAATCATTTGGCGTGATAATCAACCATTTTCAACTGAGTTTGATGATGTTTATTTTTCTAGCGACGATGGCTTAGCAGAAACTGACTATGTTTTTTTGCAAGGCAACCAACTTGTAGCACGTTGGAAACAAGCGGATTTGAAACAGTTTACAATTGTTGAAACTGGGTTTGGTAGCGGCCTCAATTTTCTCTGCGCGGCAAATCTCTGGCTCTCATGCGCACCCAAAGATGCGAGACTTCACTTTATTAGCATTGAAAAATATCTGCTCTCACTCGCTGATATGACAGAAGCCTGCAGAATGTGGCCAACGTTAAATGCGTTGAACTCGGATTTCTTAATGCTCTACCAAGCGCTGATCTCGCAAAACGCCAGCGCTGAAATAAGTGGGGTTTTAGGGACAAATAATATTCACCTAACACTTTTAATAGGTGATGTATCTGATTGTTTAAAAATGATAAATAAAAATACTGATGCTTGGTTTTTAGATGGATTTGCGCCAGCAAAAAACCCTGCCATGTGGAGCCAGCAACTATTTAACACCATGGCAACCTTAGCAAACCCACACACAACTTTCTCCACATTTACGGCAAGTGGCATGGTGCGACGAGGCCTCACTGAAGCCGGCTTTTACGTCACCAAACAACCCGGCTTCGGTAAAAAACGTGAAATGCTCACCGGCATTTTCGACTCACAAAAATCTTAATCATGTCAGCCAATATAGTAGCCATTATTGGTGCCGGCATTGCTGGCTGCAGCACCGCTTATGCACTCGCCAAGCGTGGTTTTCAAGTGCAAATATTTGATAGAAATCCTGACATTGCCAGTGAGGCTTCTGGCAACCTAAGCGGCTTACTTTATCCAAGGCTTAGTGGTGCAGAATCAGAAAGTTCGTTCGCACTGGCCGCTTATCTGCACAGCCTTAACTTTTATCGCTCACTCAAATTATCAAAAGATACGATTCATTTTTCAGGTCTTTTGCAACTTGGGTTCAACTTAAGAGAGCGTGAACGCATCGCAAAGGTGACACAATTTTTTCCAACGGAAATCGTACAAAAGGTCAGCGCAAAGGTTGCAAGCGAACTTGCTGGCATCACAATTGAGGATGAAGCACTTTTTCTCCCTCAGGCAGCTTTTATTCAGCCAAAACGTATTTGCGAAGCGCTTTTACAGCATAAAAATATTTCAGTTTTCACTTCAAACAATATAGATAACATATTGATAGAAAATGAAATATTTAAAGTTTGTTCTAATCAAAAAAATGTTAGCCGCGCTGATGTGGTTGTGATTGCCAACGCCAATCAAGCGTACCATTTTTTGCCAAATAATGTGCTAGAAACAATCAAAGTACGTGGTCAACTTACACAGTTAAATGCCAACCAAACCAGCAAAAAACTTAAAATGCCGATTTGCACGGATGGTTATTTGATTCCAGCAATTCACAATCAACACACGTTGGGCGCGACTTTTTCTTTTGACGCGTCGCCTGAAATCACGGAAGCTGACCATTTGGAAAACCTCAAAAAACTCAAATGGCTTTCAGAAGATTTGTATCAAAGTTTGCAAAACCGAATTAGTGGGGGTCGCGTTGCTTTTCGTTGCGCATCAAAAGATCACATACCGTTGGTCGGTCAAATATTGGATGCTCAAGCACTTAATGCACAACCACCACGCCCTTCTGCCACACCTCAAAGTTTGCCATGGATTAAAAATTTGTACGTGAATATTGGCCACGGCAGCCACGGATTTTGCAGTGCACCACTAGCGGCTGATATGCTTGCATCATTCATCAGCCAGCAACATTTGTCTTCAGATTACAGGATTGCCGCGCTCCTTAATCCAAACCGTTTTTTACTAAAAAAAATGGGCTTAAAAAAGTTAGCAAAAACAGTGGCCTGCGACTGGTTTGCTTAGTAACTCAAGTTAAAATAGCGCATGACTTTCAACCCATCCAACACTTACGCCAGCGCTGTGCGCGCGTTTCAAACAGGCAATTTTTCTGAGGCAGAGCAACATCTTAAGTTGTTGTTACAGTATGAAAAAAATGCTGACGCATACCACTTGCTCGGCATTATTTACTACCAAACCGAGCGCTCTGCTGAGGCAACCCATTTTTTACAGCTTGCCTACCAAGTATCACCATGCAACTTAAATTTTCTCAATAATTACGCGCTTGCATTACGAGCTAATCAGCAATTTGATGAAGCACTGAAATGCTTACAACAAGCTATTTTGCTTGCCCCTAAAGATTTAGATATTCAGCTCAACTTGGCAAACTTGTTATTTACCATTGGCCGTTTTGAGGAAGCAGCCAATTATTATCGTCGCTTGTGTCGTTTGCAGCCGAAGCAAACTGATTGGCGTGACGCACTTGTTCAAGCACTTATTTCATTTGGTAATCAAGCGCATGCGCAAGGCAATTACACAAAAGCAGAAACGGTTTTTTTGGAAGCAGTTCAACTTAAACCTAACGATGCAGCGCTTTTATACAATTTGGGCAATGCGGTGCGCGAGCTTGGTAAAACACAGCAAGCCAAGCAGTATTACGCAAAAGCGCTGCAATTTTCGCCCGATGATGCAGATATCTACAATAATCTTGGCAATGTTCAGCGCGAATGTGGTGAGCTAGATTTAGCGATTCAAAGTTACAAAAATGCGCTACAACTTAATCCCGACCTTTACCACGCAAGCGTACATTTGATTCACCAAAAACAGCATATTTGCGACTGGAAAAATTTAGATGCGGCCATCGCTGAAGTGAAACGCTGGGTAACAACAAAGCCTGAAGCGCAGATTTCACCCTTTGCATTTTTGGCGATGCCCGGCACAACAGCGAACGAACAATTACAATGTGCAAATCAATGGATAAAAAATCGATATACCGCGCTACTTGAACAAAAAAAATCTCTCACCTTTCCAACAATTTTTGACGCGCAAAAACCAAGACTAAAAATTGCTTATCTATCTGCAGATTTTCGCTTACATCCACTCGCCTTTTTAATTTCCGAGCTCATCGAACTGCACGACCGTACACGCTTTGAGATTGTGGCCTATTCATTCGGAGCAGATGACAAGAGTAAAGCACGTGCGCGGCTAATCAAAGCATTTGACCAATTTCATGATATTCGTGGTTTGTCTGAAATGGACGCCGCAAAGAAAATTCATGACGACAATGTTGATATTTTGGTCGACCTCACTGGTTTTACTCAAACAAGCCGCAGCGGAATAGCAGCACTAAAACCGGCGCATATTCATGTTAGCTGGCTTGGTTTTCCTGGCAGCATGGGTTTTATGCCAAACACACAAATGCATAAAAATTCTGCTGAACCGCTATTTGATTATTTGCTCACAGACGCATTTATTTGCCCGCCGGAAGCGCAAAAATATTACGCAGAAACCTTTGCTTACCTGCCTTGCTACCAACCGAATGATAGAAAAAGGCCAATAGCAAAAACACCAACCCGCGAAGAATGTGGGCTGCCAGACAATGCGTTTGTCTATTGCTGCTTTAACCAAACCTTCAAAATAACAGAAGAAATGTTTAGCGCTTGGATGCGTATTTTACGCGCAACGCCGAACAGCGTGCTTTGGCTGTTGGAATGCAACACTTGGGCAAAGCAAAACTTACAAACTTTTGCCGAAGAAAATGGCGTAGAAAAATCTCGTCTGATTTATGCGCCTCGCGTGGCAATTGAGCACCATTTGGCCCGTCACGCGCATGCAGATTTATTTTTAGATACGTTGCCGTATAACGCACACACAACCTGTAGCGATGCACTGTGGATGAACGTTCCCGTGCTCACTTTAGTTGGAGAAACATTTTCTTCACGCGTTGCAGGGAGTATATGTCAAGCACTCAACTTAACAGAATTGATTACATATCAATTGCAAGATTATGAAAATAAAGCTATTTATTTTTATCACCATCCAGATGCGTTATTAAAAATAAAACAAAAAATTATTCAAGAAAAAATTTCTACGTCCGTTCTATTTGATACAGAAAACTTCTGCAAGCAACTTGAGGTGGTTTACTTAAGCTTTTGGAAACAAACAACATCTTCATAGAGCGTCACCATGGCCACAATTGACATTACCCCCACCTTAAAATTTATGGTGGATAAGAAAGGTTCTGACCTATTTTTTAGTACTGGCACGCCGGTCCACATGGACATAGAAGGCGAAACTTTGCCGATTAATCAACAAAATATGTCTGCTGAGATAGTGAAAAGCATTGCCTACTCACTCATGACGCCAGCACAAATCAGCCAATTTGAGAAAAATTTAGAAGGCAATTTTGCCATTCATATTGAAAATGTCGGCCGCTTCCGCGTCAATGTCTTTATGCAGCGCAGCGAAGTTGCCATGGTCATTCGGCATATTAAAACGACGATTCCAAGCTTTGAAGAACTCGGCTTGCCGATGACATTAAAAGAGATGGTGATGAATAAACGTGGGCTATTTCTGATTGCCGGAGCAACCGGCGCAGGAAAATCCACCACGCTTGCGGCCATGATCGACCATCGCAACACCAACACTACCGGCCATATTTTGACGCTGGAAGACCCAATCGAATACATCCATACGCACAAAAAATCAGTCGTCAATCAGCGCGAAATTGGTATTGATACAGTGTCTTTTGAAAGCGGCCTTAAAAATGCCATGCGACAAGCGGCAGACGTGATTTTGATTGGCGAAATCCGTGATGCGGAAAGCATGAAAAACGCGATTGCTTATTCAGAAACTGGCCACCTCTGTTTGGCAACGTTGCATGCTAACAATGCCAATCAGGCACTGGAACGTATTATTTCGTTTTATCCTGAAGAAAGCTGGAATAATTTATTGATGGGTTTATCCATGCATTTGATTGGTGTTTTTTCACAGCGCTTAATTCCCGGCATACAACAAAAACGCATCGCCGCAACAGAACTCATGCTCAATACGCCTTTTATCTCAGAGTTGATTCAAAAACACAAACTCAAAGAGATTAAAGACGTGATGACCAATGGCAATTATTATGGCATGCACACGTTTGACCAATCACTCTTTGGCCTGTTTTCTGAAGGCAAAATTGATGAAGAACAAGCGCTTGCTAATGCAGACTCGCGCAATGATTTATCGCTCAAAATGCGCTTCGCTGAATACCATTAAGCTGAATTTTCTTGCATCTGCGTCACCGATAAAATACCTGCCAACACAATTAACCCACCTCCTAACCACTCATTCCATTGCATAGTCTCGTTTGCTAACCAATAGGCGGCGATGGCTGCAACGACCAACTCAAATAAAAATAAAACCGATGCGCGCATGGCTGGGACTTGGGTAACCCCATATTGCACAAATACGGTGGCTGAAATCAACAGCAATGCAATTAAAACCATGACGAGCCATTGTGTGAAAGAAAAAATTTCGAGCGTTGGGATAGGTTGATTAAGTGTCAACATCATCAAAAATGACATCACAAAAACACCAATCCACACAGCAAACGATTTTTCATGAATACTTAAATGGCTGGATTTTCGTGTCATCACATTGGTCAACGCAAAGCCAAAGCCAGATGAAAGAGCAATCCATTCCCAAGATTTTTTTGGTATTGGCAAAATGTCGAACCAAGTTTCAGTGGTATATTTGGTTTCGACATTGGAAAAATCAAATAACATCACCAGCGCACCAAAGAGCGCAAGTAAAATAATCGCCACTCCTTTTAAATGCGTGCGTTCTTTTAACCAAAAATGTGCGAGGATCATCGTCCAAATCGGTGAGAGATAAAACAGCAACATCACGCGCATCACCTCGCCATCAATAATGGCTAACACGTAAGCGATATTCGTCCACCCAGCGACCATGCTTAACCAGAGAATCGACGGCGAAATTTTTTGTCGGTGTCGCCAATAGTTGAAACTAAATACGCTCGCCAGAATAATCGCAATACCGTAAGTATAAAAACTCGCAGCCAAGCCAGAAATGCCCGCTTCGTTCATCAATCGGTACGGATACCAAATCACGCCCCAGCACATTGCACCAAACAACAATCCTAATTCAGCACGCAATTGCCCCAATATACCGAGCGAATTGAATAGTTGCGATTGTGATTTTTTTTGTGACATACAAGACTTTGGTTTGGGTTAGGCCGCCACTATATTACAATATCGGCATGAACGAACATCTCAATTTATTACAGCCCTACCCGTTTCAACGTTTGCGCGATTTATTTAAAGGCATCACGCCCAATGCTGCAATGTGTCCGATTAATCTTTCGATCGGTGAACCAAAACACGCAACGCCCACATTAATTAAAGAAGCCCTAGTGAACAACCTAGCTGGCCTCGCAACTTATCCAACAACCATTGGCGTACCAGCTTTGCGTGAAGCCATTTCTGCATGGATAGCGCGCCGTTATCAGATTCCAGCGCCGAATTCTGAAAAAGCCATTTTACCCGTCAATGGAAGCCGCGAAGCCTTATTTGCTTTTGTACAAGCAGTGATTAACACCAAAGTGGATGCGCAACCGGTGGTGATTTCACCCAACCCGTTTTACCAAATTTACGAAGGCGCAGCATTTTTGGCTGGCGCAATGCCTTACTTTTTAAACACGCTACCGGAAAATCAGCACAAAATGGATTTTTCTTCAGTGCCGGAAGACATTTTGAAGCGCACGCAATTGGTATTTGTGTGTAGCCCAGGCAACCCTTCTGGCAAGGTTATGTCATTAGCAGAATGGGGGGATTTATTTACGCTTTCTGACCGTTATGGCTTTGTGATTGCCGCCGACGAATGTTATTCCGAAATTTATTTTGATGAACAAAGTCCACCATTAGGCGCACTGCAAGCAGCGCAAAAACTTAACCGCGATTATAAAAACTTAGTCGTTTTTAGCTCACTTTCAAAACGCTCGAATGTGCCGGGTATGCGCTCTGGCTTTGTGGCTGGTGATGAAAATATTATTGAAAAATTTACGCTTTACCGCACTTATCACGGTTGCGCGATGAATCCGGCAGTGCAAGCCGCCAGTATCGCAGCTTGGAATGACGAACAACATGTCATTGAAAATCGAAAACTCTACACGGAGAAATTTAAAGCCGTCGTACCACTACTGGGTCAGCCCAACTTGCAGATCGAAATGCCAGACGCAGCGTTTTATCTGTGGGCAAAATCAAAACAGCCGGATACAGAACTGGCCGTGAAACTTTATCGGGACTTTAACGTAACCGTATTACCGGGGAGTTATTTGGCACGAGAAGCACATGGCATCAACCCTGGTGAGCATTTTGTTCGCTTGGCACTCGTGGCAAATTTTGAAGAATGTGTAGAAGCCGCGAAAAGAATTGCTGAAGCTGTCGCCTAAAATTTAATTCAGATTCAGCGCGTAAATCGCATCTAAATTGCGCCACCAGCCGTAAATATCCATGCCGTAGCCAAACACATAAGTGTTTGGCACTTGCAGGCCAATAAAATCTGCTTGAATCGGTTTGGATTTTTCCAGTCTTTTTTCGACAAAGACGGCGCTTAACACTTCTTTTGCGCCCATAGAAAAACATTTTTCTTGAATCGCTTTTAGCGTCACGCCTTCGTCCAAAATATCGTCCACCAGCAACACGGTGCGTTCAGTTAAATCTAACTTAGGTAACGACTGCCAAGTGAGCGCCTGTCCAACCGTATCATTTTGATAACGACTAGCATGCACATAGTCAAGCTCTAATGGAAACTTAAGCTGAGTGAGTAATTGTCCGGCAAAAACCAAACCGCCGCCCATCACGCAAATGATGACCGGCGACTTATTTTCAATGGATTCAGTGACCTCGCGCGCGAGCCGCTTGATCGCGGATTGAACAGCATCCGCAGAGTGAACCAACTGCGCGGTTTTAAGTAAATCGTGTGGGTTATTTTTGTCCATCCGTTTAGCCAGCCAACATCATGCTGGCATCTTAACCCATTTTGAAAAAATTAGTCTATTTTTAGCGCTTTCAAGTACTTAGCAAACGCTTGACCGATTTCCGAGTGCTTCAAGGCAAGCTCAACATTGGCTTCCATGAAGCCTAATTTACTGCCGCAATCGTAGCGTTTACCTGCAAAACGATAGGCAAAAATATTTTCCAACGCCATCAAATCAGAAATACCGTCAGTTAATTGAATCTCACCGCCTTTGCCTGGTTTAACTTTTTCTAAACAATCAAAAATTTTGGCAGTTAACACGTAACGACCCACCACGGCCAGCGTTGAAGGTGCATCTTCTGGTTTTGGTTTTTCCACAATACTGCGTAATTGCAGTAAATTTTCTTCAATATTGAATGCATCGACAATGCCGTAACTGCCAGTCTCGGAAGGTAAAACATCTTCAACACCTAAAATTGAACATTGTTTGCGCGCAAACACGTCTGCCATTTGTTTGGTTGCACCCGGTGCAGCATCAATCAAATCATCAGCGAGCAGCACTGAAAAAGGCGCATCGCCCACCACTGGTTTTGCACACAATACTGCGTGACCCAAACCCAACGCTTTGGGTTGACGAATAAATACGCAAGAAACGTGTGACGGCAAAATGCCTCTCAACATTTCTAAAATTTGTTTTTTACCACTTGCTTCGAGCGTGGCTTCCAGCTCACTTGCGATATCAAAATGGTCTTCGATAGAGCGTTTATTTTTACCAGTAATAAAAATTAGCTCCGTTGCGCCAGCTTGAATCGCTTCCTCAGCCGCATATTGAATCAATGGTTTATCAACAACAGGCAACATTTCTTTGGGACTCGCTTTGGTCGCCGGTAAAAAACGCGTACCAAGGCCTGCAACAGGGAAAACTGCTTTTGTAATGACATTCATGGTTAATTCACTATCTTTAAAATAAGTTTTTGAATATTTGAACAATTTAAAAGTAAATATATATGGGTAATTTAGCCTAAATGTGCGTGGTGTAAACTGGCAATTAAAACGAGATTGCCTAGGCTAATTAATGAATTGTGAGTGGTTTTTGATTTGCTGGATAAGCAACTTCTTTTCCTGCAGGTGGCTGACATTGATATTCTTCCACCCAGTATTTAAGTTCAAATTTAATTTGTTCTTCAGATAAATTTTGCGTGCTTTCCATCCACTTAAGCAGGTTTTCTAGCCACAGCTTGTCAACTAACCGAGAGTTAGCAATACGCAACTTTTCGTGGGTCGTTGGCACAGTGGTTTCATCGTCAGCTAATAACTCTTCATACAATTTTTCACCAGGGCGCAATCCAGTAAACTCAATCTTGATGTCATCTTCATGAAGGCCGGAAAGCCGGATCATATCTTTGGCAAGCTCAGTAATCTTGATCGGCTCGCCCATATCTAGCACAAAAATTTCGCTGCTATTTCCCATTAACCCCGCTTGCATCACCAATTGTGCCGCTTCTGGAATAGACATAAAGTAACGTGTAATTTCCGGGTGCGTAATGGTGACCGGGCCACCCTTAGCAATTTGCTCCCTAAACTTTGGAATCACACTACCACTACTACCTAGCACATTGCCAAATCGAACGATTACAAATTGTGTTTTAGATGGAGCATCATCATCTGCATCCACACTTTGTAAGCCTTGGCACACCATTTCAGCCAAACGTTTACTAGCACCCATTACATTGGTCGGGTTGACTGCTTTATCAGTTGAAACTAGCACAAACTTCTCAACCCCAGCCAATTGGCATGCACTTGCGACCGTATATGTACCCAGCACATTATTATTTAATGCCTCCCACACATTGCCATGCTCCATGAGTGGCACGTGCTTGTAAGCGGCGGCATGAAAAACCACAGCTGGTCGATATTGCCTCAAAATCGCTTGCACGCGATGTGCGTTTTTTACATCCGCCGTTAGAAAAATAAGTTTCGTGGTTGAGTGAAGGTTAGTGAGCTCTTGTTCAATAGTGTAAAGCGCGTATTCAGAAATATCCACACAAACCAATATCGCGGGTTGAAAATGCAAAATTTGACGGCAAAGCTCAGAGCCTATGGAGCCACCTGCACCCGTCACCAACACCGCATTACCATCAAGCATTTGGTGCAAGCCAGTATTGTCGAGCGTTACAACATCACGCCCCAACAAATCCTCCACTTCAACACGGCGAATTTGTGAAATATTCACGTTGCGATCCATGATGTCGTCAAAGGCTGGAACCACAAATACATTAAGATCCAACTGATTAGCTTGTTCAATTACATTACGCTTTTTTAGACTTGCAGACATTGCAACAATGACATCTTGAACGCCATACATGTTGGCAAAATGTTCCAACCTATCTAGCCCGCCCAGCACTTTTATTCCCTGTAATTGCAAACCGTTCGCTTTACGGCTATCAAGAAGCATTCCCACCACTTTCCATTTTGCGCTTCTATTTAACTCTTTCACAACTGACGCGACTGATTCCCCCGTACCGATTAAAATAACGGGTTTTCCACGTAGACGATTTTCTCCATAAAGCTTGTAATCTTTCCAAACACGGTAAAAAAAACGACTGCCTCCTAACCATAAAATTAAAATCAATGGCACCATTAACACCACAGACCTAGGTACAACTGTTGTTGGTGCAATCAACAACAATAACACCGCGATTAAAAAGGTACTGGTGAAGGTTGCTGCAATAATTCTTTGCAAATCAGGAATGCTCGCAAAGCGCCAAATGCCTTTATAAAGCCCAAACTGAAAGTAAAAGAATAACTGTAGTAGAGGCGCCCATAAAACTACATGTTGTAGAGACACCAAAAATCTGGGAGGAATATCAAAATTGAACCTGAGTTCATACGCAATAACCCACGCAGCGAGCGTCACGAAAATGTCATGAATCACCGCAAACAAAATACGCCAGTTTCTCAGACGAGAGATTTGTTTAAAACGCTCTTTCATTCAAGTATCTTTGGAATCAGGTTTACACATTGTATCTAATCCGGCAAATAAAATGGTCAGAATTCATCAAGAATTGCCTAACTTTTCAATTAATGCTTCACACCTTTGGCCGAAATGACGTTAAAAAATGTCATAGCCAAAACTTTTAGGTCAAACCAAAAACTCCGCTCTTTTAAATACTCAATATCCCATAACACTTTTTCTTCGATCGGCAGTTCATCCCGACCATTGACTTGCGCCCATCCGGTTAAGCCCGGCACCAAATGATGCACGCCAGCCTTAGTCCGTAATGCAATGAGATCATCTTGATTAAATAATGCCGGACGCGGGCCAACAAAACTCATGTCGCCTCTAAAAATACTCCAAAGTTGCGGCAGTTCATCCAAACTAGATTTACGCAAAAAGGATCCGATTGGCGTGAGAAACTGCGCAGGATTGTCCAGCAAGTGCGTCGCTACAGCCGGCGTGTTGATTTTCATTGTGCGGAATTTTGGCATGCTGAAAATTTTATTGCCTTTTCCCACTCTATCTGACCAATATAAAATTGGCCCTTTGGAGGTCATTCTAACTGCAAGCGCAACCAATACAAAAGGGATAAGCAGCAAAATTGAAACTAGTACTGCCATTAACATATCAAAAATACGTTTCAACGGATTCATTATTTTTTATTCTCAACACTTTTACGCTTAAAAGCCTTCGCGGTCTCCGCCAGCCCAGCTTCCACTGAAAAGGGTGGTCGCCAACCTAACAAGCGTTTTGTTTTGCTAATATCTACCGTCAAATCGCCACAAAGTCGTTGATAAAAATCTTCTTTACCCAAAAACTGACAAAGCCAACGCAACATGCCTTGTGGCAAATAAAACAGCCTCGCTTTTACCCCTAGAGCTGTTGCGCAAGCCTTGATAAGTTGCGGCGTAGATAGATCATTGGCATCAGATACAAAAAAACACTGGTTAGCCGCTTTGGGGTGATCCAAACACCTGGCGATTAAACTCACCAAATTTTCCACATACACGTAACTACGCTGATTCTGAATACCGGCTAATGGCAAAGGCCGTTGATGATGAACAACTGATAAAAGTGACTGAAAATTCGCGCGCACATTTGGCCCGTAAACTAACGGCGGGCGAATCACAGTCACCTCTAGGGTAGATTTTTTGGCTAGATCAAACAAAACTTGCTCAGCCTGATATTTTGATTGTGCATATGGACCAACAGGGTTGGGAGTGTCTTGCTCTGCAAATGCCCGCCCGGCCATATTGCACTCACCATTCACTTTGAGGCTACTTAAATAAATAAAACGCTTAACACCAACCGCCGCTGCTTGCTCTGCTAAGCGCTGCGTGGCCTCAACATTGAGCTTAAAATACGCTTGGGCAGCATTTTCAACGGTTTCTTTCATCACGTGAACTCGTGCTGCCAAATGCACCACCACATCGCAACCTTTTAACAAAGTTTGCCAATCGTATTGGTCAGCCAAGTTCACCGCATGAAAGTTTTCTGCGTTAACCGTATTGGACTGATGTCCAACTAACACTAGCTGGTGACCTTGCCGACTAAGTAATGTGATCAATGCCGAGCCAACAAAGCCTGTTGCGCCTGTAATGAGAATTTTCAAATTAACTGGGCTCTAAAATTCGAGTTCTAGTTAAACTGAATATTTCTTCAGCCTCTTTTAGAGGGTGACTTTGAGCCGCATTTATTGAAAAATCTGGATATAGTGGAGATTCATAAGGAGATGATACTCCAGTAAAATTATCTAACTCTCCACGACGTGCTTTTTGGTAAATTCCTTTTACGTCCCTTGCCTCACAAACTTCAAGAGGCGTGTTCATATAAATTTCAACAAACTGTTGTTGACCAATAATTAATTTTGCGTTAGCTCGTTCCACCAAGAAAGGTGATATCAAAGAGACAATTACCACCAAACCTGCATCATTTAAAATTTTAGCAATTTCAGCAGTACGCCTAATTGCTTCACTTCGGCTTGTGTGGCTGAAATCTAAGTCCTGATTGATTCCATGCCTTAAATTATCGCCATCAAGCACAGCCACTTTAATATTGTTGTTAAACAGATGTGATTCTAGAGCATATGCTAATGTAGACTTACCTGACCCACTTAATCCAGGAATCCAAAAGGTAAGTGGATTTTGTTTTAACTGCTTTGATTTTTCGCCTAAAGTTAATTGACCATATGTGCGAAAAAGGTAATGTGCTTTATTCACTATGAATTAACTCTAAACAAATAGCTTAATTTTTCTTGATTCGGCGCATGCACTACGCCTTTTTCAGTAATCAGGCCAGTTACCAATTCCGCGGGGGTCACGTCAAATGCAGGGTTGCGAATTTTTACCCCTTCTGCAGCCCAATGAAAATCACGAAAACCTTTGACTTCATCCTCATGGCGCTCTTCAATTGGGATGTCTCTTCCGTGCAAAATCGTCATATCAATGGTTGACAACGGGCAGGCAACGTAAAATGGGATGTTATGTCGATGCGCCAACACAGCCACCATGTAAGTGCCAATTTTATTCGCCACATCACCATTGGCAGCCACGCGATCCGTCCCTACCACAACAGCATCAATTTCGCCACGGCTCATCATAAAACCCGCCATATTGTCGGCAATTAAGGTCACAGGGATATTCTCTTGTACCATTTCCCAAGCCGTTAAACGCGCACCTTGCAAAAATGGTCTGGTTTCATCGGCTATCACAGAAATTTTTTTGCCCGCTTCTACCGCAGAGCGAAACACGCCCAAGGCTGTGCCATGCCCCGCCGTTGCCAAAGCGCCAGCGTTGCAATGCGTGAGCACTCGCGCACCATCGTTTAATAATGCCGCTCCGTGCGCGCCCATGGCGCGATTAATGCGGATATCTTCCGCCAAAATTTCATGCGCTTCAGCAAGCAGTTTTTCTGCAACCAATGCGTTGTTTTCTTGCGCAACCGTTTGCCAAACCCGGCGCATACGGTCTAATCCCCAAAATAGGTTGACCGCCGTTGGGCGACTTTCTGCTAATACTTTTAGACCAACTTCTAAGCGAGCATCAAAATCTGCTTGGGATAAATGTTGTAAGCGCAAAGCTTCTAACGCAACACCATAAGCCGCTGCCACACCAATTGCAGGCGCACCACGCACGACCATACTTCTAATACCTTCAGCCACACCAGCAGCTGAATCATAAGCAAGATATTCAAAAGTGGCGGGCAAGACACGCTGGTCTATCATCTCCAGCTTGCCATTTTGCCAACGTAAGGTTTCTACTTTTTGCGCTTGCGACATCAATTAATCCCCTTCAAACTCGCACAGCGCAAATACTTTATGGCCTGCTTTTTCCAGTCTGGCACGCCCACCAACATCGGGCAAATCAATCACAAATGCACACTCAATGACTTTGCCACCGATACTTTCAATTAAACTTGCCGCAGCCATCGCTGTACCTCCAGTGGCAATTAAGTCATCGACCAGCAACACTTTTTCACCTTGTTGAATCGCATCTTTATGAATTTCAATGCGGTCAACGCCATATTCCAACTCGTAATCCAAACCCACTGTTTCAGCTGGCAATTTACCTTTTTTACGAATTGGCACGAAGCCAATCCCCAACATATGTGCAAGCGGCGCTCCCACAATAAAGCCACGCGATTCAATCCCAGCAATTTTGTCAATTTTTACACCCGTGTAACGATTCACCAACTCATGCACCATCACGCGCAAACCGACTGGATCTTGCAGCAAGGTGGTGATGTCGCGAAACATAATGCCATGTTTTGGGTAATGCGGCACAGTACGAATACGGGATTTAATTGGCATAAAATTTCCTTAAACTAAAAAAATTAAGACTTGCTCCAACGACCATAACCTTGAAACTTTTCTTGTACTTCTTGCATTTCTTGGTCGCTCAAAATAAAGGGGTGCCCTACTTGCATGGTTCGCCAATACTGTTCGCACAGTGTTTCCACTTCCACAGTAATGGCTAGAGCACTTTTTAAATCTTTTCCAACGGCAATCATGCCATGGTTTGCTAACAGGCATGCTTTGCGATTTTCTAAGGCCGCAACTGCCGCATCTGAAAGCGCTTGTGAACCAAACAAAGCATACGGCGCACAACGAATCGAATCGCCGCCCGCCAGTGCGATCATGTAATGGAAAGCAGGAATTTCCATGCGTAAGCACGACACCGTGGTGGCAAACATAGAGTGCACATGCACAACAGCATTAATTTCTTGGCGAGCTTTCAAAATATCCAGATGAAAACGCCATTCGCTGGAAGGATTGCCCGCACTTAATACATTGCCGGAAAAATCCATATTCACCATGCTTGCAGGTGACATTTCATCAGCAGGCACACCCGATGGCGTCACTAAAAAGTGTTCACCACAGCGCGCACCGACATTACCAGAAGTCCCGCGATTCAGCCCATGACGGACTAATTCGCGCGACACCTCCAACATTTGTTGGCGTAATTGGGTTTCCATAAATTCAGTGAAAATAGTTTATTTATTCAATACTCGCCCTGCGACGGCATCCAGATTTTTTATTACTTCTGGGTCGCGCGCTTCAGGCGCAGTAATCAGTGCAAACTCTAGCGCTGAACGGCAACCACAATTACAGCTTGAAGTATCTTGCCCAACCATTGGTGCAACCGTTTTCACTAACGAACGTGCTTTATCAGCATTTTCAAGCAGCACCTTCACAATTTGATCCACCGTTACAGCATCGTGGTCAGGGTGCCAACAATCATAATCTGTCACCATAGCCACCGTGGCATAACACATCTCTGCCTCACGCGCTAATTTAGCTTCTGGCATATTGGTCATGCCAATCACATCACAATTCCAAGAACGATAAAGTTCAGATTCAGCCAAACTTGAGAATTGCGGCCCTTCCATCACCATGTAAGTACCGCCACGCACCGCTTTGATACCAGCTCCATTAGCCGCAGTTTCAATATAATTACCCAAACGCTTACACACTGGGTGGGCCATGGAAACGTGTGCTACGCAACCTGACCCAAAAAATGATTTACTGCGCGCGAAGGTGCGGTCAATAAACTGATCCACAATCACAAAAGTGCCTGGTGGCAAATCTTCACGTAATGAACCCACAGCGCTGACAGAAATAATATCCGTCACACCAGCACGTTTAAGCGCATCAATATTCGCGCGGTAATTAATTTCAGATGGCGAAATTTTATGCCCGCGCCCATGACGCGGCAAAAATACAAGCGGCTGTCCGTTTAACTCACCGAATAAAAGCTCATCTGACGGCTGACCAAATGAAGATTCAACTGTCTCCCAACGGGTGTTGGTTAAACCGTCAATGTTATAAACGCCACTACCGCCTAACACACCTAATGTACCTTTACTCATAATTTCCTTTTGGCTTTAAATCAATTTCTAAAAAGAATGATTTAATTCATCACAAATTAAATTTTTACTAAACTATTCAAAACAATCTAATGTTTTAATAAAGTGCGTCTTATTGCATTCCAAATGTAACCTTTTACTTTAAACCTCAATCTATCATGTCCGCCATTTAGAATGATGCCTAACAAATCCACTTTTGTGTCAGCGCAATGTACCGAATTCATACCACATATCTTTTTTAATCTATCAATACCAATTCGCACATCCACATCACCTGTACCTCTTAGAAGGCCATAATATTTTCCACTGTATTCAACTATATTCCAGCCTCTATAAGTTTCAATCAAAACCGGCGGTTGTACAACTACTAGAGAAATAGTTTGGCGATTGGATATTTGAGTTTTTATATTTGAAACTGTACGTTCAAGTGCAGACTCCATGATGTCACGCATACACATTAATGCACGATAGTTTTCAAATACGTTTTCAGCGCGAACCTTCCAATCAGAATTAAGGCGAGAAAGTGCAAACTCAGAGAAGCTTTGACCTAAAGGTGCAAAACCAATTAACTCTCCTTGGCGAGTTGCCACTTTTGTCCTCTCAGATGCAACGTCACGCTTAGCCATCATCAAACGACCAAGACGTGTTGGAGATGGGATTGGCCACACTTCTGACTGTTTGAAGTTTAACCCAACCTTTGTTTTGCTAATTAGTACACTAACTTCTTCGACCGTCAAAAACTTTTCCGGCCACTCGACTCTTGCATATTTACGTAATTCATCGATAACTTTAAGTCTATAAGGCGTTTTCAAGCCAAAGAAGCTAAAATCAATTTCTGGCTTTGTCAGAATATATGGAGGAATCAATCTTTCCGAAAATCCAAGCTCAACAAAAGCTGTCGGGCAGAACTGCGAATAATATGGAACAGTACTTTCAACCATGGTCCAGATAAAATCAGCACCGTTTGCAACCTCAGAAAAAGCCTGATAACGATTAATCCATTGAGGCTCCGTTCTCCAATTAAAAGCATGGCCGTCAGGAATTTCAGTTGCAATGATTCCATATCTAATTCCAGTAGCTTTTATTTGAGCGCCTACACCTGGAAGAAAGTTTTCCCAAAATAGATTAATAGCTTCAGATTCAACTGAAGTTTCAGAAAATGTGACCTTATGGCCTAAGTCCTGCAATCCTGCTTCAAACCAGTCAGCCATATCTTTTAAGGTAGACCGACCTATTGGATTATGATTAACAGTACAAAAATGAAACCACACTTAAAATCCGCCTTAGCCCTTAAAAATCCAACTTCGAAAGATTTATTACAAAATCACTAGTTGTAGCCATTTTAAAATCAACTGCTTCAACCTGCTTGACATTTATAGCGTTCGATATTGCATTTGTACATGGGCTATCAAATCTACAATCGTTAAACGTCAACCCGGCATAATCGGCTTTTTCCAATCTTTCTCTAAGTAACGCTGTAAAAATTTGGTATATGTGTTCTGGATTTGCTCTAGTACTGAATGCAGCATTCATACCAGAGTAACCACTAATTAATAAATTCTGAATGAAATCTGGCCTATCATGTGAGGGTCTTACCACTAGAATATCTTTCTTTTCACCTGCTTTATACAAGTCTACCCAACGTTTTATCTCTCCTCTGAACACCGACATCTCAACCATAGAAACTGTCGTTTCTGCGAAAGATAATTTGTTTTGTGTAAAAACACCTTGAATTAGAATAAAAACAGCTACTAGATGAACTGCATATTTGAGTCTATTCATATAAACAGTGCTAAGTTTACTAACTAACGATAATAGGTAGAAAAAAGTCACTATCAGAAAAAAATCCCATCCCAATACATGCCTTTCAGCCAATCCTTCCATATGACTAAAAAACCAAGGAGATAATGTCCCCACCAAGTAAGCAAAAGAAATAATTGATAACAATAAAAAAATGAGTATTTTCGGTGCAGATTGTCTGATTATTTCATTATTAGAAATAATCAGGTTTCTAGTAGAAATTAGTAAAAAAAGTAAGAGTGTAATCACAGACAACTTGAAGCCTGACAAGTTAAGCATTGGCATGCTAATGTAATGATCAACAACTTGTCTTAGTCTATCAGCAAGCACATTATGATTTAACTGCATTGACAACTCATATGTGCCTATAGGTGGGTGGTCTGCTGAGCCTAAAAAATTCAATAAAATCATTAACTTTATTAGTCCAAAATAAGCCAATGCTCCGAATAAATAAATTGCGCTAGTGTAAATAAACTTTTTCAGTTTATTGCTCAATTTTACGTTTGGCTCCAAGCCAAGAAATAACAGCATTAATGGAACAACAATAAATGCCCAAGCAGGATATATCATACAAGCTGAAACAAAGGCCAACAATCCATAACCTAACCTAAGTAAATCAGTTTTTCTAGAACCAACAAAAGCTCCAACAGCTTGATGAATTAAATGAAAAGAAGTTACTCCAAGCAATGCAGACAGAATAACAGGCGCACCAGTTAGCCCCTGAAAATACATAAAAGTAAAGCTTGGTGTAAATGAAAATAACAATGCAGCTGTTAACCCTAGCTCTATAGAGCCGAGAATATTAGAAATCACATAGCCTGTTAGTAATATAGTCAAAATTAATATTGAAATAGAAATATATCTAAGTACTTTAAAATCACTGATTTTGGCCACATATCCATGCTCTAAACACTCGCCTATCCACACCAACGGCCTACCACTTTTTACGTAAAAAGGCGAAACGATACTTGCGCATGACTTCAAACGTGACAAAACACCTTCATCTTGCAAGGTATATCTAAATGCTCGCCATTGGTCTTGAGGCGCATAATCAAATTGAAGCGTAGGTAAAAAAGCGACCCATGCCGATAAGACAACAATCAACACCAATACAAAACGATGGACACTAAATTGTTTTAGCTTAAGCATATTAAAGAGACATTTTCTAGATAAGGAAACTGTTGATTTTAAATTTTAAAACTTGGTGTGAAACCAAATTTCTCGAATAAACTGAAAATAATAAGCCGCACCCCATTGAAGTATTTGCAACTTTCTCTCCCCACCAATACGTGGGGGCTCATCTCCAGGTATTTCTGTTATTTTCAATTTTGCTTTTGCTGCTCGCACTGATAATAATGGTTCCCAGCTAATTTTTGTTCTAAATAATTTTTCTGGTAATGCGTGGGCATCTTCTCTATCAAGCCCTAATTCTTGCGCCATTGCTGTGCGGTAAGCGCGATAAATGACCATTACATCTGTGTAATTGCCGCCATGAAGTAAATTAACCGTGCGTGTAAACAACCAGTTACCAAAACCTGTCACAATATCGTCATCCTCACTCTTCGCGTCACCGAGATAGCGCGAAGCGATAACCATGTCATACCCTTCTTTCATCTTATGGATTAAGTCAGGGATTAACTCTGGAACAGAATTGCCATCTGGGCTAAAAGTGATAACAACATCACCTTTTACCAAAGGCCAAACCTCAGTATAAGCATGCCTAAACCCGCGTTGCTTTTGCACGTAAACTTCGTAACTATTTTCTTTGGCCCATTCAATGGTGCCATCAGTTGAGCCACCATCCACGACAATGATTTGATCAACCCATGATCGATCAACTTTTGGCATAATCGCCTTCATGCCGTTAATTTCATTTAGCGTCATGACTAACAAGGTTGTTTTCATTGTTTTTCCATTCTTTTTTTGTAAATATTTGATGCGTACTTTATTGCCACTAGTGCGGTAAAAACTGCAGATACAACTAAAATAGCGCGTATGACCATTTTCACTTCAGCTTCGTGAGCCACAAAGGTTTGCATAGTATCACCGATATAAGCAACTAAAATTGACGGGGGGAGAAGAAATACAAATGAAACCCACAAAAAACTGAAAGTTGATAACGAGGTTAAACCAAGTAGGTAATTGAGCGGACCAGTTGGGATGATTGGGTTAACCCTTGCAAATGCTACAAATTTCCAGCCATTCCTAGCAAACTCACTCTGCACTTTGCTAAACCATTGATTGCCGAATTTATCAGCCAAAGGCTGACCAATAGCCCAACGAGCGATAAGAAATGAAATCAAACCGCCCAGTGTCACTCCTACAGCCGAGTATATGCCACCTAAAACACCACCCCAAAAAAACCCCGCTGCAAGGTTTAATGGTAGCGAAGGTAATGCAGTGATCACCGAAATTGCGTAAATTGCCAAAAAAAGTAGAACGGCGAGGATTGGATGCTGTGCTTTATATTGCTCAATTAAAATAGGGTCAAATGCGCCACTTTTGTAGTAATGCCAAGTTAAAGATAGCAATACCACAAGAGTTAAAACAAAGAGCAATCGCTTGCGCCCAACAAAACGACTGACTCCCTTTTTATTATTTAAATACTGATTCATTCTAATTATTCACAATTACTTCAAAACCACACTTGCCATATACCTCGCACCAAACCACCACCACATAAAAAATCGCCATTTAAACGGTAGCTGTGAATCAAGCAGAAATATCTTGCTATACAAGTAAAACGCTTTAAAAAGATTGCTAGGCTTATCTAATATGGTTGCTTTTGGCAGTTGGGCAGATTTAGAAGGCTTTTTATTAATCGCATTAAATAAAATATCGTAAGAAGCCTCTCTAACGCCTTTTAAACTGATAAAAAGCATATCATCATCAAAACGACCGCGTGCTTTATAAGTTTCGTCAATTTCAGCTTTGCCAGTACGGTAATGCAAGTGTTCAAAAACTACATCATCCAGATAAAAAATTCTGTTGAATCCAGATATTTCTAACCGTTTAAAAATATCCATCAAGTGGTAATCAATAAACGCGCCTCGATAAGCAATGTGGTACGGTTGTTGCAACAGCTCACAACACATCCTAGATAAAATCGGGAAGGTGCATAAATCACCCTTTTTAAAAAGGTCATTACCATAGGCAAGATAAATTTTATCTTCAATTTTTCGATGTAACGCTCTTAATTTTTCATCCCAGCCTTGCGTTTGAATGACCATATCGTCATTCACTAGCACAATGATTTCACCAGTTGACTCATTGAAACACTCAGTGTTGTAGCCACCCATTGAGGTTTTTGGGCCGATCAGTAGCTTAGTACTTAACCCATCAAAATTTAGTTGATGACTTTCAATGTCATCGTCATCCACACGGATAATAATTTCAACGTTATCAAGCTGAGTCGTTTGATCTACAACGCTTTGCAAAAAGCGTTTTGCTAAAGGAACTCTACCGCGCGTAGGAAGTAGTAAAGAAATTTTTTCTTGCATCATTATGCAGCCTTTTGTGTGCTAGATTTCATGATGGATTTGTATTGCGCAACGACAGATTTTATATCACCGTACTGCACTACTTTTCCTAAGTTCATACAAACGCCCACATCGCACATTTCAAGCAAAGTTTCCATTTCATGCGAAACAATCACCAATGTGCCATTATTCTTCTTAAAATCCATCAGAAACCTTTTGCATTTGTCTTGAAATTTGCTATCTCCGACAGCGAGCACTTCGTCAATGAGCAAAATATCAACAGGTAAGTGAATAATAGTTGAGAAGCCTAGTCTAGCTACCATGCCACTTGAGTATGTGCGTATTGGGTTATCAATCGCACTTTCTAGCTCAGAAAAATCAATAATGCTTTGCAAGTTCTTATTGATGTCAGCTAGGCGCATCCCTGATATTGAAGCATAAAGAAAAATATTCTCCCTACCAGTTAAGTCAGGGTGAAACCCAGCACCAAGCTCCAAAAGAGATGAAACCCTGCCTTTAACGCTAATACTCCCTCTGTCAGGCAAAATTGTACCTAGCAATAAAGACAAAAGCGTACTCTTACCTGTACCGTTATGCCCAACGATGCCAAACGAGGTTCCTCGCTCCACTTGGAAATTGACATCTTGTAGTGCCCACTCTCTGGCGTATTTACTAAAACCAGATTTTTTACCGATGAGAAGCTCTTTAATACCTGAAGCGGGCTTGCCAAACTTTTTCCAAACACTATTACACTCAATGATCACACTCATAATAATTCTGCCAACTTATAACGGGTACGCCGATGAGCGATACTTGCGACAAATAACAAGACTGCTGCTAACACCACACAATAAATCATTGGGAGCAGTTCAATTTGACCATGCATCAACACATTACGCCAATTCAAAATGATTGCGGCAAATGGGCTCCACTCAAAATAGCTACGGTACATTTCTGGAACCATACTTACTGGGTAAACAATTGGCGTTAAAAAAAATAGCATAGACATAAAAATTCCAACAAGGTACTCCACATCTCTAACAAACACATTTGAAAGAGCTAGCAAAAGCCCTAATGGATAAACTACTGCAAATTGTAAAAATACCATCAAAGGGATTTGCCACAACCACTCAAGGTAAAGTTTCCCACCAGCAACAAGTATAAAAACCATCAATACCGGCAATGCAAAACAAAAATGTACAAACTCGTGCGCCACATTTGCAAATGGGAGAATGAGTGTATTGATGCGGATTTTCTTTACTAAGGAAGCGTTATTACGATAACCTGAAGTGGCTTGAATGATGGAGTTTGACATCCAAACCCATGGGAACATCGCCGTTAAAAGGAAAATAGAGTAATTTGGCATTTGCACACGCATAATCAATTTAAAAGCGATGTAATAAACAAGTGCAAATGCAAATGGATTTGCCAAAGCCCAAAGATAGCCTAAAAAACTACTTTTATAACGGACTTTTAAATCTTTCTGAACAAGCACGTAGATGAGTTCAAATGGCTGTAATAATTTGTTCATTTTTACTTTTCTAATCGCTTAAACGTACTAATTCAATGAAGTTAATTGCTGTACCACTTTATTATTTGCTGCGATTGACTCTTGCAAGTACTTATCAAGCCTAGGAGTTAAAAAGTCAACGGCCAATTGTTTATTATGGTAAAAGTCATACAATTGAAAAATACTTTGATCGCCAGTATATACAAAACAAACATCTTCAATTGGGTGTTGGCCAAAATACTTTGTAAGTACAGGCAAGCTATAGTCATGACTCAATGCCCGATAAATTCTTGTTGGACTTGAATACTTCCAACTTTTACTTTGCGGTGGGTGCAAGGAGTATGCTGAGCCTGGTTCCGAATCATTTTTCTTATCTGAAAAGGACTTTTTTTTACAAAGACCAATGTGATACTTTAAGCCGTTCAGTAATATAGAAGCATCTATTAACGACATCCGCTTTTGGCGATATTTGGTTACAGAACCTGTTATCTCAAAACCTAGTGCTTTGTTTTCGAATAACCTATCTAAAATTACTTTTTTCTCTAACTCAGGATAAATCGTGTCACCAATAACTGTTGTATTATTTTCTATGATCGACTCAATGCCATCTTTACTACTTTCGTGTGCAAAAATAACTAAGTCAGCATATTTAATCATGTGAAGCAAGCCTAGGTACCTCAAATGTAAATAAACCATAGTATATGTGCGTTTTTTAATTGCTGAGACACCTCCTCTTTTCAAAATACAGTAGACAAATGTATAAGCTATAGATAAAAACAAAATAGGTAGCAATAGTAATGCTATCAAGTAATCGTAAAAACTGGCGGGAGAAAGATCTTTCCTTTTCCTCCTTAGAATCAAGTTAATGACTGAAACTTTCGCAGCATCGAAAACATTTCCATACAAATTAAACGAGTTCACTCCGCATTTAGATTCAATAAACTCAGTCAGCACATAAACAAACTTGGCTTTTGGATGATTTACTTTTAACTCAGCAATTTTTCTATTTGCGACAATGTTTGTAAACTCATCAATAATGATGTTTGGGCAATCTGATTTTAGTTCATTGGTAACAGCAACCTCATGCCCGCGCCTTGAAAGAACATTAGAAATAATCTCGATAAAGTCTTCAATGCCATCACGTTTACCATGATTGCCGATGTAAAGATTAAATTGCATTTTCTACCTTACTATCCAATATAAAACCAACTGCTTCAAACAAATTTTTACAGAGTGTGATTTGTTCAGAAGCCGCCTGTGACTCAACGTTTCCGTACCCTGTCATCACCACTATAGGTGCCACTCCAACACGCATTGCCGCTTCAGCATCAATCAGTTTGTCGCCAATCATAAATGATCTATCAAAATCGATGCTCCACTCTTGTTGCGCTTGAATCAACATTCCTGGCTTTGGTTTTCTGCATTCACAATCTCTAATTTCACCCACTTCTGTGTGATGCGGACAATAATAATATGCATCAATATGGGCGCCCTGCTCGGCTAACATCACGTCAACTTGACTGTGAAGAAGCTCAACATCTTTTTCAGTATAGTATCCTCTGGCAATCCCAGCTTGGTTACTCACCACAATTGCCAAATATCCCGCTTCATTAATTAATTTAATAGCTTCGATTGCACGCGGGGTCCATTGCCAATCTTCAATTTTGTGTAGATAGTTTTTTTCCACGTTGATCGTACCATCACGATCTAAAAAAACTGCGCGTTTTTGCATAAGTCTAATTATTCTGCTGCCACATTTTATATTTGCACCAAGCTGCAATTGTGAACGTGTCTTGCACAACCGATGCATTAATCATGTTCTCAAAAACATCATGATCAAAAAATTGAAATTCTTTTAATCCTATTTCTCCTTCTACAGTTGTAGTAGGCACACAATCAATCGCTGAAAACAATTGGACTCTGGCAGATAACACACCAGAATCTGGCGTGATGTAGCCAAGAGGAATGATGTTTGATGCAACAAGCCCAGTTTCTTCTTTTAGTTCGCGCATCGCAGAAGTTTCCACTCGCTCGACATCTTCAATAAATCCGTGGGGAATTTCCCAAGAGTAATCATTGATTGCGGGGCGAAATATTTTGATTAACCCGACTTTATTATTCAATAGCGGCAATATTGCCACGCCAGTTACAAGATTCTCTAATTGTTGTTTTGGTTGAACAACCAAATAATCTCTGACTTCAAAGCCAGCAGAATCAACCACATGCTGAAAATAAACTGAAAATTTACTGTTTTCACAGGCTAGACGCTTTTCAAGTAACTTTACCGTAAGCTCGGTCATAGTCCTGCTTGCTCAACAATCCACTCAGAAAAAGCGAGGGAGCTGGTGAATGCTGGAGAAATTGCATTTAACACATGCAATGAGCTTTCTGTCTTTTCCAGAATGTAGTCCATTTCTAGCGATTTTGTTTTTACATTGATGAGTTGGGGGCGTATGCCAACCTTGTCGCATGGAATCAAGTCCTCAGATTTAATTTCATGCATTAGTTTTTGCGCAGCTTCGACAAACCATGGCTTAAGATATTTTCTGACTTCAGTGTGCACAAGCAAGCGGAAATATTGCTTGTTTTCTAAATACATACTGATTAAATCTTTGCCTATCTTGAAGCTTTCTTTAAACTCCAACCCATTTAAAATGCCGTAGTTTTCACGACCAAAAGCAGGAATCGCCGTTGGCCCAACATACACATCACCACTGACGACACGCGTTAAATGCACACCTAAAAAAGGCAAATCAATATCGGGAACTGGGTAAATATTACTGTTGACGAGATAGTCTCGCTCAGGGCGAATTTTGTAATAAATCCCTTTGAATGGCACTAAGGTATAGTCTTGCGCAAGACCAAACTTTTTCGCTACCAAATCTGCACCAGCGCCTGCACAGTTAAATAAAAAGCCGTACGAAACCTGTTGTTGATTGATTTCTACAGTTTTTTTATCTGGGGAGAAAGTAAGCTCTTTAGCGTTAAAGAAAAACTGAACACCAAGGTTACTCAAAATTTCAAACAGTTTTTTAACCACCGCTTTGCTGTCAATTACAGCAGTATCTGGACTATGAATCCCCATTTTATAAGGGCTAGCATAAGGTTCAATTTTTTCAATTTCTGCTTCGGTTAACAGCTCTGCCCGCACATTGTTATCCCGTGCGTTTTTCATCAACTTTTCGATTGTCGGTAAATCTCGCTCAGAGGTGGCAATAATCACTTTACCTGATTTATGACAGGCAATTTGATGCTTCTCAGCAAACTCACGCATTCGCCGCGCACCAACTGAACAAACTTTTGCTTTCAGTGTGGTGTTTCCATAATAAACACCAGAATGCATCACTCCACTATTTCGCCCACTTGCATGTAAGCCAACTTGCGCTTCCTTTTCAACAATTGCAACACTGGCATTAGGAAAGCGCTTTTTAAGCTCTTGGGCCGTGGTGAGGCCGACGATGCCAGCTCCAACCACGAGGTAATCAAACAAGTTTGAAACCATACAATTCTAAAATTAAACGTTGCCGTAACGTGTGTTTTTGATCATTGTGTAACCCTTGATCAAATCAGCAATACCAGCACCTAGTGAATGTGCTGTTTTAAAACCAGTGGCTTCGATTTTAGCGTTAGAAACAATGTAGTTACGTTGATCTGGATCTTTACCAACAGCTGCCTCAGGGAAAATAAATTCTGGAATATGCTTTTGAATTTCCAAACAGAGTTCCATTTTAGAGACATTAGCCTCAGACAAGCCAACGTTATAAATTTGCCCCTTCATAGTGTCAAAATTGTCGATACCATGCAAAAACGCTCGAGTCACGTCACGTACATGAACATAATTACGTTTGAAATGCGGCTCAAAGAGAACCACAAATTTGTCATATACAGCACGGTAAGTAAAATCGTTCACTAGTAAATCAATTCGCATACGCGGCGACATGCCGAACACGGTAGCCAAGCGATAGCTAATGGTATTGGCATGTTGCATTAATGCTTTTTCAATCTCTACTTTTTCAATTGCGTACTGTGATATTGGACGCAATGGAGACTCCTCTGTACAGAAATTGTTTTCATCACCCGTACCGTAAGCACTGTTAGTTGTTGGCATTAATACCCATTGCTCTTTACTTAGGTTTTTGATCATCATGAAAATTGCATCATGATTGACTGTGGTGGCACCAACAGGATCTTTAGAACAAATAGGTGCGCCAACATAAGCGGCCAAAGGAATAATAATGTCGGCTTTTTTCATTAGAGGTAGCATCGTGCTCTCTAAACGAATATCGCCGCGCACAATGCTAAAGTTAGGGTGATGACATACATGGTTTAAACTACTTTGCCCGTACATAAAGTTATCGACTACGGTCACTTTATGACCAGCTTCCAATAAAGCAGGCACCATTGTTGAACCTAAATAACCTGCACCACCTGTCACTAAAATGTTGTAAGACATATCACTCAAATCCTCAAAGTTAATAATTATTGAAACAACTCAGTCTCTACACAACCGCAAAGTGTATGACCTAACACAATATGAATCTCTTGAATTGTCGCAGTTTCATGACCACTGGCAATGACACAGTAATCAGATAGTGCTTTCACCCTTCCACCATCATGCCCAGTAAACACAATACTTTTAATTTGCAGCTTTTGACACTCTTCTAATGCTCTTATGATGTTTTTTGAGTTGCCAGAAGTCGTAATCCCTAAAAAAACATCATGCTCACGCATTTTTCCGACAACTTGTCTCGCAAATAACTCGTCATAGCCATAGTCATTGCCAATTGCAGTGAGAATGGAGCTATCTACAGTAAGCGCCTCTGCAGGTAATGGGGCACGGTCTTTCGCAAGCTTACTCACAAACTCTGCAGCAATATGTTGCGCATCCGCCGCAGAACCACCATTCCCAGCTATATAAATACGACCACCTGCACGATAAGCAGCAACCAACATGTTCACCGCTTCTTGAAAAATCTCTTGTTGCTCATGATCTTTTAAAAAATCCTGCTTGGCAGCAATACTCGCTTGCAAGTTTTCAATTAACTTCTGCGCGTAATTCATTGAATAGTCCTTTCCGCCAAAACCGAAGCAGCTCGTTGGTAGTCAAAAGGTACCCCAATATCGATAAAGCGCCCTTCAAATAACATACCACCAATTTGCTGACCGGACTGTTGTATGCTCTGAAACAAATCATCTTCAAGCGACAATTTAGCACCCGGTGCCCATGGAATATTTTTTAATACATCGTGGTTCAAAATATAAACACCGCCATTGGCAAGTTGGCTCACACCCTGCTCAGCTTTAAATTTCTGTATATACTCATCACTTGAAACCTGAACGCCCATGTAGCGATCATTTGCCTCAACCCGAAACAAAGCCAAGGAGACGCTGGCATGCTTATCATGATGAAACTTTTGAAAAGCCTTTAAATCAACCTCAAAAAAAGTATCACCATTCATCACAAGAAAAGGCTGGTGCCCAATCAGCTTTTGATAAGCAACCACTAAACCACCACCCGTTCCTAATGGTTCAATTTCCTCTGCATAAGCAATCTCGATACCACGGTATTCATTCTGAAAGTGTGACATGATTTTTTCACGCATAAACCCAACGGACAGCACAAAACGAGTCACACCCTGTTCTATCCAATAATCCATTTGGTGTTCGAGAAATGGCCTACCGTTGATTGGTGCCATGGGTTTGGGTAAATCTGGAACAGTTGAACGCAAGCGCGTCCCAAGGCCCCCTGCAAGAAGAATCGCCTCTAACACTTTTTATGCCGCATTCACAATCGCACAAATTTCGTCAATTTCATGATCTTGCAAGTCTGGGAAGTTCCCAATATAGAAGCCAAAAAAGTGAATATGATCTGTTACAGGAAAATCCTTATAAGCATCTTTTGCAACAATGCCTTTTAAATAAGGCTGGCGAACTTGATTACCACCACCTGCACTACCACGACGGAACTCCACACCTTCATCACGAAGTTTTCTCATTAAACGTTCAACCAACGCATGATCCGGGTTCTTTAATATGAGATTAAATGCGTAATTACTGCTGCCTTCAAGCTTGAAGTCAGTCTGATATTTATCACCATCAATTTTTGATAGGAAGCGTTTTAAATTGTGCGTGCGACGCTCAACAACGGCGTCTAAACGTTTGAGTTGTTTTAAGCCCAAAATACCGCCAATTTCGGTATTACGAACATTGTAAGCAGGGTAGGCAAAAATAAAATCAGGATTTAATTCTGGATACTCTTTGAGGTAACCAGCTTTAGTATCTGCATCATTGGTCTCGCGAACCATGCCGTGCGAACGCAACATGCGCACTTGTTGATAAACCTCAGGATCGTTGGTACAGACCATCCCGCCCTCAATCGTACTCATGTGATGCGCGTAATAGTATGAAAAATTTGACATCCAGCCGATGCTGCCAGCTTTTCTGCCATTATGAGAAGCACCGTGGGACTCACAGACATCTTCAATAATTGGAATATTGCGTTTTTCAAGCTCAGCAATTAACTCGTCAGTTAACGCATCAAAGCCCTGAATATGGCTTAAAAAAACAGCCCTAGTTTTATCCGTTAATTTCGCAATAATTTGTTTAGGCTCCATCCCCAATGTGCGAGGGTCAACATCTACAAACACAGGTGTAAAGCCATTTTGCAACACTGAAGCCACGTCAGAAATCCAAGTAAGCGGTGGAACAATCACTTCACCACCTTCTGGGTGACGGATTTTCAATACGGCCATAGACAACAAATTGGCAGATGCCCCTGAGTTCACAAAAACGCTGTACTTTACCCCCAACCATTTTGACCACTCGGCTTCAAACTCACGCACTTTAGGACCATTAGTCAAAATTGGATCATCTTGCTTCAAATGCTCGATCACGGCATCTAAATCTTCACGCAAAATGTTGTTACGCATTAACGGGAATTTCATCATTCACTCTTTCTCTAGTTAAGACTTTTCAAAAAACTTCTAACCTTTTGTGTTACCGTTTCCACGCCAATACCCACTTGCTCATGTAGAGATTGCCTCTCGCCAATTTCAAATCGGTACGTGCCAGTCACACCAATATTCAACATGCGAATATTTAAATTTTGTTTGGCAATATAATCGAACATCATGGAATCCAAACCGCCACGACCACTAAAACCTTCCTCCATTGTTACCACACCTTGATAACAAGAAAGTAACTCGCGCATTTTTTCAGAATCGAAATTGCTTAAATCTAGCAAATCAACAACACCAACCTCAATACCAACTTCTTGTAAATTTCTAGCCACTTTCAACGCTGTGTGTACCATGTAACCGGTTGCAAGCAAACATATTTGCTTGCCCATCTGCTGAACACAAAATCCTTGCGTCATATCATAAACATTGTTTTCATAAAGCACAGGTAGAACTTGTGCATCTAGACGTACATATTTGGGGCCGTTTTTTTGCAAACATTTTTCAGGTAACTTTGCAGCAACCAACTGATCTGCCGGCGACATCACATGCATATTTGGAATAGCACGCATCAAAGTAATATCTTCATAACACTGATGGGTTGGTCCAGAAACAACATAACTATATCCTGCACCTACACCAACCAAAGTCACGTTCATTGGCCTTACTTCTGACAACAACCCAAGATTGACACGCGTTTGCTCAAAACAACGCATGGTAATAAAAGGCGCGATGGCGTAAGCAAAAACCTTGAAGCCTTCAAGTGCAAGACCTGCAGAAACATTGATTAAATTTTGCTCCGCAATCCCAACATTGACAAATCGCTCCGCGCAATCAGCTCGAATTTTATCTAATACGGGTGAACCAAAATCAGCCGACACAAAAAATATATCGGGGTCTTTTACCATCAACTCATACACAGAAAGCAAAAAAGTATCCCGCATGGCTTTAGGAGACGTCACAACTGGCGCACTCACTGGCCTTCTCCCAATAACTGATCAATTAAATTCGGTTTAATCGCCGTGATGTGCGACAAAGGCATGTTTGCAAGCCCCGGCACATTGTTACCTTTACAGGTATTAAAAATAATCACCTTTGGTTTATTTTGCACAGTATTTTTTGCATTTGTCATGGCATCAAAGACCTGTGCCACATTATGTCCATCAGCCACCTGCCAAACATCCCAACCAAACGCCTCAAATTTTCTTGCCAAGCTGATGTGAGAAACAATGTCATCGGTATGCCCAAGCATGCTAATCTGATTGTTATCCACCAACACCGTTAAGTTGTCTAGTTTATGCTGTGCCGCGAACATAAAAGCTTCCCAATTTGAGCCCTCATGCAGTTCGCCATCCCCTGTTAACACGTACACTTGCTGTTCTTTTCCACGCTTTTTTAAGCCAAGCGCCATCCCAGAACCTACACCAGCCCCATGTCCCAACGAACCATTCACCGTTTCATAACCCGGAATCACAGGATCAGGAATACCCCCCAAAAAACTGCCTTCTAGGCAAACACGATTAAGCTCATCAGATGGGTAATAACCCAAATCAGCCAAAATTGGATACATGCAAAGTGAACCGTGCCCTTTACTGATAATGCAACGATCACGTTCAGGTGCACGAGGGTTTTTAGGGTCTTGCTGCAAAAATCCACCGTAATACAGTGTCACAAAGATTTCTATCGGTGACAGTGATGACGCTACGCGCGTTTCAGGGGAGCGCCGGTGAATTCTCAGCGTTTCCTCCCAAACCCAGCGCGCTTTGTCTTGCATCGCCTCAATGGGCAATATTGGCAAGGTACCATTCATAGGTAGACTTTAATCCTTCATTAAATTTAACTTTTGCTTGCCAACCATATCCGTTAATACGTTGGCTATCCAATAACTTTCTAGGTGCACCATCAGGTTTAGTGGTATCCCAGTGAATTTCTCCTTGATAACCCGTAACCGCTGCAATAGACTCAGCCAACTCTTTGATGGAGTAATCTTCACCTACTCCAATATTGATTGGCAACTCAACATCACCGCCATTTTTAAGAATGAATATACAAGCGTCTGCAATATCATCAGAATGCACGAACTCTCTTCTTGGACTGCCCGATCCCCACAAGGTAATACTATCTGCATGCTTGGTCTTAGCTTCATGAAAACGATTAATCAGCACTGAAAGCACATGGCCAGATTTTGGATCAAAATTATCGTTTGGGCCATATGCGCTATTCGGTATAACAGAAATATAGCGCTGACCACCAAATTGTTTATTATAGGCAGCACAAAGCTCCAACCCTGCCAATTTGGAGATTGCATAAGCAGAACTAGTTAGTTCGGGCTTACCTGTTAGTAATACACTTTCCGCCATTGGCTGTGGGCATTCGCGCGGATACATGCAAGACGAACCAAACAAAATTAATTTTCTAACATTAATAGCATGCGCCGCTTTCAAAACATTAAGCTGAATTGCCAAATTTGTGTTTATAAAATCAGCAGGAAACGTTTGATTTTCAATAATCCCACCGACTTTACCCGCAGCCAGCAACACGTAATCGGGACAATGCGTGTTAAAAAACGACATCGTTTCACTAGAGTTAGTCAGATCCAAATCACTGTGATCAGCAGTCAGCAAATTAGTAAAGCCAGCTAACTTAAGACGTCTTACCAAGGCCGACCCAATAAGGCCACGATGCCCAGCAATATAAATTTTATTTTGAGTATTCATAGATGATATTGGTCACACTTGTGCTTATAACCCATTTGGCTGATAAAGTACCACTCTGCTGCCAGAGTTTTCAAATTTAAATGGCACATGTATCAAATGACTCAGGGCAGACCGAACATATGGTTGAATCTCTGGCCTAGCAAAAATAAGGAGGAATCCACCGCCACCAGCTCCCAAAATTTTCCCACCGGTTGCACCAGCACGCATTGCCATTTCGTACAACACATCAATCTCTGGGGTTGTCACTTTCTGTGATAAATTTCTTTTTAACTGCCAACTCTGATGAAGCAAAGCACCAAACGCTTCAATTGAAGTTTTTTCACTTTGCAAAATCTCAATCGCCTCACCCACCATTTGATACATACGCTTGAGCTCTTGCTCGCGATTCACCAAATTAGCAATTTTTGAGCCCGCAACTTCAGACGCGATGCGAGAGAACCCAGTAAAAAAAAGCATTAAATGGCTTTCAAGCTCTTCTTGACGCTCTTTTTTTAAAATGATCGGTTCAACATCAAACGTGTCGTTTTGATGGAATACAACCTTATTGAAGCCGCCAAAAGCTGCAGAAATTTGATCTTGCGAACCAACATTCTCTTTGATGAGGTTTTGCTCTATGTGAATTGCATCGGCAGCCAACTGCTCTTTACTAACGATTCGCCCATCAAGCGCGGCCAAAGCTTTAATGAGCCCTACCGTAAAAGATGAGCTTGAACCAAGCCCAGATCTTGCCGGCAAGTCTCCGTCATGGTGGATTTCCAACCCTTTATCCACACCTGCCCAGCGCAGCACTTCTCTAACCGCAGGATGTTTAATTTCATCAATATCACTGACATTCTCAATCGCCGAATAAACGATGCGGTGCTTATGATCGAAAAACTGAGGTAAATGACGGCAGCTAATGTAGCAATATTTATCAATCGTCGTTGCCAACACCGCACCACCGTGCTGCCTAAACCAAGGTGGATAATCTGTGCCACCACCAAAAAAAGAAACCCGAAAAGGCGTTCTTGTCACTATCATGTTATTAATCGCCTAACAGTTTTCGCTTCAAACGAATTTTTGTCATATCTTCTATGTTTTTTCTTTCTTGCAAACCGAAACGTCGCTCGACCAAGTTTAAATAATCGGGATTGGTAAAATATTTTTGCCATGCCTCGTCTCTAAACTTTAACACCTCTGCCGCACTTACGTGTTTTGTTGGCAATGGCTGACTCTCGTATGATAAGAAAGCAAACCCCTCGTAAGAATCTGGCAACGCCCAACCATTCTTTTTAGCAATGTGATACATGGGACTACCTGGCAACGCCTGACACGGATACATATTTGTCATTTCAGAATTTAGCTCTATCGCCAAATCCAACGTCTGCTGCATGGTCTCAATCGTATCTTCAGGGAATCCAAAAATAAAATTGCTGATAATATTAATATCTGCGTCATTGATGGTTTTGCACACATCACGAATATTCACTTCTTTAAATGAACCTTTTGAAACTTCCTGCCGCACTACTTGATTGCCCGCTTCAACCCCAAGCGCCAACCAGTTCACGCCAGCTTTTTTGAAAAGATCGAGATAATCTCGACGCACGGTATCAATGCGAGAGTATGTCCACATATTAAAACCAAACTGTTCATCAACCGCATTTTGTAAAATGGGTTCGTAAAACTTGCGATTTAGGAAAAACATTTCATCGCTAATTCTCAGTGTTTTTACACCAAGATTTGCAAGCTTTTTCATTTCACGCGCCACCCACTCAGGACTCCAAAAACGCATCCCGCGTGAATGGGAGGCATCGACACCTTCACTATTATCCTCACGATTGACAATATTAATCATGCAGAAATTACAGCCAAAATTACAACCCAATGAAGTGTAGATTGCAGCAAAAGGTGTACGTTTCTCATGACTAAATTCCGCATGCCAGAAATGCGCTCGATACAAATCAAGTGGCTTTTCTTTAAATGGTAGCAAATCCCAAGCATAACCTGGCAAGTCAGCGTCCATTCGCTCTTGAGGAACAATACTCTGCGGAGAGTTTAAGGTTGGAATTTGAAAGTTGGCCGGCCCACGTTTTTTATAACCTATCCCTTTAATGCTTGCTAAATCATCTGCCAGATTACTTTTTAGAAGGTTATGCAGCGCGTAAACGCCTTCATTTAACAAGACAATGTCAACGCAGGTGTTTGACAAGACTTCCATTGGCAAAGCACTGGTATGCGAACCGACAAAGCAAGTTTTATAGTCAGGATGCTGTTGTTTTAATTCAGTAGCTAGCGCCAAAGCGCCGATCATACTCGTTGTCCCTGAGTTTGGGTTTTGCCCATAGACGACAAACACAACCAGCCTAGGGTTGATTTCCTTAACACGGTCTACTGATTGCTGAAGCGAAAGTCGCTCAGCATCGCAATCAAGAATAGAAACCCCAAAACCTTTTGAACGACAGGATTCCGCCAACAATAACGACCACGTTGGCGGCTCAATGGCTGAGTAAACTTTTGCTAAATCTTGATATGCTTTTGCGGAGGAATCTGGATTAATGAACAATACATCCATCTGTGCTGAGCCTTAGGTTTTTAATTCTAAAGCGCATAATGCTAACACAAAAATAGTTCAAATTTGTTAAGTTATGAAAATGGAAACTACCAAGAATCCAAAATATTATCGACCATATTTATCCTGAAACCTGACAATATCGTCTTCTCCAAGATACTGCCCACATTGCACCTCAACCATCACCAAATCTAAAATGCCGGGATTTTCTAAGCGGTGCTTGCAACCTGCGGGGATGTAGGTTGATTGATTGGGCGAAAGCAACAATTCAGACTCACCATTCACGACTTTTGCTGTTCCGCTCACGACGACCCAGTGTTCACTTCTGTGATGATGCATTTGCAAGCTTAAGCTAGCTCCTGGTTTCACTTCGATACGCTTGATTTTGAAGCGATCATCCACTTCCAACACTGTGTACGTGCCCCATGGGCGCTGCACCGTCATGTGGGTATCTAGCATGTCTGGATAGGTTTTTTTCACTTGATTCACGAGCAGCTTTACATCTTCGGCACGATTTTTGTCGCAAATCATCGTCACGTCTGCGGTTTGGATCACTACCAAATTATCTACGCCTAGCGTTGTTAATACGCCTGACTCGCTCCAAAGCAAGCTGTTTTTAGTGTCTTCGGCAATCACCTCGCCTTTAATGACATTTTGTGCAGCATTTTTCGGTTGGCGATCATAGATAGAATCCCAACTACCCAAGTCGCTCCACGCCATGTCGACAGGCACCACGGCGACTTTTTTGGCTTTTTCAGCTAAACCATAGTCAATGGAAATATTCGGTAAAGCTGCATATTGCACCAGTAATTCTTCATCCGAAAGCTGGTTGATTTTTTCAAAAATGTCTGGTTGATGCTCTTTTAACATCGCCATAAACACGCTGGCTTTGAACACAAACATGCCGCTATTCCACAAATAACCATCTGCGACAAACTTTTCTGCGACTTCACGGTTTGGTTTTTCAACAAATTTTTCCACCGCATGTACAGGATAATCCTTGTCACCCATGTTCAAATTTTGGCTCGGTTTAATATAGCCGTAACCTGTTGCAGGCTCTGTTGGCTTGATCCCGAGCAACGTTAAATAGTCTTGTTCAGCAGCAGTTTCTGCGGATTTCCACGCAGCCAAAAATGCGGCTTCGTTATCAATGCTGTGATCAGATGAAAATACGCCAACAATCGCATCCGGATTTTTTTTCGCAATCGCACTTACGCCCCAAGCAATGGCGGGCAAGGTATTTCTAGCGCTTGGCTCGCCCAACACACCAGCTACCGCCGTTGGGTAAATTTCCGCCAACTGGCCTTTCACCTCAAACCGGTGATTTTCATGCGTAACCGTTACCAAATTTTCTGGCGGAATATATTGGCAAACACGCATGGCAGTTTGTTGCAGTAATGTTTTTTCACCATTGAGTGCTAATAATTGTTTAGGTTTAAGCGTGCGAGAAAGCGGCCAAAGACGTGTGCCAGAACCACCACATAAAATAATTGCATACTGATTTTTCATAAAAACCTTTGAGCGAAAATAAATTCTTAAACTTTAAAAACTGAATATTCAAAATGATAGGGAATTTTGATGAAATTTAAACCATGAAATACGTGTGAAGCCCTCGCCTATTCATATATTTAACAAAAGTTATTAAAAAAAATTAAAACCCTCTGGTGAATTTTTTAATTTCGCGTTGCTGGCGTTTAGTTGGCCGCCCCATGCCACGTTCGCGTTGTGCGTGTAAACCCTCGCCTGTCACTTTTGCATTTTCACGTTTTTTAATGCTTTCTATCGTCTCTTCGTAAAGCAAACTTGCTTCCGGCGCGCCGCGGCGAATAGTTGATAAGGCCAATACTTTCACTTCAATTTCAAAGTCTTTATTTCGAATGCGGATAATTTGCTCAGGATGCACTTCCTTCGCAGGTTTGGCACGATCACCGTTCACATGAACCTTGCCAGTTTCAATCGCGTCGGTGGCTAAACTACGTGTTTTAAAAAATCGCGCTGCCCAGCACCATTTGTCTAAGCGACATTTTTCGTCTAATTCCGCTGCTTGTTTTGCCATTAAATACGCTTTGTTAACACGTGCGGGCGATTGCGCTCGACCAATTCTTTAAAACTAAGCAAGCGAGTTTCCGCACATTGGTTAAAGTCGTCCACAGAAATGTGCATCAACTGTGAAACGCCGTCTAACACATGCTGCATGGTTAAAATTTGGAATTCGCCTTTTTTTACCGCCTCAACCACTTCATGATTCAGCATTAAATGGCGTACGTTTTTTTCCGGAATTAGCACACCCTGTTGCCCAGTCAAGCCTAGTTGCTGGCACACCCTAAAATAACCTTCAACTTTTTCATTAATGCCTCCCACTGGCAGTACTTCGCCATGTTGATTCAGGGCGCCAGTCACCGCAAACCCGAGTTTGATCGGCAACTCAGTCAGGGCTGAAAGTAAGGCAAATAACTCTGCGCATGAAGCTGAATCGCCATCCACGCCGCTATATTCTTGTTCAAACACAATATTGGCAGACAAGTTCAACGGGCTCAGACGCGCAAAATAATTTTGCAGCCAACTTTGCAAAATAAACACACCTTTATCGTGGGTTGGTCCGCTCATAGCAACTTCACGGTCTATCGTCACAATCCCAGTCGCCCCGGGAAAACAATTCACCGTCACACGCACCGGCGCACCATAGCTAGCTTCCGCCAACTCGATATACGTGAGCGCGTTTACCTGCCCAACCACCTCGCCTTGCACATTAATCAGCAATTCTTGGTCAGCAATAGTTTCACGCGTGGTGCGCTCAAGGTAATCATGGCGATGATAACGACCAGAAAGCGCGGCTTTAACATGCAATTTATCAACAAATTCTGCTTGCGCCATTAGCGCGACTGCGTAGCTTTCCACCATCAATTTATCTAAAAACCCGAGGTTAGTACTTAAGCGCGCTTGGTCTTCAGCCAAACGATGCATGGCTTGCAATAAAGCGGCTACAGCATTTTTAGTAAAGTGTTTCAGCGATAACATCTGCGTTTTTTGCCCGATCCAGCGTGCATAGGCTTCGTAATTTTTTTGATTCGCTACGAGGCTTTCAGTAAATTCAACTTTGATGGGGAAAAAGCGGAAAAAATCTGGCGTAGCTTCCAGTAAATCGTAATAATCCTCCCGAGTCGCCACCAGCACAATTTTCACATTTACCGGCACAATGGTTTCGGCGGCAAAAAAAGTACTGCCTTGGTTGTTGCTCGCTGAATCTTCCATCTGCACCACACCGTTACGCAAAAAGCGGTGCAATTTTTCAAGGATTTGGGCGCCATTTTGTTCATCCGACAACACATCGCGCAGATGTATCAACAAACTACCGCCATCGGCCTGCAATAAATGTCCGGCGCGCAACCGCAGAAAATCTGGCGTGTGGCTGTTTTCATTACCGCTTTCCATGCCGCCAAATAAAGAAAGCAAGCTGGGGTCTTGGTCGTAAATGCTGGGTGCAACCGCATCTTTTTCATGCGAAACCAATAAGTTAACGCGATAACGGTTTAAAAACGCCTCGCTCAACATACTTTCGATATGAGAATCACTTTCATGGTGTTGCGTCGGTTGCCAAGCATCTAAATAATCGTGCGCATCTTTTTGTAGCGCCAAGTAATAAGCGTGTAACGCATCATATTGGTCGATGAATACAAATTGATTTTTAAGCGTCCCGAGCGCGTCATCCATCGCACTTTTCAGTTGGTCGATGGTATTTTTCGTCGTGTTGTCTTCTACCGACTTCGCCAGCACTTTGGATAAATGCCGCACTAAATGTTCATGCGCCAATTTGAGTGAGCGGCCTTCACCTGCTAAGAGTTTTAGCAATAGCGGTTTTGTTTCATCAGAAAAACAATATAGCGCAATTAAATCGTGGGGAGTTTTTTGAGCAATTTCAGCTTGTTGCTGCATCAACTGCAGCAACAAGCTGGTTCTGCCAGTACCAGCAGAACCGAGTACCAGTAAATTAAAGCCTTGCTGCGGAATCGCCAAGCCAAACTCAGCTGCCTTTTTAGCATCCAACTGAATAACTTCATCCACACAGTCTGTCTGCTCGTTAACTAACGCAGAAGTATCTGGAAATGGAAAAATATCTGCCGAGACTTCTAAACAGAGCGCTTCTGCGACGAGTTTTTTTACGTGAGCGGTTACTGGGGAAATAGTCATATCTACATTTACTTGTGTATTTTTTATTACTGCTAATTTTTCTGCCAGCGTTCGCGCGCTTGATCGTCAGCCACTTTTGCATCGACCCAACGCTCGCCTGCCGGCGTGGTTTCTTTTTTCCAAAACGGCGCTTCAGTTTTTAAATAATCCATCACAAATTCACTCGCCTGAAAAGCCTCGCCGCGATGTGTGCTAGAAACTGCCACCAACACAATTTGGTCGCTAGGTTGCAAAGTGCCAACACGGTGAATCACCACAACATCCAATACATTCCAACGGTTTTTAGCCGTTTCGGCGATATTGGTCAGCGCCTTTTCCGTCATACCCGGATAATGTTCTAACGTTAACGTAGAAACGGTGTCATTCAAATTGAAATCGCGTACCAACCCGACAAAACTCACGATCGCACCAATATCTTTACGTGAAGTACGCATATTTTTGAGGACTTCAGCCACATCAAAATCTTCAGTTTGGACGCTGATTGTGATCATTTAAAGATTATCCGCCAGTGACCGGTGGGAAAAACGCCACCTCGTCGCCATCGTTAATTTTTGCCAAATCATCCACCAGCTCATGGTTAATCGCCGCACGGATTTTAAATTTCCCCAGCAGCATTTTTTGCCACTCCTCACCGCGCGCAGCTAAAAAACCTTTGAGCTTGAGTACGCTTAAATCACGCGCATTTTCGCTAGCTAAAAAATCAGTTAAATCTAATTCTTCACTCGAATATTTAAGGGATTCTTTAAGGCGCGCAAAATATAAAACAGTAATTTTCATTTTAAACTTTATTTAATCGTCAATATCATCAATTGCATCGAGCAAATCCATCGGTTTATTTTCTAGCTCTACTCGCTCAATCTGCTCAAACCGGCGGGTAATTTTTTGGCTGGAAATATGCACTTCTTGCGCGTTTTCATGCGCTTGGCGAATATTGTCCGCCAATTTTTTCATGCGCACATCAAAACGGCTAAAATCTTTGCTGAGTTTCGCCAACTCTTCTTTAATCACATGCACTTGCTTGCGGGTTTCCACATCTTTGAGTACCGCGCGCGCCGTATTCAACACTGCCATTAATGTGGTGGGCGAAACCACCCACACGCGTTTATTCATGGCATATTCAATCACGTCCGCATGGTAAGCGTGCAGCTCGGCAAACACAGCCTCAGCAGGAATAAACATGACCGCACCGTCAGAAGTCACATTCGAGATAATGTATTTCTTGGCAATATCATCCACATGTTTTTTCACGTCGACTTTAAATTGCTTTTCTGCCAACAATTGCTCTGCATCGCTTAAATTTTTATCAAACATGCGGTGATAATTTTCGAGCGGGAACTTGCTATCCACCGCCACTGTACCGGTCGGTTCGGGTAAAAATAAAGCACAATCGGCACGCGTGCCATTTTCGAATGTGTGCTGCATCGCATAAGAATTCACGGGCAACACATTGCGCACCAAGGCTTCCAACTGCACCTCGCCAAACGCGCCACGGCTACGTTTGTCGCCCAATAATTCCTGCAAACTTACTACATTCGTTGTGAGACCATCGATTTTTTTCTGCGCTTCGTCGATGGTCGCAAGCCGCGTCATCACATCTAAAAAAGTTTGATTGGTTTTTTTAAAGCCTTCATCTAATCGCTCAGACACTTTGCCGCCAATTTGCTCCAGGCGGTTGTCCACTGCTTTGGTCAAACTTTCGATGCTTTGCGTTAGTGTGGTAGTGGCCTTGAGCATGGTATCGTTCATCAACACTTGTTGTGCTTTGCCCTGCTCGCTTAAAGTGATGTGTAATTTTTCCAGCACCATTTCACGGGTTTGTGAAAGATTATTTTGCTGATTAAGTTGCAACGCTTGCATCGCTTCACGCGTGGTTTGCAATTCATTGCTCACACTTAAACGCAAACGTTCCGTCGCATCGGCCGAGTTATTTGAGAGTCTATCCGCAAGCTTATTTAAGGCATCTTGCAAATCCAAAATCATCAGCCGATGTTTTTCTTCAAGCAATTGCTGTAATCGCAACTCTACAGAATGAGAGGCATTTTTATCTTGAAAGCCACGCCAAATTTGCCAAGCTAACAGCAAAACAATCAGCGCCAATAAAGCGGAATTTAAAGTCATCATCGGCAAGATTATACTCTGAAGGGCTGAAATCTTGCTTTGAAAAGCAACTTTACGAAAAAGGGCGAACTCTATGCAAAATGCTGTTGAATAGCTGCGATAAACGGCCCAAGTTTTGGTGGGCTTGGCTCAATATCCACGCGCAAATCATTTTTTTTTAAGGCTGCAGTACACACTGGGCCAATCGAGGCAATCAGCGTTGCATTCAGTCCTGTCCTTAATTCATCGGCGCGGCCAGTTTGCTCAGCGACTTTAAAAAAATTATAAACCTGCGACGCGCTGGTAAAACACACCATATCGACCGATTTTTTATCGAGCGCATCCATTAAATCAACCAGTGGTTCGGTGTTTTCTGGCAAACTCCAACGATACGTCGCGACTTCCGAAACCCTCGCGCCGCGTGCTTTTAATGCATTATCTAGCTCCACATTGGTATCGCCAAAACGCTGCACGACCACACCTTTATTGTTTAAATCTACTTTTTCCAGTTCAACTAAAATTTGCGCGGTCGTATAAGGCTCGCCAACAGTCACGTCGATGCGCACATTGTTTGATTTCAGTACACCTACCGGTTTGGGGCCACGCACCAAGACTTTGGTTTTATCTAAAATCGACCGCAATTTTTCTGTGAGTTTTAGGCGATCCGTTGTCGCAAACAAAGCCTTCACACCTACTCCGGTTTGAAAAATAAATAAATCGGGTAATTTTTCTTCCCATGTTGCAATCATGGTCTGCAATTCGCCATCATCAATATCCGGTACTTCTGCTAAGGCTGGTGCTGAAAATGGCTTACCGCCATATTTGCGCACTAAATCAGCCATTTGTTCACCAGTACGGTTTTCTAAAATTGCGATGGTTTTATTTTTCAAGAGGAAGCGCCTAAATTTTAAGGTAATTTTTAAGTGGCTTTTAGTATAACAAATTAACAATTTGGCCTAAAAAATCATTGGCGATTTTTTTTAACCGGCTTATTATCTTTTGCTATGGTTAAGTTAAAACTCATTTTCAGCCAATGGCTCGCCAGCGTCACACGCAAGCTCCGCAACAATTTTTATCTCTATTTAAGCGCGTTGTTAACGGTGCTGATTTTGCTCGATGCCAGCGTGTTTCATATCGGTGAAAACATGCGCGACCGCGCGTTTGACTTGATGGTGAAAAACCGTTTTGTCGTCGCAAAAGCTGACCCTGATATTGTGATTGTCGATATTAATGAGGCTTCGCTTAGCGCAATGGCAAAAGAATACGGCCGCTGGCCGTGGCCGCGCCAAGTGTTTGGTGAATTTGTCGAAAATATCAGCGCACAAAACCCCAAAGCGATTGTGTTTGATATTTTGTTTAGCGATGCTGACGTCTACAACCCAGACAGCGATGCTTATTTTAATGAGGTCATCAGCGCCACTGACAATGTATTTTTCCCGATGTTGCGCTTGGCGCCAGAAAGCGACTATTTAAGCAACATTGCGCCGAATATGATTCCGGGCGTGCAACCCGCGCCGGGCGAAACCGCAAACGCAAGGCCGCTTACTGAAAAGTTAACGATTGCGATGGTGTTGCCACATTTTGATGGCGCGTTAAAAAAAGACCGTCTCGGTACACACAACATCAACCAAGATCCGGACGGCATTGTGCGCGAATACGCACTTTGGCAAGACTTCTCTGGCTGGCGCATTCCGGCCCTGCCTTTTATCGTTGGCAAATTTTCCCAAGAAAATTTAAGCAATCTGCCGCAAAACATGTTGATGAACTGGCGTGGCAAGCCGTTTACCTACCAATATGTAAGCTTTAGCGACGTGTATGCCAATATTGGCAAAAAAGAGCAAACGCGCCCTGCAGATGAATTTGCGGGGAAAATTGTCATTATCGGCTCCACCGCTCCTTCACTATTTGACCTAAAAGCCACCGCCATGGCGCGTGCGCATCCGGGCGTAGAGATCTTAGCCACTGCGATTGATAACGTAAAACATGGCGATTTTTTAAAAGTCTGGCGCGGCAAAATCCCCTATATTTTATTAAGCCTCACGCTGGTTTGGCTCACGGCGTTGGCATTTTTCAACAATGTTGATCGCGACAAAGTGACTTCCGTATTTAGTTTTAGCCAAATTGGCTTGCTGGTTTTATCTTACTTGGCGATTAATCTGACCAACATTTATCTGGACATGACGGGCCCAATGGCGTGGGCCATTATGTATTTTAGTGTGGCGAAAATTTACGCCCTAGCGAATGACCGCGCCATGCAGCGACTCTTGGCCGCAGACAATAGCGCGGGTAAGAATGGCAAACATGTGCTGATGATGCCCGTGTTGATTGAAACCGAAGACGCGCTCAGTGACGGCACCTTGAAAATTTTAGCCCATCAATTTGAACAACACTGCAAACACCCTGTCACAGTGGAATACATAAAACACACACAAAGCGGCATTTGGGGGCTGTTTAGCGATCTGTTAGTGGTCACGTGGGTACACGCGGATAGCGACGCATCACGCGCACAAAAAATTAATGAAGACGCAGGCAACCTAGGTAAAGCCATTCCGACCATTTTAGAAAGTGTTGGCTTACCAGTTGCAACCCCGATTAAAATTTCACAGCAATCAGGCACACTCACATTAGAAAAACCGCTCGATCAACAATGGCGTAGCTTATTTGCCAAAGCCATTTTACGATTTGAACTTGAGGAAAATTCAGCAAAAAATGATTAACTTTTTATCTAATAAGTTTGCGTGTTTTACTGCGCTGTTTTTTTTGGCTTTTGCTAGCCCGACTTTTGCGGCGGAAACTGGCAGCGCGATTAAAGACGACCAACTGCGCGCTGAACCCTATACCGATGCCAAAATCACCGCCAGTGTAAAACGTGGCGAAACCCTGACCATTTTAAAAAAACAAGGGGTTTGGCTACAGGTAAAAAATAAAAAGTCGACTGGCTGGCTAAAATTACTTTCGGTCAAACGCGCCGGTACAAGCACAACAACAGCAAGCAGTAGCGTATTAAAACAATCGAGCGGCCGCAGCGGCACCGGGCAAATCGTCTCCACGACGGGCATTCGCGGGCTAAATGAAGAAGAGTTAAAAGCTGCAAAATTTAATGAAGCTGAAATCAACAAACTTGAAAGCTATACTGTCACAGCCAAAGCCGGTGCTGAGTTTGCAAAAGCCGGACAACTTTCGGCCATTCAATTTGCAGAATTAACGCCCCCAACAACAAAAACCAACAGCACTAACGTTATTGGGGGTGGCAAATGAAAATTTTAACTTTTTTATTACTAGCGTTTTTTGTGCATCAGCAAGCTTATGCACTTGATTTTAAAGAAGTGCTTACAGAAACAGTCAAACAGCAAGTTGAACAAAAAGACGACGCAAAAAAATCCTCCTCCGAAAGTCCTATCGCGTCACCTTCGACAAATAGCGCGACACCATCAACCGTGCAAGCAGGCCGCACACTGCCAGAATTTAACTGGAAGAATCCAAGCAAAAAAGAAGAAATTGCCTTAGGGCGTGAAATCACGGGGAATCTTTTAGGCGCAGCACCGCTGGTGAAAGACGATGCACTGCAAGCTTACGTGAACAAAGTTGGGCGCTGGGTGGCTTCACAATCTGACCGCCCCAACCTGCCTTGGCATTTTGGCGTGATTGAAAGTAGCGACCTCAACGCATTCGCGGCACCGGGTGGCTATATACTCATCACCAAAGGCTTGTATCAAAAATTACAAAATGAAGCACAATTAGCTGGCGTACTGGCGCATGAAATCGGCCATGTGACAAAAAAACATCATTTGCGTGTGATCCAAAAACAGCAGCTTTTGAATATCGGCGCACAATTGCTGGGCAACAGCGTTGGTAAAAATAATCAGTTGGTCAGCGATGTGATTGGTAGCGGTGCAGAAATTAGTGCGCGTGGCCTAGATAAAAGTGCTGAATATGAGGCAGATCGACTTGGCATCACCTACGCAACGCGCGCAGGCTATGAGCCTTTAGGCTTAGCAGAAGTGTTGCAAATGCTTGACCAAAATAATCCACAAGATGACAGCGTAGCGTTATTGTTCAAAACACACCCGCTACCGGAAAAAAGACTTACTGCGTTGAGCGATACTGTTGGAAATCAATTAGACCGCATTCAAGGAAAAAACTTAGCCAACCGTTTTTACCAAATTAAATAAAACAATAAACTTAAAGGAGCCTATTTATGCAAGCGCAATTTGATCTTTTCCTCGCCGTGCTTAACGCTTATTGGATACAAGTGTTGTCTATTTTCCCTAAACTTTTGGCTGTATTTACCATGCTGTTGATCGGCTGGGGCATCGCGGCGTTAGCGAGAATGGCCGTCAAAAAGTTCCTAAAATGGGTCAATTTTGACCGCTACACCGGAAAATCTGGCTTAGAGCATTACTTTAAAAATGATCAATTTGATGTTTCCTTAAGCGGTATCATCAGCCAAGTCGTCTACTGGTTGGTGATTTTATTATTCATCATCACCGGCGCGAATATTCTTGGCCTAAACGAACTTGCCAATATGCTGCATCAGCTCGCCAACTTTTTACCGCGCATTATTCTCGCCATTGTCATTTTAATTTTCGGGACCATTTTAAGTCGCTTTATCAATCGTCTAGTATTCGCTTGGTTACACGGCTTAAAGTTTGACGGCGCGCTCACTGTCAGCACTTCCTCAGAATATCTCGTGCAATTTTTTGCCATTTTTGTCGCTTTAGAACAACTTGGTGTTGGTACACAACTCCTAACTGCTTTGTTTGTGATTATTTTAGGCGCGATTTTTTTAGCACTGGCAATCGCATTTGGTTTGGGTGGCCAAGAATGGGCGCAAGAAATTCTTAAAAAAATTAAAAATAAATAACTTCAGTTTTTTCACTCTCTAAATGGAATGCTGCAAAAGTAGCATTCCATTTTTTATGTCTGCCAAAAGATTGTTGAACCATTTTTTTTGCATGAGTCAAAATTGCGTTATTTTCACCTGCTCACCTTTTTTAAATGCCAACACTCAACCTTATTTTGGGCGACCAGCTTAACCATGATTCGCTGATTTTTAGTGATGTAGAAAAAAATATTGATGTGTTTGCCATGGCTGAACTTGCCGAAGAATCAACGCATGTCTGGTCGAGCAAAATCAGAACTGCGCTTTTTTTAAGCGCGATGCGGCACTTTGCCAAGCAAGTGTTGGCGCTTGATTACAAGCTGCATTACAAGCGCCTTGAACATTTCACGCAAATTTGTACGGTTGAAGATTGGTTAAAATTTCTGATTGCAACGTACAAACCCGAAAAAATTAGAGTGGTATTGCCGGGTGATTATCGCGTTTACCAAGCGATTAAAAACACCTGTGACGCGCAATCAACCCCGTTAGAAATATTAAAAGACCAGCATTTTTACGCCACCGTAAATGACTTTAGGCAACACGCCAAAGACCGCAAAACGCTGCGGCTGGAATATTGGTATCGTGAAATGCGTGCCAAACACAATATTTTGATGGATGGCGGCGCGCCAGTTGGCGGTCAGTGGAATTTTGATCAAGATAATCGTCACCGTATGGATAGATACGGCATGAAAAATCTCATGAAGCCGATCGGGTTTGCACCTGATGCAACCACTCAAGAAGTAATCGAAACTGTCCATGCGTTTTTTACGGAACACCCTGGAACGCTAAAAAACTTTGATTGGCCCATCACCCGCCAAGAGGCGCTGATTGCTTTAGAGGATTTTGTGCAACATAGACTGCCCCACTTTGGGCGCTACCAAGATGCCATGCAAGAAAATGCACCCTATTTATTTCACGCAAGAATTTCAGCCGCGCTAAATTTAAAACTACTGAACCCTCGTGAAGTCGTCAATGCAGCATTAACCGCATATGCCGATAAAAAAGTTGAACTTGCTTCTGTCGAAGGCTTTATTAGGCAAATTATAGGTTGGCGCGAATTTGTGCGTGGCTATTACTGGCTGCATATGCCCAACTTGTTGGAAGAAAATTATTTTCAAGCAAATGAACCATTACCAGCGTTTTTTTGGACCGGCCAAACTGAATGCAACTGTTTGCAACAGGCTATTCAACAAACACTCTCGCTCGGCTATGCACATCACATCCAACGGCTGATGGTCACTGGGCTTTACTGTCAGTTATTGGGCGTTCATCCAACACTTGTCCATGAATGGTATTTAGCCGTCTATGTGGATGCGGTGGAATGGGTAGAAGCACCCAATACGCTCGCCATGAGCCAATATGCAGATGGCGGCAAAATATCGAGCAAACCTTATGTCGCCAGTGGTGCGTACATTCAAAAAATGAGCAACTATTGTGACAGTTGCCGTTTAAACCCGAAAGAAAAAACCGGCGAGTCAGCTTGTCCGTTTACCAATTTATATTGGGATTTTCTGATTAGCCACCAACAAAAATTGTTGAGAAATCCACGCATGTCACTGCAACTAAAACACGTTGAAAAGCTCTCAGTGGAGGAAAAATTGGCGATTCAACAACAAGCAGAACAATATAGAGCCACCTTACGTAGCTAACAGATGCACAAAGGCAATAAGCAATATTTACCAAGTAAACCGTGCGCACATTGCGGAAGGCGCATGACATGGCGCAAAGCATGGGCAAAAAATTGGGATGCAGTGAAATACTGCTCAGAAAAATGTCGGAGATTGAAATGAAAAGTTTGTTTGCAATATTGTTGACCGTGTATGCATTGAGTGCCCACGCAGAATGTGTGGATGATGCAACGCTTAGAAAGGTGAACGAAAAAGAATTGCAATACATGCTTAACCGTGTACCGCCTGCGTTTAGCCATGCGGTTGAAGATGCGCAGATCACTTATCAACTCACTGTTGCGGATGCGCAAACATGCGATGTAACGTTGACAGTGACTTTTCCAGAATCGCACTTACAAGAGGCGCAATCAGCGTTAGATGCAGACTTAAGCAAAAAAATATTATTAGCGGCACAAGGCTATAGCTTGCCAGAAAAAACAAACGTTTCAGCCACTTATCGTCTTAACGTCAACACTTTATCAGCCAATCCTCAAGAAATTTTACAGTCCGGCGCATTAGGTAAATTGCGTGCTTCAGTAGAAATGATGTACTCGCTGATGACACAAAAAAGACTCAATGCCCTGACCGAGAAACCTATCTCACCTTGGTCAACGCAGGCGCTTGAAAATGCCATGAGTGATTGCCAAGCTTTAGGCAAATCAACAAGTTTTTGCGATTGCAAAGTGCAGTTTTATGCTAAATCTATTACGCCAAGAGACTACGACAACTACCTTTATTCGCAATCCAACCCTTACGCCTTTGCATCAACAAAAAATGCGTTTCTTTCTCAATTAACAGAAAGTAGCGAGAAAAATTGCGTGGGTTTAAAAAGCAATTAAACCAAGTCTTTTTGCCTTAACTCTAGCTTTAGATAAGCGTAATAAATAGGTGCGGCAATCACGCCCACAATGCCGAAAACCGCCTCCATCAACAGCATGGCAATTAAAATTTCCCAAGCGTTGGCACGAATTTGCCCGCCGACAATACGTGCGTTTAAAAAATACTCAAGTTTGTGAATGATGACCAAATAAAGTAGCGAGCCAAATGCCACGCCAACTGAATGGCTTGAACTCACAATCACAATCACCGTATTTGAAATGAGGTTCCCTAACACTGGAATCAATCCAACAATAAAGGTAATTGCGATCATGGTTTTAACTAATGGCAAATGAACACCGGCCATCGGCAAAATCACCGCCAAATAAATACCGGTGAAAATGGCATTGATAGCAGCGATACGCACTTGCGCAAACACCACGCGCCGAAAAGCTTCACCAAGCAATGCCGTTCTACACACCATTGCATGGGCAAATGGTTTTAGCTTATTCATTTCTATCACTTCACGTACTGCCAACATGCCGCCAATGATCATGCCGATTAAAACATGCACAGTCGCGCGTATCGCCTCAGTGCCAACGTTTTGCAGAGCCGTTGCGTGCTCGCGCAACCAAATGGTGGTTTTTTCTTTAAGTGTCATCGCATCGGGTGGCAAATGCTGATAAATCCAAGCTGGTAAGGTATCGCGCGCATCTTCGATAATCTGCGCCATTTTGGCGAGTAAAGTTGTGATGCTACTTGAATCTGAGCGCAAATACGCCATTAAGCCGGCACCGCCAAGCGCAAGCAAACTCACGACGATCACAGCTAAAATGCCAACAGCATAAAATTTGGTGTGCTTGCCGGGTACAAACGTTGGAAAATGTCTAGCTAAACCGGGCGTCATAATATGCACTAACTCGTACACGAGAAGCCCCGCCAATAATGCAGGTAGCAATTTAAATAACAGCACGATCAAAAGCACCAACCCCATCAACAACCAAGAGGCAACTTCGCACTTTTGTAAAACAGGGGTATTTTTTATCGTCATGGTTTACCTAACATTAAAAACGCGCAACAAAAGCCTTCACTTCATCAACGGGTAAGGTGATTAACAAATGGACTTGCGTATCAAATTTTTTATCAATAATACGCCCTTTTACCTGATTTAAAGCGCGCGTCACTGCATCCATTTGCTTATAATCAATCAGCAAATCAATCTCAGTCATTTGAACAAAAAGTTCAGTTTTTGCGCCATCCAGCGCCATTTTTGCTGTGCCGCCATACGCCCGCGCCAAACCACCTGTACCTAAATTAATGCCGCCGTAATAACGGATCACGCCCACGCACACATTGATAAAGTCGCGCCCTTCAATCAGCTTTAAAATCGGCAACCCCGCCGTGCCAGAAGGCTCACCTGCGTCAGAAAATCTTGGCACGAGGCCATCTGGCGTTTTTACTCTATAAGCGTAAGCCAAGTGGCTGGCATTTTGATGCTGCGCCGCAATCGCGCGCAAAAACTTTGCCACCGCCTGCTCACTGTCGCAGCGATGCGCAAACGCTAAAAATCGGGATTTATTGATGGTTTGGTCAGCTTGACCTAACTCAGAGAGGGTTAACATTAAGAAATTTTTAGATTTAAAAAATTGCCGCTATTGTACTTGAATCAAAAGACGCTTTACGCAACATCTAACGGACTCGTCACCCCTCGGCCACCTTTATTCAACACATGCGTGTAAATCATCGTTGTCGCCACATTTTCATGCCCCAATAACTCCTGAACCGTACGAATATCGTAACCACCTTGCAATAAATGTGTGGCAAAACTATGACGCAACGTATGTGGTGTCGCTGGTTTAATAATACCGGCACGTTTGCAGGCGGCTTTTACCGCGCGCTGAATCGTCTCATCCGCCAAGTGATGGCGCCGCACTTTGCCTGAGCGCGGATCAGTTGAAAGCGTAGTGGAAGGAAAAACATACTGCCAGCCCCAGTCTTTACCAGCGTTTGGAAACTTCTTCTCCAACGCATAAGGCAAAAACACTTCACCGCCGCCATTGGCCAAATCTTGCTCATGCAAGGCCTTTACTTGCAATAAATGCCCACGCAATGGCTCCACAACAATTTTTGGCAACATCGTCACCCGATCTTTAAAACCCTTGCCTTCACGCACTAAAATCTCACCACGTTTTAAATCAACATCTTTTACCCGCAAGCGCAAAACTTCCATCAAACGCAAACCGGAACCATACAACAAACTTGCAACCAACCAGTGAACACCTTGCAATTCAGCCAATAATTTACGCACTTCATCACTATCAAGAACCGTCGGCAAACGGCGTGGTTTTTGCGCTTGTTCAACATTATCTAACCAAGGCAGCGCCTGCCCCAACACCTCTTTATACAAAAACAGCAACGCGCTACGCGCTTGGTTTTGCGTACTTGCAGAAACATGGCCATCAACAGCCAAATGCGTTAAAAACGCCTCCACCTCTCGCGCAGCCAACTCACTCGGATGCCGCTTATCATGAAACAAAATAAAACGCTTCACCCACTGCACATAAGCCTCCTCTGTCCTTATGCTATAGTGCTTTAAACGAATTTTATTTCGCACCGACTCTAAAAAAGGAGATTGGGTTGCCATATGGTATTGACTAATGAATTAACGCTCCCTATTATTAACCTAATAAACTGATAATTCAACAAAAATGAAAAAATTACCGCTCGTTTACATGCCATCATTGGGATGGCTACTTAATAGTTAGATGCACACAGGAAATTAGACATGCGCTTACATATAGGATGGACAATATTAGTTTGTGTGCTTTGTATTGTTATTACGTTTGCAGGAACAATAGCATTTCTATCGTCTAGTAAAGGCGTACAAGAATACATTAAAATACACTACGCAAAATTAGTTCTAACCCGCTATATAAGCGATTTAAAAACACTTGAAAGTGCATACTCTAGTGTTTCAGCAGGTAATGCAGAACAGGCTAAAAATATCCTCCAAAGTAAAATGGCTTCAGACTATAAAGTTATCAAAGGTATTCGCGCTGGTATTCCAGAAAATAGTCTCAAGAGTTTTCTGAAACAGGAATCAGAAGATGCAGACAAATTCCTCAAGGAAAATGGCGGTTCATACAATGAAAAATAGCAGCTGTTGTGCATCTAACAAGGCGCTCAAGGCGTTCGCTACGCTCACTGGGACAGTCCAAACCGGCGCTGCTTCGCATTATCGCGCTGGTTCGTCCTGCCCCTTAGCTTGGCGTTAGGATTCTTGTCAGTGGAAATAAAAATACATCCAACACATGCTGGAAACACCAAAAAAATTATGGTTTGGTTAGGTATTGCCGCTACTTTTAGTTGGGCAATTGGAATGGCAATTGGACAAAACGACCAAAACTCAGAAATTGTAAATATCCTCTCATTTATTGTCGTTACATCGGGGTTTGGCATCATTATTATTGCTTCATTACGGGCATTCTTAATACAATGCCCCACCTGCAAAAAGCTACTAACCAAGCAAGTCCCAGTTAACAAATCTAATGAAACTCGAAGGTTTTGCTGCAAACATTGCAACGTTATTTGGGATTCAAAGGTACAGTATGAATTTGGTGGTGATTAACACCCTAACCCATCTCTAGGGACTTCCCCTACCTGTCAAGCAAAATCATCCTAACACCCGTTTTACGGGTGTGATTGAGTTTGAGTTTTTACATTTACAGCCTTACTTCTACCGCTTAAATCTGCATTGTTTGTTAGCATCAAGGAAACAGACTGCATCTCTCTAGTCGGCCTTATTGCGGATCATTTAATACCTTCGCGGGCCATGATAATAGCCGCGCACAGAGACCTCATTCATTCATCGGCCTAACAAGAACGCACTGATCAGGCTTGTTCTTTTGCTTTGTTGGCCACAGGGTTAGTCAGGTGCTCTCTGTGCTCGGTCTTACCTCAACACTATCTCACTTTGCAGCGTTTTACCATTTTAAACGCATGTTGAAATCAATGATTAATCTGCGTCTTTTGCCAAGCATATGCGTTGTAACTTTCATCCTTAGCCATTATCGCCCACATCATGCGCGCATGCTTGTTGGCAATGGCCACTAAAGTCTTGTGATAGCCAACTCGCAGATAGACTTGTGCAATCCATTTCTGCAAGTGACTGGCTTTGTCTGGGGCTTGCCTGAGTGCTACTTGTAAAGTGCTCTTAGCCCCTTGTACCAGTAAACTTCTCAGGTAAGTGTCACCACGCCGAGTGGTACGCCCAAGTTTCGCTTTGCCACCAGAACTCATTTGCCTTGGGACAAGGCCCAACCATGCAGCAAACTGTCGGCCATTTTGATAGTGTTTGGCATCGACGACCATTGCGCTGGTAGCACTTGCGGTGAGCGTGCCGATGCCTGTTATCTCAGTCAGTCGTTGAGCCACTGGATGTGATTTCACATGCAAGGCGATTTGTTGGTCACATTTAGCCAGTTGCGTGTGGAGTTCACTGTGGTATTGCAGGGTTTGTTCGATGGCCAATCTTAAACCCGCTGGGATATTCATATTGATGCTGTAAGTTGGCAGTAATCGTATGAGTTTGTCTGCACTACGGGGTGGCCAAATGCCAAACTCGCCTAGTAAGCCTCGGATGCGATTGAGATGCGCAGTGCGCTCTTCTTTATAGCCTTCACGTAGACGATGCCAAACGAGAGCTTCTTGTTGTGCAACACTTTTAAGGCTGACATAACGCATGGTGGCTTGACGTGAGGCGATGGCAATCGCTTCGGCATCGTTCTTATCATTCTTAGCACCCATACTTTTACGAAAGGGTTGCACAAATTCAGCAGCAATGAGTTTTGCAGTATGCCCTCGTGCGGCAAACCAGCGCCCCCAGTAATGAGCTGAGCCACAGGCTTCCATGACAACGTTGCTGGGTGATAATTGTTCTGCCCAACGAACAAAAGCATCCCGTTTAAGCACTTTGTGATAGACCACTGCGCCAGTTATATCCATTGCGCACACTGCAAATACTTCCTTTGCCAGATCAATACCTATCGTTGTAATATTATTCATGACTTCCCCTCTCATTTTGATTGAACACGCGAAAACTCAATCTTGGCACCTAGATGCCGTTCCGAGTAGGGGAAGTCCCTATTATTCATTCAAGCGGGACGCCTAACGGCGCCCCTTAATTCGTTATGCCACACAAGACGTAGTCGCCGACTCACCGTGAGCCTCTAAATGACAAAGAAATCTATTCAATCGCTCCTTGAAGACATTCGTCTTGTGAGCGAACAAAATTATGAAATCGTCGAAGCGGTACGTGCCTTGGTGCGGAGCACCGTCGAAACCTCTCTGGAGGAAGTCAAATATGGAGGTATTCTATTTACGGCGGGCGTTCAGTTTGGTGGGGTCTTCGCCTACAAAGCCCATGTAACCGTCGAATTTGGGAGTGGGGCAAAAATCGCTGACCCCTTTGGGTTTCTTGAAGGGGCAGGAAAGGGGCGTCGTCACGTAAAGTTGATGTCTGTCGCCCAAATCAAAGAGAAAAATTTGTATCAATATCTAGTGCTTGCTTTGCAGGCATCCAAAGAAGGTGAATTATGAAATTCGGTTACACAATAATCTACGTTCCCAATGTTGCTGAATCGTTGTCGTTCTTTGAAAGTGCATTCGGCCTAACCCGCCGTTTTCTGCATGAGTCTGGTGACTATGGTGAACTTGAGTCGGGAGAAACTACGCTCGCTTTTGCATCGCATGAGCTTGGTAATGTTAACTTTTCAACGGGGTTTGTCCCCGCAAGTGAATCGACCAAACCTCTTGGTTTTGAAATAGCCTTGGTGACGCCAACTGTTGGTGAGGCGCACGCAAAAGCTCTGGCGGCTGGGGCCGCTGAATTGAAAGAACCAGAAACAAAACCGTGGGGGCAAGTTGTCTCCTATGTCCGTTGTCCCGACGGAACACTCGTTGAAATTTGTTCGCCGGTTGGTGGTTAAATCGCATAACAAGTCGCTCAAGCACCGCCACTTCGTGGCTGGACAGTTTTTAAGTCGCGCTTTTGTGGTTTTGCTACGCAAAAGTATTCCACAAAATCACAACTTAAAAACTGCCGCTTAGCTCGGCGTTAGGCTATGACTAAACTTTTTCTCATATGCATAATTTGTTGTTTATCAGGTTGCTATGAACATGAATGTGGCGCCAGAAAAGCTGTTGCAACAAATAAAGCAGAAGAAAAAGCTATTGCTCATGCTACTAGTGCACCTGAAAAAAGGTGCAGTAACAGTAAAGGCTTTTGTGACTATTTAATCGATAGAGACCAAAATCATATATCTTTACATGTAAGCTTTAAATTCCCTACAAACTGGGGTTGCGAACAAGCTGGAGATGGCTTTATTGACTATGTTTATGACAAAAATGGAAATTTCTTATATGCATCAACAGACCCTTAAGCCTAACCCATCAAGCGGGACACGGGCATCCCCTTAATTCGTTAGTGCACGTTTTTAATCAAACAATAATTGAATAGAAACCTGAAAGGAGTCATATGTCTTTTTTTGCAAAACTCAAGGGTGATGGTGCGCCATTGCCACCAAAACCAAATAATAAAGTGATTGCTTTAGCTTGGCTGGGTGGATTTTTGGCAATTGCTTCGGTTGCCCTCCTGACCGATTTTCTCTCTGTCGCGCTTGTGCTAGGCTCGTTTGGTGCATCTTGTGTGTTGGTGTTTGGCTATCCAGACGTGCCTTTTTCGCAACCTAGAAACGTAATTGCTGGGCATTTTATTAGCTCATTGGTTGGCTTGGCTTGCTTAACGTTTTTTGGCCCACATTGGTGGTCGGTGGCGATTGCTGTGGGCACTGCAATCGCACTGATGATGCTCACCCGTACCGTTCACCCGCCCGCAGGCTCTAACCCTGTGATTGTATTTTTAATGCAACCTAGCTGGGCGTTTTTGATTTTCCCTACATTGATTGGTGCGTTAATTTTGGTAGTCGTTGCGCTAATCTATAACAACGTGACACGAAAAGCAAAATACCCAAAGTATTGGTGATACTAGCTTAGGCCGGTGATCTGCCCTTCTCGATCCACACCAATCCGTTCACTAGCGGGAATGTTTGGCAAGCCCGGCATGGTCATGATGTCACCACAAATGGCGACCAGAAACCCCGCACCATGAGAGAGTTTTAAGTCACGCACGCGCAATGTGTGGCCGGTTGGCCCACCTTTAAGATTTGCGTCTGATGAAAACGAATACTGCGTTTTGGCGATGCAAACTGGAAATTTTTCGATGGTTTTCTGAAAACATTTTTCAAAGAAAGCCAATTTTTCTAAGGCTAACTCTGAAAGTTCCACCGCTTTTGCGCCATATATTTTTTGCGCAATGATTTCAATTTTTTCAACAATGGGCAAATGACTTTCATACAAAAAATTTGGTTTTTCTGTAGCTTTACTTTCTTGATGAGTTATTTCCAACACAGCCACAGCCAAGCTAATTGCACCCATCCCACCCTGCGCCCAATGCTTGCACAGCACCACTTGCGCGCCAAGTTTTTTAAGTCCATTTTGCAGCGCTGAAATTTCAGTCTGTGTGTCACTGACAAAATGATTGATTGCCACCACCACTTTTAAGCCAAAATGCTGCGTTAAGTTGTGCAAATGTTTTTCAATATTCGCCATGCCTTTTTCTAACGCGGCAATATTTTCAACATTCAACGCTTTTACCTCAACCCCACCGTGATACTTGAGTGCACGGATGGTTGCCACCAGCACCACCGCATCTGGCATCAAGCCAGCTTGGCGACATTTAATATCAATAAATTTTTCCGCGCCTAAATCTGCGCCAAAACCCGCTTCAGTCACCACATAATCGGCAAGTTTTAACGCGGTTTTTGTGGCGACCACCGAATTACAGCCGTGTGCAATATTGGCAAACGGCCCGCCATGCACGATGGCTGGCGTATGCTCGATGGTTTGCACCAAGTTCGGCCAAAACGCATTTTTGAGGAGCGCTGTCATCGCGCCTTCAGCGTGCAAGTCTTTGGCAAAAATCGGTTCGCCTGCTTGACTCATGCCCACCAAAATTTCACCAAGACGATCCTTTAAATCGTCCAGATTTTCTGCGAGGCAAAAAATCGCCATCACTTCGGAGGCAACGGTAATATCAAAGCCAGTTTCTTGTTGTAAGGTTTCACTATTTTTGTCTTTACCATGCAAACTGATATGCCGGAGTGCGCGGTCATTCATGTCTAAACAGCGGCGCCAGAAAATTTTTTGCAAATCAAACTTGAGCGCATTGCCTTGATAAATATGGTTATCAACCAAAGCCGCGAGCAAATTATTAGCGCTAGTAATCGCGTGAAAATCGCCAGTAAAATGCAGGTTAATGTCTTCCATCGGCAACACTTGTGCAAAACCACCGCCAGTTGCCCCGCCTTTCATGCCAAACACTGGGCCCAAAGATGGCTCGCGAATACATACCATGGCTTGCTGATTTTTTGGTTGTAAGACTAAATTAAGCGCATCGGCGAGGCCAACAGTGGTGGTGGTTTTCCCCTCACCTGCAGGCGTGGGGCTAATAGCAGTGACTAAAATAAGTTTGCCGTTGGGCTTTGTTTGTAGATTTTGAATCGCTTGCGGGCTGATTTTGGCAATATGATGGCCGTAGGGAATTAAATCTTCTGGCGTGAGATGAATGTTTTCTGCAATGGTTGAAATCGCCTCAAGTGCTGAAGTTTGTGCGATTTCAATATCCGATTGCAATTTTTAGCTCAACTCTCTAGCGTTTACCGCCCAAAATGCTGCCCAACACACCGCGAATAATTTGCCGCCCGAGCTGTGAGCCGATGGCGCGTGCGGCACTTTTTGCAGCTGCTTCTATCACGGTATCAGATCGACGCGCGGCTGGTTTTTTCTTGCCATTTTGTGCGGGGCTATCGCCTCCACCCAGCATGTTGTCCCAAAAACTGCCGCCCTCTTCACTTTCTTTAGCTTCTGTGGCACTTTGCTCAGCGCGTAACTTTAATGTTTCATAGGCAGATTCGCGGTCTACCAGTTTTTCATAAACGCCGTAAATCATGGAGGCCTTAATCGCATCCATACGCTCACCATCGGTAATCGGCCCAATACGGCTCCCCGGTGGGCAAACAAAACTGCGCTCAACCGGGCTAGGTACGCCTTTTTCATCTAAAAACGAAACCAAGGCCTCGCCCACGCCAAGTTCGGTAATCGCGGTTTCTACATTCACTTTAGGATTGCTTCTAAATGTCTCAGCCGCCGATTTCACTGCTTTTTGGTCGCGCGGTGTGAAAGCGCGCAAGGCATGTTGCACGCGATTACCCAATTGCCCTAACACCACGTCAGGAACATCGAGCGGGTTTTGCGAAACAAAATATACGCCAACCCCTTTAGAGCGAATTAAACGCACGACTTGCTCGATTTTTTGCAGCAAGGCTGCTGGTGCGTCGGTAAACAGCAAATGCGCTTCGTCAAAAAAGAACACTAATTTTGGCTGTGCTAAATCGCCGGCTTCTGGCAATTTTTCAAATAATTCTGAAAGTAGCCAGAGCAAAAATGTGGCATAAATACGTGGCGAATTAAATAATTTTTCACTGGCTAAAATATTGATCACACCGCGGCCTTTGCGGTCCGTCTGCATTAAATCCTCTAAATTTAAAGCAGGTTCGCCAAACAGCATATCCGCACCTTGAGTTTCTAACTCCAACAACGCGCGCTGCACCGCGCCCACGCTGGCAGCAGAAATATTGCCGTATTCAGTTTGATAAGCCGCTGCATTTTCTGAGGCGTGTTGCATCATCGCGCGTAGGTCTTTTAAATCTAACAGCAACATGCCTTGATCGTCAGCAATTTTAAATACGGCGTTCAACACACCGCTTTGTACTTCGTTTAAATTGAGTAAACGCGCTAATAAAAGCGGCCCCATTTCAGCGATTGTGGTGCGGACAGGGTGGCCTTTTTCGCCAAACACATCCCAAAAAGTCACAGGGCAGGCATCATACGCAAAATTTTCCAAGCCAAGCTGTTGTACTCGGGCTTCCACTTTAGGGTTGCCGCCGCCCTTTTGGCTCATGCCAGCAAGATCACCTTTTACGTCCGCCATCATCACCGGCACGCCAATGCGTGAAAAATGTTCAGCCAAGGTTTGCAAAGTGACCGTTTTACCAGTGCCGGTTGCGCCTGCAATTAAGCCGTGACGGTTAGCCATTTTTGGCAAAATGTAGCTGGTAATTTCAGTATTTTTAGCAATTAACATTGGGTCAGACATATTTTTTCCGTTTCTATTTTTCTTTAGATTTCACCACGACTTGCCTTTTGGACAATCTGAATCAAATGATCCTCTAGCAGTTGAGCAGCCTTTTGTGCGCGTTCTGTTGGATTTTTAATATTTTTTAAATCATGCGTCGGCCGCGCCAAAGCGATGTATAAATGCCGTCTATTTTGACTGTCAGGTTTTTCATAGAGGGCGATTCTACATGGTGCATAAACCAAAAATTCTGGATGATCCAAGAAAATTTCTGTCCCCATGCTTAAATTACAAAAACTGCGCACTTCTTTAACACCTTGCGGATCTATGCCACGTTTTTGGATATGTTCTGCTATCGGAAAGTTTGCGGGATTTACAAAATTGGCACCTTCACTCAAGCTTTTCAGGCTATCAACCACATCTTCATAACTCACGCCGTCTTTCACTTTTACTTCGTAAATCGGGCTATCTTCTTCTACGCCATCACAACTGGTGGTGCATGGTGGCTCGCCCACTGGATGCTGATTGTTTTTAAATTGCTTTTTAACCACATTCTTTACTGTGGTCATGTCTTTTTTGTAGTCATAGTTAGTGCTGCATGCGCTACAAGCTAACGCAATAAGGATGGCAAAAATGAGGTTGCAACGCATCTTAATTTTTTCCAATCAATCATCCAATTTTTGTATCGCGGTGACGGCTTTTCGGCTAAATTGTGGCGCAATCAGCTCGATAAATCCATACATATAACCGCGCAAAAAAGCATCCTTGCGGAAACCTAAATAAGTGGTACTTTCCGGGAACAAATGGCTCACATCAACTTTGATTAAATGCGCGTCCCGCTCGTCATCATACGCCATATTGGCAAGCAATCCGACCCCTAACCCTAAGCTGACATAGGTCTTTATGACATCAGCGTCAATCGCAGTGAGGACGATATTGGGCGTTAAGCCAGCTTCTGAAAAAACCTTAGATACCAACGTACCACCAGTAAATGCAAAATCGTAAGTAATGAGCGGATACTCAGCAAGTTTTTCTAACGTTAAATTTTGTTCACTTAATAGCGGGTGCCCAGCTGGCACCACGACACAACGATTCCATTGATAACAGGGTAAACACAAAAGTCGTTCATCATGGCTAATTGACTCTGTCGCGATGCCAATATCCGCTTCACCATTCGCTACTTGCTCAACGACTTGTGATGGATTACCTTGATGGATATTAAGCTTGATTTTAGGATATTTTTCCATAAACGCTTTAACTGCGGATGGCAGCTTGTAACGCGCTTGTGTGTGCGTTGTCGCAATAGTGAACTCGCCAGTATCTATTTGGCTAAATTCCTCACCAACGCGTTTAATGTTTTCAACTTCGCGCATCACTTTGGCTGCGAGCGCCAGCACTTTTTCACCCGGCTCGGTGATACCGACCAAACGTTTACCGTTGCGTTGAAAAATCTGCAAGCCTAATTCTTCTTCAAATAGCTGAATTTGCTTGCTAACACCGGGCTGTGAGGTATAAAGGGAATCCGCTGCTGATGTGATATTTAGCTGATGTTTGGCAACCTCATGCAAATAGCGTAATTGGTGCAGCTTCATATCGTTACCTTTACTTGCAGTTTATAACTAAAAAACATATCCATAGAATAACATATTATTAAATAGTCAATTCATGACTTGCTATGATGCTGAACCTTTATGTTATTGAAAGTTACTCCACATGGAATACGGATATATCGTCGCAGGGTTTGTAGTTGGCGCGCTGGTCGGGTTAACAGGCGTAGGTGGCGGTTCGCTGATGACCCCAATTTTGCTACTATTTTTCCATATTAAACCTGCGGTTGCTGTGGGTACTGATCTCTTATTTGCTTCTGTAACCAAATCAGCGGGCATCATGGCACATGGCAAGCTCGGCAATATTGATTGGCGAATTGTCAGATTATTGGCTTATGGCAGCGTGCCAACCTCATTTTTGACCGTTTATTTTTTAAGCACAATCAATGTTGAATCAAGTACTGCGATTGCGACGATTAAATTTTGGTTAGGCGTGGCATTAGTCATCACTTCTGCTGCAGTGATCTTCAGAAATAAACTGATTACCCTCGCAAACAAAGAAACATGGATCCCTGAAAATTCTGTTGCGCCTGCAACGGTGTTGCTAGGCATTATTCTTGGCGCGCTGGTGACGCTCACTTCCGTAGGCGCTGGCGCGTTGGGCGTGACTGCACTCATTTTGCTATACCCGCATAAAAAAATCACTACGATTGTAGGTAGCGATATTGCGCATGCAGTGCCACTCACCTTGGTGGCTGGCTTGGGTCACGCAACATTAGGTACGATTGACTACCCATTACTAGGCACATTGTTGATCGGTTCGATCCCCGGAATTTATTTAGGCAGCCACTTAAGCACCAAAGTTGCCGAGCACTGGGTGCGCATTGCATTAGCTAGCATATTGATTTATGTAGGATTTAAACTGATTTTGCATTAAAATGCCGCGCAAAAACGATAAACTGATTTAAGTAAAACACATTACAAAATATGTATAAATACGATTCCATCGACCAACAAATTATTAACGAGCGCGTTGCGCAATACCGCGACCAAGTGCGCCGCTACAAAGCAGGCGAACTTTCTGAAGAAGAGTTTCGCCCATTGCGCTTACAAAATGGTTTGTATATTCAACGTCATGCGCCAATGTTACGCATTGCCGTCCCTTACGGTTTGTTAAGTTCTAAACAACTACGCAAACTGGCTGACATCACAAAAAAATATGACCGCGACTACGGCCATTTTTCTACCCGCCAAAATTTACAACTTAACTGGCCTAAATTAGAAGATACCCCAGATATTTTGGCGGAACTCGCCACGGTTGAGATGCACGCGGTGCAAACGTCTGGCAACTGTATTCGTAACATTACGACCGACCAGTTTGCTGGCATAGCGCCGGATGAAGTGATTGACCCGCGCCCTGTTGCGGAAATCATGCGTCAATGGAGTACGTTTCACCCAGAGTTTGCTTTGTTGCCACGTAAATTCAAAATTGCGGTTTCTGGCACCAAAGATGACCGCGCGATTGTACAAGTGCATGACATTGGCTTGGAATTCTACAAAGATGCTAACCAACAAATGGCCATTAAAGTTTGGGTTGGCGGCGGTTTAGGTCGCACGCCAATTTTGGGCACAGTGATTCGCGAACATTTAGAATGGCAGCATATTATTTCTTACTGTGAATCGATTATTCGCGTGTACAACATTCATGGCCGTCGCGACAATTCTTACAAAGCGCGGATTAAAATTTTGGTCAAAGCGTTAGGCATTGAAGAATTCCGTCGCCAAGTGGATGCTGAATGGGCGCATTTAAAAGATGGCCCGCTGACCATTACGCAAGCTGAGCTTGACCGTGTTGCTAAATTTTTTGAGCCTATGCCTTACGAAAAATTACCCACACATGATGCCAGTTTTGATGCGGCGATTGCCAGCAACCCAGCCTTTGCGGCTTGGGTGAAACGTTGCGTACATGCGCACAAAATTTCCGGCTATCGCGCCGTGACATTATCGTTAAAACCGCACGGCAAAGCACCGGGCGACATCACCAGCGCACAAATGCAAGTAGTAGCAGACTTAGCCGACGCTTATAGCTTTGGCGAATTACGTTCATCGCACGAGCAAAATTTGATTTTGGCCGACGTTAAATTGAGTGATTTATTTGCCGTATGGGAAAAAGCGCGCGCGAATGGTTTAGCCACACCAAATATTGGTTTGCTGACTGATATTATTTGCTGCCCTGGTGGCGACTTTTGTAGTTTGGCCAATGCAAAATCCATCCCGATTGCAGAAGCCATCCAAATGCAGTTTGATAATTTGGATTACTTGCACGAAATCGGTGATATTGAACTTAACATCTCTGGCTGCATGAACGCCTGCGGTCACCACCACGTTGGTCACATCGGCATTTTGGGTGTCGATAAAGACGGCTCAGAGTGGTACCAAGTGAGCATTGGCGGCAAGCAAGGCAACGATGCCAGCATCGGCACTGTAATTGGCCCTTCTTTTAGCGCAGAAGAAATGCCAGGCGTAGTCCAACGGTTGATCGAGGTTTACTTGAAGGAACGTCAAGATGAAGAACGCTTTATCGACACTGTTCGTCGTTTAGGTCTAGCGCCATTTAAAGCACATGTTTACGCGCAAAAGGAGGCTGCATAATGAGCAACCTAATCAAATTAAACGCTGACAATGCTGCGCAAATTATTGCTGACGAATGGGTACGCGTTGTGCCTCCTGCTTTGGGTGAAGAATTTCAGCGCAAGCAAGCGGGCAAAGTGGTGTTATTTAAACTCACGGGCGAAGAAACGTTTACTGCTGCGCAAATTGCCGACACACAAATCCCAGCAACAGGCAAAATTTTAGTACCGCTTGCCGTGTGGGTAGCAAGAAAATCTGAACTGCAAGCGCGCATGGCTAAAGGTGAAGTTGGCATCGTGTTGGCCACCAGTGAAACCATTGAAGCCTTGCTGGCAGAATTTGCTGACCTCAACACCTTGCCTATCATTGCAGTGTTTGTGGAGCGTTTTGCTGATGGCCGCATTTTCACATTAGGTAATTGGCTACGCACACGCTTTGGTTACAAAAATACATTACGTGCAGTTGGCGATGTGTTGCGTGACCAATTGTTTTTCCATAAACGTTCGGGCTTTGATGAATTTTTAATTCGTGCTGACCGTTCAGCTGAGGAAGCGATTGCCAGCTTGAATGATTTTAGCCAACCATATCAGAGTGCTTTCAATGACGTGCCCGTCTGGCGCAGAGTGAGCCGCACATGAGTTTTGGCGTCAGCATGTTAAAAAATAGCATGAAAAATCCGGCGACTTCACCTGAATTGACGGATGATCTTATTGCAAGCGTGAAAGAAAAACGCGCGCAAGTGTTGGCGCTTCTACAAAGTGCTTTAAGCGAATTTGCCAACATGAGTTTTGCCAACAGCTACGGCGCAGAAGACATGGTATTGACCGACATTATCCAAAAAGAAAATCTCAATATTGAGATTTTTTCACTCGATACCGGTCGCCTGCCTGCTGAAACCTACACGCTGATGGCGGAAGTTGAAAAAAATTACAGTACCAAACCTGTCGTTTTTTTTCCAAAACACGAAGCCGTTGAAAGTTACGTGCGAGAAAAAGGTATCAATGCTTTTTACGAAAGTATTGAGCTACGTAAAGCCTGCTGCCACATGCGCAAAGTGGAACCGTTACAACGTGCGTTAGCCGGTAAACAAGCTTGGGTGACTGGCATGCGCGCAGAACAAGCCACTACGCGTGCGAGTTTGCCGGTGCGTGAGTTTGATGCTGGCAACAAACTAGAAAAATTTAATCCATTAAGTGACTGGAAAGAAGTCGAAGTTTGGGCGTGTATCCGCATGTTTAGCGTGCCTTACAACGCCCTGCATGATCAGTTTTACCCAAGCATCGGCTGTGCGCCATGCACACGCGCCATCGCTATGGGCGAAGATGTGCGCGCTGGCCGCTGGTGGTGGGAAGACCCAACCTCAAAAGAATGCGGCCTGCATGTTAAAAAATAAATTTATTTTCCGTTAAGATCATTATGTCAAAACAACCATTAAGTCATCTCGATTGGTTAGAAGCCGAAGCCATTCATATTTTGCGTGAAGTCGCTGGCCAGTGTTCTAACCCTGTATTGTTATTTTCTGGCGGCAAAGATTCGCTATGTATTTTGCGCTTGGCAGAAAAAGCGTTTCGTCCCGGTCGCTTTCCTTTTCCATTGATGCATATTGATACTGGCCACAATTACAAAGAAGTCATTGATTTTCGTGACCAACGTGCCGCAGAATTAGGTGAGCGTTTGATTGTACGTAGCGTGGAAGACTCAATGAAACGCGGCACAGTCGTGCTGAAAACGCCTGATGAGCCACGCAACAAACATCAATCTGTGACTTTACTGGAAGCGATTGAAGAGCATGGTTTTGATTGCTGCATTGGCGGCGCGCGCCGTGACGAAGAAAAAGCCCGCGCCAAAGAACGCATCATGAGCTTCCGTGACGAATTCGGTCAATGGGATCCAAAAAATCAGCGTCCAGAATTATGGAATCTTTACAACGCGCGCGTACACAAAGGTGAAAATATTCGCGCATTCCCAATTTCCAACTGGACAGAAATGGACGTTTGGCAATACATCGAGCGCGAAAATTTGGGTTTACCAAGCATCTACTTTGCACACAATCGAGACATTATCATGCGTGGCGGCGCGATGATGCCAGCCAACGTGCCATTGGCCTCTGGCGAAGTGATTAACGTGTCAAAAGCTGATGAAGAAGTGATCAACATGCAAGTACGCTTCCGTACTGTGGGTGACATTACTTGTACCGCGCCCGTGATTTCAGATGCCGATACTGTGAGCAAAATTGTGTTGGAAACCGCTACGACGACGATTACCGAGCGCGGCGCAACGCGTTTGGATGACCAGACATCGGATGCCAGCATGGAACAGCGCAAAAAAGAAGGGTATTTCTAATATGACGACACAACATAACGACTCCCTCCTCCGCTTTATGACTTGCGGCTCCGTAGATGACGGCAAAAGCACGCTCATTGGCCGCTTGCTATTCGACACTAAAACCATTTTGGCAGATACACTCACGCAAATTGAACGTACCTCGCAAAAACGCGGCATGGAAGCTGTGGATTTATCTTTGCTGACCGATGGTTTACAAGCCGAACGTGAACAAGGTATTACCATTGATGTAGCGTATCGCTATTTTTCTACTGGTACGCGCAAATACATTATTGCCGATGCGCCTGGTCATGAACAATACACACGCAATATGGTGACCGCAGCCTCTACGGCAAACCTTGCAATTATTTTGATCGATGCTCGTAAAGGTGTACTCACGCAAACGCGCCGCCATAGTTACTTGGCACATTTAGTTGGCATCCCGCACATTGTGGTTGCCGTCAACAAAATGGATTTGATCGATTACGACCAAGCCATTTATGAAAAAATTAAGGCTGATTATTTAGCGTTTGCGACTGAACTTGGCTTGGCGCAAGCACGGGATATTAAGTTTATCCCGATGTCAGCGTTAAACGGTGATATGTTGGTAGATCGTTTTGACAATATGCCTTGGTACGGCGGCGAAACGATGCTGGAAATTTTGGAAGCGGCGCCAGCAGCGCACAGCGAAAGTGCTGAGGCATTCCGCTTCCCGGTACAATTTGTCTGCAGACCACATGATTCTACTAACCCAGAACTGCACGATTTCCGCGGTTTTATGGGGCGCGTAGAATCCGGCGACATTTCTGTGGGCGACGCTGTGACTGTCTTACCAAACGGCTATCAATCGAAAGTGAAACAAATTTTGCTGGGCAGCGAAGCATTGCAAAGCGCGCAAACTGAACAAAGTGTGACCATTTTGCTGGAAGATGAAATCGACACGTCCCGCGGCGACATGATTGTGAAGAGTAATGAGGCACCAGAACCCGTGAAGCAAATTGAAGCGCATGTTTGCTGGCTTTCAGAAACACCTCTTTCGCCAGCACGCACCTATATTATTCGTCACACCACGCGTGAATCGAAAGCGAAAATCGGCGCAATTCAATATAAAATTGACGTCAACACGCTGGAACAACAAAATACGCCTGATTTAAAAATGAACGATATTGCACGCGTTAACTTTAAATTAGCGCAGCCGCTAATGGTGGATAATTACAGTAAAAATCGTGCCACTGGTGCGTTTATTGTGATCGACGAAAGTACGAATAACACTGTTGGTGCAGGCATGATAGTTTGATTAATCGCAACACATTTCATCGTCAATTAGATTAAATTGCAATAAAATAGCGTTTTGGCTGAAAACGGCTAACAAAGGAAATAAACATGACATACGTAGTGACCGAAAATTGTATTCAATGTAAATATACTGACTGTGTAGACGTCTGCCCGGTTGATTGTTTTGTTGAAGGCCCAAATTTTTTAGCGATTAACCCAGATGAATGCATTGACTGCACGCTTTGCGTTGCTGAGTGTCCTGCTGAAGCGATTTTTGCTGAAGATGACGTACCGGCAGACCAACAAGAGTTTATTGAAATCAACGCGCGTTTAGCAAAAGTGTGGCCAGTAATCACTGCACGCAAAGAAGCCATGGAAGATGCAGATGCGATGAACGGCGTGCCAAGTAAGCGCGATTTATTGATCGAGTAATAATTCCAGACTTTATTTTGCAAAGGAGGCAATTGCCTCCTTTTTTAATTGATAAATTTGAGTGCGTTATGGCATGACAAGAACGCTTATGATTCCAGCCACTGAGTTTTTAATATTTTCTGCACTATAACCCCCTTCCAACACATAGCTGATACGTCCCGCGGCGTAGCGGTCTGCAATATTCTTAAGTTGTTTGGCAACAGCTACATAAGCATGATCGGTATATATTAGCCCGCCAAGTGCGTCACCTTCATGCGCATCAAATCCGGCAGAAACTAAAATAAACTCCGGTTTAAATTTTTCCATCGCTGGTGTGAGTGCCTGGAAAGCATTTAGCAATGCCTTGTCTCCAGCCCCAGGCGGCAAATCTATATTGAAGGTAAAACCCTTGCCCTGCCTCACACCTGTTTCATATGGGCGCCCACTGCCTGGATAAAGCGGATGCTGATGGACACTAAAATAAAATACCGATGGATCCTCGTAGAAAATATCCTGCGTACCATTGCCGTGATGCACGTCGATATCGACAATTAAAATCCGCTTTAAGCCATATTTCTTCTGTAAATGCCGAGCGGCAACTGCAACATGGTTATAAACACAAAACCCCATGCCTCTGTCACGCGTCGCATGGTGTCCGGGTGGGCGCACCAGCGCAAATGCAGCATTCGCACGGGCTGCCATCACTTCTTCCACAGCAGTGATCGCAGCACCCGTGGCTAGCTTGGCCACTTCCACTGTATGAGTCGACAGCACCGTATCACCTGTACTTAAGTTTTTATAAACACCTTGCGGAATATTGTCCCCCTCTTTTTCAACTAAGGTTAAATAGTCAGCACTATGCACCGACTTTAAATCATCAATGCTTGCGGACTTAACATTCGGCCAACTTATTTTGGAGGATAAAAACGGATCTTTTTTAAGGAAATCCACAACGGCAAGTAAACGCGCTGAATTTTCTGGGTGGAGCGGCCCTGTGTCGTGCCGTAAAAATTGGTCGCTGTAGACCACAGCCACTTTTTTGTACTGTGCGTCTTCTGGCACAGCATTAGAATCTTCTTGCCACGCAGAAGCCGCTTGATTGAACATTAGCGTAAACGTACTTAGCCAAAATAACCAGAATGACGGATACATTCTTTTCTCTCAGCTTAGCTTATCGTCAAGCGAAGCAATAACCCAATCTTGGTAGGATTTTTCTGCTTGGCTAACGGGGATAGCAAAAATCGCGGGCAACTCGTAAGGGTGATTTTTTTTCAAGAAAATTTCTAGCGCAGCATATTGGCTTTGCGTCGTTTTAAACATCATGCGAATCTCGCTAACATTCTCAATCTGCGCATGCCAAAAAAAGGTGCTTTTAATCTCGTCACACTGTACACAAGCCGCTAACTTTTGCTCAACCACCTGATTAGCAAGTATGGCTGCCTGTGATAAATTTTCAACCGTAGTGTAAACCGCCAACAACATTGCCACTACTCATCTAGCAGCTGACCGCCAATCGCCCAATCCTCATAACTTACCTCTTCAAAAGTGATATAAGTGTAAGATTTTGGCTTATGGGCAACACGTTCCAAGGTTTCAGTAATTTCTTTGGCAATTTGTTTTTTCTGCTCGCGCGTTACTTCACCGGCTAATTTAATATTGACATAAGGCATACACTTCCCCTTGATTGATCGTTAGAATAATTAATGATGATGGTGGTGCTGCCCATTTTTTTGCGGGGCTTGGCCTTGATAGGTCGCCCATATATCCTTGATCAAATTTATCGTTACAGCCAACAATAGTAACGAAATTACGATGGATAAAATCGGGTCGATCGGAAACCAGCCAGTGAAATAAATGACCACACCAGAAATTAAAGCAGCCACTGAGCCTAATAAATCACCAATCACATGCACTAAGGCCGCGCGCTGGTTCAAATTTCCATCTCCGCCATGGTGATGCGCTAAATGATTTAAGCGCCAAGCCACCACTAAATTGATTATCAACCCTATCAAAGCAACCAACATTACGGAAGCACCGGCGACTGGCTGTGGATGATTAAAACGCTCTATTGCTTCAACGATAATCCACACAACCACCAAAAGCATCAGCGCTGCATTAATGATCGATGCAACCAATTCGAACCGTGTTTGCTCTCCGTCATGTCGATGCACCTTGCTTGCACTGAAAGCCGCAAACATGGCAAGCCCAAGCGAGAACACGTCAGAAAACATATGCCAAGCGTCCCCTAGTAACGCCAGCGATTTTGCCTGTACGCCGGTATAGAACTCAACGAATGAGAAAATCAGAATCAGGACAAAAGGGATTACAAAAGGATTGCCATGATCATGATCTTCATGGCGACGTTGATGTGTGTGTTGTTCAAATTCTTGAGGCGTATTCATAACGTAATGCTACCGCAACCTTACGCAAAAACCTACATGTAAGCACTTGTAACGCAAAACCTACAGAAAATAAAAAAACCCGGCAATGCCGGGTTTTTAGTACAAGAACAAAAATTATTTGTTCATTACGTACATTGTTACTTCAAAACCGAAACGCATTTCAGTAGCAGCTGGTGTAGTCCACATAATAATTCTCCATATTTTCAAGTTTCAACAAAACAAGATGTTTCGTTTCCGTGTATGTATTATCGACTTAACCTAAAAATAATCACTCTTAGTGTTCATGAATCAGCACTACGTAAAATCATTAAGCGTTACTTGTCGTGCATTTCACAGCGGTCACCTTTTTTGCCCATTTTCTTCATTTTTTCGCGGGCTTGGGCTTTTTCATTTTCATCAATAAAACCATCACTATTGGTATCACGACGTTTAAAATGCTCTTCCATGTGTTTTTCACGCGCGGCTTTAAATTCATCAAAGCTGACTTTGCCATCTTTATTCGCGTCAGCGTCCATTTCCATCTTTTCGCTTTCCATCTTGTGACCTTCATGATGGTTAGCTAGTGCAGAAAAGCTCGCAAAAGCAAATGTGCCAGAAATTAACATGGCGATTATCGTTTTATTCATTTCGATTCCTTTCAACAAAAAACTGAAAATCTATCAGCTGCGGGTTAGTCCTTTATAATGTTGCTTCGTTCATTGTTGATATCAAAATATGCTGAGTTACCGTCACGCATTTCACGCTGGCAACCATGCTGATCTACTGAAACACTTTGTGTTGAGCCAAGTACTGCAATACTTTAACCAAAAAGAAAAACCTTACTGGGTGATTGACACCCACGCCGGCGCTGGCATGTACGCGTTGAAAAGTGAGTTTGCAAAAAAAAATGCAGAGTTTGAAGATGGCATTTCACGTCTGATTTTAGCCAAAAATTTGCCAACACCTTTAGAAGATTTTAAAAATATTATTTTAGATTTCAACAAGAAAAATGAATTAACGTTTTACCCAGGCTCACCAAAAATTGCTGAATATAGCTGTCGTGAACAAGATAAATTGCGTTTGTTTGAGTTACACCCCAGCGACTCTAAGTTGTTAGCTGACCTCTTTTCAGGCAAAGAAAAACAAACAAAAGTTTTACAGCAAGACGGCTTTAAAGGCATTAAAGCGTGTTTGCCGGCACCAACTAAACGCGCGGTGGTATTAATCGACCCGCCGTATGAAGTGAAGGATGACTATGAAAAAGTGGTGGAAACCATTAAAGATTGCTTAAATCGTTTTGCCTCCGGCACTTATTTAATTTGGTATCCGTTATTGCAACGACCAGAACCACAATTGATGATTAAAAATTTAAGTCAGCTGAACATTGCTAGCTGGCTCAATGTCACGCTCAGCGTACAAGCACCTGCCAGCGATGGATTTGGCATGTATGGTAGCGGCATGTTTGCCATCAATCCGCCATGGACATTGCCTAAAATTTTGGATGAAGCCATGCCATCATTGACTGAATTACTGGCGTTGGACGACTCAGCAAAATTTATTATTGACGCGCATATTTCATAGTAAAATTCTTGAAAATTTTTATCGAAAGCAATTTAAAAAATGTCCGAACACAACAAAAAAGTCAGTAGCACTGAATACAAACAAAGCAACATCATGACCAGCATATTATTTGGTAGTCGCTGGTTGCAATTACCTCTATATCTCGGTTTAATTCTTGCGCAGGCAGTTTATGTGTACTTTTTTGGTGTCGAGCTATGGCACTTGATTCAACACACCACCACGATTAAAGAAGCCGATATTATGTTGATCGTACTAGGCTTGATCGATGTGGTGATGATTTCAAACCTGCTGATTATGGTGATCGTTGGCGGCTATGAAACTTTTGTTTCTCGCCTCAATTTAAAAGGCCATCCAGACGAGCCTGATTGGCTTTCGCACGTGAACGCAAACTTATTGAAAGTAAAACTTGCCACCGCGATTATTGGCATTTCGTCAATTCACTTACTCAAAACATTTATTAATGCAGCAAACCTGACTAACGATGTGATGATGTGGCAAACGATTATCCATATGACATTTGTTGCTTCAGCTGTTTCAATTGCTTACATTGACAAGCTGATGTCACACGCTGACGCCAAGCACTAATATTTAAAAGTAATCGTTTGTGGGGCTTCTTGCCCCTCTTTTAATTTGAAGTTGTGCACAGCGATTGTTTTACCGTTTTCTGTTTCCACCACGACGCGCCACGCGCCCGCGCGAATATTTTGTTTGTAGGTATAGCCACGGTAGCCGCCATCGCGCCCGCCATTTACCTCAAAACCTATATAAGATTGCGTCAACCAAGTATCGTCTTTTTTAGATTTTTGTAAAATCTGCCAACGGTGGAACAGCTTGGTTTTTAAGCCTTGTGGTGCAAAAATGGAGGAATAACAAAAGATTTTTTGATCCGGCAACAGCGTGAGTTCTTCGCTGGTTTTTTTCCAAGCATTCCACCAAGGTGAGCGCTGTTGCGTGACCAAATAATGGTCGTCAATTTTCTGAATATCATAGGCCACCAACATATCCCGCTTTACTAATGGCACTGGCGGAATCATATCTGCCGCGTAAGCCACCATCAGCAATAATGCAATTGCGCCAACGGGTTGAATGCTACCTACTTGCCTAGGCGTTTGTGCATATAAAAAGTATGCCAATACTGCACCCAAAAAGGTGCTTAAATAAAACCAAAGTGGCCAAACGCTGCCAAGTAAAAACGGCAACGCAAAGTTAAATAACAGCATGGCACAAAACCCAAACAGCGCCCAACTTAAGGTAAATTGGCGGTATTGATTCACCATAAATTCATTTGCAACCAATAATGCTGCCAATAGCGCGCTCATGCCCCATGCAAGCCAGTGACTGGAACTTCTAAAGTAGAGGAAAAATAAAGCGCTGAGCAAGCTACCAAATAAAAATTGCAAAATGCCATAAGGAATTTCTGAACTGGAAATTTTTTGCAAACGCGTCGGCAATTTTTCAATGTCGCCTTCAACGATGGTTGGCCGACTCATTAAAAATAAAATCACACCCGACAGCACCAAATAAACGGCAAAAATCAATAAATCACTCGCCGCGACTTTGCGGCCTATTGTCACGCCATCCCACACAAAACCGCCAGCAAAAAAAAATGCAGGGAAGTAATGCGCACACTTGTGTTTTAGCCAATCAAATAAAAATTTCATAAGCTATAAAAACTGTGCAATCACATAACCGAGCACAATGCCTATCAGCAAAGCAATGGTAAGGCCGCGATAAGCGATCACATCTTTAGAATAACCGCGCCGAATCGCCACGTAAGAGACAAGGTAACCCACTGCGTTGAGCACCCAAATAAACGACATAGTGAGCACTTTAACCAACAATGGCCCGACCAAAGGCACCATCGCGACCACACCGAGTAGCCAGCCGATCAACCCACTATAAATACCCGCTAATAAAGCACCTACCGCCACAACTTTAAAGTTGACTTGGTAACGATAGACCAGAAAAGCTGCAATGCAAAAACCAAACAAAATCGGCAACATGATTTTCCAAGCACCCCGCTTTGGCTTGGTAAGTGGCACTTCTTCAAACACATGGGTTTGATCAAAGGACAGTGGGACTTCTTGCGTTTGTTGCGCGTTTGATTCGGTATTATTTTTTTCCATCGGAGGATTCTAACAAAAAAGCCGCAAAAGCGGCTTTTTTGATCTGCACAGCTGAACTTTAAACCTACACTTTTTCAGCAATCGGGATGACTTTCTTGCCGTTAGCCAAATTATCCAAAGAGGCTTTGTAATCAGTCATTTGATCAAAATTCAAATATTTATAAATTTCTGCTGTGTTGGCCAACTTTTTACCTACGGTTTCTAAATATTCGGCAGGTGTCGGCATACGGCCTAATTTTGCGCATACCGCTGCTAACTCAGCTGAGCCCAAATAAACACGCGCATCTTTGCCCATACGGTTATCAAAGTTACGGGTAGAAGTTGAAAACACGGTCGCTTTATCCGCCACACGTGCTTGGTTACCCATGCAAAGCGAACAGCCCGGCACTTCCGTCCGTGCACCTGCTAAACCAAAAGTTGAATACACACCTTCGTCACGCAATTGAGATTCGTCCATGCGCGTTGGTGGCGCAATCCACAGGCGGGTTGGTGTCGCGCCTTGGCCTTCCAGCACTTTGGCGGCGGCACGATAGTGGCCAATATTGGTCATGCAACTACCAATAAAGACTTCATCAATTTTATCGCCCACTACAGCAGATAAAGGTTTAATGTCGTCTGGGTCATTCGGGCAGGCAACCAGTGGCTCAGTAATCGTGTTGAGGTCAATTTCAATCACGTGTGCATATTCAGCATCTGCGTCTGGTTTGAGTAACTCTGGTTTTGCCAACCACGCTTGCATACTTTCAATACGGCGCTGCAAGGTACGTGCGTCTTGGTAGCCACTCTCAATCATATTTTGCAACAAGACGATATTTGACTTTAAGAACTCAATCACCGGTGCTTCATTTAACAAAACCGTACAGCCGTTGGCGGAACGCTCTGCTGAGGCATCGGCAAATTCAAATGCTTGCTCGACTTTTAAATCCGGCAGGCCTTCGATCTCTAAGATACGGCCGTTAAAGATATTTTTCTTACCCTGTTTACCAACAGTGAGGGTGCCTTCTTGAATTGCCGCATAAGGTATCGCGTTGACTAAATCTCGCAAGGTAATGCCGGGCTGCATGGTGCCTTTAAAACGCACCAATACAGATTCTGGCATGTCGAGCGGCATGACCCCCATCGCTGCAGCAAATGCGACCAAGCCGGAACCTGCCGGGAAGCTAATCCCGATCGGGAAGCGCGTGTGTGAATCGCCGCCTGTACCCACGGTATCTGGCAACACCATGCGGTTAAGCCAGGAGTGAATCACGCCATCACCCGGACGCAGACTCACGCCACCGCGGCTAGACATAAACTCTGGCAATGTATGCTGCAATTTAATATCCACGGGTTTTGGATACGCCGCAGTATGGCAAAAACTTTGCATCACTAAATCACTACTGAAACCCAAGCATGCCAACTCTTTTAACTCATCTCGCGTCATGCCGCCAGTGGTATCTTGTGAACCCACCGTCGTTGCTTTTGGCTCGCAATAAGTGCCGGGACGCACACCGTCCACGCCGCACGCACGGCCAACCATTTTTTGCGCCAGCGTAAAGCCGCGTCCAGTATCCTTTGGTGCGATGGCTTTAATAAATAAATCCGATGGTGGCAACCCTAAACTTTGACGCGCATTTGCTGTAAGTCCACGCCCAATAATCAGCGGAATCCGCCCACCTGCACGCACTTCGTCCGGCAAAGTCACAGGCGATAAATCAAAAGTGGAAATTAACTCGCCAGCCTCGTTTAACACCTCACCTGCATAAGGTTTGACGATAATCACATCGCCGGTTTGCATCTTTGAAACATCGCACTGAATCGGCAATGCGCCGGAATCTTCCGCCGTGTTAAAGAAAATCGGCGCAATTTTGTTACCAATCACCACACCGCCAGTCCGTTTGTTCGGGATATTAGGAATGTCATCGCCCATATACCACTGCACGGAGTTAATGGCTGATTTTCGTGAAGAACCTGTCCCAACCACGTCACCCACATAAGCAAGCGGCAAGCCTTTTTGTTTTAACTGTTCAATGGTTGCCAAGCCTTCGGGCATTTTGTTGATAAGCATCGCTTTGGCGTGTAACGGAATATCAGGGCGGCTCCATGCATCCTGTGCCGGGCTTAAATCGTCAGTATTGGTTTCGCCATCCACCTTAAATACGACCATTTTCATTTCTACTGGTAATGCAGGCGCATTGGTAAACCATTCTGCATTTGCCCAAGATTCGATCAATTTTTTCGCATGCGTATTACCAGCTTTCATTTTTTCAGCAACATCATGAAACGCATCAAACAGCAAAATGGTTTTTGAAAGCGCTACGACTGCGGCTTCTGCCATTGGTGTGTCAAGTAAAGCGACTAACGCTTGTACGTTATAACCACCCAACATCGTGCCGAGCAGCTTCACTGCATGCGCTGGTGAAATTAAAGGCGAAATTGCAGCGCCTTTGGCAATATCCGCCAAAAATGCTGCCTTCACATACGCTGCTTGGTCAACGCCCGCCGGCGTGCGATTGGTGATTAAATCGAGTAATTGCTCGCCTTCACCCGCAGGTGGATTTTTGAGGAGTTCCACCACTTGCACGACTTGCTCGGCACTTAATGGTAAAGGCGGTAAATTTTGTGCAGCACGTTCCTGCACATGGGCAATATAAGCTTTTAACATTTACTTTAGGCTCTTTTAATAAAATCAATCAAACATTATAAACCAGCCTAAAGCGAACCCTTCAGGCCAATTTTATTTTTCCAAATAAGTATTTTCAGTTAACTCATTGGTAATCGAAGTGCCGCAGCTGTGTCGCTCGGCAGTGAGCACCAATTTATCGAGTAACGCTTTTTGGTAACCCTTGCCGTGTTGCAGCTCTAAATATTCGCGCACTTCAAACACATCGGCAAATCCATTATGGTCGGTATCCATCAATGTGACTTGGTCTTCCACCGTTGGGCCGATATATTTGCCGGCGCTATCTGTCAGCAAATCAACAATCGTGATCGCTTTTTCAGGCTGCACATTTTGGGCAGCATCGGTCAACGTTGTCACGAAACTCAGACATACCATCAAAAAAAATTTCATCATGTTGCACTCCTCACTATTGGGTGGCTTTACCACTATAATAGACCGAATGCTAACGTAATCAACTGTTTTTAAATGTGACTACACTCACACTTGTTGAAGCTGCACAGCAATTTTTTTCTGCCACGCTTCTGGCCCAGTTTTATGGACAGAATTACCTTTGCTATCCACGGCGACGGTGACTGGCATATTTTCCACGGTAAACTCATAAATCGCCTCCATACCTAATTCTGGGAAGGCCAGCACTTCTGCTTTTTTAATGGCTTTGCTCACCAAATAAGCTGCACCACCCACTGCGGTTAAATAGACCGATTGATGTTTTGCAATCGCTTCAATCGCTTCATCACCACGTTCCGCCTTACCTACCATGCCAAGCAAACCAGTTTGCGCTAACATGGTTTCCGTAAACCCATCCATCCGTGTGGCAGTCGTTGGCCCCGCTGGCCCAACTGCTTCGTCGCGTACGGCATCCACCGGCCCGACGTAATATATAAACCGATTTGTAAAATCTACCGGCAATTTTTCACCATTTTTAAGCATTGTCGTCATGCGCTTGTGGGCTGCATCGCGACCAGTCAGTAATTTTCCAGAAAACAATAATGTTTGCCCTGGTTGCCAGCTTTGCACATCAGTTTTGGTGATGTGATCTAAATCCACTTTTAATGCGTTCGCATCCGCTTGCCACTCTACTTTTGGCCAATCATCTAAATTGGGCGGCGTTAATTCAGCCGCGCCGCTACCATCCAACTCAAAATGCACATGTCTAGTAGCTGCACAGTTTGGAATAATTGCCACCGGCAGGCTTGCCGCATGGGTTGGGTAATCCAAAATTTTTACGTCTAACACTGTGGTCAAACCGCCCAAGCCTTGTGCGCCAATGCCAAGCTGATTCACTTTTTCAAAAATATCTAAGCGCAGTTTTTCAATCGCATTACTCGCACCTTTTTGCTGCAAGTCTTGAATATCAATGGGCGCCATGAGCGACTCTTTAGCAAGCAGCACAGCCTTCTCGGCAGTTCCACCAATGCCAATGCCGAGCATACCGGGCGGACACCAACCTGCGCCCATTTTTGGTACCACTTCCAGCACCCAGTCCACAATACTGTCATTCGGGTTCAGCATCGCAAGCTTTGCTTTATTCTCTGAACCGCCACCTTTTGCCGCAATACTCACGTCTACTTTATCGCCCGACACCAGCGAAACATGCACCACAGCTGGTGCATTATTTTTCGTATTGGTGCGTTTTCCGGCAGGGTCAGCTACCACGGAAGCACGTAATTTATTGTCTGGCAGCTGGTAAGCCAAGCGCACGCCTTCATTAACCATCTCTTCCACAGTCATTTGCGCATCCCACTGCACTTGCATTCCAACCTTAATGAAAGCAACTACAATGCCAGTGTCTTGGCAAAGCGGGCGTTTGCCAATCGCACACATTTTTGAGTTAGTTAAAATTTGCGCCATGGCGTCTTTTGCGGCGGGCGACTGTTCCATTTCATATGCGCGACCAAGCGCTTGAATATAATCCACCGGATGGTAGTAAGAAATATATTGCAGCGCATCGGCGATGCTTTGAATGAAATCTGCTTGTTTAATCGTGCGCATGTTGATGAACCCTGTTTATTTTCCCGCACTTTTTGCAATCGCAATATTTGGCGAAATATCTTTGCGCAAAATTTTACCGTTTTTGGTACGCGGAAAATCTTTAGCCAGATAAATAGTTTTTGGTGCTTTGTACGCGGCCAAATGTTGTTTGCCAAAACTAAGTAACTCATCAGGCGACACTTGGGCATTCGGTTGCAAAATCACATAAGTCACCACCAGCAATTTATCTTTCTCGATTTCCTCTCCCACCGCAGCACAATCTGCCACCGCAGGGTGCGATTTATACACGCGCTCAATTTCGTACGGCGAAACGCGGTAACCAAAACTTTTAATAATGTCGTCTTTGCGGCCTAAAAACCAAATGTAGCCATCTTCGTCATATTTTGCATAATCACCGGTGAAAAAGTAACCATCATGCTTATATTTATTGGTTTCTTCGTCTAAGTTCCAGTATCGTAAAAATACGCCAGGATCATTTAAGGGAATGCAAATCATGCCCTCTTCGCCAGCCTTCACGGTTTCAAGCGTTTCAGGGTTTAATAATTGCACGTTGTGACCGGGCTGCGGAAAACCAGCAGATCCGGGGCGAATTGGCCTAAACACACTTTGGCTTAAATAATATGAAAATTCGCTCATGCCGACGGCTTCGTATATATCTAAACCAAAGCGCTCACGCCATTGAGCCAACACTTCGTCAGACAAATGTTCGCCCGCGCTCATGTAATGGCGCACGCTCGGAATATCAGCTTTGGTCGCTTGCGTTTTTTGCAGGAGCTGACGATAAATGGTTGGCACGCCAATAAAAATAGTCGCCTCATGTTTTTTAATTAAATCCAACCATTTTTGCGCATCATTTTTTCCTTCATGCACAATCACGGTTTTGCCTAAATAAAGCGGATCCATCAGGCCAGAACCTAATACGTAGGTCCAGTTAAATTTACCGGAGTGCATGATGCGGTCTTGCACGTCGTCAGAAAATTTAAACCAGAAAGTGGACGCTGGACCACGGCCGATCAAAGCACGGTGCGCGTGCAGCACGCCTTTCGGATAACCGGTGGTGCCAGAGGTGTACACCAAATACGCTGGATCATCCGCAAGCGTTGCGTGTGCAGTCGAACACTCAGCAATTTCGCTTAAGGCCTTTTCTAAATCCAACACATTAAAAGTGGCGTGCGCTTTCACCTCGCCCGCGCCAGTGACTAACACGTGCTTTAAGTTAGGCACGTTGGTAAGTTGATTTTGCAAAACTTCCCAAGCGGGTTTGTCTGTTACCAGCACAGTTGCGCCAGAATCTTTAGCTAAATAAGCCACTTCTTCAGCGGTGAGTAAGGTTGAAGTTGGCACTGAAATCGCCCCGCGTTTCATCGCACCCAAAAATGCCGTCGGGTAATCTAAACTATTCGGTAAGCGGATTAACACGCGATCACCGTCAACAACGTTTAAATTTCTCATCAATTGCGCAAACTGTGATGTGCGCTTGGCAAGCTGACCAAACGTGATTTCGGACGTGCCCACGGTATCGTCTTCAACAATCATCGCGATTGCGCCTTCTGTTGGTGTTCCCAAATGGCGATCAGTACAAGCCACGCCAATATTAAAATGGGTTGGCACATTCCATTGCCACTCTGGATATTCTGCTAATTTAGCCATAATGCTCACCTCACTCATACTTAATAATCTTTTTTGCTTTCGTTGTTTGCTCGTCAAAAAATTTAGAATTTAGCGAAGAGGTGCTAGGCATCTAGGCTGAGACAAGCGAAATGTACACAAAAGTACATGCGCATTTGTAGCACTGCACAACAACGCAATTCACGCTAAAAATGAATTTTTACAACAAAACGCCGTAAGGCCAGTTCTGACGAATCACTTGCGCTGGTAGCAATTCCATCACATGTAATGCAAACCGCATATCTTCATCTGTTAGCGCCCGTAAAGCATGGGCGCGTAACAAAGTTTGCAACGCTTTACCAAACATCGGCGGGTCTAACATTTCGCCTTCAAATTTAATCGCACCGCCCAACAGTGCATCAGCCTCAATCGCTGCTTTTAAAATACGTACTTTTTGGTTCACCTCAGTTGGCGATGGCGTATATGCGGTTTTACATAAATGAATATGCCCCGGGTGAATCACTTGTTTACCCGTCAACCCCATCGCAGCCTCTTGGCAAGCGTGCTTGTACACCGTGCGCGATTCGTTATCGCCGTGTAAATCTAGCCAACGGCGCACATCGTGCGGCTCAACAAATTTCTCTGGCATGATATTGGTGCCAATCAAGGTTTCAACGCCACCGATCACACCTTTACCGGCAATGCGTGCCTCAAATAAAAGTTGATTCATAAAATAAAACAACTCATTAATCCAATTTTCCGGCGTGATATGAATCCCCATCGCTTTGGAAAAATCGTGAATACCAAAGACCACATGCTGCACAGTGCTGTATTGCATTAAATCCGGCGCAATTTTCAGCGATTTCGGGTGTTCAATAATCGGCTGAATGGTGATTTTCTTGTTGATATTCATCAAAAAGCTCGATAAATCACGCACTTCTGCCGCGCCATAGGCTTCGCCAGCCTTGGCCAACATCACCACATCAATGTAATCGCCCATGTCGTTCACGAGTTCCATATCCAACTCGTATTCGTCAGTACGGAAAGAATTGCAGCGAATCGCAATCGTCACGTCTTTTTCGTGCTTAAGCAAAGGCAGCTCTTGACGCAACAAAGCACGGCTCATTTCCTTTTGGCGACAACCGTCTTCCAAGTCAAAAATCAAGGTATGCGCATTGGTTTTATGTGCGTGCCTTTTCATGCGCGCTGCGGCTTGTTCCAAATCCTCATAAATCCCTTGTGCCGGAGAATACTTCACCGGCGGGTAATAAAGCTGAATACCCGGCCACACTTCGCCCAACATGCCGCTATTGGTATAGCACTTGATATTTCCGTGATGGTCATGTGTATCTTGACTGTGTTGAAGTTGAGCCATTTAGACACCTCTCTTTTTAATCTTTTAGCGTATTCTTCGTTTTTATTCAGCACTCAATTTTTTGAGCACATCCGCAACTTTGGTTTTTTGCGCTAGCACCTTTGGCACTTGACACTTGGTGACCGCATCCAAGAATTCGTTATCTGGTAGATCTAATAACTGATCCAATGCAACGAGTTCTGATTGCGTCAGCGTTGGTAAATAACGTTCCGAAAAACGCTGCAGTACTATATCCAGCTCGAGCAAACCACGACGGAAACGCCAAGCAAGTCTGCGTGTTTCTTCGGCTGTTAGCGCATTTTCTTGCCTTGCTTTACTATTAAGTTGCATGTTGCACGCTCCAAGGATTACTCAGGCTTGATCGAAATATGCTTTTTAAAAAAACCCGTATGTTGTTTTTTATGCGATTTTGCTTGCTCAAATTTCAAATCTTTAATCGCTGCAATCGCCGCGTTCGGATTCAATTTTTTCGGGCAAACTTCCACGCAGTTCATGATGTTGTGGCAGCGATAAAGCCGTTCTGGCTCTTCTAGATTTTCCAAACGCTCATCTAACGCCTGATCGCGACTATCCACCATAAAGCGATACGCTTGCATTAAGCCAGATGGGCCAACAAATTTATCCGGGTTCCACCAAAAACTTGGGCATGACGTCGTGCATGCACCGCACAAAATACATTCGTACAAGCCATCCAACTTGGCGCGATCTTCCGGTGATTGCAAACGCTCGGTTTCCGGTGGCGGATCATTGTTCACTAAATACGGTTTCACCGAATGATAGTTCTCAAAAAATTGAGACATATCTACAACCAAGTCGCGAATCACAGGCAAACCGGGCATCGGGCGCAACACCACAGGTTCTTTTAATTCAGCAACTTTTGTAATACAAGCCAAGCCATTTTTGCCGTTGATGTTCATCGCATCCGAGCCGCATACGCCTTCGCGGCAAGATTTACGCATGCTAAAACTGTCGTCCATTTCTTTAATGCGGATCAACACATCCAACAACATTTGGTCAGAATCTTGCAGTTCAACTTCGTAATCCTGCATGTAAGGTTTTTCGTCAACTTCCGGGTTGAATCTGTAAATTGAAAATTTCATACTTTTTTCCTTACCAATTCTTTAGTACACGCGAGGTTTTAAGGGAAAACTCTCAACCGTCAGCGGTTTTAATCGCACTGACTTGTAGGCTAAGCGTTGATCTTCTTTGTAAAACAGCGAGTGTTTTAACCAAGCTTCGTCATCACGCGCCATAAAATCTTCTCTTGCATGTGCTCCACGGCTTTCTTGGCGCGCTTCTGCGGCATGCATGGTTGCCACTGCAATTTCCATCAAATTATCAAGCTCCAATGCTTCAATTCTGGCGGTATTAAACACTTGGCTTTTATCTTGCACAAAGGTATGTTTTGCACGCTCAGCCACTTGGTCAATTGCTTTCACACCGTTTGCCAGCAACTCAGGAAAGCGGAATACGCCGCAGTGTTGTTGCATCACTGCACGCATGTCTGCGCCAACTTCTTTTACTGATTCCGCCTGTGCAGATTTCGCACTGGACTGCTGAATGCGATCTAAACGTGCCAGTGTTTTATCAAAAGCATCGACCGGTAGCGGTTTGTGCGTTGCGTCTTTTCTCACTTCTTCCACCATTTTGTCGCCAGCGGCCTTGCCAAACACCACTAAATCTAACAAAGAATTAGAACCCAAACGATTGGCACCATGCACCGAAACGCACGCACACTCACCCACCGCATATAAACCATGCACCACTTTTTCAGCGCCATCAGTCGTTGGCATCACCACTTGCCCATGCAAATTGGTCGGAATACCCCCCATCATGTAGTGCGCAGTTGGCACAATTGGAATCGGATCTTTGATCGGATCCACATTGGCAAACGTTTTTGCAATTTCACGAATGCCGGGCAATTTATCGTTAATCAGCTTTTCGCCCAGATGGTCAAGCTTCAAGTAAACCGCATCTTTGTGCTTGCCAACGCCGCGGCCTTGTTTAATTTCTGTAGCAATCGCGCGCGAAACCACATCGCGGCTGGCTAAATCTTTAGCACTTGGTGCATAGCGTTCCATAAAACGCTCACCTTCGCTATTCACCAAATAACCGCCTTCACCACGCACACCTTCGGTAATTAACACCCCTGCGTTAAGTACGCCGGTGGGATGAAATTGCCAAAACTCCATATCTTGCAAAGGAATACCCGCGCGCGCGGCCATACCCAAACCATCACCAGTATTGATGAACGCATTGGTGCTGGCTTTAAAAATGCGGCCGGCACCACCAGTGGCCAACATCGTCGCCTTGCCGCGAATACAATGCACTTCGCCAGTTTCCATCTCTAACGCCAACACGCCCAACACGTCGCCGTCAGCATCGCGCAATAAATCGAGCGCAAACCATTCGACAAAAAACTGCGTATTGGCTTGCACATTGCGTTGATACAAAGTGTGCAACATGGCATGACCTGTACGATCCGCCACCGCGCACGTCCGAGAAATGGCTTTTTCGCCAAAATTCTGCGTCATACCGCCAAACGGGCGCTGGAAAATTTTGCCATTTTCAATACGGTCAAACGGCATACCAAAATGCTCAAGCTCAATAATTGCCTTGGCCGCGTTTTTGCACATAAATTCAATCGCATCTTGGTCACCCAAATAATCTGAACCTTTGATGGTGTCGTACATATGCCACAGCCAATTATCATCAGCCACATTCCCTAATGCTGCCGCGATGCCACCTTGCGCCGCAACCGTGTGCGAGCGCGTTGGAAACACTTTGGAAATGACGGCCACATTGAGACCAGACTCTGCAAGCTGAAGTGCTGCACGCAAACCAGCGCCGCCGCCGCCGACCACTAAAGCGTCAAATGTTAATGTTGATAATGCCATCTCACCACCTTAAAAAAAGCGCCAGTACGGACGAGTTGTACTTCATCCCGCTCGCCGACTTTTTACGTTCTCTTATAAAAAATCTTGCCCGAAAAACAAATAACTCACCCAGAAAAAATAGCCCCAAAGTGCAACCAATAAACATTGGTTTAAAAAAGCGCGGAGCCAATATTTGGGCACATAATCTTTAAACACGTCATGCACACCCAACCATGCATGCAATGAGAGCGCAATCCAAAACATCCAACTCACCACGCCCCACCAAAGCGGTTGATTAAATTGTTGCCATGCAGAAAAATTTTGCGGGGCTTCCAACACCATGCGCGCAACCAGCAAAACAAAATAAACCGCCATCACCAACGCCGTGAAGCGTTGCAACAGCCAAAGCCGCATGCCGGGATAACGTTTTGTGAGTAATTCAATCAACATTTTTCTCTACCAATACCACAGCAAAACTGCCACATACAACGTGATACAAAAATCCAGCACCAGCACACAACGGCTTGTCAAACGCGCTTTCATGAGCGAGGTTAAAAAGTGAATATCCATCACCAAGTGGCGGATACCTGCCAAAAAATGATGCGTAAAAATCCACGTAATACCGAGTAACAACAATTTACTCAAGGGCGATTTCAATATCGCCAGCACCATTGCGTAGCTTTCTGAAGAGCTTAGAGAAAACTGGTAAAGCCCTAGCAATACTGGCAACAACAAAAATAAAATACAGCCAGTCGCGCGGTGCAAAATGGACACCAAGGCATTGATCGGCAAACGAATGGTCAACAGGTTGAGGTTTTTAGGCCGCCCTTCGATATACCATTTGTTTTTTGTGTTTCGATATAGCCCCATGTTTTTTCTCTACACTTAAAAACCATTAACCTTCTTGCGCAGCTTTTGTTACTGCGCCTGAAACACGCGCCATCAAGCGCTCATCAAACGGCTTTGGAATAATGTAATCTTTACCAAATGCCAAAGATTTCAGTTGATACGCATCCAGCACAGCTTGTGGCACAGGCTCACGCGCAAGCTCGCTTAACGCTTTAGCTGCAGCAATTTTCATGGCTTCGGTAATTTGTTTCGCTTTGGCATCCAAGGCGCCGCGGAACAAATATGGGAAACACAGCGCGTTATTCACCTGATTCGGAAAATCACTACGACCGGTCGCCATAATTAAGTCATCACGCATGGCATGCGCAACGCTAGGCAAAATTTCAGGGTCAGGGTTTGCCAAGGCAAAAATCACCGGATTTTTTGCCATCAACCTCACCAACGAAGGCTCCAAACTATTTTTTGCTGACACGCCAATGAATACATCTGCACCACTCATCGCATCTGCCAAGGTTTTAACTGCGCTTGGTTCAACGGCTAATTCACGGTTGTTATCGTGCAAATCTTCACGTGTAGTATCCAAAATTCCTGAACGGTCGAACATGGTGATATTGGTTGCACCCATACTTTTCAGCAACTTTGCGCAAGAGCAACCTGCCGCACCCGCGCCTAAAAATACAATCTTGGCGCGGGCCAGCGTTTTGCCTTGGAGATCCAATGCATTTAACAACGCCGCAGCAACAATCACTGCAGTGCCATGTTGATCATCATGAAAAACCGGTATGTCGAGCCGTTTTTTAAGCTCGCTTTCAATATAAAAACAATGTGGCGCGGCAATGTCTTCCAAATTAATGCCGCCAAATGTCGGCGCAATATTTTCTACAGTTTGAATAAACTCATCTGGCGTTTTAGCGTTCACTTCAATATCAAACACATCAATGCCAGCAAAGCGTTTAAACAACACAGCCTTCCCTTCCATGACCGGCTTGCTTGCTAGCGCGCCCATATTACCCAACCCCAATACTGCTGTGCCATCGGTAATTACCGCAATCAAGTTCCCTTTATTGGTGTATTTATACGCATTGGCAGCATCTGCATGAATTTCACGCACGGGCTCAGCCACACCCGGCGTATAAGCCAACGATAAATCGTCTTGTGTCGCACACGGCTTGGATGAATCCACACTCAACTTCCCAGGCTTAGGAAATTGGTGATAATCCAACGCACGTTTTTTTAGGTCATCCATACAGTGTTCCTTATTTTTTCACATGTGATTTAAAGCGCTTAAGCAGCTAGGTTGGTGAGTGCAGTCAGTACATTTAACACGTCAAGCAAAACCCAACACTGCTGTTGAAGAATTTAAATCACTCCAATTCGTTCATGTAGTGATGCGTATCCGTCACACAAAACCCATGCCGCCACTCCATCGGCTTATCGCCATAGGTAAACGACACGCGCTCGATACTTAACAAAGGCTCGCCGTCTTTTAAGCCCAGCGCCTTTGCAACTTCACCCGACGCCGCAACCGCGCGCAAACGTTCTTCGGCACGAATCATGCGCACACCAAAATCTGATTCATACATGCTGTACATCGACCCATTCTTTTCTTCCACTTTTGCGCCATTTAAGCCTTTAAATGGATTTGCCGGCACAATAATGTGGTCATAAATAAGTGGGCGACCAGAAAAAGTCAGCAATCTCTTTATTTCCAAGGTGGTTGCGCCAGCTTTAATATCTAACACCTGCCCGATTTGCACACTGGCTTTACTTTTTACGCAAGAAATCAACTCACTTTGCAAAGGCTCTTTTTGACCATTTGCTGCAGTTAATCGCAAAAACCGCAACTTAATGTTGTCAGCATCATGCGTGGCGACAAACGTCCCCTTACCTTGACGACGAATTAAAATATTTTCAGAAGCCAAGGCATCAATTGCTTTGCGCACGGTGCCTTGACTCACCTTATAACGCGAAGCCAGCTCAATTTCACTCGGAATCACCTCGCCAGGCTTCCACTCACCTCCAATTAAACTCTGCGTAATTAGCACCTTTATTTGGTCATAAAGTGGCTTATAGCTTGGCGCACCGAATTGTTTATCAACCATTTTCAAACCTCAATTCTTTAATCAGCAATTAATTTATATGCTTAAAAACAAACTTCACCGAACATTAATGACATTTATACCACAGCCTTTTTGTCATGTCCACTGTTTTATATCTTATATAAGACATATGATATTTATTGACAGATAAAAATAATTGTCTATATAATACGCCTGACTTCATTATATTTCATGTCTTATATCATTTACATGAATTGATAATGACTTTAAAAGAATGCTTTTATTTGAATATGCCTTAATCAATACGATTATTCCAAACAATTAAAAGGGAAAAACATGAGCCAATATTTCCGCCCTCGCCGCTCAATGCTTTACGTGCCGGGCTGTAACACACACTACTTGGAACGCGCGCGCACTTTGCACGCGGATTCAGTGATTCTGGATTTGGGCGACCCGATTCTGATCGAGTGCAAAGAAGAATCCAGAAAAAATGTGGTGCAGTTTGTCAAGGAAGGTGGCTATGGTTCACGCGAAGTGGTTGTTCGCGTGAATAATTTAGATTCGCCATGGGGTGGCGAAGACATTATCGCGATCGCCAAAACGCCTGTAGATGCCGTGCTTTTCCCTAACGTCGAATCACGTGAAGATGTTTTAGCAGCATTGGCAATTTTAGATGCTGCCGGCGGCAGCCATTTACCGATTATGGTGATGATTGAAAGCCCGATTGCCGTGCTCAAAGCAAAGGAAATTGCCAGCGCTTCAGACAGAATAGTCTGCATTGTGATGGCAACTTCTGATTTGATCTCTCAATTGCATGCACGTGTGACGCACGAACGTTTAGCAATTTTGACATCACTCTCGATGGTGATTTTGGCAGCCCGTGCTTATGGTCGCGCGGTGGTGGATGGCATCACCAGCGACTTTAAAAATATGCACTCATTTGAATACGCATGCCGACTGGGCCGTGACATGGGTTTTGATGGTAAGTCACTCGTGCACCCAGCGCAACTTGCCTACTGTAACGATGCTTACACCCCACAAGCAGCGGAAATAGAAAACGCTAAAGAAATTATTGCAGCATTAAAAGCAGCAAATGCTGCGGGCCAAGGCACAGTGGTTGTAAATGATAAATTGGTAGAACATCACCATGTGCGCGCGGCTGAACGTTTAATTAGCTTAAGCGAAATGATCAAGACATTGGAACAAAGCTATGACAACTAAAAATAATGCGGATACAAAAATTAACACCGGACGTTTTTTTGAAAATTTCACCTTAGGTGAAGTCATTCATCACCCAACGCCGCGCACCATTACCGATGGCGATGCCGCACTTTACATGGGGTTAACCGGCGCCCGCCAAGTGATTTTTTCTGCAGGAACGGTTGCGCAAAGTTTGGGCTACCCAAAACGTCCGATGGATGACTTATTGGCGTTTCACATTGCTTTTGGCAAAACCGTGCCGGATATTTCCGTCAATGCGGTCGCAAATTTAGGTTACGCCGAGGTGCAATTTTTACACCCAGTATATAGCGGCGATACGCTGAAAACACACTCCACCGTGATTGGCTTAAAGCAAAACTCCAGTGGCAAAAATGGCGTGGTATATGTGCGTTCAGTATCCGTCAATCAGTTGCAACAACCTGTACTTTCTTGGGTTCGTTGGGTGATGGTGCATAAAAAGAATCTTGATGCGCCAGCACCTGAAACCATCATCCCAACACTTGAAAGCCATGTTCCGGTTGAAAAATTGCAAATTCCCGAATTTTTAGATGCACGCAAATTTGATACCAGCAATACCGGCAGCCAAAATTTGTGGGAAGACTACACAATTGGTGAACGCATCAACCACCCGGCGGGTATGACGATTAGCGACACTGACCACACACTCGCCACCAAACTTTACCAAAATAACGCGCGTTTGCACTTTGATGAAGTGATGATGAAAAAAAGTAGCTTTGGTAAACGCTTAATGTACGGTGGCCATGTCATCTCCATATGCCGCGCGCTTTCATACGATGGCTTGGAAAATGCAATCAGCATTTTGGCCATTAATGCGGGAACACACTGCAACCCATGTTTTGGTGGAGACACGATTTATAGCTTTACTGAAGTGCAGGATAAATGGTCACTGCCAAACCCGCATATCGGCGCATTGCGGCTCAGAATGGTCGGCATCAAAAATGTGCCGGCGAATGAAATTAACACATTAAAAACCGAGCAAGGCTACCACGCAAATGTGGTGCTAGATATTGATTACACAGTTTTAATCCCAAAGAGAGGATAAATTAAATGAGTAAAAAAGTGCATCCGAATCAGGCTTTGTTTGGCGGCGAAAAGCCTTTCCCGCTAATCCCAGCCTGCGAACATTTTGCCGGTAGCGAAAAATTAATCCTCAAAGCATTGAGTTTACAAGACCCGAGCAATCCGAATGCTGTCGGCCCAGTGTTTGATATTACCTGCGATTGCGAAGATGGCGCAGCCAGCGGACAAGAGCGCGAACACGCGGAAATGATTGTGCGCGTATTAACCTCAGAGGCCAACAAATACAAAATGGCGGGTGCACGCATTCATGATTACACCCACCCGGCTTGGAAACTAGATGTGGATATTTTAGTCGGTGGCGCTGGGGAGGTGCTGAGTTATATCACCATCCCCAAATGTACCAATATCGTACAGGCCAGCGAGATGATTTCATATATTCAAGAAATTGCAAAACGTCACAATATCAGCCGCAAAATTCCGATTCATATTTTGATCGAAACGCACGGTGCGCTCAAACAAGTGTGTGAAATTGCCAAATTGCCTTGGTTGCAAGTATTAGATTTCGGCTTGATGGATTTTGTCAGCGCGCACCACGGTGCCATCCCTGCCAGCGCCATGCGCAGCCCTGGCCAATTTGATCATCGTTTACTCGCACGTGCAAAAACGGAAGTGGTTGCCGCAGCCTTAGCCAATGGTGTGGTGCCCGCGCATAACGTCACGCTGGATTTAAAAAACACTGAAACCACTTTTAGCGATGCTTCACGCGCACGCAACGAGTTTGGCTTTTTACGTATGTGGAGCATTTATCCCACGCAAATTCAAGCAATTGTCGATGCGATGAAACCCAACTTTGATGAGGTGATTGATGCCGCCAACATCTTACTCGCCGCACAAGCTGCTGATTGGGGCCCAATTCAATACGCTGGCGAATTACATGACCGCGCAACCTATCGCTACTTCTGGGAAGTGTTGCAAAAAGCCAAGTTGACTGGCGTAGCCATCTCAAAAGAAGCTGACCAAGCGTTCTTTAATTAGGTATTTTTTAATTAATTTTAAAGGCTGAAGAAAATGACAAGCGCAACAACCGCAGGCGCACGCTTTCGCGCTGCCCTCAAAGCCGAAAAACCGTTACAAATTATCGGCGCAATCAACGCCTACCACGCCATACTCGCCACGCAATCTGGTTTTAAAGCCATTTATTTATCTGGCGGTGGCGTCGCGGCTGGTTCACTCGGCCTGCCAGATTTAGGCATTTCTAGCCTAGAAGACGTTTTGGTGGATGTCCGTCGTATCACCGACGCAGTCGATACGCCATTGTTAGTGGATATCGACACTGGCTGGGGCGGTGCATTCAATATTGCCCGCAGCATTAAAAGCGTGGCTAAAGCTGGTGCAGCAGCCGTGCATATTGAAGACCAAGTTTCCGCAAAACGTTGCGGCCATCGTCCGAACAAAGCGATTGTCAGCCTAGAAGAGATGGTAGACCGTGTGAAAGCGGCTGTGGATGCAAAACCCTACGATGATTTTGTGGTGATGGCACGCACGGATGCCTTGGCTGTTGAAGGTTTGCAGTCAGCGATTGATCGCGCTTGCGCGTGTGTAGAAGCCGGTGCGGACATGATTTTCCCAGAAGCGATGACTGAGCTTGGTATGTACAAACAATTTGTCGATGCAGTGAAAGTGCCAGTGCTAGCCAACATCACCGAATTTGGCTCAACACCATTATTTACGGTGGATGAACTTGCCAGCGCCGATGTGAGCATGGTGCTTTACCCATTGTCTGCATTCCGCGCTATGAACCAAGCGGCGCTCAATGTGTATCGTGCGGTGAAAAAAGATGGTACGCAAGCAAACGTGGTGAATTTAATGCAAACGCGCGCTGAGCTTTATGAGCATTTGGGGTACCACGTGTTTGAGCAAAAATTAGATGCTCTTTACAAAAAATAAAGCGATGAGGAGAACATGATGAACTCAACTACCGATCCGACTCAAACTACCGAAGCACCAAAAAAGAAAAAAGGTGTTGCGTTAGCTGGCGTCAACGCAGGTTCCACCGCCATTTGCACGGTGGGCCATACCGGTAATGACCTACATTATCGCGGTTACGATATCATCGAACTGGCAAAATGCGCCACGTTTGAAGAAGTCGCCTATTTGTTGATTCACGGCGAGTTGCCTACCCCCGAGCAACTCAGTGCATATCATCAAAAGCTCAAAAAGCTACGCGGCCTGCCCAGCGCACTGAAAACCGTGCTGGAACAGATTCCAGCCAATGCGCATCCGATGGATGTGATGCGCACGGGCTGCTCGATGCTCGGCACACTTGAGCCGGAAAATCCTGATCGCAATACAGAAGGCGCAAAAGATTTAGGTGATCGCCTGATTTCTTGTTTTGGCTCAATCCTGATTTATTGGTATCACTTCAGCCACAATGGCAAACGCATTGAAGTGGAAACCGATGAAGATTCGATTGCCGCGCACTTTTTGCATTTGTTGCACGGTAAAAAACCCTCTGAATTGCATATCAAGGCCATGAACACTTCATTGGTGCTGTATGCGGAGCATGAATTTAACGCCTCAACATTCACTGCACGCGTGGTTTCTGGCACCTTGTCTGATATGTATTCTTGCATCACCAGCGCCATTGGCGCGTTGCGTGGCCCCAAACATGGCGGCGCTAACGAAGCGGCAATGGAAATTATTGAACGCTACAAAAATGCGGACGAAGCGGAAGCTGACATCATGGCACGCATGGCTCGCAAAGAAATTGTGATTGGCTTTGGTCATCCGGTTTACACCATTGCTGACCCACGCAATGAATCTATTAAAGCCGTGAGTAAGGCGTTGTGTGAAGACGCTGGCGACATGAAATTATTTGATATTTCTGAACGCATTGAAACCACCATGTGGCGCGAGAAAAAAATGTTCCCGAACTTAGATTGGTACAGCGCTTCGAGCTATCACATGATGGGCATTCCGACAGGCATGTTCACGCCGATTTTTGTGATTTCCCGCACAACCGGCTGGGTCGCCCACGCGATTGAGCAGCGCATTGATAACAAAATTATTCGTCCGAATGCGGAATATACAGGCCCAGAAAATAGACCGTTTGTGCCAATAAGTCAGCGTTAATTAAGTGTTATTTTAATTTTTTAAGGTATAAAACATGAGTGCACACATTTCAAATGTTCGCCCCGCCCCCGATCAAGTCATCGTGGATATTGCCAACTACGTCGCCGATTACGAAATCAAATCCGATGAGGCTTTTGACACCGCTCGAAACTGCTTAATGGATACGTTAGGCTGCGGTTTTGAAGCTTTAGATTACCCAGCCTGCACAAAATTATTAGGACCAGTGATAGCCGGAACTGTGGTGCCAAACGGCGCAAAAGTACCGGGAACAAACTTTCAACTTGACCCAATTTTAGCGGCTTTTAACATCGGCGCGATGATACGCTGGTTAGACTTTAACGACACATGGTTGGCGGCGGAATGGGGTCATCCATCAGATAACTTAGGCGGCATTTTGGCGGTGGCAGATTATATGTCGCGCAAAAACGTGGCTGAAAGCAAAGCGCCGCTGACGATCAAAGATGTACTGACCGCCATGATTAAAGCACATGAAATTCAAGGCGTATTGGCACTTGAAAACAGCTTTAACCGCGTCGGATTAGACCATGTAATTTTAGTGAAAATTGCTTCAACCGCGGTGGTGACAAAATTACTGGGCGGTAGTAAGGAAGACATTATTAACGCCGTTTCCAACGCGTTTGTCGATGGTCAAAGTTTGCGCACGTATCGCCATAGCCCAAATACGGGTTCACGTAAATCTTGGGCTGCAGGTGATGCAACTTCACGCGCGGTGCGCTTGGCGTGGATGACCATGCAAGGTGAAATGGGTTATCCGTCAGCCTTAACAGCCAAAACTTGGGGCTTTTATGATGTGCTCTTTAAAGGCAATGCCTTTAAATTTCAACGGGATTATGGTTCATACGTAATGGAACAAGTGTTGTTTAAAATCAGCTTTCCGGCTGAGTTCCATGCACAAACCGCGGTGGAATGTGCTTTCCAACTCAATGCAGAAGTTGGCAGCAAATTAAAAACCTTGGAGCAAATCGCCAATATCGAAAAAATTGTGATTACCACACACGAATCTGCCATCCGCATCATCGACAAAACGGGGCCTTTGGATAACCCGGCTGACCGCGACCACTGCATTCAATACATGGCGGCGGTTGGTTTATTAAAAGGTAGCCTGACCGCGCAAGATTACGAAGATGCCGCTGCGGCAGATCCACGCATTGACGCCATCCGCGACAAAATGACTTGCGTGGAGAAAGCGCAATACACCGCTGACTACCACGACCCAGAAAAACGTTCGATTGCCAACGCTATCCAAATTTTCTTTAAAGATGGTACAAGCTCAAGCAATATCGCCGTGGAATACCCAATCGGCCATCGCCGCCGCCGTGGTGAAGGTATTCCTGAACTCGTAAAAAAATTCAAAGTGAATTTAGCGCGCCGTTTTTATGCAAACAAGCAAACAGAAATTTTAAATCTTTGCTTAGATCAGAAAAAACTAGAAGCGATGCCAGTCAACCAGTTTGTCGATATGCTAGTTGTTGGCTAACTAACCATTAATCTTTACTCTCCGACTTGCATGCCAACATTCCATGGTGTTGGCATGCCTATTTTTAAAAAAATTGTAATTCAAGAATTAGGTTCAAGTTTACTGACTTATTCTGGCTAATTAATCACGCGCGCATTCTCTATAATTAACGCTGATATTTAAGTGTTTCAAATTAGAGGGAAAAAGCATGTCATCGGCAATTGAAATTGTGCAACCAGGCGAAGAGCCATTTGTCATCACAAACACAAAAGAAATTAGCCAAATTATCGATGACTTACATCATCAAAAAACCACCTTACGCGTGGCTTCAAGTCAAGGTCGAGATGAGTTCCTGACACGCATTATCAATGTCGACCACGACAATGGCTTTGTTTACTTTGATATGGGCATTGACGAGTTATTTAACAAACGCCTACTCGCCAGCCCAGAAATTTTATTTGTCAAAGATTCCGGCATCCGTATTAAGTGGAAAAGCACGCAGCACTCTGCCATCACGCTTACTGACGGCCATGCTTTGCGCATTGAAATCCCAAAGGAGTTGATACGCCTACAACGTCGCGAGTTATTTCGCTTAGCAACCCCCGCTACTAAGCCACTTGCGTGTGAAATGCTGGTACCCAACGCGATTAATCACTCACTTAAAGACACGCTGAGCCTCAATTTGGTGGATATTAGTTTGGGCGGCATTGGTGTGCTTGCTTTAAAAGCATTGCATCCTTCTATGCAGATCGGTGCAATTTTTGATGGCTGCAAAATCAATTTTCCAGAACTTGGCCTCGCTAGCTTAAAGCTGGAGGTCAGAAATATTTTACCGGTCAACTCTGACAGCCTCATCCAAAAACATCGAATTGGTCTAAGCTACATTCATTTGAGCCGCGCCAACGAAGGCATTATTCACAAATACACTTATAACCTCGAAAGAGAATTGCTGAAAGCTAAAAACGTCCACCGTTTTTAGCAAATATAAAGATATTTATAAAGAACGCCACTGTAAAATAACCGTCTAAATTTTTTTATTTCAGACGGTTTTTTTATTCATGCGAAATTTAAACGTAGCCAATCAATCACAAAAATTCCCCCACATTTTTTTACTTGGCCTGCTTTTATTGGCGCTCACTGGCTGTTTGGGTCAACCAAAAAATGTTGAAGTGATTCAACATGTTGACGCTAACCAATATCTTGGCACTTGGTATGAAATCGCGCGTCTTGACCATTCGTTTGAGCGCGGGCTAGAGAAAGTCACCGCTACTTACGAAACACGTGAAGATGGCGGCATTAAAGTGATTAACCGCGGTTTTAACCCAACAACAAATGAATGGGAAGAAGCGATAGGCAAAGCCTATTTTATTGACCAAGCCAACGCTGACGGCACGCGCACTGGCAAACTGAAAGTGTCATTTTTTGGCCCGTTTTACGGCGCTTACAACATCATCGCGCTTGACCAAAATTATTATAATTATGTGATGATTTGCGGGCCAAATTTAGAATATTTATGGATACTGGCGCGCACGCCGCAACTCACCTACCCGATTAAACAAGAGCTGATTTCGCAAGCAAAAGCCTTGGGCTTTGCGACTGACCAGCTTATCCATGTGCCACAAGCAGGAGAAATTATTCAATATAAAGCTGGCCCGCATGTTCAATAATATTTGGGATAATTTTAGTAAATTATTAACTCAAACGGCGGCTTATTAAACTGAACCGATAAGTAAGTAATATGTTTAGGGTTGTTTGAGCCAGAATCACCAGCTGCATGACAAAACTCTTCTATTAATTGCAAAATATCACTTGTAAGCATCTCCAAATTAGACGGAACTATAAGGTCATACACATACCACACTGCAAAATAGGTATGTGGTTTACTTTTATCCGACTCTACTAGGCGCATAAACGTTCTGAATTGTACATATTCGCCTTTTACATAAAACGTAAAAACATTTGTCGTTCTATCACCTGAACTCCTTATTACAAACATCTCCCTCTTTCTATCAACCACCCAGCGGGAAAATCCGGGAGTTATTTGACCCCGCCCATAACTTAACTTGTCCCAAACTGGATTATCAATAAACTTTGGGAAATCCTCTTGAGGGATAATTTCTGCAACAAACGCCATTTCTTTTTCTCCTATATTTTTCTTTTACTTTCAATAGCTTTCACAGAAACCAATACTATACTTTTGACACAACCTCATATTTGCCACCTACAAAAAAGCCGCATAATTTGCGGCTTTTATCTTTTCTAAATTTCCAAAAAATTATTTTTTAACTTCTAAACTATTTTTCACTGATTTCACGCCACTCACACTCGCGGCTACTTGCCCTGCTTTTGTTTTGGCTTCGGCACTATCAACAAAGCCGCTTAAAATCACCTCACCTTTGTAAGTTTCTACACTGATTTGGTAGCTTTTTAGGCCTTTAGTGGCGAAAATTTTGGATTTCACTTTGATTGTCACCGCGTTATCGTCTAACGCCTGACCTGTTTTCTTTTGCTGGTCAGCCGATTTAAATTTTGAAAATTCATCCAAATTTAACTTTCCGTCTTTGTTTTTATCCGCCTTGGCAAAATTCTGGGCGGTAAATAAGCTGTCTTTACCTGCTTCAGCACGACTCAATTTTTCATCTTTGTTGTCATCTAATTGCGTAAATTCTGCCGCTAAAGGTGATTGATTTTTTTGCACCTCGCTAATATCAAACGCAAATGCTGGCATGGCTAGCAATGCGAATAAAGTGCTGATGATTATTTTTTGGTACATAGCGACCCCTCAAAAAACTTATTGAGATGGTTTTGGAATGACGCTTAAACGATAACCCGCATTTTTCAAACTCGCAAGTAAACCATTATATTCCGCCAAATGTGAAGCGCCGACCGCGACAAAAACATTTTTGGTTTTCGCTTCTTCTAACACCCGCTCAGCCATCACTTTATTACGCTCAATCAACAATTTTTGCTTCATACGCGCCCAAATTTCTTTAGGCAACATCCCGCCTGTAATCGCTTCGTTGGTTTGCGCCACTTTTTGTACGTCACCTTGCAAATAAACGCCCAATAACTTTTCAAAATCTTTTTCTTTTTGCGCCTGCGTGCGCTTTAACACGGCGCGCAACATGGTGAGCTGCTCATCGCGTGAAAAATAATCCATCACACCAAAATGCTCTTGCGTATCTTCAATGCCGATAATTTCTTTGCCCATGTCTTCAGCCGCGCGCATGAGCAAATTATCTTGCGCAAATGGCGTGAGCGGCTTGGGGGAATCAAACACCACGGCTAACAGCCAAGGCTTCATATGCATCGCCGCCGCTTTGTGCATGGTGTGGAAGTCTACCAACTGATTCACTTTTTCGAGTTCATCCGCGGTAAGTAATGTTTCTAAATCGTCAGGTGTCATCAATGCGCGCGGGTCTGTGGGCGCAAGGGTTTCCATCATAAACGCGTCGATATTTTTGAGCGTTTCTGCAACCACAGGCGTGAAATTCGTTACACGGTTATCATCCGTGTGCATAGTGCCAAATAGATAAATAGTTTTTTCATTCGGTTTTTCCGCTTTCCAAAAAATACCATTTTCAGCAAATGCAGTCGCATGAAAGAAAAAAAGTGCTACAAACAACGATTGACCAATTTTTTTGAACATACCTATTAACCTTTTTTTAACCTTTGGATGTTTTTAATTTGCTTTGTGACCCACGTTTACTTTGCGTGGTTCCCGCAACAAAAGGACGTGCAGGACTTTTCATTTGATTAAACTCTTTTGGCATGATTTTTTTATTCACGTTTTTGACGTTAAAACGACTGCCGTCTGATTGCACAATTTTGCCCATCACCGCGGGCTGAAAAGCAGGCACCAAATGTTTTTTACTCGGCCCAATTAAATCTGAACGACCCATTTTTTTTAGTGCCTCTCGCAACATTGGCCAATTTGCAGGGTCATGGTAGCGAATAAACGCTTTGTACAATTTACGCACGTTGCCAGCCTTGGCCACTGGCACGTTTTCAGAATCCGCATTCACTTTGCGCAATGGGTTTTTGCCGCTGTGATACATCGCCGTCGCCATCGCCATGGGTGTAGGCGTGAAATTTTGCACTTGGTCTAAGCGGAAATCATTTCTTTTGAGCCAAAGCGCTAAATTGAGCATGTCTTCGTCCGTCGTGCCGGGGTGTGAAGCAATAAAGTAAGGAATCAAATATTGTTTTTTGCCTGCCTCTGCGCTGAATTTTTCAAACATTTTTTTGAATTCATCATACGCGCCCATGCCGGGCTTCATCATTTTGCTAAGCACATTTTCTTCAGAATGTTCCGGCGCAATTTTCAAATAGCCACCCACGTGGTGCTGCACCAATTCTTTAACATATTCTGGGGATTTCACAGCTAAGTCATATCGTAAACCCGAGCCGATGAGAATTTTTTTCACTCCTTTAAGATTACGCGCTTTGCGGTAAAGCTGAATCAACGCCGAATGGTCAGTGTTTAAATTTTCACACACGCCGGGGTACACACAAGAAAGTTTGCGGCAATTTTTTTCAATTTCTTCTGATTTACAGCTCAGGCGATACATATTGGCGGTGGGGCCGCCAAGATCAGAAATCACGCCGGTAAAACCATCGACTTTATCGCGGATTTCTTCAATTTCTTTGAGGATGCTTTCTTCACTGCGGCTTTGAATAATACGGCCTTCGTGCTCAGTAATGCTGCAAAACGTACAACCGCCAAAACAGCCGCGCATGATATTCACGGAGAAGCGAATCATTTCCCACGCGGGGATTTTAGCATCGCCATAGCTCGGGTGTGGTTTTCGGGCGTAAGGTAAATCGTACACAAAATCCATTTCCCTGGTTGAAAGTGGAATAGGTGGCGGATTCAACCACACTTCACGGTCTCCATGTTTTTGCACCAAAGCACGCGCATTGCCAGGGTTGGCCTCCAAATGCAGCACGCGAGAAGCGTGCGCATATTGCACAGGGTCGCTCGAAACTTCTTCAAAACTCGGTAAACGGATGACTTGTCGATCGCGCGGAATTTTTGCAGCTTTAAGCGGCAACGGCATAGCGATTGTGGGCGTAGGCGCAGCTTCCGTTGCGCAACTCGCATCCGCCTTGCCCATTTTTATGGCGTACGGGTCTTCGTGCTTATCTACCACACCCGGTCTATCTAAACGTGTTGAAGCCACTTCAACAAAATCCGCTGGAATGGTTTTGCGTATAAACGCTGTACCGCGAATATCGGTGATTTCTGCCATTTTTTCACCACGCGCGAGGCGGTGCGAAATTTCAATAATCGCGCGCTCTGCATTGCCATACACCAAAATATCGGCTTTGGAATCAATCAAAATCGAGCGGCGCACTTTGTCAGACCAATAATCATAATGCGCAATGCGGCGCAAACTCGCTTCAATACTGCCTATTAAGAGCGGCACTTGCGGGTAAGCTTCTTTGCAACGTTGCGAATAGACCAGCACCGCACGGTCTGGGCGTTTATTGGCTTCGGCATTGGGCGTATACGCATCGTCGGAACGAATTTTACGGTCAGCCGTGTAACGGTTGACCATGCTGTCCATGTTGCCAGAGGTTACGCCAAAATATAAATTCGGCTTACCCAACGCTTTGAAAGCGTTAGCGTTTTGCCAATCTGGCTGCGCAATAATCCCTACGCGAAAACCCTGTGCTTCCAATAATCGACCAATCAACGCCACACCAAAACTTGGATGGTCAATATAGGCATCACCACTCACCAAAATAATGTCGCAACTATCCCAGCCCAGTGCGTCCATTTCGGCACGGCTCATGGGCAACACAGGCGCAGTGCCAAACCGCTTCGCCCAATAGGGTCGATAGCTGTTAATTGGCTTGGCCGTTAAGGTTTTATAAATTTCCACAAAAATGAATAACCAGATATTAAAGTTGTGCGCATTTTACTTAACTAATGCATTGATTTGTAGTTATTTTATGGTGTTTGGTGATAAAAGTTGATTTTTTTACTCGGAAATATTTTTGATTGAAAATTTGCACCCGAACCACTAAGATTAACCCATGAACATCGTCACTTACCAAGTCAGCGGACTATCATGCAACGCCTGCGTAAACCGCGTGAAAAACGCCCTAGCGCCTTATGCTGAGACTGTTGAAGTCACGCTAAAACCGCCGCGTGCAGTGTTGCAAAATCCAACAAAAAATTTAGCTGATCTCAATGCTGTGTTGATACCGCCAAATCACTATCAACTCTCATTAGTTTCTGACGCTGGTGAGAAGTTGAACATTTTGAATTGGCTCAAAAAATAATATCCATCAAATGCACGCCTATTACCAACTCCCCACTGGCTCTGTTGCTTGCATTGATGGCGATTGTGATTTTCCGCCTCTAAACGATGCTCTCGTTGATCCGAATGGCTTAATCGCGATTGGAGGTGATTTATCGCCAGCACGTTTATTGCTTGCGTATCAACATGGGATTTTTCCGTGGTTTAGTGAAAATGAACCGATTTTATGGTGGAGCCCCAACCCGCGTATGGTACTTTTTCTAGAAGCGTTAAAGGTTTCAAATTCACTAAAAAAAACCATCAAAAAACAAATTTTTGAAATTAAATTTAATGCAAATTTTAGAGAAGTCATGATGGCTTGTAGCCAAACACCCCGTGATGGCCAAGCGGGTACATGGATTACTGAAACAATGATTGAAGCGTATTGTGAACTGCACAAATTAGGCTTTGCGATCTCAGCCGAAGCATGGCAAAACGGCGTGCTAGTGGGCGGCTGTTACGGCGTAAAAATTGGCTGCATGTTTTATGGCGAAAGCATGTTTCACCATGTCACGGACGCATCAAAAGTAGCTTTTGTGCATTTAGCGGAACATTTAAAAAACGCAGGCGTTGGCTTGATTGACTGCCAAATGAAAACCGCACATTTAGCGAGCTTTGGCGCACAGGAAATCTCACGCGATGAATTTATTACCGCGCTAAATCGTCTTACAAACTTGAGTTAACCGTTTACATTTTTTTATGACTTTACCCAACGAAAAACCGCTAGAAAAATTACAGTTTTACGTGACCACTGGTTACGCTTGCGGGTATTTGCCGAACAAACTCGCACAAAGTTTGATCGCCTCACCGCAACATTTAATCACCACGCCAGTGTATAGCGGGTTAATTCTGCAAGGGTTTAGGCGCAGCGGAAAATTTGCCTATCGTCCGCATTGCGAGCATTGCCAAGCGTGTATTCCCGTGCGCGTGGATGTTGAAAATTTTAAGCCCAACCGCAGCCAAAAGCGCGCGATCAAACAACATGAGCATTTAACCACGCACATTTTTCCCGTAGCATTTAGTGAAGAGCATTTTGCGCTTTATCATGCTTACCAACTAACGCGTCACGAAAAACCCGCAGCGGAAGAAAACCACTTTGAAGTGGACGATGTTGAGCAGTATAAAAATTTCATCTGCGAATCCAACATAGACAGCGTGATGGTGGAATTTAGAGACAACGGCGCGCTAAAAATGGTGAGTCTGATTGACATCGTGGATGACGGCATTTCTGCTGTTTATACTTTTTATGACACGCAAGATAACAAAGCAAGCTTTGGGACATTTAATGTTTGCTGGCAAATTGCGTGGACAAAAAAATTAAACTTAGCCTTTGTGTATTTGGGTTATTGGATTCAAGAAAGCCAAAAAATGGCGTACAAAAATAATTTTCAGCCACTGCAAAAACTTTTGAACGGTGAATGGGCTTAAATCAAAAACGAAACCAACGCAAAATGCTACAATTCGCCAGCATTTTTCACATTCACTGCAAAACTATAAAATTTTGAAAAAGATCGTAATCTTCGGCGTTGGGCTTATCGGGGGATCACTCGCGCTCGCGCTCAAAAAAAAATATCCTGATCTACACGTTGTTGGTGTTGGTCGCCAGCCTGAACATCTAAAAACCGCGCTCGATTTAGGCGTGATTGATGAAGCAACTGCCGATATCGCCAGCGCATTGGATCATGCAGATGCTTCCATTGTGGCTGCACCAGTTGCCCAAACAGATCAGATTTTGCGTGCGATTAAACCGCACTTGCAAGCGCAAACCATTGTGACGGACGTTGGCAGCACAAAAATCAGCGTGATTTTGAGCGCAAAAAGAATTCTAGACGAAAAATTTAGCCAATTTATTGGCGGCCACCCAATTGCCGGTGCAGAAAAAAGTGGCGCGGCAGCGGCAAAAGCCGATTTATTTATCGACAAAAATGTCGTGCTCACACCTACTAATGAAACACCGGCTTGGGTGCATGACGCTGTCACGCTGCTTTGGCAAGATTGCGGCGCAAACGTCACGCAAATGACTGCGCATCAACATGATGAAATTTTTGCCAATGTGAGCCACTTGCCGCATTTATTGGCGTTTGCTTTGGTAGATGACATTGCCAACCACCCTAACGCAGCTGAATTATTTAGTTTTGCCGCGAGTGGTTTTAGAGACTTTACGCGGATTGCCGGCAGCCACCCAGAAATGTGGCGCGATATTAGTTTGGCCAATCAATCATCGCTGCTAGACGCCCTTACCCGCTATCAAAATACACTTTCAGCAATCAAAATCTTGCTGGAAAATAAAGATGCCGAAGGCTTACAAGCATTGTTTGAGCGAGCAAGTGCCGCGCGCAATGCTTGGGCGGCGACGCAAAAATAATTTCAAAAGTTAAAGTCAATCACTATGGAACAACTCCACCTCCCCGCCGTTCACGAAGTGTCTGGCAGCGTTAAACTACCCGGCTCAAAAAGCATTTCAAACCGCACACTGCTATTGGCTGCTTTAAGTATTGGTATCACAGAAATCCGCGACTTGCTGATTTCTGACGACACTGCTCGCATGTTAGAAGCCTTACAAACACTGGGCGTGAAGCTGGAAAAACTCAGTGAAACCGATTGGCGCGTATACGGTTGTGGTGGTCACTTCCCAAGCAAAGGCAGCGTAGAAAAACCAGTGGATTTATTTTTGGGTAATGCTGGCACCGCCTTCCGTCCGCTCACTGCCGCGCTTGCGCTTTCGAATGGTTACTACTATTTACACGGCGTGCCACGCATGCACGAGCGCCCGATTAAAGATTTGGTGGACGCATTGCAACAAATTGGCTGCCAAATTGAATATAAAAATAATGCTGGATTTCCACCACTCCTTATTTCACCAGCAAACGTTGATTTAAGCCAGCCCATTAAAATTCGCAGCGATGTTTCCAGCCAATTTTTAACGGCACTCCTGATGGCGCTGCCGCTCTCAGGCAAACCCGCCACGATTGATGTTGTTGGCGAATTAATTTCAAAACCTTATATTGAAATTACGCTCAATTTAATGAAAAAATTTGGCGTGGAGGTGGCGCGTGACGGATGGCAAAGTTTTAACATTCCGGCAAACTCAACATACAAAGCCAACCAAGAAATTTACGTTGAAGGCGATGCTTCAAGCGCCTCTTACTTTTTGGCGGCCGGTGCAATCGCCGCTTCAAATATTGCAGTGACTGTAGAGGGTTTAGATGGCAGCAGTATTCAAGGCGACCTCAGATTTGTCTATGAACTTGAAAGGTTGGGGGTGGATTTTAGTTTTGGTAAAAACAAAATTCACATATTCAAGCCAACAAAAAAAATCCAAGGCTTTACGTTAGACTGCAACCATATCCCAGATGCTGCCATGACCTTAGCCGTTTTGGCATTGTTTGCTGATGGCACAACAACCTTGCGTAATATCGCGAGCTGGCGCGTGAAAGAAACTGACCGTATTGCAGCAATGGCAACTGAGCTACGCAAAGTTGGCGCAACCGTGGTGGAAGGCGCAGATTTTATTCAAATCACGCCACCAGAAAAATTAACGCAGAATGCTGTGATTGACACCTACGACGACCACCGCATGGCGATGTGTTTTTCACTAGTTTCACTTGGCGGCGCGCCAATCACGATTAACGACCCCAATTGTGTGGCAAAAACCTTCCCCAATTATTTTGAGGAATTTAAAAAAATTACGGTTAAATAAACCCCATTTTATGGGTAACCGTTGGTTTAGCCTTCTCAAAATGTTTCCACGCTTTTTCGTGAAAATAAAAAACCACCGTGTTACAAGCCGGTTCTACTAAGGCCATTAAACCGCCAATTAAAATACTGCCGGTTAATAAATAAGCCACAGTAAATGCTACGCCGAAGTGTAAAATCGCAAAAGTCATTGTTTTCTTCATTTTTAAATCTCTTCAACCAAAGTAAGTGAGAATGATTATCAATGATTAAAATCAATAAATCCAATTGATTGTTAAAAACATAACGATAAATTTTGCAAATGAATAATCTCACCACTCCATCTCCCGTTATCGCCGTTGATGGCCCCTCTGCTTCAGGCAAAGGAACCGTCGCAAAACGGGTTGCCAATGTTTTGGGCTTTCATTATTTAGATTCTGGTGCGTTGTATCGCATCGTCGCGTTTGCTGCGCAACAACAAACCATTGATTGGAAAGATGAAAATAAAGTCGCTGAATGTGCAAAAACATTGACGATTCAATTTATCGGCGATGATGTGTTGGTCAACCAACAAAATGTTTCTGATGAAATTCGCACCGAGAATATCGGCCAAGGCGCATCTATTGTTGCGGCACATCCAAAAGTGCGTGCGGCGCTGTTTGAATTACAGCGCGCCTTTTGCCAATCACCCGGCTTAGTGGCGGATGGGCGCGACATGGGTACGGTGATTTTTCCGCAAGCGCCACTTAAAATTTTCTTAACTGCCAGCACAGAAACCCGTGCGAAACGGCGTTATCAACAATTATTGAACGCCAATGTTGCTGATGCACGTTACGAAGCTATTTTAGCGGATTTACAAGCACGCGATGCCCGTGACCAAAACCGCGCCAGTGCGCCACTGATTCAAGCTGAAGATGCGATTTTGCTCGAAACCGACCACTTGAACATTGAAGAAGCCGTCCAATTTGTTTTAGAAAAATACCAGCCAAATTCTTAAGCAACTTTTTCAAAAAACTCTTTTATTTTTCAATGAATTAGTTATAATTGTCGTCTTTTCATTTTTTTGAAAAGACGATGTGCTTTTTGGCGCCAATCATCACACAGATAATTGGTTTGATTAACTAACCCCGCTGCTCGGTGGGATTATTTTTTAGGTAATTTTTTTAATGGCTTCTACCTCTACAACTTCATCAATGGAATCTTTTGCTGCGCTTTTTGAAGAAAGCTTGGCTACTCAAGAAATGCGCGCAGGCGAAGTGATTACTGCCGAAGTGATTTCTGTTGATAGTGACTTCGTTATTGTTAACGCAGGTCTTAAATCTGAAAGCGTGATCGCTGCATCAGAATTTCAAAACGCACAAGGCGAGCTTGATGTAAAAGTTGGCGACTTTGTGAAAGTTGCGATCGAAAAATTGGAAGATGGTTACGGTTCTACCGTTTTATCTCGCGAAAAAGCCAAACGCATGGAAACATGGTTGGACTTAGAAGAAGCCATGAACGAAGGCCGTATTATTAAAGGTTTTGTGAGCGGCAAAGTCAAAGGTGGTTTGCGCGTTTCTGTGAACGGCATTATGGCGTTCTTGCCAGGTTCTTTGGTCGATGTTCGTCCAGTAAAAGACACCACACCGTTTGAAAACAAAGAATGTGATCTAAAAGTGATCAAATTAGATCGCAAACGTAACAACATTGTCGTTTCACGTCGCGCTGTAATGGAAACCACAATGGGTGCTGACCGCGAAGCGTTAATGGGCACATTGACTGAAGGCGCAGTTGTTAAAGGCATCATCAAAAATATTACTGACTACGGTGCGTTCGTTGACTTAGGTGGTATTGATGGCTTGCTCCACATTACTGATTTGGCATGGCGCCGTGTAAAACATCCATCAGAAGTATTGACCGTGGGTGAAGAAGTTGAAGCCAAAATCTTGAAATTCGACCAAGAAAAAAATCGCGTTTCATTGGGCATTAAACAATTGGGCGATGACCCATGGATCGCATTGGCACGCCGCTACCCAGTGACAACACGTTTGTTCGGTAAAGTATCTAACTTGACTGACTACGGTGCATTCGTTGAAATCGAACCAGGCATTGAAGGTTTGGTACACGTTTCTGAAATGGATTGGACAAACAAAAATGTTCACCCAGGCAAAGTTGTGCAATTAGGTGATGAAGTTGAAGTCATGATTTTGGAAATTGACGAATCACGTCGTCGTTTGTCTTTAGGCATGAAACAATGTCAAGCAAACCCATGGGATGACTTTGCTGCAACGCATGCTAAAGGTGACAACGTCACTGGTCAAATCAAATCCATTACTGATTTCGGCGTGTTTATTGGTTTGCCAGGTGGCATTGATGGCTTAGTGCATTTGTCTGATTTGTCTTGGACACAAACTGGCGAAGAAGCGATCCGCAACTACAAAAAAGGCGATGAATTACAAGCCGTGATTCTTGCAATTGATGTAGAAAAAGAGCGCATTTCCTTAGGTATCAAACAATTAACTGCAGACCCATCTGGCGCAACAAGCGAAGAAAAATCTGAAGCTAAACCAAAAGCCAAAGGCAAAAAAGAAGCAGTAAAAGAAATGGTGGATGACGGGGCAGCTGCTGGCACCACTAACTTGGGCGCGTTATTGAAAGCTAAGTTTGACAGCAAGAAATAACTTTAAAATTACAAATGTCAGTAGTGAAGTAAGGGCATAAAAATGACAAAATCTGAATTAATTACAATTCTTGCTGAACGTTTTCCACAGCTCGTGGTGAAGGATGCGGAGCTATCGGTTAAAGCCATCTTAGATGCGATGACCGACAACCTTGCGACCGGTGAACGTATTGAGATTCGTGGTTTTGGCAGCTTTAGTCTGAATTATCGCCCGCCTCGCTTGGGTCGCAACCCAAAAACCGGCAGTAAAGTGCAAGTGCCTGAAAAACGCGTACCACACTTTAAAGCAGGCAAAGAGTTGCGCGAACGGGTGGATTTAGGCTAGACACTGGCATCAAGTAGCAACAAAAAAGCGGCAACACAAATTGCCGCTTTTTTTATTGCTTGATCAGAAAACACCTAGCAAGTCGCTGAATGCGATTTATTGTAGAATGCCAAGAGCTTTACTCACAGAAACCTAAACTAAAGAAGCGTAAATAATGGAATTTGAATTTTGGTGGCTGGTGACCCTGCCATTATTTTTTGGCCTCGGCTGGATTGCCGCACGGATCGACCTAAAACAGCTTTTAAATGAAGCGAGAACCTTGCCTGCCGCCTATTTTAAAGGCCTCAATTTTTTAATCACAAACCAGCACGACAAAGCTATTGAATCTTTTTCAGAGGCTGTGCAGGCCAACGCTGAATCATTCGAGCTTCATTTTGCACTTGGCAGCCTATATCGGCGACGTGGTGAGGTAGATCGCGCCATACACTTACATGTAGATTTATTAAAAAATAAAGACCTCGCACCGCAACAAAAACTCGCCGTCACCGCCGAACTTGCGCAAGATTATCTAAAAGCCGGTTTATTTGACCGTGCTGAAGAATTATTTGAAACGCTCAACGATGACCGCTATCGCCAGCCTGCTTTACGCGCCCTGCTAGAAATTTATGTGCGCGAACGTGAGTGGGATCGCGCCATTAAAGCGGCCACTCAGCTAGAACAATTATCCGGCGTGCCATTCCGGCTAGAAATTTCACACTACTATTGTGAAAAGGCCATCAACGCTAAACTCAGCAACGATTTTATTACCGCAAAAGCAGAGCTTGAAAATGCGCTGGATGCAAACAAAAGTTGCGCGCGCGCCAATGTGCTACTTGGTGACATCGCTGTGGAAGCTGGCGAACATGAAAAAGCGATTGGTTTTTGGAAGCGTATTGAATTTCAGAACCCAGAATATTTAGGCTTAGTTGCATTAAAAATGTTAAATAGCTACAAAGCGCTCAATCAAACAACTGATGGCCTCAATCTGTTAAAAAATTATCAGACAAGCTATCAATTAACTGCGCTATTTAACGTGCTTTACGAAGCAACGTTGGTTGAAAAAGGTCCCGAAAGCGCGGCAAAGTTGGCACGTAGCAGATTGGTCAAGCAACCAAGCCTGAACACGCTTGATCAATTATTACAAGCGCGCACATTGGTTGATCATCACAGAAAAACCGCACTCACTGAGCAACAACTGCAAGATACTCAACTCATGCAGCAAGCGATTCGCCATGCCATTGGTAATAAACAGGCCTATTTTTGCAAAAACTGTGGATTCAAAGCACGCTACCACCATTGGCAGTGCCCAGCTTGCAATACTTGGGAAGGGTTGCCGGCCGAAGCCTCACAAGTCTGAATATCTACAAAATGAATGAATTAAAAAATGTCTGATCCAAAAATTATCGTTGCGCTCGACTTCCAAAATGCAAAAATTGCAGTAAATTTTGCACGCCAATTAAACCCGAAAATGTGCCGACTAAAGGTAGGCAAAGAACTTTTTACCGCAGCCGGCCCACAGTTGATTGAAGCATTGCAACAGCAAAATTTTGAGGTATTTTTAGACCTGAAATTCCATGACATACCGAACACCACAGCCAAAGCTTGTCAGGCTGCGAGCAACTTGGGCGTGTGGATGACCAATGTCCACGCCAGTGGCGGCCTAGAAATGATGCAAGCAGCACGCGAGGCTATAGATAAAAGTACACATAAACCGCTTTTGATCGCCGTGACAGTTTTGACAAGCATGAATGCACAAACTTTACAAAATATTGGCGTTCATACGCCGCTACAGCAACACGTACTTAATCTTGCAAAATTAAGTAAAGAAGCTGGCTTAGATGGCGTGGTCTGTTCCGCACAAGAAGCCACCATACTTAAAGAAAATTTAGGTCAAGAATTTTGTTTAGTCACCCCCGGCATCCGCCCGAAAAATGCAGCAAAAGACGACCAAACCCGCATCGTGACACCAGAAGATGCGCTTAAGCTTGGCGCACATTATTTGGTGATTGGCCGACCAATCACTCAGACAGAGAACCCACTTAAAGCACTTGAAGATATTTTTCAGGAATGCACTTCAATTAAATAATTAAACTTCGTAAACCAGCCCGTTTAACGATTGGTTTCAGCATATTCAAGCGCCTGCCCTATGCTAGAATTTAAGCGCAGCACTTAACTTTTGGAGAACAGAAAAATGAAAAAAATATTACTCGTTTTACTCGCATGTTTAAGTTTCAACGCATTTTCAGCAGTCAACATCAACACCGCAACCCAAGCTGAACTAGAAACATTAGAAGGTGTCGGCCCAGTTAAAGCGCAGGCGATTATCGATTACCGCAAAAAAAATGGCAGCTTTAAAAATATTGATGAACTTGAAAAGGTGGATGGTATTGGCGCAGTAACCCTTGCCAACGTGCGTAAAGATGTCACTATAAGTGGGAAAACAACCGTCACCGCACCAGCACCGTCACAGAAAAATACAGCAAGTAAGCCAGAAAAATCCACAAAAGAAAAAAGCGTAGGCACTACAAAAGCGGCTGAAATTGGTAAAACCGCTGAAAGCAAGTCTGTAAAAGAAGATAAAGCGGATAAACCGAAAAAAGAGTCTAAAGCTAAAGAAGAAAAAGAGAAAAAAGAACCAAAAGCTAAAAAGGAAAAAGCGGCTAAAGAAGATAAAGCTGACAAAGCAACAAAAGAGCCTAAAGAGAAAAAAGCTAAGAAAGAAAAAGCTGACTAACTGACGCTTCACCAATTTACGTTATTATTACGATTAGTTGAGCATACTAAAACCCCGCTTTGAGCGGGGTTTATTGATTATCGAAATGATGACGCTATCTTCATAGTAACTATTTACCTCATGATAAAAATCGAGAAAGTCACTTTGTTTTACCAACACTGGTTAAGGCTTTTGCTAGTATGCATAATGTCTACATGCCATGGCTATGCAATGGCGAAAAATAGCCCTCAGACATTGGCTGAAATTGACTTTCTCAAGTCTGAAATCACCTTCTCTAGCTGTGTGTTTAATCGAAATACTATCCATTACAAAGGCAGTGAAGCGATTACGCATATCAATCGTAAGCAAGACTACTTTAAGGATAAAATTGCCACTTCAGAAGATTTTGTGCGTCTAGCCGCCACTAAAAGCGAGATAAGTGGACAAAATTACACCGTCAAGTGTGACCAGCAAACGGAAAACCTTGGCGACTGGTTGCTCAAGAAACTAAAGGTGTATCGCCAACAACCTAAACACTGAGGCGTTGCATTTGAGCGCTTGCAGCTCATCAGATGCCATTATTTCACGCGCATGCCAGATTGTGCGCCAGCATCAGGTGACAAAATAAATGGCCCGCCGCGTTCATCGCTCGCAGCTAACACCATGCCTTCACTCATACCAAATTTCATTTTACGTGGCGCTAAGTTAGCCACCATCACAGTGAGTCTGCCAACTAAAGTCGCAGGGTCATAGGCCGATTTAATGCCAGCAAACACTTGTCTTGGCTTTTCTTCACCAATATCTAGCATCAATTTCAGTAATTTTTCTGCGCCTTCCACATGGTCAGCACTGACAATTTTAGCGATGCGTAAATCGACTTTGGTGAAATCGTCGATGGAGATATAACTCGCTTCTTCCGCGTCCGCTTTTTTATTAGCTTCAGGCGCGGCTTTCACGGCTGGCGCAGATGCACTAGCTTGCAGACTTTCTTTATTGGCTTCAACCATTGCCTCGATTTGTTTTGACTCAATGCGAGTAATCATGTGGCTATACTGGTTAATTTTATGCCCATCCGAAAAACCATTATCAACATCACTCCAATTCAATGGAGCAATATTTAAGAAAACCTCTACATTTTTAGCAATATTTGGTAAAACAGGCTTTAAGTACAAAGTTAAAATACGGAAAAGCTCCAGAGCCTCAGAGCAAACTTTTCTTAGTGCAAATTTTTCACTGTCTTGATTTAAGCTTTTAGCCATTACCCAAGGTGCTTTTTCAGCAACGTGAGCATTTGAAACATCAGCCAATTTCATAATAGCTACCAATGCTTGGCTAAAACTTCTATTTTCATAATGTCTTTTTATTGCAGCAGCTTCTTTCCTTAATTGCTGAACAATAATTGGTTGTCGTTTCTCAGGAACGTTAGTAAAAACCCCTGATTCGTGTGTGTCTAAAAGCTCACCATTAAAATATTTATGTATAAACCCCGCCGTCCGGCTCGCAATATTGATATATTTTCCAACAAGGTCACTGTTCACGCGCGCGACAAAATCTTCCAAATTAAGGTCAATATCTTCCATCGTGCCATTCAATTTAGCGGCATAGTAATAGCGTAAATATTCAGGATTTTTTACATGTTCCAAATAGCTACGCGCAGTAATAAATGTGCCGCGAGACTTAGACATTTTTTCGCCATTCACTGTTAAAAAGCCGTGGGCGAACACTTGCGTTGGTGTGCGATGACCTGAATACTCCAAAGTCGCGGGCCAAAATAAGGCGTGAAAATACAAAATATCTTTGCCGATAAAATGGTAAAGCTCTGTTTTGGAATCCTTTTTCCAATACTCGTCAAAATCTAAACCATTTTTTGCACAAAGATTTTTAAAACTCGCCATGTAACCAATCGGCGCATCCAGCCACACATAAAAATATTTGCCGGGTGCATCAGGGATTTCAAAACCAAAATACGGCGCATCACGTGAAATATCCCAATCGGAGAGTTTATTTTCGCCGACTTCACCCACCCACTCAGTCATTTTATTGGCAGCTTCTGCTTGCAAAGTGCCACTGCGTGTCCAGTCACGTAAAAAATCCGCGCATTCACTTAATTTAAAAAAATAGTGTTCCGTTTCTTTACGCACAGGTGTTGCGCCAGAAACGGCAGAAAATGGATTGATTAGATCAGTCGGGCTGTAAGTGGCGCCGCACACTTCACAGTTATCGCCATATTGGTCTTTGGCGTGGCATTTTGGGCACTCGCCTTTGATAAAGCGGTCTGGTAAGAACATATTTTTAACAGGGTCAAAATATTGTTCGATGGTTTTGGTGGCAATTTTGCCATTGGCTTTCAGCGCTTTGTAAATGCCACTCGCAAGTTCACGATTTTCTTCAGAATTGGTGGAATAATAATTATCAAAATTCACCAAAAAATCTGCAAAATCTTGGCTGTGTTCCGCATGGACTTTTTCAATCAAGACTTCTGGCGTAATGCCTTCTTTTTCTGCGCGCAACATAATCGGCGTGCCATGCGTGTCATCCGCGCACACATAATGCACGGTGTGACCCTGCATTTTTTGAAAGCGCACCCAAATATCGGTTTGGATATATTCCACCAAATGGCCTAAATGAATACTGCCATTGGCATAAGGAAGCGCGGAAGTGACTAAAATTTTGCGTGTCATAAAGAACCGTTCTAGAAAACCACAAAGTCAAAAGTATCATTCTACCAAAAGGATTTGTTTGCTAGACGAAGTTAGTTAAATTTAGCTAGAAGATTGAGGACAAAAAATACCAGTTGATGCTATCCTAGGCCAATAATATGGCGCAAAAGTAGAACGCTAATGCATCAAATATTTTCAGAATTTTCATCCTTTTAATTATTTCCGCATTTGCCGGCATGGTTGGGTTGTGGCTTAAACAACCGGTGATTATTGCCTATATCGTTGTTGGGATTGTTGTTGGCCCAGCCGGTTTCGGCATTGTGAGTGCGCATGACCAAATAGACTTACTGGCACAAGTTGGCATTGCTGTGCTTTTGTTTTTAGTTGGCCTTAAGCTTGATTTACAACACATCCGCCACATCGGCCCCGTAGCACTTGCTACCGGGCTTGGGCAGCTCACTTTTACGATTATCTTTGGTTTTATCCTAACCTTTGCCATGGGCAAAGGTTTGATGGATGCACTGTATGTGGCTGTGGCCTTAACATTCTCAAGTACCATCATTATTCTGTAAGTGCAGCTTCCATCACATGACAATTTTTGACTTTTATTAGACGCAAATCAGCAGGCACGCGATCGCCTGGTTCCAAAATTACAATATCACCTGGCACCAATAAACTTGCATCAATCTCTTGATGATGGCCATCACGGATTACTTTTGCATGCACAGCCATCATGGCACGCACCGCTTTCAGTGCATCTTCTGCTTTACCCTCTTGAACAAAGCCAATCACTGCATTGATTAACACCACAGCAGCAATAACGCCAGCATCTACATAATCTTTTAACAAAAATGTTACTAAACCAGCCACCAACAAGACATAAATAAGTGGGTTATGAAATTGCATTGCAAACCTCAAATATGCACTTTTTCTTTTAGATTCAGGCAGTGCATTCACTCCAAATTGAGATACTCTTGCACTCACTTCTGTCAAAGAAAGCCCGCTATGTGACGTTTCCATCCGCGCTAAAACTTCTTCAACACTCAATAAGTGAGCTTTAACATCTTTCTGTTCTAGCATACACTCACCCCTTAAAGTACAAGACCTAATCCTAACCAACTGACTTTATTGTTAAATTGATTTATCTCAAAATAATGAACAAAGCTTTATATATGAAAACAAAGCCATTATGACGTTCAAAAGTAATTACGATAAAATGCTTAACATTACGTAAAAATTCTTCAGGAAATTAAAATGGCTGTCACCGAGCTTTTAGTACAATCAACCCTCAAACTTTGCATTGACCCTAACACAGGCAAAGATTTTATCAGCGCCAAATCAGTTAAAAATATTCAAATCGACGGCAATAATGTGAGCTTAGATATTGTGCTGGGTTACCCCGCCAAAAGTCAGTTTGAAAATATTAAAAACTTGGTCGTCAATGCACTTAAAAGTTTAGATGGCATTGATAAAATTACAGTCAATGTGGGCAGTCGCATCGTGGCGCACTCTGTGCAACGCGGTGTCAATTTATTGCCGAATGTCAAAAATGTCATCGCGGTGGCTTCTGGCAAAGGTGGCGTTGGTAAATCGACGACATCAGTGAATTTAGCGTTAGCGTTAGCGGCTGAGGGCGCAACGGTCGGTTTGCTTGATGCAGACATTTACGGCCCAAGCCAACCGCAAATGTTGGGGATTTCCGGCCGCCCAGACAGCGCCGATGGCAAAAGCATTGAACCGATGCGTGCGCATGGCATTCAAGCCATGAGTATTGGTTTTTTGGTGGATACCGACACACCGATGGTATGGCGCGGCCCGATGGTGACTGGCGCACTTGAACAATTATTACGTGATACCAAATGGCAAGATTTAGATTATTTGGTGATTGATCTCCCGCCCGGCACTGGTGATATTCAACTCACCCTCGCGCAAAAAATCCCCGTCACTGGCGCGATTATCGTCACCACGCCGCAAGATATTGCCTTGCTCGATGCACGCAAGGGCTTGAAAATGTTTGAAAAAGTCGGCATCCCTATTTTAGGCATTGTTGAAAACATGAGTACGCATATTTGCAGTAAATGCGGCCATGAAGAACATATTTTTGGCGCTGGCGGCGGTGAACTGATGGCAAAAGATTACAACGTCGAATTACTTGGAAGTCTGCCACTGGATATTAAGATTCGAGAACAATCCGACGGAGGAAAACCGACAGTGGTGAACGAACCCGACAGCAAAATTGCAACAACTTACAAAGAAATAGCGCGCAAAGCCGTCAGCAAAATTGCGCTTGCCAGTTTAGACCACAGCGCAAAATTTCCGAATATTGTGATTCAGAATACTTAGACTAAGTTTTTGAAAAATCTACTGGCACTTTGCACTTTGAATGCAACTTTCCAGTAAATGTTTTGCGCTAGATTTTTCTCGTGTGTCACATGTTTTTTGAAAGGCTCAACCACATGCCAGTGCGTCCTAAGCCCTGGCGCAAATGTGACAAAGTCTCCTTTTTCTAGCACATATACTTCGTCACTTCCCTCAGTTTTAATGAAAACCTTACCCTGCAAAACATAGGCTTTTTCAGTTTCTGCAAACTGCCAAACAAACTTTGAGGGTTCTTTTTCCCATGTTTGCCAGTTAAAAACACCATGTTGCGCAAGGGTTTGAGGGTGGGGATTTTTTTCAATCACCACTGAGTTGTGTGGCGGACTGTCACCCACCATGATTGCAATAATTGCTACAAAGGCAATTAAGAAAATATTTTTAGCCATAAAAAATCGCCGATAAATGTGTTTATCACGATTCTATTAACGGCTAAAAAGTATTTATCTTGAGCAAATAAAAGTTGTTCTAAAGGTAATGAAATATTTGCTAGTGTTAAACGGTGACGCCAAAACAATATACGTCTACGCCATTTTTACCATTCACCAAGGTTGCAGGAATTTTTACACCGTTACGCCAATTGTCTACTGCTTCTTGTTTGCCTGCGCCGGTCACTAAAAACAGCACTTCTTCAGTGTTATTCAAACGATTTTTGCTCATGGTGATGCGGTCTGCTGGCGGTTTTGGCGCATCAAATACGGGCACAGCATCAGCGCTATTATCAACCACTTGGTTCGGGAACAAACTCGCGGTGTGTCCATCTTCGCCCAAGCCTAATATCACCAAGTCAAACGTATCGACGTTTTCTAAGGTTTTGGCATAGGCTTTTGCGCCCTCAACATTGCCAAGCTCAGCTGGAATATCAAAAATTTGATGTTGCGGAATCGCCACGTGATTTAACCAAACATCGCGCGCCATTTTGCTATTGCGCTCAACATGATCAACTGGCAAGCAACGGTCATCATTATGAAAAACATGCCACTTTGACCAATCTGCATTGGTGCTGGCGAGCAGCGCATAAACGCTTTTTGGCGTCGAACCGCCGGCCAGTACCACTTTAAAACTGCCTTTTTTTTGAATGGCGGCACTTGCCGCAGCTAAAATTTTGGCTACTGCCGCCTGATTGATTTCCTCTTGTGAATTAAATAATTTCCAACGTGTTGCTAGTGTTGCCATTGTGTTGATTGTCCAAAAAAATAATTAAGAAATTTTTTATTACCTCAAAAAGAATTTTGAAATTTCAACATCGCATCAGTATGCAGAAAAGACTTGCGGAATTCTTTTGAAGGTGTGATTGATTTGCTATAATTATAGCGTCTAAATTGCACATTTATAAATGAGACCTTTGCACAAATGCCTGCACTGAATGTGTGTGGCATTGAAAAATTGGTGCTAAATCCCCACTTACTACCCGTAAACTTCGGTTTTTCACCAATTTTCGCTGTGTCTATACTTTTGTTCGGCTGTTTGTGTAAAGGCCTCAGCGTGTGTATTTAGCTACAAGCATTTTTTAACCCCTTCGAACTTAATCTAACCCACAAGGTTGATTGGTTCATCATCCTCTATAAAGGTAAATCGCAATGAAATTAGCAATGATTGGTCTTGGCAAAATGGGCGGCAACATGGCTGCACGCTTACTCCGTCACAAAATTAATGTCGTAGGTTTTGACTTTAATACTGAATTCGTCAACAAATTAGTCAAAGACGAAGGTATGGAAGCAGCAACTTCTGTTGCAGATGCAGTGAGCAAATTAGAAGGCCAAAAAATCGTTTGGCTGATGTTGCCAGCTGGTGAAATTACTGAAAATCAAATTAAAGATTTAATCCCACTACTGAGCAAAGGCGACATCATCGTTGATGGTGGTAACTCAAATTACAAACAAAGTCAAAAACGCGGCGCGATGCTGGCAGAACATGGTATCGGTTTCATTGACTGCGGTACATCTGGTGGTGTTTGGGGCTTGGATAATGGCTATTGCTTGATGTACGGTGGCGCAAAAGAATTTGCTGACGTATTGGCGCCTTACGCACAAGCCTTGACACATGCAGACCGCGGTTGGGCGCACGTAGGCCCTGTGGGTTCTGGTCACTTTACAAAAATGATCCACAACGGCATCGAATACGGCATGATGCAAGCGTTTGCTGAAGGCCTTGACCTCATCAAAGGCAAAGAAGAATTCAATCTTGATGTGGCGCAAATTACCGAACTGTGGCGCCATGGTTCTGTGGTACGTAGTTGGTTGCTGGATTTAACAGCAGAAGCATTAAAACAAGACCAAACACTGGAAGGCATCGCGCCATATGTGGCTGACTCAGGTGAAGGTCGTTGGACTGTGGTTGAAGCCGTTGAGCAAGGCGTTGCCGCGCCAGTGCTGACGACAGCATTGCAAGCTCGTTTCAGAAGTCAGGACTCAGAAGGTTATAGCTACAAGTTATTATCATTGATGCGTAATGCATTTGGCGGTCACGCAGTAAAATCCAAGAAATAACTGGATAATATAGCGCATACGGCGCAATACATTTAATGGCGCAATTGCGCCACTAGCATTATGGGAAAGGCGCGCAGCCTTTCCCTATTACTTTAAATTTTAAGGTTTCCTTTTTTTGGACTGATTATGACAAAACAAATTGATCCTTGTTCCTTGGTTTTATTTGGCGCGAGTGGCAACCTAGCACGCGTTAAGCTTTACCCTGGTTTATTTAGACTAGATTTACTGGGTCGGCTGCCTGCAGAAATGAAAATCATAGGCGTTGGCCGCCAAATTGTAGACTTGGACGCTTGGCGTGCTGACATTAAAAGCATGCTCGATACCAAATTTAAAAAAGGTTACGATCAACAAGTGTTTGAGCGTTTTATTGCGCGCAACTTTTACCATGCCAATCCGCCAACCGATCCAGATGCGTTTAGCAAATTAAAAACCACATTAAGCGATGAAAAAGTATTCCCGCAAAACTTAGCGTACTTTTTATCTGTGCGCCCAGTTGATTTTGCGCCGGTTGTGGAATCCCTTGCAAACAGCCATCACAACGCACTTAAAAGAACACCAAATTTACCGAATTGACCACTACCTAGGTAAATCTGCCCTGCAAAATATTCTGCTGCAACGCTTTACCAATGCGATTTTGGAGCCAATTTGGAACAACCAATACGTTGACCATGTACAAATCACCAACACTGAAATGTTAGGTGTAGGCGACCGTACACAGTTTTATGACAGCACTGGTGCGCTGCGCGATATGTTGCAAAGCCATATTTTGCAAACCTTGGCGTTGGCTACCATGGAAATGCCTAAAGATTTAACACCTGATGGTATTCGTGAATCCAAAATTAAATTGTTAGAGCAAATTCGCCCGATTCCTGTAAACGAATTAAGCAAACACGCTTTCCGCGCGCAATATAGTGCTGGCGAAGTCAACGGCGAAAAAGTACCTGGCTATTTGGAAGAGCTAGGCAACCAAGACAGCGTAGTGGAAACTTACGCGGCTTTGAAACTGTTTATTGATAATCCGCGTTGGAAAGGCGTGCCGTTTTATATCCGCACTGCTAAACGCTTGCATGAAGCCGATACGCGTATTTCAATCCGCTTTAAAAAAGCACCGATGCAAATCAATGACCAAGACCAAAACTGGCTCATTATCGGCATTCAGCCGCGCGAATGTATCAAAATGGATATCCAATCAAAAATTCCGGGCTTGGACATCAATACACGCACCATTCAGTTGGACGCAGCGAATCGTCACGAAAGTGATGACACTGTGGATGCTTACGAGGCTTTGTTGCTCGAACTAATGCAAGGTAATAATGCAAATTACTTGCATATTTCTGAAGCTGAAGCGCAATGGCGCCTAGTGGATCCGGTTGTGAAAGCTTGGGCGGAAGATCGTAAACCAGTTCATCAATACCCAGCCGGCAGCCGCGACCCTGATGCCTCAAAAGTGATTTTTGAATCTGAAGATCAGTTCTGGCGCTATAGCATTGAATTAGGTGGCGATAAATAACAAAGCATTGCGGCGTAGACCAACTTGCGCAGTGACGTTAGGCGCAAGGGTCGAGGCCACCAATAACACTAAAAATTCACAAAAAATATTGCAAAAACAACAACATTTATTGTTATTATTTGCACTCACTAAAAGCGGGGTTTAAACTCCGCTTTTTTATCTTTTTGACACACGTTTTTTGGAAAAATGGCATGAGCATTAAGTCGGATAAATGGATCAGAAAAATGGCGGAACAACACGGCATGATTGAGCCGTTTGAGCCTAACCAAGTCAAGGTCAATGCTGAAGGTCAGCGCTTGGTATCTTATGGTACATCCAGCTATGGTTATGATATTCGTTGCTCAAAAGAATTTAAGTTGTTTACTAATTTAAATTCCACCATTGTTGACCCGAAAAATTTTGACCCAAACTCGTTTGTGGAAGTGAATGCCGATTACTGCATTATTCCGCCAAATTCTTTTGCTTTGGCACGCACGGTGGAATACTTCCGCATACCGCGTAACGTGCTTACGGTTTGCTTAGGAAAATCTACTTATGCGCGTTGCGGCATTATCGTGAACGTCACCCCATTTGAACCTGAGTGGGAAGGCTATGTAACACTAGAGTTTAGCAACACCACCCCACTCCCCGCCAAAATTTATGCGAACGAAGGTTGCGCGCAAGTGTTATTCTTTGAAGCGGATGAAGATGATATTTGCGAAACCAGCTACAAAGACCGCGGCGGAAAATATCAAGGACAAGTAGGTGTCACATTACCAAAAATTTAGCCATGATGCTTCACACGAGGGAAACACTTTCATCAGCACTTTTTGTAGTGTTTTTAATTTGTTTTGTTCTGTTTTTCAAATGGTTAAATGAAGATACTCTTTTTGAAGAACGGGCAAAGTATGAAACCAAGTGTGCAAATCAATGTGTAATGAGAGGGAGAGATTATGAATTTCACCCAACAGAAGATGAGTTAAAAAATAAATTAAATCGATTAATTCGTCGCAATCGTTACACTAGTCCGGTTGATTCATGTGACTGCAAATAATCTAAAAGGCTAAATTTAATTATGAAATTTCGTTTTCCCGTCGTCATCATCGACGAAGACTTTCGATCCGAAAACTCTTCCGGTTTAGGTATTCGCGTACTCGCAAAAGCGATTGAAGACGAAGGAGTTGAGGTACTCGGTGTCACGAGCTACGGTGACCTCACCTCTTTCGCACAGCAGCAAAGCCGCGCGTCAGCATTTATTTTGTCGATTGACGATGAAGAAATTGCCGAAGAAAAACCAGAGGCGATTGACCAACTCCGTAATTTTGTTGAAGAAATTCGTCATCGCAATGAAGAAATTCCAATTTTTTTACACGGAGAAACCCGTACCAGCCGCCATATTCCAAATGACGTGTTAAAAGAGTTACATGGCTTTATTCACATGAATGAAGACACGCCAGAATTTGTCGCGCGCCTAATTATTCGTGAAGCAAAAGCCTATTTAGATAGTTTGCCGCCGCCATTTTTTAAAGCCCTCACCCACTACGCGGCCGATGGTTCTTATTCATGGCACTGCCCTGGTCACTCTGGCGGTGTGGCATTTTTAAAATCTCCCGTTGGGCAAATGTTCCACCAATTTTTTGGTGAAAATATGTTGCGTGCCGACGTGTGTAACGCGGTAGATGAACTTGGTCAACTGCTTGACCACACAGGCCCAGTTGCAGCTTCTGAGCGCAATGCGGCGCGCATTTATAATTGCGACCACTTATATTTCGTCACCAACGGCACGTCAACATCCAACAAAATTGTTTGGAACTCTACCGTTGCGCCGGGCGACATCGTAGTGGTGGATCGCAACTGCCATAAATCTGTGCTGCACTCGATTATTATGACGGGTGCAATTCCGGTATTTTTAATGCCGACACGCAACCATTTTGGCATTATCGGCCCGATCCCAAAAAGCGAATTTGCTTGGGAAAATATTCAGAAAAAAATTGCGCGCAACCCGTTTGCGACTGATAAAAATGCAAAACCACGCGTGCTGACCATTACGCAATCCACCTACGATGGCGTGCTGTATAACGTGGAAGAAATTAAAGAAATGTTGGATGGCAAAATTGATACCCTACATTTTGACGAAGCTTGGTTGCCACACGCGACTTTCCACGATTTTTACGGCGATTACCACGCGATTGGTGCAGACCGCCCACGTTGTAAAGAATCGATGGTTTTTTCAACGCAATCCACACACAAATTATTGGCTGGCTTAAGCCAAGCCTCACAAATTTTGGTGCAAGATGCAGAAAATAATCAGCTAGATCGCTATGTGTTTAACGAGAGCTATCTCATGCACACGTCCACCAGCCCACAATATTCGATTATTGCGAGTTGTGATGTCGCAGCGGCCATGATGGAGGCGCCCGGCGGCACCGCTTTGGTAGAAGAATCCCTTAAAGAAGCATTAGATTTCCGCCGTGCCATGCGCAAGGTCGACGAAGAATGGGGAACTGACTGGTGGTTTAAAGTGTGGGGGCCAACCGATTTAAGCGAAGATGGCTTGGAAGAACGTGAAGCTTGGATGCTCAAAGCCAACGAACGCTGGCACGGCTTTGGCAATTTGGCTGAAGGCTTTAACATGCTCGACCCGATTAAGGCCACCATTATCACCCCTGGCTTGGATGTGGATGGTGATTTTTCGGACGAATTTGGCATCCCTGCTGCGATTGTCACCAAATACTTGGCTGAGCATGGCGTGATTGTGGAAAAAACCGGCCTGTATTCATTCTTCATCATGTTTACTATTGGCATTACCAAAGGCCGCTGGAACACCATGGTGGCGGCGCTGCAACAATTTAAAGACGATTACGACAAAAATCAGCCGCTTTGGAAAGTGTTGCCAGACTTTGTGCAAAAACATCCGCGCTATGAGCGCGTGGGCTTAAGAGAGTTGTGTACACAAATTCATGAGGTATACAAAGCCAACGATGTCGCGCGCCTAACCACTGAAATGTATTTATCTGACATGGTACCCGCCATGAAGCCGACCGATGCTTTCGCAAAAATGGCCCACCGCCAAATTGAGCGCGTTGCGATTGACGACTTGGAAGACCGCATCACCGCTGTGTTGTTGACCCCCTACCCGCCGGGTATTCCTTTGTTGATTCCAGGCGAACGGTTTAATAAAGTGATTGTAAATTATTTAAAATTTGCACGTGAATTTGGTGAAAAATTCCCAGGATTTGAGGCGGATAATCATGGCTTAGTCAAAGAAGTCATTGACGGTAAAGCCTTTTATTATGTGGATTGTGTTGCTCAATAAGAGATTTAGAGCTTATAGCTAATTTTTGTGGCTCTGTTTTGGCGTTGGTGCGGAGGTATGCTCATTTGAGAGGTCTTCAGTCAAACGCTCGGTCATTTTCCAAGCGAAAAACAATAATGCAAGCAAGGTAAGTAAGATGCCCGCAATAAATACGGCTCGCTCCCCTCTTGGATATACTCTAGATTGTATTGGTCGGTTTATTTTCATCATTAGCTACTTTAGGAAACTGTATTCTCCAGCCGGTTAAAATAACGATCAAGATACTGACTTGGAAAAAAGCAAGAATAGTGATATCAATGGCTTTATTTTTGGTAATGGCCAACATGTGCACACTTAAAAATGGGCCGAAAATACGCCAAAAAAACGGCCTGCGCATCACAATCTCTCCAGTAGCCTGCAACACATAAACGTCTGTTTGTTGGGCGTCATGAAATCTAAACCTGTACGCAGGAAATTTATCTGCGAGATCAGTAAATGAAAACTCCAGTGACTCAATATAATCATAAGTTGGGTGTTCTGCCATCTGCTGGCGCGCGATCTTTCCTGCATCAGCGGGAGAAAGTGCTTGCATTTTTTTTCCACTACTGGCGTTGATTACAATTGGCAGTTCATCTCGGCGTTCCGTAATGAACCACACGGGCTGTGTGTTTAACTGATGCCAAGTAATGGCTTGTATCGGACGCATTGATATTGGCAATTGTTTATTGGTTGCAGCGATCACATCATTGATTGGACTGACCTTTTGCTGAGTGCTAATTCCGCCGTACCAGTCATCCGCAAAGCTATTTTTTCCACGGAAAGATGGATTGAGAGGACCCAAACTTAGCCAGATATAGATCCCGGCCACCAATTGCACAATCAGTACACCGCCAATCAAGACACCAAATTTTCTGTGTAGATTACGCGCAGTATACCAAGGCGGCCTAGCCAAACTCGTCCGAACTACGCGATAACGGCGCCACCAGAACAACATATAACCCATGACGATCACGACCAACACACCAATTGCACATAGATAAAGTAGAGTTGTCCATGGAATGACGTGATCGGTAAACTGGTTGACATGAAAAAATCTGTACCACCAATTAAAACGCTCAGTGTCTGGGTTTAATCTACGCAGAGCTCTCCCATTATCACGGGATAACATTAAAACTGAGGGCTGCTCACCGACCATCTGGATGGCCGCCGCGGGGACCCGATCAATGACGTAATCCCTGTTAAACTCTGGTTGATCTTTGATACTTGAAACTCGCGTTCCAACTAATGATTGATTTGCAACTACCGTCAATAACTTATCAGACAAAGGGTCCAACCTCGCTCCGCTACGCGCATCAAACGTCATCGCCAACGAGTAAGGCGTGGGACGTACTACATACCATAAGTTATCACCCTGCGACTCAAGTCTTAACCATTGGATTTTCAAAATGCCATATTCTGACTTAAGTTTTTTCAATACATCCATAGGCTGCAATTTAGCCTGATTGAGCGGCACATCTATCGAGTTGTAAGGTGCTAGACGGTATTGACCAGCCAACCCATTAGGTAAGTCAAAAGTGGTATAGATTAGAACTGCGGAAGAAATGACCCAAGCCAATAATGGTATCGATAAAATTAGTCCCATCCACCTATGCCATGTAGACACATTCGCTTTAGTGCTTGAAGCCAGCATGACGATTAAAACTCCAACCGCAGTGAACCCATGATGTTAAGCGGCTCACCATAGTAGCTGTTCAGCCGGTTATTGCTACTGCCACCGTGGTCAAAATATTTTTTGTCTAGCAAATTGTTTATATTGAGCTGAGTTGTCGCCACTTTTGCACCCAGTGCTTGAAATTTGTACGACATGAATGCATCTATACGACCATAGCCCGGCAATTGATAAGTATTTCTATCATCACCTTCACGTTGGCCCACGAAAAAGATACCAGCCCCGTAACTCCATCCCCGATTACTGCTAGTAGCATCGTATGACGCCCAAAGGCTGCCGGAGTGTAATGGCACACCACGCAGGCGGTTTCCTTGAATATTAATAACGCTGTTATCTTTTGTAAATTCAGCACTAGTGAGCGCCATACTACCGATAATGCTCCAGCAATCACTCAATTTTCCAGTGACATCAAATTCAACACCACGACTCCTCGCTTCACCAATCGGAATGGTGATTAACGGATTATTTGGATCACGCGTCAATATATTGGTTTTGGTAATTTCATACGCTGCCAGCGTAGTAGTGAGTTTGCCACTAAACATCTCAGCTTTAACTCCCAACTCATTTTGGCGCGCCTTTTGTGGGTCATGTGCTTTTCCTGCAACATCTACACCATTATTTGTGCCAAATGATTCTACATAATTACCGTAAAGCGATATTGCTGGTACAGGTTGATATAGCACCCCTATTCGTGGGCTGAATGCACTATCATGCCGCATTGCAAGCTTCTGCCATGCATTTTCTACAGAGCCCCCGATGACAGAATCGTTACCTGTGCCATGATTTGCATCATCAAAACGACCACCCAGCAACAAATGCCACTGCTCTCCAAACTTCATTTGGTCTTGGAAGTAAAATCCACGCCAGTATTCTTTACGAACAAAGTAAGAGTTGTCCGGTGAAGTATCAACTATGGATGAAATATTCGGATAAGTTGGATTAAATACATTGATGGACGTAGTAGGCACTACTGTTGAACCTAAGCCTAAGCCGTAGTAATACTGCTTTAAACGGAAATAATCTACTCCCAACAATACGTTATGCTGAATTTCCCCAGTTTGAAATTTACCGGTCAAATCAAGATTGGTACCCAGCGAACGACGATTTTGGAAAGCGCCCTGCAGCGTTTGTGTCAAAACACCTGTAGCTTCATTAAATGCTCTGGCACCGGCATAGTGTGTTGTGTAGTCAACATCCATATAGCCAACGCGATGTTTCAGGCTCCACTTATCGTTGATTGCGTAACTCCAGTCAAAACCCAAATAGTCACGATCCTGCTCGTTGGGATTTTTGACTGAAATGCTCGGATTTCCTATATAGCGTGAACGGGGTAAATCCGCCGGACGTTTACCTATCGCCGGGACGCCACCGCCATTAGTGCCAAAGTGCACATACTCTTTGCGTTGAAACTCCAAATCAAGATTGAACTCGAACTTTTCGGATGGCCGCCAAGTCAATGTAGGTGCTATAAAAAAATTTTCGTTATCTAAATAGTCAACAAACGAATGATTTTTCTGATAGGCCGCATTCACACGGTAGAGCAAGGTGCCATCTTCTGTAATTGGGCCTGTGGCATCAACCGTGGTGCGATAGAAATCCCACGAACCCATCTGCTGCTGAATGGAATAGTACGACTTTGCCATTGGTTTTTTTGTCACCACATTCACCAGCCCGCCCGGCTCTATTCTTCCATAGAGTACTGCCGCCGGGCCTTTTAATATTTCCACCTGTTCAATATTGGCTGTCTGCTGATCAGCGAAAGATGGCTGCCTTAGCCCGTTACGATAAACGTTGCTGCCAGTATCAAAGCCACGAATGATATAACCCTCATAAAACTGGTAACTAGAAGGCACCACACTACTGACATTCCTAGTTGCTTGCTTGACGTTAATGACCTGCTGGTCATCCATCACAGTGCGTGGTACAACCTGAATCGCTATCGGCGTATCGTGAATAGGCGTATCTGTTTTGGTAGCTGCAGTAGCTTCTTTGATGTTGTAGTTATTTTCAGGTACCAAAATCACTTCTACAGGTTTGAGAGAAATATCCTCGTACCCATTCTCGGCGCAAACAACCCTACCGTCGCCAATTGCTAGCAACGTAAAAAATATCATTTTTTTCATGCTTTTTCGCCTTTTGTCGAATATCTACTCGCAGACATTCTACCTGCTCAAAACATTCGACAAAATGTGACACGTTGTCGCGCGACATCTTGTCACATGGCATTAATGCATGATTTTTAAATACGACAAAACCATCAATTTTGCAACACTTTTCTTTTATAATTCAGGTAGTTAAATTTTAGCCCACTCGTAGATAGGTGGGTCTCTCTAGCAATTTCCTGCCAAATACTTTCATCAATTGGTGGAAAAAATGCATCTCCCTCAACAACTGTTTCTACCTGTGTTAAGTAAAGTTTTTGGGCATATTTGAAGCCTTGATGATAAAGCTCAGCGCCACCGATGATAAATGCTTCGGCATCACTCGCACAAACCTCAATAGCTTCTGGCAAAGAGTTCACCACTATCGCACCATCAACGCGATAACTTTTATTGCGCGTGACAATGACAGTTGTTCTATCTGGCAATAACCTTCCTAAAGACTCATAGGTTTTGCGCCCCATAATAATGTGATGGCCAGTTGTGAGCGCGCGAAAACGCTTTAGATCTTCTGGCAAATGCCAAGGCAATGTGTTGTCTTTGCCAATCACATGGTTGTTAGAAACGGCGACAATCAGAGAAATAGTGTTCATGGGGCACATTATACTTTTATCGCTGTAACGTAGATAAAAAAACGCCCCGAAAATTCAGGGCGTTTAAGTGTAAATAACTAGTTATTATTTACGTACAATTTTGTAATTTAAAAAATTACAAAGTAAATACGCTCAATGCACCGCCACCAGGCGCAGCATTGTATTTTACGAGTTCAGCAT
>CAZAEN010000006.1:0-178308 GCA_964484105.1 uncultured Methylophilaceae bacterium
ATATGGACTTTTAATCCGTTTGTCGTGGGTTCGATCCCCGCACACCCTACCAATAAAATCAAGGGGTTACGTGAAAACGTAACCCCTTGTTCATTTTTTAGTAGCCCTATAGTAGCCCGAATAAATCTCAAAGAAGCTTAATTTCATTGGCCTGATTTGGTTTTAGCATTCGTTATGCTCAACATAAAATACAAACTAAATTATGAACGGTGAGATTATGGAAAATACACATATCTTAAAATCCAAAGCAATAAGCTAATGTTTTAAATGCATTCAGTTCAGGCGCCCATTGCGCGAGGTTCATGCCTGTGCTTTTTGAGATATCTCAACATTTCCGCTTCTAATCGCAATATACTCAAGACGGGATAACATTCCCAAACCTCCTTAAACGTGCTTTACACGGAGCTTGGCTATGATAATTGAGCAAAGTTGGCTTAATTTAGCGGTTGCAATTGGCATCGGTTTGCTCATTGGCGCAGAAAGGGAGCGTAGAAAAGGTTCTGGCGCTGATCGATCGCCTGAGGGAATTCGTACTTTCACCATTGCTTCTATGCTTGGTGCGGTCAGTGCGATTTTTAATTTCTGGCTATTGCTTGCTTCAATACTCTGTGTGACACTTTTTACGGTAGCCACGCGCTATCATCAGCGGAGTGAGGATCCAGGGATTACAACGGAAATAGCGCTAATTTTAACAGTTATTTTGGGCGGATTATCCATGCGATCGCCAGCCTTGACAGCAGCCATTGCCGTCGCCGTTGCAATATTACTCGCGGCTAAAGAGCCGATGCATGGATTTGTGCGCCGAGTGGTGAAGAAGGATGAGTTGAGTGATTTTCTCATTTTGGCAGCTGCAACGCTCATCATATTGCCATTGGTTCCGAGTGAATTTATTGGGCCTTATAATGCGGTCAATCCAAGAAATATTTGGGTGTTAGTCATTTTGGTTATGGTCATTAATGTACTTGGCCACCTTGTTTTGCGCTGGCTTGGTACACATATCGGTCTGCCGCTTGTTGGGTTTGTGTCTGGCTTTATTTCAAGTGTTGCAACCATCGCCGCGATGGGTGCGCATGCGAAAGAAGCGCATGGTTTCGTTGGCGGAGCAGTTGCAGGCGCAACGTTATCAAGCCTCGCAACAATTCTGCAACTGGCAATCTTGCTAGCAGCTATCTATCCGCCAGTGTTAAAAGAGTTGGCCTTGCCGCTTGCTTTTGGTGGAATTTCTATCGTGGTTTATGGCTTGGTCGTTGCACATAAGTCCTTGCAAAAAAATCAACCAGATGTGACGAAAATGACTAAAACATTCAGCGTTAAAACAGCCTTTATTCTAGCGGCTCTGATTATAGTGGTGCTGATTATTTCTTCGGCACTGAAAGATCAGTTTGGGCAAGTGGGGCTAGTGGTTGCTTTAGGTTTTGCGGGTTTTGCAGATGCACATGCGCCGACAATTGCCGTTGCTTCTCAAGCCGCGGCAGGTAAACTTTCGCTAGAAAATGTTGCAATTCCAATTCTGGTTGCTTTTTCCACCAATACCGTGGCTAAGGCTTTGGTGGCAATCACCATAGGCTGCAAGGCTTATTCTAAACAGGTAATTATTGGGTTGGCATTGCAAGTAGTGGCAGTTTGGTTGGGATGGACACTAAGCTAAAGTGACGGTTAATTTTTTTCAAGTTTTATGGTGTGATTTATGAGCGTTAGAACTAAACCAACAGTTGGTCTTGTATTAGGCGGTGGCGCGGCGCGCGGGTGGGCGCATATCGGCGTTATTCGTGCGTTGGATAAAATGGGGGTTAAGCCTGATTTGGTTTGCGGTACGTCGATTGGCGCTCTAGTCGGGGCTATATATGCTGCCGGCGAGCTTGACCGTTTTGAAGCGTGGGTGTTGGGCTTAGGTGTGAGTGAGATATTTTCTTACATGGATGTGAGCTTCAGCAGTGGGCTACTCAAGGGCGAGCGCTTAATGGAATTTTTTCGAGCAGACTTTGTTGATCGACCAATAGAAGCATTGTCTATCCCGTTTGCAGCTGTTGCAACTTCTTTGAATAGCGGCGTAGAAGTTTGGCTACGAAAGGGATCAACAGTCGATGCTGTTCGTGCATCAATTGCCTTGCCAGGGTTGTTTACACCGGTACTGCATGCGGGGATGGTGTTGGTAGATGGTGGCTTAGTCAACCCTGTGCCTGTTTCTGTTGCAAGGGCAATGGGCGCGGATATTGTTATCGCCGTAGACTTAAACGCAGATCGTTTGGGGCGGCGACTAAAGGCTGATCCAAAGCAAGATGAATCTGCTTCTCATCCTGAGTCGGCTGGTTGGGCTGAAAAGCTGAAAGAAAATTTGGGGGCTTACATGCCGATTATCTCATCAGAAAAACCCAAACTGCCTTCAATGTTGGATGTGTTAGCATCAAGCATAAATGTCATGCAGGTGCGCATAACCCGTAGCCGTATGGCTGGAGAGCCGCCGGATTTTATTATCACGCCCCAATTGGCCGATATTGGCATGCTCGATTTTCATCTGGCAAAGGAAACCATTGAGGAAGGAAAGCGTGCAGTCGGTAACGTGGCCATCAGTTTTTAATTAAGGTATTAGTTTAACTATAGTGTAGTCCAAAAGGGCTATTGATTGAGAAGTAAGAAGGTTACAAAATCCTCGCACAATACTACTGAGTGCTGGTGTGTTTTTATGTGGATTAAGAAATCGATTTTTTCTCTATTGGTCGTCACGTTTGCAGTAGGCGGTGCTCCTAGTCATGCAAAGGAATCTTTGACATATGACCCATACTCAGTGGATGAAGAAGGGTTAAACCTTAAAGAGTTTAATAGTGGTGAATCTTTCTACTTGTGGACAACGTTTAGCGTTAAGGTGACTTAAGCGTGGCTTGATGCCTTGCTCAAAGCAGCTTAGATATCTTTTTCATAAATCTCATCAATACTTATCGCGTATTGCTATTTATATCTGTTCTGCATTTCCCCAATAGTTTTATTGTTATCAATTCGTTAAGTTGAAAATGCGGAGGTGGGCGATTAAAAAACCGTTTCCAGTTGTTACGAGTTGTAACAAATTTCTTGAGCGGTAAAACTATTTATGTTATTTTCTTGATGTGCGTCAAAATGACGCATGCCGAAGTTTGTTCTAGGTTTAGGATATTCATGGGGTTTTAGGCTGTGGCGCTATTGGACTTAGGCAACAAAATCATCTTGAAGCCAAATCGATCTCTTTCTAAAGAGGGGGAGGCGAAATTGCTGGCGGTGATATTGTTGTTGATGGGATTGGTGGCGTTTGGCTTTGTGAATATTGGCGCATGGCTGGTTTTGCCTTTTGCTGGATTAGAGTTTTTGGCTTTTTTGTACGCGTTTTACGTGATCAATGCACATGCAGGGGATTATGAAAGCATTAGCATTGACGATGAGAATGTGTGGATTGAAAAGAAGAGTCGTCGTGAAATTGTCTCTGTAAGTTTCAATCGGTATTGGGCAAATGTAACGTTGCGCGATGTCGGGGGTAATAACGCGCTGACAGCAAAAACTGCACTATTTATTGGTTCACACGGTAAAGAGGTGGAGTTTGGTCGTTTGGTTGATGAGGATCAGCGCAAATTACTGGCACGGCAAATCAGGCAGAAAATAAAAAATATTAATTAAATAGTTTTGGAGCGGCTTTATGCAAGGTTTTAGAAAAATCAGTTTGTTGATGATGGGGCTAATGGCGTCAATTCCTGCTTTTGCTGATTACACGTGGAATTTTCCTGAGCCAGTCACTCCGATGGCGCTCGATACGCTGCATGTACACAACAAATTTATGCTGATCTCGATCGCCATCTTTTTGGTAGTGTTGGCAATCATGATTTACTCGCTCATCATGCACCGCAAAGATAAGGGTTTTAAAGCGGTTGCAGATAAAACACCATCCACAGCGGTTGAAATTTTTTGGACGCTGATCCCATTCGCAATTTTGTTATTAATTGACTTCGTGATCATGGGGATTCCTGCTTATCACAGTGTGGTGATGATGGAAAATACCCGTGAAAAATCAGATATGGTCATTAAGATTACTGGTTCGCAGTGGCGCTGGCAGTATGAGTATTTAGATGGTGCTGCGCAGGGTGTGAAATTTGTGAGTAATCTCTCAACCCCGCAAGAACAGCTGAGTGTTGGTTATACGGGTGACAAATCCGAAAACTATCTCCTAGAGGTGGATAACCGTTTGGTGCTACCTGTTGGTAAAAAAGTTAGAATTATCATGACAGCCTCAGATGTGTTGCATAACTGGTGGGTGCCACAGTTTGGTTCTTCTCGCTTGGCGGTGCCAGGTTTCTTGCGTGAAACATGGGTGCAAGTTGAGCGCGCTGGGACTTATCGTGGTCAATGTAAAGAGTTATGTGGTAAAGGCCATGGTTACATGCCGGTGGTTGTGGATGCAGTTTCTGTTGAAGAGTATGAGGCGTGGGCCGCTAAGAAAAAAGAAGAAATGGCTGCCGCAGGTGCTGAGGCAGACAAAGAGTGGTCAAAAGACGAGTTAATGGCGACAGGTAAAACCGTTTACGAGAAAAACTGTGCGGTTTGCCACCAAGTAACAGGCGCAGGTTTGCCACCGGCATTCCCAGCCTTAACTGGCAGCAAAATTACAACTTCGCCAATTTTTGGGGAAGATGGTAAATATATGTCAGACAGTCACTTGGATCGTGTGCTCAATGGTAAGGGCGTGATGCCAGCATGGAAGGCTTTATTGAATGATGCGGAAATCGCCGCTGTGATTACTTACGAAAGAAATGCCTTGGGTAATAGCGTCGGTGATGTTGTTCAGCCTGCACAAGTTAAAGCAGCACGTCAATAAAGATTAATTAGTGGTCATATAGTTTTTGGAGAGCAAAGATGAGTACAACAACCTTGGCACATGATGATGCGCATCATGATCACCCAACAGGGATTATGCGTTGGTTAACCACTACCAATCATAAGGATATTGGTACGATGTACCTAACTTTTTCCCTCATTATGTTTTTTGTTGGGGGTTTGATGATTCTTGGGATTCGAGCAGAGCTGTTTAAACCAGGCTTGCAGTTAATCAATCCGGATTTCTTTAATCAGTTAATCGGTGTGCATGCGCTGGTGATGATTTTCGCAGCGTTAATGCCAGCTGCGACTGGCTTTGCTAACTGGATGATTCCGCTACAGATTGGTGCGCCAGACATGGCGTTGCCTCGTTTGAACAACTGGGGTTTTTGGCTGTTGCCACCAGCTGCAATTTTACTAACTTTGCCGTTTACTTTGGCTTTGTTCGGGATTGGTGATGGTGCAATGGCGACTGGGTGGACATTCTATCCGCCACTTTCTGTGCAGGGCGGTATTGGTGTGGATTTTGCAATTTTCTCAGTTCACATCTTAGGTATATCTTCTATCTTAGGTTCAATCAATGTGATCGTTACGATTTTTAATATGCGCGCACCTGGTATGACCTTGATGAAAATGCCTATGTTTGTATGGGGTTGGTTAATCACAGCATTTTTACTAGTGGCAACGATTCCAGTGTTGGCTGGCGCGGTAACTATGTTGCTGACTGATCGTCACTTTGGTACACATTTCTTCGATGCTGCAGGCGGTGGTGATCCAGTAATGTTCCAGCACTTGTTTTGGTTTTTTGGTCACCCTGAGGTATATATTCTACTCTTGCCAGTTTGGGGTTTTATCCCACAAATCTTAGAAGCATTCACACGTAAACCAATGTACGGCTATAAAGCACAAGTTTATTCTTTATGGGGTATTGGGGCGTTGTCTGTTGTGGTTTGGGCGCATCATTTCTTCACCGCAGGTATGCCGGTTCCCGCGTTACTTTATTTTATGTATAGCACGATGGCAATTTCATTACCATTAGCGGTGTTGTTCTTCTGCTGGATTAAAACCATGTGGAAAGGCTCGATGAGCTTTGAAACACCAATGTTGTTTGCTGTTGGTTGGATTATTCTGTTTGGTATTGGCGGCTTAACCGGCTTAGTGTTGGCTGACGTTGCTGCGGATGCGCAGTATCACAACAGCTACTTTGTGGTCGCGCACTTTCATTACACCTTGTTTGCTGGCGGCATTATGGGGATGATGGCTGGTACATACTACTGGTTACCAAAAATGACCGGTCATATGTATAACGAGAAGTTAGGTAAATTGCACTTCTGGTTAACAGCGATTTCGTTCAATTTAACATTTATTCCTCAGTTCTTCGTCGGTTTAGCTGGGATGCCTCGTCGTATTCCTGACTATGCGTTGCAATTTGCTGAGTTCAACATGATTTCAACAATTGGCGCATTTGCACTGGGTCTTTCACAGTTGTTGTTTGTTTACAATATTGTAACGTGTGCAAAAGGTGGCAAAAAAGCAGCAGATAAGCCTTGGGAAGGTGCAAAAGGCCTAGAATGGACATTGCCTTCACCGCCGCCTTATCATAGTTTCACTGAGCAACCTGTCGTTAAGTAGTTTTGTGAATATGCTCTAAGCTCAATGCTTGCTGTTGAGCTTAGATAAAAATTTAAATGGCAGAATATTGCAATGAATGATGAAGTAGTAAAAAAGAACAGAAGTAAAAAAATTGCGCTTTTGCTTGGTGCCGTCGCTTTAGTTGTATATCTATTCACGATGTATTCGATATGGAAGGGATAGAGACAAAAGCTGCCGATCCAAAAGATCAATTGAGGCAAAAGAATAATAGATTAATCAAGAAGTTGATTTTTATTCTGGTTGGCTCGCTACTTTTCGCTTTTGCATTGGTACCGTTGTACGACGTGCTGTGTAGCCTGACAGGATTGAATGGAAAGACGGATGTCACTGCTACTGTGCTCAGTAAGGTAAACGTTGATCAAAATCGGTGGGTGACTGTGCAGTTTACAACAAACGTGATGCCTGGCTTGGGTTGGAATTTTTATCCAAAGCAACCACAGGTGCGTATGCACCCAGGGCAGATAGAAACCGTTGTATTTATTGCAAAAAACACAACGAATCAGGTTGTAGTAGGCCGAGCAATACCGAGTGTTACACCAGGTATTGGGGCTGCAAACTTAAAAAAGATTGAGTGTTTTTGTTTTATTGACCAATCTTTGAACCCTGGCGAAGAAAAAGAAATGCCACTCAGGTTTTATGTGAGTCCAGAACTACCTGAAGATGTGAGTGAAATGACATTGTCATATGCGTTTTTTCCGGCAGTTAAAAGTAGCAATTAAAAGTTGTGCAAATTTAGTGAGTAGTTGAATTTTAATAATAATTTGGGAGTGACTGCATGGCGAACCATTCTAATAACCAATATTACGTTCCCCACGGAAGTATTTATCCGTCTATTACATCGGCGGGTTTGCTTGCGTTGGCATCAGGGTTCATTTTTAGCGTGGCAACAGATAAAAATAGCGATCTTGCTTATTTACAATCCCCTGGTAAATGGATGATGTACATTGGCGCTGCGATGATTATCTTGATGACATTCAAGTGGATGGGCGCGGTGATCACTGAGAGTGTCACTGGTAAATTTAAAAGCTGGGAAGATAAATCATTCCGTGTTGGTATGATCGTTTTTATTTGCTCAGAAGTCGCATTTTTTGCAGCTTTTTTCGGCGCACTGTTTTATATGCGAATTTTGTCAGTACCTGAATTGGCTGGTTACGATATGGACATTACGCCATATAAAGATTTCTTGAGTGCTTGGCCATCACAAGGTCCTGGTGGTGTGGTGTTAGGTGCTGAGTTTAAACCAAACCCTGCGTTTCAGCCGATGGGTGCTTGGGGTTTGCCGGCAATTAATACTGCATTGCTGTTGACTTCAGGTGCAACGATTACTTGGGCACATTGGGCGTTGATTAAAAATAATCGCAAACAATTAATTTTAGGTATGTTTGCAACTGTTGCGCTAGGGATTGCGTTCTTGATCTGTCAAGCGATGGAATATCATCATGCTTACACTGAAATGGGCTTAACATTAGGTAGCGGTGCATATGGCGCAACATTCTTTATGCTGACCGGTTTTCATGGTTTTCATGTGACACTTGGTACCATTATGTTGATTGTGATTTTGTTGCGTTGTATGAAAGGCCACTTCAGCCCACAACATCATTTTGGTTTTGAAGGTGTTGCTTGGTACTGGCACTTTGTTGACGTGGTGTGGTTGGGTCTATTTGTGTTTGTTTACTGGCTGTAATGCGTTAAGTGTTAAACAAAAAGGCGATGCATACGCATCGCTTTTTTGTTTACAACATCAGTTATTGGTGGCCGATAAAGCCGAGACGATAGGATAAGAGTAAGAGAATAAATAGCGTAATAGACAGTCCAATACGGAAAGTCAGTGCTTTTACTGTTCTATCGCTGCCAGATTTATCTTTAAACAAAAAGAACAGTGCAGAAAATAAACTACCTACAATGATGAGCAATGTAAGCACGATAAGTATTTTAGCGACCATAGTAAGACCTAAAAGTGATTAATTGATGTTAGAAATTAGTTTCAAAAGCCAGCGCTATCAGTTTAAACCAACTTGGCTTGGACTCCTACTCACACTTGTGAGTATGTCACTTTTTGTAAAGTTAGGACTGTGGCAATACCACAAGGCGCAACTTAAAATGGAGTTGCAATCGGCTTATCAAGATGAAAATATGTCAAATCAACATCACTTTCCATTGCAGCTATTAAAAGTAGGCGATGAAAAAAATGCCAATTGGAAATACAAACATGTGAAGTTAAGTGGTACATACGAGCCCACCTACCAGATTTTATTAGATAATCAAGTGAGTGAAAGCAAGGCTGGCTTTCATGTGATTACGCCATTAAAAATTACTGGCACCGATGAGTACGTATTAGTTAATCGAGGCTGGATAGAGGCGAATGTACAACATGCAGATATTCCTATTGTGGAAACACCTTCTGATCAAGTGGTCGTAGAAGGGATGATTTGGATGCCTAGTCAACGTTATTTTACGTTAGATGAAAATCAAGCTTCAGCAAAATTTAGTCATGTCTGGCAGTACTTAGATATGCAGGAATATCAAAAGAAGGTTCCCATCAAGGTTTCGGCACTAATGATAAAATTAGATAAAAACAGCAAAGCGGGTGGTTTTGTCAGAGATTGGGAAGTGCCGGAAGAAAGAATTGTGACGCATCTAGGCTACGCTTATCAGTGGTTTGGATTTACAGTTTCGGCATTTTTAATATTTTTATACATGAGTTTGGTGAAGGTTGGACATCAGTCAAATGCAGAATAGCGAACAAGAATTAGAGCAGCAGCGCAAAGGTCGCATGGTGCTGCTACTGATGGTCGTATTTTTTATGGTGCCGATGCTAGTCGTCATTGCCATGTATCAATTTAACTGGAAACCCGCTGGCGATAGTTATGGGAAATTAGTAAGGCCACCACATGTAGTTACTAATGCAAGCCAACTGCTGGATTCTACAGGTAGCAAGCTACCAGCATTATTGTGGAAAGATAAATGGAGTATCGTGTACATTTCTGACGATTGCGAAGCAGAGTGTCAGACCAAGTTGCACGATATGCGGCAATTACATGTCTCGCTTTACAAAGATGTGGTCCGCGTACAACGTGTTTGGTTAACAACAATGAACGATGTCAGCAACATTAAAAAAAACTATCCTGAGTTGATTATTATTAATCAGCCAACTGAACATTTGAATGCGTTGGTGCGTCAATTTCAGCGTGGCGATGAGCAAGTAGAAAAGTCCAATCAATTTTACTTGGTGGACCCACTTGGATTTTACATGATGCAATATGCTGCGGATGCACCGCTCGCTAATGTGAGAAAAGATATCGTGAAGCTACTCAAATCATCTTGGGCTGGATAATTGATGCTTTCGGCACGATTTAATTTATATAAAAAATTAGCACTCATCGCCGCGAGTTTGGCACTCTGCGTAGTGGTTCTTGGCGCATATGTTCGACTAACTGACGCTGGCTTGGGTTGCCCAGATTGGCCAGGTTGCTACGGTACGATGACAGTACCTCAAAGTGAAGCTGCGATTAGCAAAGCGCAGCAAGTATTTCCCGATAAAAAAGTGGAAGTTGGTAAGGCTTGGCGTGAAATGGCGCACCGCTATTTGGCAGGTACTTTAGGTTTATTGGTGTTGGCGCTTACAACCTTGAGTTGGGCAATTAAAAGAGAAATTCGTAACTCTGTCTGGTTAACAACAGCACTGCTGCTCATTATTACACTTCAAGCGGCATTGGGCATGTGGACTGTCACCATGCTATTGAAGCCAGCGATCGTCACCGCGCATTTAATCGGAGGCATGACAACACTTGCGATTTTGGTGTGGATTGCACATCGCCATTGGGGTTACGCTTCAGAAAATATTATCCGTACTGACGGAATGAAGCTGGCTATTAGGGTTGGTTTGGTTATTCTAGCGCTACAAATTATTCTAGGCGGTTGGACAAGTACTAATTACGCTGCATTGGCCTGCACGGATTTTCCTACCTGTCATGGCACAATGTGGCCGAAGATGGATTTTAAAGATGCGTTTACATTTGTGCGCCATTTAGGAGAAAGTGCAAATGGCGGCACAATTACAATTGAGGCATTGACCGCAATTCAATGGAGCCATCGTCTTGGTGCACTCGTAACGTTCTTATACTTATTTACGCTAAGCATCAAATTAATGCATTATTGGCAGCTGAGAAAGTTAGCCAGCATGTTACTCGTAGCGCTCGTTGTACAAGTCATGTTAGGCGTGCTCAACTTGCTCTTACATTTACCATTAGTATTGGCCGTTGCACATAATTTGGTGGCTGCATTACTGGTAGTAATCGTCGTCGTTCTTAACTCGAAAATTACCAAAAAAATCAGGTAAAATATCAGTAAAATCAACAAAATAACAAAGCATTACAGTGGATGACAATATGGCAACTTCAGCAACAACTGCAAAACAAACCAATGGCTTTCAATTAAAGGGATTTTTATCCCTTTGCAAGCCTAGAGTGACCGCCTTAATTGTTTTTACGGCAATTATTGGTATGCTCATGGCAACGCCTGGCATGGTATCAATTCCATTATTAATTGCTACAACAGTCGGTATTGCATTTTCATCAGGAGCGGCGGCGGCTTTTAACTGCTTGATTGAGCATAAAATTGATGCTGTGATGGCGCGAACCCGCGCACGCGCACTGCCAACAGGCCAAGTTTCTTCATCACAAACTGTATTTTTCGCGAGCCTGCTTGGCGCTACTGGGTTGTCCATTCTGTACTACTTTGTGAATCCGCTCACCATGTGGCTCACCTTCGCAACGTTTGTCGGCTACGCTGTAATTTATACTGTGTTTTTAAAACCGGCAACACCGATGAACATCGTGATTGGCGGCGCATCCGGCGCGATGCCGCCGATATTAGGCTGGGCAGCAGTGACCAATACTGTGTCACCAGAGTCTTTGATTATGTTTTTGATTATTTTTTCATGGACGCCGCCGCACTTTTGGGCGCTTGCACTTTATCGTCGTGAAGAATATGCCAAAGTCGGCATGCCCATGTTACCGGTCACCCATGGTGAGAAATTTACCTTACTTCACATTTTGCTCTACACCATTATTTTGGTGGCAGTGAGTCTGATGCCTTACGCATTGGGGATGAGCGGACTGGCTTACTTGCTGTCGACCATCATACTAGATGGCATTTTTATGGCCTATGTGATTGGACTTTATCTGAATTATTCGGATGATCTTGCCAAAAGAACGTTTAAATATTCGATTATTTATTTAATGTTGTTGTTTGCGGCACTGCTTATTGATCATTACCTGTAATAAGAAAACCAGCATGTGATTAATGAATATCAATCATATGCTGGATAATAAATTTGGCGAGAAAGCCCACCAAGCCAAACGTTAATCCAAGTAATAATACAAAAGTACCAAACTTCCCAGCTTTACACTCCCAAGCAAGTTTTAGCACGATCCCAATCATCCCTAGCATTAAGAATGCTAGGCCGTATGTCATGCCAAATTCAGTAATTTGTGCCTCAGTGAAACCAAAAATAGTATTCATTCTTAAACACCCAATGCCTTATAACAAGTTAATGACTACCAATAAAACTCTAACCACAAAACTGCAATTTCAAATAAAAACAGAATCAGTACGATCCACGTTAGCCGTTTTAACCATTTAGCTTGCTGGTTTTGTGATTCAATTAATTGAGCTAATTGTTGACGTACAGGTAACGTTTGTTCGGCCTGTGTTTGTTGTAATAAAAATTGGTGAACTAAGCGTGGTGTTTGCGGGCCATACTTCATCAAGGTCGGCCATTCCTTTTTGATGGTTTTAAGCGCGCTACGCCAACCAATTTGTTCGCTCATCCAGCGTTTTAAAAATGGTTTTGCCGATTGCCACAAATCAATATTTGGGTCGAGTTCACGCCCCAAGCCTTCAATGTTTAACAAAGTTTTTTGCAACATAATCAGCTGTGGTTGAATATTGACACCAAATCTACGCGACATTTGAAAGAGGCTCAGCAATGTGCGCCCAAAAGAAATATCTTTCAGCGGTTTATTAAATATTGGCTCGCAAATCGCACGAACCGCAGTTTCTAGCGCATCAACATTGGTATCTTTTGGTACCCAGCCAGACTCAATATGCGCTACCGCGACATCACGATAGTCGCGATTGAAAAAAGCCAAAAAATTGCGTGCGAGATAATATTTATCGGTGTCACTCAGCGTCCCCATGATGCCAAAATCCAGCGCGATATAACGACCATCATCCGCAACTTGAATATTGCCTGGGTGCATATCAGCATGAAAAAACCCATCTCTAAATACTTGAGTAAAGAAAATTTCTACACCGTCGTGCGCTAGTTGCGTGATGTCGATGCCTTTGGCGCGCAAGGTGTCTATTTGGCTAATTGGCGTACCAATCATGCGCTGCATCACCATCACTTCATTGCGACACCAATCCCAATAAACTTCGGGGATCAACAAGCGGCGATCAGTGAAGTTGCGTGCAAGCTGTGTGCAGTTTGCCGCTTCCAAAGTGAGGTCTAGCTCATTATGCGTATGGCTGGCAAACTCAGCCACAATTTCACGTGGCTTTAAACGCTTGCCCTCGCGTGAGAATTTTTCCAGAAACCATGCAGCAGAATCAAGCAGCTTTAAATCTTTTGCAATGGTATTGGCAATGTCGGGGCGCAGCACCTTTACTGCCACGTTTTGTCCATTTTGCAGCGTAGCAAAATGCACTTGCGCCACAGAGGCGCTCGCAATGGCAATGGGTTGAAAATTTGCAAACACTTCGGTAATCGGCTTTCCATAGGCGTTAAGAATAATTTTCTCAACTTCAGCAAACGTAACCGGTGGGACATTATCTTGGAGCTTAGCCAACTCGTCTGCGATATCGGGTGAAATTAAATCGCGTCGCGTTGAAAGTACTTGACCAAATTTAACAAAAATTGGCCCCAATTTTTCTAAGGCTCGGCGTAAGCGTTCGCCGCGAGGTGCGTTTAAATTGCGCCAGAAAAATAATAAACCGAATAATTTTTGTAGCGGTTTCAGTGGGCCAATATCAAGAAAATCGTCCAGACCAAATCGAAAGGCGATGTAAATAATATAAACAAAACGAAAGAGGCGCATTGTGGAGTCGTTTAAGGGGTTGTAGCTTCTGTCGAGGGTTGCTGTAAAAAAGATTGAGCGCGTCGGTGAAGCTTCTCGAATTTTTTCTCAACTCTGGCGAGCTGCGCACGCATAGCATCAACTTCAGCATTAAAATGTTCAACCTGTAATTTTTTTGCAATCACGGGTTTTTCTTCTTGCAAATATTCAGTCAGCATCGCAATAGCATCTTGCGTGGCGGACTTTCCTGCGACGAGTACTTGTTGCGTGGTTTGGCTAAGTTGATTCGCCGGAATGTCGCCAACCACACGACTCAAGTCATCTTCCACATCCCAGCGCAGATGGCTCAGCACTTGCCCCACAGCTTGCGCCAGCGCTTGATCGCCAGAAATTTCTACGTCCATCTTTGCTGTGCTGTCTTGTAACATTAATCGAGCAAGCACGCTGGGTGTGAGTTGAATGATGGCATCCGGCGCTTTTGTTTCACCAGCCATCGCAAGTTGACCATCTTCTAAAATCACCAAATGTTGACGTAAAAAACTTAACTGCAACGCAATGGATTTGCTGGCGTGCGGCATAAGCCTAGGCTTTGCCCAAGCGTTTTGTGCAATTAAATGTTGTATAAAACGGCTGAATGCGTGCTTTAGCATCAGACTTTATAACCCTTATGCAGCGCAACGACACCGGCAGCCAAATTGTAATAATCCACTTTACTTAAACCAGCATCGATCATCATCTGTTTCAAGGTTTCTTGGTCTGGGTGCATGCGAATCGATTCTGCCAAGTATTGATAGCTTTCGGCATCATTTGCGATCCACTTGCCCATTTGTGGGAGTAGCTTAAAAGAATATATGTCATAAAGTTTGGAGAGTGGTTGCCATACTTTGGAAAACTCTAATACCAGTAAACGACCGCCCACTTTGAGTACCCGTTGCATTTCTTTGAGCGCAACGTCTTTGTGTGTCATGTTACGCAAGCCAAACGCAACAATTACGCAATCAAATTGCCCGTCAGCAAACGGCAATTTTTCGGCGTCACATTGCACAGCAGGCAATGCAAAACCTGCATCTAACACGCGGTCGCGCCCTACGCCCAACATCGAAGCGTTGATGTCAGTCAGCACTACTTGCCCAGTCGCCCCCACTTTTTTTGCAAATAGTTTTGATAAATCTCCGCTACCACCAGCGATGTCTAAAACAGTGCCACCCGCTTTTACGCCGCTTAACTCCACAGCAAAGCGTTTCCAAATACGATGCAATCCAACCGACATCACATCATTCATTACGTCGTATTTTTGGGCGACAGAGTGAAAAACCTCGCCGACTTTTTTTGCTTTTTCCTTTTCGGCAACGGATTGAAAGCCAAAATGGGTGGTGTTTTCTTTTTCCATGCTTTTATTGCCCTGATGCGGTGGTTTTACGCGTGATGCCTGCCATGCTAAGTTTGCCTAAATATTCTAGCCAAAGTGCTTCGTAGCGGCTCGCTAACTCGTATAAATAATCCCACGAATACAAGCCGGTGTCGTGGCCATCGGAAAATACCAATTTGATGGCGTAGTTGCCAACCGGCTCAATGCCAACGATATTTACATCTTCTTTGCCGGTTTGTAAAACTTCTTGACCGTGACCATGGCCACGCACCTCCGCTGAAGGAGAGTAAACGCGCAAAAACTCACAAGACAGCATGCATTCTGTGCCATTGTCAAAATGGAGTTCTAATAATCGAGAGGATTGATGTAGCCGAATGTCGATTGGCCGTGGTGAGGAAGGGGTTAAGCCACTCATAACAAAAAACTTTTTTGTAAAACGTCATGATAGCAGAATACAAGAAACCCGTAACAAGGTCTCAAGTCACGAAAGTAAGCATTTTGCAAAAAATAATTAAAGTAATGCGTTAAGTTGCCGTTAATGGTGACGATAAAGCCGTTGTTGTATTTAAGTTTTTAATTTGTGATTTTAGTTGAGATATTTAGCTTAACAGCTTAATTTATTTCAATATTTAGCTATAATTGGGCTAATAGTACTATTGGCTGGCAGTCAAAGAGTTCAGGCATTCAAAAGGTGTTCAATATGGTAAACAATAAATTTGTACAACAATTCAACGCATATTCTGACTGGCGCAGTGGCCTAATCGGCCGGATTGAAGAGTATCGCCGTTGGTTGACGCAAGAAGAGTTGAATGACGCACAAATTGAGCAACGCCTGCAGCAGGTATTGGAAAGACTTGCCGAAGATAAATTGAATGTGGCGTTTGTTGCTGAATTTTCTCGCGGAAAATCGGAGCTCATCAACGCAATATTTTTTGCCAACTACGGCAAACGCTTGCTGCCTTCCAGCGCTGGCCGCACCACCATGTGCCCAACCGAGCTGATGTACGATAAATCCAAGCCGGGCTCTATCACACTATTACCGATTGAAACGCGCTTGTCTGACGTGACGACTTCAGAGTACAAGCGCTATCCTGATGAGTGGACGACGATCACCTTCAACATTAATGACAATGACAGCATGGTAGCGGCATTTACTGAAGTTAGTCGCACGAAAACGGTCACCCCAGAAGAGGCTGAGAAATTGGGTTTGTTTGACCCGCAAAGTAGCGATGATGCAATGACGGTCAACAAAAACGGGCTCATTGAAATCCCCTGCTGGCGTTATGCCATGATTAATTTCCCGCATCCTTTGCTAGAGCAGGGTTTGGTGATTTTAGATACCCCGGGCTTGAATGCGATTGGTACTGAGCCGGAATTAACGCTCAACATGCTGCCTAATGCGCACGCCGTTCTGTTTATTTTAGCGGCGGATACAGGGGTGACTAAATCAGAAATTGATATTTGGCGGCAATACATTAGCGGCACCCGTTGGAAGCAAAAAGGCCGCTTGGCTGTGCTGAATAAAATTGACGGTTTGTGGGACGAGCTTAAAAATGAAGCGGACATTGAACGTGAAATTAACAAACAAATCAGCACCAGCGCAGAGTTGTTAGGCCTAGAAAAAAATCAGATTTTTCCGATTTCGGCGCAAAAAGGTTTGCTGGCAAAAGTCAACAGTGACGAAGCGCTATTAGAGCGTAGCCGTATTTTGCAGCTTGAAAAAGCGTTGTCAGATGAGCTCATTCCGTCTAAGAAAGACATTGTGCGCGATAACACGCAAAATGAGGTAGAAGACCTCATGAGCAATACCAAATTGATTTTAGAGGCCAGAATTTCTGGCGTGCATGATCAGTTGGAAGAGCTGCGCGGTTTGCGCGGCAAAAATGACGATGTTGTTGAACACATGATGAACAAAGTGAAGCACGATAAAGAAAACTTTGAAAAAGGCCTACAGCGTTTTCAAGCGTTGCGTAGCGTGTATTCACAACATACCAATAAATTATTCACCGTACTCGGTATGATCGCGGTGAAAAAACACGTGCATGAAACCCGCAAGCAAATGATGGCGGCGATTTTCACCAAAACACTGCGCACGGCAATGGACCAGTTTTTCAATGAGTTGAAAGACCGCTTGAATGCGTCCAGCACGCAAATTGATGAAATCAAAAAAATGATGGATGTGATGTACGATAAATTTGCCAAAGAGCATGGCCTACGCAAAACCGTGCCGACGGCATTCTCAGTACTACGCTACCAAAAAGAGTTGGCAAAATTAGAGCGTGCTTACAAAGAGCAATTTAATACCGCCATTAATTTGATTGCCAATGAGAAAGTCACTTTAACGACTAAGTTTTTTGAAACTTTGGCGAGCCGCGTTGTGCATGTGTTTGAAGTAGCAAACCGCGATATTGAGAACTGGTTAAAATCTGTCATTGCGCCGATGGAATCCCAAGTGCGTGAGCATCAACTGCAATTAAGACGCCGTTTGGAAAGTATTAAACGCATTTACAAAGCTACGGATACCTTAGAAGACCGTATTTTAGAGTTGGAGCTGATTGAGAAAGGTATTCAAGAGCAATTGTCGGCACTACAAGGTTTCCGCATGCAGTTTAAACAGGCGTTGATCGCAGATGAGGCCACTAAAAGCAAAGCTGTGGCATAGTGCGAAATCGTTACCAGCGAGAAAATAAAAAAGCTACCGGTAAGGTAGCTTTTTTATTTTGGTTTTATAAAGATTAAGCAGCGCGTACTGTGAGCATGTGCGATTTAATTTTTTGCATCGCTTTTTGCTCAATTTGGCGAATTCTTTCCGCAGAAACACCAAATTCGTCAGCAAGTTCATGCAAGGTTTTACCACCAGTCTCTTGTAGCCAGCGGGCTTCTACCACGCGACGGCTTCTATCATCTAAACTACCTAGCGCTTTGGCAAGGCCATTGGTTTGCGCTTCTTCAGATTGCTTTGCCTCAATCATCTCGTGCGGGGAAAGGCTTTCGTCAGGCAGGTAGCTAATCGGGCTAAAACTTTCTTCGCTGTCATCGTCAATATTCGCTTCTAACGAAATTTCGTGACCATTTAATCGCGCCTCCATCTCCAACACTTCTTCAGGCTTCACGTTCAACTCACGGGCGATGCGTGCAGCTTCGGCTGGCTGAATACTCAAACTCGCGTCAGACTTCATGCTGCGCAAATTAAAAAATAGTTTACGTTGTGCTTTGGTCGTGGCAATTTTCACCAAACGCCAGTTGCGCACAATATATTCATGAATCTCAGCTTTAATCCAATGCATCGCGAAAGAAACTAAGCGCACGCCATGGTCAGGGTCAAAACGTTTGACCGCCTTCATCAGGCCGATATTGCCTTCTTGAATCAAATCCGCTTGCGGCAAACCGTAGCCAACGTAGTTTCTCGCAATGCTTGCTACCAAGCGTAAGTGCGAGAGAATTAGCTGGCGAGCAGCGTCTAAGTCATTATCATTTTTAAAGCGCACAGCAAATTCATGCTCTTCCTCAGCGGAAAGCACAGGATAAGCTTTAATCGCTCTCGTAAATTGTTCGAGGCTATCAACAGCACTTAAAGCAGGTAATGTTAAGGCATTAGTCATGTATGAATCATTCCTCCGTTACATAATATTAGCACTCCCTCTTCGAGAGTGCTAGAGGATAAAAGTTTCAAAAATGTAAAAATGTTGTTCTTTGACAATAAAGTCGTATACATGCCAATAAAGTCGTATACAAGCCAATAAAGTCGTTTACTAACAATCAAAATCTATCGAAAAAATATTAAATTAATTTTTATTTATTAAATGAATGATCTGGTGTGTTTTATTACTTCAAATTTATTAATCATTTAATTCATCTAACTGCTTGATTTACAGATGGTTAGCTTAGATTAAAAAACCAAAAGAAATGAATTTAATATACAAGAAAATGTATAAAACACATATTAAACAAAGAGTTACAAAAAAACCTATTGACTGCAAGAAATATGTTGTTATGATCAAAAAAACTCGTTGGTTCTACTAGTAGTAAGGCTAAGGATTAAATTGAAATATTGTGGAGATTTGTATATGAAACCAGTGAAGATGACTGTCAGCATCGGGTCGATGGCAGGTCTGCCGCAGGTTAAATTTGACAGTCAGCTATGCGGATTAAGTGGTGTATGGGGGAATGGTGCGGTTTTTATTTATATGTCTTCAATGCAATATCCATGGCAGCTTGAACGCCCTGATTAAATGCTTCTTCAAATATTGAAATCCCTGCTGCATCCGTATGCGCAAAATGTAATCTATCAAGGTTTTGATTTAATAAAAGCCTGTGTTTGTTTGTTAAAAAGCCAATTTGGGGGTATGTCATTGCATGACCCCATTGCCAAATATCCATATTTTCGATTTGAAGATGAATATTAGGATGTGCTTTTTGCAGATCACTGATGATGGAGTGCGAAAAATAACTCCATGGTTTTTCTTGAAATAATTTTCTAACAGCTAAATTACTAAGCTCTCCAAATGATTGATAATAAGTTAGAACTGATTTGTCATGGTGAGAGTTAAGGTCTTGATGATTAGCATTTACGTACCCTAAAGCGTTGCTATTATAAATTACGTTATCCCATGCTAATGGATAATTACTGTCTAATAATTTAGGTTGATTAATTGTTAGATTAGCGACTAACCACGGAGCGTGTTGAATGGTTTTAGCTGCTTGGGTAAATTGATGATGGTTACGTAATATATAGGGAAGCGTGTGTAGTGGAGATGCATAAATTGCATGATCTGCAATCCATCTAGTGGTTTCCAATGTGTTAAGGTCAAGAATGTCTAAGCTTATCTTTTTTCGTTCAATCTCGATTTTGTGAACTAGTGATTTGGTGTAAATAGCTTGTTTTTGTGGTTTAGCCAGCTCGGTTGCTAACCATGAATTACCTTGTGGCCATGTCAGTTCTTGCCCCATTTCTGCATTTGCAGCCGATCCCCGACGTGCAGCAAAATAGTGAACTCCAGCCCATGCAGATATGTGGTGATGATGCATGCCGTAATCATCTCGACAAGCATAGTTTGCATACCAATGTAGAGGTTTAGTGTGCCAGCCCTTTTCATGTAAGAACTGCTGCATACTGATTTTATCGAGATATGTAAACTTTGGATCTTGTGAAGAAAGTGATAGCGGAATTGTGAATGCAGGTTTTCCATCATTTCCAATTGCAAATCTAAAGCGTTGCATTTCTGCTTCAAACTCTATAATTTCTGCTCTTTCTTGCTGGGTAAGTCCATTTTTTGGGACAAGACCTTCTTGCCAAAAGCCGTTAATGAACAATCGCTCTTCCGGAGAAAAGCACAAATATCGTTCGTTATAGATTGGTTGTTCAGAGTCTGCGTTAGCGGTAATTGCCCCACAGTCACTTAAGAACTGTTTGAGCAAGGTTGCATCAGAATTGGGAATTGGTAGGTAATGCGCACCCCAAGGGTATGCGCTAACTGTGTTCTTTCCGCTGCGAGAGTTTCCACCAACTTCATCTTCAAGCTCAAAAATTTTGTAGTCTGTTATGCCTTTTTTACATAAGTACCACCCTGCAGATAAACCACTTACTCCTGCTCCAACAATAGCCACACGTGTGTGTTTGGTCTGGCTAAAAGTTGGAAACTCTGTATGTCTTAATCGATGTCCAGCCTTAAAGTTACTACCAAACAATTGCCCAGTAAAACTTTTTTGCTTATTTTCACAACAGGTTAAAAACGGTGTTGCAGCTAAACTTAATAGAAACTCACGGCGGTTCATACTTAATCTTTATGGACCTTGGTGTTTCCACTCTTGATCATAGTAATGTACTAAAGACTGATTGTTTAGCCGATTAATATCAGTCTTAATTTTTTGCATGTCCAGCGGGAAAGTAAACATACTGGGCAAGATTTCAGGTGTTACATATTTTAGTTGTTTGACTTTGATGTTTTTAGGAAATGAATAAGGTAAATGGCTCGCAATCACGTAACCCCATTCTCCAAATGAAGGTACTAATGCGTGGTATGGCGTTGCTTTAAGCCCCGAGCTTTCAACGGTATTGTTGATACACCAAAATGATTGTCTTGCATATAACGGAGAAGTTGACTGTATTACTGCTAACCCGTGCCATGATAAATGCTCAGCTATCAGTTTATAAAAGCTATTGGTGTAAAGCTTTCCTAAGGAAAAGTTGGTTGGGTCTGGGAAGTCTACTACAATGAAATCGTAATAATCGTGGTGTTGATCTAACCAAGTAAAGGCATCATTAGAAATGATCGACACTTTTGAGCTACTTAATGCGTGCTGATTAAGTGAGCTTAAGCGAATGTTTGACTTAAAAATGGATGTCATTTCATGATCTAAGTCAACCAGTGTAATGGATTGAATACTCGGATATTTTAATATTTCGCGAATTGCTAGGCCATCACCACCCCCCAATACCAACACTTTTTTAGGATTCTCCAAAGCACTTAAAGCTGGATGTATTAGGGCTTCATGATATCGATATTCGTCTCGAGATGAAAACTGTAAGTTTCCATTTAAGAAAAGTCGCGTATCGTCACGCCATTGAGTCAAAATTATGCGTTGATATTTTGTTGATTTAGAAAAGATAATATGATCATCGAAGAGTTTTTCTTCAGTAAATCTGGTGAGTTTGTCGGCGAATATCAAACCAAGAATCAATAGGAAACTGACTAGTCCGCACTTTAAAATGAATGTGTTGAGATTTTTAAATTGCCCCCTAAAAATCCATAATGCCCATACTGCAACAAATACGTTCATAAGACCAAAAACAAGGCATGTACGAAGTAACCCCAGTTGCGGCACAAGTAAGATTGGAAATGCAAGTGAAACAGCCAATGCCCCCAAATAATCAAAGGTAAGTACCTGTGAAACCAACTCTTTCAGGGTTAGTTCATGCTCAAGAATACGCATGACTAAAGGTATTTCAAGACCAACTAGTGTTCCTATCACAAAAACAAGCAAGTACAACATGCCTTGAAATGGTAGTGCAGCATTGTAGCCAACAAGTGCAAACACTATAAATAATAAGGCAGCAGAGAATCCGCCAATTAACCCTACCATTAATTCGATATCTACAAATCGTTTGACTAAATGATGCGTGATAAATTTTGATGCCCAAGAACCACAACCCATTGCAAACAGATAAACTCCGATAACTGTAGAGAACTGAGTTACAGAGTCTCCGAGTAAATAACTTGAGAGCGCACCGGCGACAAGCTCATAAACTAAGCCGCAGCTAGCAATAACAAATACAGAAAATAGCAAGGCTTGTTTAAAAGACTTGCTTGCTTTTGAATCAACCATGAATGGCTGCGGCAACAATAATTGCAATACCTAAACACATAGCGGCAACTACAATTGCAAGTGAAGTATTGTTTTTTTCAACAATCTCTTTCCATAAGTTGTAAGGAGTAATTTTATCTATAACGATAAAACACACCCAAAATATAATGACACCTAGTAGTGAAAAAATTAAAGAAGTTAGCAAATCATGTGTTGCAATCCAGCTCATATTATTCTCCTTAAATAGAATTATTTGTGATTGTAATGATGGGAACCGCCACTGCCGCCGCTATTGCTATGGAGGCTAGAGTGAGTGCTGTTGTTATCGTCGCTGTAATAGCTCTCACCGTAATATTGCATTTTTGCAAACAACAACAAAGCTATGACGCCACTGATTTGATAAATTCTTAACCACATTATTTACTCACTTTCAACCAAGGGATGATCACTTTCTTCCCAGCGCTTAACTTCAAAGCGATAGCGCATATAGTAGAAAATAGCAGGCCCTAAACATAAAAAAATCAGGAGAATCCAAAAATTGCTCCATTGGGGCACGTCTCGATACACACTTATCAGGTCTGGAATTGGTGGTTTAGATCCATTGGACCAATCGCTATCAGCATCAATTTGCAGCAAATATACCCCTGTTGGAACCCTGCTAAAAATAACTTCTTGTTGACTACTATCTTCAGTCCAAGAGCCGTCAGAGTCATAGCCTGAATAATAGCCAGCTTCTCGTTCAGCATAAAAAACTCGTCCGGTATTTTTCTCAACAAGCATAACTGCTGTTTCCATCCAGCTATTATTTAATCCTACGGATTGTTGAATGACTAAATTGCTAGGTCGGCCTTTTACTTCAAATTCAGGGCTCTGATAAGTTGTGTTATCGGAGTGGAGTGGTAGCTCATCAAAGACCAAAGTGTTCCTTAAAGCTACTTTCTGGAATCTTGCAGTAGTGTCAAGTAAGAGCCCATGTTGTGCCGTAAGCGTAAAAAATAATTGAAGACCAATTGCAAGGATAATCAAGAGTACGCAAGATACTAACCATGAGTTTAGTTGCTCATCAAATGGAGATGGTTGGTTTAAGCTAACACCAATAGAATTTGGTAACTCAACAGAATTTCCGAAAGCGTGCTCAACTTCCTCTTTGGTAAGGTACTCACCAACGGTCCAGCTCACTTCATTTGATGTTTTCTCTTTAGTTAATACACTGGGAGGATTTATAAAGTCATCCAGTACCGCTTTGTCATCAAGTTTTACTTTCCAGTAAAACTCACCCAGCACTTGAACTACGTTTGCCTCATATTTTGCAAAGTGTTTGTAGTTTTTTTGAAAATAGGCTGTTTTATGTCCCGAATAAGATTGATTTTCGGAAGGGTGTTTTTGTAAAGGTTTTGCATAGGTCCAATGGCCATTGGATGAAATAAGCCATTTAAAACCGTAACCTGGATGATGCAACAAAAACTCGGACCAAAAATAATTGACCCCGTAAGAACGTGTACTTCGGCGTATATAGCCTATTACCGTGTAATTAACCCCATCGAAATGACCAATACTGCCAAGTTCAATAACTGGGGTAATCTGACTCCTGATTGCTTTTTGAGACTTTACGATTAGCTCAACATTTTTATTGCTGGTATCAATAATCGCTGTACATGTTTTGCAAACTATAGAGTGTGTGCTAGACAAGGTAACTGAGACAGGGCTTGCACAATTTGGACAATTAAAGCTTCTTACACTTGCTTTAATTTTTGAATGTTCAATATCTCTTAGGTCCTCAAGCGCTAAGTTACTTAATTCAACCATTTCCCCGACAAATAATAGCGGCGGGCTTACACTAAAATCAATTGATGCGAATAGTGCTTCATTGCTTAAATCAACTACGGTGACATCGAAGCCCGCGTGAATTTTAAAAGGTAATTCTCCTTGACCAGCAATACACCTAGCATCTTCTATATTGGTAACTGTGAGTCGGTGACCTAATATCGGGATAGTTAAGTCAAGTTTATATTCATCTTTTGATAGGTTAGGCGCCTGATTTTCTTTTAAAAAACTAAGTACAAAACTCCCAGAAGCTTCTGACAACCATCCTGTATCTCCATTTGAGAATAACAAATGCCATTCATTCCAAATCCCGGAGCTATGTTGATATTGCACACGACCAATAACACTAAAAGCTTGATGCTGATATGAACCCTGTGAGCCAATTTGTAATAAGCTGGTATCTGGCAATAGGTCGGCCATCTTGCCGATGTTTTCAACATCGATGTCTGTTCTTATTAGTGTTGATTGACAATATTCACAAACGGCAATTTGAGTGCTACTTGCACGAAAATGAACCTTTGCTCCACAAGATGGGCATTGTGAGTAACGAATCATGGGGGTAACGTTGTGACTAGGTTAGCTTTTTAAGTAACTCTTGTTTTTTTGTATCAAACTCCTCTTGCGTTAATATACCTTTTTCAACCAGAGCATGAAGTTTTTCAAGGGTAGAAAACAGTTCATCCTTGCTTTCTGATTGACCTTGGTTCACGGGGTTAATCATATTTGCTGCAATACTTTGGCTCATTGCCTGACCCATTGCCAACCCAGCACCAAGTCCTGCACCAGCGCCCGCAACTCCCCCCTCGTTTGATGCGGCAATAGGGATAGATTCGGCCACTTGATATTGCGTGTATTTGCCCAAATCACCTATGACATTCATGCTGATACGTTTATCTAGGATGGCTTGTAGGTCTTCTGGAAGAGAAATATTTTCAACAACTAAGTTGTCTAGTTCAAGACCATAGCGCCTAAAAACAACTTCCATTTGCGATTTAATTAAATTACCGAGCGAACCTTGGTTGGCTGCCATATCGAGAAATGGGATTTTGCTGTTAGCAAATATTTGCGTCAGCTCGGCAATCATGACATTACGAAGCTGCCCGTCTAGGTCATTTACTGTATAAGTTTCTCTAGTGCCGCTTACCTCTTGGTAAAATAACTTAGGGTCTGAAAGCTTATATGAGTACATCCCAAATGCACGCAAGCGTACCATACCAAACTCACTGTCCCTGATCGTGATTGGGTTAGGCGTTCCCCATTTGCGGTCTAATTGCAAGCGATGACTGAAAAATATAACGTCAGACTTGAACGGTGATTCAAAGAATTTATCCCAATTTCGTAAATTTGTAAGAACAGGAATATTTTGAGTGGTTAATGTATGAAGTCCAGTTGTGAAATGATCTGCAATTTTCCCTTCATCCACAAATAAAGCGCTTTGCGAGTCACGCACTGTTAGCTGTGCGCCATACTGTATTTCCATATCAGCCATTGGAAAACGATAAGCGAGTACACCATCGTTATCTTCTGTCCATTGAATAACATCAACAAACTGCTTTTTTACGAAATCAAAGATTCCCATGCAGACTCCTTTAAACTTATTATTAAACTTGTTGAATCAAATTCTCGTTTCGATACTACCAAAATATGTATCATTCTGTAAAACTTCATTTTCTTCACTTATTTTGATTTTAAAAATGTTATGAAAGACCTGAGTTATAGCGGACTACATTTATTAGCTAATATGCACAATGTTAAGCCGAATGCTCCAGCAATGCTGAGTTTAGAGAGTTGCAAGACGCTATGTGTTAATGCAATTGAGGATGCAGGTCTTACAATCGTTGGTGATTTCTTTCATAGCTTTGGTGTCGGTGAGGGGGTAACAGGTGTGGTTGTACTAGCTGAATCACATGTTGCAATACACACTTGGCCAGAGTCTGCTTATGTGACTTTGGATGTGTTTGTCTGCAACTACAACAGAGATAATTCAAAAATGGCAAAAAAATTGTTTGAAAAAATAATCGAAGCTTTTGATCCTAAAGAAGTGAAACGAATTGAAGTTGTTAGGGGTAATTAACTCAATCAACAGAAATTAAAAAATAGCACAGAAAGTAACTTACCGTGCTATTAGTTGTTAGGATTCTGTCTGTTCTGCCAATTCCAATGCATCATCAACTTCAATACCAAGATAACGCACAGTGCTATCCAGTTTAGTATGGCCTAACAACAACTGAATCGCTCGTAAATTTTTAGTACGCTTGTAGATTAACGAGACCTTTGTTCTACGCATGGTGTGTGTTCCATAATTAGCTGAATCCAAGCCAATTTCTTTTACCCATGCATTGACGATACGCGCATATTGTCGAGTTGATAGATGTAGTGAATTATGAATGCGACTAGGAAATAGAAAATCTTCTGATCTAAGGTGTGCATACTCGATCCATGCGTAAAGAGAGTTGCGGGTTTGTTCTGTGATTTCGAAATGTACTGGCAGACCAGTTTTTTGTTGCATGACTATTGCACGTGAGGTAATTTGATTGCCATGAGAGATATCACGAACTTTCAACTTAACTAAATCACATCCTCTTAACTTACTATCAATAGCCAAGTTAAATAATGCCAACTCTCTCGTGCGATGTGATAACTCCAAACGAATCCTTATAGCCCAGATTTCTTTTAATTTTAGAGGTGCCTTTTGACCAACGAGTTTACTTTTATTCCAAGGTTCACGGTGAGTGTTTAAAGGAATCTGATTAGCCATGATAGTCATCTCCTTAAAAATATAGGGATAAATAGCATGCGCTTTTAAGCACTACTTTGTGAAGTGAATTGTTAAAGAGTAAGTTGATTTAACTATGGGGACAAAGCAGCCACTCGAGAACAAGTGTATATTTCCCCGCGTCTCTATATTAATATTTCAATATAGAGACCGATAAACAATAAAACCAAGAAAACAAGAGGCAATCCAGCCATGCAATTCATAAACACATTTATTAATATAGAGACCCATGGGTCTCTATAATTACTGTTAGAAGTCATGGCAATCCAGCTCCGACCACTGCCGGAAGAACGGTTCCTCGAAACGTTCTCTCCTCCAATGCAAGACGTCACAAAGTCCGCTGAAGAGATCGTGGACATATGGGAGTACACGGAAGCGGTTCTGGCCAGCGAATTTTCGGGGCGAGACACACAAGACTGGAATGTCGCGTACGTCTATCGGAATAGCTCGAATGCATGGCAGCACGTTCTTATCAGCACTGATGTACCTGACGCATTTGTAGTGATCGTCATTGAGGTCGCAAAGAGAGGAATTCTCGGGCACCACTTTCTAAACTTGCGCCAGAAGTACGGGCTCACGCAATGACTTCTAACCCTTCAATCGAGAGGACATGCCCCGGCAAGCCGGGTCATGCCTCTCATCTCAAACGTTAGACATCATGGCTACGTACGTACCATTTCTCAGCATTGAAGACGAAGATGATCTCATCGTGTCCTTCGGTCTTGGGGCCCAAGCACAAACGAGTTTGACTCTTCTTCGCTCCCCACAGCTTGAGTTCGCGCTTCATGAAGAGGATCGAGGTGTATCGGTCGGTGGAGAATCAGAAAATGTCGAACGCGAGCTTTTAAAGGCAATCATCTGGGGGCGCGACACAGTGGAGATCTTGTCTACGATTCGAAGCTACGCACTGAATGTAAGCGCGGTCGATCCAATAGAAATACAAGAAGCGAAGAGAGTCCTGCGCAAGATGAACTTCGACAACAGCTTCGAGGTGAAAGATGTCTAACCCTGCATTCGAGCGGGACAGTGCTAAAGCTCGTCCCTTATGTCAAACGTGACTGTCCGCTATGCGGATTATCACGTCTTCAGTATTGGGGACAAAGCGGCCACTCATCATCAAGGGTATATTTCTCCGCGTGAATTAATACTCTTGCCAACTTATATCTAAATTCTTTAACGCATCTAAATATTCGTCTCGAGTAATAAATCCGATACATGGAAATGCACCTCGCTGTTGAACTTCATCAGTCGCCAGCTTTTTCGCGATGATGATGGCGGGCATGCAAGGAATGTTTGGACCGTCACCTGATTTGGCGATGAGTTCAAAGGTGATGTTTTTGTCGAGCCCCTGAAAATCTTTTCCTGATAAGGATAGATGAAAGGCGCTATTTGAAGAGCCAAGCCAATCAAACATAAATGACAGGCGCAACAGTAAAGACGCATATTTTTCTAAATGTTGAATGAGGCCTAAACGCACCATCCAAGATAACCCCCAAAGCGTCATATGAATGAGTGGAATTTCTAGACCAGCATAAAAGCGAATGTTTTTTAAGGATGGGTAACGCTTGGGAAATAGTGCTAAATCTGGCACATCACAATTTCCTAACAGACGCCATCCGAGATTATTGTATTTCCTTGCTCTAAGTCCTTGCCAACCATAAATCTTTGTTTGAATACCACCGACAATCGTTTGAAAATGCTTACCTGTGTAGCCCAAAATTGCCGCAGTGGTGGCCAAGCCTCGTGCAGTTTTTTGGGCTGTCGTAATACCATAATCTAGACTATCCAGTGATTGAAATGCATTCTGATAGTAATCTACTAATGCAGAAGTTAAACAGGGAACTGAACTAGCACCACTAATCACTAGAACGTTTTTCGCTTTTGCAAGTGCGATTAGACTTCCAATGCCCTCAACAAAGCTACGACCATCTGCTAAATCAATGTAGTGAATGCCTGCTTTGATACAGGCATTAGCAACAACGTAACTTTGACCTTGAAATGGTCCAGAAGTGTGTATCAAGATATTAGGTTTTATGTCTTCTAAGGCTGATGCAATATTGGTATTGATATCGATGAATCTGGCTTCTGCAGTATTTTTAGATTCCAGCGCCTGTATGAAGGCTTGAGCCTTTTGTAATGAGCGTCCAGCGACAATGATTTGAATATTCGATTCTTTGGCTAATGTTTTTGATATTACGCTGCCAAAGTTCCCATATCCTCCAATAATCAGAACCCGTTGAATCAATTTCCACCCTTTAAATGAAAGCGTCCTTTATATTCATAAATTTTACCCCACCATGGATGGGTTATATCAACCTGCATGTCAAACGTATCATCATCAACAGGCATTTCCACTGCATTGCCCTCGCCAATCAGCAAAGTAAGTGGTATCGGGATGTAATGCCCAAACAGTTTTAATACATAGCCCTGATGCTTTAATTTAACGCAACCATCCTCCCAATGAAAACTGGTTCTCCAGCCTATGCCAAATTTCATCAACTCTACAACCTTATTGCCGTCAAGTTGTAACATACGGGATTGAAAGTGATAAGGTTTTCTATTTGCAAAGTAGAAGATTCGATTAAACGTAAAAGCTTTTGAGTTTTGATGACTTTCAAAAGTGACTGTCACTGGAACATTATGGGCATTAATGGGCGGTATGCCACCTGTCATCCAGAGTAATGGCGCTAGAAGCTTAATTGGACCCGCACACATCACATCCAACTGACCTCTCACAATATTAATGTCATTACTGTACGGTCGATTTAAATAGTGCTTTTGCATGACGGGCGGCAAGTCGTTCCATGCTTCACCAAAAATACTTTTAAATATGGGTTCTGACTTGCTGTTCAAGTTGTCTATCTGTGCTACATGACGTTGACTTAGTAATAGATTTCTTAGGCCACGCATCCATGGATAGGTAGTATTTGCAAAACATGAAGACCAAAATACAGCTTTATTGAATATATTAAAAAAACCTTGGTTTTCACCGAAACGTGCCATGAAATACAAGGCATCTTTACCATGGTAAAACTGATTACCATCATAAATAATCATGCCTTCATCAAGGTCATATCTACGTATGAAAATTTCTTGCATGACAAAGTGGTCTTTTTCCACACGTGCATTTACAAGATGTAGAATCCCATATGTTTTTTTGATCCTAAGTGCCAATGCCGCATTTGTGCACAAAGGGCACTCACCGTCATAGACAAACCAAATTGGTTTTTTAGCGTTTAATTGAGTCATACAGGTTTAGCTACCATCAAGAAAAACACCACGACTAAACCTATAAACGCTGGCCAACCGAGTAGAAACCATATCTTAAACAGTCTGAAATAATTTTTAGGGATGGTTGATTGATTAGCCACACATTCAATCAAAATATTTCTTAATCTAACTTGTATCCAAACTACAGGTAACCAGCATAATCCAGCTATCATATAGATGACATATGTGATTATTAGCCATAGATCGGTCCAGTTATATCCACTGTTCCACACTAGCCATGCGCCAGTTGTCAGTTGTGTTATGACGGCGGGCAAGGTAAAGATATAGTCCGCAATAACTGTTCCGCGTGCAGCATATAGCCTCTCATGAAGATTGTCCGTGAAGTAGCTGCGGAACATAAAAAATGCAATGCCAATACCGGTTCCAAATAATACTGTAGAACTTATGATATGAATGGTTTTAACTATAAGATATATATTCATGGAAACGTTATTATGATTTATAAATGAAGCAAGATGTATATCGATGACTGACCGCTATGCGGATTATCACGTCTTCAGTATTGGGGACAAAGCGGTCATTCAATAAATGACCGCTTAGCCTAAAAATTAAAGACAATCAAAAGGGCTGGTCACCTGTTTTGTTGCCTCAATCACATGGGTGTAAATCATTGTGGTCTGTAAACTGCGGTGACCCAACAATAACTGAATTGTTCTAATATCGGTACCTGCTGCTAACAAATGTGTGGCAAAAGAGTGACGTAACGTATGTATGGACGCATGTTTTTGAATATTGGCTTGATTCAGTGCGATTTTAAATGCTCTTTGGATTGTACTGTCTGACATATGCCAACGCACTTTCATTTTCCCATCTGCCCATGGACGAATGACCGTTGATGGAAACACAAACTGCCAAGCAAGTGATTTTGAAGCGGTGGGATATTTCTTATATAACGCCCCTGGCATAGCAGCAAAACCCGCACCGCGATTCAAATCAGATTGATGCAATTGTGCGACTTTTAACAAATGCTTTTGCAGTGGTGCAATTAATTGACTAGGAAGTAGGGTTGTACGATCTTTCCCACCTTTGCCATCACGAACCGTTAAGTTGCCAGAGATAAAATCCAAGTCTTTTACCCTGAGTCCCATGCACTCGTTCACTCGCAGGCCCGCGCCATAAATTAACTGAGCAATTAACTGATTAGTGCCATGCATTAAAGCCAAACAAGTCTTCACCTCAGAAACATTCAAAACAACCGGTACACGATGACGCTGTTGGACACGATTTAGTCCTTTCATATGACCTAAAGGGCGATCTAAAACATCATGATATAAAAACACCAGTGCATTCAATGCCTGAGTCTGGGTGGAAGCCGAGCAAGAGCGCATGACCGCAAGATGATTAAGAAAAGCCTCAACCTCAGAGATGCCCATTTCAATGGGATGGCGTTTCTGATGAAAGAATATAAAACGCTTAATCCAATGTACATAAGCCTCTTCTGTTCTATGACTAAAATGCCTGCGGCGGCAAATAGTTGAAACTAAATCTAATAGACGTGGAGATTGTTTAGTTGTGCATGAAATACCCCATAAGGCTAACTCCTCTTTGTTGAAAATTAGAGAGTCTACAATTAATGTAGCCATTCTCTGCGTCTCTATATTAATATTTCAATATAGAGACCGATAAACAATGAAACCAAGAAAACAAGAGGCATTCCAGCCATGCAATTCAAAATCAAATTTATTAATATAGAGACCCATGGGTCTCTATAATTACTGTTAGGGAATGCTATGTATCGCATATTTTTAAGAGGGTTAGGTATAGTTTCAATATTCTGGGCGCTATATTCCATTCATAGTATTTACCTTATGTTTCAGCAAGGTGCTTTTACCTACGCATCCATATTTTATCCTGAGTTATTTTTCCCTGTCTTAATAGTGCTTTGCTTATTAGCTTGTGGTCTATCCACATGGATTGCGCCACGCTATGCAGCTTGGTTAGCACTTGGAGCTTTTGTATTTAGTGCTAGTAATGTCGCAAGGACAATATACCCTTGGGGGCTATTAAGGGGACTCAACAATCTCCAGCCAAATACCTATTTATTACTTAGCATTTACTTATTAGTTACGATACTAATTTGGTGGTTTGCAAAATGTTTAGAAAAATCAAAAATGTAGCCCCTAACCCATCATTCAAGCGGGACGCCTAGCGGCGCCCCTTAACTCAATACGTTAGACATCATGGCTACGTACGTACCATTTCTCAGCATTGAAGACGAAGATGATCTCATCGTGTCCTTCGGTCTTGGGGCCCAAGCACAAACGAGTTTGACTCTTCTTCGCTCCCCACAGCTTGAGTTCGCGCTTCATGAAGAGGATCGAGGTGTATCGGTCGGTGGAGAATCAGAAAATGTCGAACGCGAGCTTTTAAAGGCAATCATCTGGGGGCGCGACACAGTGGAGATCTTGTCTACGATTCGAAGCTACGCACTGAATGTAAGCGCGGTCGATCCAATAGAAATACAAGAAGCGAAGAGAGTCCTGCGCAAGATGAACTTCGACAACAGCTTCGAGGTGAAAGATGTCTAACCCTGCATTCGAGCGGGACAGTGCTAAAGCTCGTCCCTTATGTCAAACGTGACTGTCCGCTATGCGGATTATCACGTCTTCAGTATTGGGGACAAAGTAGCCGCATATTTTTGCAAGGTCAATGAGTGCTGTCGACCTATTTCAGACATTTTATGTTTGAATGGGCGAATTTTTTAAATGCCCCCATCTTAAATATTTTAGTATGATTTCCTATTCAAAGTGGGGCAACAGGAATGCTGATTTCGCATTCAAACTCACCAGTTTTGTTGTCGAAAGCAGCATTTTTCGGATAATATTCAAAGGCAGGACGAGCATCAAGTTGAAGTCCACTGGATGGCAACCAGTCTCGCAAAATTGACGCCCATGCCTCGCCTATTTGTTCAACTGTGCCCTTGAACTTTAATACTGCATACTTCCCGCCAGGTATAGTTGTTTTATGTGCACTGCCAGTTACTATAAAATCGGTTGAAACTTCAGCACAAGCATCATATCTGCATTGTTCTGGGGCAGTGATACAAGGGTCATCATGACTGATGCCATAACGCGCATGATTTGTTCCAAGCCTATTCATAATTGCCCAAGGCACATAAACTTCTTGCCAAAACCTTGCAATCGGTTCTCCATAGGGTCCAAGATGACGAAGATAAGCAATTGTGACAGGCTGGCGTTCGATAACTGTTACTTTCATGAAATTCCCCTTTATTTGGTTTTGAGAGATTTCATTTTGCACAAACAGTTTACTGAAATCCTGACTCTGCTTGCTATTTACCTGACTTGGATTGCTATTTTCTTTTCTAACAGAATGTTGTTCTTTACGCCAAGCGCTTGGAGAGCAGCCAAATCTGTTATTAAATGCACGTGTAAATGCTTCGCTTGAGCCAAATCCAACCGACAATGCAATATTCAAAATTCTAGTTCGCGGTTGCGCTACCAGTCTCATTGCTGCAACCTCTACTCTGCGTCGTCGTAGATAGTCACCAATTGTTTCTCCCATCCAAGCTGAAAATAAGCGATGAAAGTGAAACTGAGAAAAATAGGCAATTTCAGAAAGTTTGATTAAATCTAGTGGCTCATCTAAATGACTATCAATGTATGCAATAACTCGATGCATTCGACTTTCATATTCAGCACGACTATGTTCTGACTGCATCAAACAAACCTGATATTAAATTTGGAAATATTCTAATAATATCTAAAAATTAACTCAAATTTAAATATGAATAGTAGCAATATTTCGAATGTCTGTTAATTTGCCGACTGAAGAAGTTCAGCATTCGACTATGAAGGTCAGCTTTGCGGATTTTTCAGACCTTTGTAAACAACTTTAATATTTACAGTTTTTTTATTGTCTAGAAAATCGCAATTTTGTAAACGACTTTATTAGTTTTTTTGAGAATTCTAACCTATTGATTTTATTGGGTCTGTTGTAAACGACTTTAATGTCAGTGAACAAATGTTGCAAAAAAATTGAATGAATTATTATGTGGGGATTGAATTGGATTAAAAAAAGGAATAGCGCGAATAAAGCCCCCTTATTCCAAAACTAATCTCAAGTGTTTGTTGCGCATCCTCCATATCCATTTGGGGGTGATTTTTCTAAAACCACATGGGTGTTTACTTTTTTAGCGCCTTCCAACCCTTCTGATGCATACAGACGATCATTCCAAGCGTGAATGTCTGATTTTTATGGTCCGGCTTATGGGCTTCACCCAATTCTGTCTCACAGCTTTGCATGTCTGTTTCTAAATTGGCACGGTTGCTGCCCATTTTCCACCAAGAGCTAATGCTGTAAGTGTCGAGCGGGTTAGCAGACTTCACCACAGCCTTTGTGGGCGCGACTGTTTTTGTTTCACCCGCTTGTTGGGTCGCTGGAGTTGTTGGCTGAACACTACTCTCGGTTTGAATAGCAGTTTCAGCTTCTTTAACTAATGTTGGTAAATCATCTTTAGTACTGTTTTGCCTATTAGAGCTGACGCTGGCGACAGCAAATAAATCCATATCGTTGAGTTGATGCACTGTCCAACCATTTTTCTTTAAGCATTCGTTAACTTCAATATCACCTTTAAGCGATTCCGATTGGCACAATTTTTTTGTATCAGCCAAATCTTTTCCAGTAGCACCACGCTTGTAAGAAAACTCGCCGCAACCGATCAGCAACACACTCAAACACAGCGGTAAACAATATTTTTGCATTTGTACTCTCCTAAAAATCATTAAGCCAAAAGGTATCACAGTCCGTGTTATGCGGCGTTGAGCGGCGGTACGCAATTTGACGTATATGCGTGAGGTGTCCCGCTCGCTAACCTTGCAACTATCAAAAGTTTGATTCGGCTGATGGCCGTTAAATCGGAATATTTTTAGGTGTTTTTTTGATGATCGGTATTTTTAACTAGAGCAAGGAGTGGAGCAATGACTTTAAAGTTTAACAAAAATTGGATGTTGTCGTTAGCCGTAGCGGCAACATTGTTGCCAAGTATGGCAAATGCTGGGGCAACTATCACATTTGGTGAAGATAAATCCATCAGTGTTGGTTTTGGTTTTATTAGTAGCTACAGTTCTGTTGAAGATGCTGCTGCCAATGGAAATGATCGTTCAAATGATTTCTCACTAAACAGTGCGCGTTTGTACTTATCAGGCTCGTTCAACAAGTATATCAAAGGGATGTTGAACACAGAGCGTTCTGGTGGTGGCGATCAAGGCAATGTTGAAGTGATTGATGCTAACGTTCAGTTCCAACTGACGCCAGAAGTTGCTATTTGGGCAGGTCGTTTCCTCTCCCCAAGTGATCGCGCCAACATGGCGGGACCATACTACTCATCAGGCGGTGGCGGTGGCTACTGGGCAAATATTTCTTCTCGCTATGGCTGGAACGGCGGTATTATTGGCCGTGATGAAGGTGTGGCCGTCGTCGGTGATTTTATGGGCGGCGCTTTAGGTGTTTCTTTTGGTGCATTTGAAGGTAATAATATTTTCCGATTTAGTGGCGTTGGTGCGCAATCTGAATCCAGTGCCGCAGCCCAAGCTCTTGGTGCTGATGACAAAATGATGTACGCAGGCCGAGTGCAAGTGGCTTTATGGGATCCGGAGCCAGGCTATTACGGCACAGGTAACTATTTTGGTGCAAAAGATGTATTAACGATTGGTATTGCTGGTCGCCAAAAATCCGATGGTGCAATCAGCACAACTGCAGTCGGTGATTACAGTTCTTACAACGTAGATTTCTTGATGGAAAAGAAAAATGTAGGTCCTGGTACACTCTCGCTTGAAGCAGCATACTACGATTACGACACAGACGGTGTATTTAAAGCTGAAGAAGGTGATGCCTACTACGTGGGTGCTGGTTATCTCTTTGATACCCCAGTAGGTTGGGGCAAGTTCATGCCATTTGTCCGTTACCAAGAATTTGATGCTGACAATAACATCAAAACTGAGCGCACGGATGTAGGTGTAAATTATGTGATTGCACCTTATAACGCCTTGATTTCAGCTGAGTATCAAAAAAAGGAAGTAACGGGTAGTAGCGATACTGATGCAATTTTAGTTTCATTACAAATGCAGTTCTAATGGTTAAAAAAAAATGCGCTACCTTGGTAGCGCATTTTTTTGTCCAAATTTGGGCGTTTATTGGCCGCCTACCATTTGATGCACTTGGCAGGTGAGTTGTCCAACTGAAAAAATAGCACTTTTAGCCGGAATTGTTTGAAAGTCTTTCATAGGAACACTTTTACCAATGGCTTGATTTTTTTTGTCATAAAAAGTTGAAAAACGCGTGCGGTAAACAGGGTTTTTGCAATTAAATTGCCATTGTGAAATTTGCGTAATATAGCGCATTGGCTTGGTGTTGATACGCACCATTTGCGGGGTCTTATAGACTGTCTTGGCCGTCATATATGGCCAGCCTTTTTCTTGATTGTAAGAGTCGATATCGACAAATATTTCATAACCATCTTTCTTGGTAATAGAAGACCACTCTTCCGCAAGTGATTGAATTGAATAAGAAATAAGTAAATTTGCACATAAAAAAATAATCGGTCGTTTGGATTTTTTTTGCATCATACATTCACTTTTTAAATAAATTTTCGTCCACAAAAATTAACACAAATCAACGCTAAGCATACCTTCTTCAACTACGCACTTTGACGTATTTCTTAAAGCGCCCCAACACCATAACCTATCACCATTCAAAGAATCTTTATTAAAGCGAAACATCGATCAGCTTAAAAAGATTTGCGATAAAGCGGTGGGATATTTTGAGTGATTTAACCCAAATGTGCGTAGGAGGATACTGATGAAAACAATTGTGAAGTTAGATTTAGACAAAAAGCCATGGGAGCAAGATGGCCAGATACACAATCGCTGGCATCCTGATTTGCCAATGATTGCCATGGTAAAACCAGGTGATGAATTTCGTGTGGAGTGCATGGACTGGACGGGTGGCCAAATTGGTAACAACGACAGTGCCAATGACGTACGCGATGTCGATTTAACCCAAGTGCACTATTTAAGTGGCCCGATTGGCGTAGAGGGTGCTGAACCAGGCGATTTGATGGTGGTGGATATTTTAGACGTGGGTACGTTTGAATACCAGCAATGGGGTTTTAACGGTATTTTTGCAAAAGAAAATGGCGGCGGTTTTCTAGTTGACCATTACCCTGATGCACGTAAATCGATTTGGGATTTCCATGGCATTTATACGACTTCGCGCCATGTGCCAAATGTGAAATTTGCCGGCATTATGCACCCAGGTTTAATCGGTTGCTTGCCTTCCAAAGAGTTGTTAGAAAAGTGGAACACGCGCGAAGCAGAGCTGATTGCCACTGATCCAGACCGTGTACCGGCACTCGCGTTGCCACCTAACCCGCAGTCAGCAGTCATGGGTAAATTAAGTGGTGATGCTGCCAAAAAAGCAGCGGCAGAAGGTGCGCGTACCGTGCCACCACGTGACCACGGTGGTAACTGTGACATTAAAAATCTGACCAAAGGTTCTAAAGTCTATTTCCCCGTTTACGTGAAAGATGGTGGCCTATCCATGGGTGACCTGCACTTCTCACAAGGCGATGGCGAAATCACATTCTGCGGCGCGATTGAGATGGCGGGCTACTTAGATCTTAAGGTCAGCCTGATCAAAGATGGTGTGAAGAAATATGGCATTAAAAACCCAATTTTCCAACCAAGCGTGCTAACGCCAACTTACAAAGATTACATCATTTTTGAAGGTATCTCGGTGGATGAACAAGGTAAACAACATTACTTAGATGTGCATGTGGCTTATCGCCAAGCTTGTTTGAATGCCATTGAATACATGAAGAAATTTGGCTATACCGGCGCACAGGCACTCTCGATTTTAGGCACTGCGCCAGTCGAGGGCCATATCAGCGGCATTGTGGATATTCCTAATGCGTGTGCAACGCTTTGGTTGCCGACCGAGATTTTCGATTTCGATATGAAGCCAAATGCCGATGGACCAAAAGTCATGGTGAAACCGGGCATTGATACGGCAAAAACCAGCTAAGGAGTCAAGTCATGCCACTTTATGAATACGAATGTGAAGAATGCGGTGTGTTTACAGCGTTAAGAAGCATGCGCGATTCCAGCTTGCCTGCGCACTGTGATGCTTGTGGTGCGGTAAGTCCCCGCATTTTATCGGCGCCTAGGCTTGCCATCATGGACAAAAACACACGTTCAGCACATGAGCGGAATGAGAAATCTGCGCATGCGCCAGATGTGCGTAAGCGTTCTAGTTGTGGCTGTACAGGTTCGCACACTTGCAAGACAACGACCAAAGTCAACCCTGACACTGGTAAAGCCGCCTTGCAAATGCAAACCAAAAAAACAGCGAGGCCGTGGATGTTGGCACATTAGTGGATTGAAGTAGTATCTCACGAAGAGATTTTAGAAGTAATAGATGTGTAATTTTTTAGTTTTTGTTTGTTGTTCATTTTAGGAGATTAAGTAATGAGTAATGTAAATAGACGAGGCTTTATGAAAGCAGGTGGCGTGTTGTTAGCAGCACTGTTGTCTGCAGGGATTGTGTCAGGCAGCGCATTTGCGGCGGATTATCCAACCGCGAAAGTGAACACAACAGGGTTGGCTGTCACTGATAAAGAGGTCACAGTTGGCATTTTGCACTCTGCAACAGGCACGATGGCGATCAGCGAAACAGGTTCAATTCAAGCTGAAAAATTAGCGATTGAGCAAATTAACGCCATGGGCGGTATTTTGGGTCGAAAAATTAAAGTGATTCAAGAAGATGGCGCTTCAGACTGGCCAACATTCGCTGAAAAATCTAAAAAATTATTGGCTTCAGACAAAGTGGCTGCGGTGATGGGTTGCTGGACATCTGCTTCACGTAAAGCATCACTGCCAGTATTTGAAAAAGAAAACGGTTTATTGTTCTACCCAACGTTCTACGAAGGTTTAGAGCAATCTAAAAACGTGTTCTACACAGGCCAAGAAGCGACACAACAAATTCTTGCAGGGTTGGACTGGATTGCGAAAGAGAAAAAAGCGAAAAGCTTTTACTTGATTGGCTCTGACTACATCTGGCCACGTACGTCGATGAAAATTGCCCGTAAACACATTGAGCAGCACTTAAAAGGCTCAGTGGTGGGTGAAGAGTACATCGCCTTGGGTGATACACAATTTGGTTCTGTGATTAACAAGATTAAACTGAAAAAACCTGACGTGATTTACGCAGCAGTGGTGGGCGGTTCAAATGTTGCTTGGTTTAAACAATTGAATGCTGCAGGTTTGAACTCTAGCAAACAAACCATGTTAACCATTTCAGTGACTGAAGATGAAGTGTTAGGCATTGGCGGCGAAAACTTAGCTGGCTTCTACTCAGCAATGAAGTACTTCCAATCTCAAGATAATCCTGAAAACAAAAAATTTGTTGCAGCATTTAAAGCTAAGTACGGTAAAGATGCTGTGATTGGCGACGTGACACAAGCGGCTTACTTGGGCCCATGGCTCTATAAAGCTGCGGTTGAACGTGCAGGTAGTTTTGATGTGGATAAAGTGCAAGCTGCGTTGCCAGGCTATGTATTTAAAGATGCGCCAGAAGGCCCTGTCACTGTGGAAGCTAACCATCACTTAACGACTAAATTGCGTATTGGTCTTTGGGGTAAAGATGGTCAGGCTAAAGTGGTTTACACCTCTGATTACATCAAACCTGATCCATTCCCAAAAGGTTACCAATAATTGGCCGGCTAGTTTAGCGTAACTGAACGTGCGGCAGTTTTAGTCATAAAACTGCCGCAATTCACAAACTTAATTTCAAGTTTTAAGGTACGAAAGCATTGAAATTTGAAATTAGGTTTATGAGTAGAGTAAATAGTTTTCAGTGTTGTTTTTTTATATAAGTCATTTTAGTTAGGAGGCCGTATGTTTGGATATTCAATGGCAGATATAGGCAATATCGTGGTGATGCAGGGCTTTTCGGGCTTGAGCATGTTCACGGTGTTGTTACTCATGGCGCTGGGGCTGGCGATTATTTTTGGGCAAATGGGTGTGATTAATATGGCACATGGTGAGTTTATGACCATTGGTGCTTATACCACCGTGATGTTATCTAAAGTGGCGGCGACGTATGGGTTTGTGAACTATTACTTTATTTTTGCCATTGCGTTAGCGTTTATCCTAGCCTTTGCCGTGGGGTATTTGGTGGAATACGGCATGATCCGGCATCTCTATAAACGTCCGCTTGATACCTTGCTCGCCACTTGGGGCTTAAGTTTGGTCATGCAACAAGCTTTCCGCTCTAGTTTTGGCGCAAAAGAAGTGTCTGCTGAATTGCCAGAATGGATGCTGGGTTCGTTTAAACCAACACCAGACATTGATATCCCGATTAACGGCGTGTTTGTGATGGTGTTAGCGTTGTTGGTCACGGCTGGTGTGTATCTTTTTATGTACCGTTCACGCTGGGGTTTGCGCGTGCGTGCCACTGTGCAAAACCGCACCATGGCAGGCGCTGTGGGGATCAACACCAACAAAGTTGACCGTGTGACCTTTGCCTTGGGCTGTGGCATTGCTGGCATCGCTGGTGCAGCGTTTACGACCATTGCTTCAACTGGCCCAACCACAGGTACGCTCTACATTGTGGACAGTTTTATGGTGGTGGTATTTGGTGGCGCAGCAAGCTTGGTGGGTACGATTGCTTCAGCCTTTGGTATCGCACAAGCCCAATCTATTTTGCAGTTTTTTATGACAAGCTCAATGGGTAAGGTTGCGACCCTGTTAGTGATTGTCGGTATTTTGATGATGAAGCCAGAAGGTCTGTTTGCTTCAAAACTACGTAAGTAAGTTCAGAAATACCATCAAGTAAATTTTATTTTGAGTCACTAGGAGATCAACTATGAAAGCATTTAGTCATCTAGTAGGAGGAAAGCAGGGCCTTGTCGGCCTTGCCGTCCTAGCCCTGCTAATTTTTGTACTCTTCCCGCTGGCATTAGATATTTTTAGGTTAAATCTGGTAGGCAAATACCTAACGTACGCGTTTGTTGCGGTTGGTTTGGTGTTGCTGTGGGGTAATGGCGGGATTTTAAGTTTAGGGCAAGGCATCTTTTTTGGCCTAGGTGGCTACGGGATGGCGATGTTCATGAAGTTAGAGGCTTCTGATCCCATCACCACTAAAATTCAAAGTACCCCAGGCATTCCAGACTTTATGGACTGGAACCAGTTGACAGCTTTGCCGTGGTTTTGGGAGCCGTTCAAGAGCTTGCCACTGACGATATTTTTAATGCTCACTATCCCAGCGCTGTTTGCTTACATTATTGGCTACGCCATGTTTAAACGGCGCGTTGGCGGGGTGTACTTTTCGATTATCACCCAAGCCATTGCCTTGATCTTGAGCATCTTGATTGTTGGGCAACAAGGCTACACCGGTGGCGTCAACGGCATGACCGATTTAAAAACAATGTTGGGTTGGGATACACGCACAGATTCAGCTAAATATATTTTGTATTACGCAAATGGCATTTTGTTATTTGGTGCAATTTTGGTGGCGAAATACATCCTCAATAGTAAATTTGGCATGTTGCTACTGGCAATGCGCGATAAAGAAGAACGCGTGCGCTTCTCAGGTTACGACGTTTCAAATTTCAAAATTTTCATCTTCTGTGTCGCTGCCATCTTTTCGGCGATTGGTGGCGCAATGTTCACCTTGCAAGTTGGCTTTATGTCGCCATCTTTTGTCGGCATTGTGCCTTCGATTGAAATGGTGATTTTCGCCGCGGTTGGCGGGCGCATGTCGTTGATTGGTGCGGTTTATGGCACATTGTTAGTCAATTATGGCAAAACATTCTTCTCGGAAAATTACCCAGAACTGTGGTTGTTTTTGATGGGCGGGTTATTTATTGCTGTGGTGATGTTCTTCCCGAATGGTTTGGCTGGGCTTTACACAAAATATGCAAAAAAATTCAGTTTCTTACGCAAGTACACGCAAACGGAAACCATCACCAATAACTATAAAGCCAATCGTTCAACGCTGAATAAAGGAGCTTAATCATGTCAGGCAGCAATACAGACTTTGTCTTAGCGATTGAAGATTTAACTGTCTCATTCGATGGTTTTAAAGCAGTGGATAACCTCACCATGTATATCGACAAAAACGAATTACGCGTGGTAATTGGTCCTAACGGCGCAGGTAAAACTACAGTGCTGGATTTAATTTGTGGTAAAACCAAGTCCACTGCAGGTTCAATTAAATTTAGAAATACAGAGCTCACCAAGCTATCGGAGCATGAAATTGTTCGCGCTGGCGTGGGCCGAAAATTTCAAACCCCTTCGATTTATGAAAATTTGTCGGTGTATCAAAATTTGGAGGTGTCTTATCCAAAAGGTCGTAGCGTTTGGGGGAGCTTATTCTTTGAACGCAACATGGCGGTTGAGCAACAGGTATTCAAAATTGCGGAAGAAATCATGCTCACCGAAGTACTTGATTTAGAAGCGGCGTTGTTAAGTCATGGTCAAAAACAATGGTTAGAAATTGGCATGTTGCTCATGCAAGACCCGGAATTATTGATGTTAGACGAACCTGTTGCTGGCATGAGTGCGAAAGAGCGCGATCAAACGGCTGATTTACTCAACAAAATTTGCCAAAACCGTTCAGTGTTGGTGATTGAGCATGATATGGAATTTGTGAAAAAAATCGCCCATAAGGTAACGGTGTTACATCAAGGCAAAATTTTGGCAGAAGGCGCCATGGACGCGGTGCAAGCCGACGAAAAAGTGATTGAAGTATATTTAGGCCATTAACCAAGCCCATTTAAGGAGACTTAACGATGATTGAGATCGAAAATTTGCAAGTGAGTTATGGCCAGAGCGAAGTGATACATGGCGTTAATTTTAAGGCCAATAAAAACGAAACACTGGCGATTATGGGGCGTAACGGCATGGGTAAAACCACGCTGTTTAAATCTCTCATGGGGATTTTGCCAAGCAAAGCAAGCAAAGCCACTGTGGATGGCGTGAGCCTTGTCGGGGCTGACAGTTATCAACGTGTACATAAAGGTTTGGCTTATGTGCCACAAGGTCGCTGGATTTTTCCTAGTATGACTGTGCAGGAAAATATTGAAACAGGCCTAGAAAAATCGAAAACAGGGGAAATTCCAGAAGATATTTACGCCCTTTTTCCTGTGCTTTGGGAAATGCGCAAGCGTAAGGGCGGGAACTTATCTGGCGGCCAGCAACAGCAGCTCGCCATTGCCCGCGCATTGGTGACAAATCCAAAAGTGTTACTGCTGGATGAGCCAACCGAAGGCATTCAGCCCTCGATTATTAAAGATATTGCCAAAGTGCTGAATGAAATTCGCAAAATGCGTGAAATCACCATTATCGTGTCTGAACAAGTGTTGAGTTTTACCATGGAAATTGCGGATCGCATTATCGTGATCGATAAAGGCAAATTTATTCATGAAGATACGCGCGACAATGTAGACGCAGCGAAAATTAAGGGTTATTTATCGGTTTAGGCATTTTTTTAAGCAATGTTTTTATGGCATGATGGAGCGATGGATGACGCACAATTTTCTTCAACACCACAACAGCCAGTGCAAAATGCGCTCAGCGCAAAGCATTGGCGAGCATGCTTAGATTTAAATTTTGTTAAGGCGCAAGCGCGTACTTATTTAGCTAAAAATTTACATATTGGCCCGCTGGTTTTGCAAAAGTCGTTGCATCCAGAAGGGCCAGAAGTTTGCCACGGTGTAGTAATCCATCCACCGGGTGGCGTTGCAGGCGGCGATGCGCTAACACTCAACGCAACCCTTGAACATGCTGCGCATGGTTTATTAACAACGCCCGGTGCGGGGAAGTGGTACAAAGCAAATGGAAAACAGGCAAGTCAACATTTGCAATTTCATTTAGAACACGATGCATGTTTAGAATGGTTGCCACAAGAAAATATTTTGTTTGATGGTGCCGCTGTAAAATTTAGCGCGGATGTGAATTTGGCTGAAAGTGCGACATTTTTAGGCTGGGAAATTTTATGTTTTGGCCGACAAGCGCAAAATGAGCGTTGGCAAACCGGCGGTTTACAACAAAAGCTACGTATTTATCGTAACCAAAAGTTGATTTGGAATGAGTGCGCTAACCTCGCGCCCGAACATAAAATTTTAAATTCGATGGTTGGCTTAAATGGTCAAGTGGTTTCAGCAAGTTTAGTCTTGGCGGCAGACAAGGTGCCTGATGCAATACTTGCCGCTTGCAAGGCATTGCAACCAACGTTGGCATTAGATTTACAAGCTAAATTTGGCGTGACCGCCCTACCGGAAATTTTTTCTGCACGCTATGTGGGGCAATCATCGCAATGTGCAAAAGCCTATTTTGAAGAGTTGTGGCAGATACTACGGCCATGGTACGCTGGTCGAGATGTTGTCCGGCCCAGAATTTGGAACACTTAGAATAAAGAGTCATTAGATGGAACTAACTCCCAGAGAAAAAGATAAACTCCTCATTTTTACTGCGGCGTTACTGGCTGAACGTCGTAAAGCACGTGGTTTAAAGCTCAATTATCCTGAATCAATTGCGTATATTTCAGCCGCCATTATGGAAGGCGCGCGCGATGGGAAAACCGTGGCAGAGCTCATGAGCTATGGTGCCACCTTGCTGACGCGGGATGATGTGATGGAAGGCATCGCCGAGATGATTCCAGATATTCAGATTGAAGCCACATTTCCAGACGGCACTAAATTGGTGACCGTTCATCATCCTATTCCTTAGGAGCGCACATGATTCCAGGTGAATATAAAGTAGCAAAAGGTGAGATTGAACTTAATGTTGGACGTGCCACGGTGATTGTTGACGTCTCAAATAAGGGCGACCGCCCGATACAAGTAGGCTCGCATTTTCACTTTTTTGAGACCAATGAAGCTTTGAGTTTTGATAGGCAAACCGCCTATGGCTTTCGTTTAAACATTGCTTCAGGAACGGCTGTGCGTTTTGAACCAGGTCAAACCCGCACTGTTGAACTAGTGGCTTTGGCAGGCGACCGCAAGGTGTATGGATTTGCAGGTAAAGTCATGGGGGCACTTAAATAATGGCTGTGAAAATTGATAAACAAGCCTATGCTGAAATGTTCGGCCCTACTGTGGGCGATAAAGTGCGCTTGGCGGATACTGAGCTTTGGATAGAGGTTGAAAAAGACTTTACCGTGTATGGTGAAGAGGTGAAGTTCGGTGGTGGTAAAGTGATTCGTGACGGCATGGGGCAGGGGCAAAAAGTGTCTGCAGAAGTTGCGGATACTGTGATTACGAATGCACTCATTATCGACCATTGGGGCATTGTGAAAGCCGATATTGGCATTAAGAATGGTTATATTTCTGCGATTGGCAAAGCGGGCAATCCTGATATTCAGCCAAATGTGACCATAGCCATCGGTGGTGGTACCGAAATCATCGCAGGCGAGGGCATGATTATCACTGCGGGTGGTATTGATACGCATATTCACTTTATTTGCCCCCAGCAAATCGAAGAGGCACTGATGTCGGGCGTTACCACCATGACAGGTGGCGGCACAGGCCCTGCCACAGGTACGTTTGCTACCACTTGTACGCCGGGCCCTTGGCATATACACAAAATGTTACAAGCGGCAGATGCCTTCCCAATGAATTTAGGCTTTTTGGGTAAGGGTAATGTGAGTTTGCCTGAGCCTCTGCGTGAGCAAGTTGAAGCTGGCGCGATTGGCTTGAAACTGCATGAAGATTGGGGTACCACGCCAGCTGCAATTGATAACTGCTTAAGCGTGGCAGATGAGATGGATATTCAAGTCGCCATTCACTCCGACACCCTTAATGAGTCAGGTTTTGTTGAAACCACCATAGGCGCATTTAAAGACCGCACCATTCACACCTTTCATACAGAAGGGGCAGGTGGAGGACACGCGCCTGATATTATCAAAGCGGCGGGTTATCCCAACGTGTTGCCGTCCTCTACTAACCCAACACGTCCATTTACGGTCAACACCATCGATGAGCATTTAGACATGCTTATGGTGTGCCACCATTTAGACCCCGCCATTGCAGAAGATATTGCCTTTGCTGAAAGCCGCATTCGTCGTGAGACCATCGCTGCTGAAGATATTTTTCATGACTTAGGCGCCTTTTCCATGATGTCCTCTGACTCACAAGCCATGGGGCGCGTGGGTGAGGTGATTATCCGTACTTGGCAAACGGCGCATAAAATGAAAGTGCAACGTGGCCCATTGAAAGAAGATAGCGCAGAGAACGATAACTTCCGCGTGAAACGCTATATCGCGAAATACACCATTAACCCAGCGCTCACACATGGCCTTGCGCACATCGTTGGGTCGGTTGAAGTTGGAAAAATGGCGGATTTAGTCGTATGGAAACCTGCATTTTTTGGGGTGAAGCCGTTTACGATTATTAAAGGGGGCATGATTGCTGCGGCTGCCATGGGCGACCCAAATGCCTCTATCCCAACGCCACAACCGGTGCATTATCGCCCCATGTTTGGCGCATTCGGTGGGGCACTCAACACCTCAGTCACTTTTGTGTCGCAAGCCGCATTAAAAAATCCAGAAGTCATGGCACTTGGCTTAACTAAGCCCTTAGTCGCCGTGAAAGGCACGCGAGACGTGAAAAAAACGGACATGATACATAACAGCTGGATGCCTAAAATTGAAGTTGATCCAGAAACCTACCAAGTGCTGGCGGATGGCATGGAGCTGACTTGTGAGCCTGCAACTGTGTTGCCTATGGCGCAACGCTACTTTTTATTTTAATCAATGGCTATGCGGGCAAATTGCAGCCTTGCGCGGTACTCAAAATCCTCATGTATCTCAATGTACATTACGGTTTCTGCGTTCCGTGCGCCTTGCACTTTACCCCGCTCGCTCATTTATTGGCGAGAGTATTAAAAATGATTCACTTAACCGAACGCGTAGCAGTATCAGGACATATTGATGACACACTCGAGTTGCCTTTCGATTTGCGCCAAAAAAGTCGTTTGCGCTGCAAGCTTGCCTCAGGACAAGAAGCCGCCTTGTTTTTAACTCGCGGCATTATTTTGCGAGGCGGGGACTTGTTGAAATCGGAAGCTGGCGAGGATGGAAAGTCGATCGTGGTTCAAATCGTCGCTGCGCAAGAGCCTGTTTATAACGTGATAGCACCAACGCAGCGTGACTTGATGTGCGCGGCGTATCATCTGGGCAATCGCCACGTACCTTTGCAAATTGGCGATGGCTGGTTGCGATTAGAGCAAGATTATGTGTTAAAAGACATGCTGATTGGTTTAGGCATGCAAGTGGCAGAAACAAGCGCGCCATTTGAGCCAGAGGCGGGCGCGTATGGTGGCGGACATCGACATGGACATGATGATGACGCAACGGCTCATTTGCGACAACCTTCAAGGTTAAAAAATGGCTAATGCGCTGGCGTTGAGTCGTTTATTACAACTCACTAGCCCGATGTTGCCCGTGGGCGCTTATTGTTATTCGCAAGGGCTGGAATGGGCAATCGAGTGCGGTGATGTCAAAGATTTAGATAGCGCAAAAACATGGATAGGCGATGTATTGCAAACCTATCAAGCCAATTTTGAATTGCCTGTGTTGCACCGTTTATACCAAGCTTGGCAGGCAGGCGATGTGCAAGCAGTGCATGAATGGGATGCGTTTTACAAAGCAGGGCGCGATACCGCCGAAGGCTTGGCGGAAACCAAACAAATGGGTTATTCGCTGGTGCGTTTGCTGGGCGATTTAAAAGAACTGCCCGAAGATTTTTTACTGTCTGTTAAAACGCTTAAAGAACCAGCTTTCCCGACCATTTATGCCGCTGTTGCTCAGCTTTGGCAAATTCCATCGCAAAATACGTTGCAAGGTTATGCGTGGGGCTGGCTAGAGAATCAAGCCAGCGCCTGCATGAAATCTGTGCCACTAGGGCAGGTCGCAGGGCAAAAGATTTTACTCGCACTAGGTGAAACGCTACCAAGTGTTGTGACACACGCAATGGCATTGCCAGAAGAAGAGATTAGTAACTTTAACCCGCTACTCAGCATTGCTGGGTGCTTACATGAAACGCAATATAGTAGGCTATTTAGATCATGAAAATACATAACCAATTTGCTACCCCAACCCCAGAAGTTGAACAATTTAAAGAACCACTACGTGTGGGCATAGGTGGCCCTGTTGGCTCAGGTAAAACAGCACTCACCTTGGCGCTCTGCCAGCGCTTGCGTGATGTTTACAATATTGCCGTGGTGACGAATGATATTTTCACCAAAGAAGACGCTGACTTTTTAACCCGCAATGAAGCCCTCGTGCCTGAGCGCATTATCGGCGTAGAAACAGGCGGTTGCCCGCATACCGCCATACGTGAAGATGCTTCGATGAATTTAGAAGCTGTGAATCAACTCAGCAAACGCTTTCAAACACTAGATATTGTATTTGTAGAAAGCGGTGGCGATAACCTAGCTGCGACGTTTAGCCCTGAACTTTCTGATTTAACCATTTATGTCATTGATGTCGCCGCAGGCGAAAAAATCCCACGCAAAGGCGGGCCTGGCATTACTAAGTCTGACTTGCTCGTGATTAATAAAATCGACTTAGCGCCAATGGTGGGCGCTTCGCTAGAGGTCATGGCAGTAGATGCCAAGCGCATGCGCGGTGAAAAACCATTTATTTTTAGCAATCTCAAAATCAACCAAGGTTTAGAAGAGATTGTGCAATTTATTGAAAAACAAGGATTAATGCATTAAGGGGTCAACATGAAGAAAATTACATTTGCTAGTCTACTATTTTTGCTTACTGGCCTTTTTTCTGGCATCGCAAGCGCACACTCAGGACATGGTTTAACCAGTGCTTATGCTGGCTTTATACATCCGCTTACAGGGATAGACCACTTATTTGTCATGCTGGCGGTTGGATGGTGGGCGGCAAAATTGGGTGGAAAAGCGCGCTGGCAATTGCCAGCAACATTTGTTGTTTTTATGGCAGTCGGCGCAATTTTTGGACTAAATTTAAGTAGTACTAGCGGGTTAGAAATGCTGATTGCCATTAGCGTGATTGCCATGGGGGGGGTATTAAGTGCTCGAGTTACAATCAATCAAATATGGCAATTTTGCATTGTGGCGAGCTTTGCGATTGTTCACGGCTTAGCGCATGGCATTGAGCTCCAAACGCAAGTACAGTGGAGCAGCCTATTGGCCATGATGGTTGCAACCGCCTTGTTACATGCCTTTGGCTACTGGTTTGGCGCACAACGCCAAGAAATTTTTGCAAGGTTGCAACAAGCTTTTGCGATGGGCATGGTGTTGATGGGCGCTTATTTACTTGCAGCATAGTAATTGAATTTGGATAAAAAAGCGGAACAGGTGGTGATGACCTGTTCCGCTTTTGATTTTATGCATGCGAATTTAGTAGTAATAAGTTGCGGTTAAGCGCGCCATTCTTGGCTCTGCAGGATGGGTGTGTACGTCCTCCACGCCATCCGCAGCTTCACTGGAAAGTCGTGAAGCATAAAAATAATCGATGTCTGATACTTTGCGGTCAAACAAATTAAAAACATCTAAGTTGAGCTTGAATTTAGGGCTAAATTGGTAGCCGATCCGGATGTTAGTCAAAAAAGCGCAGTATGAGTCGTGGTGGCGTGGACGATATACGTAAAATTACGTATATACATCACATTGGATGTTGCTGGGATATTCTGTATTATCTTAAGGCTAACTAGGCATAAAAGTTGCTGGGGTTTAAAGGCAAATTTTTTTGTGGTTTTCTGGAAGAAAGAAATTGGTGTCTTTGAATACGCAAACAGCGACGGATTATTTAGAACCCACGCAACGCATCGTCAAAATTCGGCGCGATTATAATACATGGGTGGCTAACGAGTCGATCGAAGATTACGCCCTCAGGTTCACCCCACGCGCTTTTCGTAAGTGGTCAATTTTCCGAGTTTCTAATACTGCACTTAGTGCGATTTCATTTTTGGTATTAGAGGCGATTGGTGGCACAATCGCCGTTAATTATGGCGTAGTTAACGCACTTTGGGCGATTTTAGCGGTAGGGGTAATTATTTTTTTAACCGCCTTGCCGATTAGTTTTTACGCCGCTAAATATGGTTTAGATATGGATTTGCTCACCCGTGGAGCGAGTTTTGGCTATATTGGTTCTACGATTTCTTCTTTTATCTACGCTTCTTTTACCTTCATTTTATTTGCGCTCGAAGCCGCAATTATGGCTTACGCGCTTGAACTTTATTTTCATTTGCCGCTTTACTTAGGTTACTTAGTGAGTGCGCTGGTGGTGATTCCGTTTGTGATTCATGGCATCACCTTAATTAACCGCATTCAAATGATCACTCAGCCATTGTGGTTTGTGCTGATGTGTCTGCCTTTTGTGGCTGTGTTGTATCAAGACCCGCAAATTCTTCACCGTATGTTGCAATTTTCTGGTGCATCCGGTGAAAGTGGACAATTTAATTTGTTGTTGTTTGGTGCGGCGACGGCGGTAGGTGTGGCATTGATTCCACAAATAGGTGAGCAAGTCGACTTTTTAAGATTTATGCCTGAAAAAACCAAAGAAAATCGGCTGCGTTGGAATTTAGGTGTATTAATGGCTGGACCTGGTTGGGTCTTTCTTGGCATGATCAAAATGGCAGCAGGGGTGTTGCTGGCTTATTTGGTGATTCAAAGTGACATGTCTTTTTTGCACGCAGTAAACCCAACACATATGTATTTAGCGGGGTTTAACCAAGTCTATAACAATTACGATATTGCCCTTGCAGTGACGACGCTATTTGTGGTGATTTCCCAATTCAAAATTAATATGACGAATGCCTATGCTGGGTCGCTGGCATGGTCTAACTTTTTTGCGCGCTTAACACATAGCCATCCGGGGCGAATTGTATGGTTATTTTTTAATGCATTTATCGCCATCATGTTGATGGAGTTAGATGTCTTTAAAGCGCTTGAAGAAGTCCTCGGGCTTTATTCCAATATCGCGATTGCGTGGATCACGGCAGTGGTGGCAGATTTAGTCATCAACAAACCTTTGGGGTTAAGCCCGAAAGGCATTGAGTTTAGGCGCGCTTATTTATATGACATTAACCCCGTTGGCGTGGGAAGCATGTTGCTGGCTTCAGCAATTTCTACTTCTGCCTATTTGGGGTTGTTCGGGGAAACGGTTAAGGCTTTTTCTACATTTATTGCGTTGGGTGTGGCCTTGGTTTCTTCGCCGCTCATCGCATGGCTTACCAAAGGAAAGTATTATCTTGCCAGAAAGCCATACCGTTTTTTTAACGTCAAGGCGATTGAGAAATGCATCGTTTGTGAGCGAGAGTACGAGACAGACGATATGGCGCATTGCCCAGCCTATCACGGGGCAATCTGTTCCTTGTGTTGTTGTTTAGATGCAAGATGTAACGATGTTTGTAAGCCGCAGGCAAAAATTGCCAATCAGTGGGCCTCTTTTAATGAACGTGTGATGCCTAAGTTTTTGTGGCCATATTTAAGAGGTGGCATCGGACATTATTTATTATTAATGTTGGTGGCGTTAAGCTTTTTTGCTGCGGTGTTGGGCATTATTTATTATCACGAAACGACGGTTTTTCTCGCGCAATCTCCCGAAAGTTTGTCGTTGTTAAGGACAGGCTATATCAAAATATTTTTAGCGTTAGTTTTTGTGAGTGGGATTGTGGCATGGTGGCTGGTGCTTACTTCTGAAAGCCGCCGCGTTGCGCAAGAAGAGTCGAATCGACAAACTGGCTTGCTACTACGTGAAATTGAGTTACACAAGCAAACCGATGCTGAGTTGCAGTTGGCCAGACAAGTCGCGGAACAGGCCAATCAGGCCAAAAGTCGTTATATTACTGGCATTAGCCATGAGCTGCGCACACCACTTAATAGTATTTTAGGGTATGCTCAACTGCTAGACAGTGATCAATCTTTCCCTGAAAACCGTAAACCGGCTATTCAAGTGATTCGACGCAGTGGTGAGCACTTACTCTCCCTCATTGAGGGAACACTGGATATTGCGCGGATAGAAGGCGGTAAGCTCGCCTTTGACATTAAGCCCTTACAGTTTCGAGAATTTATTCGTCAAATTGTCAGTATGTTTGAATTGCAGGCAAAAAATAAGGGCTTAGCCTTTCATTATCAAGTCACGGGAGAGTTGCCTAAATGGGTGCGGGCAGACCAAAAGCGCCTGACACAGATTTTGGTGAATATTTTAGGAAATGCGCTTAAATTTACCAAAGAAGGGCATATTGCATTCCGAATTCAATACGCAAGAGAAATCGCCTTGATTGAAATTGAAGATACCGGACCTGGCATTAAACCATCGGAATATAGCAAAATATATGAACCGTTTCTAAGAGGCAGTGCAGCAAATCAAGTGAATATTGGAGGAACCGGATTAGGGTTAACCATCAGTAAATTACTAACAGAATTAATGGGCGGAGAGCTAAGCTTTATCAGTGAAGTTGGAAAAGGGACTACTTTTCAGGTCCGGCTTTTCCTTTCACAAATGCGTCAAGAAAGTGAGGAGACGCCTAAACTGAGAGTGAATCGAATCGGATATCACGGTGAAAAGCGCAAAATTTTAGTGGTGGATAATGAGCAGGTGGATCGGGAACTGATCATGAATATCCTAGCGCCGCTAGGGTTTGAAGTGATCGAGGCCGGGACAGGGCAAGCCTGTCTGGATATCTACCAAGCGGCAAAGCCTGATGCCATTTTAATGGATTTGGCGATGCCGGTGATGGATGGCTGGGAAGCGTCTTATATTATCCGAAAGTTACATCAATCCAATATTCCAATAGCCATCGTGTCCGCCAATGCCTTTGATAAAAATTTGGAAAATGCTGCGGGTATTAAGGCTGAGGACTTTATTGTCAAACCTGTGAATGTGGAAGAGTTGTTAGACTGGATTGGGGACCGACTATCGCTAAACTGGATAGAAGGTGGGGCTTATGTGCATGTTGAGTTGCCTCAGCAGGTGCCATCGAGAGGCGCCATTGAATATCCGGTAGGTGAGATAGAAGCCTTGATTAGCTTAATTAATATTGGCTATGTAAAGGGCATTCAGCAAAAATTAGATTCGATTGTGATGCAAAGTGGTCGATATACTGAATTTGTCGAGTTGTTACGAAATTACGCAAAGCGATTTCAACTTGAAGAAATGAAGCGTTATTTGGAAGCATTAAAAACAGGATGAAACTTACTGGCATCAATCAATCGGAGTCCCTTGTTGTACTCATCGTCGATGACGTTATGGATAACCTTGCCTTGTTGCATGACGCGTTGGATGAATCCGGGTTTGTTGTGTTAGTGGCGAATAATGGACAATCCGCGATTGAAACAGCGGTCAAAACCCTGCCAGACGTTATTTTGCTGGATGCGATCATGCCGGAAATGGACGGTTTTGAGGTGTGTGAAAAACTCAAAAAACACGCAGATACCAGCCAAATCCCGATTATTTTTATGACAGGCCTCACTGAAACTGAACATGTCGTCAAAGCCTTTCAGGCGGGTGGCTCAGACTACATTACCAAGCCGATTCGCATACAAGAAGTATTGGCGCGAATTGAAGCGCATTTGCATACTTCTCACATGGTTAAACAAGCGCGGGTTGCCTTAGATGCTTTCGGGCAAGCGGCGATTGCAATTACCCCCCAAAGTGGACAAATTGTTTGGCAGACACCTTTGGCTAGACAGCTGATGAAAAAATATTTTGACCAAAGCTATCTCGAATACAGCGCCAAAGCGCCTGCACAACTTGTTGCCTGGCTGGATAACACCCAAACTAAATTGGATCAACAGCTAGACGAGCCAATTCTGCCGCTTCTGATCATTAAAACAGGCGGTCGCTTGAGTTTTTCAGTCGCTAGTGTGACAGAAGAGCAGTGGATGGTTTTGTTGCGCGAGGAATCTGATGCGCAACAAATTGAAGCGCTGATGTCTCTATTTAAACTCACCATTCGAGAATCGGAAGTTTTGTACTGGGTGACTAAGGGCAAAACTAGCCGTGATATTGGCGATATTCTTGGTTCTAGCCCACGCACAGTGAATAAACACCTAGAACATATTTATGTTAAGTTAGGCGTTGAAACTAGGACTGCCGCCGCCGCGCTTGTTTCAACAAAACTAAGATTACTTAAAACTTAGCCTGCTTTTGCTGGAAAATACGGTATGCAAAAACGAGAGATATAAAACAAAAAGGCTTACAGCGGTTAAACTGTAAGCCTTTGTTATATATGGCGCGCCCGAGATTATGAATGTGGGCACTGGGAAGAATTTATTTTAGTGTCTTGATTGGCTCACCAATTCTGATAAAACTGAGTACTGGGTTTATTTATTAAGACTTGATCAGTCAAGCTAATTTGCTACGAAGTGAAATTGCCTTTACTGATTCGTGGTTAATATTAAAAAATGGTTTAGTAGGTTTTTCAGTGGTTATAAATTCTGAAGCTCCAGCTTCAATTGCAGCCTGAAAGTGTAAAGCATCGAACGCACTCAATCCAAATGTGGCAGCAAGTCCGAAAGCACTTGAAATTGCCTCTGGATTTGTTTCTATCATTTTTGATACAGATGAAATATATTCGTTATAAAAATTAACTGACTCCTCTTTGCCGTTGAATATTGGTTTCGGCAATAGCTCAAGTCTCAAAAAATCTGAAGCCACAAACTCCCTGTTTGGGTCATCAATAACTTCAAAGCAAAGATCTGATAAGGCTTGTTCGCCACACATTGCTGAAATTAGTACGCACGTATCTAAAAACGTTAGTGTTTTTGACATCTAAAGTTAAGTGGCTGAAGTTCCACGCCCCTCTCTAATAAACGCACTTATCTCGTCTGCTGATAATGTTTTCATACCTTTAGCTAATGCTTTTTGTCGGTACTCTAAAAGTTTTCTACCTAGTTCTGTTTTAGGTTTTACGATGTTTTTAATTGTTAAATCTACACTTTTTATAAATTGTACAAATGGATCGTTACAATAATTTTCGGAGGTGATTGAGGTCGGATAGCTTGAAATATAACTATACCCAACAATTTCATGATAACCCGTTGATTGATGGGTGATTGTTGGGCACACACTAGCTGTAGCTATCGTTCCAAACAATACTATCTTAGTTGGAGTCAAAATATGATCTTGAATGTTATTCATACACTGGTTTTAATTTCGCAACTGCTTGAGGTTTAAGACAGTTAAAGAACATTTGTTTATTTGCGTCGTGAATTTCATCTAATTTAATACTTAATGAGTCGCTAATTAAAGATTGCATCGGTACGTTAAATGGTGCAATTGAGTCTGTATCTATTAATAACCCTTCCATTTTTTTTCCATTATGTACTACCACGTTAGCGGTTGATGCAATTTGCACTACATGTAAGAATGAATCGTCTGGAATTTCAATTCGCAGTTGAAATTGCTCATTTTTTAACTTGTGGTTTGCTATTGATAAATCCAATTCAATCATCGCAACTTTTTGTTCAGCGTCGAGGTCAGGAATTAAGTCTATATATTTTAATGAGTATCTTTCAACTCTATTTATGATGCTGCTTTCATTAAGTGCTGATAATAAATTGATAATAGCTTTCTTAAAGTTTTCCCATCCACAATAAGGGTATTTGCAACTTATTGCTACGCTATATTCGCCAATACTGACAAAAAAATCAGACCAATCTATTCTGCTAATTGGTGCATATCTTAAATTGGGATCGGCATCCCTTACTTCTTTAGGTAATTGTGCAACGGGCAACATGTTCAATTGTTTGTTGCCTTCCAACTGGTTATATAAAAACCCTGGTAAGAGTACGGACGCAGGCATCTGGCTACTAAATCTGATCTCAAATATAGCATCTACCAAAGGCTCATTTCCCAGTTTCTTAGGAAGCTTATCTAACATGCTGCGCGATTTCCAAATTAAAGTCAGTCAAATTTCATCGATGCTAACATATTCTCCGTTTATGTAACACGGGGGGCTATAAATACATAAATATATATTAATAATGAGAATATAAAAACAGAGCTTGTCTAAAGGGTTGATAGATACCCTTCATTTTGCTATCCTTCGTGCAGATAAGGAGACAGATATGAGTGATTTGGCCAACGACGAATTACTAAATAAATTGCCTCATAGAACCCCTGAAAGAGAAATCGAACTACTCAGGGTTGAAAGAGAGGCAATTATTAAATTTAAAGGTTTTTTAGATGATCTAGAAAATGCTTTAGGTATTTTAAGGACGGGCGACTATATGGGGTGGCGTGTTCTTTATATGGTTCATAACAAAAGAACTATCAAAAAATACGAAACTATTCTTAACATCAAAATCAAAGATTTCTTCCCTGAGGAAGGTTCCCAAACATATCGCTCAATAGGTTATGAGCTGGCTCAGAAAATTGGCAATTTCTGGAAAGCCGTTAGCGGCGATATAAAAATAGAGAATCGTAGAGTAATTAACTAAAATTTTTCAATAAGGGTATTGCACACCCTTTCATTTGTCATTACTATGAGGGGTATGAATAACCCCTTTCATTTTAATTTTCTAATCCTAGGTCATGACACCATTGAGGTTTGCTATTACTTGCGTAAGTTGGCTGCCTCAACTTTCGATTTTCAGTCATTTGGCATTTTCAAAGAAGATTTGCGCCAATCTAAACAAAAAACCAAAGTCCTGAGTCTTGGAAGTGAATCATTTTTACTCAAAGCATATGGCTCTGGTAATGGTTTCCCATTTGTGATGGAAAACGATACTTACATCGTCGAGTTTGGTGAATTTAATGATCCATCGTTTAGGGTGAAATTTCGCAGCGAAGCTCTATGGCAATATGGTGTAAAAGCGCTTCACGATAGATTTCTTAATTGGTCGCATGAAATGGGCTTGTATCCATACAAAACGGAATCTATTTCAAGAGCTGATTTCACCTTTGATTATTACTTACCCGAAGTTGATTTTGACGAAGATAGTGTCGTTTCACTATCCAAAAAAGACAATAAGTATCGTGACGACGGGGTAATTAATGGTCTTGTCTATGGCAAGAGCGATATTGTTTTACGCATTTACAATAAAGTTTTAGAAATCAACGAGCAGTCATCCAAATTTTGGCTATTTCAGCTATGGGGTGGCGTTAAAGAAAATGTCTGGCGTATTGAATGGCAAGTAAGGCAAACTCCTTTGCGTGAATTTGGCATAAGAACCATTGATGATTTATTAAATTATCAAGGCAATATCCTCAAATATTTAGTCGAGTCTCACGACTCATTGCGGATAAAAACGAATGACTCCAATCGTTCACGCTGGCCTTTACATCCATTGTGGTTGGACTTATTGGCACAAATTAGCAAAATTGATGTTGCTGAAATGCAGCATGAAATTGATAGCAAAGAAGTCATGAATCAACGACAAATGCGCATTGCCATAAGCATGTACGGCTATTTAAAACGTATGGCAGCTATCCACGCTGTTCAAGAAGATAAAGATTTCACCGGATTTAGCTCGGGATTAGAGCAATTTGAACGCATGATGCGCTTAGTCCATGATCCGCTCACATGGAAGCAGGATGTTGAGAGTCGAATTACCGATATAAGGTACGGGCAATGGTAAATGGTTTGTTAGTTGCCATTCTTGAGGCGTTAAGTAAACACAAGCGTCGTATGCTTGACGGCATTGAACTTAGCCTACCGCCACCACTTTATCCGCCAGTCCGTAAAAGGATATTGAGAGAGCTTGGCAAGGATGAGTTTGAAAAAGAGTTGGAGCAAATAATAAAGAAGTTTACTGATCAGCATGGAAAGGGAAGGTGATGTAATTCACTGGGGAAAATGGGCAGGAATATATTTGCAAGAAAGGAGGTGCCCTCATGAGTGGATACAGACATCGACTTCGAGATTTATTTCAAACAAAACGATTTTGAAATCACTATATTGACCAACGAGTTATCGCTGCTGGAAAGTGTGTTGCCTGATTTAATGTCAAGCATGATTCAAAGTGAAACAGATGGTGAATAAATAACTTAAAGGAAAAACTCATGCATGTCGCTTTATATGCGCGCGTTTCAACCACAAGGCAAGCTGAAAATGAACTGTCTATTCCTGATCAGTTGAGGCAGTTGAAAGAGTGGTGCAAAACAAACGGGCATATTGTCGTGCATGAGTATGTTGAGCTTGGCGCTTCTGCAACCGATGACAAGCGTCCAGTTTTCCAGCAAATGATTCAGGATGCCCTACAAAAGTCACAGCCATATGAAGCCATTATTATTCACAGTCTTTCTCGGTTCTTTCGAGATGGCATTGAGTTTGGTGTATATGAGCGCAAGCTTGCAAAAAATAAAGTCAAAGTAATTTCCATCACTCAACCGACAAGTGACGATGCTGGCGGTGAAATGATGCGTCGTATCATCAATATGTTTGATGAACATCAATCGAAAGAAAACTCCAAGCACACTTCACGCGCCATGAAAGAAAACGCAAGGCAAGGTTTCTTTAATGGATCACGTCCGCCATTTGGCTATATGGCAGTTGTCACGGAAACATTAGGAAGTAGAGGACGAAAAAAGAAAAAACTTGAGGTAAACGAGGCGGAAGCTGGAATAGTTAGAATGATTTATGACTTCTATCTCAATGGGATTCAAGGAAAAGAGGCTGGCATCAAAGAGATCGTAAAACATCTCACAGCAAAGGGTTTACTTATGCGCGGCAATGCTTGGAGTATACAGAAAATGCATAGCATTCTTTCTGATAGCCTTTATATGGGCGACTACTATTTCAACATAATTGACTCAAAGTCAAAACAAAAGCGACCACCGACCGAGTGGGTCAAAACAAGCATACCTGCAATTATTGATGCGGCAAAGTTTGAGCAGGTACGCGCCAAGCGTGAGCTGCGCGCACCCGCGAAAACGCCGCCGCGAATAGTGAACTCTCCAACGTTGCTTACTGGATTGCTCAAATGTGGGTATTGTGGAGGCAATATGACGTTGGTGACGGGTAAGAGTGGGAGGTATAAATATTACAAATGCACTTCGCGTCACAATAAAGGCAACCATACTTGTTCTAGCGGTAATCTGCCAATGGAAAAAACGGATGAAGTAGTGTTAAATAAATTGGCTGAGCAGGTCTTCTCATATGAGAGAGTAAACGCCATGATGATCGCTTTGCGTAAGCGTCTTAAATCAACTCATGATAATCAACAAGAACGCATTAATGAGTTGAATAAGCAATTGAAGCTGGTTGAGCAAAAACAGCAAAAGCTTTTGGAAGCTATTGAAATGGGTATCATTGACCTAGATGAGACCACACAACGTCGCGCGCAACAGCACAAGGCCGCACGAGAGGCGCTGCTAATTGAATTAGCTGCCGTTCGACGTGAGCAATCTATTCCTGTAGACAAATTGCTACGTGCCAGCCAGATAGAAGTATTTGCCAAGACCTTAAAAGCTAAATTGCTAGCTAAAGATTCGAAGCTAGCAAAGAGCTACCTCAATCTGTTAGTCGATGAAATTGTTGTTAAGGAAAATACAGCGGTTGTTAAGGGTAGCTATGGTGCATTAGTAGCTGTGGCATCAACAGAAAAAATAAAAGCGGGTCACTGTGAAGTGCCCGCTTTTATATCTAATTGGCGCGCCCGGAGCGATTCGAACGCCCGACCCTTTGGTTCGTAGCCAAATACTCTATCCAACTGAGCTACGGGCGCAAGGTACTAAAAGAACAGCATTATACTACAAAATTTGGCGGAGAGCGAGGGATTCGAACCCTCGATACAGATTTAAGCCCGTATGCTTCCTTAGCAGGGAAGTGCCTTCGACCACTCGGCCAGCTCACCTTTTACTACAAATTCACCAAATCTTTAGCAAATTAAGGGCGCGATGATACGCGATTCGCCCTTAAAAATCAATTAAAAAAGTGAAGCTTAAATGCCTTCTAATTCAAACGCTTTGTGTAACACACGTACAGCGAGTTCTAAATATTTTTCGTCGATCACAACTGCAATTTTGATCTCTGAGGTTGAAATCATATCAATGTTGATGCCTTCTTCTGCCAGCGTGCGGAACATTTTGCTGGCAATCCCTACGTGTGAGCGCATGCCAACGCCAACGATAGACACTTTGGCGATTTTGTCATCGCCAGCAATTTCGCGCGCCCCAATGTGGCTTTGCACTTTGTCCCGCAAAATAGCGAGTGCTTTGTTCATTTCATTTTTATGTACAGTAAAGGTAAAGTCCGTTGTGCCGTCAGCGCCCACGTTTTGGATAATCATGTCGACATCAATATTGGCGTCGGCGATTGGCCCTAAAATTTGGTAGGCGATGCCCGGTTTGTCCGGCACGCCCAAAACGGTCACTTTCGCTTCGTCTCGGTTAAAAGCAATCCCTGAAATAATGGGGTTTTCCATATCGTTGTCCTTGCAGTCTTCTTCAAACGTAATGAGCGTGCCTTCGCCTTCCTCTTCAAAGCTGGAAAGCACGCGTAATTTCACTTTATATTTTCCTGCAAATTCTACTGAGCGAATTTGCAGCACTTTTGAACCTTGGCTGGCAAGTTCCAGCATTTCTTCAAAGGTGATTTTGTTTAGCCGGCGTGCTTCTGGCACCACGCGTGGGTCGGTCGTGTAGACGCCATCCACATCAGTATAAATTTGGCACTCATCTGCACCGAGCGCTGCCGCCAGCGCTACCCCCGTTGTATCAGAACCACCACGACCTAGGGTCGTGATACTACCGTTTTCGTCAACCCCTTGAAAGCCCGCCACCACGCACACATAACCAGCATCTAAATCGGCTCTGAGGTTATGTTCATTAATATTGATGATGCGCGCTTTGGTATAAGCGTCGTCGGTTAAAATTTTCACTTGTGAGCCAGTATAGCTTTTGGCTTTTATGCCAAGCTCAATAAGCGCCAGCGCTGTTAAACCAATCGTCACTTGCTCGCCAGTAGAAACAATCGTGTCCAGCTCGCGAGGGTCTGGCTCTGGCATTAGTTGTTTTGCTAAATCAATCAGACGATTGGTTTCGCCAGACATTGCAGAAACCACCACCACAACTTGATGCCCCATGGCTTTATAGCGAGCCACGCGCTTGGCGACATTGCGGATACGATCCGGATTGGCAACCGAAGTGCCGCCATATTTTTGTACGATTAATGCCATTTAAATCTTTCCTTTTACCCAATCATTTACGCTGACTAACGCTTGCGGTAGTTTGGCTGGTTCTGTGCCGCCAGCCATCGCCATATCTGCCTTGCCGCCGCCTTTGCCGCCCACTTGGCCAGCAACAAAATTCACCAACTCACCGGCTTTGACTTTTGCAGTTAAATCTTGCGTCACACCAGCGGCCAAACTCACCTTGCCCTCACTCACACTCGCTAAAACGATGACGGCAGATTTTAATTTATCTTTGAGTTTGTCCATTGTTTCGCGTAAAGCGTTCGCATCTGCACCATCTAAATTCGCAGCCAACACTTTTACACCATCAACCTCTTGCGCTTGGTTAGCTAAATCATCACCTTGTGAAGACGCGAGTTTGGATTTTAATCGCGCCAATTCCTTTTCTAACGATTTTACGTTATCTAATACTTGTGCAATTTTGCTTGGCAGTTCATGCGCTGGTGCCTTCAATTCGCTCGCTGCTTGATTTATTAAGGCTTGTTGCGTTTGCACTAATTTTAATGCGCCTTCGCCGGTGGTCGCTTCCACTCGGCGCACACCGGCAGCTACGCCACTTTCCGAAAATATTTTGAATAAACCAATATCGCCCGTGCGGCTCACATGGGTGCCGCCACATAGCTCGGTGGTGGTGCCAATATCGAGTACGCGCACAATATCGCTATATTTTTCGCCAAATAGCATCATTGCGCCGGTTTTTTGGGCTTCTTCTATCGGCATTAAACGCGCTAACGTTGCAGCGTTGGCAAGAATTTCTGCATTCACAATTTGCTCAACCTGCAAAATTTCTGCGTCTGACATTGGCGCGTTGTGTACAAAGTCAAAACGGGTTTTTTCGGTGTCCACCAAGCTGCCTTTTTGCTGCACATGGTCGCCAAGCACTTCGCGTAGCGCTTTGTGCATCAAATGTGTCGCAGAGTGGTTGCGCATAGAGGCCGCACGCGCTTGCGTGTTCACTTTGGCTGTCAAGCTATCGCCGACGGATAAAGTGCCTGTTTTGAGTACGCCGTGATGACCAAACACCGTGGCCTGAATTTTTTGCGTATCTTCCACTGCAAAAATACCGTTGGCAGATTTTAATTCACCGCAATCGCCAATTTGGCCACCGGATTCAGCGTAAAAAGGCGTTTCATCTAGCACGACGACGCCTAAATCACCTTCGTTCAGGGTGTTAACTGGACTACCATCTTTATAAAGTGCTAATACTTTGGCGGGTGTTTCTAATTTCTCGTAGCCGTGGAAAGTCGTTGCTGCACCGTCATACTCTAAATTTGTGGCCATTTTAAATTTGCCAGCCGCGCGTGCTTGCTCTTTTTGGCGCGCCATTGCTGCATCAAAACCTGCGGTATCTACAGTTACGCCGCGTTCGCGACAAATATCTGCGGTTAAATCAAGTGGAAAGCCAAATGTGTCGTGAAGTTTAAAGGCTAGGTCGCCAGCAATTACTAACGCATCATCATCGCCTCCAGAGCCATCCCCTCGTCCTGCCCCCGAACCTGAGCCCATACCAAAGCTGGAGCCGACAGCAAATCCTTCGCCATTCAATGCGGCTTCCAAAATCTGCATGCCATTTTCAATTGTCTCAAAGAAGCGGTCTTCTTCAAGCTTCAAAATTTCCATCACACGCGTTTGGCCTTGTGCCAATTCTGGGTAGGCTTCACCCATTTCAGCGACTAAATCTGGCACCATTTTATGGAAAAATGCAGCGCGGCAACCCAATTTATAACCATGACGAATGGCGCGGCGGATAATGCGGCGCAGCACATAACCGCGGCCTTCATTGCCCGGAATCACGCCATCGGCAATTAAAAAGCTGCAAGCACGGATATGGTCAGCCAGCACTTTTAAGCTAGGGCTGTTTAAATCCTGCGTGTTGGTTTCGCGCGCGGCGGCAGCAATGAGTGTTTGAAATAAATCAATTTCGTAATTCGCGTGGACGCCTTGCAGTACAGCAGAAATACGTTCTAAGCCCATGCCAGTATCAACCGAAGGTTTGGGCAACGGATGCATCACGCCCGCTTCGTCGCGGTTGAACTGCATAAACACGTTGTTCCAAATTTCGATAAAACGGTCGCCATCTTCATCCGGTGACCCTGGTGGCCCGCCAGGAATATGGTCGCCGTGATCGTAAAAAATTTCAGTGCAAGGGCCGCATGGTCCAGTGTCGCCCATCATCCAAAAGTTATCACTGGCATAACGTGCGCCTTTATTATCACCAATGCGGACGATTTTCTCGGCGGGGATACCCATTTCTTTGTGCCAAATATCGTAGGCTTCGTCATCTTCAGCGTACACGGTGACCATCAAGCGCTCTTTCGGCAGCTTGTAAACTTCAGTCAATAATTCCCATGCGTAGCTAATCGCGTCGCGTTTGAAATAATCACCAAAACTAAAATTGCCGAGCATTTCAAAAAAAGTGTGGTGGCGGGCGGTGTATCCCACGTTTTCTAAATCATTATGTTTACCGCCTGCTCGTACGCATTTTTGGCTGGAAGCCGCGCGGGTGTAAGGGCGTTTGTCAAAGCCCAAAAACACGTCCTTAAACTGGTTCATGCCCGCGTTAGTAAAAAGCAACGTTGGGTCGCCGTGCGGCACAAGGGAGCTGGAAGCCACGACTTGATGGCCTTTGGTTGCAAAAAAATCTAAAAATGTCTGGCGGATTTGTTTGCTGGTGGGTTTGTTAGCGGTGTTCATGCAGAATCTTCTGTGGGGTCTATTTTTTGATTGAGTACTTTTTTGATGATGTCAAAACCAAATCCGCGGCTTTGCAAAAATCGGGCTTGTCTTGCCCATTCTTCACGGTTTTGCGGCGGGTTTAAATATTTTTTGCGACATATTTTTAAGGCGTTCTCAAACTCAAGTGGTTTAAAATTTTCCAGTGCTTCTTCAATTAAAAATTCGTCTATGCCTTTTTCTCGCAGCTCGTTTGCTACACGCAAGCTGCCAAATTTGCTTTGCCTTGCGTGGGTGAGTTGCTCTGTGAATCGTGCATCGCTTAGCCAGCCACGCGTTTTAAAGTCATCCAAAACCGCTTTAATGTCATCTGCTGCGGTTTCGGCATCCTCAGCAAAAGGTAGCAGTTTTTTTTGCAGCTCAACGTAAGAATACTCACGTTTGCCAAGATAATCTAAAGCACGTTGACGTAAACTTTTTGGTTGAAAAGCGATTTTTTAAAAGCTCACTTATGTAAGTTAATCTTCTTCGCTGCTAATCTTCTTCACCACGCGCCGAAGGCATGGCATCGCTGAGCGTTTTGGTGTTGGCGCGAATTTTTGCATTCAGTTCGTCGGCGATTTCTGGGTGCGATTTCAAAAATTCACGTGCGTTATCTTTGCCTTGGCCAATTTTTTCGCCATTGTAGCTATACCAAGAACCGGCTTTCTCGACCAATTTTAATGCAGAGCCTAATTCTAATAATTCGCCTTCTAGCGAAATGCCTTCGCCGTACAAAATATCAAATTCTGCTTGTTTAAAGGGTGGTGCCACTTTATTTTTAATGACTTTAACTTTGGTTTCTGAGCCGACAATCTCGTCACCTTTTTTAATCGCACCGGTGCGGCGAATATCCAAGCGCACGGACGCGTAAAATTTAAGCGCGTTACCGCCAGTGGTAGTTTCAGGGTTACCAAACATCACGCCAATTTTCATGCGGATTTGGTTAATAAAGATCACCATCGTATTGGTGCGCTTAATATTGCCAGTTAGTTTACGCAAAGCTTGTGACATCAATCGTGCTTGCAAGCCCATGTGAGAGTCACCCATTTCGCCTTCAATTTCAGCGCGTGGCGTTAAAGCAGCGACAGAGTCAACCACGACAATATCCACAGAACCTGAACGCACCAGCATATCCACAATTTCCAAGGCTTGCTCGCCGGTATCTGGCTGAGAAATCAGTAACTCAGGTACATTCACGCCCAACTTTGCCGCGTATTGCGGGTCAAGTGCATGTTCGGCATCAATAAACGCAGCTACGCCACCTTGCTTTTGCATTTCTGCAATCACAGATAAAGTGAGAGTGGTTTTACCAGAGGATTCTGGACCATAAATTTCAATGACACGACCACGTGGCAAACCGCCAATGCCTAAGGCAATATCTAAACCCAAAGAGCCGGTGGAAACCGCTTGCACGTCTTCGCCAATGTCAGCGTCGCCCATGCGCATGATGGAGCCTTTACCAAATTGCTTTTCAATTTGTGCCAGCGCGGCGGAGAGCGCTTTGTTTTTATTGTCATCCATGGAGCAGTTCACCTTCAATTTAACGGTTTATTTATCCTGCAATTATTCCATAATTTAGCGGATAAAGTAAGCGCACATTTGGTTTAACTTGGTTGACAATGCCAAGTTTATTAGGGCGAGAGAATGTCCTTATTTAGCCCATGTGGGTGATTTATTTATTTAATTTTTTCACTAGTGTTTATCAAGCAACTTTTCAATGTTAAGGCTTAACATCAATGACCAAGGCGATTGTGTGTTGCCTGTTTTGATCGGATGAAAAATCAATGTGTTGTTGTTAGCATCTACCTCAATGTGTGTAAGGCCATCCTTAATTGCTTTCTTTGCTACTTTCGAAAGTTCGTTGGCAATTTTTCCTACTTTATCTGCCTCAGGGTGCGCAACATAGTTTGCTTCGTTAGAAATTAATGTGTATCGACCGATACCGTAGGGTCTAATCTGGCTTAAGTCTTCTTGAAATTTATCTAACGCAAAATCAATTCCAGCCACACCAATAAATCTCGCATGATTTCTGATCACGACTACCAATGTTGCCATAAGAATCGTTTTGCCATTGTTTAGACGGTAATTGTATGGCTCAATCATTGCATCATTATTGGATCTTCTTGGTAAATCATAAAAAATATTCACGCCAGTGGTTTCATAATCGCCTAATTGCTCCATGACTACAGCACCATTTGCGCGATTCCAGTAAGGAATAAAACGACCGGTTTCATCATGGCCCTCTGCGTGCATAAATTCATTATCTAAACCATCAAAGGCATTTGGCTCAAAACAACACCAATAAGCAAGAACATCTGTGTCTGCTTTTAAATTGGTCATTAGTAGTGCATTTGCTACATCGCGTTGCGGACGTAATCGTGCGGCCCTGAACCCTTCAGTAAGATGTTTTACACCATATAGACTCGTTTCAAGTTGCATAAAACGGGTTTCAAATCGCATCGCTTCTGCGGCCACCATAAAAGCAGCATTTTTTAACAATGATTCTTTTTCTGCATGCTGGACTTCATGGCTCGCTTTGACAGAGTCATTTTGAATAGAGGCAACAATTCGGCTAATCTCAGTGGCTGCTTGTGATGACTGATTAGCCATTTTTTTAACTTCATCCGCAACTACGGCAAATCCACGCCCAGCTTCCCCAGCACGAGCAGCTTCGATTGAAGCATTCACCGCTATGAGTGTTGTTTGCTTTGCTACTTGCTTAATGGTTTCTGCAACCTTTCCAATTTCATTCGAGCTGTGCTCCAATCCTTTAACAAGGTTTTTGACCAAATCAATCGTCTGTACCATGCCGGATTCTTTTTCTTGTTTATCCACCAAAAAACACCTTTCAAAATTGAGTAAAAATTGATCATTGAAAATGAAAGCTTAGGGCGAGGTCGGCTACGCGCTGTCGCACCTATTACAATCTTTTAGGAGGTTATTTAGCAATGAGTGTGCCAGTAAGTTTTCAACTCAGGTTTGGGTGGTGATTGTTTTGATTACTTGCCAACCATCATTATGGATAGGATAGATCTGGAATTTTAGTGAGCTTAAATTGGTGTCTTAAAACCACACAAATGCGTCAACGTTGATGGAACAGAATCGTTAAGTGAGTGTCGTATGGGTTAAACCATGATCGGGAGATCGAAAATGATAGTCACAAAATTTGCAGTGTTGCCGTTAGTTGGGTTGAGTTTTTTTGCCTCGTCTGCGCTGGCGGGAGATCGCGTCAATGTAGATATCAACATTGGTGCTTATGATTACGTTGCCGCGCCTGTCGTCACGCATTACCCAAACACGATTTACTACGGTAGAACGCCAACGGTAGTTTATTATGGCGCGCCTACCGTGGTGCAATATGTGCCAGTCATAAACACGCGTTACCACAATCGTAGTTTTTACGCGCCGCCAGCGGTTAATTACTATCAAAGTTGGAGTAACGGTTGGCGTGGAAATGGTCATCATCATGGAGGCTATCGCGGTGCTGACCGTTGTGAGCGCCGCTAATTTTAAGGTTCGTTGAGTAGTGCGAGCAGCCCTGTAAGTGCGTAATGCGCGGCTTGCTCACGGATTTGTTCGCGATTGCCTTTGAAGTATTGCGTGGATGACTGCAACGCGTTTTGCGCTGCCCATGCAAAACACACCATGCCGACAGGTTTTTCTGCACTGCCACCAGTGGGGCCGGCGATGCCGGTGATGCTCACGGCAACGTGTGCATCACTGTTTTTTAAGGCGCCGGTTGCCATGGCTTGTGCGGTTTGCTCGCTCACAGCACCGTAAGCTTCTAAGGTGATTTGTGGCACTTGTAGCAAGCGCATTTTGGCTTGGTTGCTATAAGTAATAAAGCCGCAGTCATACCACGCTGAGCTGCCAGCAATGTCTGTGAGATATTTGCCTACCAGCCCACCAGTGCATGATTCTGCGGTGGCAAGTTGCCAATTTTTAGCTTTTAACTTTTCGCCAATTTGAAAAGCTAAATCAGCGGTTGAATTTGTGGAGTGATCCATGTCAATGCTTTAACGCTGATAATCGTATAAGCCGCAGCTAAAATATCATCAATCATCACGCCGAAACCGCCTTTAATATGAGCATCACATTGGCGGATTGGAAACGGCTTCCAAATGTCAAAGAGTCTAAAGAGTAAAAAAGCGACAGTGTAATTAATGTAGAAGTGAGGCAAGAAAGTGAGCACTAACATCATGGCGACAACTTCATCCCAAACAATGCTGCCATGGTCACTTACACCAAGGGCTTTGCCAGTAAAATCACACAGCCAAACACCCAATAAAAATAGCGCAGCGATAATGCCAAGCTCGGTATAAAAATCAAAGTCGTCGATTAAAATATAAAGTGGAAATGCCACTAATGTGCCAAAGGTGCCAGGCGCTTTTTTGGCAAGGCCGGTACCAAGTCCCAAGCTTAAAAAGTGGGCAGGGTGGGAAAATAAAAATTTCCAATCTGGGGTCGTGGTTTTAAGCAAAATGGTCAAATCCTAATGCGTTTAAAAGAACTTCTTGCTCGTGGTAAAACACATGTGCGCTGGGCGTAGCGTTTTTTTGTGCTGTGGTTTTGCCTATCAGTGTAAGCGGAATGCATAACTCTTGACTTAAGCTGGTGATGGCTGCGCGTTGGCTTTTTGGCGCGGTAAAGCACAGTTCGTAATCGTCGCCGCCAGCAAGAATCGCTTGTTGAATCATCGGCTCATGCAGTCTTGTTTGCAGCGCGGGCAACACTGGCATGGTTTCATGCTTTAAATGCGCATCCAGTTGCGATGCTTCCAAAATATGCCCTAAATCTGCCAATAAGCCATCAGAAATATCAATGCAACTGTGGGCGATATTTTTTAATGCGAGACCCAAGGCAACACGTGGTTCAGGTGTATGTAGTGCTTTTAATGCAGCTTCAAGGGTATTTTCTTCAAGCACCAATTTTTTTTGCAAATGCGCTAGGCCTAACGCGGCGCTACCAAGAAAACCACTTACCCAAATATCATCTTCCGCCTGCGCGCCACTGCGTTTTAACGCGTGATTTTTTTCACACAACCCCATAATCGTAACGCTGATATTGAGTGGCCCGCGCGTGGTGTCACCGCCAATTAAATCCACTTCAAACGCATCGGCACAAGCAAAAAATCCGCGTGAAAATTCACTTAACCAAGCCAGATTGATTTCAGGTAAAGCCAGTGCCAGCGTTGCCCATTTTGGTAGCGCGCCCATCGCCGCCATGTCTGACACATTCACCGCCAGCGCCTTCCATCCAATCGTGTAAGGCGCAGCATCGGCAAAGAAATGTGTGCCAGCTACCAGCATATCGGTTGAAACCGCTAATTGGTGGCCGCGTTTAACGTGCAGTAACGCTGCATCGTCGCCAACGCTTAAATCGGTATGGCGGGTGGGGCGTGTAAAATACTGCTGGATTAAGTTAAATTCAGGTGACATAAATAGAACGAAAAATGATCGCGGCTAATCTTAGCCTTTAACACACAGATTGTCATCAACAGGAGTTTTTATGGATTGGATTTTATTGCTTGCTTGGGGTTTGGTCGTGATCGGCGCATTGGGCGTGCTGCTCCCCGCGCTGCCGGGCGTGCCGGTTTTGTTCGGCGGCCTGTGGATGCTGGCTTGGTATGATGGCTATGAAAAAGTCAGCGTGTTAACGATGAGCGTGATTGGCGCACTGGCGTTAATCGCTTGGCTGGTCGATATTTTTGGTTCGTACATCACCGCCAAAAAATTTGGCGCGAGCAAACAAGCGCTGTGGGGCGTGGTGATTGGTGCAATAGTTGGCATTTTTGCAGGCGTGGTTGGCTTGATTGTCGGGCCGATTATTGGCGGCATGATCGGCGAATGGATGGCGCATCAAGACAAAGCCCGCGCAACCACAGTGGGCTTGGCAGCGGGCTTGGGCTTTATGTTGGCGTTTGTAGTGAAAATTGTGCTGGTGATTGTGATGCTGGGGGTGTTTGCTTATGCGTATTATTTATAAAACTTGATTCGAAAATAATGCGTCAAATAAAACAAGCTTGCTAGCCCTTCAAACACTGCAAACGTTTGCATGAGCCCAAAAAGTGTCGCAAAAACTGGCGAAGAATATTTATTAAACATCCAAATATTTTGCAAGTGTCGTGGCTCAAAATTTGAGTGAACCATGTTGAGTAAAGCAATCGATCCAATAAAAAAAATACAAACCTATATCCCGTCAATCGAAATTTTATAAATACACTTTTCATTATTTAAAGAGTGACTATTGTTCAGATTTCTTTCAGTAGTAGTTAAGCTAAAAGTAATGGCAGGTATCGATAGCAACCAAATAGAAATGCACTGTACGTACACAAACCTCTCAGCCCGATCACCATAGTGTTCAAGTGCATTATCTATCCATGGGAAAAACTGCGCCGTACTTGCAACCCAGGCACGCGCGTCTGCACTTTGGGTGAGGATATTTGCCGGCACAAAGAACATCCCCCACAACGCAAACGCGATAAAACAGAGATAACAAATAAAAAGAACTTTGCTTTTTCTGCTGGGTGCTCGAAGCCAGTTTGAAAAGGCTTCAATCACCATGATGATTTTGTAATGCCACTGATGCGAGTGCTTTTCACCGTAGCTATTATTTTGCGTTTTAGTCATGATGAGTCGATTTTTAAAGCACCTATTTAGATTTCGGCCTAAACGCTTTCACAATTTTTTCATTGGTTTCCATATAAGGCGCGCCGATTAAATCCAAGCAATACGGCACGGCGGCAAAAATACCATGCACCATTTGCTTGCCGGTTTCATCTTTTAAGCCTTCTAGCGTTTGGGCGATGGCTTTGGGTTGTCCGGGTAAGTTGATAATTAAACATTGTTTGCGAATCACCGCGACTTGGCGCGATAAAATCGCAGTCGGGACAAAATTGAGTGAAATTTGCCGCATTTGCTCACCAAAACCGGGCATTTCTTTATCAGCTACGGCGAGCGTGGCTTCTGGCGTCACATCACGCAAGGCTGGGCCGGTTCCGCCGGTGGTGAGGATCAAATGGCACTCTTCAACATCCACCAAATCAATCAACATATCTTGAATATCTTGCTGCTCATCAGCCACTAAACGCGCGGCAAATTGTTTGGGCGAGGTGACAGTTTTATCCAACCAATCTTTGAGCGTTGGGATGCCTAAATCATCATAAATGCCTTGGCTTGCGCGGTCGCTGATCGAAACCAGCCCGATTTTAATGAATGTTTCTGCCATATGCTTGTCTCAAAAATTGCTGTAGAGTAAAAACTGCCAATGTATCTCAATTTTACGGGAATGTTAAAGGGAATTTATGAGCGAAATCAGAAAGCAACACCTTGTCGAAGCCAACACTGCCAACATCGCTGCGAAAAAAAATCAGCTTGTGAATCTATTATTTTGGCTGTTGTTGGGTTGTTTGAGTCTGCAATTGTGGGTGCAAACGGCGCATGCCGCAGATGATGCTGATAAAAATTTGTATGAAAAGAATTTTAAACAACAAAACCAACAGCAGTTAAAGTCAATCAACCCCGCGCCTGACACCCAAATTTATGTGGGTAAAAATCAAAACGAAGACAATATTTCGATGCTCGAAAGTGGCTTTGATTTAATCGGCACTTCTGGTTTTACCGCAAAAGAAATTTCGCCTGATTTTGCCTTGGCATTCGGCAAAAAGTTAAAGGCTGACCAAGTATTGGTTTACAGTAAGGAAGCCAAAAAACCAAAAAAATCTAAAATGGAGTTTATTAAAGAGAAAGCTAAAAGTGGTGGCGAGATTGAGCTAAAAGATTTGGAAGAAGAGAAAGAATACGCGTATTACGCGAGCTATTGGGCAAAGTTGCCGATGCCTTTATTTGGTGTTCACCTGATTAAGCTCAACCAAGTTTCGCAAGATCCGGAAACCGACGAGATTAAAAAGGTTGCGCAAAAGGGCTTGAAAATTATCGCGGTGATTCAAGACTCACCGGCCGCAAGGGCGGGCATTATGACTACTGATAGTTTACTCAAAATGGGGGATGCCCAATTGAATCAACCGGATGATTTATTTGCTGCGGTAAAAAAATATCAAGGGCAAACTGTGCCGGTTACCGTGCTACGCGGTGAGCAGGAAATGACGATTGAAGTGGCGTTAGGTGCGCGCAAGTAAAAAGTTGTGGCTGAAAATGCTGTAAAAATGTTTGCGCAGGTTAAAGTTGCAAGACGCACGGAACGCAACACTGCAATTTACCTGCGCCACTATTTTGGTCTATATTTTCTAAAAGAGTGCGTGGTTAAGCGTTAAATGCACCCAAATGCTGGCGACATAGCCTAAGGCGATCGCTGGCAGCCACTTTAAGTGACCAAAAAATGTGTAACTGCCGTGTGCTTGCCCCATCAGTGCGACACCTGCGGCAGAGCCGATTGAAAGCAACGAGCCACCGACGCCAGCTGTCATGGTGACCAGCATCCATTGACCAACGCTCATATCCGGCATCATGCTCAACACGGCAAACATCACCGGAATGTTATCAATCACGGCAGAAATAAGACCGATGGCAACATTGGCATTCGTCGCACCCCACTCGCCGTAAATGGTTTGCGATAGCAACGTGAGATAGCCTAAAAAGCCCAAACCACCGACGCATAAAATGACACCGTAAAAGAAAAACAGCGTATCCCATTCGGCCAACGCCAGTCGGCTATAAATATCGTAGGGCTTTGGGTTGCTTAAATCGCCAGCTTTTTCGCCGGTGATTTGCAAATAATAGGAAAACAATTGCAAAAATCCCAAGCCAGTGAGCATGCCGAGCACTGGCGGCAATTCAAGTAGGCTGTGCGCCATCACCGCAGTGGCGATGGTGACTAAAAATAAAACCAAAATACGCAAGGCGCCGCGGCGCATCGGCAACTGAATGCTATTGCCCTTGGGCTTTTCTTTTGGAATTGCCACACTCATCAATAAAGCCGGCACTAACCAGTTGACGAATGCGGGAATAAATAAGCTGAAAAATGTCCAAAAGGTTACCGCGCCGTTGCTTGCGATAATATTTTTTTGCCAAACCATCAGCGTGGTAATGTCGCCAAACGGGCTAAATGCACCGCCAGCATTGGCGGCGATGACTAAATTAATGCAAGAAAGTAACACAAATTTTTTGTTGCTGCCGCCAACCGCCAGCACCACAGCACCCATCAGCAAAGCGGTGGTTAAATTATCTGCAATTGGGGAGATAAAAAATGCCAGTAAGCCTGTCACCCAAAAAAGCGCGCGATAACTTAATCCTTTGCGTATCAACCATGTGCGGAGCGCTTCAAATACTTGGCGTTCTTCTAGTGCGTTGATAAACGTCATTGCCACCAATAAAAAAAGCATCAGCTCGGCGTATTCCAGCAGATTATGCCGAAAAGCTTCTTCGACAATATGCGGAATATTTTGTGTTTGGTAAAGCCATGCAATCAGCGCCCAAATGAGGCCAGCGGCGACAACGACAGGTTTGGATTTTTTAAGGTGGATAAACTCTTCAGCCATCACCAATAAATAGGCAAAAGCAAAAATACCAATAGCGATATACCCAATCGATGATCCCGTTAAATCGAGGTGGCTACTTTCTTGCGCAGAACAAATATCCGCAAAAAATAAAGAGAATAACGCGAAAAAAAATTTAGAGTGTTTGGATTTAAAAGGCTGCATCATGCACGTTATCAAAAGTTAATGGGATTGCGGGTCAATTTTAAAAAAAGGTAATAGCAAATCTTCCATGCTGTAAAACCCTTTTGTTTTTCCTTGCAAATTTTCTACTGCAAATAAAATGCCATTGCCAAAGGCTTCCCGCGCAATTGATTCGTGCTTTAAGCGCACAGTTTGATAAGGAAAACCAAATAAAATCTCGTGTATGCCAATGATGCCACCTGCACGGACGGACTTAATTTGATCCTGATTCACATCTAGCTTTTCTGCGATGACTTTCGCCGTGCCAGAGGTTTCAGGCTTTAACTTAAAGTGTTCTTCGATAATTTCAATATCTGTATAAGGCGCAATATTTTTCAGTACTTTTGCCGCGATCATCAAAAAATTTATCCCAATCGTGATGTTCGGCGAGTGCATCACCACTGTTTTTCGTGCATATTTTTTTAATAATTCAAAATGTTCGGCTTCGTACTGTGAAACAGCGCTAACAATAGCAATGCCACGTTTTGCGGCAGATTCGCCGTAGTATTCTAAGCCTTCAGAAGAAGAAAAGTCTACGATAAAGTCTACTGGATGCGCATCTAAAAGTGCGTCGATTTCAAACTCATCTTTTGGGTATATCAGTCCGGGTTCGTCAGATTCCACACCTAAAAACTCTGGCACAGAGCGATGTTCAAGTCGGGATGATTGTCGAACAACCCATTGCAGATTGGTTTTTTTTGATTCTAATAAAATACTCGCAACGGCTCTGCCTGTTTTACCAAAGCCCATGAGTCCTACTTTCATAAATTTCTCCTCCTAAATTTGAATGACGAGTTCAGTGTGTCGTCTATTGGTTCTCCGTGATTTCTCGAATCATTTTAAAAATTTCCCGGCTACTTTTCGGGGGTTTATTGGCTAACAATTCTTTTTGCGCGTTGCGAATCAGCGTACGTAATTGTTGGCTATCAGTTTGTGGATACAGCGCGATAAATTCGGCGACAGCGTCGCTGTCTTTCAGTAAACGTGTGCGCCAACGTTCCAGCCCATGAAAATAAGCATTTTCTTCTTGATTTTTCCCATCCCATTTGGCGAGCTGCTCTTCAATCGGCGCGGTGTCAATCTCCCGCATCAAACGGCCTAAATATTGGCGATGTCTGCGAATCGCACCGTTGGCGGTGATTTTTTTAGACTCTAATACAGCGTCCAACACGCTTTCAGGTAAATCTAGTTTTAATAATTTTTCTTTTGAGAGTTCACACAAACGCACGCCTAGGGTTTGTAGCGCTTCGGCTTCATTTTTTAGTTTGGTTTTGCTAGGCGGTAGATGTTCGTCGACTGTCGGCGGGACAATGGTCCAAGACTGTTTTTCTGATTGTTCAGCCGAGGGCGCATTTTTTTTCTGTGGTTTATCAGCGTTTAAATTGTTCTGGGATGTCTTCATGCTGCGGTATGATAGCACTTTTGGCGTTTTGATTGCTTTAGAAAGATGAATTTAGGGATGACAACCACCTTGTTTAGCTACACCCAAGATGAACTCAACAGCATGTCGCAAGATATGGTCAACATGGCCAAAGCGCGCGGCGCAACGGCAGCGGAGGCCGATATTAGTTTAAGTGTGGGGCATAATGTTTCTGTGCGTTTAGGCGAAACGGAAACCATTGAATACAACCGCGACAAAGGTTTGTCTGTCACCGTCTATTTCGGCGAACAAAAAGGCAATGCCAGCACGTCAGATTTAAGTTTGCAGGCGATGAAAGACACCGTAGAAGCCGCTTGCAACATTGCCAAATATACTGCCAAAGATCCATTTTGTGGCTTGGCTGACGCAAGCCTCATGGCTAAAAATCCGCAAGATTGCGACTTATTTCACCCGTGGGATATTTCAGTTGAAGATGCGCTTAAGCTAGCAAAAAACTGTGAGTCTTCAGCCATGGCGGTCAGTGAGAAAATCCGTAACTCAGAAGGCGCAAGCGTTTCGATGGGCGTGGGTTTATTTTCTTATAGCAACTCTCATGGGTTTACTGGCGGTTATGCAAGCTCACGCCACAGCATGAGTTGCGCAGTGATCGCCGAAGCAAATGAAGAAATGCAGCGCGATTATTGGTACACCACCGCGCGTGATGCAAACGACTTATTAAGTGCAGAAACCGTTGGTAAAGTCGCAGGTGAACGCGCTGTGCGCCGCTTAAATGCAAAAAAAATTAAAACCTGCCAAGTGCCAGTGCTATTTGAAGCGCCGCTGGCAAGCGGGCTGATTTCATCGCTTATCAGCGCAATTTCCGGCGGTAATTTATATCGAAAATCCTCGTTTTTATTGGATAGTTTGGGTCAACAAATTGCTTCGCCTTTGCTTAATATTGTTGAAGACCCATTTGTTTTAAAAGGCCTCGCCAGCAGTCCGTTTGACAATGAAGGCGTGGCGACAAAAAAACGCACGCTGGTGGAAAACGGCATGTTGCAAGGCTACGTGTTGGGCAGTTATTCAGCCAAAAAATTAGGACTGCAAAGTACTGGCAATGCGGGTGGCAACCATAATTTAATTGTACAAAGTGGCGATTTAGATTTTGCCAGCATGCTTAAAAAAATGGGTACAGGGTTGTTGGTGACAGAGCTACTCGGCCACGGCATGAACATGGTCACGGGGGATTACTCGCGCGGCGCCGCTGGTTTTTGGGTCGAAAACGGCGTGATTACTCACCCAGTGGAAGAAATTACCATTGCCAGCAATATGGCAGAAATGTTAAAAATGATCGTGGCAATTGGTAACGATGTGATTGTACAAGGCTCGAAACAAGTGGGTTCTATTCTGATTGAGCGGATGACAGTAGCTGCGGAGTAATGCGTTTAAATTTAAACGAATAAATTGATCATTGCCCCCAGCGATGCAAACGTAACAATCAGCCAAACCACATTTACTTTAAATCTGAACAGGGCCACACAGGCAATCAGCATCATTACCAATGCCTGCCAATTTAACGCATGTTCCCACAGCACATGTTCGGCAAAAAATAAGGCTAAATTTAAAATCACACCAACCACAGCGGCAGTAACGGCAGAAAGCGGTGCGGTAAATTTAAGTTGGTTATGCGTGCTTTCAATGAGGGGCGCGCCAAGAAAAATAAAAATAAAACTCGGTAAAAACGTAAAAAAAGTCACTATGCTGGCGGCGGTAAATGCTGAAAAAAAGGTTGCATTTTCAAACAGTTGTTGCATCCAGCCAGCTACAAACCCAACGTAAGTGACTACCATAATCAGTGGTCCAGGTGTGGTTTCACCTAAGGCTAGGCCATCCATCATTTGGCTGATGCTGAGCCAGCCGTAATGCTCAACCGCGCCTTGATACACATAGGGGAGCACTGCATACGCGCCACCAAAAGTGAGTAACGCGACTTTGGTAAAAAACCACGCCATTTGTGTAAAAGCGCCTTGCCAGCCAAACTTGAAAAAAAGATACGCAAAACAAACGCACCACAGCCCAAGGCCGATTGACAACACTTTAATCACTTTTTCCCAAGAAAAAATCGCGTGTGATGGGCTTGGCGTATCATCATCAATAATGGCTTTGCCAAAACTATTCTCGGCAGCTTTGTGGTTAAGGCTTAGCGTAAAATATTCTGGCTTGATCTTTTGGCCAAAAAAACCAATCAACGCTGCACTTAAAATAATCAATGGGTAGGGCAGTTTAAAGAAAAAAATGCCGATAAAGGCGAATAGGGCAATTGCCCACATGAGCAGATTTTTTAAGGTGCGCGCGCCAATGCGGTGCAAAGCGACAAAAATAATGGCGACTACGGCCGGTTTAATGCCAGCCAGCGCGCCGGCAACCACCGGTAAATGGCCGTAACTTAACGTGACCCAGGCGAGTCCAACTAAAATAAAAAAAGCAGGCAGAATAAATAAAGTGCCAGCCATGATACCGCCCCAAGTGCGGTGCATCAGCCAGCCGATGTAAGTTGCGAGCTGTTGTGCTTCCGGTCCCGGTAACAGCATGCAGTAATTGAGCGCGTGTAAAAAGCGCTTTTCGGAGATCCAGCGTTTTTTTTCGACCAAATCATGATGCATGATGGCGATTTGCCCAGCGGGGCCGCCAAAGCTGATAAAGCCTAATTTTAGCCAGTAGAGAAACGCTTCTTTTTTTGAAATTTGCATTAATTTCTATTTTTATGCGCTGCAATAATCCCCGCAATGGCCCTATTCACCGCGAGATATGCCCCCAGCCAGCCGATAGCCACGGCAATTAAAAGCACAATTCCGAGTAAACTTGCGTCATACAAAGCGAGGCTGGTATCGGTGCCATATAAATTGGCAATCGAAGCGATGTAGCTATTTAATTGCCGGATACTCAAGGCAATAATCGAGATGCCAATTAAACCACCAAAAAATCCATACAAGGTGCCGGCGTACAAAAATGGTGTGCGAATAAAACTATTGGTTGCGCCAATCAAGTAAGAAACCTCAATCTCGTCTTGCTGCGTCAAAATCTGCATGCGGATAGTATTACCAATAATAATGACCAAGCCGATACCGAGTAAAAGTGCAACAAAGAGGATGATTTTTTTCGCAATCGCCAACATACTGGCTAGACGTTTTGCCCATTCGCTATTCAGCAGCACATGCTCCACGCTTGGGATCTGTTCCAAATCTTTTTTTAGGCTTTCTAGCGCTGATGGGTCGTTTGAGTTTGCGTGAATATAAAAAGCGTCTGGTAATGGATTTTCACTCAAAATATCTTCGCTGTTACCGTCTGCATCTTTAAGTTTGGCTTTCATCGCTTCCCAAGCTTCTTGCTTAGTGGCGAGTTTGTATTGCTTGATTTGCGGGTGATCTTTTAGTATTGCATCAATGTCTTTGATCGCCGCTGTGCTGGTATCCAGCTTTAAAAAAACGCTGATTTCATTTTCATTCTGAATTGAAGACGAAAATTTGGCGATGTGATCCACACCTAAATAAAACAGGCCTGGCAGGCTCATCGCTACGCCAACAACCAGCGCGATTAAAAAAGTCGAAAGCGCGTTTGTCCGCAAGCGGCTCACTACCAGTTTAAACGCTTGTAAATGTGTGTTTAGCCAACTTTTCATGCGCTTGCCTCTGCAGGGATGCCTTGTTTTAATTCGCCATGATGGAGTTCCAGCACTTGGCCTTTCCCCATGCTCATGCTGCGCGCATCGTGCGTAGCAATTATCACCGTTACACCCACCTGATTAAAGGCTTGAAAAATATGCATGATGTCTGAGGCGTAACCAGCATCTAAGTTGCCGGTAGGTTCGTCGGCAATCAAAATAGATGGGCGGCTCACTACTGCGCGGGCAATGGCTAAGCGCTGTTGCTCACCACCAGAGAGCGTAATCGGCATGGCTTTTTCTTTATGTAAAAGCCCCACTTTGTCGAGGGCTGCACGCACACGCTTTGCAGCTTCGTTACCAAAAATACCATTGATCTGTAGCGGTAAAATGACATTTTCAAAACAATTGCGATCGTAGAGTAATTTATGGTCTTGAAAGACCAAACCAAAGCGCCGCCGCAAAATGGGTAACGCCGCTGGTTTGAGTTTGCTGACATTTTGGTTGGCGATGAGCACTGTGCCATTGGTTGGTTGTTCGATAGCTGCAATGAGTTTAAGCAGCGTACTTTTGCCTGCGCCAGAATGCCCTGTGACGTACACAAGTTGGCCTGATTGAATAAATAAACTGACGTTGCGGAGCACTTCATTGCTGCCGGGGTAGCGTTTAGTGACTTTATCGAGTTGAATCATCAGTAGCTCTCTTTAATCAAACATGGCATCAATAAAGTCGTTGGCATTAAACGGTTTTAAATCATCAATACCTTCACCCACGCCAATAAACCGAATCGGAATGGCTCTTGTTTCGGCAATTGCCGCAATGACGCCGCCTTTGGCAGTGCCGTCTAATTTGCTAAGCACCAAACCGGTTACACCCAACGCATCATCAAAAATTTTCACTTGCGACACCGCGTTTTGGCCAGTATTGGCGTCCAACACGAGCAACACTTCGTGCGGCGCACCTTCTAATGATTTGTTCATGACGCGTTTTACTTTGGCAATTTCTTCCATCAAGTGCATTTGCGTGGGCAAGCGCCCAGCGGTGTCTGCCAACACCACGTCAACATTTTTCGCCTTTGCCGATTGAATTGCGTCAAACATGACGGCTGCTGCGTCCCCACTCGTTTGCGCAACCACATGTACATTGTTACGCTCGCCCCATACTTGCAATTGCTCACGGGCTGCGGCTCTAAAGGTATCACCCGCGGCTATCAATACAGATTTACCTTCTGCCTGAAACGCGTGCGCCAATTTGCCAATGCTGGTGGTTTTGCCAGCGCCATTTACGCCAGCGAGCATAATCACAAATGGTTTATGCGTACTGGTGTTGAGCGGTTTTTCTAGTGGCGTTAAAAGCGCAAGCAGCTCAGCCTTTAGCGCTGCTTTGAGTTGAATGGTGTCATCTAAACTTTCACGTTTGACGCGTTTTTTTAAATTTTCTAATAATTTTTGCGTTGCGTTCACGCCAACATCGGCGGTCAATAAAATGGTTTCTAGTTCTTCATAGACTTCCGCGTCAATTTTTCCGCCGCCAAAAAGCGCAGAAATTTGTTTGCCGAATTGTTGGCGCGTTTTACTTAGGCCTTGTTTTAAACGTTCAGTAAAACTAAGTTGCTTTGCGGCACTTTCATCGGTGCTTTCCGGATTTTTTTGTGCGACGTCTGGATTTTTCTTGAAAAAATTAAACATGGTTCATCTTTGAACTTAAGCGAATGGTCATGAAGCGAGTGGCTATTTTAACGTAAACTGGCAAGCTTGCGGGTTCGCAACATCGCGTTGCGGGAAATGACGTGAACTTAATGGTATCGTTAGCGTCTGTTATCTGAGTTTTTTAAAGTTTGGTACTCAACAATGTTCAAAAAAATGCTTATTCTGGTTGTCACGTTATTTGTCATTAATCTGCAAGCGGCAGAGATGCAAACGTTTACCTTAAAAAATGGCTTGAAGTTAGTCGTGCAAGAGGACCATCGCTCGCCGGTCGTGGTCTCGCAAGTGTGGTATCGCGCAGGCAGTATGGATGAAGTCAATGGCAAAACTGGCGTGGCCCATGTGCTGGAACACATGATGTTTAAAGGCACAAAAAAAATAACCGCTGGGCAATTCTCACGTTTAATTGCCGCTGCGGGTGGCAAAGAAAATGCGTTTACAGGCGCAGATTACACCTGTTATTTTCAACAGTTGGAAAAATCCCATTTGCCACTTGCATTTAAGCTAGAAGCCGACCGTATGGCGAATTTAAATTTAACTAAAGCCGAATTTGATAAGGAAATTAAAGTCGTGATGGAAGAGCGCCGCTGGCGTACTGAAGATAAACCGCAATCCAAAGTGAGCGAAATTTACCAATCTACAGCGTTTCAAGCACACCCTTATGGGCGCCCGATTGTTGGTTTTATGAATGATTTGGAAAATATGACAGTTGAAGATGCCCGTGAGTGGTACAACACTTGGTATGCGCCCAATAATGCCACGATTGTGGTCGTAGGCGATGTAAAGGCCAAAGAGGTACACAAACTCGCGCAACAATACTTTGGCGCAATCAAGGCAAAAAAATTGCCGATGAGAAAACCGCAGGTTGAACCACCACAAATTGGAGAGCGCCGCGTGGTCGTCAAAGCGCCCGCCAAATTGTCCTATTTACTAATTGGTTTTCATGCACCTTCATTAAATAACACGGCTGAAGATTGGGAGGCTTACGCATTGGATGTGTTAGCTGGTGTGTTAAGTGGCAATCCCTCCGCACGCTTAAACCAAAATTTAGTGCGAGAATCCCAGCTGGCTGTGGATGCGAGTGCAGGCTATAACATTTTAACGCGCGGAAGGTTATCTTTATTTGAGCTTGATGGCACGCCCAGCGAAGGCAAAACGGTGGCAGAGTTAGAAGCTAAATTACTGGAAGAAATTGAAAAAATCAAAACAGCTGGCGTGACGCAGGCAGAACTTGATCGCGTCAAAGCAGCGGTGATCGCTGGCGATGTGTATCAGCGTGACTCGATGTTTTACCAAGCCATGCAGATCGGCACTGTGGAAACACTGGGCTTAAGCCCCAAAATTTTGCAGGAATACCCTGAAAAAATTCGCGCGGTGACATCAGAGCAAGTGCAAGCGGTAGCAAAAAAATATTTGTTAAAAGATCACATGACAGTGGCAACCTTGGACCCGCAGCCCATTGACCCTAATGCGAAGCCCCAAGGTAAGCCGCACGTACATTAGGGCTTTTGTAAAACAATAAAAGGATTTTGTGAATAGGCGTAAAAAAATGATGTTAAGAAATCTTGTTCTGATTATTTGCACTTTATTTGTTAACGCCGCTTACGCGGCAGTCAACATCCAACATTGGCAAACCTCGAAAGGTGCGGATGTTTATTTTGTTGAAAATCACAGTTTGCCAATTCTCGATTTAAGTGTGAATTTTGCTGCTGGCAGCGCTTATGATGCCGCGCAGAAATCCGGCGTTGCTGGTGTGACGCGCTACATGATGAAGCTAGGCGCGGGTGGGTTAAACGAAGAGGCGATTTCAAACCAATTGGCCGATATTGGCGCTGAGCTTGGTGGTGAGTTTGACTTAGATCGTGCAGGATTCAAATTGCGTACGCTTAGTAGTCAAAAAGAAAAACAGCAATCTTTAGCAATTTTAAAAATGATTCTGCAGCAACCTGATTTCCCTGAAAAAGTGCTTGAACGTGAAAAAGCACGCATCATCGCCAACCTACAAGAAGCGGCTACTGAGCCTGATAGCATTGCAAATAAAGCGCTCATGGCTGCGCTTTACGGCGCCCACCCTTATGCATTGCCAGAAAGCGGCGATGAAAACACGATTGCGCAACTCAAACGCGAAGATTTGCTGCAATTTTACCAACAGTTTTACTCGGCAAAAGGCGCAGTGGTTGCGTTGATTGGTGATGTAAGCCGCGACGAAGCCAGCCAAATCGCAGAAAATTTAACGGCTGGTTTACCTGTGCTAAGTGGTGATCGCCCGACAATTCCAACCGTTAATTTGCCAGCGTCTGCTGTGGAAAAACGCCTCCAGCATCCAGCATCTCAATCACATATTTTGCTCGCTTACCCAGGCACAAAGCGTGGTGATCCAGATTTATTTCCGTTGTATGTGGGTAATTACATTTTGGGTGGCGGTGGTTTTGTTTCGCGTTTAACTGAAGATGTACGCGAAAAACGCGGGCTGGTTTACAGTGTCTACAGTTACTTTATGCCGATGAAAGAGTTTGGCCCTTTCCAAATTGGCCTACAAACCAAAAAAGAGCAAGGTGAAGAAGCACTTACGTTAGTGCGTGCAACGCTGGATAATTTTTTGAAAAAAGGTGTGACTGAGCAAGAGCTAAAAGCAGCCAAAGCCAATATCATTGGCGGCTTCCCGATGCGCATTGATAGCAATAAAAAAATTCTCGACTATTTGTCGGTGATTGGCTTTTATAAGTTGCCGCTCAATTATTTGGATGAATACAATCAAAAAGTCGCCAGCGTGACGGCAGCACAAATTAAAGAGGCGTTTAATCGCAGGCTTAAACCTGAGCATTTTGTGACAGTGATTGTCGGAGAAGTTGACAAAAATACTCAACCAAAAAGTCAGTAATTAGTTTAAAATATCTGTCTTTTCATAGAGTTAGAGATTCACCCATTGAAAGCCCCAGAACTTTTAGCCCCAGCGGGCGATTTAGACCGTATGCGTACCGCCTTTGATTACGGTGCCGATGCGGTATATGCTGGCCAGCCACGCTACAGCTTGCGCGTGCGCAACAATGGTTTTTCGATGGACAATATTCAAATTGGCATTAACGAAGCCCACGCACGCGGCAAAAAGTTTTTTGTTGCCAGCAATATTGCGCCGCACAACAGCAAAGTGAAAACCTATATGGCCGATATGGAACCCATTATCGCCATGAAGCCGGATGCGCTGATTATGTCTGACCCTGGCCTGATGATGATGGTGCGTGAAAAATGGCCAGAAATGCCGATTCACCTTTCTGTGCAATCCAACGCGGTGAATTTTGCCACGGTAAAATTTTGGCAGCGTATGGGTTTAACACGCGTGATTTTATCGCGAGAACTTTCGCTGGATGAAATTGAAGAAATCCGCCAAGAATGCCCGGAAATGGAATTAGAAGTATTTGTCCATGGCGCGCTTTGTATTGCCTATTCTGGCCGTTGCTTGCTTTCTGGTTATTTTAATCAGCGTGACCCTAATCAAGGCAGTTGCACCAATAGCTGCCGTTGGGATTACAAAGTGCATGACGCACAAGAAGATCCTGCTGGCGTGATCCGCTTGAATGAGTTTGATTTTAAAACGGAAATGGAAAATTCCAGCTTATCTTCCTGTGGTAGCCTAAAACGTCACCCAGAAGCGGACAAAGTATTTTTGATTGAAGAAAAAGGCCGCCCGGGCGAACTCTTACCGATTATGGAAGATGAACACGGCACCTATATTATGAACAGCAAGGATTTGCGCGCCATTGAGCATGTGGAACGCTTGACCAAAATGGGCGTGGATTCCTTAAAAATTGAAGGCCGCACAAAATCTCGTTACTACGTGGCGCGCTCAACGCAAGCCTATCGCCAAGCGATTGATGATGCAGTGGCTGGCAGACCATTTAAAATGGCGTTGCTTGGTGAGTTGGAAAACTTGGCAAACCGTGGTTATACCGATGGTTTTTATCAACGCCACCACACGGCTGAGCATCAAAACTATATGCAGGGCCATTCAAAGTCCAACAACAGCATGTATGTCGGCGACATCATTGGCTTTGATGCACAAGCCGGTTTAGTGGATATTGAAGTAAAAAACCGCTTTGTAGTGGGCGACCGCTTGCAACTTATTCAACCCGAAGGCAATTACGATATTAAAGTAGAAACGTTGCTGAATAAAAAAGGGGAGTCGGTGACTGAGGCGCCGGGTAGCGGCATTACTTTGCGGATGCCAGTCAATACGGTTGCAGTCGGTAACTTGCAAAATGCGATGCTAGCGCGATATTTATAAACTGAACTTGATTAAAAAACTCGGCCTAGGCCGAGTTTTTTATTGTTGCGTCATTTTCTTAAAAAAATCATATACCGCCGCATCGCCATGACGCTGCGCTTTGCTTAAATCCTCAGCCCTTGCGACGTTCAGTAATGTTCCATCGCTTGCCAAAAAAGCTGCACCAGGGATGCCAATTCCAATCGGGTTGCCATATTGCTTGGTGATGTCTAAATTGGTGTCAAAATTTCCAACATTAATTTTCACAATTTTAAAGTCCTGCGCAAACTTTGCTGCGGTCGGGCTTTTTTCTATCAACGCACTTAAGCCGCGGCAATCTGGACACCAATTTGCACCAAACACCAGCACCACTGGTACATTTTGCGCTTTGGCGGCGGTTACAGCTACGGCAATATCTTCTTTCGGGTTGGCCCGTTCGTTATAAGGTTTGTCACCGCAGGCGGTGAGTATAGATAATAGTGTTAATAAAAATAAGATTTTTTTCATTATGACTTTCACCGAAGATATAGGGTAACACCTCAAGACAACCATCATATGATCACCACCCATTTTATTGAAATCACTGTCTGATATTCCACACAAAAAGCCAATTGCACGAAAGGGTGACTTGATAACGTGAGTACAGCTAACGCATTTTTTACATTTATTTACAAATTAACATATAAAAGTATTTTTTATTATTTGTTTGCATTATTGTAAACCGTATTAGAGTCGCTAACTACAAGGCACATTCCAAATGTTTTAACTAAAAAATGTAGGCCAAGATTATGAATGATTTTTTGTTTTATCCCATCCTAAACGCCGATGGGGTATGAGGTAGTAAACCGTAGTAACAAAAAATCATTGCAAGTATTTTTTGAGGTGAGTGAGAATGAACGTTCATGAAATGCTAAGTAAAAATATTTTCAATGGTGATCATTTAGAGTATCTAAAAAGTGATCAGTGTGAGCAACATCTAAGCATTTTATTAGATAACTTTCCATTTATGGTTTGGTTAAAAGATAAAGATAGTCGCTTATTAGTTGCAAATTCAGCTTATGCAAAAATGGTTGGCGTATCTTCTACGCATGAACTCGAAGGAAAAACGGATTTTGACTTTTTTCCAGAAGACCTCGCAAAGAAATATGTGGAAGGTGATCTTGAGGCAATGCGAAATGACCATCCTATTGGTACCATTTGCCCAATTAGAAATGCCGATGGTGAAATGTTGTGGATAGAGTCATATAAATCAGCACTCATTGTCAATAATGCGTTGATAGGAAGTTTAGGATATGCACGGGACGTCACTGAAACATTGAAAAGTGAGCGAGAATTTCGATCAATTGTACAAAATTCCCCTAACTCAATTATTCGGTTTGATCGCACCGGAAAACGGATTTTTGTAAACCCTCGAGCAGCAGATATTTATAAAGTTTTACCAGAGTTTTTGGTTGGAAAATCGCCTAGCGAATTTCCCGGTGGAAAATCTGCAGAAGAATTTGAACAAAGTATTCAAGATGTATTTTCCACAGGCGCAAACAAAACGGTTGATTTACATTGGCAAACGCCTAAGGGGGAGCAGCTGGTTATACGTTGTACATTAGTTGCAGAGCTTGATCCAGACGGGCAAATTATTGCTGTGATCAGTATGGGGCAAGATGTCTCAGAATACGTTAAAAGCCAAGCGCATATTCAACGTTTAGCTTATTTTGATTCGTTGACTAATTTACCCAATCGCGCATTGTTCTCTGATAGGTTAGAGCGAGCCAGCGTGGAGGCTAAACGATACAACTATTACTTTGGGCTTATCTTTATTGATATTGATCGATTTAAAGAAATTAACGATTCCTTAGGACATGTTGCCGGAGATGAGTTATTGCAAGAATCAGCGCGCCGATTCATTACTTGTATTCGAGCGAATGATACCGTTGCGCGCCTAGGTGGCGATGAATTCGCCATACTGTTAACTCAAGTTAGAGACCCTGAGTCAGTTTCCAGAGTAGTCGATAATATCCATCAATCCTTCCTAAGCCCTTTTATTATCTCAGGCAAAGAATTATTCATCACTTTAAGTATCGGTGTTGCAATTTATCCAAACGACAGTAGCAACGTAGCTGAGCTTTATAAGTTTGCTGACTCAGCACTTTATAGCGCTAAAAGCCAGGGTAGAAATAATGTTCAGTTTTACACCAAAGAACTCACACTTCGTGCAACTGATAGAGTCCTACTGGAAAGCTCACTACGAAAAGCGCTTGGAAAAAACGAATTCGAACTTCATTACCAACCACAAATAAATATAGAAACAAAAGAAATCGTCGGTGCTGAGGCACTTATACGATGGAATCGTGATCACCAAGGCATGGTTCCTCCAGATAAATTTATCGGTATCGCTGAAGATAGCGGCCTCATTGTTGACATCGGAAATTGGGTGATACACACGGCTTGTCTTGCGGCTGTGAAATGGAATACTGGCAGAACTACACCGTTCCAAGTTGCGATTAATCTATCTTCACGTCAATTTGTCAGAAATGACATTGTTGGCGCAATATCACGAATATTGAAAGAAACAAATTGCCAGCCAGCGTGGATTAAACTAGAAATTACGGAAAGTTTATTATTAGAAAAAGAAGAAAACATCAAGCAAATAATTGGAAATTTGCATGAAATGGGGCTGCAAATCTCACTGGACGATTTTGGTACCGGATACTCCGCGCTAGGCTATTTAATACATTTCCCAGTTGATCAACTCAAAATTGATCGGTCATTTGTACGTGATATTACAACCAATCCGGATCGTGGATTATTGGTAAAAGCCATTGTTTCAATGGCAATTAGTCTAAGGTTAAATGTGATTGCCGAAGGTGTCGAAACAATAGAGCAGGCAAATTATTTACTTGAAGCTGGGTGTTTGTACGCACAGGGGTATTTATATGGTAAACCCATGCGTTTTGAAGAGTTTACTATTTAACGAGGCTAATCTAATAGCCACTTTCAGTTTCTTTTGTGGTTAATTTTTGCCCAACTGCACCTGCATAAAACACAATCAACTTCACAGGTACGCTGCCATTATTTTTGCTGCTGTGTAGCGTGTTCACCACTTCAACAATCGAATCTCCCGGTTTTAAATGCTTGGTCTCACCGGATTTGAGCATGATATCCAACTCACCTTCCAACAAAACGCCAAAAGAAGGCGCAGGGTGCGTGTGCCAACCAGATTCCACGCCCGGTGCAATGGTAATTGTCACGCCAGTAATTTCCGCTTGGCCTTCAGGATAGTGAATCGGCGCACCATTCCAGCTTGTGGTGGTTTTGAGTAGCGGCGTGATTTGAATGCCGCCGACATTTTCTAGAGCAAAGGCATTAGAGAGTGTTAGCAATGTAAAGAAAATGGATGGGAGAAGTTTATGAAGGTTCATAGCGTGCCATTTAATCAATAATTTATTCAAAAACGCAATAGCCACTAATCAGCCACTGCTGGTTAATTTTTTCAAAATAAAAAGTGGTTGGCCAACCGTAAGGACTTTCAATGACCGCCCATGCGGTGTTGCCTTTTAAATTGTATTTTTTGATGGCAAGATTTTCTACAAACTCTGGTTTGTTTTCATATTCTTGCGCGCAGAAAAACATATCCATGTCTTCCACTTCCATCATCGGGCCGCGGCCAAATTTTGCCATTTCGTCAAATTCTTTTTGTGGTAATTTGGCAAAGTTGGCTTGGTGTTCGGCGTAATATTTTTCAACTTTGCTGGGGAAACTTAGCGCAAATACACCGCTGGAGAGCATTTTTTCAGTAAAAGATTTTAGGTTGTTGGTCTCTAATTTAAAACGTGTACTGTTGGGTTCATCAACAATTTTTGGGGCGAGTTGTTGCGTGGCTTGACCGTTCACCAGCACCCAGCCATAGAATTTTTTCACAGTGGCTAGGAGTGGATCAGCATCAGACTTTTCTGAATTACAAGCAGTGAGTATGAGTACTAAAAAAATATAGGCGATTGATTTCATTTGCATTTCCAAAATTGTTTGATTTTTTATTGCCAGTTTTTCATTGTCATTAATGCATAGCCAGTCATGATCATCGCAAAAATAACCCACGAAGCCACAACGGTTAGCATGGCCAAAAAAGGGTGGTTTTTTGCAAAAATAAGTTGATAACTCCACCACAACATGGCAAATACAATCGTCGCCGCACAGAGTGAGAGCCAGTTTGGTGTGCTGCTTGTGAGCGCTTGACCTGACAAAGTGAGGATGATCACCAAGCCTGCCAACAGCCCAGTTGGGAGTGCAAGTATCCAGTATAAGTAGTTCATTCGGTTTTCCTTTGCGCTGCTTTGTGGCAAGGATATTTTGTGCTCAGCGCCTGAATAATCAATGGCGTGGCGGCGCTATTTCGTGCTTGTTTAATCGGGTAAGCAGAAATAATCTCATATACCTGCCAAGGCGCAATGTTTTTTGGGAGACAGACTAACGGATTTTTTAAATTGCTTTTGGTCACGGTGAGCGTATCCAAAACGCCGTAAATATAGGTTTCACAATCAAAATTAGGGATCATGCCATATTGCGTTTCACCCACAACCGTGCAAGCTTCTAAAAAATAATCAATCGTCACCGAGGCCGGCAGATTTTTTGTGTCCAAAGGGGTTTTAGCAAAAGCAAAGCTGCTTAAAAAAATAGTAAAGAGGATGATAGATTTTTTCATGTGAACTATTCAGATCATTTTTTATGTTCTAATTTTGCATCAAATTTTTCTCGGATGATCACAAATCTTTCGTGAGATCCTTTAGAGATTTCATCAATGCCATCATGCGCGCTGACGGAAAAAACCAATTTTCTGCCTTCGACGGCAATTAGCTCAACTGTCGCCGTCACCTCTAGGCCGGGCGGTGTTGCGGCGACATGGCTGACATTGATATGTGTGCCTACAGTTTGTTCAATCGGCCAATCGAGGTGTGGATTCACGGCCTTGATGCAAGCCCATTCCAGAAAACCAACCAAAAATCCTGTGGCAAACACCTCTGGCATAGCAATAAATTCAGGGGATTCTGGGTAAAGCGACGGAACTGTTTTTGATTTGGGAACAACAAATTTGTGTTCGTAGCGGATTCCCGCTTGCAGCGTGGCTTTCATGGCAATTCCTCGTAATGCAAAGACGCGAGTAAAACGCTTTATTGTTCATGATTAAACGGTATATTTGCTATCATGACAAGCCTCTCCATTTGAGTGCACTTCTTTTTTTTGTACACAATTTTCCAGATGACTGATGTTCTTATTCCCGAAGATCACAACCGCAATGTGACGAACATGCAGTATGTGTATCCCGTAGTCTCGCGCCGCGCGGGTGGGGTTTCGATTGGCATTAACTTGAATGTGAATTCGGCTTGCAATTGGCGCTGCATTTATTGCCAAGTGCCAAATTTAACACGCGGTGGCCCGGCGCCGATTGATTTGCAGTTGTTAGAAAATGAGCTAAATAACATGTTGCAAGACGTGACTGCGGGCAGTTTTATGGCGGAATTTGTCGATGAAAAAAATCGGAAATTGCAAGATATTGCGTTCTCCGGCAACGGGGAGCCAACCAGTGCGCCAGAATTTTTAAAGGCATTAAAAATTGTAGAAAAATTGCTACATCAATACGGCTTGCTTGGCAAAATCAACGTGCGCTTGATTACCAATGGCAGCCAAATGGATAAGTTGCATGTGCGTGAGGCGGTGAAGTTTTTAGCTAGTATTAATGGCGAGGTTTGGTTTAAGTTAGACGGTGGGCGTGAGGAAGATATTGCGCGGATTAACGACGTGCGCATCAAGGTGGCGAGCCATTTAAAGCGCTTGCGTGCCTGTGCTGCACTCTGCCCAACCTATGTGCAGACCTGCACGTTTTCTTTACAGGATAAGGCGCCAGACGCAGCACAAGTGGACGCTTACATTGCTGCAGTTCTATCGGTGAAAGATGTCATCAAAGGCGTGCATTTGTATGGCTATGCAAGGCCTTCGTATCAGACGGAAGCGCCAACCTTATCGCGTTTGCCTGTTCAGGTTTTAGAACAGGTGGCTACGCCGCTGAGAGCACAGGGCGTGTTGGTGAATGTGAGTTATTAGCAAATATCATGCGTTTAAAGAATCAAAATATTGTTCGCGTCAATGCTGGGGTCTGGCGCAGCCGTGTCATCAAATTTCCCGATGTTGCTGGTTTGCGCCCAACGCCAGAGCGTGTGCGGCAAACCGTATTTAATTGGTTAGGGCAAGAACTGACTGGGTTACATTGCTTGGATTTATTTGCGGGTACCGGCGTGATGGGCTTTGAGGCTTTGTCGCGCGGCGCAACTTCAGCAACTTTGGTGGAAGTGGCGAAGCCTGCTTTATCTGCACTTAATGAGAATAAAAAATTATTGCAGGCAACACAGGCTACAATTTTTCCGCAAGATGCGCTGCAGTTTTTAGCGCAACATACCACCCAAAAGTTTGACGTGATTTTTTGTGACCCACCTTACAACCAAGGGTGGCTACCAAAAATTTTGCCCTTGCTAAAACCTCTGGTCACGAACGAAAGTAAGGTATATGTGGAGGCTGAGTTTGCCTTGGATTCTGCGCAAAACGTCACGCCAAATTTTGTTCAGGACTGGCAAATATTGAAGCAGAAAAAGGCAGGAAGTGTGTTTTATCACTTAATCGCATTGCAGTAGTAATTTACTTCGCTATTTTCGCCTTTGCAGCCTAACACTTAAGCAGTAAAATCCGCGCATGGCAAATACAAATCCCCTTAAAGTCATTTACCCCGGCACGTTTGACCCTGTCACCTTGGGGCATGAAGATTTGGTGCGTCGCGCGTCGCAACTATTTCCACATGTCGTTGTAGCCGTGGCGGGCAGTATCAACAAAAAAACCATGTTCAGTTTGGAAGAGCGCGTGGCGCTGACCAAAACCGTATTCGAGAATATTCCGAATGTGGAAGTGGTGGGGTTTTCTGGCTTGCTAATGGAGTTTGTCAAAGCACAACAGGCACAAATCGTGATCCGTGGTTTACGTGCCACGTCTGATTTTGAATATGAGTTTCAGTTGGCTGGCATGAACCGCAAACTTTATCCGGAATTTGAAACCTTATTTTTAACGCCTGCCGAACAATTTATGTTTATTTCTTCTAGCCTAGTGCGTGAAGTGGCGACTTTGGGTGGCAGTGTGAATGCGTTTGTTTCGCCCACGGTGGAAGCGGCGATTCTTAAAAAGTTAGCTTAAAAGTAGGTGTCAGTCGTATGGTGATGATGATTACGGACGAATGCATCAATTGTGATGTATGCGAGCCAGCTTGCCCCAATGATGCGATTTCGCAAGGGGCGGAAATTTATGAAATTGATCCGAATTTATGTACGGAATGTCTAGGTCATTTTGATAAGCCGCAGTGTGTAGAAGTGTGTCCAATTGACTGTATTCCGCTCAATCCGGACATTAAAGAAAGCAAAGATGAGCTGATGCAAAAATATATTCGCATCACCAGTGGAAAATAAGGGAGTCGTTTATGCGCATGTTGCACACTATGTTAAGGGTAGGAAACTTGCAGCGTTCGATTGATTTTTATACAAAGGTGTTGGGGATGAAATTGCTACGTCAGCAAGATTTTCCGGATGGAAAATTTACCCTAGCATTTGTGGGGTACGGTGCGGAGATTGACCATACAGTGATTGAGCTCACCTATAACTATGACGTAGAGCGTTATGAAATGGGTGGGGCGTTTGGGCATATTGCGATTGAAGTGGAAGACGCTTACAAAATCTGTGAAGATGTAAAAAAAGCGGGTGTGAAAGTGCTGCGGGAAGCAGGCCCAATGAAACATGGCAACACGGTGATTGCATTTATTGAAGACCCGGATGGGTATAAGATTGAGTTCATTCAGGCCGGTACTTTTTAAAGTTAAGAAATGATTACCCAAACCGAACTTGTCGCTGCAGTTTCAGCTGCTAAGGCAGGCGAGTGGGATAATGCGCATGAAATAGCGCAAAGTCATTCTGACCCAGTTGCCAATTGGCTACACGCCATTTTGCATAAAATTGAAGGCGACGAGTGGAACAGCAAATACTGGTACGCTAGAACGTACGGCATTCAATACCAAGATTATCCGGAATTGGCAGAAGAATTTTCTGCCATTTTAGCCTCAAGAAGTTGACGCTTCTGCCATTGCTTTCAGCGTTAAATAATCGGTTTTTCCCGTACACAAAAGCGGGATTTCTTCCAAATAAACAATTTTTCTAGCCACTGAAAGTTCCGAGTGGCCTAAATTTTTCGCCACAATTTGTAAGTCTTCGCGCTTTAAATTGCGGTCGGTGGTGAATAAAATAATATTTTCTCCACGCTGTAAATCAGCCTTAGAACTGGCTGCGTGCTGAAAATCTGGTGCGGCAGTATTTGCAATTTTCTCAACAACTTCTAACGAGACCATTTCGCCAGCGACTTTGGCGAAACGCCTGACACGCCCTTTGATGAAAATATAACCTTCTTTGTCTACGTCCACCACGTCGCCAGTGTGATACCAACCGTTTTCTGGCGGAACGAGTTTTGCGGGTTCGTCGTAAAGATAATAGCCTTTCATGATGTTGTCGCCTTTTACCCAAAGTTCACCACCAGCGTCAATGCCGGGGACGGGTTCAAGGTGGTGAGCGATGCCCGGTAACAATTTTCCGACAGAGCCATCACGTTTGCTTGTTGGGGTGTTGGCGGCTAACACTGGCGCGCACTCAGTCGCGCCATAGCCTTCCATAATTTCAATCCCGTATTTTTCTCGGTAGATTTTCCTGACTTCATCACTCAGTTTTTCAGCACCGGCAATTACATAGCGCAACTGTTTAAACGCATGTGGATGCGCATACTTGGCGTAGTTAGCTAAAAATGTGCTGGTTGCAAAAAATATCGTGCAACCTTTTTTATGAATAACCTCCGGAATGGCTTTGTACTGTAAGGGCGAAGGAAAAATATGCGTTTTGATGCCGTTTAACAGGCAGATAAATGAGGCAATAAATCCAAACGCATGAAACATAGGCAGTGCTAACATTAGCTTATCGTCAGGGTTAAAGTCAAACAAAGCAAGCACTTGCGTGCTGTTAGTGATCAATGTTTTGTGTGTATGCACCACGCCTTTGGGTTTTCCTTCAGAGCCGGAGGTAAACAAAATCGCAGCAATATCGTCAGCTTTGGCAGGTTCCATCGCCGCGCGCGGGTGGTGTAGCGCGTAGCCCATCAGCCATGCGCGGTCTAGCACGCCAAATTGCACTCTTAAATCTTCTAAATAAACTATATTTAACCCTTGCAGATTGTTGACAGCCGATTCAAGTTCGGCGGCATCAATAAATTTTCTTGAAGTCACTACGGTCTTGATATTCGCAACCGTGCAAGCGTTCTGCATGCCAGCCGTCCCCGCGGTGTAGTTCAACATCGCGGGGGTGCGCTTAAAGGCTGTCATCCCTAAAATCAGCGCAAATGTGTTGGTCACATTGGGCATTAACACAGCGACCACCTCATTCGGCGTGCTGATTTTGGTGATCAGCCGACCTAATGCCAAACTTTTTTTGAGTAAATCTTGATAAGTTTCCTCGATGCTGTTTAGGTCTTCCACGATTTTTGTTTTGGCACCAAAACGCTCAACAGCCTCTAAAAACGCTTCAAATAGGGTACGATTTTTTTGCGTTTGCAAAATCACTTTTTGCATAATTGTGCGCATGCTTTCGGTGGCGATGCGATGTTTTTGCTGTGCCGTGAGTGGTGCGCGATTGCTAGAGTCTTCAATACTGATTTGCGTACAAGTCAAAATATTCAGCGTGATTTGTGGCAAAAATAGCCCTAAACGTGTGCCAATAGTTGGCCCTAAAAAAACCCGCGGCTGCTGGTCGATACGGATAGGTAAAATCTTAACGCCGGTTTGCGCAGCTAAAAAACCGGTGCCCTCATACACGTGCATGCGCTGGCTTTCTGGTGTGAGCCGGCCTTCAGGAAAAATAATGACATTTTTGCCGGCTTTTAACAGTTGAATCAGTGATCTTAAGCTCAGCGCGTGATCCGGATTAACCGTCTGATATGGGAAAAATTTTAAAAATATACGGCAAGTGCGATTTTTAAGCGAGGCAGAGTGGACAACAAATGTGGCTTGTTTGGGTAAAAACAGACCGAGAATTAAGCCACTTAATAACGATTCATAATTCGCAATAATGAGTATTGGTTCTTGGCGAGGGATGTTCTCCAGCCCATTTAATTTAACGCGAAAGAGTAATTTGCAAATACCGCGCAATACCATTGAAACCATACCACTCGCTCCCCCAATTGATGCCTCTATATTTTTTTGAATCGTATTTAGCTTATTTTTACACAGTTTGGATGGATGTGCGCGTACTGTAAAACAATCGGCAAAAAAATGGCCGACAAGTCGGCCTAGTTGGGGGGTACTTAAGAAATAGTTTACTTAACCGAAGAAGTCTCTGGCTTTGTCGACCCAGCTTTTATTTTTTGGGCTGTGCTTGCCATTATCGGCTTGCATGCTGGTTTCAAGCTCACGCAATAACTCTTTTTGTTTGTCGGTGAGTTTGACAGGTGTTTCCACGACCACATGCACTAATAAATCACCTGGCTCGGATTGGCGAAGTGGCTTAATGCCTTTGCCGCGTAATCTAAATATCGCACCGGTTTGTGTTTCCGCTGGAATTTTCATTTTGGCTGAGCCTTCCAGTGTGGGCACTTCAATTTCTCCACCCAGCGCGGCAGTGGTGAAGCCGATTGGCATTTCGCAATGCAAATTGCCGCCTTCACGTTTGAAAATTTCATGCTCTTTGAGGTGGATCACGACATATAAATCGCCAGTTGGGCCGCCGTTTACGCCAGCTTCACCTTCACCGCTCAAGCGAATGCGGTCACCTTCGTCCACGCCAGCAGGCACTTTGATCGAAAGCGTTTTATTTTGTTTGACGCGCCCAGCACCGTGGCAAGAGGTACATGGGTCTTTGACCATTTTGCCACTACCATGACATTTCGGGCAGGTTTGTTGTACTGAGAAAAAGCCTTGTTGCATGCGTACTTGGCCGTGGCCACCGCAAGTCGTACAAGTCACAGGCTGTGTGCCTGCCTTTGCGCCAGAACCTTTACATGTTTCACAGGTGCTTTGTACTGGGATGCGGATTTTTGTTTCCGTGCCTTTGGCGGCTTCTTCTAACGAAATTTCCATGTTGTAGCGCAAGTCAGCGCCGCGATACACGTTATTACGTTGGCCGCCACTGCGTGTGCCGCCAGCACCACCAAAAATGTCACCGAAAATATCGCCAAACGCATCGCCAAACCCAGCACTACTAAATCCACCTGCACCGCCGCCCATGCTTGGGTCAACGCCAGCATGGCCATATTGGTCGTAAGCGGCACGCTTTTGGTCGTCCGTCAGTACCTCATAAGCTTCTTTCGCTTCTTTAAATTGTTCTTCAGCTTTTGGGTTGTCCGGGTTGCGGTCTGGGTGATACTTCATCGCCAGCTTGCGGTAAGCTTTTTTAATGTCTTCCGCAGAGGCGTCTTTGTTCACGCCCAGCACGTCGTAATAATCTTTTTTACTCGCCATATATTTGGTTTAACTTCAATCGTTATATTTATTTGCGAAAAATCGTTAGCACCATTTTGTGATGCTAACGATTGAATAAAATTGCTATTTTTAAATCAAAAGCCATGAATTTATCGTGAACGCGAAACGCAACAATGCGCCCGCGTTCAAATAAATCATTAGTCTTTCTTCACTTCTTCAAACTCGGCATCCACCACTTCAGCATCTACTGTTTTCTCTTTTGGTGCTTCACCACTTGCGCTTTCTGTGTTTTGCGCGGCTTGCTGCTCGGCATACACTTTTTCGCCCAATTTTTGTGAGGCTTCCATCAAAGCATTGGTTTTCGCTTCAATCGCTTCTTTGTCGTCTGTTTTGATGGCTTCTTCAGCGTCTTTAATCGCGGCTTCAATCGCTTCTTTTTCGCCTACTTCTAACTTATCGCCATGCTCAGTCAGTGATTTTTTCACAGAGTGGATCATGCCATCAGCTGCATTGCGTGCATCGACAAGTTCGCGTAATTTGCGGTCTTCTTCAGCGTATTTAGCAGCATCTTCTTCCATTCTTTGGATTTCTTCTTCAGATAACCCAGAGTTAGCCTTGATGGTGATTTTGTTTTCTTTGCCGGTCGCTTTGTCTTTTGCGGACACATGCAAAATACCGTTGGCATCAATATCAAATGTCACCTCAATTTGTGGCATGCCGCGCTGTGCTGGTGGAATATCGCTTAAGTTAAATTGACCAAGCGATTTGTTGCCAGACGCCATTTCGCGCTCACCTTGCAACACGTGGATCGTCACCGCATTTTGGTTATCTTCAGCGGTTGAAAATACTTGTGACGCTTTGGTTGGGATCGTCGTATTTTTCTTGATGAGTTTTGTCATCACGCTGCCCAAGGTTTCAATACCCAAACTTAAAGGTGTGACATCTAACAACAATACGTCTTTCACGTCGCCTTTGAGTACGCCACCTTGAATTGCCGCGCCAACTGCAACGGCTTCGTCAGGGTTCACGTCTTTACGTGGTTCTTTGCCAAAAATTTCTTTTACTTTCTCTTGTACTTTTGGCATGCGGCTTTGACCGCCGACCAAAATCACATCTGAAATATCTTCAATCTTAACGCCAGCATCTTTAATCGCAGTGCGGCAAGGCGCCATGGTGCGTTCGATCAAATCTTCAACCAAGCTTTCTAATTTTGCACGGGTGATTTTCACCACCAAGTGTTTAGGGCCAGTCGCGTCAGCTGTAATGTAAGGCAAGTTCACTTCCGTTTGTTGCGCGCCGGATAACTCGATTTTTGCTTTTTCAGCGGCTTCTTTTAAGCGTTGTTTTGCCAACAAATCGTTGCGTAAATCTAAGCCGTTTTCTTTTTTGAACTCGTCTGCCAAAAAGTCAATCAAGCGGTTATCAAAGTCTTCGCCACCCAAGAACGTGTCGCCATTAGTGCTTAACACTTCAAATTGGTGTTCGCCATCAATGCTGGAAATTTCAATAATTGACACGTCAAATGTACCGCCACCTAAGTCGTAGACGGCAATTTTGCGGTCACCTTCTTGCTTGTCTAGCCCAAACGCTAACGCAGCGGCTGTCGGCTCGTTAATAATACGTTTAACTTCCAAACCCGCAATACGGCCTGCGTCTTTGGTCGCTTGGCGTTGGCTATCGTTAAAGTAAGCTGGTACGGTAATCACGGCTTCAGTCACTTCTTCGCCCAAGTAATCTTCGGCGGTTTTTTTCATTTTGCGCAATACTTCAGCTGAGATTTGTGGCGGCGCTTGTTTGTTGCCGCGCACTTCTACCCATGCGTCACCGTTGTCCGCTTTGGTGATGGTGTAAGGCATCAAGTCGATGTCTTTTTGCACTTCTTTTTCTTCAAAGCGGCGGCCGATCAAACGTTTAACCGCGTAAAGTGTATTTTTTGGATTCGTTACCGCTTGGCGTTTAGCTGGCGCGCCAACTAAAATTTCGCCATCTTCTTGATACGCAATAATTGAAGGCGTTGTGCGTGCGCCTTCCGCGTTTTCAATCACGCGTGGTTTGCCACCTTCCATCACTGCAACGCAAGAGTTGGTGGTACCTAAGTCAATCCCAATAATTTTTCCCATTTTCTTAATCCTCTAATCTCTAAAATCTTTTAAATTTAATGTGCTAAATTTTTTAAATCGTTAATCTGATGCTTTAACCTTAACCCTATAGTGGAGATGATTTTTCTTATTTCAAGGGGTTTATTTCGCAGCTTACTTTGCAACCATGACCAGTGCTGGGCGCAGTACGCGATCATTTAGGGTATAGCCTTTTTGCAATACGCTGATCACCGTATTCGGTTCACCGGAATTTTCTAACATGCTGATGGCTTGGTGTTTATTAGGGTCAAATTTTTCACCCACCGGATTGATTTCTGCGATATTGAATTTTTCAAACACACTCGCGAGTTGTTTAGCTGTGAGTTCAACGCCGTCTTTATAGCTTTGCACGTCAGTTGCTTCAATTTTTAAAGCAGCGTCCAAGCTATCCTTTACTGCCAATAATTCGTTTGAAAATTTTTCCAAAGCAAATTTGCGCGCTTTATCAATATCATCCATCGCACGACGGCGAATATTTTCACCTTCCGCCTTCACGTAAAGCACTTGCGCTTTAGCTTCTTCAAGCGCAGCGGTTAATTCCGCGATTTTTGCTTCTGGCGTGACCGCTTGCTCAGCCGCAGTCTCTACCACTGGCTCTTGAGAAGTTGTTTGGTCTTGTTGATTTTCTTGCATGTGTTTCCCCATTTCATAACACGTTTAACTAAACAATGTATGGGAAATGGGGATGGGGAAGGAAATTTCAAGGGGGTGAAAAAATTCCCCCGCGTTTTTTCAAAAACTCGTTAGATTCTTAATCACATCTTCAACACTTGGCACTTGATGCTTCCCACCCAAATTGACCACCGGAGCTTTACTGCCACCCATCACGCCAGTGCGCATTGGTTCGGTGTCAGTGTAAATTGCAATGGTTAGAATGTCGAGCGCGGCGGCAAGGTGCGATAATCCGGTATCCACACCAATGGCGATTTTTGCTTTTGCGATGATCGCGGCAAGGGTGGCAATGCTGCATTTTGGCAACACAATGGCAGAAGGCACTTGCGCGGCGATGCGTTTGGCGCGCGCGAATTCTGCTTCACTTGCCCAAGGTAGCACCATCACAAGTTGTGCTGCAAGTTGCCCCCCAAGTTGAATCCAATATTCTTCCGGCCACAATTTGCTTTCTTTACTTGTGCCGTGTAGGGCCACAAAAAAATGTGCTGGCAGTGTAATGTTGGGTAAATCGAACGCTGGAATGTTTGTGTTGGGTAGAGCGATGCCATAGTCTGGTGCATTGGTTGGCACGGGGTAACCCAAGCTCATGGCGGCCAATGCGCGGTTGCGAATCACCGCGTGTTGCTGGTAAGAAATATTGTGTTTTACATCATAAAAATAGCTGGCAAATGGCTCGCGAATCGAGTGTTTATCGTAACCATGTTTTTTGCCTTTGGCTTGGCGTGAAATTAACACACTTTTTAGTAAGCCTTGTGTATCAATAATAAAATCATAGGCTTCTAGCGAGAGTAACCGCTTACATTTTTTGATCTCAACCCATGTTTTTTGCTTAAAAATTGCCTTGCGCCAACGCCGCATGGCGACGGTAAACACTTGGTTCACCTTTGGGTGCAGGCGCGGAATATCGGCAAAATTTTCTTCCACCACCCAGTCAATTTTTGCATCGGGGTAATGTTGCAAAATATCGTTGACCACCGGTAAGTTGTGAATCACATCGCCCAGCGAAGAAGTTTTTACGAGTAGGATTTTTTTCATGACAAGTATTTTCGCATACAATGCCGACAATGAAATTCGCATTTATTATTTTTAAATACTTCCCTTTTGGTGGCATGCAGCGCGATATGTTGCGCACTGCGAATGAACTCGTGAAGCGCGGGCATCAGGTGGAAATTTTTACGTTAAGCTGGCAAGGCGATGTGCCGGAGAATGTCAAAGTGCATGTGTTGCCACAAACCGGCTGGTTTAATTTTACCCGTTACCAAAAATTTATTGATGCGACTTTTGCGCATATTAACGCCCAAAATTTTGATTTTGTTTTCGGCTATAACCGCATGGCCAATTTAGATGCGCACTTTGCCGCGGACCCTTGTTTTGTAGAGCGCGCGCATCAACAGCGGCATTGGCTTTACCGTTTAACGCCCCGTTACAAATGGTTTGCTGCCTGTGAAAAAGCGGTTTTTTCGAAAGAAAGCGCCACAGAGATTTTAGCAGTTTCGCTCACTGAAAAGCCGCATTTCCAATCTTGGTATGGCACGCAAAATGAGCGCTTTCATTTTATTCCGCCATTTTTGTCGCCTGAGCGTTTTGAGTTGCAAGATAAAACCGCCATGCGCAAACATCTGCGTGACGCGTTTGGCTTTGCCGAAGATGACTTTGTCTATTTGTTGACGGGTTCTGGATTTGCCATGAAAGGCCTAGATCGCGCGATTGAAGCACTGGCGACGATGCCCAAGCATTTGCAAGCTAATACAAAATTGGTGGCGGTGGGGCAAGATAACCCGAAACATTTTTTAAAATTAGCCAAAAAATTAGGCGTGGCTAATCATGTGGTGATTTCAAAAGGTCGGCCAGATACGCCTAAATTGATGCAGGGTGCGGATGTGTGTGCGCATCCGGCGTATCGCGAAAATACTGGCTTGGTGATTTTAGAAGGCATGGCGTGCGGCGCGTCAATGTTAGTGACAGAAACCTGCGGCTACGCACATTTTGTGGCGGAAGCGCGCGCAGGCTTGGTGAATGAAGCACCTTTTAACCAAATGAGTTTTAACGCGCAATGGACACTGATGCGCCAAGCCGATGACGAACAACTACAAAAATGGGCGGCAAACGGCTTAAAAAAGGCACGAGAAATTATGCTGGCAAATGATGGTAGTGCGGAGGCGAAAATTTTGATCAAACTTGCAGAAGCGAAAAAACTAAAGGCGGCAGGGCGTGTGGAATAAATTGGTGTTAGAAGTGCCTGCAAAATTGCGGCAGATTTTTTCTGCGACCGAGGACGAGGCTTTGATTGACGCTTTTATGCAGTTACAAGGCAAGCCGTTTCGAGATGTGCCCGGCCGAAAAACCATGCAAGTTACGATTGCAGATCAAAACTATTTTATCAAGCAGCATTTTGGCGTGGGTTGGGGTGAGATTTTTAAAAATTTCTTCAACTTAAAAAAACCGATTTTAGGTGCGATGACCGAAGTCCAGGCGATTCAAAAGTGTTCGGAAATTGGCATTGCTACCACGCCTTTGGTGGCATTCGGGCAAAAAGGCTGCAACCCAGCCAAGCAACAATCCTTTTTACTGACGGAAGATTTGGGTGACATTATTTCGTTGGAGGATTTGTGCGCGGGTTGGAAAAACAATCCGCCAGACCCCAAATTTAAACAAATGCTGGTCATCGCGCTGGCTGAACTTGCTGCCAAACTGCACAGCGCAGGCTTGTGTCACCGCGATTTTTATATGTGCCATTTCGTCATTCAGAAAAAAACTTTTGCAGCCGGCAAATTAGAACTGGTGCTGATTGATTTGCACCGAATGTTGCAAAATCAACCTAGCGATGGCAGCGCTGTGATGAAAGACATTGCCGGCTTAATTTTTTCTGCCAAAGATAGTGGTTTTACTGCGGAAGATTGGGATTTGTTCAAGGCACATTATTTGCCGCAATCAGAAAATTTTTGGCATAAAGTAGAATTACGTACCGATAAGTTATATGAAAAATTCCACAGCGAAAAATTTCAGGCACGCTTAAAGAAGGAAAAATCTAAGCTTTAATTTTGCGTTTTTTTTAGTGCGTGACGCGCAAGTGCTTATTGCGGCGCGTTAAGTTTTGTGAGTGCGTGTCGTCTTACTTTATAACGGTTGTACTGCCATAAATATTGCTCCGGTTTTTGCGCAATTTGCCGCTCAATCGCTTGGTTTAACAGCGTTGGCGTGGCAATCGAATCCACCTTGCTTAAGTGAATGATGTAGCCCGCGCCATTTTCTAAACGCTCACCAAACGCCATGATCACCGCCGCACCAGTTTTTTCAGCAAGCTTCCCCGCGAGCGTCATGGTGTAAGCTGGTTTTCCAAAAAAATCCGCCCATTCACCCTCGCCAGATTTTGGCACTTGATCTGGCAAAATCCCGACTGCTTCGCCTTTTTTAAGCGCTTGCATCAGTTTGCGCACACCGCCAGCTTTGGCTTCTGCCAGTGTGACGCCTTGGCGTTGGCGGCCTTGTAAAATGAGCGGCAATAAAAATTTTAATTTGGGCGGACGAAACAGCACGGTAATCGGGTGCCTGCTACCGTAGTAAATCGAGGTAATTTCAAAGCAGCCCATGTGCGGCGTTAAAAAAATAATGCCTTTTTTTTGCGCTAAAGCCTCTTCTACCAAATGCCAGTTGCGAACGCTTTTGATAAGCGCTAACACTTCATTTTCAGGCTTTGACCATAGGGCGAGCGTTTCTAAAATTGCCTTGTCCATCTCGGCCTTGTTTGTATTTTCCACGCGTTTGATATCTTCGTTAGCTGAGTAGAGACCGCTTTGGTGTAAATTTTCCCGTGCTAAGATCGCCGTTGACGGCATGCACCAACGTAATAATTGACCAAACAGCCCACCTATGCGATGGATGGTTGGTAGTGGTAGTGTTGCGAGGATTTTAGATAAGGTGTTGAGCATAAGTTGCCCGCTATTCTAATGGATAACACTATGTTTAAGAAAATTTGCGCGCTTAGCTGTTAAAATGCGCCCTAGATAAACATGTGTGAATGGAGTGGTTTTGCTTAACTATATCGCAGAAAAATATGCACAGTTACTGAAAAACAACCAGTTGGATACTTTTGAACAAGTATGGGAATATAAGGTCGATTGGTTTGAAGAGCCTAATGAGCGACGCGGTGGCTGGAGTGGAGTTGGGCGTGTGACGCTTACTCAAAGCGAAGCCGAAGTCATTGGCGTCTTTCTCAAAAAGCAAGACAATCACTGTCGAACTTCATTTTTGCATCCAATTCGCGGGGTTCCTACATTTCAGCGAGAGTTTGAAATGATGCAATATTTAGCCTCGCAAAATATTCGTACACCTGAAGTGTTACTGTTTGGACGTAACCCCCAAGGGGACTTAAAAACGACACTGATGACATTGGAACTTAAAAGTTTTCAGTCTTTGGAGTCTGTGACTGAGTCTCTGTTTGCTGAAGGAAAGCCAAGTTTGACGGCTCAACGTACGCTTGCCAAAGCTGTTGCGCAATTTGCCCGCCGATTACATCAAGCAAAAATTCAGCATCGCTCGTTTTATCCCAAGCATTTATTTGTGAATGATTCCAATCACGAGCCGGAAATTGCGGTGATAGATTTGGAAAAATCCAGAAAAAATTGGTTGCCAGCGCTACGTACACTGATTGATTTGTCTGTGTTAAACCGACATGCTAAATATTGGAGTCGTTCAACGCGTTTATATTTTTATTTGCAGTACTTTGGTGTGACTCGCTTGACCCCCTACACAAAGTGGTTATGTCGTTTGATTATTAAACGTTCCAATCGGACAAAGCGCATGTAATTGTTATAATGACCGAGTTTCCCCTAATGTTTGGGCAATTTACTAAGAGTTTATTTAGAGATCAAAGGCTATCTTCATGTCAGCTAAAAAAGACGCACCAATTAAATTAGAGTTTTCAAATAAGTACACGCGTGAGCATTCTCAATATTATTATGAAAAGCATAAACGTGGCATTGAGCCTAGGCTTTCACATTGGCGTGATGAGCAACTGGCGCGTAAAGCGCTAAGGATTGCGGGTGAGCCTAAAAGCGTGCTGGATTTGCCTTGTGGTGCTGGCCGTTTTTGGCCTGTTTTGGCTGAAAACTCAGGCAGAACGATCATTGGTGCTGATAACTCGGCGGACATGGTGGCAGTTGCCCTTGAGCATTGCCCACAAGCAATTGCTTCACGTGTTTCAGCATTTCAAACCTCAGCCTTCTCCATTGAAATGCAAGATAATGCGGTTGAATGCATTTTTAGCATGCGTTTGATGCATCATATTGGGCAACCTGAACATCGTGTTGCGATGCTTAAAGAGTTTCATCGCGTCAGTCGCGACACCGTGATTTTGTCACTTTGGGTAGATGGAAATTTAAAAGCTTATCAACGGCGCAAGTCAGAGGAGCGCCATCCGCGAGGACCTAACCAAAACCGTTTTGTAATTCCTGCAAAAGTTATTGAGCAGGAGTTCGCGCAAAGTGGCTTTAAAGTTCTGGATAGTTTGGATTTCTTGCCTTATTACGCAATGTGGCGCGTTTACGTGCTGCGTAAAATCTAATTTATTTCCGTTGCAAATATTTCTTAAAAACGCGCCGCCAATTGAAGTTGACGCTGTGGTGAGAGTCGTGCCACAGCAGCGAGAAGTGGTGCGTGGTCGCTGGAATGGTCGGGCTGTGTATGCTAAGAAATTCACAGGATCGCGTGCTAAAAAGCATTTTGAACGTGATTTATTTGGTGTTAGCACACTTAGTTGCGCCCATATTGCTACGCCAGAGTTACTGTATAAAGGTGAAGTAGAGAGCGGCTTTGTGGCTGTTTTTGCCATGATTGATAATGCGCTTAACGCTGAAACAGGCTACGTTGAGTTTAATGATAGAGATCGCCTTGCATTAATGAATCGGTTGGTCGAAACTGTCGCTAAGCACCATCAGGCTGGGTTAGTTCAAACAGATTTATATTTCAAAAATTTTTTGATTGATGTTAATAGTCAAACAGTTTATACGCTTGACGGCGATGGTATTCGAAAGTTTGAAACATTAAGCCAGCAACAGGCGTTAGAAAACTTTGCCGTGTTACTTTCCAAAATGGATGCGTTGGAAGTGGAGGCGTGGGGCAAAATGCTGCTTGCCAGTTATCACGCAACGCATCAAAAGTTTTCTTTTTCATTAGAAACACTTAAAAAATTATCTGCCAAATTTCGCACGCAAGCGGCAGCAAAATATGCCAAAAAGGTGTTAAGAACCTGTACCGATGTAGAGGTAAAAAAAACAGATGGAAATTTTGTTGCGATTGCACGCCAAGATGAAGAAGCCTTACCGAATCTGGCAGTGGTGCATCTTGATGATGCAATAAAAACCGCGAAAATTTTGAAAAATGGCAGAACGTGTACGGTTGCGTTGGTGGACTTTTCTGGTAAAAAATATGTAGTTAAACGCTATAACATCAAGCACATTGGGCATTTTTTTTGGCGCATGCTCAGAAAAACGCGCGCGGAAAATTCTTGGGTCAATGCGCATCGGCTCACTTTGTTGGGCATTTCAACAGCTAAGCCGGTTGCGTTGGTTGAGCAGCGTTTTGGCGGTTTAAAAGGCAAAGCGTATTTTTTAACAGAATTTTTAGATGCGCCGGATATTCAGCAATTTTTTAAAACTTCTAGCGACAAAGTCGCGCGGGCCGAGGTTTTAAAAAATACGGTGCAACTTTTTTATCGCTTATTTTTGTTAAAAATCTCGCACGGTGACTTTAAAGCGACCAATATCAAAATTGCCAAACTCACGCCGGTGCTGATTGATTTGGATAGCATGCGGCAGCATCACTGTGATTTTTTTGCCGAGCGCGCCCATGTGCGTGATTTAAAACGTTTTATGCAAAATTGGAAAGATGACACAAGCCTGTATAATGCCCTCCTTAAAACTTTTAAAGTAGTGTACGAAGACCACGCTGTGCTGAGAAAGGCACGCTTGTTCATTGAGGATTGAGTTAATTTAAATGATCGTTTTAGGATTATCCGGTGCGTTGGGGCACGACGCTTCTGCGGCGATTTTAGTCGATGGCAAAATTATTGCTGCCGCCGAAGAAGAGCGCTTTATTCGTGACAAGCACGCTAAAAATCATTGGCCGTACGAGGCGGTTAAGTTTTGCTTAAAACAAGCGGGCGTAAAGCCGGAAGAAGTTGACATAGTCGCTTTTCCCTACGGCGAAATTCCACTCACGAGCGCTGCGCGCTGGCATTATGCTAAACGCTATTGGTATGCGCCGGATCGCGCTTTGGATGCGATTTTTAACGGCAACAGAAGATTCCGTCGCAACCGCGATAAGTCTTTGAAGTTGATGCAAGAATTAGGTTTAAGCAAAGCCAAATATGTGCCGGTAGAACACCATTTGGCGCACGCTTCTAGCGCTTACCATTTAAGCGGCTTCAAAGAAAAAACCGCGATTGTTGGCATTGACGGCAAGGGCGAATACGCGACGACGTTTTTTGGCTACGGCGAAAACGGCAAAATCCACAAAATCAAAGAATTTTACGACCCGGATTCGTTAGGCGGCATGTATGGCGCGATTACTGAGTATTTGGGTTTTGAAATGCTCGATGGCGAATTTAAAGTGATGGGCATGGCGCCGTATGGGAATCCGAACAAATATGATTTAAGCCGTTTGGCCAAGTTTGAAAATGGCGAACTTATCATTAACACCGAATACGTCAATGTGGTGGGTTTGCGTCGTTACAAAGAAAACGGTAAGGGCTTTTATTTCACACCAAAACTCATCGAATGGTTAGGGCCAAAACGCGAAGGCGATGAGATTGACGACCCGTATATCCATTACGCGGCTTCGGTGCAAAAACTGCTGGAAGATTTGGCCTTGCAGATGATTGAATATTATCTGGGCGACATTATTCGTGAGACCGGAAAAATTGTCATGGCCGGTGGCGTGGCCTTAAATGTGAAATTAAATCAACGCATTATCGCGTTGCCGCATGTCAAAGAGTTATTCGTACAACCAGCTTCTGGCGACAACGGCACGAGCTTGGGCGCTGCGACTTATGCCGCGCATTTGGCGGGTGAAACCATCCATAAAATGGAACACGCGTACTTAGGCCCAGCGTTCACCAATGAAGAATGCATTGCCGCATGTGAAGCGCACCCAGCAAAACCGAAATTTACCCGTGTTGAAAATGGCCCACAAAAAGCCGCAGAATTACTTGCTGCGGGCAATCCGTTGGCGTGGTTTCAAGGGCGCATGGAATTTGGCCCTCGCTCACTGGGTTGCCGCAGTATTTTGGGCGACCCAAGCTTCCCCGGCGTGGCGGATCGTATTAACGCGCAAATTAAATATCGCGAACGTTGGCGTCCGTTTTGCCCGAGTATGTTAGATACGGTGGCGGCAGATATTTTGCAAACGCCTCATCCCGCGCCGTATATGACGTTTACCTTTGACGTGAATCCGGCGTGGAAAAATCGCATCCCGGAAGTGGTGCATGAAGACGGCACAGCGCGCGCGCAAATTGTCACCAAAGAAACCAACCCGCGTTATTACGCTTTAATTGAACACTTGGAAAAACTTCGCGGTAACGCGGTGGTGCTCAATACCTCGCTTAATCGCCGTGGTGAACCGATGATCTGCAGCCCAAAAGACGCTTTAGATATGTTTTATGGCTGCGATTTAGAGTATCTCATGTTAGAAGATGTGTTGGTCACCAAAAAATAAATTCTTCTTCGAAAAGAATGCATAAGCGTTGAATGTTAACAATTAGCATGCAATATGCGCGCTAATGTGGTTTGACGGCCTTTGCCTGTTTAAGCGATAATCAGGTAAACCTATTATAAAAATTGCCTGTTGGGCAGCATTAACAAGTGAGTCAGTCTACGTCATGAAACAATCACATATCGAAGTTACCGAGCGCATTATTGAGAAAAGTCGTCCTACGCGTGTAGCTTATTTGCAGCGCGTGGAAGAAATGGCTAAGCGTAAACCGGGTGCCGATCGCATGGGTTGCGCCAACTTTGCGCATGCCATTGCCGCCATGCCGCAAAATGAAAAATTGCGCATTGTGGCTGAAAAAGCCCCTAATATCGCGATTGTGACTGCATATAACGATATGCTGTCCGCGCACCAGCCTTATGCCAAGTATCCTGACATCATCAAAGATGAAGCGATGAAATTGGGTGCGACTGCACAAGTGGCCGGTGGCGTACCAGCAATGTGCGATGGCATCACGCAAGGTGAGCCGGGCATGGAAATGTCACTCTTTAGCCGCGACACTATTGCCATGAGTACCGCTATTTCACTCTCACATGATGTGTTTGATGCGGCTTTGTTGTTGGGTATTTGTGACAAAATTGTCCCTGGACTTTTAATTGGCGCCTTACATTTTGGCCATTTGCCTTGTGTATTTGTGCCTGCGGGGCCGATGAGTACTGGGATTGATAACACCACTAAATCTAAAGTGCGTGAAAAATATGCGCAAGGGTTGGTGAGTCGTGAAGAGTTGTTGGCTTCTGAATCTGCAGCCTACCACAGCGCCGGAACCTGTACCTTTTACGGCACAGCTAACAGTAACCAAATGTTGATGGAAGCCATGGGCTTGCACGTGCCGGGTGCGGCGTTTATCCACCCGGATGCCGGTGTGCGTGAGTTACTCACCCGCGAAGCTGTGAGCATGGTGCTACACAATACTAAGCATGACCACTTTACGCCGATTGGTAAATTAGTCGATGAACATGTAATTGTGAATGCGATGGTGGCTTTGTTAGCCACGGGTGGCTCCACTAACCATTTAATCCACTGGGTGGCGATTGCGCGCGCGGCTGGCATTATGATTGACTGGACAGATTTCTACCATTTGGCCAAAACCACGCCACTCTTGGCGAGTGTGTATCCAAACGGTAAAGCCGATGTGAACGAATTCCAAACCGCAGGCGGGCCAGCATTTGTCATTCGTGAGTTGATCGACGCGGGCTACATGTACCCAGACGTATTCACCGTGGCTTACGGCGGGTTACGCGATTATGGCAAAGTGCCGACGCAAGAAAACGACAAACTGGTTTGGAAAGAGTTACCCAAAGAAAGCGGTGATGAAACGATTGTTAGAACAGCTGATCATCCGTTTGATGAATCCGGTGGTTTGCGTTTATTGAAGGGTAATTTGGGTCGCAGCGTGATTAAAATTTCCGCCGTGCCAGAAGAACGTCAAATTATTGAAGCGCCCGCCATTGTGTTTGATGCACAAGAAGAACTGCTAGAAGCGTTTGATCGCGGTGAGCTGGAGCGTGACTTTATCGCCGTCGTGCGTTTCCAAGGGCCAAAAGCCAACGGTATGCCTGAGCTGCATAAATTAACACCGCCATTGGCAGTGTTACAAAATAAAGGCTTTATGGTTGCGATCGTGACAGACGGCCGCATGAGTGGTGCATCTGGCAAAATTCCAGCGGCCATTCATATGTGTCCGGAAGCTTCAGCCGGTGGTGCGATTGCCAAAGTGCGTACGGGCGACATGATTCGCCTGAACGCTAAAGTCGGTATGGTGAACGTATTGGTAGATGAAGACGAGTGGAACGAGCGCGAAGTTGAGCATCTTTCTGATGAAAAACGTCATCAAAATGCGCACGGTATGGGTCGCGAATTGTTTGGCGGGATGCGCAGAAATGTGCTGTCCGCCGAAGAAGGCGCAGTCACTTGGTTGTAAATTAAAACTTCGTCGCAATACTTTGTTGCAGTTGGCTTGCCGTACAAAAACGTACTGTCTTCGCTACTGCCCATAGTTTTGCTTAGAACTTTTAATTTCCACTGCAATTTTGTAATACCACTTATTTTTGTCATTCTGAGCGTTAGCAAAGAATCCAGCAAAAAATAAATATCCCATCGCCCTTTAAGGGGCGAGGGAGGGTGAAAACTCACGTAACGAATAAATATGTCATTTCAATAGGTAAAATTTAAAACATGAACACACTCGATTTAGCAAAAGAAGGCCCAGTGATTCCGGTCATCGTCATCAACAAAGTAGAGGACGCCGTGCCGATGGCTGAAGCGTTGCTCGAAGGCGGGATTAAAGTTTTGGAAGTCACTTTGCGCTCAAGCTGCGCTTTACAGGCCATGGAGCAAATTGCCAAACACGTACCAGATGCGATCATGGGTTCTGGTACTGTGCGTAATTTAAAAGACGCACAAAACTCCTTAGATGTTGGTTGTAAATTTGCGGTGAGCCCAGGCTACACCAGCGAATTAGGTCAATTTTCTCGGAAAATTGGTTTAAGCCTGTTGCCTGGCGTTTCCACAGGTTCTGAAATCATGATGGCCAATGCCGATGATTACTACTTCTTGAAGTTATTCCCAGCGGTTGCAGTGGGTGGTATTAACTTACTGAAAGGCTTTGCAGGACCCTTTGCCGACGTAAAGTTCTGCCCAACCGGTGGCGTGACAGTAGAATCTGCACCGCAATTTTTAAGCTTACCGAATGTAGTGGTGTGTGGCGGTACATGGCTAACGCCAGCCGATGCTGTGGCGCGCAAGGATTGGGCGCATATTACTAAGTTAGCGAAAGAAGCTTCTGCTATCGTTGCAGCTAAGTAAGCTAGATTCGTTATAATCAAGGCTTGTAGAAATACAAGCCTTTTTTATTTTTAGGGGCAGCATTGTTAAAACTTCAAGATTATAAAACCATCGTGTTTGATTGCGACGGCGTGGTGCTGAACAGCAATAAAACCAAGGTGAATGCTTATTTTGCTGTAGCAAAACGCATGGGCGGCACTGATGCAGAAGCGCAAGCATTGGTTGATCATCATGTGCAAAAAGGCAGTTTCCCTCGCAACGGAAAAATTGAATTTTATTTAGAAAATATTAAAAAACAAACGGTTACACTTGAGCTGATGCAGCAGTACATGCACGCCTTTGATGAAATTCTCGATGAAACCTTAATGGCGTGTGAAGTTGCGCCGGATTTACACGTACTCAAAAAAGCTACGACAAATGCACGCTGGATGCTGCTATCTGGTGGAGATCAGGCAGAACTTCGTAGAATTTTTCCGCGCCGAAATTTAGCAAATTTATTTGAAGCAGGGATTTTTGGTGGCCCCGACCAAAAAGATACGGTGCTTGCGCGAGAAAAAGCCAATGGCAACATTCAAATGCCCGCCTTGTTTTTAGGGGACAGTAAATATGATCATCAAGCCTCGACAGGGGCAGGTTTGGATTTTGTTTTTTTAAGTGGATGGACGGAGGTCAAAGATTGGCAACAATATTGTGAGGGGCATCAAATTTTAGTTATTGAAAATCTTGGAGATGTGTTGTCTATATGCGAATCCTAGTTCTAACGAAAAAATCATGAAAAATTATATTCTTAATTTTTATCAACCGAGCCAATTGCTGACAAACCAAACGCTAGAGCTATGGTTAGCTGACGCAAAGATTTTAGAGCAAGACAGGTTTGGTGTGAAGGTTGCGCAGCTTGCTGATGGCAAGATACTCAAAATTTTTCGAGTGAAGCGTTGGTATAGTAGCGCTAGATTTTTTTCATACGCGCGCAGTTTTTGCCGCAATGCCAAGCGGCTAACCGCGCTCAACATTCCAACGGTACAAGTGAAACAATTGTTTCACTGTGAAAGCGCTTTGCGTACAGCAGTGCTTTATGAACCATTGCTAGGTTCCACTTTTATGCAGTTACTTAAAAGTGATGATTTAACAGAGGCGCACGTTAGCGCCTTGGGCGAATTTATTGCTCATCTACATGATTTAGGCGTTTATTTTAGAGGCCTGCATCTTGGTAATATCGTATTCACGCCCAATGGTGGGCTTGGCTTAATTGATATTTCTGAAATGACAATTTCGCCGTTTAGGCTCAGTGTAAGAAGAAGGTTAAGAAATTTTGAAAGGTTTTGGCGCAGCGAATTAGATAAAGAAAGGTTTGGGCATATCAATATAGGCCTGTTAGTGAGAAGTTACTTGGCGACGTGTAAAAACAAACTCATCACGTTTGGAGATATAACGAGTGTATTTAATTAAAAGGATATTTTTTAAGGCTGTGTTTTCTTATAAACTATCAGATGCTTGTCTTTTTTATTGGATGAAAATCGTTTAATCTCTTTGAATTCTGGCAAATTTTGTTGCACAAACTGTTCACCTTCAGCATGCTTTTTGCTACTAGACACCATTAAAATTTGGTAATGATTAAGGCTGCCATCTTTTTCTGCTGCCTTAATCAAGGCGAGGCTGTCTAAATCTTTACCAATAAAGGGAGCCCCGGCATAGAACCTCACACGTTCGTCATCATAAAAAATTGATAGATTGTGTGTTTTGTTTGTGTGAATCCACTCCACTGCTTGTTGCTGATAATTATAGCCATCTTGCTTGGGTAGAATATTTTTGATAAATCCAAATAGTAATACGATACATATCAGCACATGTATCCAATGGTTGGGTTTCTGCTTAGAAAGCGCAGTCCAGAAAAATGCTGAAAATATTAATAATATCCAAGCGAACGGCACGACATAGCGACCTGAAAGCACGAATACTTTTGTGATGGTAAAAAGCATGGACATAAGTGAAATGGCTAAAATTGTAAGCATCACTGTATATATTTGTTTTGTGAATAAAGATTGACGTGACTTGACTCCAAACCAGGCGAGACCGAGGCCAATGAATCCCGTGGCGGTGACTATCTTTGCCGCTATAATGTATAAAAACGTGAGTAGTAGGCCTTGCACTGCAAACTCTTCTAAATACTTGCCCAACACTTGCTCTGACATAATGTCAGCTTGCATCAAGAGCTTATTGATAAGCTCTTGATGCAAGCTGAATGTAAAAATTTCATTTAATCGACCAAAGTCTTGCACGTTTAGTTGGGGGCTGATTGCAATCACGATGATGAGTAGCATTAGAGCAATCAAGCTAAGGCTGTAGCTTGCAAGCATTTTGGTTGTACGTGTTGCAATTGGCATGTCCTGACGTAGTAACCAAGCCAGCGGCAAGAAGGCTGCATACATCAATCCTTCGATTCGGAATAGGGTGGCAATTCCAATGCAGAGTTGCCAACTGATTGCATCTTGCGTGGCTTGTCGCGCATAAAATCGCATGAAGAAAAAAATGGCAAAGAGATAAAACGCCCAAAAGCCTTCATCGCGCATGAGCATCTCCAACACATCGCCAACGATGTATTGCGAACCAAAGACGAGCAAAGTGCCTGCCAACATGGCACGATTTGTTCCGCCCGCAAGTTGAATGATTTTTAAGAAACCAGCCATCGCTATGCCAAAAAACAGCATGTTTAGAAGCTGTGCCGCAAAATGAATACTAAAACCTAGTTTATGCACAGCTGCGATAGCCGCCCCATAGAATGGCCAAGGATAGACTGCCATTGCGCCATGCCAATCACCGAGAGAGATTAGTCTTGCGTGCTCAAAATACAATACTGTATCTGGGTTGATCCAGCCATGTTGAATATATTGCATCCACGCAGCAAGTAAAACAGAAGCCGTGACCACACTCCAAAATATGTCACTGGTGTGCCATTGATCTATTTTTTTTAGCCATTTATCCATTTTTAATTTTGTGTGATTATGAGTGGCGATGAAATGTTTGCCATTACTTGATGAGGGTAAATATTTCTTAAACAATCCAAATGCTCAAGCGGACACTCCCGCTTAAAACATGGACTGCATCTTAACCCCAAATACTCAACCACCGCATTGGGGTGCATGGGAGGGGTGTGGTAGGGGTTGCTCGAGCCAAAAATGGCAATGAGCTTTTTATCAAGCGCGGCGGCAACGTGCATGAGCCCAGAATCATTACTCACAACTGTATGACACATTGCCATTAAATCAATCGCATCACCCAGTTTTGTTTTTCCGCCAAAATCAACACATTGATTTTGCGCAAGTTGGTTGATTTTTTGTGTGATTTCAACATCTTTGTCAGAGCCAAAGAGCCACACTTGCCAGCCTTTTTTTATTGCTTCACGCGCAACTTCTGCATAATATTCAGCTGGCCAACGTTTGGCTTCGCCGTATTCTGCCCCTGGGCAGAGACCGAGAATTGGTGCGTTCGATGTGGAAATTTCTAGCCTCTCCAAACAGATTACTCCGTTTTTTTTATCGGCAATCAAACTAGGTATCGGGAGGTTTTCTGGCAGCGACTGGTCTTTTTTTAGACCTAAAGCCACAAACCGTTCGACGGTTTTTTTGAGTTTGGTTTTATCAAGCGGGCGAATGTCGTTCACTAACCCATAGCGCATTTCGCCCAGAAAACTGGTGCGTTTTTTAATACCTGCAGCCCAAGGCAAAATGGCAGATTTAAGCGAATTTGTGAGAATAATGGCTTGGCTGTAACCCTTGTTTTTTAGGCTTTTGCCAAATTGAATGCGTTGCCACAACTTGAGTTGACCATGTTTAAACGGCAGGGCAATTTTTGCTGAAACTTCTGGCATGCGGTCAAGGAGAGGCAATGTCCAAGCGGGCGCAGCAACATCAATAATGCAGTCAGGCTGATTGATTTTTAAGGTTTTAAATATACTTTGCGCCAGCACCATATCCCCGACCCAAGAAGGGCCGATCACGAGGATTTTAGCGGGCGTTTGCTGCGCGTTTGCCATGAATGCGGTTAGCTATTCATCTTTTTGATGATATTGCTGGTGCTGCGACCTTGCACGAGTGGAATTAGCTTCACGCTACCCCCCCACGATTTTACTTCGAAACCGCCCACGACTTGGTCTTCCGTGTAATCGTCACCTTTCACAATCACATCCGGTTTCACCATGTGGATTAAATTGAGTGGCGTATCTTCGTCAAATAAAATCACGGCATCCACTGCTTCAAGCGCTGCCAATACACGGGCACGATCATTTTCATGAATCACTGGGCGCGTGGGGCCTTTGAGCGCGCTGACTGAGCGATCCGTATTTAAACCTAGAATCAATTTATCGCCAGTATTTTTTGCGGCTTCTAAATAAGTCACATGGCCAGCGTGTAATAAATCAAAACAGCCATTGGTAAAGACAATTTTTTGGCCGGCAGAACGCCATCCTTGCACTAAAAATTTTAACGTTTCCGGCGAGCAAATTTTATCTGCTTGCGTCAGCCCTTCTTCGGCTGCCAGCGCTTTGATTAATTCGGCGCGCGTTACTGGCACAGTGCCCACTTTGCCCACCACAATGCCAGCGGCAATGTTGGCGAGCTGCAAGGCTTCAAACATATTAAGGCCATGGACTAGCCCGGCAGCCAAGGTGGAAATGACTGTGTCGCCGGCGCCGGAAACATCAAATACTTGTTTAGCTGTGGCGGGAATGTGCGTGATTTCACTATTCTCGAGCAGAGATACGCCTTCTTCACCACGCGTCACGGCTAAAAATTTTAAATTGAGTTGCGTTTTCAATTGCGTTGCCGCATTAAGCAAGGCTTCAGTTTCATGCATGGCAACGCCACAAGCTTCCGCAGTTTCTTTTTTATTGGGGGTGAGCGCAGTCGCACCTGCATACTTGCGGTAATCCGTGCCTTTAGGGTCAGCAATGACAGGAATATTCAGTGTGTTACAACGTGAAATCACTGTTTTACAGACTTCGTCACTTACCACGCCTTTGGCATAGTCTGACAAAATCACGATACTGGGTTTTTGTGCCAAAGCAGCTTCAATTTTTGCTAATAATGTTTGTGATTCAGTTTCAGAAAAAAGTGCGTTACTTTCGTCATCAATCCGCACAATTTGCTGATTACCGCTCATCACGCGGGTTTTGGCTACGGTGGGACGCGCATCAGATTGGAATAAAAAATCGGTCTGAATATTGTTTTGCGCAATGATGTTTTGCAAAATTTCACCGTTTTCATCTTGCCCAATACAACCAACAATGCTGGTTTTTAAACCTAGGCCAGTTAAATTTGCCGCCACATTTGCCGCGCCGCCAGCGCGATTCTCTGATTTTTTTAGCAAAACGACCGGCACTGGCGCTTCGGGTGAAATGCGGCTCGCACTGCCCATCAAATAGCGATCCAGCATCACGTCGCCAATCACCAAAATATTTTTTTGGCTTTCAGCGAAGTGGCGAACAACTTCTGTTAAATGGCTAAGATTCATAAAAATTAATCAGCTTCTAATAGGCCGCATAAACTATGCCCAATAAAAATATGCGCTTCTTGAATACGCGCAGTATCGTTATTCGGCACGACCAAATTATAGTTGCATAATTCTTTTAATTTGCCGCCTGTGCCGCCGGTTAAACCGATGGTGGTTGCGCCAATGTTGTTGGCTTCAATAATCGCTTGAATCACATTTTTACTATTCCCTGATGTCGTGATGCCGATGACAGCATCTTCATGTCTGCAAAGCGCTTCAATTTGGCGCGCAAAAATATCTTCATAGCCAAAGTCATTGCCGACAGAAGTTAATATCGAGGTGTCTGTGGTGAGTGCGATGGCTGGTAATCCACGGCGTTCTTTTTTGTAGCGGCCGACAATTTCTGCCGCGATATGTTGGCTATCCGCCGCGCTACCGCCATTGCCCATCAGCAAAATTTTTCCACCGTTTTGGTGGGTAGCACGCAGCACGTTAGCGACTTCCACCATGGTTGGGAACAATGCCGCCAACTGCGCAAACATCGCGTTATGCGCTTGCCAATCGGTTTGTAAGAATTCAAGTTGTGGTGTGCTCATCATGTCTCTTAACAATAAGAATCTTCTAGCATTAAATAATTCTGTACATAATCTTTTACGCCATCTTCAAGGCTGTAAAACGGTTTGCTGTAGCCAACCGCGCGGATTTTTTCCATCGTCGCTTGTGTAAAATATTGGTAACGGCCTTGCAAATCTTCAGGCATATCAATGTAAGTAACATGCGGTTCGCGCCCCATGCTGGCCATCACATTGGTGGCTAAATCTTTAAAGCTACGTGCTTCGCCAGTACCGATATTGTAGATGCCATTTGGACAAGCTTTGCCATTTAAGGCTGATTCTAAAAAGAATGCGACCACACTGGCTGCGTCTTTTACATAGACAAAATCTCTGAGTTGCATGCCATCTTGATAATCTGGACGGTGGCTTTTAAATAGCTTCACCGTGCCTTGCGCTTTAAATTGGTTAAAGCTGTGAAAAGCCACGCTCGCCATGCGCTCTTTGTGATATTCATTAGGCCCATAAACATTAAAAAATTTAAAGCCAGACCATGCGGATGGTGCGGATAAATTTTGCTGAATTTGCTGCAAAGCCCACTGGTCAAAAAAATGTTTGGAATAACCGTAGCCGTTTAGCGGGCGCAAACTTTCAATGCTGGCGTCATCGTAGCCAATCTCACCATCCCCGTAAGTAGCGGCAGAACTCGCGTAAAAAAACGGGATGTTTTGCTTGGCGCAATACGCCCACAAGTTTTGCGAATAATGAATATTATCTGCAACTAATTTATTGAAATCTCGCTCAGTCGTCGCGCTGATGGCGCCCATGTGAATGATGGCGGAAATATCATTGCGCGTTTCCAGCCATGCCAATAATTGGTCTTTATCCAAATATTGCGCGTATTGACGTTTGACCAAATTCTGCCACTGGTCTTCATGGGCTAAACGATCAGCAATGACCAAATCGTTTCTGGAAAGTTGCGTGTTGAGATGCCATGCGATGATAGACCCTATCATGCCTGCGCCGCCAGTGATCACAATCATAAGTTTGTTTTAGCGTGACAATAATAATGCAATTATAACGCGTGCTTTACAGCATGCGCTTAATTTCGCGTTCATACTCTGGAAAATAATGGCCGATGACGCTGAGCTCAAAGCTACGCAAAATACTGGTGTTGGGTTCCCGGGCGAGTAAAAATTCAAAGGATTTTTTGACCAATTGTTCGGTACTGACTTTTCCGTCCGTGAGTTTTAGTGCATACGCTGTTGGCACGGTCACCATGTGTTGGGTTGTCGTATTGTGTTGGATGGAAGCCTGAAAATGTGTTTCGTCAATTTTTTCGACAAGCAGGTTATGCATCAATGATGGCCTAAAAAAATTAAAGTTTTGACAGCTTGCACCGTTAACTCAAATAACGCGGGAATAACTTAGCTGGCAGAGCGCAACTTTTCCAAAGTTGAGACGTTGGTTCAAACCCATTCTTCCCGCTCCATTCACTTCTCAGTCATCCAGCCTTGCAAATTTTCCAGCGCGATTTGTGTCATGGCTTGAATCCAAGCTTCATTTTCATTCAGCGCAGGGATGTATAAATAATCACCACCGCCATTGGATTGAAAAATATGCTTGCCTTCCATGGCAATTTCTTCCAACGTTTCCAAGCAATCGCTTGAAAATCCTGGGCAAATTACATCAATGCGCGTGGTTTTCGCTTTGCCTAACTCTTCTAACGTTTTAGCTAAATAAGGCTGTAGCCATTCTTGGCGACCAAAGCGAGATTGAAACGCAACGCGATATTCCTCTTTGTTGATTCCCAAGTTTTCGGCCAACAAACGCGCGGTTTTTTGGCATTCACAAAAATACGGGTCGCCCTTATCTAAATGAAATTTAGGCACACCGTGAAAGCTCATCACCGTGACTTGCGGTTTACCATTTAAACGCCAATGTTCGCGCACATGCGCAGCGAGAGCGGCAATGAAAGCGGGATGATCATGATAATGTTTAATAGTGCGAATGGCAGGCACGTTGCGCATTTTAAGTAATACTCTCCAAATGCTATCAAACGCAGCAGCAGTGCTGCTGGCCGCGTATTGCGGGTAAAGCGGGAACACTAAAATTTTATTGCAATGCGCAGCTTTTAAGCTTTCAATCGCGCTTTTCATGCTCGGGTTGCCGTAACTCATGCCGAGCGCAACTTTAAATGGCGTACTGGTTTTTAGACTTAAAAACCCTTCAAACAATTTTGCCTGTTTTTTTGCATGCACCATCAAAGGTGAGCCTTCGTTTGTCCAAATTTGCGCATATTTTTCCGCGGATTTTTTTGGGCGAAATACCAAAATAATGCAATGTAAAATCCAGCACCAAATAAAACGTGGGATTTCTACTACGCGTCTATCCATTAAAAATTGCTGCAAATACGAGCGCAAGGCTTTCGCCGTTGGCGCCTCTGGTGTGCCTAAATTGGCAAGCAAAATCCCGACCTTAATCGGGTCACCATGTTCAAATGTGGGTTCTGGGTTGTAGTAAGTCATTTAGAGCGAGGTTTCCATTTTGTTTTTAAAGGGAATTGAGAGGCCAATAAAGAGCTTAAAAAAGATAAAAAATAGGATAGGATTGCCGGTGTATCTGTAGTGAATATATTTAAAAAAAGAGATAAAAACGCAAAAACTAAGAAAACACTTGCATGGCTCAGCATTTCAAAGGGCTCTTTGGAGTAAGTTGATATGTTGAGATTTTTAGAGACTAAAAAATTTAATGCAATTGTTACAACGGATGGCAAAAACATAAAAACCACCGAATATAACATCACAATCACCATAATCGGTAAAACTATGAATAACATAAATCCTGTTTGATCATATTCTATGTTTTCTACCAATTGCCCCAATTCTTTCAAACCATCTTGAGAAAAAACTAAGGTTAGTGGATGTGTAAAAATATAGCTAGCAAGCAATCCATGCGTCACAGCAAGTAAAACAACAACTAGATTTTTCATAAGATATTATTGTTATTTGTTGGAAAGTGCGTTTGAAAGTAATTTGGCAGTGATATCCACAATCGGAATTACGCGCTCATACGCCATGCGCGTTGGGCCGATGACGCCTAAGGTACCAACAATTTGCCCATCGGCCTCATATGGGGCAGTAATCATACTGCATTCATCCAAAGGTAAATAGCCGCTTTCGCCGCCGATAAAAATTTGTATCCCTGAAGCTTGCTGGCTTTGGTCAAGAAGTTGCATCAGCGAAGTGCGTTTTTCAAAAATCTCAAACAGTTTACGTAAGTTGGCGATATTGGTAGAAAGTTCATCCACTTGTAACAAGTTGTGCTCACCGGCAATCACAACATTTTCTTGCTGGGCGTTGTTGCTTAACTCCAGTGCAGCGCTCATCAGTTGGTTAATTTCTGTCTGCATTTCTTTGAGTTCATCATGCAACTTTTGCTGTACTTCAGCATAGTTATGCCCAGAAAAATGCGCATTAAAATAATTACTCGCTTCAATTAATACTCTGCTTTCAATGGGTTTTTCGAGCAAAATCACACGGTTTTGAACGTTGCCGTCACTGGTAACGATAATCACCAAAATACGTTTTTCAGACAGCGGCAAAAATTCCAAATGTTTAAATACAATGCTTTTGCGTTTTGGCACCATCACCACGCCGGCAAATTGGGTGAGTTGCGAAAGCATATCGGCAGCACTGTTAATCAACTCGTGCTGGCTCGAAGCGTTCAGGCCGCTTTTAAGTTGGGCGATAGCTTGTGATTCCAGCGGCTTCACAGTAAGTAATGAATCAACAAATAAGCGGTAGGCTTTCTGCGTGGGGATGCGCCCGGCAGAGGTGTGCGGGCTGGCAACGAAACCTAAATTTTCCAAATCACTCATCACGTTGCGAATGGTCGCGGTACTCACTTCTAAGCCAGAGTGCTGTAGCAGCGCGGTGGAGCCCATCGGTTGACCATCTGTGATGTAATGCTCCACCAATGTTTTGAGTAAAATTTGTGCGCGTTTGTCCAAAGGCTTCAGCTAAAAAAGAGGGATTGTAATGGTGACCATTTTGCCTGATTTGCCGAAAATTGAGTAGCTGGATTTCCGCTAAGATTTGCCATGATTCCACCGCTGAAAACGCTTTGTGGCAACCTTTAACTATGATTTAATCTCGTCATGCAAACACCTTCACGATTTAAAACCATTGCCATTGTTGGCAAATACATGAACCCGGCCGCCGTTGAGAGCATGCAGGAAGATTTGGCGAGTTTAGTTGCACATTTAAAATCGCAGCACATTAAGGTGTTTGTAGAAGAAAATACAGCAACACAAGCAAAGTTGCTAGATTGCCAGCAGGTTAAGCAAAATCAAATTTCCAAGCGGGCAGATTTGGTGATCGTGATGGGCGGCGATGGCACGATGTTGAGCGTTGCGCGCAGCCTAATTGATACCGACGTGCCTTTGATTGGCATAAATCGAGGCCGATTTGGTTTTTTGACTGATTTGCGCGCCGAAGAGATGCTGGATGAAATTGACCAAATTCTAGCGGGTGAATTTCAGCAAGAATCAAGGATGATGCTCTCTACCGAAGTGTTGCGCCAACATCAGCCGGTATTTACTTGTGATGCGCTTAATGATGTGGTCATTAAAAGCGATTTGCGCTTAATTGAGCTGGAAGTTTATATCAATCAAAAATTTGTCTATCGTCAGCGCAGCGATGGTTTGATTGTTAGTACCCCCACTGGTACCACGGCGTATGCGCTTTCTGCTGGTGGGCCCATTTTACACCCGAATTTAGATGCGATAGCACTGGTACCAATTTGCCCGCACACGCTGACTAATCGCCCGATCACCGTGCCCAGTGATAGTCTGATTGAGATAAAGATCATGCAGTTTAATGGCGCGCAAATCAGTGTGGATGGTCAATCGCAGGCTGAGCTTAAGTTAGGTGATGTGATTCAGATTAAGCGTGCGCCGCGCAGTGTCACATTGCTGCATCCCAAAGGGTATTGTTATTTTGAGATGTTGCGCAATAAATTAAACTGGGGCTAATTTCTTAAAGGTGCATTGATAGGAAGATCATATGTCAGATTTGTACGGATCGCAGCATCGTAAGTTGCAAGAAGATTTTGGTACGACTGCATTAGCTGATGCAGTCAACAGCATTATTGTGGTGTCTGAAATTGCGCCTGAGCATCAAGGTTTTATTGAAAGCCGAGATATGTTTTTCTTGACCACAATAGACCATCGTGGCTTCCCCACTTGTTCTTACAAAGGCGGGAACGTTGGTTTAGTGACCGTAGTGGATAACAAGACGCTTGCTTTCCCCAGCTATGATGGTAATGGTATGTTTCTTTCTATGGGAAACATGACGCTCAATAATAAAGTTGGATTGCTGTTTATTGATTTTGAAACACCTCATCGCGTTAGGGTGCACGGTACGGCAACAGTTTCTCGTGATGATGCATTGTTGAACAATTATCATGAAGCGCAGATGATTGTGCGTGTAACGATTGAAGAAGTATTTGTTAATTGCCCGCGCTACATTCATCAATATACCCGCCAGCAAGCCAGTCAATATGTGCCGCAAACGCATTGCGAGACGCCACTAGCACAATGGAAACGCATCGCACCTTTGCAGCCTGTGCTGGATGAAGCGGTGCAAGCCAAGGCGTTGGCTGAGGGGTTGATTACACCAGAGCAATATGGTGAGCTGGTGATGCAAGGAAAGGGCTAGTTTTTAGCGATGCTACAGAGTTTATCTATTCGTGACTTCGTCATTGTCCAGACCTTAGATCTTGAATTCTCCGCAGGCTTAACCGTACTGACTGGCGAAACCGGCGCAGGAAAATCCATTTTAATTGACGCCCTGTCACTTGCGCTCGGCGCGCGTGGTGAAGGCGGGATTACACGCCAAGGCGCAGAAAAAGCAGAAATTAGCGCGATTTTTCTCATCCAAAATAACCCATTAGCGCTCGATTGGCTGAAAGAAGCGGAGATAGATGTTGAAGCGAGTGAGCTCATTTTAAGGCGCGTGATTTATGCTGACGGGCGCTCGCGCGCTTACATTAACGGCGTTTCCGCGACCATTGCGCAGCTCAAGGAAATCGGCGAATTGCTGGTCGATATTTATAGCCAAAACGCACACCACTCTTTGTTGCAATCCGCAACGCAGCGAGAAATTCTTGATCAGTTTGGTCATCATCAACTGCTGGCAGCGCAAGTGGCGCAGCAATATAAAGTTTGGCATCAGCTCAATGTTCAGCGCAAAGAAGTGGAAAAAAATGCTAGCGCTTATGCAGAAGAATTGGCGGTATGCAGAAATACGGTGAGTGAGCTTTCTAAGCGCGCGATTTCAAAAGAAGCGTGGGAAGCACTCCAGCAACAACACCTAAAAATCGCCAACAGCGCACATTTGCTTGCTGGCGCCGAAGGTGTGCAACAGCTCTTGAGCGATGGCGATGTGGCGGTTGAAAAATTGCTAGCGCAGGCGCAACATCAACTCAGCAAAATGTTAGATTATGATCAGCAACTGCAAGAAATTGCCGATTTGTTGGATTCTACCTTGATCAATGTGGAAGAAGCTGTGCGCTTGATGAACCGCTATTGTCAACGCGTTGAGTTGGATCCACAAGGGTTGGCTGAAGTGGAAGCGCAAATTGCTGAACTGCATCAACTTGCTAGGAAGTATCGTGTACAGCCTGATGCCTTGTGTGAGTTATTAGAGTCTTCTAAAGCGCGCGTTGCAGAGTTGGAGTTGATGACCGATGATCTTGAATTGCAGCAAAAAGAATCGCAAGCGTTTGTACAGTTCAACCAATTGGCGAGCGAATTAAGCAATGCTAGAAAGACAGCCGCAGCAAACATGGGGCAGGCTATTACGCAAGAAATGCAGCGCTTGTCATTAAGTGGAGGAACATTTGAAGTGGCATTGACCAGTACGCCGCCGAGCGCATTCGGACTAGAGCAAGTAGAATTTTTAGTGGCGGGTCACGCTGGCGTTGCACCAAAATCATTGGCAAAAACCGCTTCTGGCGGCGAGTTGTCGCGCATTAGTTTGGCGATTCGGGTAGTGGCTGCGCAACAAGAATCTGTTCCGACCATGATTTTTGATGAGGTCGATGTGGGCATTGGTGGCGGCGTGGCTGAGGTGGTGGGGCAATTATTGAAAAAATTGGCAGCGCCAGCTGAAAATCAAGTTAGGCCGCAGGTGTTGGTGATTACGCATCTTCCACAAGTCGCCGCGCAAGGCGAGCAACATTTGCGCGTGGCAAAATCGCAAAGCAACGGACAAACCTTAAGTACTATTTCTCGCTTAGATGAGGAGGCGCGTGTTGAGGAAATTGCGCGGATGCTAGGCGGACTAGAAATTACCGAAACAACGCGACTACATGCGAAGGAAATGTTGTCGCGCTGATTGTTGGGTTGTGAGGCTTAATCTTGCGGTGTACAGGGTTGTTTTTTGCAAATGCCGTAAATGGTCAGTGAATGCTCTTGCATAGAAAAGCCTAATTTCTCGGCAGCAGCCTCTTGGCGTTTTTCAATTTCTGCGTCATAAAACTCTTCCACGCGGCCGCATTTAACGCAAACGATATGATCATGATGGCCGCCATTATTGAGCTCAAAAACAGCTTTCCCACCTTCAAAATGATGGCGAATCAACAAACCGGCTTGTTCAAACTGGGTGAGTACGCGGTATACCGTTGCGAGGCCAACGTCTTCACCCGCATTCAACATGATCTTGTAAATGTCTTCAGCGGCCAAATGGCGGTCTTTACTGTTTTCAAACAGGCTGAGCACTTTGAGCCTAGGTAAAGTGGCTTTTAGGCCGGCGTTTTTCAATTCTTTTTGATCGTGCATGATAATCGTCTCAATTTGATTGCCACTGTTTTGGCGAGTCCACCAACGTGGTATATTAGCGCTATTTCACAGCAAAGTCATTGTATGCGTAAATTTTTGATTGTTTTAATAAGTTCTGTTTTGGTGGCTTGTGGCACGGCCGTGCCGTCCGTTAAACCCTATAAATTAGATATTCAACAAGGGAATGTTGTTACCTCCAAAATGTTGCTACAACTGCGTCCCAGCATGACAAAGTCGCAGGTGCGTTACATCATGGGGACGCCGCTGATTCAAGATAGTTTTCATGGTAATCGTTGGGATTATTTTTATCAATTGCGCGAAGGCGGCAAGGTGATTGAACAGCGTCGTGTGATTTTAGACTTTGAAAATGAGCAGTTAAAATCTGTGCGCGGTGATGTGATTCCCTCTGATAGTGCCTCTGCAGGTAAAGGCGATGGGGTCACCGGTACGCGTGTAGTTGAGCCTGAGGCCCAGGCGAAAGAAAAAGGTTTGTGGGATAAACTAAAATTCTGGCAAAAAGATGAAATAGAATCAGCAAAAGAAGCGGAAGATGCCAGAAAAACTGAGCCTGCCGCAAAAGTGGAAGAAGCTCAAAAGATAGAAAGTATCGCTCCTGCGTCGGTAGAGGTTGAACCGGCAAAACCTGCGGTCCCAGAAGAAACCAAGCCGGCGGTTGAAGTAAAAGCGGCGCCAGTGGAAGAGAAGCCGATTGAAAAATCTGCCGAAAAGGCTGCGTCAGAAGACGGTTGGTTGGATAAACTAAAATTCTGGGGCGATAGTGAACCGAAAGCAGAAGCCGCTAAAGCGAAGGCTGCTGACGAGAAAAAAGCAGCAGAAGAAGCTGATAAAAAAGGTTGGCTAGATAAATTGAAGTTTTGGAAGAGTGATGAGTCGACAGCAAAGCCAGCTGAATCAGCTGAGGGGCAAGATGTTAAGTCATTGTCTGGTGTGCCGATTATTGAAGTGCCAGAAACGGAAAAAAAATAAAGCTCTTTGTGCTTTAAGGTTTGGCTGAAAGGCCCAATTTTGAATATTTAAGAAAGTTGTTATGGGATTGCCATTAAAAATTGTGATTGCCGGATGTTCCGGTCGCATGGGCCAAGCGTTGTTAACCGGTGTGTTTGAAGACGGAGAGTTTGTGTTGCACGGGGCGCTCGATAGCCCGACGAGTGCGGCGCTTGGGCGTGATGCGGGCGAGATGTTGGGCAAAATTTCCAAGATAAGCATTTCTGCGGATGTTGAAAAAGCGATTCAAGGCGCAGATGTGCTAGTTGATTTTACGCGCCCGGAAGCAACGATGCAGTATTTGGCCGCTTGTGTCAAAGCCAACGCCAAGTTGGTGATCGGTACGACTGGCTTTACGGCAGAACAAAAGCTAGAAATTGAAGCTGCAGCAAAAAAAATTGCTATCGTATTTGCGCCAAACATGAGTGTGGGTGTGACATTGCTGATTAATTTGGTCGAGCAAGCGGCAAAAGTGTTAAAAGATGGTTTTGATATTGAAGTGGTGGAAATGCATCATAAGCACAAAATAGATGCACCTTCAGGTACTGCGCTCCGTTTGGGTGAAGCTGCGGCGCACGGCCTCGGTCAAGATTTAAAAGATTGCGCGGTTTACGCGCGAGAAGGTGTTACCGGCGAGCGTGAAACAGGTAAGATCGGCTTTGCAACCTTGCGCGGCGGCGACGTGGTGGGCGATCATACGGTGGTTTTTGCTGGAACGGGAGAGCGGGTTGAGTTGACCCACAAGGCAAGTAGTCGTGCGACTTTTGCTCTCGGTGCTTTGCGTGCGGCTAAATACTTGAGAGTGAAAACAAACGGTTTGTTCGACATGCGTGACGTGTTAGGTCTTAAGTCAGATTAAGTATTTTTGTCACGCCTCATGGTGGTGCGTGCTTGAGTCGTTGGCTGATTTTCGCTATAATGCCGCAATTCTTGAAACGGGAAGAGTTCACAAAGCTTTTCCCGTTTTGCACATCTACTGTGCGTCTATTGCAAAAGTCTTTTGAAGGAGTCGAGCGGTGTCAAAAACAATTCCAGCGATCTTAGTTCTTGCGGATGGAACGGTTTTTAAAGGCGCTTCAATTGGTGTTTCCGGCCAAACGGTAGCCGAAGTCGTTTTTAACACTTCAATGACTGGCTACCAAGAAATTCTCACCGACCCTTCCTATACCAAACAAATTGTCACGCTCACCTATCCGCACATTGGTAGTTATGGCGTGAACGCTGAAGACGTTGAGTCTGGTCAAGTCTACGCAAGCGGATTGATTATTCGTCACTTACCTCTAATTCATAGCAACTTTAGAAGTTCGTCTTCGTTATCCGATTATTTGGTTGGTAATAACATTGTAGCGATTGCCGACATTGATACACGAAAACTCACCCGTATTTTGCGCGAAAAAGGCGCACAAACAGGCGCGATTGTCGCTGGCTATGCTGACGAAGCGCAGGCGATTGCAAGCGCCAAACAATTAATCGGTGAATTCCCTGGGTTGTCTGGCATGGATCTCGCCAAAGTAGTGACGGTGAAAACGCAATATGCATTTGCCGAAAGTGAGTGGGCGTTGGGGCAGGGTTTTCAGTCGGCGCCTGAGTCAACGTTCCATGTGGTGGCTTACGACTACGGGGTGAAAAGAAATATTTTAAGAATGCTCGTCGCGCGTGGTTGCAAAGTCACCGTGGTGCCCGCACAGACCGGTGCAGAAGAAGTGCTGGCGCATCAGCCGGATGGCGTATTTTTGTCTAACGGCCCAGGCGATCCAGCCCCTTGCGATTACGCTATTAAAGCAATTAAGACCATTGTTGATAGCGGAAAGCCAACATTTGGCATTTGTTTAGGGCATCAGTTGTTGGCTTTGGCGAGTGGCGCAAAAACCGTCAAAATGAAATTTGGTCACCATGGCGCAAATCATCCGGTGCAAGATGTGGAATCCAAGCGCGTGTACATCACCAGCCAAAACCATGGTTTTGCGGTCGATGCGGCGAGTTTACCTGACAACATTAAAACTACGCATGTTTCCTTGTTTGATGGTAGTTTGCAGGGGATTGCGCGTACAGATAAGCCTGCTTTCAGTTTTCAGGGGCATCCGGAAGCAAGTCCAGGGCCAACAGAAATGGCCTACTTATTTGACCGCTTTATTGAACTAATGAAAGCGAATAAAGCTTAAAGTAGCATGCCGTATTTGAAAAAAACGCTGGAACTTGCCCTAAAACTGCTGGTGGCTTTAGTTTTTTTGTATGTGGTACTTGTGTTAGGGTTTGTTTGGTGGCACTGCTATAAAAGCCCACTCAAAGCTGGTGCGAATGGGCCTTTGGATGCGTATCGGCATACTTTTGCCAGTGCGGTGGTGACGTATACCACTTCACCAAAGGTAGTTAAGGTGGTGTCTCGCGTCATGGAATATAAAAATCGGCCGGCCAACTTAATGGATAAACACAATAACGCGATTGGTATTCAGATTGGCCTGCAAGTGAAATCACTCGATGAAATTGATGTGCAAGTGGTTGCGCGGGTGAAAGGTGGCGCTGTGAATGCTGAGGATCACGCGCAAATTACATGGTTGCCGCCGCAGTATTGGGGGCGCGCCTTTTTGTGGTAAATGGATTTAAAAAACTTCATTTTTGATTAAAGTAAAGTCTAGATGGCAAAACGTACAGATATTAAAAGTATATTAATTATTGGCGCTGGGCCAATTGTGATTGGTCAGGCTTGTGAGTTTGATTATTCTGGTGCGCAAGCTTGTAAGGCGCTGCGCGAAGAAGGCTATCGCGTGATTTTGGTCAACTCGAATCCTGCGACGATTATGACCGACCCGGAAATGGCGGATGCGACCTATATTGAGCCAATCACTTGGCAAGTGGTAGAAAAAATTATTGCTAAAGAGCGTCCTGACGCTTTATTGCCTACCATGGGTGGACAAACTGCACTTAATTGCGCGCTCGATTTAGATAAGCACGGTGTGCTTAAAAAATTCAATGTTGAGTTAATCGGCGCATCAAAAGAGGCGATTGATAAAGCGGAGGATCGCCAAAAATTTAAAGAAGCCATGACCAAAATTGGTCTAGGTTCAGCGCGCTCGGCGATTGCCCACAGTATGGAAGAGGCTTTGCAAGTTCAAGCCTCTATTGGCTATCCTGCGATTATTCGCCCATCCTTTACAATGGGCGGTAGCGGTGGTGGTATTGCCTACAATCGCGAAGAGTTTGTGACGATTTGCGAGCGTGGCTTAGACGCTTCGCCAACCAATGAGCTCTTGATTGAAGAGTCGCTTCTCGGTTGGAAAGAGTACGAGATGGAAGTCGTGCGCGATTCCGCTGACAATTGCATCATTATTTGCTCGATTGAAAATTTAGACCCGATGGGCGTGCATACAGGTGACTCCATCACCGTGGCACCAGCACAAACGCTGACAGACAAAGAATACCAAATTATGCGTAATGCCTCGTTGGCGGTATTGCGCGAAATCGGCGTGGACACAGGCGGTTCTAACGTACAGTTTGCGATTAATCCGAATGATGGACGCATGATTGTGATTGAGATGAACCCGCGTGTGTCGCGTTCTTCCGCATTGGCTTCTAAAGCCACTGGTTTCCCGATTGCCAAAGTCGCAGCCAAACTGGCTGTTGGGTTTACCCTCGATGAATTGCGGAATGAAATTACTGGTGGCCAAACACCAGCCTCGTTTGAGCCGTCAATTGACTACGTGGTGACCAAAGTGCCACGTTTTGCCTTTGAAAAATTCCCGCAAGCAGACTCTCGCCTGACCACACAAATGAAATCTGTGGGTGAAGTGATGGCGATTGGCCGCACTTTTCAAGAGTCTTTCCAAAAGGCCTTGCGTGGTTTAGAGGTTGGCGTAGATGGCCTCAACGAAAAAACCACCGATTTAGATATCATCAAACGCGAGATGGGCGTGCCGGGGCCAGAACGTATTTGGTATGTGGCGGATGCTTTTAGAACCGGTATAAGTGTTGATGAAGTGTTTAATTACTCCAAAATTGACCCTTGGTTCTTGGTACAAATTAAAGATATTATTGACCACGAACAAGCCTTAAGCGGTAAGAGCATTGCTGATTTGGATAAAAGTAGCCTGTTCCAATTAAAACGTTTAGGTTTTTCTGATCGCCGCTTGGCAACATTACTCGGTACAGATCAACATGCGGTGCGCGCCTACCGTCAAGCCTTGCAAGTGCGCCCGGTGTATAAACGTGTCGATACTTGCGCGGCAGAGTTTGCCACCAATACCGCTTATATGTACTCCACTTATGAGGAAGACTGCGAAGCGCAGCCGACTGACAAGAAAAAAGTCATGATTTTAGGTGGTGGGCCAAATAGAATTGGTCAAGGTATTGAGTTTGACTATTGCTGTGTCCACGCTGCGTTTGCGATGCGGGATGATGGCTATGAAACTATTATGGTCAACTGTAATCCCGAAACTGTTTCCACGGATTATGACACTTCCGACCGTCTCTATTTTGAGCCCGTTACCTTGGAAGATGTGCTGGAAATTGTTGCGGTAGAAAAACCAATTGGCGTGATCGTGCAATATGGCGGTCAAACACCATTAAAACTTGCACGTGCTTTAGAAAAAGCTGGTGTACCGATTATCGGCACTACGCCAGATGCAATTGACCGCGCGGAAGACCGTGAACGCTTCCAAAAAATGTTGCATGAGTTAAATCTCAAGCAACCACCAAACCGTACTGCACGTACGCCAGACGAAGCCATTCGCTTGGCTTTGGAAATTGGCTACCCGTTGGTGGTGCGCCCTAGCTATGTGCTGGGCGGCCGTGCAATGGAAATTGTGCATGAGCAGTCACAACTTGAGCGCTATATGCGTGAGGCCGTGAAAGTTTCCAATGAATCACCGGTATTGCTGGATAGATTCTTAAATGATGCGCTAGAAGTTGACGTAGATGCGCTCTGTGATAACACTGGCGATGTCATTATTGGTGGCATTATGGAACATATTGAGCAAGCTGGCGTACACTCTGGTGATTCGGCGTGTTCGTTACCGCCTTATAGCTTGTCTCCTGCTTTGCAAGATGTTTTGCGCGAACAAACTAAGCAAATGGCACGTGCTTTGGGTGTGGTCGGCTTGATGAACGTGCAATTTGCGATTCAAGGTGAAACGGTTTACGTGTTAGAAGTGAATCCACGTGCCTCACGTACTGTGCCATTTGTTTCTAAAGCTTGCGGCTTGCAATTGGCAAAAATTGCGGCGCGTTGCATGATCGGTAAAACATTACAAGAACAAGGCGTCAGCCGCGAAGTGATTCCACCGTTTTACTCCGTGAAAGAGGCTGTGTTCCCATTCATTAAGTTCCCAGGTGTAGATACGATTTTAGGCCCGGAAATGAAATCCACCGGTGAAGTCATGGGCGTAGGTAAAACCTTTGCCGAAGCCTTTGTAAAATCGCAACTAGGCGCTTCTACCAAGTTACCCAAAGGCGGTAAAGCGTTTATTAGTGTGCGTAAAGAGGATTACTTAAAAGTAGTAGAAATTGCGCAATCACTTGCGCAACTGGGCTTTAGTTTGGTCGCTACCAAAGGCACAGCCACCGCGTTGGTCGCCAATGGCTTGACGGTGAAATCTGTGAATAAAGTCGCAGAAGGTCGCCCGCATATTGTCGATATGATCAAAAACAATGAAATTGATTTTATTGTCAATGTGACAGAAGACAAACGCGCGGTGGCTGACTCTTACGAAATTCGCCGCAGTGCACTGCAAAATAAAGTCACGTATTACACAACGTTAGCGGGTGCCAAGGCTGCTTGTATCGGCATGGCGCATATGCAAGAGCTTGAAGTTGCGTCGATACAAGAACTACATCAGTCATTGAGTTAAATTTTTATTGAGTTAGCGTTAGAGGTTAAGGTAAGATAACGCAATCAACCACGCCTTTTTTAGGTGTGGTTTTGTTTTTTAGTATGAGGAAATCTGGCATGGCCGTTAATCAAATTCCGGTGACTGTTCTTGGTCTTGAGCTGTTAAAAGAGGAGCTGCAGCGTTTGCGTGCAGTGGATCGTCCCAATATCATTCAGGCGATTGCCGAAGCACGTGCGCAGGGTGATTTATCAGAAAATGCAGAATATGAAGCCGCAAAAGAGCGTCAAAGTTTTATTGAGGGCCGTATTGCTGAGCTGGAAGCCAAACTTTCTAACGCGATGGTGATTGATCCGAAAACATTGCATGCGGATGGTCGCTGCGTGTTTGGTGCAACCGTGCGCATGGAAGATTTAGATAGTGGCAGCATTGTCACCTACCAAATTGTTGGTGAAGATGAGGCCGATATTAAAAACGGTAAAATTTCTGTCAGCTCACCGATTGCGCGCGGGCTGATTGGAAAATCAGAAGGTGAGGTCGCGGAAGTGGCTGCGCCGGGCGGCGTAAAAGAGTACGAAGTTTTGGAAGTGCTTTATATCTAACTAAGAGGCTTGCTCATGCGCAGATGGTCTGAAAAACTTGCCTTAATATTGATCACCTTATGGGTTGGTGGCCTTTGGATCACCAGCTTGTGGGCGTCTGTCTTGTTTAAATTTTTGGCGGATCGCCAATTAGCGGGGCAAATCGCCGGGCAATTTTTTCACATCATGTCTCTGATCGGCATGGGCGTCGGTGCCTATTTGTTGCTGCAGCGGTTATTTGTGTTTGGTGGCAGCGCTTTCAAACAGGGTTATTTTTGGGCGGTGCTGTTGATGGTGCTGTTAGTCCTTGCTGGCTATTTTGGTATTCAACCTGTGATGGAGCAGCTAAAAATTGACGCAATGCCTAACGACGTGATGAACAGTGTATTTGCGAGTCGCTTTGCCACTTGGCATGGCGTTGCGAGCATTGCGTATTTGGTGGAATGTTTGCTGGGGTTGGTTGCGGTTTTAAAAATGCGAGGCTAATTACAGTTTAGGAATCACAATTTTTGCAGATTCTTTCACCGTTTCGCTCGGGCGATAAAACACTAACTGTTTACCGATTTGGTGCACAGCTGTGGCTTGTGTTTTCTCACTAATTTCTTCGTAAATCGCTTTGCGCGCAGCTCTATCGTCGCCAGCTACTTGCACCTTAATCAATTCATGCGCGCTTAGGCTGACATCAATTTCTTTCAAGACACTTTCAGTCAAGCCGTTGCTACCGACCATCACGACAGGGTTCAAATTGTGGGCGAGGCCGCGTAAGTGCGCGATTTGTTTAGTGTTCAGTGCTTTCATAGATGGGATTTGTCGTAAAATTAGCGTTTCCGGATGCCGCGCATTTTAACACGAAGCATGCACCATTCTTAAATTATCTACATTGAATGAAACCATCAAAAACCAGCAAAGCTTGGATGCAAGAGCATCTTAACGACCCTTACGTGAAACTTGCGCAGAAGGATGGCTACCGCGCGCGCGCCGCTTATAAACTGATCGAGATTGACGATAAAGATAGGCTGATTAAACCTGGTATGACTGTTGTCGATTTGGGTTCAACACCCGGCAGTTGGTCGCAAGTGGCGGTGCAGCGCATCAAAGGTCAAGGCAGAATCATTGCGCTAGATATTTTAGACATGCAGCCGATTGGTGGCGTGGAATTTATCTGTGGCGATTTTCGTGAAGAATCTGTTTTAAAAATATTGGAAAAATCTTTAAATAATCAGCCGGTAGACCTTGTAATTGCAGACATGGCACCCAATCTTTCAGGTATCGCCTCTGTGGATCAAGCCGGTGCGACTTACCTCACAGAATTGGCGTTGGAATTTTGTAAAGACTGGTTGAAACCTCAGGGCAATTTTTTGGTCAAGGTATTTATCGGCGAGGGTTTTGAAGAAGTGTTAAAAAATATGCGCAGCATATTTGATAAAGTCGTGACGCGAAAACCAAAAGCCTCGCGTGACCGCAGTAGCGAAGTCTATTTGTTAGGCTTAGGCAAGAAATAAAAAGGTTACAAACAGCTGGCTTTTTGGCCTTTAGTTCTTAACGAGAAAATAATTAGAGAGTAATATACTCTTCATGAAAGCGTGATAAGCGCTGGTGAGTTTCCACCAAGGAAAAGGAATACATTTTGAATAATACATTTAAAAATATTGCGATTTGGGTCGCTATTGCCGCAGTGTTAATGGCGGTATTCAATTTGGCGGGCGTCAAAAATGGCGCTGAAAACCAAATGGTGTATTCGCAATTTATTCAAGAAGTGAAAGATGGTCGCATTGCCAAGGTGCAAATCGATGGCCGCGTGTTGCACGGTGTCACGCAAGATGGCAAAAAATTTAACTCTTTTATGCCGAACGATCCATGGTTGGTGTCTGACCTCTTGAAAAATAATGTGGTGGTTGAGGCCAAACCAGAGGAAGAGCAATCCTTGCTGATGAGCATTTTTGTTTCTTGGTTCCCGATGATTTTGCTGATCGGCATTTGGATTTTCTTTATGCGCCAAATGCAAAGTGGCGGCAAAGGCGGTGGCCCATTCTCATTTGGTAAAAGTAAAGCACGCCAATTAGACGAAGGCAATAACTCTACTACTTTTGCAGATGTCGCAGGCTGTGATGAAGCGAAAGAAGAAGTCACTGAAATTGTGGACTTCTTAAAAGATCCGAGCAAATTCCAAAAACTAGGCGGCCGTATTCCACGTGGTGTGTTGATGGTTGGCCCACCGGGGACTGGTAAAACCTTGCTCGCCCGCGCGATTGCCGGTGAAGCCAAAGTGCCATTTTTTACGATTTCCGGTTCTGACTTTGTCGAAATGTTTGTCGGCGTGGGTGCGTCTCGTGTGCGCGATATGTTTGAGCAAGCCAAGAAAAATTCACCTTGCATTATTTTTATTGACGAAATTGATGCGGTTGGCCGTAGCCGTGGCTCAGGTACTGGCGGTGGTAACGATGAACGCGAGCAAACCTTAAACCAATTATTGGTCGAGATGGATGGCTTTGACGGAAACTCTGGTGTGATCGTGATTGCCGCGACTAACCGTGCTGACGTGCTTGATAAAGCCTTGTTGCGCCCCGGCCGTTTTGACCGCCAAGTGATGGTCGGCTTGCCAGACATTAAAGGTCGCGAACAAATTTTAATGGTGCATATGCGTAAAATCCCGATGGATCCAGACGTGAAAGCCGATATTTTGGCACGCGGTACGCCGGGTTTTAGCGGTGCGGATTTAGCCAACTTGGTGAACGAGGCCGCGTTGTTTGCTGCACGCCGCAACAAACGCACCGTGGACATGCAAGACTTTGAAGACGCCAAAGACAAAATCTTCATGGGGCCAGAGCGTAAGTCGATGGTTATGCGTGAAGAAGAGCGCTTGAACACGGCTTACCATGAATCTGGCCACGCGGTGGTAGCAAAATTATTACCAAAAGCTGACCCTGTGCATAAAGTTACGATTATGCCGCGCGGCTGGGCGTTAGGGCTCACATGGCAATTGCCAGAGTTTGACCGCATTAGCAACTACAAAGACAAAATGCTGGAAGAAATTTCTATTCTGTTTGGCGGCCGTATTGCAGAAGAAATTTTTATGCACCAAATGTCTACCGGCGCTTCTAACGACTTTGAACGTGCAACAAAATTAGCACGCGCAATGGTGACTAAGTACGGCATGAGCGATGCGCTTGGCACCATGGTGTATGCGGGTGATGAGCAAGATTCATTTTTTGGCAGCATGAGCAGCAAAACCGTTTCAGAAGCCACGCAGCAAAAAGTGGATGCCGAAATCCGCCGCATTTTGGACGAGCAATACGGCGTTGCGCGCAAATTGTTAGAAGACAACCGCGACAAAGTGGAAGCCATGACGAAAGCTTTAATGGAATATGAAACCATTGATGCCGACCAAATTAACGACATTATGGCGGGTTTACCAGTACGTGCACCAAAACCATCGCAAAGCAAAGCTAACCCACCAAAAGATACGGGTTCAGCAGGCGTGGGGGCGGCTAGTCCGGCGCAACCAACAGCAAAGTCTTAAATTTTTCGGGTTGTGGAAATAAAAAAGAGCTTAGGTTTTCCTAGGCTCTTTTTATTTATGTTTAAGCTAGTTTTATCAGGTGCGAATAAAACTTGAAAATAGTTAAGCACTATTGCCAGAAAAGTAAATTTGTTTCTTATAAAACTCTATTAGTTTGAGCTGAGGGAAGAATCGATCTGAAAGCTTAAGAAAGCGTTTTAATAGCCAACCTATCTCCGAGTCCATGGTTGTCGCTGAAAGAAGTAGTTCAGGTTGATAGCGAACAATGCTACCTAATATAAACATAGCAACGTAATAGTACGCAGCTCGTGGTAAGGCTGGCACACCTTTATTTTTACGAATAGCGTACCAAGTTGCGTGGTTTTGAAATGTAAGTCCGTGGTGTACCTTTTCTCTAAAAAAAGTGCGATCGATTCATAATCTTTAACGAGACTTTTGTCATTGACAATAAGTGTGCATCGATCGCAGCACGGCGAAATTCGATGGATTGCATTGTTCGAATCTGGGTGTATTTGAGATACTCATCCCAAGGAATATCTTTTTTATCGGGATTAAATTTTTTTAAGTAAGAGGTTGCAAAGCGTTCAATATGATTCCAAACCTCTTCAAGTGGTTCTTCAGAGTGAATTAGAGAATGTTCGCTCTGAAATGAGCCAATATGGCTAAGCTGTAGCATATATCTCCAACTCTACTTAGTAGTTTATATGTTATGTGGGTGCAATTATAAGGATGAAAATGTACGTTAGTATGATTTTCTTAAACTATTTGATTAGTCTTCCATTTCAACTATTTATCAAATAATCACTAGCCTTTTTGTATAATGCCATATGCAAAAAAAATCTGATTCTCTGCCAACTTTTTTCCAATGTGGGCGCTACACTTTGCCGCTGAATCGCCCGTATGTGATGGGGATTGTGAACGTCACCCCCGATTCTTTTTCTGACGGTGGAAAATTTTCTGATACTGCCTTAGCCATAGAACACGCGCTTAAATTGGTGGAAGAGGGCGCGGATATTTTAGATATTGGCGGCGAATCCACGCGCCCAAATGCAGAGCCTGTGCCTTTGCAAGAAGAGTTAAATCGCGTGATTCCGGTGATTAAAGCATTGCGTGACCGCGTGCATGTGCCAATTTCTATCGACACTTACAAACCGCAGGTGATGCAAGCAGCGATTGCGGCAGGTGCAGATTTGGTCAACGATATCAACGCCTTGCAAGAAAATGGTGCGTTGGAAGCGGTGAAAAATTCAACGGTCGGCATTTGTTTAATGCACATGCAAGGCACGCCGCAAACCATGCAAATTGATCCGCACTATGAAGATGTAGTGGCGGAAGTTAAAACATTTTTAAATCATCGCTTACAAATTTTATTAAGCGCTGGCATCGAAAAAAGTCGCATATTGCTAGACCCCGGCTTTGGTTTTGGCAAAACGCGCGAGCATAATATCCGCTTGGTGAAAGAGTTAGATCAATTGCTAGAATTAGGTCAGCCGCTGTTAGTGGGGCTTTCTAGAAAGTCAGTGCTAGGCAAACTTACTGGTGGCGATGAAAGCCAGCGTTTACATGCCAGCGTGGCGGCGGCAGTGGTTTCTGCCATGAAAGGGGCGCATGTTGTGCGGGTGCATGATGTGCGTGCGACGGTGGAAGCGATGAAAATTGTGGCGGCTGTAAATTAATCTAAGAAAAGAATAGAGATGAGTAAAAAATATTTTGGTACTGACGGCATTCGCGGCAAGGTAGGGGAGTATCCAATTACGCCGGAATTTGTGATGCGTTTGGGATACGCTGCCGGACGCGTGTTTGTCGGATTGCAGGGCAATTTGGCCAAAGGTGCGCGGCCAGCGGTGCTTATCGGTAAAGATACGCGGATTTCTGGCTATATGTTTGAGGCGGCGTTAGAGGCTGGTTTAGCAGCAGCTGGCGTGGATATTTTGCTCACGGGGCCGATTCCCACACCTGCAGTGGCTTATTTAACAAGGGCTTTGCGTGCGCAGGCGGGTATTGTGATTTCCGCCTCGCATAACCCGTATGACGATAACGGCATTAAATTTTTCTCGAGCGAAGGCACAAAGTTGCCAGACGATGTGGAGTTTGCCATTGAAGCTGAGCTAGAAAAACCGATGGAAGTCATGTCGTCTGCGAAGCTTGGCAAAGCGCGCCGGATTGACGATGCCGCGGGCCGTTATATTGAGTTTTGCAAAAGCACTTTCCCTAACCACATGGATTTGCGTGGCCTCAAAATTGTGCTCGATTGTGCACACGGCGCAACATATCACGTCGCGCCCGATGTGTTTCATGAGTTGGGGGCAGAAGTGGTTTGTATCGGCAATCAACCTAATGGCTTGAATATCAACGAAAAAGTCGGCTCTACGCACCCAGAAGCGTTGCAAAAAGCAGTAGTGGATTGTAATGCGGATTTAGGCATTGCCTTTGATGGTGATGGTGACCGTGTGTTGATGGTGGATGCCGATGGCAAATTGCTCGATGGTGACCAGCTTCTCTACATCATTGCGATGGGCTTGTACGCCAAAGGCAAACTTAAAGGCGGCGTGGCTGGCACTTTGATGACCAACCTTGCGTTGGAACACGCTTTTCAACGTCATCAAATTCCATTTGGGCGCGCCAAAGTGGGTGACCGCTATGTGCTGGAGTTGCTGCAAACCAAAAATTGGAAATTAGGTGGCGAAAATTCGGGCCATATTTTAACGCTGGATAAACACACGAGTGGCGATGCCATTATTTCGGCTTTGCAAGTGTTGCAATCTTTGCGAGAGGGCAAAAAAACACTCGCGCAATTGGGCGCGGATTTAGTGTTGTATCCGCAAGTGTTGATTAACGTAAAAACTGCGAAAAAAATTGATTTGGCTAACCATGAAGAAATTCAAGCCGCGGTAAAAGATGCGGAAAATACCTTGCATGGTAACGGGCGGGTGTTGTTACGCGCTTCTGGCACTGAGCCAAAAATCCGCGTGATGGTAGAAGGGCAAGATGCTGCGCTCGTGCAAACACTGGCAGAAAAAATTGCAGCGGTTGTTGAGGCGGCAACACGTTAGATTGGTGACCTCGCGGAGAAATTGATACTCGCAGTGATGGCGATCTACGTCATCATAATTTAATCCGGCTGTCACGAATAATTCACGTGATGGTTAGAAAATCTCTCTTAATGAAAGTGGAAAGGAGAGAAAAATGATTAATTTGCGCTTATATCTTAATCGCATGCACCAGCTAGACACCAATATGTGTGTGGCAGTAAATCACACTAGCCAATATAAAGCGATCCGTCATTTTTTTAGAGCAGTTAGCCGATTGGGCGATGGCGTTTTTTGGTACACCTTGATGATTTTAATTTTGATCTTTCAAGGAGCTGAGGCGGTTATTCCTGTCCTGCATATGGCGGTGGCTGGCTTGATTGGTACTTTTGTCTATAAATGGTTAAAAGGTAAAACTTTACGCCCACGTCCTTACCAGGTGCGCCAAGATATTCGTTTAACCGGCAAGGCGCTCGATAAATTTAGTTTCCCATCCGGCCATACCCTTCACGCGGTAGTGTTCACATCGGTTGCGCTCAGTTATTTTCCTGGTTTGATTGGTTTGCTGATTCCGTTTACTGTGTGCGTTGGTCTTTCGCGCGTCGTACTTGGTTTGCACTACCCCAGCGATGTGATGGCTGGCGCTTTGATTGGTGCATCCATCGCACAGGCCAGTTTTATGATTGTTTAGATTTCCCCTGAAATTCTGCTCCTCCCTCTTTCCCTCACTTGTTGAGGGATCTTTTTTTCTACTTTTATCTGTGCTCGACTACATTTGGGTGAAAATATGTAATCGGCTGCGAATGGGTGTGATGCAAATGTAGCAAACACATTTCACGCCAGTCAATTTTTTGCTGCAAGCTTAAATTATTCAGTTCCGGTTCATAGAGTGGCTTCACGCCGTCAAAGGTCAGACCAATCTCAGCCAAAGCGGTTTGTGTTTTTGCGATGTAGTAAATAAAATTTTTGTGTAGATTTTTATCGTAAACCCCTGCGACTTTGTAAATCAGCTGCGGAATTTTTGCTTTCCTCAACACATTATCCCAAAATGCTAACCGCTGAATGGCTTTCACCGTGACTGTCTCAGATTGTTCAAGGTGCGTGGAAATAAACGCAATAATCTGTGTTTTGTGTTGGTTCAGTAGTCGTGTCGGAGAGGTCTGCATTAATGGCGCAAGGTGTGCGTCCATTGCCCATTCAGCGCTAATGTGTGTGATCATACTATGGGTGTGATGCTTGGCTTTTAACCATGCTTGGTTAAACCACATGCCTTCATGCGCAGGGACAAAATGGTGATGCGCAATCACATCAATATAAAGATGGCTGGCAAAGCCAATCGCCAGCGCTAAATCTTCTTCTGATTCCGTACTGCTCAGCAAATTGTGTGCATAATCCCACGCGTGTGTGGCGTGAAAATCGCGACTCACCACGGCAAGGTCAGGCAAACACGCGCCCGCCATCACAAGTTCTGGAAAGCGTTTAATCGCCTTTTGAAGGCGCGTGTCAAACAAGGGCATTGCCCAAACAAGAGAGTGCGCAAAATAGAGATGAGTCATTAATCCCCATGCGTTTGCATCAGTCGCATACAAACAGCAGGGCAACCACCAGACAATTTTTTTCAATATTCCATTCACACGCATGCAACGTATTTTCCGCACGCAAATGAACGCAATATGAACAATGCATGATAAATCTGTGACAGTCATTTTGGTCATCAAAATGACATGTTGCTTCCCTAGTATCTATTTGATCTATATTATTTTTTTTATAGGATACTTATGACAAAGATATCAGCCAGACAAACAGCCATGAAAATATTGTTGATTTCCGATGTGTATTTTCCGCGCGTGAATGGCGTTTCCACTTCAATTAAAACGTTTGTCGAACAGATTCAAGCGCAAGGGCACACCGTACATTTAATTGCGCCAGATTATTCAACGTTTCATCAGCATCTAGACGATGCCGAAGATTGGTTAAAACGTGTGCCAGCGCGCAATATTTATTTTGATCCGGAAGATAAATTAATGAAATTTTCTGCGATTAAAGCGTTGCTACCAGCTTTACAGGCAGAAAATTATGACCTTGTGCATATCCACACGCCGTTTGTGGCGCATTATGCCGGGCTAAAAATTGCTAAAGCGCTCAATGTGCCCTGCGTGGAAACTTACCACACTTTTTTTGAAGATTATTTACACCATTATTTGCCGTGGATTCCACAAAGTATTGCACGTAGCCTGGCGCGTTTGATCTCAAGAAAACAATGTAATACGGTCGATGCGATTGTTGCGCCTTCAAAACCGATGCTTGATGTGTTAAGAAGTTACGGCGTGGCATCCGAATCCGAGGTGATTCCGACGGGCTTGCAAGCAGCGAGCTTTAACCAAGAAGGGCAAATTAATTTTAGAGAAAAATACCATATTCCCGCAGAGCGCCCGATGTTGCTGTATGTTGGCCGCGTGGCATTTGAGAAAAATATTGATTTTTTACTCAACGTTGTCCACCTTGTTAAAGATGAAATCCCGGAAATTTTATTGGTGATTACTGGCGAAGGCCCTGCAGAAGCCAGTTTGCACAAACAAGTTAAAAATCTTGGCATTGAAAAAAATGTGAAATTTATTGGCTATTTAGATCGTGAAACCGAGCTCAACGCATGTTATCGTGCGGCCGATATTTTTGTCTTCGCTTCCACCAGCGAAACGCAAGGCTTGGTGTTGTTAGAGGCGATGGCACAAGGTACGCCGGTGGTGGCGATTGCTAAATTGGGCACCGCATCTATTTTGGTTGAGGGCCGTGGTGCCATGATTGCCAACGAAGACACTTTAGATTTTGCACAGAAAGTGCAGGCGTTATTGGAAGATGTGACTTATCGAAAAACGCTAGGCTTAAAAGCGCTGCAATATGTGCTTGAAAAATGGACTGCGCAAATTCAAGCTGAGTGCATGGTAAATTTTTATGCGAAAACTGTCCAAAAGCACCAGTTCAAAAAGGTAAACTTAGAAGTCGTTGAGCCGATTTAATTGGTTCGAGAATCGCTAATTTTCACCAAATGCACAAAAAATAAGTGTTAACTTTTGATTGTGACAATCCATTCAGTAAAAAATCCCTTATAGATGTCCTGTCATAAGGGATTTTTTATGAAAAAAGGATGTGCACAAAAGCTTGGTCTCAAATTCTGATTGAAGTGGTTTTCGCGCTTGGGCAATTGCTTTTATTCTCAAAATCTATTTATCAATAATAGATAGTTTCTTACATTTAGCTCTAGAAACTTTGGATAAAACAGTTTTGATTGATTCATCCCTGTGTCATCATCCCATATTAGCTCAACGGTCATTTTACTTGGCGAGCCCATATGAAAGGCTGCAATCAATTCAACAGATTGATGTTGTTCCATTACCTCTAATGGAAATTTAGAATCTATGTCACTTTGAACGATTATTTCATTACCATCGGGAAAGGCTAATCTTACGTTTCTAGCTGTGCCTTTACCTTTATTGAACACTTTGAATCTTGTTGAGCTATTGCCAATTTTAATGAAACAAACACCTAGCTCTGCTTTAAAAGATCCAATAGCCTCGTTTGTTTCTTTTCTCAATAGTAGTTTATTTAACTCAACCTGCACTTCTGCCATTTCATTTTGGCGCTTGTTGAATTTAACTGTTTTGTAAGTAGCATATACAGATAAGAAAAATGCTAATGCAGTAAAAACTGCCTGAATAATATCAATAGTTTTCATTTAAAAGTGATGTTCTTACTGCCTTTAAATGCATTCTTAAGGATTTTTTCTATTTCAGATTTAACTTCTTTAACAGCTTCTTTTTTCACCAAATAAAGTCTGTCGAATAAAGGACTTAGTACTTAAGTCAGTCGGGTCACTGAGATTAGAAAATTAGTCGTCGGAATTTATGTAAAAAAACCTGCCATATCGGCAGTTTTTTTACATATTATATAAGAGTGGAATCGTGCTCTAAGGTTAATGCCAAACTGTTCGTATTGCTTGATGATCGAGTATTCATTTTTCAATTGGCGTGACAGTGACGCTGACCTTGAGTTGATGCTGACCACCGCCCAGCACCACGCCGCGCATTGGCGAGACATCGCTGAAATCACGTCCCCACGCCACCGTAATATGCTCCTGTTGCACTAGGCAGCTGTTAGTTGGATCCAAATCCACCCATCCGTTGACCGGACAATACACCGATACCCAGGCATGTGAAGCATCTGCCCCCACCATGCGAGGTTTGCCTGCGGGCGGATGGGTGAGGATATAGCCACTGACATAACGGCAAGCGAGGCCGAGTGAGCGTAGCATGCCTGTCATCATGTGGGCAAAATCCTGACAGACACCACGCTTGCCACGCAGTACATCTTCGAGCGGTGTCGAGACATCGGTGGCCTGTGCATCAAATTTGAATTCGCGGAAAATTTGCCTTGTCAGTGCCATTGCCGCTTCCAGCAAAGGCCGTCCCGGACTGAAACTGTCGCTTGTATACTCTACCAGCGCATCACTGCAACTGACTTTGGGCGATGCATACACATAGCCGCTGGCTTCCGTCATCGGCGGTACTTGTAGATGCGGCTGCTGCAATTGCAAACGGACCTGCTCCCACGGAGGACTGGGTAACAGGGTCTCCAGCGAGGGCCGTGGCAGACACTCAACGTCAAAGATCGATGTCACGGTCAGTGACTGATGTGGGGTGAGGATGGTGAAATACTGGCAGTGGTTACCAAAATAGTCTAGGCGCATGGACTGCTCAACCGGTTGTGGTACACAGTCGATGCGGTGATGCAGGCAGTGCTGGTAAGCTGTGGCACGCGGTGCGAGATGCAGCATTTGCTGAGACTGACTGACCGTGCTGTCGTATTTGTATAGCGTTTGGTGTTCGACCTGATAGCGCATTGCACTCTCGCGTTAATAGCCACGAGTGGCATGCGCGCTGGTATAACTGAAAAAGCGCACGTTGAGACGGTCAGACAATGTCAATGTTACGGCATAGGTCTGCTGCAACCACTCCGACAATGCCGGGCTACCGGCAAACAACACCTTGTCAGGATCCATGTCCAGCAAGTTATGCCAGGATTGCTTCAGGTCGGCGGCAATGCCACCGGCATCGTCCTGTGCATCCATGTCTTCGAGATATTTGACAAGCCCCTTCATCTGAAAGGTTACCGAGTTGGGGTTATGGTCATCCATCAGCAACAAATCCAGTACTGGCAACCATTCTGGCTGCGCGGCATAGCGGGCACGGTAAGTCACCAGATTATTGGACAACCTGAGCATCCACTCAAGATTACTGTAGGCAGGCATTTGCAGCGCACGGGTCAGCAATATGCACATAAATTGCAAACGCTCGATGCGACGCCCTAGTGACATAAAACGCCAGCCCAGATCACGCGTCATCCAGTCCATGGCAAAACCGGTCAACGCGACAAAACGGTCTATGGCCAATTCCAGTTGTGAGGTGGCTTCCTGCAAGCTGGGATGGTGATGGCGGGTAATAAACTGGCGTGACAACAGGTTGACCGTACGCCAGTGGTCATTTGAGATACGCTCGCGCAGGTTAAATGCCTGCTGGAACAGTTGCTGTACACTGCTTGCCAGACTGCTGTCATGTTGGGCAAACACCGCTTGCATCAGCAAGGGTTCGATGTCGTCATCCAACAGTGGTTCGGGCATGGTCGAAAAGTCTTCACGCGGGCTGGAGGCAGGCAGCAAATCAAACCACTGACACAAGCCTTGTATGGTAGGCCACTCACCGGCTCTGGCCTCGGTCGAGTATTCAACTAGGGATTGTATGGTGGTACGCAGCATTAGCGCCTTTTGCAGATTGCGCACCGAGTAGCGACCATACCAGAACAGGTTTTCGGCCATACGGCTGGACAGCGTGGTATTTTCGCGCACTAGATCCTTGCTGGAGCGGGTTTTGCGCAACAAGCTGAACTGCGGTTGCGACCAAGGCGACATTACCCAAGTATCTTTGCTGGTGCCGCCGCGCTGCATGGTCACAACACGTGCATCTTTGCCGCTGGCAACACGTGTCAGCCCACCCGGCATGACAGCATAGCCATTGGGTGTGGCAAAGGCGTACACGCGCAGACTCATGGCCAGTGCGCCCAGTTGTGGCTGGCTGTGTCCATGCGTGGTCAACACCGGCGCCTGTGAAATGTCAACCTGCTCCTGCGCGATATATTGTTCCGGGTGTGTGCGCAGTTTGGCTATCAGTGCCTGTTTTTGCTCCGGATTTAAATCCTCACCAAAAATCGGTGCTGATTGCACTTGCGGCGCGGCGGGTTTAATCACTAGAAAATCCAGATTATTCAGCACGTAGTCAAGCGCACCGGCTTCGCCGCACCACCAGGTGGCCACTGAGGGCATGCGTAGTGGCTCGCCCAGCAGGGACTGAGACAACCCAGGCAAAAAGCCCATCAAAGCACCTGATTGCAGTAGATTGGCACCCATGGCATTGGCCACCAGCACATTGCCTCGACGCGCCACCTCGGCCAAACCGGCGACACCCAGCAGGGATTCAGCATTGAGTTCCAGTGGGTCGCAGTAGTCATCATCAATGCGGCGCAAAATGGCATGCACTGGCTTGAGTCCTGCGATGGTTTTCAGCCAGACCACATTGTTACGCACAATCAGGTCACTACCCTGTACCAGCGGATAGCCCAGATAGCCGGCCAGAAATGACTGTTCGTGATAGGTTTCGTTGTAGGGGCCGGGCGTCAGTATCACCACCAGCGGTGGCTCTCCGGCACGCAAAGATTTGATATCCGCCACCATCTTGGCCTGAGTGTCGGCCACCTTGTGGCCCCAATAGGCCAGACTGTCGCGCATGCTGGCAAAAAAACCGCTCAGGCGTTCGATATTGAGGTCTCGGAACAACTCGGGAAAGGCGCTGGAAATAATGGTGCGGTTTTCCAGCGCGTAGCCAGCTCCGGTCGGAGACTGTGTGCGGTCAGACAACACCCACCACTGACCGTCTGGCGCGCGTGCAATATCCACAGCATAATTGTGCAGCGCAATATTGTCGTAGTGCGGCATACCAACACAGGGCCGCAAAAACCCGGCATGGCCATGAATGAGTGCCGCGGGTAATTGGTCAATGGCCACCAGAGATTGCTCCCCGTAGACATCGAGCAGAATACGGTTAAGCAAGGTGGCGCGCTGGGCAACGGCAGCAGAAATATGCTGCCACTCCTCATGAGGAATAATCATGGGCAACACATCGAGGTCCCAAGGGCGTTGCACGCCGTGGGTATCGGCATAGACGTTGTATGTGACGCCGTTGTCACGCACCTGCCGCTGCACCGCCTCGATACGCTTGCGCATCACGCTCGGCTCTTCTGACTGCAATTGCTCTACCATGGTCTGCCAGTGTGGACGTGGCAGACCATCCGCTGCCAACAATTCGTTGTAGCGGTCAGAAAAGAAGAGCTGATTGAGCGCAGAGAACATACAGGGTCAGTTACATTTTTGTTACATCTAGCAAGTAGTGTAGCAGGAAAATGTCCTATTCTGGCTGCCAGCGCAGGTCCAAGGTAAATGGAAAATGTGGATTCGCTGCTTCTTTTACCACAGTCACCTTGCCTGGCGTATGTCCATGCGCCCAGAAGCGTGCAAAGCGCCGCGCCTCGGCTTCGTTCGCATTGACTGGGAAGGTATTGTAATTACGGCCACCCGGATGCGAGACATGGTAGGTACAACCACCCAGTGACTTGCCGCTCCAGGTGTCCACCAGATCAAACACCAGCGGCGCCTGTACCGGAATGGTCGGATGCAGTGCTGACCATGGACTCCATGCGCGAAAGCGCACACCGGCCACATATTCACCTGCATGGCCGGTCGGTTGCAATGGCAAGGGTCGTCCATTACAGGTCACCACATGACGGCCATCGGTCAGCCCGCGCACGCGCAACTGCATACGCTCGATGGAGGAATCCACATAGCGTGCCGTGCCACCGCCGGCCATTTCCTCGCCCAGCACATTCCAAGGCTCAATGGCTTGGCGCAACTCCAACTCTACGCCATGATAAGCCACCGTGCCATAGCGCGGAAAGCGGAACTCGACAAACGGTTCAAACCAGCGCTGCTCGAAGGCATAGCCAGCATCGCGCAAATCGGCCACCACATCCGCCATGTCTTGTGCCACAAAATGTGGCAACATCCAGCGGTCATGCAGTTCGGTACCCCAGTGCACCAGTTTGCTGGTATATGGCGTTTTCCAGAAACGGGCCACCAGTGCACGCAGCAGCAAGCTTTGCAGCAAACTCATGCGGGCATGCGGCGGCATTTCAAATGCCCTGAACTCAACTAGGCCCAGACGGCCGGTCGGACCATCCGGTGAGTAAAGTTTGTCGATGGAAAACTCGGAGCGGTGTGTGTTGCCGGTTAAATCCACTAGTAAATTCCGCAAAAGCCGGTCTACCAGCCAAGGTTGCTCACTCTCCTCGCTAGCAGGCAATGCTTGCTCCATCTGTTGAAAGGCAATCGCCAACTCATACAAATTATCATCACGAGCTTCATCCACGCGCGGTGCTTGACTTGTTGGGCCAATAAAGGTCCCTGAAAACAAATAGGACAACGCCGGGTGATTTTGCCAGTAGGTAATCAAGCTACGTAACACATCTGGGCGCCGCAACATGGGGCTATCAGCTGGGGTTTTTCCACCCAGTGTGACATGGTTACCACCACCAGTGCCTGTATGGCGCCCATCCAGCATGAATTTTTCTGTCCCTAGCCGACAGAGTCGTGCTTCTTCGTACAAAACGTTGATGTTTGACACCAGCTCTTTCCATGTGTTGGCTGGATGTATATTGACCTCAATGACGCCTGGATCCGGGGTCACACTTAGCAACTTGAGCCGGCTGTCGCGCGGTGGGGGATAGCCCTCCAGCCATAGTTTGAGCTTCAAATCGCTGGCGGTTTGTTCGATGGCGCTCAATAAATCCAAATAATCTTCCAACCGAGTGACTGGAGGCATAAATACAAATAGACGACCCATTCGTACTTGTACGCACATCGCGGTGTGCACGACTTCACGCGCCAACGGCTGGGTCGTATTGTGCTTGAGCCTTACCTTGGGTGACTTTGCGGTCATCAAATCGGTCTGTTGCTCAAATGGGTCCAAGGCAAATTCTGGCTCAATGTCCGCGGGTAATTGCCAGGGCAGGGAGCTTAAGGGCAAGCGCAAGCCCATCGGCGAGTCCCCGCTCAGCAGATACAAATGTTCCCGTCGCAGGGGCCACTTGCTGGTCAGCCACTCACCTGCTGACTTGCTCTCGTCCGGTTTAAGCGGCATGACATAGCCCACCACTTGCCCCAAGTCTTGGTTTAGCAAATAAGCAAGCCGTTTGCGTTCCGCGGCATCCTTTAAATCTACCTTGAGCGGATCGAGGTTGACAGGTAATTGCTGCTCCTGTTGCACAACACTCATCACATCTTCATAGGCGGCGATCACACAGGCTTTGGGAAAGCCCAGAATGCCCGCCAGATGGTTGGAAAAGGCAGCTGCCTGTGCCAAGTCATAACCGTCAGTGCTATCTTCGGTTGAAAATAGGCTGAAATCACGCCACACCGGTTTGCCATCCGGCCGCCAGTAAATATTGATGGCCCAGCGCGGCAAGGGCTCACCAGGATACCATTTGCCCTGCCCATAATGCAAAAAGCCCTTGGGTGCAAAGTGCGCTTTTAAGCGCAAGGCCAACTCTCCAGCCAATTCCCGTTTGTGATCGCCAAGTGCCTCTGTATTCCATTGTGCGTCCTCCATGTCGTCAATCGAGACAAAAGTCGGCTCGCCACCTTGCGTCAGCCGTACATCGTGTTTTTTTAGTTCGACATCGACCTTGCCACCCAGCTTGAGTATTGCCTGCCAGTCCTCTTCACTATACGGCTTTGTCACCCTCGGGTCTTCATGAATGCGCGCGACTTTCATCTCATGACTAAAGCTGACTTCAGCAATGTCGGTAAAGCCAGTCACCGGCGCGGCCGAAGATGGAATCGCCGTACATGCCAGCGGAATATGTCCTTCGCCTGCCATTAAACCAGAAGTCGGATCCAGCCCCACCCAACCGGCGCCGGGGATAAACACCTCGGTCCAGGCATGCAGATCAGTAAAATCCTTGTCGGTACCACTAGGGCCATCCAGCGCCTCTACATCTGCCTTGAGCTGAATCAAGTAGCCGGAAACAAAGCGGGCAGCCAGCCCTAGATGACGCATGATTTGCACTAGTAACCAGGCGGAGTCGCGGCAAGATCCCGTGCCCTTTTGCAAAGATTCTTCTGGTGTTTGTATCCCTGGCGCCATGCGCACCGTGTAGCCGATAGCGGCCTGCACATGCTGGTTAACCGCCACCAGAAAATCCACAATGCCCACTCCTGGCTTGATCACAGCTTTACGCATCTCCGTCATACAGGCTTGTAGCAAAGGCCCGACCGGATCTGGCTGCAAATAGGCTGTCAGCTCAAACGCCTGTTGTTCGGTATAGTTAAACGGATAATGCTCGGCAGTTTTCTCGACAAAAAAATCAAACGGGTTAATTACCGTCATGTCTGCCACCAAATCGACCGTAAAATCAAGTTCACGCACCATTTCGGGGAACACATAACGGGCAATGTAATTACCGTAAGGATCTTGCTGCCAGTTGATAAAGTGCTTTTCTGGATTGACCGTCAGTGAATACGACAAAATCGGCGTACGCGCATGGGGGGCGGGTTTCAAGCGGACTTCGTGGGCTGATAGATTGACCAGACGATCAAATTGATAGCGGGTGCGATGATGTAAAGCGACACGTATAGCCACTGCTGATCCTCAGTAATATTATGGTTCTGGTATTCATTATGCAGGAAATATGCCACGCTAAGATGGTTGAAGTAGATCCATCAGCACATCTAACTTTTCTGAATTGGTCTATTTAGGTGCGTAAATAAGTCATTTAATGGTGCAATAAGTAGCAGTAAATCTTAAATAAACCGGTAATTACAAAAAAATATCTATAAAAATGGCATTCCCGAGGTGGTCTAGTTGTTGCTATTTAAATAATAACTAGGGGAGATAGCGCATGAAAAAGTATTTATCTACTGATACCGCATTGTCAGTTGAAAAGCGTTTGGCTGAGAATATTCAACTGTTGGGTGGTTTACTTGATGAAGCGATTTTAGAAAATGAAGGCGAGCTGGTTGCAGCACGAATTGCTTCTATTCGGCAGGCTGCGATTCGTTTTCATCATTCGCATGACCAGCAAGCTTCGCTTGATTTAGAAGAGTTGCTTGCAAATTTGACATTAGCGGAAACGGTTCGAGTTGTTCGTGCCTTTGCTTATTACAAACATCTTGTCAATTTAGCTGAAGATTTATACGGGCAACAGCTTTTGCAGTGTCAAGAAACGATTGCTGCACCAGGTTTGTTGAGTTACACGCTCGAAAAAATTAAAGAAAATGCAGTTTCGCCAGAAAAACTTAAAGAACTTTTTGATGACGCGTTAATTTCGCCAGTATTAACTGCACATCCTACCGAAGTACAACGCAAAAGCGTCTTGGATATTCAGCGTTTAATTGCGGATTTACTCGCTGAACGTGCGAATATTTTCTCTTCAAGATTATTGGCACGTAATAAATTATTGCTGCAAGGTGCGGTTTCAGCATTGTGGCAAACGCGGATGATGCGGTTTTCTAAATTAACTGTGCTTAATGAAATTGAAAATGCGCTCACTTATTATGAAAGCACGTTTTTGCATGTGATTCCTGAAATTCTGCAAGATATTGAATGCGATTTAGCCGATGTTTTGCCAAATTACACGCTGCCGGCGTTTTTTCGGATGGGTAGCTGGATTGGCGGTGACCGCGATGGTAACCCGTTTGTCAATGGTGTGACTTTGCGTGAAGGTGTCAGGTTACACGCCACGGCATTATTTAAATTTTATCTACAAGAACTCGCCGCGCTCAAACGTGAACTCGCGGTTTCAATCAGGGTAGTCGGGGTCGATGAATCTGTCATTGCATTGAGTAAAGCCTCGCGTGATCAATCACATCATCGCTTGGATGAGCCTTACCGTTTAGCATTAAATGGTATTCATGACCGTCTGTTAATTACCGCTAAATATTTGTTGCCCAATGGCGGTTGGGTCCTTGAAGATGATATGACTGTAAGCCCTTATGTGAGTCCGCAAGAGTTACTGGCACCCTTACAAACAATAGCGAAATCTTTAAGCCAACATCATGGTGAAGCCTTGATTTATCCGCGCTTAGGTAAACTGATTAAAGCCATCGGCACATTTGGCTTTCACTTAGCAACCGTTGATATTAGACAATCTTCAGACGTGCATGAAGCGGTGATTGCAGAATTAATGCAAAAAGGGGGTTTCGACTTTGATTATGCAACGTTTAATGAAGAAGAAAAAGTCAGTTTATTGTTAGATGAACTAAAACAGCCTCGTTTGTTATTTTCACCTTTCCAGCAATATTCTGAACTTGTCCATAAAGAAATTGGTGTGTTAATTGCAGTGCGTGAAATGCGCGAACGCTTTGGTGAGCACACTGTACGCCAATATATTATTTCTCATACTGAAACATTATCTGATTTGCTTGAAGTGGCCTTGTTGCAACGTGAGGCAGGTCTCCTGCGTGGTGCGTGGGGTTCAGCGAATATTCAAGTAGATTTAAATATCGTCCCGCTGTTTGAAACCATCGCGGATTTACGCGATGCGCCGATGATTATGGGCAAATGGCTGAGTTTGATTGGTATCCGCCATGTCATTCGCTATCAAAGCAATGAGCAAGAAGTGATGTTGGGCTATTCAGATAGTAATAAAGATGGTGGTTTTCTCACCTCAAATTGGGAGCTGTATAAAGCAGAAATTTCATTAGTCGAACTTTTCAAACAGGCAAACGTCAAGTTGCGCTTATTCCACGGCCGTGGCGGCACGGTGGGTCGCGGTGGTGGCCCAACGTATCAGGCGATCATGGCACAACCCAAAGGCACGGTAGATGGGCAAATTAGGTTGACTGAGCAAGGCGAAATTATCTCAACGAGATATGCTGACCCAGTGGTTGGGCGGCAACATTTAGAAACATTAATCGCCGCTACGATTGACGCGACATTGTTTCCTTCAGACCAATTAGAGTCCGCCAAGCGGCGCGCTTTTGAAAGTGTCATGGAGACACTTTCAGCCACGGCCATGACGAGTTATCGCAGCTTGGTGTATGAAACAGAAGGTTTTGCAGAATATTTTTTTAGCACTACGCCGATTGATGAAATTGCGGAGTTGAATCTAGGCAGCCGTCCAGCTGCACGAAAATCTACCCGTCGCATTGAAGATTTACGCGCCATTCCGTGGGGGTTTTCGTGGGGGCAATGTCGTTTACTTTTACCAGGGTGGTATGGCGTTGGCAGTGCTATTCATCAATATTTACAAGACCCTTCATCACGCGCTTCGCGGTTGGCAATATTGCAGGACATGCAGGCGCATTGGCCAATATTTAATACGCTGATTAATAATTTAGACATGGTGTTGGCTAAGACGGATTTAATTGTCGCGCGACATTATGCACACATGATGGAAAACCAAGTACTGCGTGAAGCCATTTTTAGCCGTATTGAACAAGAGCACCAACGCACAATTGATGCCGTTAATATGCTACTCGGCACAACAGAGCGGCTAGCGAATCAACCTATTTTGGCGAAATCAATTCGCGACCGTTTACCTTATCTTGATCCACTCAATCATTTGCAAGTTGAGATGATTCAGCGTTATCGCCATGGTGATACTGATGAAAAATTGAAGTGGGCGATACCGCTAACGATTAACGGTATTGCCGCTGGTTTGAGAAATACGGGTTGATAAAATCTGTATGCATTATAAAGTTAGGCCGACATTAAGTGGGTGTTGATTCCTGATAAAAACCTGCCCAAAAGGCAGGTTTTTTCTTTTTTAAAGCGTGTTAATCGATATATTAAATTTTAATTTATTCAGAATTTAAGTTCCAATTAAGCTACGATTATTACGATGAGATAAAGATTGAGGATGCAACTCCGTAGCGTGGTTAGCGAATTTTATGCTTAAAAAAGAAAAAGTTAAGTTTATCCTAGGGGTAATCCTTTTTGGCTTTGCCGTGCGCGTATCGCATGCGGACATTAGCCAACGCCAAGCCAGAACATTATTGCAATCAGGACAGATACTTTCTCTTGAAAATATCCACCAAAAAGCCCACTTGATTCAACCTGGCAGAATTATAGAATCTGAATTAGAAAAAAAAGGTAAACGCTATATCTACGAAGTTGAAATTCTGGACAGCAACGGCGTTGTGTGGGAGCTTAAACTTGACGCAAAATCAGGTGAGTTAATCGAAATCGAAGAGGATTAAACATGCGTCTGTTGTTAGTGGAAGACGATGTGGTGTTAGGTGACTCGCTGCGTTCAGCATTGAATCGTGCTGGGTTTGCGGTTGATTTATCTGTCGATGGCTTGGATGCTGAGGCACTGGGTGATATAGAGCCTTATGATCTCATTATTTTAGACTTGGGCCTACCTAAAAAACCGGGGATTGAAGTACTAAAGCACTGGCGCAAGCAAGGCAATCGTGTACCGGTGGTGATATTGACGGCACGCGGGAATTGGCAAGAAAAAGTAGATGGTTTTAAGGCAGGGGCGGACGATTATTTAGGTAAACCATTTCAGTTTGAAGAATTACTTGCTCGAATCAATGCTGTGCTAAAAAGAATTCATGGCGTTGTGGGGAATACGTTTTCTTCCGAAAATTTTACACTGGACGAAGCCACGCAAGCACTTATTCTTGCAGATGGACAAATGCATGTGTTAACTGGTACGGAGTTTCGGCTATTACGTTATTTCATGATGCACTCTGGGCAAGTGCTTTCAAAGTCGAGGCTGACCGAGCATGTCTATGAATACGATGCTGATAAAGACAGCAATGTGATTGAAGTTTACGTGAATCGGCTCCGACATTTAATCGGTAAAAATCTCATTAAAACCAGACGCGGCCAAGGTTATGTGTTTGGTGGAAATGACGCATGAGTTCTTTAAAAGCCAAACTATCATGGAGTGTGACACTCAGTTTGTTTGTGTTGCTCACATTGCAATTTATCTTGGTGAGTTTTGCCATCAGAGCGCTTACTAATCAACAAATAACTGACCGTTTAGAGCGTGAAGCTGAGCATTTACTGGCGACGCTTTCCGTAGACCAATTAAAACAGGTTTATTTGGCTGAGGAGGGCTTAAGTGTTGATTATCAGCAGCCATATTCTGGGCATTATTTCGCTATTTTTTCTGATGAAAAACAGCTGTTTTCAACATCTTTATGGGATTATCCGCTGCACTTAAACAGGTTAAAAGTCGGCGAGTCTCACACTATCAAAGTGGCGGGCCCAAATGCACAGCGCTTGCTGGTGTTTTTGCGGGGATATCAGAAACAAAATACGCACATCACCATTGCCGTAGCAGAAGATTTGTCACCCATACAATCCAATATCAATCGCTTTCAAATCCTATTTGCACTGATTTCTGGCATAGGTCTGCTGGTTTTATGGGGGTTGCAAAAAACTATGGTGACGCGAGCTTTGCACCCTTTGCAAAAAATTCAACAAAATATCGCAAAGCTGAGTCAGGGTGAATCCAGTTATTTGGATAGCGAAGGGCCTGATGAAATTTTGCCGCTCATTCAAGAAATCAATCGCTTGTTGTTTGGTATGGATAGAAAATATCAGCGCTCGCGTGAATCGCTTGGCAATTTGGCGCATGCATTAAAAACAAAACTCGCGGTATTAAACCAGATCGCTGAAAACCCGCAGATTAAAAAACACAAAGAAATTCAATCGACCGTTTATGAAGCCACTGCGGCGCTAAATTATATTATTGAACGTGAACTAAAGCGTGCCAGATTGCTTGGTGATACAAGGCCTGGGCGCAAGGTAGACATCAAAAGCGTTATCGCTGAACTCACTGCAACCCTGCAACAAATTTATGCAACTAAAGGCATCAACATTTCTTATGCGCTTATAGAAAATCCTCAATTTTTTTGTGACAAAGAAGACTTTATTGAAATGATGGGCAACTTGCTTGATAACGCCTGCAAATGGGCTAAACAGCAAGTTGTATTGACGGTCATTGGAGGTGGCGCGTTTACGATCATTGTCGAAGATGACGGAGAAGGGGCGCAAGATGCTGACTATGCTTTGCTAACACAACGCGGATTTCGCATTGATGAATCTAAACCGGGCAGTGGGCTTGGTTTGGCAATCGTCAGTGATATTGTCGAAAGTTATAACGGCTCTCTCTCATTTGGACAATCTGCGGCGCTTGGCGGTTTAAAAGCTGAAGTGAATTTTTCTCACGCGACGATCACCAGCCATTTTGCATAAATAAAGTGAGGCGTTATAAACGCCCCACTTTTGTTAAAATCTTAATTTGAAATTAGAACCAATCACGATAAACGCTGCCAACTTTACCTGTTTTGGCATCAACGTTGACTTCCCACTCCACGCCATCTGCATCGACAATTTCAACCTCGTAATCCCAGCCCTTGCTCAATTTTCGGCTTTCTAATTCGACCTCTTTCACAACGCCAGGCTTTGCTTCAAGCGCTTTAGCTTTAGCTTCATCTAACGAAATTAAGTTAAATTTTTTCGAATAAAGTTCTATTTCTTGAAGGTCATCATCCGCGTACGCGTGACATGTGAATAAACTTAATAAGAATGGTGTTGCGATCATTAATTGATGAATGGGTTTTTTCATGAAGGTCTCTCCTGTTTTGATTAAACGTGAGACCTACTTTACAGCGCCAACCTTAAAATTAGCTGAAATTAGCTAAGAGCTAACATGCAATGTGACCATGCGTTTTGCTAGAAGTAATTGCAGCTACTATGAAGCGTTTTGAATGCTGGCAATTTATGGCTAGCTTCAAAATAAAGCAAACGGTAATATGCTCTTAAGGTTAACAATCATTTCTTGCGCTACTTTTTTGAGTGCCTTATCTTGGCTAGCTTAATTCGTATTGTTATTTTGCAAAACTGTATCAAGCAAGTGCTTGGTTTTATCGTTTTTTTCTGCCTCTTTATTTTCGAGAGCAGCATCGCATACGCATTAACACCGCCCAAAAAATTACTTCAGGCAAATAAAGCACAAAACAGCGTACTCATTGTTGGTAGTGAACAAGAGTTCCCACCTTTTTCTACCGGCATGACTGATAAGGAAGCCGGTGGCTTTACTGTAGAGCTATGGAAAGCTGTAGCGTCAGAGGTTGGCTTAAATTACACCATCCGTGTGATGCCTTTTCATCAATTATTGCGGGCGTTTAAAGAAGGTCAGGTTGATGTAATGATTAACCTTGCACAATCAGACAAACGCAAAGAATTCGCTGACTTTACGGTGCCCCATGTCGTTGTGAATGGAGCGATTTTTGTGCGTAAAGGCACGCATAATATTCGCTCTGAAAGTGACTTGGACGGCAAGTCCATCATTGTACTTAATGCAGATTTAGCCCATGACTATGCAGTCTCTAAAGGGTGGCAAAAGCAATTGGTATTGGTCGATACCATTCAAAAGGGGCTAAAACTTTTAGCTTCGGGTAAGCATGATGCGATGTTGCTAAGTAAATTAGCCGGCTTGCAATCGCTTCAGGCAACAGGGTTGACCAATATCGAAGTGTTGAAAGTTAAAGTGGGCTTTTCGCAAAAGTTTTCTTTTGCAGTTCAAAAGGGACAGTCTGATTTATTGAGTCAACTCAATGAGGGCTTGGCACTCACAAAATCGAATGGCACTTATAACTTGATCTATGAAAAGTGGTTTGGTGTTTATGAAGAGCACGAAAGAGGACTAAAAGAACTGCTGATCTATTTTGTCCCTCCGATTCTTTTATTGCTCGCTCTTTCGACTTATTTTTACTACAGCCGCAAACTTGAGCGTAAGCAAGCCTTAGAAGAGATGAGAATTGCCGCAATTGCGTTTGAAACGCAGGAGGGCATCATGGTGATGGATGTTAATTCCGTCATTCTACGAGTTAATCGAGCATTCACAAAAATCACTGGCTTTACGCCTGAGGAGGCGACAGGTCAAACGCTGAGCCTTTTAAATTCTGGGCGCCAGAACGAGGGGTTTTACCGCAATATGTGGGAAAGCATCCATCGAAATGGTTTCTGGCAAGGTGAGGTTTGGAATCGTCGCAAAAACGGCGAAATCTATCCTGAGAACCTCACCATCACCGCAGTGAAAGGCGCTAAAGGCGAAATACTCAATTTTGTTGGAATATTTACTGATATTACTGAAAACAAAAAGCAAGAAGAGCAGCGATTAATCAAAGAGTCCAAATATAGAAGCGCTCTTATTCGCGAGGTGCACCATCGAATTAAAAACAACCTACAAGGTGTTTTGTTAATCATGGACAATTTGGCAACTAAGTATCCTGAGTTAAAAGAGCTGATGGTTAGCGTAAAATCAAAGGTCAATAGCATTGCAATTGTTCATGGCATACAAGGCATTAACATTAATAGTCAAATTATTGTAGTAGAACTGATCAATGCGATTGTGGATAACAACCAATCGCTTTTCAACTGTCGTATTCCATTGCATGTGCCAGATGATCTTTCAACCATCTTTTTGGCTGAAACGGAGGCCGTACCAACCGCATTGATGTTAAATGAGTTGTTAATCAACGCGATTAAACACAGTGACGACTTATCGCGGGTGAGTGTTCACTTGCGCTACGATATTTCTAAACAGAAAATGATCATTGAAATTAAAAATGTTGGTCGATTGTCAAAAGGCGCATTGATTGATCAACCTGAATTTGGTACTGGCTTGCAATTGGTGAAAAGTTTAATGCCACAAAGCAATTTAGAGTTATTTTGGAAGCAAGATCATGATTGCGTTATTACAACAATAACGCTATCGCCTCCAATCATTACAACGGAGCCAGAGCTCGCAACTTAGGTGTGGCGCGTTAAAGCTTAAATAGCCACAAGCTTGTGTTGTTTATTTATTATCAAGCTAACCTGACAGCATTAAATTCATCACTATTTTTGGATACCGAATGAACCCCCAGATAGACGAGCTACTAAAAAAAATTACTGTGCTTGAAGATGAGTTGAGAACGGCTCTTTCTGAGCAGCAGTCCAGCATTCATTTTCAGGTGAAAGGCAAGCGGATCGAGTTTGAACAATCGATTAAACAAACCCATCAGAAGCTTCAAAAAAACTTTTTTCGCTGGTTAGTGACAAACCGACCACAAAATTTAATCACGGGGCCGATTATTTATTCAATGATTATTCCACTTTTGATCACAGATATTTTCGTGTCTTTTTATCAGTTCACATGCTTTCCGGTTTATGGGATCAAAAAAGTAAAGCGCAGTGATTACATGGTGTTTGACCGCCATCAACTGCATTATCTTAATTTTATTGAAAAATTCCACTGTACTTATTGTGCGTATGCCAATGGAATGATTGCCTATGTCGGTGAAATCGTGGCGCGTACTGAACAGTACTTTTGCCCAATCAAACATGCACGAAAAATTTTAGGCACACATTCGCGGTATCAACGATTTTTAGCGTTTGGAGAAGCTGAAAATTATGAACAAAAAGTTAATGAGTACCGAAACGCACTGGGAAATGAGCATCCGCATCGGGGCTGATGCGTTAAGATTATTGTTTAAATGGCAGTCAGTATTTTAAGGAGAGATATGGATACTTTTACACCTGTTTCGGCGTTGATTGGCGGGTCGTTGATCGGCCTCGCTGCAACGATATTGATTTTATTCAATGGTCGCGTGGCTGGGATTAGTGGCATTGTTAGAGGTATATTCTTTGGTGAAAAAAATGAAAAGCGTTGGCGATTTGTATTTTTAATGGGTTTGCTATTGTCTCCATTTATCTACAGTTTGTTTGTGCCTTTGCCACCATTGGAAATTTCAACTAATTTTACAAAAATTGCCATAGCCGGCCTGCTGGTTGGTTTTGGCACGCGCTTGGGTTCTGGCTGCACCAGTGGTCACGGCGTTTGTGGAATTGCGAGACTTTCTAGGCGTTCAATTGTTGCAACCGTGGTTTTTATGGCTGCAGCAATGGCGACGGTTTATCTAACAAAACACATATTTTTCTTAGCGTAAATTGGATTAAATATGCATTTACTCACTGCACTTATTTCGGGGTTATTGTTTGGTTTAGGCTTAATTACTTCTCAGATGGTCAACCCCACTAAAGTGTTAAATTTTTTAGATGTGGCTGGCAATTGGGATCCTTCGCTCATGTTCGTGATGGTTGGCGCAATATTTGTCAGTTTCTTTGCGTTCAAAAAAGCCAAAAACTTGCCTCAAACCTGCATCGGCGAAAAGGTTGTGCTGCCGACACAAACCAAGCTGGATGCGCAATTAATTGGCGGCGCCTTGATTTTTGGCGTAGGTTGGGGTTTGGCTGGCTATTGTCCGGGGCCGGCATTGGTTTCGCTTATGTATGGATATACGCAATCGTTCTTGTTTGTGATCGCCATGCTATTCGGAATGCTGTTGTATGAATTTACCTTTGGGCGTAAAAACTAAAAGTAAACCAGCTATTTTTTTGTTTGATTGGGTTTATTTAAATGACGCCACAGCGTTGTTCTGCCGATGCCTAGTTTCTGCGCGGCGAGTGTTAAGTTGCCGTTGCAGGCTTTTATCTGCGCCAAAATTTCTTGTTCAGACACTTTTTTGCGTGAACGCTCTTGTGTTGCTTGCGTTGTTGACGAGGGTGCGTTTGCGTAAATTTCTGGCGGCAAGTCATTGGTTTGGATGGTTTTTCCGTCAAACATAACGAGTGCGTAATAAATCGCATTTTTAAGTTCGCGTACATTGCCCGGCCAGTCGTACTGCATTAAATATTGCATTGCTTCAGCACTAATGTTGGGAGCCATTTCGGCGGTAAAGCGTTGCTTGAGAATTTGTTGCGAAATTAACGGAATATCTGACTTTCTGGCTTGCAGGCTGGGTAAAAAAATTGGGAAAACGCGCAACCGATAAAGCAAATCTTGGCGAAATTTTCCGTTTTTTACTTCTTCTCGTAATGCTTTGTGCGTGGCTGTGACAATGCGCACATTTGCCCGTAGCGGTTTTTCACCACCCACTGGTGTGAACTCGCCAGTTTCTAACACGCGCAATAATTTAGCCTGTAATTCAAATGGCAATTCAGCAATTTCATCTAAAAAAAGTGTGCCACCACGCGCGCGCTCAAACACGCCTATATGGTCGCGGAACGCGCCGGTAAAAGCCCCTTTGACATGGCCAAATAATTCACTTTCTAGTAAACCGGCGCTCAACGTCGCACAATTGATGGCAATAAACGGGGCATGTTTGCGTGGACTTTCCCCATGAATAGCGCGTGCCACTAACTCTTTGCCAGTGCCAGAATCGCCACGAATTAGGACTGGCATCTCAGTTTGTGAAACGCGACGGATCAGTTCGTACACCTTAAACATTTCTGGCGAATTGCTGACCAAGCCATATTTTTCGGCAAAATCATCCAATGGTGGCTGCGCAGAAAACTTGGCCTCGTGTGAAATTAACACTTCTAAGCCGCCATCAAACAAGCCGTCTTCACGGGTAAAGGCAATGGCATATTTAATCACCGGTTGCGGTTCACCACGCGCGGTGTGGAGGGTCAACTGCGCGCCCGCTACCTTGCCAGATTCTGTGAGGCCGCAGCCGCGCATGCATTGTTGGCAGCGGTTACCTGAAAGGCAGATTTCGCCTTTCAATTCTTTTTCTGAAAAGCCCAATAATTTTTCTGCACCACTACTCCAATAACTGATTTTTTTATCGCGATCAACGGTGAACACTGCCGCATCTGGCATCAAAAGCGAAATCATTCGCGCAAGTGGCTCACCCTGAGTGCGCGTAATCGGTGTTGTTTCATGAAAAAACGTTTCATCAATTCGTTTCATTTTTGCATTATGAAACATAATTGTGAAACAACGCAACTGTTCCATTGAAACGTTTGCAATGTGCTGAAATTATATTGCTGTTGGTTAACGCATTGAAATTAAATGGTTATTTAATATTAAATAAATTGGCATCATTTTTGCCAATTGATTGCTACAGGCGTAATGATCACAAAGGAGCGTAATAGCCATGATTTTTCACCAATTTTTTGAACCAGATACTAGTACTTTTACTTATTTGCTGGGTTGTGAAGAAACCAAACAAGCGGTGCTGATTGATACCGTAGAGTCAGATGTTGAAAAGTATTTAAATAAATTAAATGTACTTGGCTTGACGCTGGTTTATACCTTAGAAACGCACGTGCATGCCGACCACGTAACGGGCGCAGACACGCTTAGAAAAAAATTAGGCAGCAAAAGTGTGGTGCATCGTGACGCGGGTGCCATGTGTGGCGATTTATTGGTCACCGATGGGATTCATCTTCAAGTGGGAACGCTGGATATTGAAGTGCGCTATACGCCAGGGCATACCAATGGCTGCGTGAGTTACTACTGTCAAGACCGTATTTTTACTGGCGATGCTCTGCTGATTGGTGGGTGTGGCCGTACAGACTTTCAAATGGGTAATTCTGGGCAGTTGTATGACAGTATTCATAATAAAATTTTTAGTCTGCCAGATGAAACATTGGTGTATCCCGGCCATGATTACAATGGCAACACCGTTTCAACGGTGGGTAAAGAAAAGGCAGAAAATAAACGTCTGGGCGGCAATAAATCACGCGACGAATTTATTGCTATTATGAAAGACTTAAAACTGGCTTATCCGAAATATATTGACCAGGCATTACCAGCCAATCAGGCATGTGGCAACGTCAATCTGGTCGTCAGTCAATCTGCATAGCGTATTTAGAAAAATAAAAAAATGATAAAAGGGGTGGGTCACATGAAAATAGGAAAAATCAATCAAGAAATTTCTGTCTCTGAGCAAATTACTGCGTCTGAAGTGGCAGAAATTGCTAAGCTGGGTTTTAAAACTATTTTTTGTCATCGTCCGGATGGCGAAGGTGCAGATCAGCCGAATTTTCATGAGATCGACGTAGAAGCCAAAAAGCTAGGGTTAGAAACGCGCTATTTGCCGGTGATGACTGGGAAAATTTCTGATCAGGATGTTGCTATATTTGCTGAGGATTTTTCAGCCGCACCTAAGCCGGTATTTGGTTATTGTCGTTCTGGCATGCGCGCGATGACGCTGTGGAGCTTAAGCCAAGCAAAAAATAAAACCTTGCCAGAACTACTTTCAATCGGTAAAGCCGCTGGGTATGATTTGTCAGGCTTGAGCTTGCGGATTGTTTCCGGTAAACAAAACGGACAAGCGCATGAAAAATTTCACCAGATTGTGATTGTGGGCGGTGGTGCCGCAGGGGTAGCAGTAGCGTCAAGCATTTTGTCTCGTGCGCCGGATGTGGATGTGGCGATTATTGACCCCGCCGATACACATTATTATCAGCCGGGTTGGACGCTGGTGGGCGGCGGCGTATTTAAACCAGAAAAAACGGTGAAAACCATGGCGTCTGTGATGCCAAGTGGCGTGAAATGGATCAAGGCTGCCGTGGCTGGTTTTGACCCGGTGTCTGATCGCGTGATTTTAGAAGGTTGCCAAACGGTTAGGTATGAAAAACTGATTGTTTGCCCCGGCATTAAGTTGAATTGGGGCGGCATTGAAGGCTTGATAGAGACGCTTGGGCAAAACGGCGTGACCTCAAATTATCGTTACGATTTAGCCCCGTACACTTGGGAGCTCGTTAGCAAGCTCAAAAAAGGTAAAGCGGTGTTTACACAGCCACCCATGCCAATTAAATGCGCTGGTGCGCCACAAAAAGCCATGTATCTCTCTGGCGACCATTGGTTTAGAAATGGTTGCTTGGAAAATATCAACATTGATTTTTTCAACGCTGGCGCGGTGTTGTTTGGGGTTAAAGAGTATGTGCCAGCGCTGACGAAATATGTTGAAAAATATCACGCGAATTTACATTTTAATCACCGCCTGACTAAAGTCGATGGTTTTCAAAAACGTGCATGGTTTGCCAAGACTTTGGCGGATGGTAGCGTAGAAACGGTGGAAACCGACTTTGACATGATCCACGTCGTGCCGCCACAACAGGCGCCAGATTTTATTCGCGCTAGCAATTTAGTGGATGCAAATGGCTGGTTGGATGTCAGCCCAGATACTTTGCAGCACAAACAATTTCCCAATATTTACGGCTTAGGCGATGTGGCAAATACTTCTAACGCAAAAACGGCAGCAGCGGCTAGAAAACAAGCGCCAGTCGTCGCGACTAATGTGTTATTTGATTTAAATAAAGGTGTGAAGCGTTCTGCTTATGATGGTTATGGCTCCTGCCCGCTGACAGTTGAGCGCGGTAAAGTGGTCCTGGCCGAGTTTGGCTATGGCGGCGTATTGTTGCCAAGTTTTCCAAAATGGTTGCTCGATGGGCAACAGCCAACACGGTTGGCTTGGATACTCAAAGAAACCATTTTGCCGCCCATTTATTGGAAAGCGATGCTAAAAGGTCACGAGTGGTTAGCAAAGCCAGTTGAAGCACCTACACAGAAATCCAGCGTATAGACACAAAATGACTCAAAAATATCGACAATTGTTTTCGCAGTATTTGCCCATTTTGGATTGGGGGCGGAAATACACGCGTGAAAATGCGCTGAGCGATACAACCGCTGCGCTCATTGTGACGCTGATGCTGGTGCCTCAAGCGCTTGCTTATGCCATGCTTTCCGGACTGCCGCCGCAAGTTGGGTTGTACGCCAGTATGTTGCCGTTGATTTTTTACGCAGTTTTTGGCACGAGTACCACACTTGCGGTTGGGCCGGCAGCCGTTGCCGCGTTAATGACAGCAAGTGCGATTCAGCCATTTTCAGCCATAGATCCAGCACTTGGGGTGCAGGCAGCCGTGATTTTGGCGCTGATTTCCGGCCTGTTTTTATTGGCAGTAGGGTTGTTACGTTTAGGATTTTTAGCCAATTTTTTATCACACCCAGTCATTGCCGGGTTTATTTCTGCCGCCAGTATTTTGATCGCAACCAGCCAATTGCCAACTTTGCTAGGGCTTTCTGTGGGTGGCGAGAATATGATGCAAATGGTTTCCGGTATTTTTAATCAAGCTGAGCATTTGCATGCTATGACTGCCGGGCTATCTCTGGTGGCTTTGCTCGTGTTGTGGGCTGGGCGCAACTATGCTGGCAAGTTGTTTGAAAACATTGGCATGTCTCATTTCTTAGCACAAACACTGGCACGCGCCATTCCAGCGGTGTTGGTGGTAGTTGGCATTATGGCAATGGCGTCTCATCTTCCTTGGTTGGCAGGGGTTAAAACTGTCGGGGAAATCCCTGCAGGTTTACCGAGTTTGGGGTTGCCTGTATTTTCACAAGAAATGTGGCGTGCATTGGTCATGCCTGCAATGTTGATTTCGATAGTGGGTTATGTAGAGTCAATTTCAGTGGCGCAAAGTATGGCCATGCGGCGGCGCGAACATATCGCGCCTGATCAAGAACTGATTGCGCTGGGTTTTTCAAATCTCGCGGCTGGCGTAAGTGCAGGTTTGCCGGTGACGGGCGGCGTTTCTCGCTCGGTAGTCAATGTAGATGCTGGCGCAAAAACACAAGCCGCCGGATTATTCACAGGCATTGGCATGCTGGTTGCCACCTATTTTTTTGGGACAAATTTAGGTGATTTGCCGCGCTTTATTTTGGCTGCCACCATTGTTGTGGCTGTGCTGAGTTTGTTTGACGTGCAAGTGTTTAAGCATACTTGGCAATTAAGCAAAAGAGATTTTGTTGCCTTGATGATCACCTTCTTAACCACGTTATTGGTGAATGTGGAATGGGGGATTTCCGCGGGCGTATTGCTTTCAGTTGGTTTGCACCTTTACAAAAGCAGTCATCCGCATATTGCCGTGGTAGGGCAGGTGCGTGGCACAGAACATTTTAGAAATGTGGAAAGATTTGATGTCGATGTTTGCCCTGATGTTGTCACGATGCGCATTGATGAAAGTTTATTTTTTGCTAACGCCAGATTTATGGAGCAACGCATCCATAAAATGGTGGCAGATAATCCAAATCTAAAACATTTGGTGCTGATGTTTTCAGCGGTCAACGACATTGATGGTAGCGCGATGGCGGTGCTGGAAGCGATCAATGAGCATTTGAAAAAGCTGGGGATCGGGTTTCATTTTTCTGAAGTCAAAGGGCCGGTGATGGATCATTTAAAACGTAGCCATTTACCTGATTCGCTCAACGGAAAAATTTATTTAACGCAATATAATGCGTATCAAGAGCTATCTTGTTTCAACGCGTAATTTTAATGTGTAAATTCAACCATGAAAGGAGCATCAAAATGCAAATGAATATAGGGCAGTTAGATCGTGCTTTAAGGGTTGTTGCTGGTGGGGCACTCATTATTTGGGCAGCATTTTTAAGTGGTCCGATATGGGCTTACATCGGTATTTTGCCGCTTGCTACTGGGTTGTTAAAATGGTGCCCGGCGTATAGCGTTTTGGGAATTAAAACCTGCAAATAATGCACCGGTAAACAATTCCATACGAATGGCTTAAATGAGTCGTCTTCAAAAAGAAATTGTCATTGTTCTTTTGATAAAAGTAGCTTTGCTATGGGGGCTTTGGTTCCTGTTTTTTTCTGAACCAGTCCCCAAAGAGCAGAGACTTGAACGACTCCAAAACCTTATCATCAACATAAAAAAAGGGGATTAACCCAGCATGTTGCCTACCGCAGAAGTGGTTGATTTATCTAGATTGCAATTTGGTATTACCGCGCTTTATCACTTTTTGTTTGTGCCGCTCACATTAGGACTTTCATGGATACTGGTCATTATGGAGTCCGTTTATGTCATGACCGGCAAAGAAATTTACAAAGACATGACGCGGTTTTGGGGAAAACTTTTTGGTATTAACTTTGCCATGGGTGTGACAACTGGGATTACGATGGAATTCCAGTTTGGGACAAACTGGGCGTATTACGCGCATTATGTTGGGGATATTTTTGGTGCGCCGCTTGCCATTGAAGGTTTGATGGCATTTTTCTTGGAATCTACTTTTGTCGGGATGTTTTTCTTTGGTTGGGATAAGCTTTCCAAACGAAAACATTTGTTTGTGACATTTTTAGTGGCACTAGGCTCTAATTTATCAGCATTGTGGATTTTAATCGCTAATGGCTGGATGCAAAATCCTGTCGGTGCGGAATTCAATTTAGAAACCATGCGCATGGAAATGACGAGCTTTACCGAGCTTATTTTTAACCCAGTTGCACAAGTGAAGTTTGTGCATACGGTTGCAGCCGGTTATACCACTGCCTCCATGTTTGTGCTTGGCATTTCAGCGTGGTATCTACTTAAAAGACAAGACATGGGATTTGCCGTGCGCTCTATTGCCGTTGCCTCAGGGTTTGGCTTGGCTTCTATTGTATCGGTCATTATTTTGGGTGATGAGTCAGGCTATACCACGGGGGAAGTGCAGAAAGTTAAATTGGCCGCGGTGGAGGCCGAGTGGCACACAGAACCAGCACCTGCGGCATTTACAGTATTTGGCATACCCAATCAACAGGAAGAGCGTACCGATTACGCGATTAAGATTCCTTATCTGCTTGGCCTGATTGCGACGCGCTCTTTCTCTGAAGAAGTGACTGGGCTCATCGATATTAAAAACCAAAATGAGCAACGTATTCGCCAAGGCATGTTGGCCTACGCTGATTTGCAGCAAATTAAACAAGGCGATAACAGTGAGGCTTTGTTGGAAAGTTTTAATCAGCGTAAAGATAATTTAGGTTATGGATTGTTGCTTAAAAAATATACTGGCGATGTGATAGACGCGACCGAAATACAAATTAAGCAAGCTGCAAAAGATACGATTCCTAATGTGTTTGTGCTGTTTTGGTCATTCAGGGTAATGGTCGGATTAGGCGTGCTGATGTTGTTTATTTTTTCAATGGCCGTTTATTACTCAACAAAACGTGTGATCTCCGAAAAAATGTGGTTTTTAAGGCTCGCTTTTTATGCGATTCCTGTGCCTTGGATCGCCGCAGAAATGGGCTGGGTTGTGGCTGAAATGGGGCGCCAACCTTGGACGATTTCTGGCATATTGCCCACACATTTATCGACTTCATCCCTTTCTGCAGGTAATCTTTATTTCAGCTTGGCTGGATTTATTGGCTTTTATACGTTGCTTCTCATTGTGGAGCTATTTTTGATGACGAAATACGCAAAATTAGGCCCTTCCAGCTTGCATACAGGTAAGTATCATTTTGAGCGTCATCCACATAAAGCCGTGAGCGCATAAGGAGAGGCAAGATGGAGTTATTTGACTACGCCACGTTAAAGCTGATTTGGTGGGTTTTTATTGGTGTGTTGCTCATCGGCTTTGCCGTCATGGATGGTTTTGACATGGGCGTCACCGCCATTTTGCCCTTTGTTGGTAAAACCGATGAAGAGCGCCGTGTGATTATCAACACGGTTGGCCCTGTGTGGGAAGGCAACCAAACGTGGCTTATTACTGCGGGTGGTGCGATCTTTGCAGCTTGGCCTTTGGTTTATGCCGCGGCATTTTCTGGTCTGTATGTTGCACTGTTATTGGTACTTTTTACTTTATTTTTTAGACCGGTTGGGTTTGATTATCGGAGCAAGCTTGAAGATACGCGTTGGCGTAACGCATGGGATTGGGGCTTATTTGCGGGCGGTTTTGTTCCAGCGCTGGTGTTTGGTGTGGCTTTTGGTAATTTACTTCTAGGCTTGCCTTTTCATTTTGATGAAACCATTCGCTCATTTTATACAGGCAGTTTTTGGGCGTTACTAAACCCATTTGCCTTGCTTTGTGGCGTGGTAAGTTTAACCATGTTAGTGATGCATGGTGCCATTTACTTGCAACTTAAGTCGACAGGTGCGGTAAGCCAGCGTGCCGGTAAGTTTGCAAAATTGGCCGGTTTTTTATGTTTACTTTCTTTTGCCACCGCGGGTTTGTGGGTTGCAAAAGGGTTGAACGGTTTTGTTATCACCAGTATCCCAGATGTGAATTTAGGCTTAAATCCACTCGTTAAAACTGTAGAAACAATCCATGGCGGGTGGCTCAATAATTATCAACAATATACTTGGATGATGGCGGCACCCGCGCTAGGCTTTATCGGTATTTTATTGGCGATATTATTTGCAGGCCGAAAATATGAAAAATCCGCATTTTTAAGTAGCAGCTTAGCGATAGCCGGCATTATTTTAACGGCTGGCTTTTCAATGTTCCCATTTGTGATGCCTTCCAGCACGCACCCAAACAGTAGTTTAACAATATGGGACGCTACCTCCAGCAAGTTGACGTTGCAAATCATGTTTTTTGTGACCATTGTTTTTCTACCGCTCATCATGGCTTATACCGCTTGGGTGTTTAGCGTGTTACGTGGGAAAGTGACAGTTGAGTTGGTGCGCAAGAACAATCACAGTCTATATTAACGGGGAGTGACAGATGTGGTACTTTGCTTGGGTGTTAGGGGTTGGCTGCGCGCTGGCCTTTGGAATTATCAATGTGATGTGGCTAGAGTCAGATTTTTCCCAACAGCATCAGGATGATATTGAATAGGTTTTTTTATCTAGCCTTCTGTTAGTGAATTTTTTACTTTTCGCTTAAACTTTATGCTCCGAAGCTTAGGAGTATTAAGAATGGCAATTCCTTGGATAGTGGTACTACAAAATATCCCATGGCGTGAAGTCATTAGCAACGCGCCACGCGTAGCAGATGAAGCAAAAAAATTGTGGACTAATTTGAGTCGCCAACGCCCGCAATCTAGCGCAAAACCTGAGCCATCCATTGCAACAAGTTTTTCAGGCGAAAGCGCGCGCGATTTAAACTTGATGCAAACCAAAATTTTATCGTTAGAAGCGCAAGTGGCTGATTTACATGCGCAAATGTTGGCGTCGACCAAGCTTATCGATGTGCTCGCCAATCAGAACAATCAACTTGTCAACCACATTGAAAAAAACCGCATGCGTATCAAACTGCTGGCAATCGGTTTTTTTGTGTTGATCGTTGCATTTCTTGCGACGGTTTGGCGCATTCTTTAAATAAATTTCAGAATTTTTATGGCTTGTCATGTACTTATCCCAGCGGCAGGGAGTGGCTCGAGAATGGCCACGCAAACGCCAAAACAATATTTATTGCTGAACGATTTGCCTTTGATCGGTCATACGCTCAAGTTGTTTTGTGGCGATGATTTGATTAAAAGTGTGCATGTGGTCTTAAGCGAAGCGGATGATTTTTGGACAACGTTGCCAGCGCATTTGCAGTCTCATCCAAAGTTAACCGTGCATCGTTGCGGTGGTGATACGCGTGCGCAAACGGTATTAAATGGGCTCAATGCGATTAAGCATCAGGCTGCAGAGGATGATTGGGTGTTGGTGCATGACGCAGCAAGGCCGGGTTTAACAGCCGAATTACTCAATAAGCTTATTGAAAGCCTGAAAGAAGACGCTGTGGGTGGCTTGTTGGCGTTACCGTTAGCGGACACCTTAAAAAGTGCGGATGAGCATGCAGTAGTGCAGGCTACGGTGCCACGTGAAAATTTGTGGCGGGCGCAAACGCCGCAAATGTTCCGCTACGCAACTTTGGTGAAAGCGCAGACTACATTTGATGGTACGCCGACCGACGAGGCGGAAGCGATTGAAGCGCTCGGATTAAAACCAAGACTGGTGGTTGGCGCGCTACGAAATTTGAAAGTTACTTTCCCACAAGATTTAGAACTTTTACAAGCATTGTTTCAAGTGAAGGAGTCAGCATAAATGCGTATTGGGCATGGTTTTGATGTGCATCGCTTGGTGGTGGGCAGAAAGTGCATTATTGGCGGCGTAGAAATTCCATTTGAAAAAGGGTTGGATGGCCATTCGGATGCAGATGTGTTGCTGCACGCGATTTGTGATGCTTTGCTAGGCGCGGCGGCGTTAGGCGATATTGGCAAGCATTTTCCACCGAATGATATGCGTTACAAAGGCATTGATTCACGCGAATTATTGCGCCATGTGGCAAAACTACTCAAAGAAAAAAATTACACCGTGCAAAATATTGATGCCACGGTGATTTGCGAAGCGCCAAAGTTGGGCCCGCATACTTCGAACATGTGTGCCAATATTGCTGCAGATTGCGGTGTAAATGTTTCGTGCATCAATATCAAAGCAACGACCACGGAAAAATTAGGCTTTACCGGTAGGGGCGAGGGAATTGCTGCAGAAGCGGTTTGTCTGATCGCCTAACTATCTGCGCGGCTTGCACTTCACAATGCGCTTCGACTTAACCTAAAATCCCTAACTAGGGTTGAAAAGGTCTTTGATTTTTCTCATGTTTCGTATTTTTGAAAATTTACTCAATCCATTTCCAGCAGAAGAAATCCGCCCGCCACAAAAAACACTTTGGCGTTTTTTGTGGGATAGCAGCGAAGGTTTAAGATTATTTATCTTGGGGATGACCTTATGCACAGGCTTGATCGCAGCGTTTGAGGCGTTTTTATTTGCCTTGATGGGCAAAATTGTCGATTGGCTGTCGGCGATTCCACCAGACCAATTTTGGCAGCAACAGGGCAGTTGGATTGTGGTGATTTCAATCATTCTACTCATCAGTACACTGCCGATTGCTGTGCAAACCTTGTTTAAGCATCAAACCTTGGCGGGCAATTTTCCTATGCGGATGCGCTGGCATTTTCATCGCTTAATGCTCAGCCAAAGCATGGCATTTTATCAAGATGAATTTGCTGGGCGCATCGCGACAAAAGTGATGCAAACCGCGCTGGCGGTGCGTGACGTCTGGTTTATTTTGGCCGATATTATGGTGTATGTGCTGATTTACTTTGGCACCATGGTCAGCATTGTCGCTTACTTTAACCTTTGGATTGCCTTGCCTTTTTTAGTTTGGTTGATCGCCTACATTGGTTCTTTGGTTTATTTTGTGCCAAAACTCAGCAAGCTTTCGCAAAATCAGGCAGATGCGCGCTCCATGATGACGGGGCGGATTACTGACGCTTATACCAATATCAGCACGGTGAAATTATTTTCCCATGCCGGGCGAGAGGCGAGCTATGCGCGTTTCGCTATGAAAGAGTTTTTAGGCGCGGTAAATGGGCAAATGCGCTTGGTGAGTTTGGTGGAAGTCATTAACCACGTGCTGAATATGTTGCTAGTGATTGCAACCGGCATTGTTGCGCTGAAGCTCTGGAGTGCAGGCGCGGTGAGCGTTGGAGGAGTAGCGGCAGCTGTGGCGATGTCGCTCAGGCTCAATGGAATGTCGCATTGGGTGATGTGGGAAATGACTTCACTTTATGAGCAAATTGGCGTGGTGGCGGATGGTGTAAACACTTTAAGTGTGCAAAATAACGTACTTGATGCGCACGATGCGAAAAACTTAACCGTGAGCAAGGGTGAAGTGCAATTTCATGCGGTCAATTTCCATTATGGTAACCAAAAACGGGTGTTGGAAAATTTAAATATGTATATTCAACCCGGTGAAAAAGTTGGCTTGGTCGGGCGCTCCGGCGCAGGAAAGTCTACCATTGTGAATTTATTGCTACGTTTTTATGAAGTGGAATCTGGCGACATTTTGATCGACGGACAGAACGTGAATGCGGTGACGCAAAATAGTTTGCGCGAACAGATAGGCATGGTGACGCAAGATACTTCGTTATTACATCGCTCGGTGCGCGACAATATTTTGTACGGGCGCCCCGATGCGACCGAAGCGCAAATGATCACCGCTGCCAAACGCGCCGAAGCGCATGCGTTTATTTTGCAGTTAGAAGATGCCAAAGGCCGCAAAGGTTACGATGCGCACGTGGGCGAACGAGGCGTCAAACTCTCTGGTGGCCAGCGTCAACGGATTGCCATCGCCCGCGTGATGCTCAAAGATGCGCCAATTTTACTGTTGGACGAAGCCACCAGCGCGCTGGATTCTGAAGTGGAAACGGCGATTCAAGTGAGCTTATACAAGCTGATGGAAGGTAAAACCGTGGTGGCGATAGCGCATCGGCTTTCGACCATCGCCGCGATGGATAGGCTGATTGTGATCGACGATGGCAAAATTATCGAAATGGGTGACCACCAAAGCTTGCTGAAAAAAGGTGGCTTGTATGCAAGCTTTTGGGCGCACCAAAGTGGCGGCTTTTTGGGTGAATAATCTTCAAATGTGACACTGAAATTGTTTACAAAAAATGAATATGCTATAGTTTGGCGTTTAATTTTTAAGTACATTAATTACAGCTTCTTTCAAATAGGCAAGCGGGTCAAAGCGTTTTTGGTGAGTGAAGCTTGCGTTAATGATTCAAACAATTTTTTTAAAGGCTGACGATTGTGCAGCCAAACACCCCTAGGAAAGCAGAACCATGGCATTGAATGTTGAAACACTGAGTGAATTAGAACGCCGTATGACCATCACGGTGCCACTTAAACCCTTGCAAACGCAAATTGAGCAACGCCTGAAACAAATTTCTCGTACTGCAAAATTTGCTGGTTTCCGTCCTGGTAAAGCGCCACTAGGGTTGGTGAATCAACATTATGGCGATCAAGTGCGAGACGAGGTGTATTCCGGCGCAGTAGAAAAGTCATTTGGTGATGCAGTGGATGAGCAAAAATTGCGCGTGGCGGGCTTCCCTAATATCGAACACAAACCTTTCGACGAAGCTGCAGAAGTGTTGGAATACACGGCTACTTTTGAGATTTTCCCTGAAATCGCGTTGGGTGATTTGAAAAAATTAAAAATCGAGCGACCAACATTGGAAGTTTCCGATGCGGATGTGAAAAAAACTTTGGACGTGCTAGTCAAACAGCGCGTTTCTTATGAGCCAGTCAAGCGTGCTTCTAAAAAAGAAGACCGTGTGAATGTCATCTTAAAAGCATCGGTTGAGGGTCAAGAAGTAGAAACCACTGCCGATAAAGGAATAGATTTGGTGTTGGGTGAACCTGGTCGTGTGCCTGAGTTTGATGACGCGATCATTGGTTGCAAAGCTGGTTCGAATAAGTCTTTTGAAATTACTTATCCGGCGGATCATGGGTCAGAGAAAATTGCTGGCAAGAAAGTTGCATATGAAGTGACAGTGGTGAGTGTTTCTCAACCAAAATACCCAGAAGTAGACGCGGATTTTGCGAAGAGCTTGGGTGTGGAAGATGGTGATGTAGAAAAGATGAAGGCTGAAATTGCTGAAAGTTTGAAGCAAGAAGTGGCTAAACGTATCAAAGCAAAAGTGAAAGAGCAAGTGTTTGCGAGTTTGGTAGAGAATGCGACATTTGAGCTGCCACGTGTCATCTTGTCGACAGAGATGAATCGCATGATGCAGACCACTGCGCAAAATTTGCAACAACGCGGCGCGGATATGAGCAATATTCGTTTGGAGCCAGCGATGTTTGAAGATCAAGCCAAACAAAGCGCGAAATTGCGTTTGATTTTGGGCGATATGATCAACAAAAATAATTTGCATGCAACGGCTGACCAAGTGCGCGCGATGGTGGATGTATTTGCACAAAGTTTTGAAAAACCATCTGAGGTGGTCACTTGGTACTACGCAGATCCAAAACGGTTGGATGAGCCAGCAGCATTAGCAACTGAAGAAAATGCTGTGGAGTGGGTGCTGTCACAAGCGAAAGTAACAGACAAAAAAGTAAAATTTGATGAATTAATGGGTAATGTTTAATTAAAAGGATGAGTATGCAACGTTCGTTAGCGACAGAGATGAGTTCACAACATCAGTTATCACAAGAGTTTTCACCTCAGGGTTTGGGCTATATCCCGATGGTGATTGAGCAAAGTGGTCGCGGCGAGCGTTCATATGATATTTACTCGCGCTTACTCAAAGAGCGCGTGATCTTTTTGGTCGGCCCAGTGAATGATATGTCTGCCAATTTAGTCGTAGCGCAGCTATTGTTTTTAGAAGCCGAAAACCCAGATAAAGATATTTCGCTCTACATAAACTCTCCCGGCGGTTCTGTGACGGCTGGCTTGTCAATTTACGATACGATGCAGTTTATCAAGCCAGATGTCAGCACGCTGTGCATTGGTCAGGCAGCAAGTATGGGCGCATTTTTATTGGCATCAGGTGCAAAAGGTAAACGTTTTAGTTTGCCTAATTCACGCATCATGATTCACCAACCATCTGGTGGCTTCCAAGGGCAGTCTACAGACATTCAAATTCATGCTAAAGAAATCATGTACTTACGTGAAAAATTAAACGCCTCACTTGCTCACCACACCGGTAGAACCTCAGAGGAAATTGACCGCGATACAGAGCGTGACAACTTTATGAGTGCAGAGCAGTCCAAAGAATACGGTTTGATTGACCAAGTAATCAATACGCGTGGTCAAGTTTAAAGCGTTTGCGTCGTATTTTTAGAGAATAGGAATTATCCATGGCAACCAAATCCGACGGCGATAAATTACTTTATTGTTCTTTTTGCGGGAAAAGTCAGCATGAAGTCAAAAAACTGATTGCAGGTCCATCAGTCTTTATTTGTAACGAATGTGTTGATTTATGTAACGACATCATCGTGGAAGAAGTGCAAACGGCAGAAGGCCTAAAAAGCACACAAATGAGTTTGCCAACGCCGCAAGAAATCAGCAATATTCTTGATCAATATGTCATCGGCCAAACACAAGCGAAGAAAAGTTTATCCGTGGCGGTGTATAACCACTATAAGCGCTTGGATCATCACAATTTAGCGAATGGCGGTCAAAAAGATGAAGTGGAAATCGCCAAAAGTAATATTTTACTGATCGGCCCAACGGGTTCTGGTAAAACGTTATTAGCGCAAACATTGGCGCGCGTTCTTGATGTGCCATTTGTCATGGCTGACGCCACTACATTAACTGAAGCAGGTTATGTAGGCGAAGATGTCGAAAATATTATGCAAAAATTATTGCAAAAATGTGATTACGACATTGATAAAGCCAAGCGCGGCATCGTTTATATCGATGAAGTGGATAAAATTTCCCGCAAGTCTGAAAACGCTTCGATTACGCGCGATGTTTCAGGTGAAGGTGTGCAACAAGCACTGTTGAAATTGATTGAAGGCACTGTTGCATCTGTGCCGCCACAAGGTGGTCGCAAGCATCCGAACCAAGAGTTTGTGCAACTCGACACGACAAATATTTTATTTATTTGCGGTGGTGCATTTGATGGCTTAGAAAAAATTATTCGTGCGCGCTCTGAAAAAGGTGGCATTGGTTTTGGCGCTGAGGTAAAGAGCAAAGAGGACACGCGTGCCGTGGGCGAAATTTTCCAAGATGTTGAGCCGGAAGACTTGATTAAATTCGGTCTGATTCCAGAGTTTATTGGTCGCTTGCCTGTTGTGACAACCTTGGAATCTTTGGACGAAACTGCCTTAATTTCCATTTTGACTGAGCCTAAGAATGCGCTCGTCAAACAGTATGTAAAATTGTTCAAAATGGAAAATGTGGATCTCGAATTTAGGGAGACCGCATTGCGTCTGGTTGCTAAAAAAGCGCTGGAACGCAAAACTGGCGCACGCGGATTGCGTTCCATTTTGGAGCATACTTTGCTTGAAATTATGTATGATCTTCCATCACTCAAAAATTTAAGTAAAGTTGTAATCGATGACGGCGTGATTTTGAATAACGCCACGCCTATTCTGATTTACGAAGACAAGCCTTCAGAAGAAGCGGTTGGTTAGACTTGAAGATAAAACGTTGCACTGACCAAAAATTGGTGCAACGTTTTTTATTAATTTTTCTCTCGAGTGAATAGTGACCAATTTTTGCTATTCATCCCTAAAAATAAACTTTACAATAAAGTTTGAATCCTAGCGTTTTAACCCCATATAAGCAATGTAAGCATTTTGCTTACGATATCTAGCTTGCGAGGTCCTCAGCATGACACAAAATTTACCTGCTTTTTCTACTGAAGATGGATTGCTCCCATTGTTGCCGTTGCGCGACGTGGTTGTGTATCCACATCTTGTGATTCCCCTTTTTGTCGGTAGAACAAAATCGGTGAAAGCGCTGGAAATTGCCTCAGATGGCGATAAAAAAATTCTTTTGGTGGCGCAAAAATCCGCCAATAAAGATGAACCGGAAGCTAATGATCTCTATGAGGTTGGCACGGTTGCGACCGTTTTACAAATGTTGAAGCTGCCTGATGGCACTGTCAAAGTGTTGGTTGAAGGCGTTCAACGCGCCAAAGTCACCGGTTTTACTGAGACTGAAGAATGCTTTGCTGCAAAAGCAGAATTAATTCCGGATACCAAGAGCGATGTAGAAGTGATGGCGCTCATGCGTACTGTGTTTACGCAGTTTGATCAGTACGTTAAATTGAATAAAAAAATCCCACCAGAAATTTTAACGTCTTTGGCAACCATTGATGAAGCTGGCCGCTTGGCAGATACAGTTGCCGCCCATCTCACCTTGAAGCTGGAAGAAAAGCAAAAAATTCTGGAAATGATCGACATTTCTGAGCGTTTAGAGCATTTGCTGCAGTTGATGGAAGGTGAAATTGACATTCTGCAAGTGGAAAAACGCATCCGTGGTCGTGTAAAACGCCAAATGGAAAAAACACAACGCGAGTATTACTTGAATGAACAAGTCAAAGCCATTCAAAAAGAGCTGGGCGAGGGTGACGACAATGCAGAGATGGAAGAACTAGAGAAGCGCATTAAAGAAGCCGGTATGCCTAAAGAGGCGCTGGAAAAAGCGGAAAACGAATTCAAGAAGTTAAAATTGATGTCGCCCATGTCAGCTGAGGCTTCGGTTGTGCGAAACTACATTGATATTTTGGTGAACTTACCGTGGAAGAAAAAAACCAAAATCAGTAAAAATTTAGCGAAAGCCGAAGATGTGCTTGACCACGATCACTACGGGCTTGAAAAAGTCAAAGAGCGGATTGTGGAGTATCTCGCGGTACAACAACGCGTTGATAAGATTAAAGCGCCAATTTTATGCTTAGTTGGTCCGCCGGGTGTGGGTAAAACTTCGCTTGGTCAAAGTATCGCTAAAGCAGTGAATCGCAAGTTCGTGCGTATGGCGCTAGGTGGCGTGCGGGACGAATCTGAAATTCGCGGGCATCGTCGGACGTATATTGGCTCTATGCCTGGCAAAATTTTGCAAAGCATGACTAAAGTTGGTGTGAAAAACCCTTTATTCTTGCTGGATGAAGTAGATAAACTCGGCCAAGATTTTAGAGGAGATCCATCTTCTGCTTTGCTTGAAGTGTTAGATCCTGAGCAAAATCATACCTTCGCTGACCATTATGTGGAAGTTGAGTACGATTTATCAGATGTGATGTTTGTGGCAACCGCTAATTCTACGAATATTCCTGCGCCTCTGTTGGATCGTATGGAAATTATTTATCTTTCCGGTTATACCGAGGATGAAAAAGTGAACATTGCTTTACGCTATTTGTTACCTAAACAAATTAAACAGCATGGCTTAAAGCAAGATGAGGTCGAGGTTTCTGAAGAAACATTGCGTCACATGGTACGTTATTACACACGTGAGGCTGGCGTACGTAAACTGGAGCAGGAAGTTGCTAAAGTTTGCCGTAAAGTCGTGAAAGCGTTGATCACAGCCAAGGTAAAAGAAGGTACGAAAGCCGAGAAAAAAATTATTGTGACGCCCGAATCGCTTGAGAAATATTTGGGCGTACAGAAATATGATTTTGGCATTGCTGCAAAAGAGAATCAGGTTGGTCAGGTGACAGGGTTGGCATGGACTTCTGTGGGTGGTGAGTTGTTGACCATTGAAGCGGTATTGTTGCCTGGTAAAGGCGTCACCATCAAAACCGGTAAATTGGGAGATGTGATGCAAGAATCTACCCAAGCTGCGATGAGTGTGGTGCGTAGTCGCGCCAAGCGCCTAGGCATTGCCAATGATTTCTATGAGAAAAATGACATTCACATTCACTTCCCAGAAGGAGCAACGCCTAAAGACGGACCAAGCGCTGGGATTGCTATTACGACGGCATTAGTGTCGATTTTGACAAAAATCCCAGTACGTGCAGATGTGGCCATGACGGGTGAAATTACGCTAAGAGGCGAGGTGTTGCCAATTGGCGGGCTGAAAGAGAAATTGCTTGCTGCACACCGCGGTGGAATCAAAACTGTGTTGATTCCGAAACAAAATGTGAAGGATTTGACTGAAATTCCTGAAAATATCAAGAATCATTTGGATATTCACCCTGTTCAGTGGATTGACGAAGTACTGGCTTTGGCATTAGTATCACATCCTGTGCCTATCGAGGCTGATTCGGATAAGCAAGAATTAACAACAGAAGTAAAAGTGGCTGATCAGGTTGTTGATAGTGTGAGTACATCCACAACTGGGACTACCCATTAACAGTAGGTGTATAGCGTTGCAAATAGAGCGCTTTGCTTGACATTGTTTACAAGTGCTTGATATAAACGAGCCTGGTCGACCTAAGACTAAGCAATTAAATTTAACAAATCCTTAAAGGGGACGGAAGTGAATAAATCAGAACTTATCGACGATATTGCAAAAGCAGCAGGCATTTCAAAAGCGGCAGCAGGGCGTGCTTTGGACGCAGCAACTGCTTCAATCGGAGCTGCATTAAAAAAAGGTGATATGGTAACGTTAATCGGTTTTGGCACTTTTTACGTTGGTAAACGCGAAGCTCGCAGTGGCCGCAACCCACGTACTGGCGCGACTATTAACATCAAAGCGGCTAATTCTCCGAAATTTAGAGCTGGTAAAGCGCTTAAAGATGCTGTAAACTAGCGCGCTTGCTGGTTAGGCAAGGGTGCTTAGCTCAGTTGGTAGAGCGTCGCCCTTACAAGGCGAATGTCAGCGGTTCGACCCCGTTAGCACCCACCAAATGTTAACCAGCACGTAATAATTATAAGAGTGCTTGTGGTTTAAGCACTCTTTAGTTTTGTAAGACTTTTGAAAAAGTCAACAACCTATTGGAGTGGTAGTTCAGTTGGTTAGAATACCGGCCTGTCACGCCGGGGGTCGCGG